>NZ_JAXMPB010000001.1:0-612896 GCF_034380315.1 Sphingopyxis sp.
CCTTCGTGATCCAGGACCATCCGGACCGCACGTGCGCGAACCTCAGGTGCAAATTTGTTCGTTGTCTTACTCATTACAGGCCCTTCCTCTCAGGAGTTAGGGCCTCCGGCAATCCCGGGGCGGTTCAGAACTATTTGATCGCTATATCTACGTGGGAGCCACACGCGCCGCGACTTTCCTGGGATTAACTTGCCAGGAATCGACGCTCCCGGCCACGCTAGAACACCCTGAGTTGTGCTACGGGGCAAAATGGTGAGCCATATACTGAGTCGTCATTGGGTGGCCTACCGTATGATTTTGGCCGCAGCCGGTATCGTGCAACGGAGGGAATGCTGATTCAATGAGCGACCTGAAGCTTTTTCGCACCGGCGCTGGTTCCGTCACCGAAATTTCTGGCGGCGCAGTGGCGCTGGAAAAATCGTTGCAAACGCTTTTCGAGGCTAATCTGGAAGCTCTGCTCGGCGTCCGTTTCCTGGCGTCCGAATTCGGAACCAATACCGGCGGACGGATGGACACGCTCGGTATTGACGAGAACAACGCGCCGGTCGTCATCGAGTATAAGCGCGCGTCGAACGAGAACGTGATCAACCAAGGGCTGTTCTATCTCGACTGGCTGATGGGCCACCGCAAGGACTTCGAGTGGCTGGTTATGGAACGCCTGGGCAAAGAGGTTGCCGAGAAAGTCGATTGGTCTGGATCTCGCCTGATCTGTGTCGCGGGCGATTTCCAGAAGTGGGATGAACATGCCGTAAAGCAGATGAATCGGACGATCGACCTGGTGCGCTACCGCCGATACGGCGAAGACCTGCTACTTCTGGAACAGCTGACCGCGACAACCGCCAGCGGCGCAGGCGCCGTCTCCTCGGCGGCGACCTCGACCGGCAATTTGCCGCCGGCCAAGAAATACAAAACTATATCCCGGCAACTCGAGGAGGCATCGCCCGCTTTGCTCGACCTCTATCACGCCGTCGCCGATTATCTTCAGGCCCAAGGCGATGATGTGCAGGTGAAAACGACCGACTTCTACGTCGCGTTCCGACGGCTCAAGAACTTCGCTTGTGTGGAGTTACGCAATCAGATCGGCAAGCTGCTGGTTTATGTCCGGATTGATCCAGACACGGTCACTATCGAATCCGGCTTCACGCGCGACGTTCGCGGGATCGGCCACTTCGGAACCGGCGATCTCGAGATAACGATCCAGTCGATGGGCGATCTGGACAAGGCTAAGCCCCTGTTCGATGCAGCGTATCAGAATAGCTAGCCTCGATCTCGGAGAACAACGGTGGCGAAAAGCGCCCTTCTTATCGATTTCGACAATATATTCAGTGCGCTTTGGTCCCTAGACCAGCGTATTGCGATAAAGTTCGCCGCCGAACCGGGAGATTGGCTTCAAATTCTCGCTAACAGCTATTTGAGCGAGGACGCGCGCCGATGGTTATTCGCACGCTGCTATCTTAACCCGGCGGGCTTTGTTAGTGGACCGGGGGATGCGGGCGAACGTCTATATTTTTCCAGATTCCGGCCCGGATTTGTCCGAGCTGGCTTTGAGGTCGTCGATTGCCCTGCCGTGTCGCGAGGCAGAAAAAATGCTGCCGATATCCGGATCGTAATCGACGCACTGGATTTGCTCTCCCACCGCACGCGCTTTGACGAATTCGTAATCGCATCCGGCGATTCGGACTTCACGCCGCTGCTTCAGCGCTTGCGGGCCGAAGACCGACGTATAGCCGTTCTTTCACCGGGCTATCTCGCGGCGGCCTATTCTGCGGTGGCAGATCGGATCATAGGGTTCGAAGCGCTTGAAACCATTCTGAACGCTGACATAGAGAACGACGCCCCCTCGTCGCAGACAGGGCCAGAGCCGGCCGGAATGGGCCAGGAAAATGCTGTCAGTGATGAGGCGAGCAACTTTGCCGCCTTCATCAGGACGCGATATGACCAAGCGACGGAACCGCTAAATCTTGCTGCATTAGCGTTCGAGACTGCGAGGATTTGCCCAGCCGCAAAGCAATCTGCGTGGTTCGGAAAGGGTTTCAAAGGCGCCGTTTCGGATTTGCACCTCCCCAATGTGCGGACATCCCAGCATCACATTTGGGATGACGAACGGCATCAGCCTCCGTCCGCCGCGCCCACTTCGGAAAGCTCCATTCCTAATTCCGTTGCCGAATTGAGCAGGCAGCTCGAGCTTCCTCGCCTCGAAACCGGTGGTTGGCAGGCGCTCTTTGCAACGTTGGAACTCTATTCCGACAGCCATGAATTTCGTCTTTCCGAGGCCACCCGTTGGACTCGCGACAAACTTGCTGAGCAGGGTGTGCAGATCGCGCGCGCATCGATCGGTCAAGTGGTTCGCGGCGCGCAAATCGGCGGAGCCCCGCTAAACGAAAGCGCAATTCCGAGCGCGAAGGCGATAGGAGATGCGTATCTTGCATCATTAATGGGGCGCGCTGAGACTCTAGGCGTATCGATTGATAAACCCACCGAAGAGACTCTCGCGGCCCTGTTCGGCATATCCGACGGTCATCGCCAAGAGGGATAGAGCCGCGCGCTCCCAAGCGGCTGCGAGCAGTCAAATATCATTGCAAACGCCCCGATCAAATCTGCTCTTGCAATCTCGTCCGCGTAGATTCATCGTAGACCTACAGGGGCCACGGCCAGGTGCCACGGGGTGCGGCCTCCGTATTTCATACGCAGAAATTCGTTTTGATTATCAAATAGTTGAAATAACAGCACCGACTGGCTGGGGCGGCAGGATTCGAACCTGCGCATGGCGGTACCAAAAACCGCTGCCTTACCGCTTGGCTACGCCCCATCGGCCGGTGCGAGCGGGTCTATAACGCCGCCGCGCCGATTGGCAAGGCAGCGTTGCATATCCCCTCTCTTAAAGGCGCGTCACCCAACCGTGCGGATCGGCGGCGCGGCCGCGCTGGATATCGACGAGCTTGTCCTTGAGCATCCCCGTAATCTGTCCCGGACCGCCCGCCCCGATGGTGAAGCTTGTTTCACCGCGCGTCACGCGCCCGACCGGCGTAACCACCGCGGCGGTTCCGCAGGCAAAACTTTCGGTTAGGCGCCCGCTTTGCGCATCAGCCTGCCACTGGTCGATTGCATAAGGTTCCTCACGCACGGTCAGGCCGGCGTCACGCGCCAGAGTCATGATCGCATCACGGGTGATGCCGGGCAAGATACTGCCGGTCAGTGGCGGCGTGATCAGGCTGCCATCGTCGAACACGAAGAACATGTTCATGCCGCCCAGTTCCTCTATCCAGCGATGTTCGGCCGCATCGAGAAACACGACCTGATCATGCCCCTTGGCAATCGCTTCCTGCTGCGCGATCAGGCTGGCGGCGTAGTTGCCGCCGCATTTGGCCGCGCCGGTACCACCTGGTGCCGCGCGGGTATAATCCTCTGACACCCAAAGCGAGACTGCCGGTGCGCCGGATTTGAAGTAGTTTCCGACCGGCGACGCGATAACGAGGAAATGATATTCCGACGCCGGCTTCACGCCCAGAAACACCTCGCTCGCGTACATGAAGGGGCGCAAATAAAGCGCACCGCCATCGACCTGAGGGAACCAATCCGCATCGGCGGCAACGATTTCCTTGACCGCAGCGATGAACAATTCTTCGGGAAGTTCAGCCATTGCCATGCGGCGCGCCGAGGCGTTGAAGCGCGCGGCGTTCGCTTCGACCCGGAACAGCGCCATCGAGCCATCGTCAAGCCGATAGGCCTTTAGCCCTTCGAAAATCTCCTGCGCATAATGAAGCACCGCGGTTGCGGGATCGAGTGACAACGGACCGCGCGGCATGACCTGCGCATCGTGCCAGCCCCGACCTTCGGTATAACGGACCGACACCATATGGTCGGTGAACACCCGTCCGAACGCCGGATCGGCGACGGCCGCAGCCCTGATACCGTCCGCTGTCGGATTGGGGTGCGGCAAACGGGCGAAAGCGGGTGCGGACATTGCGGAAACCTGTGTTCTGAAGGTTGATGGCTGCGCGCCTCTTGCCAAAGGCGGGCGCGGCGCGCAACGGTAGTGATTATGATCGAGGAAAATTTTCTTTCACAAGTCCCCGCTGCATCAGCCCTTTTCTTACGCGAAGAAGAGGTGCGTCGAGGAATCGAATTTCTGTTTTTCGCCCATGGTTCCTTGTGGCGCGCCATCGACGCGCGGTTGGGGGAGCATTGTTTGGGGCGGGCTCATTATCGTTCTCTCTATTTTATCGCGCGTCAGCCCGGGCTGACGATCACCGATCTGCTGACGCTGCTCGGCATCACCAAACAGTCGCTGGGTCGCGTGATCAAGGAGCTGGAAGCGCGCGATCTGGTGACGACGCGCCCCGGCAACCGCGACCGGCGACAAAAGGAGCTGCGCCTGACCGACGCCGGACGGGCCATCGAAAAATCGATCTTCACCGCGCTGCGCGACGCGATGAGCCGCGCCTATACCCACGCGGGTCAGGCGGCGGTAACGGGATTCTGGCAGGTCAGCGAAGCGCTGGTGCCGCCGCGCGACCGGGCGCGGGTGATCGCGCTAGGCCGCGCCCCGGACTGACCGCGGCCAGCCCCGGCGCCCCCGCCCTTCCCGCGCTTTTTCAGCCGTCGCCGCGGGCGATATCGGCCAGTTCGCGTCCACGATCGCGCGCGGCGCGCAGCACATTGGTCATCAACGCCGCGAGTTGGCCGCCCTCGTCGAGCACGTCGAGCCCGGCCTGTGTCGTGCCGCCCCGGCTGGCGACCTGCGCGATCAGCCCCGCCGGCCGTTCACCGCTGTCGGCAAGCAGCGCGGAGGCACCGCCGAAGGTCGCATTGGCAAGCACGAGCGCGTCTTCGGAGCTGAGGCCCAGCCGTTCGCCCGCCGCCGCATACGCCTCGATCAGGCGGAACACGAAGGCAGGGCCGCTGCCGGTAAAGGCGGTAACAAGATCCATCGTCGTATCGTCGGCGAGTTCGACGACCCGGCCGAGCGGGGCAAGCAACGCGCGGATCGCCGCGTGATCGGCATCACCCAGGCTGGCCACCGCCGAAACCCCGGCGCCGATCCGCGCGGCAAGGTTGGGTAGGATGCGCACATGCGCCCCTGCTTCGGGAAAACGGGCAGCTAGATCGGCGAGCGAGACCCCCGCGAGGATCGACAGCAGGCGAACGTCGGGCGCGAGTTGCGGCGCCAGTTCGCCGGCTACCTCGCCAAGCTGTTGCGGTTTCATGCCCAGCATGATCCAGTCGGCCCGGCCGCCGGCAGCCTGCCATTCGGCGATCGATCCATGCTGTGCCACCCCGTCGCGCGGTGTCGCGCCCGGATCCACGATCGCCACCTGCGCCGCGTTCAGCCCCGATGCCAGCCAGCGATCGAGCATCGCCCCGGCCATGTTCCCGCATCCGACCAACAGAAGCTGGCCGGAAAAATTCCGCAAACCCTTTGTCATTGTCTTTCTTTTCGTTCCCTATCGGCAACTGCTCTCTGGCCCCGACAACAGGTCGAGGCAGCGGCCGTCAATCTTTGCCGGATCGACCGGCAGGCCGATCAACGACGCCAACGTCGGCAAAATATCCACCGTCATCACGGCATTGGGCTGTTCGAAACCGGCCAGTCCCTTGCGCCAGAAGATGATGGGCACGCGGCGGTCATAATCCCACACCGAACCATGTGTCGCGACATAACCGACGCCCGGTTCGGCAATCGGGGTGACACGCGGCTTGAGCGCGATGATGAAATCGCCCGAGCGGTCGGGGTGCCAGGATGCGCGCAGCTTGTCCATCAGCGTCCAGACGTCGGCCGGACGCTTGGAAATCGGGTGCGCCGCCAGTTCCTCGCGCGTGACCACGGCCTCGATCTGCGGATGCGCGCGCAGACGCGGCAGAATCTCGGCCAGCGCCGCCTTGCGCTGTGCCGGGGTCAGCGATTTCGAGAGATAATAATCGCCGCCATCGCCGACCAGAAGCGGTTGCGGCAGGCCGAGCTTTTCGGCCACCACCTTGCCCAGCGCCTCGGGATCGAGCGCCCGGTCGACGCGCTGCGCGTCGGGCCAGGCGTTCTGGCGATTGCGTTCGGGCAGGTCGTGACCGCCGTGATCGGCCGTGAGCGCGACAGCATAGTCGATGCCGGTGGCATCGAGCCGCGCGAAGAAATCGCCCAGTTCGCGGTCGAGCCCCGCCATCTGCAGACACATTTCGCTGCCTTCGGTGCCGGTGCTGTGGCCGACATAGTCGGTCGCCGACAGGCCGACGATCAACAGGTCGGTGGTATCGCCTTCGCCCATCTTGCGCGCAGCGCGCAGCGCAGCCGCCGTGGCGAGCACCGCACCGTCAGCCTCTGGAGAGGCGCGGAAACGATTGAAATCGCCGGCATCGCGCGCCATCCGCCCCGTGCCGACCGTACCGCCCTTGGCCAGCGGAATCGCGATGTCATGGCCCGCGCAATCGGCGGGCAGGACAAGACCCGGACGCGGCTGTGCCAGCGCTGCCACGATCGCCGCGCTCGCCTTTTGCGCGGTCGGCGACAGGGTGGTGCCACGATAGCTGGTCAGCCCGCCGGCCGTCAGCCACATCAGTTCATCGGCCTGACGCCCGCCCATCATGATGGCCGCGCGATCCTTGCCCGCGACCGACACCACCTGCGCACGCGGATCGCGCGCCTTCATCAGATCGCCCAGCGTCGGGACGAGCAGATGCTCGACCGAAGCAGCATATTGTTTCGACGACGTGCCGGGCACGGTTTCATCTTCGGCGCAATAGATGCGCTTGTCTTCGCGCGCCGCCGACAGGTCGATATAATTGTTCGCGATGATCCCGGTGTGGGTCGGATGGTTTCCGGTCAGGATCGTCGAATGGCCGGGGCAGGTTTCGGTGGCGCCATGCGCCTGATACCCCGAAGGAAAGACGACACCGCTGGCAAGCCGGGCCAAGCCACCGGTAAAACTGCCGCGATATTCGGCGAAGATATCGGCCGAAAACTGGTCCACGGCGATCATGACAACCAGCTTGGGCGCCGGTGTCGCCGCCGTGACCTTGGCCGCCGGCGGCGCGACATTCTGAGCAAAACCGGTTCCGGTTCCCGCAACGCTGAGGAGCGCCACAAGGGGAAGAGCAGCAAGAGCGGTGGTCAGACTTTTGAGCTTCACGGGCGAATTCTCCGTCAGGGGTCGTCGGCGCGGGCTGTCCTCTCGGCCAAACCCGCCTATATGGCAAGCCTTGAACGACGCATGATGACAGGATGGCCATGAATTTCGGCAGGCAGGACAGCGCAATTCGGGGATGGCGCGCGGCGATCGCCCTGATGATCCTCGCGCTGTTCGCGGTCGCGCCGGCGCGGGCGCAAATGCCCAATATTACCGCTCAGCTTGTCGCCGAAACCCAGACGCCCGCCCCCGGCAGCACGACCAGCATCGCGCTGACCATGGACCCGGCAAAGGGATGGCACGGTTATTGGGTCAATGGCGGCGACGCCGGATTTGGCCTGTCCGTCGAATGGAACGCGCCCGAAGGCGTCCATATCGCCCCCTTTCAATATCCGGTTCCCGAACCGCTGATCCTGTTCGGCATGATGAACCATGTCTATGAGCATCCCTATGCGCTGCTCGCCGATGTGCGCGTGGACAAAAGCGTCGCACCGGGCACCGACCTGACCGTGTCGGGCATCGCCAACTGGCTGGCCTGTACCGACAAAGTGTGCGTCCCCGAAAAGGCGGTGATTTCGGTCAAGCTGGTAGCAGGCAACGGCGCAATCGCCGCAGCCGAGCGCGAACGCTTCGATGCCTGGCGCGCCCGGTTGCCCCAGCCGCTGGGCCAACCGGGCCGCTGGGAACGGCGCGGCGACATGCTGCGCTTTGCCGTTCCCCTGCCCAAATCCATGTCGCTGACCACGCCGCACCTGTTCGCCGAAACGCAGAATCTGGTCGATTATGCCGCCCCGCAAAGCTTTAGCCGCAACGGCGATGATATCATCATCGAAACCAAGGCAAAGGGCGAGGCCGCCGGCATGGTGGCGGCTCTGCTCAAACTGGATGCCGCGCGCGGCCTGTCGGTGCGGTTCGAACCCGGCGCCGTGCCCGCGCCCGGCGAGCGGATCGCGACCGGCACGGCGAGCGGCGCCAGCGCGTTCGACATGGCGCTGTTCTGGACGGCGCTCGGCGGCGCGATTGTCGGGGGGCTGATCCTGAACCTGATGCCCTGCGTTTTTCCGATCCTGAGCCTGAAGGCGCTGAGCCTGGCGCGGTCGGGCGGCGAGCCGCGCGCGGCGAAGGTCGAGGGGCTGGCCTATACGGCGGGTGCGGTCATCACCGCCCTGTTGCTCGGCGGCCTG
The DNA here is from genome assembly GCF_034380315.1 of Sphingopyxis sp. Classification (GTDB taxonomy): domain Bacteria; phylum Pseudomonadota; class Alphaproteobacteria; order Sphingomonadales; family Sphingomonadaceae; genus Sphingopyxis. The sequence goes on from NZ_JAXMPB010000001.1 coordinate 8,303, forward strand.
CTTTTGGGCCTGCGCGCGGCGGGCGAACAGGTAGGCTGGGCCTTTCAGCTTCAGCACCCGCTGAGCGTGCTGATCCTGTTGCTGCTCGCCGTGGCGATCACGCTGAACCTTGCCGGAACCTATGAACTTCCGTCCTTTGGCGGGGGCGCGAAGCTGAGCGAAAAGGGCGGAGCGACCGGCGGTTTCTGGACCGGTGCGCTCGCCGCCTTTGTCGCGACGCCGTGCAGCGGGCCGCTGCTCGGCGCGGCGCTGGGCGCGACGCTGGTGTTGCCCGCCTGGGCCGCGCTGCCGATCTTCGGCGGGCTGGGACTGGGACTGGCCCTGCCCTTTCTGGCGATCGCCTTTCTGCCCGCCCTGCGCAACCGGCTGCCCAAGCCGGGGCCGTGGATGGCAAAATTTCGCCGATGGATGGCGGTGCCGATGGCGCTGACCGCGCTGGCGCTGGGCTGGCTGTTGTGGCGGCAGCTCGGCGGGGCGGCGATGCTGGCCTATCCGGCGATCGCGACCATCATGGCCGCGCTATTCCTGTGGCATTATGGCGCGATCCAGCGCGGCGACCGTCGCCATTGGGTGTTGGGTGCCGCCGGGTTGCTGTTCGTCGGCAGCTTTGCCGGAGCCGCAGCCGAAAGCCTGACCTTTGAACGGCAGGCCAGCCTGTGGGGATCGACCTTTTCCCCCGAAGCGCTGGCCAAGGCACAGACGACGGGCCAGCCGGTTTTCGTCTATTTCACCGCCGACTGGTGCCTGTCGTGCAAGGCGAACGAGGCCGGAGCGATCAACCGCGAGGCGGTGCAAAAGGCGTTCGACAAGGCGGGCGTCGTCACACTGGTCGGCGACTGGACCAATGGCGATCCCGTCATCACCCGGACGCTGGCCGAGCATGGGCGCAACAGCGTGCCGCTGTACCTGTGGTACGCGCCGGGTGCCGCAAAGCCCGAGATTCTGCCGCAAATCCTGACACCCGGGATGCTGGTGGAAAAGGCGAAGGAACGCTGATGGCCAAGGTGCGCGCCGACCAGTTGCTCGTCGACCGCGGGCTCGCCGAAAGCCGGACGCGCGCGCAGGCGCTGATCCTGGCGGGACTGGCCTTTGTCGGCGACCGCAAGATCGACAAGGCGGGGCAACAGATCGCCGAGGAAGCGGCGATCAGCGTCAAGGGCCGCGACCATCCGTGGGTCTCGCGCGGCGGCATCAAGCTCGACCATGCACTCGCCCATCTGGGCTGGGACGTCGCGGACGCCGTCGCGATCGACGTCGGATCGTCGACCGGCGGCTTTACCGACGTGCTGCTGAGCCGCGGCGCGGCGCGCGTCTATGCCGTCGATTCGGGGACCAACCAGCTCGCCTGGAAACTGCGCCAGGACGAACGGGTGATCGTCCACGAACAGACGAGCGCGCGCATCCTGACCGCCGATCATATCCCCGAGGCGATCGAGCTGATCGTGTGCGATGCGAGCTTTATCGCGCTGTCCAAGGTGCTGCCGGTGCCGATGGGCTTTGCCCGGACCGGCGCGCGGCTGGTCGCGCTGATCAAGCCGCAGTTCGAGGCCGAACGCCACGAAGTCGGCAAAAAGGGCGTCGTCCGCGACAGCGCGGTCCATGCCCGCGTCTGCGAAGCGGTGCGCGACTGGCTGGATGGCGCGGGCTGGACGGTGATCGATCTGGTCGAAAGCCCAATCACCGGCCCCGAAGGAAATGTGGAATTTCTGATCGCCGCCGAGCGGCGAGCCGCTTGACGCTGGCGCTGCTTGTCGCGACATCTGTGCGCAAAGATTCGTGAGAGGGGACCAGCCGAGCATGAGTGAAATCGCCACACCGGGCCAGCTACGCATGTCCTATTGGCGCTGGGCGATGATCACGGTGCCCGCCATCGTGCTGGTCGGCAGCCTGATGGGGCTTGTTTCGAACAGCGGTTATGACAATCGCTGGTTCGCGGCGCTAAACCTTCCCGCCATCACCCCGCCGGGCTGGGTGTTCGCGACGGTCTGGCCGCTGCTTTACGTCTGCCTCGGCCTGTCGCTCGCGATGATTCTCCATGCCCGCGGCGCGCAGGGGCGGGGGTTTGCTTTGATCCTGTTTTTCGTTCAGCTGTTGGCAAATTTCGCCTGGTCGCCGCTGTTTTTCGGGGCGCATCAGGTGACGACGGCCTTTTACCTGATCATCTTCATCCTGATGGTGACGATCGCCACCGCCTTTGCCTTTGCGCCGATCCGCAAGGCGGCGGCGTGGCTGCTCGTCCCCTATATGGCCTGGCTGAGCTTTGCCGCGATCCTGAATTTCCAGATCGATCAGCGCAATCCCGACGCCGAAACCCTTGTCCCCGCCGCCGCCAGCACCCAAATAGGATGACGGCAAGGGGGTCCCCTCCCCCCACAAAGGAATGGATGACATGCAGAGCGAAAACCGCATTTTCGACGATCTGGCCAAGATGGTGAACGGCCTTGCCGGAACCGTGGCCGGGGCCGGCCGCGAGGCCGAGGCGGCGATGCGCGAACGCGCGCGCGAATTCATCGGCAGCATGGATTTCGTGAGCCGCGAGGAATTTGAAGCGGTGAAGCAGATGGCCGCAACCGCCCGCGCCGAGGCCGAAGCACTGAAGGCCCGGATCGACGCGCTGGAAGCGGCCGCCAAGCCCGCCGCGCCCAAGCCCGCCGCCAAGAAGCGCGCAGCCCCGGCCAAGGACGCCTGAACCCGCAGGCCCGAACGGGGCGGCCGAACGCGGCGGCAGACGCCCCGCATTGGCCGCCCGGCAGGACCGGGCGTTTGTATGGTATTATGTATGGTACGGATCGACCGGACCATGGCTTTGCCGCACATCGCGCACGGATCGCGCAAGCAAGCGCGCCGCCCGCGACACCCCAAAGCCGATCACGCGACTCGCGTCCGGAGGCAAGTAAGGCTAAAGGCCAGCGCATGAGTGACGATATTTACGACGATGACGACGGCCAGGACGCTGCGCCGCTGGACATGCTGGCATCCTATTTCGGGGCGCACGACTGGCCGCACGAGATGGTCGGCGAGGACGAGATCGTCGCCACCGCGCAGGGCAGCTGGACCACCTATGAACTGCGCGCGGTGTGGCGCGCCGACGACGGCGTCATTCAGTTGCTCGCCTTTCCCGACATTCGGGTGGTCGAGGACAAACGCAGCGTCGCGCACGAAGCGCTGGCGATGATCAACGAGCAACTGTGGCTCGGCCATTTCGAACTATGGTCGAACAGCGGCACCATCCTGTACCGCCACGGCATGTTGCTGGGCAGCGAGGCGACGCTGTCGCTGGAGCTGGCCGAAACGCTGGTCGAAAGCGCGATCGACGAATGCGAGCGTTTCTATCCGGTGTTCCAGTTCGTGCTGTGGGGCGGCAAGACGCCCGCCGAGGCGCTGGCGGCTTCGCTGATCGAAACGCGCGGCGAGGCGTAAGCCCCCACCCCATGCCCTTGCTTCCTGCCTCGGCTTCGTGCCTTGGCGTCGTTCGGCACGAACGGGGAAGGAGCGGCAGCGGCCGGGGGCCTGGCGCCTGTCCCTAGCGCCTTTCGTAGCGCGTCAGACCCGGCCCGAGATCGTTGGCGCCGATCGCCAGTTCCTCTCCGCTCCAATCCGCGACGAACGCCGATTTGCGCCCGATGCCCTGCGGCAGGCTGGCGCGATTGCCCTCTATCACCAGTCCGCGCGACGGATTGCGGCGTTCCTCTGCCGCCACCGCGATCAGCGCCGAATAATTTTCCTTGTCGCGGCCCTGGACAAGCAGATTGTTCGCGATGCGGCCGGTGGACCCGGCGGGCAGATCGATCAGATAGTTGGTCGTGCTGCCCTGGCTGTCGTCGAAGCTGTTGTCGCGAATATCGACCCGCGTCGCGCGGGTTTTCAGATAATGGCCGCCGCTGCCCTTTTCGAAGCGCGTCCGGGTCACGGTGACGCGGCCATATAGGCCGGTATAGACGCTGTGCGCGCAGCTGAGCCCGCGATCGCAGCGCCCGAGGCGCGAAAAGGTCGAGCGATCGATGGTCAGCGCGCCGCCGGGATCTTCGGCAGTCAAAATACCTTGTTCGCTGCCGCGGAACAGGCTGTTGACCACATCGAGATTGCTGCGTTCGAGCCGGATGCCCGCGCCATTGCCGTCGGGCACGCGCATATTCTGGAACACCAGCCCGTCAACGCGCGCGCCGCCGCCGCGCAGCACCAGTGCCGCCTTTCCTTCGCAGGTCACGCCATCGAAGATCGCGCGGCCGGGTTCGGCGGCGACAAAGGCGATGCGCCCCGCCGTCTGCACCGCGCATTGTTCGTGATAGCCGGGGGCGATGCGGATCGTGCCTTCGCCGCCGCCGATCGCATCGACGGCATCCTGCAACCGGGCGAACCCCTGCCCCGTTTCGGCGACCACATAGGGTGCGCCGCCCGATTGCGCGGGCGCAGCGCCGGGCACGAGCAGGAACGGAAGGGCGAGCAGCGGCAGCAACGGCCGACGAAGGGAGCGTTTTACCATGGCGCGACCCTATCGCATCGCGCGCGCCAAGTCTTTCGCGAAGGCGGTTAACGGCGCGGCCGTCCCCATATCGGACAGGCGCGGCGCCGCGCCTTAACGCCAGTTGAGCGCAACCAGATAGAGGCTGGACCCGACGATCCACAGCCCGTCGAGCGTTTTCAGCCGCAGCGCGCCGAGCCAGAGCGCGATCGGCCGCGCGAGGAAGCCGCCGACCATCGCGCCCGGCCCGGCGAGCAGCACAACCTCCCACGGGATGGTTCCCGCATCGACATGCCATATCGCGCCCGCCAGCACGCTGACCGCCGAAATGACGCAGGCGGCGCCGGTGCTGAGCAGCACCGGATAGTGGCGCGTGAACAGGTAGAGCGCGACCAGTTCGCCGACCCCGACCGAGAAAAAGGCGGTCACAAAGCCGCCGGGCACCGCGAGCAGCGCGACGACCGCCAGATCGACCGGCGCCAGTTGGCGGCGTTCAGGAAGGTCGCGATTGACGGTCCATGTCGCGATCAACAGCACGCTGCCGAACAGGATCGAAAAGCCCTTGAACCCCAGCAGAACCGACTGGGCGTCAAAGGCGGCGAGGCGCTGGGTCGCCAGCATCACGGGAAGCGAAATGAGCAGCACCACCGCGCATATCCGCGCATAATCGCCGAGGCGAACGGGCGCGTCGGGGCCCGCGGGCTGGTGGATCAGCCGATCGGTCCAGCGCGCCGCACCCATCGTCATCCCGAAACACTGGATCAGGAAACTGGCCGCCGTCACCTCGATCGGCGAGAGGTCGAGCACGCCCCATTCGCGAAAGATACTGAACACCGGGACGAAAACGACCCCGCCCCCGGTCCCCGAGGTGTTGGCGATGATCGCGCCCGCCGTCCCGATCAGCGGCAGGAACCAGAGCCGGGCGAGCAGCGGCCAATCGACCGGCGCCAGACAGAGGATGGCGAGCCAGATCGACGCAGCGAGCGTCAGCGCAAGATGCGGAAGCCTGACGCGCGCCACCGGCCCGGTCAGTCGAGATTGGGACGCAGCCAGCGCGTCGCGGTGTCGATATCGACCCCGCGCCGCAGCGCATAATCGGCGAGCTGGTCCGGCCCGACCCGCGCGACGCCGAAATAGGCGGCGTCGGGATGACCGAAGTAGAAGCCCGACACCGCCGCGGTTGGCAGCATCGCAAAGCTGTCGGTCAGCGTCGCGCCCGAATTATTGCCGGCATCGAGCAGATCGAACAGGATCGGTTTCAGGCTGTGGTCGGGGCACGCCGGATAGCCGGGCGCGGGACGGATGCCGCGATATTCCTCTTTGACGATCGCCTCGGGCGTCAATTGCTCGGCGGGGGCATAGCCCCACAAATCGGTACGGACATGCGCGTGCAGCCGTTCGGCAAAAGCCTCTGCAAAACGGTCGGCGAGCGCCTTCAGCAAAATATCGCTATAATCGTCGTGCGCCGCCTTGAAGCGCGCGAGATGCGGCTCGATGCCGTGGATCGCGACCGAAAAGCCGCCGATCCAGTCGCCGTCGTGGCTGACGAAATCGGCAAGGCACATGTTCGCCCGCCCCTCGCGCTTGGCGATCTGCTGACGCAGGAAGGGGATGCGGACATGCTCCTCGCTATCCTCGAGGTGGATGATGACATCGTCGCCCTCGCGGCGGCACGGCCACAGCGCCGCGACACCGCGCGCGGTCAGCCAGCCTTCGCCGACGATTTTGTCGAGCATCGCGCGCGCATCGGCATAAAGGCTGCGCGCGCTTTCACCGACCACCTCGTCGTCGAGGATCGCGGGATAATTGCCCGCGAGTTCCCAGGCGCGGAAGAAAGGCGTCCAGTCGAACCATTCGACGAGGTCGGCCATGTCCCAATTGTCGAAGACATGGACGCCCGGCTGTTCGGGCGGAAAGGGCCGGATATGTTCGTCGATCGCAAAACCGTTGGCGCGCGCGTCGGCGATGGGGACGAGCGCGCTTTGCCCCTTGTTCGCGCGCACGTCGCGGACATGGGCATAATCATCCTTATAGCCCTTTACATAGGCGTCGCGCCCGGTGTCGCTGACCAGCGCGGTCGCGACCCCGACCGCGCGGCTGGCGTCGAGGACGTGGAGCACCGGCCCCTGATAGGCGGGATCGATGCGCAGCGCAGTATGGACCTTCGACGTCGTCGCGCCGCCGATGAGGAGCGGCATCGTCATGCCCGCGCGCTGCATCTCTTCCGCCACCGTCACCATTTCGTCGAGCGAGGGGGTGATGAGGCCCGAAAGGCCGATCATGTCGGCGTCATTTTCGTTCGCCGCCTCTAGGATCTTCGACCAGGGCACCATGACGCCGAGGTCGACGATTTCAAAGCCGTTGCACTGGAGCACGACGCCGACGATATTCTTGCCGATGTCGTGGACGTCGCCCTTGACGGTCGCCATCACGACCTTGCCCTTGCCCTTTGCCCCCGGTTCCTTCGCCGCTTCGATGAAGGGCAAGAGGTGCGCGACCGCTTTCTTCATCACCCGCGCCGATTTGACGACCTGGGGCAGGAACATCTTGCCCGACCCGAACAGGTCGCCGACGACGTTCATGCCGTCCATCAGCGGCCCTTCGATCACCTCGATCGGGCGGTCCATCGCCTGCCGCATCTCTTCGGTATCGGCGACGATATGCGCGTCGATGCCCTTGACCAGCGCATGTTCGAGGCGCTTTCGCACCTCCCAGCCGCGCCATTCCTCGGCCGCCTTTTCCTGCGCGGCGTCCTTGCCCTTATAGCGTTCGGCGAGCGCGATCAGCCGTTCGGTCGGGCTTTCGGCCTCCCCCTCCACCTTGCGGTTGAGGATGACGTCCTCGCACGCATGGCGCAGTTCGGGGTCGATCGTGTCATAGACGTCGAGCTGACCCGCGTTGACGATCGCCATGTCGAGCCCGGCGGGGATCGCGTGATAGAGAAAGACGCTGTGCATCGCGCGGCGCACCACTTCATTGCCGCGAAAACCGAAGGAGAGGTTCGACAGCCCGCCCGAAAAATGCGCGTGCGGGCAGCGGACACGGATTTCCTTCACCGCCTCGATAAAATCGACGGCGTAATTGTCATGCTCCTCGAGCCCCGTCGCGACCGCGAAGATATTGGGGTCGAAGATGATATCTTCTGGCGGGAAGCCGATGGTCATCAGCAATTTATAGGCGCGCTCGCAGATTTCGATCTTGCGCTCCTTCGTGTCGGCCTGGCCGACCTCGTCGAACGCCATGACAACGACCGCGGCGCCATAATCCATGCATTTGCGGGCGTGGGCGAGGAAAGGCTCCTCCCCCTCCTTCATGCTGATCGAATTGACGATCGGCTTGCCCGGCACGCATTTCAGCCCGGCCTCGATCACGTCCCATTTCGAGCTGTCGATCATCACCGGCACCCGCGCAATGTCGGGTTCGGCGGCGATCAGCTTCAAAAAGGTGGTCATCGCATATTCGGCGTCGAGCAGGCCTTCGTCCATGTTGACGTCGATGATCTGGGCGCCGTTTTCGACCTGCTGGCGCGCGACCTCGACCGCCGCGGTGTAATCGTCGGCAAGGATCAGCCGCTTGAACGCGGCCGACCCGGTGACGTTGGTGCGTTCACCGATATTGACGAAGCTGGAAGAAGACGAGGGAGTCATGAAACGGTCCGGATAAGGGGCGTCAGCGGGTTATGGGGCGGGCGAGAACGACGTCGTCATATAATTTCCCCCCGACATCGAACTGACGTTCGGCGATCGGTTCGAAACCCTGTTTGCGGTAAAAGGCGATGGCCCGCGCATTGCCCGCATAGACGCCGAGCAGCAGCCGTTCATATTCCGCCGCGGCATCGACCGCCGCCTTCATCAGCGCGGCGCCCAGCCCGCTGCCGTGAAAGCGCGACAGCGAATAGATGCGCTTCAGTTCATAATCGCCCGGGCGCGCGCCAGGAAGGTCGGGCGCCGACGACAGCGCAAAACCCACCGGCGCGTTGCCCGTGCCGATTTCGGCCAGCCAAGCGAGCGCGCCGCTGTCGATATAGGCTTCATAGGCGGCCCGGCTGTGCGCGCGTTCGCAATGCGCGACGATGGCATCGCCGTCGAGAATGCCCGCAAAGGTTTCCAGAAAGGTCGCCGCGCCGATCAGCGCCAACGCGCCCGCGTCCGCGCGCGTCGCCGGGCGGACGCGCCATTCCACTGCATTTTCCATGTTTCAAGCCACCATTGTAAAGGGTTCAAGTCCCGCCAGGCGGGTGCGCACCGGCACGTCGGGAATCGATCGCGGCGTCAGCCCCGCAACGGCGCGCGCCATCGCGGCGATATGCGCCGGGGTCGAGCCGCAGCAACCGCCGAGGATATTGACCTGGCCATGATCCGCCCATTCGCGGACCAGCCCCGCCGTCGTGTCGGGCAGCTCGTCATATTCGCCGAGTTCGTTGGGCAGGCCGGCGTTGGGATAGACCATCACCAGCGTATCGGCGAGATCGGACAGCACGCGGACATGCGGGCGCAGCTGCGCCGCGCCGAACGAGCAGTTGAGCCCGATGGTCAAAGGCCGCGCATGGCGCACCGCATACCAAAAGGCCTCGACCGTGTGGCCCGACAGGTTGCGGCCGCTGAGGTCGGTGAGGGTCATCGAGATCATCAGCGGCAGCTCGCGGCCGATCTGTGCCTCCGCCTCCAGCGTCGCGGCGATCCCCGCTTTCGCATTCAGCGTGTCGAAGATGGTTTCGATCAGGATGAAATCCGCCCCGCCCTCCGCAAGCGCGACAACCTGTTCGCGATAGACATCCTTCAATTCGTCGAAGTCGATCTCTCGATAGCCCGGGTTGTTGACGTCGGGCGACAGCGACAGCGTCTTGTTGGTCGGGCCGACCGCGCCCGCGACGAAGCGGCGGCGGCCGTCCTGCGCCTGGAATTTGTCGGCGGCTTCGCGGCCCAACCGGGCGCTTTCATGGTTGATGTCGGCGACCAGCGCCTCGGCGCCGTAATCGGCCTGGCTGATCCGGTTGGCGCTGAAGGTGTTGGTCGAGACAATGTCCGACCCCGCCGCCAGATAGGCCTCGCCGATCGCGGTGACGACATCCTGGCGGGTCAGCGCGAGAATGTCGTTATTGCCTTTTTGGTCATGCGATAGGCCGAGCGATCCCGCATAATCGGCCTCGTCCAGCTTGCGCAGCTGGATCTGGGTTCCCCAGCCGCCGTCGGTCAGCAGGATGCGCTCGCGCGCCGCCGCATGCAGCGCTTCGCGGGCGCCGGTCATGCCGCCTTCTCCGCCAGCGGCGCGGCGCCCCTTGGCCGCATGCCGAGCAGGTGGCAGATGGCATAGCTGAGCTCGGCCCGGTTGAGCGTGTAGAAATGGAAATCGCGCACCCCGCCCGCATAGAGGCGGCGGCACAGTTCGGCGGCGATCGTCGCGGCGACGAGCTGGCGCGCCGCCGGATGATCGTCGAGCCCGTCGAACAGCGACCCCATCCAGGCCGGAATCGCGGTGCCGCACATGTCGGCCATGCGGCGCGTCTGCGACACGTTCGATACGGGCAGGATGCCGGGGATGATCGGCGCGTCAATGCCCGCCGCCGCCGCCGCGTCGCGAAAACGCAGAAAGGCGTCGGGCGAAAAGAAGAATTGGGTGATCGCGCGGGTCGCGCCCGCGTCCATCTTGCGCTTCAGATTGTCGAGATCGGCCTGCGGACAATCGGAATCGGGATGGACTTCGGGATAGGCGGCGACCGAAATGTCGAAGGGCGCAATGGCTTTCAGCCCGGCGACCAGTTCGACCGCATTGGCATAGCCCTGATCGTGCGGGCGATAGGGCGCCCCGCCCGGCATGTCGCCGCGCAATGCGACGATATGGCGCACCCCGGCATCCCAATAGGCACGCGCCACCTCGTCAATCTCGGCGCGCGACGCCTCTACACAGGTGAGGTGCGCGGCGGGCGGCACGGCGCTTTCCGCCGCGATGCGGGCCACCGTCGCATGGGTGCGCTCGCGCGTCGACCCGCCCGCGCCATAGGTGACCGAGACGAAGCGCGGCGCCAGCGGTTCGAGCGTGTGGAAGGTGTCCCACAGCTGCGCCTCCATCCGGTCGGTCTTCGGCGGAAAAAATTCGAAGCTGACGCCGATGTCGCCTTCGAGATTGGCGAAAAGCGGCGACGCCGCGGCGCGGCGAGCCTCCGCAAGCGAATCGAGATTGGTGGTCATGCCGCAAGCCTTTTGCGCTGGGCGTCGCCGTCATGGGCGACCGGGGGTTGATCTTCATCGCTGCGACGGCGGCCGAGCCAGAGCTTTACGGCCAGCTCTCCGCCTTCGAGCGTCTGGGTGTTTTCAAGGAGCAGCCCGTTCGAGGCGAACCAGCCGCGGATCTGCGCGTCCGAGAAGCCGAGGCGGGCGTGCGCCGCGAGCGTGCGCAATTCTTCATCCTCGTGCGGGGCGAAGTCGACGACAAGCAGATGCCCGCCGCCGCGCAGCACCCGCGCCGCCTCTGCGATCACGCGGTCGGGTTCGTGCGCGAAATGCAGCGCCTGGTGGATGACGATGCTGTCGATGCTGGCATCGGCCATCGGCAGGTTGAGGAAATCGCCCTGTATCAGGTCGACCGGCACGCCCTGATCGGCGAGCTTGGCGCGCGCGATCCGCAGCATTTCGGGGCTGCGGTCGAGCGCGGTGATGTGGCGCGCAGTCGGCGCGAAGATTTCGGCCATCCGCCCCGTCCCGGTGCCGATGTCGAGCAAATGGCCGAGACGGCGATTGTGCATCATCGCCAGCATCGCCGCCTCCACCTCGCTTTCGGCGACGTGACGCGAACGGATCGCATCCCATTCGGCGGCATGATCGGCGAAATAGCGTTCGGCAGCCGCGACGCGGTCGGTCCGGATCGCGGCCAGACGGCGCGCGTCATGCGCGATGACCAACGCCTCGCGCGAGGAAAAGGGCCAGTTTTCAGCGCGCGCAATGATATCGCCAACCGGCCCTTCGCGCGCTATGCGCAGAAAAACCCAGCTTCCTTCGCGGCGGCGTTCGACGATCCCGGCCTCGACCAGAATGCGGACATGGCGCGACACGCGCGGCTGGCTTTGGTCGAGCACGACGGCAAGTTCGCCGATCGCCAGCTCCATCTCGCGCAAAAGCGCCACGACTCGCAGTCGGGTCGGGTCGGCCAGGGCACGAAAAATGTCGAGCAACTCGTTCACGGGATGACATATAAAGCTTTCTTTATATCCGGTCAACCGAACGCGACCCCGCTTTTCCCGCCGCGCAGCGCCCCTCGACACCATGATTGCGACGAATCGTCGCCCGGCATTCCAAAAAGGACGTTGCGCCTGTTTTTGCGAAACGATAATCCTGCAGGTGATTGGCAATTTGCCGGATCGAATTGTTCGTATCCAGATGCCGATCGATCAGTTTAATCGAGAGGGGTATTCCCATATGAAGAAGTCGATCACTCTGTCGCTCGTCCTTGCCACGTCGCTGGGCCTCGCCGCTTGCGCCGAAAAGGCCGCTGACGACGCCGCCGCCACCGACACCTCGACCGAAACGGTCGAAGGCGCTGCCGACGGCGCGATGGAAGCAGCTGCCGGCGCCGCCGACGCTGCTGCTACGGCCGGCGAAGCCGCCGACGCGGCTGGCGATGCCGCTGCTGCTGGCGATGCCGCGACCGCGACCGACAAGGCCGCCGAAGCTGCCGACGCCGCCAAGGAAGCTGCCGACGCCGCCAAGGGCGCGATGGAAGAAGCCAAGAAGTAAGCTTTTTCCAGCCTTCAGGGCTTTTGAAAAAGTTGGGGGTCGTCGGCACGCCGACGGCCCCTTTCTTTTGCCCGGCGCCCCCCGCGCGGCGATCCGCGCAATGGACCATTTGTCCCATAGCGCGCACCGCGGTTGCCAAGGCCTTCATCCGGGGTTAAGCCTGCGCGCAGCGTGGCCGGTTCAGGCCACCGGGGTAATCGAAAGGAATTTTCATGCGCAAACTGATCATCGCCTCGATGGCCGCCGCGGCCTTCAGCCTCACCGCCTGCTCGGAAAAGGCGCAGGAAGAAACGTCGGAAGCCGGCGCCGCCGTCGCTGACGACGCTGCCGCTGCGGGTGACGCGATGGCTGAAGGCGCTGCCGATGCCGCAGCCGCAACCGCCGATGCCGCCAATGACGCGGGCAACGCCGTCGAAGGCGCCGCCGCTGCTGCTGGCGACGCCGCCGCAGCCGCCGGCGACAAGGTTGCCGAAGAAACCGCCAAGGCCGAAGCCAACGACAAGAAGTAAGTCGCTGGCGCGCCCTGAGCGTGTTACGAAAAGGGGGCTCCATCCACCGCGGATGGGGCCCTTTTTCATGGGAGGTCCGAACATGACGCATCGCCGAAGCCTGGCCGGATGGATGATCGCCGTTGCCGCGACCGGCCTTGTCAGCGGCTGTAGCCGGACCGACAATGAACCCGGCCCCGGCGGGGTCACGGTCAGCGAGGCCAAGGCGCTGGACGACGCGGCCGAGATGCTGGAAAGCCGCGACGGCACCGCCGACGCCGCGACCGACGGACAAGAATAGCACTCCCCTTCCCCGCGCGCCCTTTCCTCGTGTTCCTCTTTCCCCGCGTTCCGTGCGCGCCTATCATCGCCGCGTTCCGCGACTGGCGCTGAAGATGGAGTCCCATCGGGAAGCGGAGCCGCCCCCGCCCTTTCCGGCGGAGGATGACGGGCCGCGCGCCTGGGCCATCCATCGCACCGAAGGAGACGCCCATGGCCGACCAGCCCATCCAGATCGTGTTTCTGCTGTTCCCCGGCATCACCCAGCTTGATTTCACGGCGCCTGCCCAGGCGCTTTGCCGGATGCCGGGCGCGCGTATCGCCGGGGCGGCGGCCAGCCTGGCGCCGATCGCCACCGACAGCGGATTTTCCATCGTGCCGACGCATGATTTCGCGTCCTGCCCCGCCGCCGACATCCTGTGCGTGCCCGGCGGGCACGGCATTGCCGACGCCCTGGCCGACCCCGCCACCATCGCCTTTGCCGCGCGGCAGGGCGAGGGCGCGCAATGGGTGACGAGCGTTTGCACGGGCGCCTTTCTGATCGGCCGCGCGGGCCTGTTGCGCGGCAGGCGGGCGACCACCCACTGGGCCTATACCCATTTGCTGCCGCTGGTCGGCGCCGTTCACCAGCCCGCACGCATCGTCGAGGACGATCATGTCGTGACGTGCGGCGGCGTGACATCGGGGCTCGATTTCACATTGACCCTGATCGCCCGGCTGAAAGGCGACATGGTGGCGCAGACGATCCAGCTTGCGATCGAATATGATCCCGCCCCGCCTTTTACCGGCGGCCATCCCGACCGGGTACCCGCCGCGATGACCGCCGCGTTGAAGGCGCGGGTCTATGACGCGGCGGCCGGACGGATGGAGGCGGCGTTGCAGGCGGCCGATTGACCGCCAACGGGGTCAGGACGGCGGGGTCGGGGCGCTAGGCGCAATCGGCGAGTTCGATCTGATAGAGTTTCGGCCAATATTTGCCAGTGACGAACAGGCGGCGCTTTTCGGCATCCCAGGCGATGCCGTTGAGCACGCTGTCGGTGCCGTGGGCGCCCGCATCCTGTTTCAGCCCCGACAGGTCGATATAGGAGAGGATCGCGCCCGAGGCGGGATCGATGCGGACGATAAGGTCGGTCATCCAGACATTGGCCCAGATTTCGCCCTCCACCTGCTCCAGCTCGTTGATCATTCCCAGCGGACGACCGCCGAAGGTGACGGTAACGCGCCGCTGTTCGGTCATCGTCGCGGGATCGAAAAAGCGCAGCGTCGGGGTGCCGTCGCTGAGCACCAGGCTGTCGCCGTGGAGCGTGACGCCCCATCCTTCGCCTTCGTAGCGGAAATTGCCGATCGGTTTCAGGTCGCGAACCCGCCAGCGATGGCCGACGCCGCCCTGCCAGGTGACGCCGATGATCTGGTCGCGCCAGCGGACGATGCCTTCGCCGAACTGGTCGTCGGGCAGGCGCGCGCTGCGCAGCGCCTTTCCGGTCCGAAGATCGATGCGCGCGACGCGCGAATGGCCATATTGCCCGGTGCCTTCGTATAAATGCCCATCGTGCCAGAAGAGACCCTGGGTGAAGGCGGCCGGGTCGTGCGGAAAGGTTTCGACGATGCGATAGCCGCAGCGTTCGATGGACGCAGGATCGGCAACGGCGGCCGCGAGGGCAAGAAAGAGGCTCATCGCCCCTTGCTATGGCGCACCATCTGAACTGGCAATGGCCCAGATGCGCAGCCCGACGCCGCTTGATGGAGCGGGAAGCGCAAAGAAAAGGGCCGGTGGATCGCTCCACCGGCCCTCTTTCTCGTTTGGCAGGATGCCGAACGGCGCGGACTTAGAAGTCCATGCCGCCCATGCCGCCCATGCCGCCAGCGCCGCCCATCGGCATCGCGGGCTTGTCTTCGGGCAGTTCGCTGACCGCCGCTTCGGTGGTGATCAGCAGGCCCGACACCGACGCGGCGTCCTGAAGCGCGGTGCGCACGACCTTGGTCGGGTCGATGACGCCAGCAGCCTTCAGATTTTCATAAACGTCGGTCGCGGCGTTGAAGCCCTGGTCCTGGTTGTTTTCGCGCAGCAGGTTGCCAGCGACAACCGCACCGTCGTGGCCGGCGTTGGCCGCGATCTGGCGCAGCGGCGCTTCGATCGCCTTGCGGACGATGTCGATGCCGCGGGTCTGGTCGTCGTTCGCGCCCTTCAGGCCGTCGAGGGCCTTGGTGGCGTACAGCAGCGCCGTACCGCCGCCGGGGACGATGCCTTCTTCGACCGCAGCGCGGGTCGCGTGCAGCGCGTCGTCGACGCGGTCCTTGCGTTCCTTCACTTCAACCTCGGTGGCGCCGCCGACCTTGATCACCGCAACGCCGCCGGCGAGCTTTGCCAGACGTTCCTGCAGCTTTTCACGGTCATAGTCGCTGGTCGTGGTTTCGATCTGGGCGCGGATCTGTTCGACGCGAGCCTTGATCGCATCGGCTTCACCGGCACCGTCGACGATGGTGGTGTTGTCCTTGTCGATGGTGACGCGCTTGGCCTGGCCGAGCATGTTCAGCGTGACCGATTCAAGCTTGATGCCCAGATCTTCGCTGATCATTTCGCCCTGCGTCAGGATCGCGATGTCCTGCAGCATCGCCTTGCGGCGATCGCCGAAGCCCGGTGCCTTGACCGCTGCGACCTTGAGGCCGCCGCGCAGACGGTTGACCACGAGGGTCGCGAGCGCTTCGCCTTCGATGTCTTCGGCGATGATGAGGAGCGGACGGCCCGACTGCACAACCGCTTCGAGGATCGGAAGCATCGACTGGAGGTTCGACAGCTTCTTTTCGAAGATCAGGATGTACGGATCAGCCAGTTCGACCGTCATCTTTTCGGGGTTGGTGATGAAGTAGGGCGACAGGTAACCGCGGTCGAACTGCATGCCTTCGACGACGTCGAGTTCAAACTCGAGGCCCTTGGCTTCCTCGACGGTGATCACGCCTTCCTTGCCGACCTTTTCCATCGCTTCGGCGATCTTTTCGCCGACTTCGGTGTCGCCATTGGCCGAGATGATGCCGACCTGGGCGATTTCCGACGTACCGGCAACCGGGGTCGAACGGCCCTTCAGATCTTCGACGACCTTGCCGACCGCGAGGTCGATGCCGCGCTTCAGATCCATCGGGTTCATGCCGGCGGCAACCGACTTCATGCCTTCGCGAACGATCGCCTGGGCGAGCACGGTCGCGGTGGTGGTGCCGTCACCGGCCTTGTCGTTCGCCTTCGAGGCCACTTCGCGCAGCATCTGCGCGCCCATGTTTTCGAACTTGTCCTTGAGTTCGATTTCCTTGGCGACCGACACACCGTCCTTGGTGATGCGGGGGGCGCCGAAGCTCTTGTCGATCACGACGTTGCGGCCCTTGGGGCCCAGCGTGACCTTGACGGCGTCGGCGAGGATGTCGACGCCCTTCAGGATGCGCTCGCGCGCGTCGCGCGAAAATTTTACGTCCTTGGCAGCCATGGGGATGCTCCTTTAAAAAATCGCAGAAAACTGCGTAACTTTACACTGAAATCGACAGGTCCGTTCAGGCGAGAATGCCCAGGATGTCCGATTCCTTCATGATGATCAGCTCTTCGCCATCGACCTTGACCTCGGTGCCCGACCACTTGCCGAACAGGATGCGGTCGCCAGCCTTGACGTCGAGGGGGATACGATCGCCATCATCATCGCGAGTGCCTTCGCCGACGGCGACGACTTCGCCTTCCTGCGGCTTTTCCTTGGCAGTGTCGGGGATGATGATGCCGCCAGCCGTCTTTTCTTCGGCTTCGATACGGCGGACAAGCACGCGGTCGTGCAGCGGACGAAATTGCATGGAAGTCCCTCCAATAATGCAACGGATGTCATTTAGCACTCGCAGGAGGCAAGTGCTAACAGCGGCCATATGGGCAGCCCCTGTTACAGGGTCAAGGCAAGGCCGAGAAAATTTTCGGCGCCGCGTTGCAGACGTCAGATGGGCCGCCCCGCCGCCGCCTTCAAGGGGCCGTCAGCCGGCCGCCGCGGCGGGCAGCAGCCCCAGGCGTTCGCGCTGCATCCAACGCACGAGCATCAGCACCGCGACGATGCCGAGCCCGGCCGCGAGACCGGTCCAGATACCGACGCCGCCCCAGCCGCGTTCGAACGCCAGCCACGCGCCGACCCCGATGCCGATCACCCAATAGCCGAGCAGCGCGAAGAGCATGGGAACGAAGGTATCGTGCAGGCCGCGCAGCATCCCCTGCCCCACGACCTGCGCGCCGTCGGCGACCTGAAACAGCGCCGCGACGATCAGGAAGCTGACCGCGAGGTCGGCCACCTCGGCATTGGCGGGATTGGCGCGATCGATGAACAGCCCCGCGAGCGGGCCGGGAATGGCGAGCATGATCAGCGCCATCAGCGCCATGAAACCGGTCCCCAGGGTGAAGCTGGTCCAACCCGCACGGCGGATATGTTCGGCATCGCCACGGCCATAGCCGATGCCGACGCGCACCGTCGCCGCCTGTGCCAGCCCCATCGGCACCATGAAGGTCAGCGATGCGAGTTGCAGCGCGACCGCGTGCGCCGCGACCGCCGCGGTCGAAATCCACCCCATCAGCATGACCGCGGCAGAGAACACCCCCGCCTCGAACGCATGGCTGACCCCGATCGGTATGCCGACGCGGACCATCTGCACGAAACGCGGCCAGTCGCTGCGCCACCAGCGGCCGAGCAGATGATAGCGCCGGAAGCTGCGGTCGCGGTACACGACGGCAACCATCAGGAACAGCATCACCATATTGGTCAGCACGCTGCCCACCCCGGCGCCGACGACGCCCAGCGCGGGCATACCGAATTTGCCGAAGATCAGCGCATAGTTGAACAGGATGTTGCCGAGCACCCCGATCACCCCGACAACCAGCGACCACATCGGCCGTTCGAGCGCGGCGAGGAAGTTGCGGAATGCCAGCGTGCACAGGAACAGCGGCACCGACCACATATAGGCGCGAACATAGCTTTGCGACAGCGCGGCCAGCGCCGGGTCCTGGCCCAGCAGGATCAGGATCGCCCCGGTGTTCCAGAGCACCACCAGAATCGCCACCGAAAGGATGGCGACCAGCCAGAGCGCCTGGCGAAAGGTGCGCCGGATATCGCGCACCGAATGAGGCCGCCGCCCGATCTCGCTGGCCATCAGCGGCGACGCCCCCGCGACAAGCCCCATGCCGAAGATCGCGAACAGCATCGACAGGTTGAAACCGAGCGAGGCGGCCGCAAGCTCGGTCGGCCCGAGCCAGCCGACCATCAGCACGTCGGTCGCGCCGATCAGCGACATCGACAAATTGGTGAGCACCAGGGGCCAGGCGAGCGCCATCGTCGCGCGCAATTCGGCAGCATAGCCCTGTGGACGATCCACGGCGATCCGGTTGACCTGGCGCAGCATAGCCGTCCCGGATAGGCGCGGCGATGGCGCGCTTCAATAGTCGCGCGACATCAAGGGCCTATTTCAATCGGGTGGTTGCAGAATGGCAACAGCAAGCGCGCCGCATCAGCGCCCCCAGAGCAGCGCCATTTCGGCGCCGAACGCCACGAAGGTCAGCGTCAGCCCGACCACGAACAGGCGATAGGCATAGGCAAGATAGCGATATTTGCGCCGCGCCAGCACCATGCCGTTCTGATGCGTGTCGCGCAGCATCGTTTCGTACATATCTTCCTCGCTGCGCATCCGTGCCTTGACCGCCGCGATGAATTCATCCTCCCCCATCTGGGCAAAGCGGCCGAAGAACAGGATGTTGCTGTGGTCCTTGCCATCGCGGTAATCGACCGGCGGCGCCTGGCCGACGCGCGGCAGCACCGCCGAAATGGCGAGCAGCGCGGACAGGAAGGAAAAGGTCGCGAGCAGCATCAGCGGGATCGCCAGCGCCCCGCCGCCGCGCGCCTGACCGATCGCGAGCGTGAAGACCACGAAGGTCGCGCCCATCAGGATCGACGCCTTTTGATCCGCCATCTGCGACAATTGCATGGTCAATTGCTGGCTGGTGCGCACAAGATGGACCGCATTGGGCGGAA
Organism: Sphingopyxis sp.; assembly: GCF_034380315.1. Taxonomy (GTDB): domain Bacteria; phylum Pseudomonadota; class Alphaproteobacteria; order Sphingomonadales; family Sphingomonadaceae; genus Sphingopyxis. The sequence continues at coordinate 27,294 of NZ_JAXMPB010000001.1, forward strand.
AGCCCCCGGCCTGTTTCGCGCCATCGTCGATCCCGCCCGTCCTGTCGTCCATTCGCCGTCCCCCATCATTCCATCAAGAGGTGCGTCCCGCCGCAGCGATGACATGTTCGGCGATTTGCGGCAAGATGCTGCCCGATTGCCGCCGCAATCGCTTGCCAAGTCGGCAGGCGCGCGGCATTCCCGCGCGCAAGTTTCTTTCATGATGGGACACCCCTATGAGCACCGCCCTGCGCGACCAGATTTTCGGCCTGATCACCCCTTTCAACAAGAAGGGCGTCGAACTGACCGAGGCGACGACCTTTGCCGGCGACCTGGAATGGGACAGCCTGACGGTCATGGATTTCGTGGCCGAAGTAGAGGATAGCTTCGACATCATCATCAGCATGAACATGCAGGCCGAAATCGAGAATGTCGGCCAGCTCGTCGCCGCGGTGGAAAAGCTGCAGGGCTGAACCCCCTTCCCGTTTGCATGACGCAAAGTCGATATGCCCCTCGACCCCGCGCCATGCCAACGGGTGTCTCGCCTTCGACCGCAAGTCGAAGCTTATCCTGAGCGCCTGCCAAGGCAGTCGAAGGGATCGACACAAACGGGCAATGGATGTTTGATATGACCGATCTTTTTTCGAAATTCGACCCGCTGATCGAACAGCGCGCGGCGTTGCTCGCCACCGGCGTCACCGACCCGTTCAGCCTGGTGATGGAAAAGGTGCTGTCGCCCACCGTCGCCATGTGCAACGGGCGCGAGACCATCCTGCTCGGCACCTATAATTATATGGGGATGACCTTTGACGAGGAGGTCATCGAGGCGGGCAAGCAAGCGCTCGACCGCTTTGGCAGCGGCACCACCGGCAGCCGCGTCCTCAACGGCACCTATCAGGGCCACAAGGAGTGCGAGGACGCGCTGAAGGAATTTTACGCCATGGACCATGCCATGGTGTTTTCGACCGGATATCAGGCGAACCTGGGCATTATTTCGACGATCGCGGGCAAGGGCGATTATGTCATCCTGGATATCGACAGCCATGCGTCCATCTATGACGGGTGCAAGATGGGCGACGCCGAAATCGTCGCCTTTCGCCATAATGACGTCGAGGCGCTGGAAAAGCGGCTGAAGCGCCTGCCCCCCGAAGCGGGCAAGCTCGTCGTGCTGGAGGGCGTCTATTCGATGCTGGGCGATGTCGCGCCCTTGCAGGAGATGATCCGCGTTTCGAAGGAAGCCGGCGCGATGGTGCTGGTCGACGAGGCGCATTCGATGGGCTTCATCGGCGAACATGGCCGCGGCGTCGCCGAGGCGCAGGGCGTGATCGACGATGTCGATTTCATCATCGGCACGTTCAGCAAGAGCGTCGGCACCGTCGGCGGTTTCTGCGTTTCGAACCATCCGAAGTTCGAGATCATGCGGCTGGTCTGCCGCCCCTATGTGTTCACCGCCTCGCTGCCGCCGAGCGTCGTCGCGACCGCCGCGACCAGCATCCGCAAGCTGATGCGTGGGTCGAACAAGCGCGCCCACCTGTGGGAAAATTCGAAGAAGCTGCACGCCGGGCTGCGCGGCCTGGGTTTCCAGCTTGGCACCGACGAGCCGCAGTCGGCGATCATCGCGGTCATCATGCCCGACCTCGAAAAGGGAGCGATGATGTGGGAGGCGCTGCTGGAGGAAGGGTTGTACGTCAACCTCGCCCGCCCGCCCGCGACCCCCGCGGGCATGACCCTGCTGCGCTGTTCGCTGTGCGCCGAGCATTCGAGCGAGCAGGTCGACGAAATCCTGGGCCGTTTCGAACGCGCCGGCAAGCGCGTGGGAATTATCGGCTGAGCCGAGCGTTCGCGCCGACCAGCGGATTCCTTTTCGGGCCGAGTTGAAAGACATAGGCCCGCAAAGGGCGTTCGCCGCTTTGCGGCGTCGGGCTTGTCCGGTAAGAGACGCAGGTGTTCGAGCGGGATCTGGATCCGGAAACCGAAAACCGGCGAGAGCGGATACGCTTCTGGCTGACCATCGGCGTGGCCACCATCCTGACCGGGGTCGTCGCCGCGCTGTTGCTGTTGCTCGCGCGGGCCAACGACAATTACGAACGATCGCTGGGCTGGCAGACGCAAAGCCTGGAAGTCATCGCGCAGACCCGTTCGGTCGACGCCGCGCTGGGCCGGGCCGAAGCGGCGCTGGGGCGCTTTGCGGTCGGCCTGCAAAAGGAAGACGGGCGCGTCTATGAACAGCAATGGGGCCGCGCGCGCCAGTTTCTGGCGCAGTTGCGGCGCAATGTGCGCGACAATCCCGAACAGACAGCACTGGTCGAACAACTGGCCAAGGAAATCGAGAGCCGCGGCGCGCGGCTGGGCGATGCGGCGCTGAGCGCCAATTACAACCAGACCGTCGCCGCCATTTCGAAATATCATGCCGCCGGTCACGACCAGGGCCTGACGCGCATCGACCGGATGCTCAACAGCATCATCACCAACGAACGCGCGCTGCTGAGCCAGCGCAACCGGATCGCCGCCGCCGACCGCGCCAGCCTGAACCGCGCCATGTGGCTTTTCTCGCTGCTCGGCGCGGTGGCCGCGATCCTGGCGATCGGCGCCACCTTCTCGCTGATCCGCGCCGAGGCCGAACGGCGGCTGGCGCGGCGCGAACAATTCGCCGAAAGCGAACGCGCGATGCAGCTGGAGGCCGCGGTCGAGGAGCGCACGGTCGAGCTGGAACAGGCGAACCGCGCGCTGCGCAGCGAAATGGGCGAGCGCGAGGCGGCCGAGGCGCGGTTGCGGCAGGCGCAGAAGATGGAGGCGGTCGGCCAGCTGACCGGCGGCATCGCGCATGATTTCAACAATATGCTGGCGGTCGTCGTCGGCGGGCTTGAACTCGCGGGGCGTTGGTTGCCCGGCCAGCCCGACAAGGCGCAGCGCCACCTTGCCAACGCGCTCGACGGGGCCAACCGCGCCGCCGACCTGACGCGGCGGCTGTTGACCTTTGCCCGCGCCGAACCCGCGCGTCCCGAACGCACCGCGATCGACGATTGCGTCGCCGGTTTTGCCCCGCTGATCGAACGGACGATCGGCGACCGTATCGCCCTGACGCTCGAGCTTGATGCGGCGGGACTGGCCAGCCGCCTCGACCGCCAACAGTTCGAAAATGCGCTGCTCAACCTGGCGGTGAACGCCCGCGACGCGATGGACGGGCACGGCGCCTTGACGATCCGCACCCGCCGGCAGGACCCCGACGCGCTGGCGGTCGAGGTAATCGACACCGGTTGCGGCATGTCGCCCGAGGTGCTGGAGCGGGTGTTCGACCCCTTTTACACGACCAAGCCGGTCGGCCAGGGAACGGGACTGGGCATGAGCCAGGTCTTTGCCTTTTGCCGCCAGTCGGGCGGCGAGGTGCAGCTGAGTTCGGTCGAAGGCGAAGGCACGCGCGTCGCGATGCTGCTTCCCCTCGCCCGGTCCGCCGACGATATGGCGAGCGACGACGGCGCCGACGAGGTGAGCCCGACGACCGCCGCGTCGCATGCGCTTGAGATTCTGGTGGTCGAGGACGACCCCCGGGTGTTGACCGCAACGGTCGATGCGGTGATCGAGCTGGGGCACAAGGCCGTCGCATGCGGCAATCCGCTGGACGCCGAAGGGCTGGTCGAACGGCAGGGCGGATTCGACCTGGTGCTGAGCGATGTGCTGATGCCCGAACTGACCGGCCCCGAACTGGTCGAACGGTTGAAACAGCGGTGGCCCGACATGGCGGTGCTGTTCGTCACCGGCTATGCCGGCGACGCCAGCGAGATCGCCAGCTTTGGCGACCATGACGTTCTGCGCAAACCCTTTACCCTCGCCGCGCTGGACCAGGCGATCCAGCGCAGCGCCGACGCGCACGCCCCCGCCGCCTGATCGCGCCGCGCCGGTGCGCGTGCCGCGGGGAAAGGCCCCAGCGACTGGCCCCTAGCGAATGGCGCCGCCGCGGATCAGGCGGGGAACCAGCGTCAGCGCGGCCAGCAGCGGCCAGCGGCGTTGCCACGGCTTGATCTCTATCTGCGTTCCGGCGTGCCGGTTGATCTTCCACGCCAGATAATCGATGCCGCCGGCATAGGTCAGGCTGGCCTTGGCGAGGCGGGCGACGCTGAGCGCCTTGCCCTCGGCCCGGCGGCGGGCCCAGCCGCCGCTGCGCACGCCGGGCTCGATCGCCGCCGCCGCGGGCGCGGTGAAATCGCGATAACGCTGGGGATCGGCATCGACCACCGACTGCGCCCGGTGGGTGCGTTCGGCGCGAAGCTCCACCGAATAGGTGAGCGAAAAGGCGCGGCGCCACCAGTCGAGCGCATCCTCGCCCGCCGCCGCCCCGGCCGCCGCGAGCAGCGTCGGCGCCGCCCGCGCAACCGCCGCCACCGCACGCGCGGTCGCGACATGATCGACGCTCCAGACCAGCCGCGAAGGCTGCGCAAAGCGTGCCCAGACCGACACATTGCGGGTTTCGGGACCGTTCAGGCGATGAAAATCGGCTTCGTTGAGCACCGCATATTTGGCCATCAGCCCGTCGTGCTGAAAGGGAAAGACATTGGGCGGGATCAACCGGTTGGCGAACGCCATCCAGCGCCTGGCATAGGCGTCGCCATAGTCCGACACGATCAGGTAGAAATCGAGCATCAGCCCGTCGAGCCGGGTTTCGCGCAGGCAGCTGCCATAGAAAAGCACCGCCCGCGCGCTGCCCGGATATTGCGCGGCGAGCGCCGACGCCATCGCGGTCACGCGCGGATCGACCGGCTCCGACAGTTCGGCGCCAACCAGATCGGTCAGGCTGGAAGCATCCGCCATCGGCGCCGCCCCCCTATGCCGCGAGGCGCAGGAAGGGCACCGGCTGGGTCGAGGTGAGGATGATCGGTTTCCCGTTCGTCGATTCGAAAATCTCGCCATCGAGGATCACGTTCGAACGTTCGCCCTCGATCCGGATCTCGTCGCCCTGCTGGAAATGGACGCCCTCCAGCTGTTTTTGCCCCAGCGTGCCGCGCCAGGTCGCGCCGAGCATCCGGAACAGCGCGCCGACGCTGCTCTCGGTCGCGAGCAGCTTCATATGGCCGTTGGTGCCATGGCTTTCGCTGGTGCGGATACTGAGCAGCAATTTTTCGAGCGTCGTGACGATGAGCAGCGAGAATTTGCCCTTGAACTCGCCCTGCCGGATCAACGACACGGTCATCGGTTCGGGCTTGGGCGGCAGGCGCCCGCCGCCAAGGCCGAAGACGATCGCGAACAACCCCAGGATCGCCGCCAGAAAATGCGACAGACCGTTGGGCAGACCGAGCGGATAGATGCGGTGGCGGCAATAGAGCATGACATCGGCGAGATAGGCCCCGCCGAGGAACATACCGAGCACCGGACGGGCGCCGTCGCGGTCGAGCGCGATCAGCTGGCGTTCGATGACATGATCCTCGAGCCGCCCTTCGCCGACCAGTTCGACGACGCGCGCGAGCGCCTTGATCGGATCACCCTCCGCCCCAAGGTCGAGCGCGATCAAATTGGTCTTGCCATTGGGAAGCACCGCGACCGGCGGCGGCGATCCGCCGAAATGGCCGCCCGAATAAAGCTCGGTCAGCGCGGCCTGAACCGTGCCGTCGCCGCCGTTGATCGCGACGACGCGCGGGCCAACCATCGCGATGGTGCGGATCGCCTCGCCAATCTGGTCGACGTCCTCCACCTCGTAATGAAAAATGTCCGGATGCGCCGCGCAATATTCGCGAACCCGCGGCAACAAGGCACGGTTGCCCGTCGAACGCGGATTGGAAAGAAGGGCGACGCTGGCCATAAATCTTACATATATTTCATGGTGATGGAGAGGTTCTTCGGCGCATTTCCAACCGCAAAAGCCGTTTTCTTGTAGCTCGGCTTGCCCAGGTTGAAGATGTTGATGCTGGGGTTGTTCGACATCCCGCCGCCGTCCGACCGCAGATCGGTCTTGCCATTGCCGTTCACATCGTGGCGCACCGCAATGCCATAGCTGCCCGCTTCCGGAAGCGGGACGCAGACGGTCATCGACCCGGCCCGCGCCGGCACCTCGACCCGCGAGAGCCAGCGTCCCTTGGCAAGCCAATCCGACGAGGTCGCCCGATAGCTTTGGATGCGCAGCTTGCCCGAACTCGATTTGATACCGTCGATCTGAATCAACGCCGAAGGGCCACGCTGGCACTGCGACAGGTCGTTGGACAGGACGCGCCCCCCCGCGGTCGCCGCGACCGGAAGGGTCAGCAAAGCGGCACACAAGATGGTAGGCACAATTTTCGACATGACCTCAATACCTCCAGAGGTTATAGCCACGCCAACCGCGCGAAAGCGCGAGCCGACATGGGTCCCTGTCGCCCTTGAATCGGCATATCGGAAACATTTGCGGCCAAATCATGGTGATGGGGCGACGAAAGCTTGAATAGACTACCCGCCATCGACCGCTATATCGCGCGGCTCATCTTCTTTCCCATGCTCGGCACGCTGATCCTGTCGGCCATGCTGCTGGTGCTCGAGAAGATGCTGCGCCTGTTCGATTTCGTCGCGACCGAGGGCGGCCCGGTCAGCGTCGTGTGGCGTATGCTCGCCAACTTAATCCCAGAATATCTGTCGCTTGGCATTCCAATCGGGTTGATGCTCGGCATCCTGCTGGCGTTTCGCCGCCTGGCGACGTCGAGCGAACTCGACGTACTGAAAGGCGTCGGGATGAGCTTTGGTCGGCTGTTGCGAATGCCCTATGTCTATGCGATCGCGCTCGCCGCGCTGAACCTTGCGATCGTCGGCTTCATCCAGCCCTATGCCCGCTATGCCTATGAAGGATTGCAGTTCGAACTGCGCTCGGGCGCGCTGGGCGCGTCGATCAAGGTCGGCGAATTCACCAAGCTGGGCGACCGCATGACGCTGCGGATCGAGGAAAGCCACGACGAGGGCCGCCGCCTGCAAGGCATTTTCGTGCGCGGCGAAAACAAGGACGGCCAGGCGGTGTCGGCCACCGCGTCGCGCGGACAGTTCCTGGCCACCGACGACCCCAACACGATCATCCTGCGCCTGTCGCAAGGCGTGCTGATCCACGAATCGCCCAAATTCCCGGTGCCGCGCGTCCTGACCTTCGACAATCACGACCTGCCGATCCCGCTGCCCAAGATCGAGGCGTTCCGCCTGCGCGGCGGCGCCGACCGCGAATTGACGATCCCCGAGCTGTTCGTCGCCGGCCAAGACGAGAATGAATCGCTGAAGACGCGGCTGGAGCTGCGCGCCAATTTCCATTTCCGTATCGTCGAGGTCGCAACGATGCTGCTGATCCCGCTGATCGCGATCGCGCTGGCCATTCCGCCCAAGCGCTCGACATCGTCGCTTGGCGTGTTCCTGTCGATCGTGATGCTGGTGACGCAGCACAAGATCAACCAATATGCCGAGGATCTGGGCGCGCGCGGCACGGTCGATCCGTTGATCGCGCTGTGGGTGCCGTTCCTGTTGTTCGCCGCCCTGTCGGTGTGGATGTACTATACCGTCGCGCATGTGCCGGGCGGCCAGCCGATCGGCGCCCTGGAGCGCGTCGCGGCCAAGACCGGCCAGAAAATCCGCCGCCTCGCCACCCTGTTCCAGCGCAAGCAGACCGCCGCCTGATGCACCAGCTTCACTTCTTTCCCTCGCGCACCATGGCGATTTATGTCGGGCGCCTGTTCCTGATCCGCAGTTTTGCGATCCTGTTCGCGCTGGTGCTGATCCTCCAGACGCTCGACCTGCTCGGCGAAAGCGGCAAGATATTGGCGGTCGCGGGCAACAGCGACAGCGATGTATGGCGCTATGTCGGGCTGCGCCTGCCGCAGATCATCGAGACCTTCCTGCCCTTTTCGGTGCTGCTCGGCACCATCCTGACCCTCGCGACGCTGAACCAGAACAGCGAGGTGATCGCGATGAAGGCGGCGGGCATGTCGGCGCATCAGGTGCTGGCGCCCCTGTTCCTGGCCGCCTTCTTGGTCGCCGCGATCAGCTTTGTCTTCAACGAACGGATCGTGACGCGCGCCAATGCCGCACTCAGCGCCTGGCAGAAGGTGCAATATGCCGAAATTCCGACCGACAATGGCGTGCGCAGCAACATCTGGGTGCGCGCGGGCGACGACCTGATCTATGCCGGGCGGGTCGAAACCGGCGGTGCGGCGGTGCGGCTCGCCCAGGTCAAAATCTATGAGCGCACCAGCGGCGTGCTGTCGTCGATGCTGTCGGCCGACAGCGCGCGCCCGGTTTCAGGCGGATGGGAACTGACGGGAGCCAAGCGCTTCGTCCGCCGGTCGGGCACCGTGACCGACCTCGGCACCATCGTCGCCGCGAAAGGCGTGCGCCCCGACCAGTTCACGCTGGCGCAGGTCGATGGCGACGAGCTGCCCTTCGGCCAGCTCAAATCCGCGATCGCCGACCTGGAGGCCGCGGGGCGCCCGGTCGATGCCCTGAAAGGCGTGCTGTGGCACAAGATATCGGGGCCGCTGTCGGCGATTTTGATGCCGCTGCTCGGCGCGGTCGCGGCCTTTGGCCTTGCCCGGTCGGGCAAGCTGTTCGTGCGCGCGATCCTGGGCATGGGGCTGGGTTTTGCCTATTTCGTCGCCGATAATTTCGCGCTCGCGATGGGCGATCTGGGCGCTTATTCCCCCTTCCTTGCTGCCTGGGGACCGTTCATCCTGTTCGCGCTGATCGGCGAGATGATCCTGATCCGGACCGAGGAATAGGGCGCCGCAGCGGATTGCGGGGGCACAGCGGGTAGCGGGCGGCATGATCCTCCCTGTAAGGTGGTAGCCGCGTAGCGGCTGACCAAGGGGCGATTTGCGCAACCTCGCCGCGCCTCCACCCTCCCCATCGCTTCGCGACAGGGAGGCCGTTCAGGCAGGCGCGCCCTTTGCCGAACCCGCGACAAGGTTCATCACCAGCTTGGGCAGGCTGCGGTAATTGGCCTTGTGATATTGCGAATCGGCGGGCAGCGTTGCCTGCAGACGGCGGTGCGCCTCGGGCAACGCATGATAGGGTACGCCGGGCAGCAGATGGTGGAGCGCGTGATAGCGCAGCCCCACCGGCGCCCAGAGTTCGGGCAGCAGGCCCGGCGGCGGGACGTTGACGCTGTCGAGGAACTGGCCGGTCACGGTCAGCACTTCGCCGTCATTTTCCCACAGGTGCGCGACCAGCGTGCGGATCTGGTTGAGCACCACGGTCGCCGCGGCAATCCCGCCGAAAATGGCGAGCGCGCGCAGCGGCACCCAGCCGAAGGTGCCCGCCGCGATCAGCAGCGTCGCCCACGCCCAGGCGCCGCCTTCCTGCCACGCCCATTGGCGGCGAAATTCGCCCTCGGGCGGCTTGCGGCGGAACACCGGATTGATGATCAGCCCCGAATAGCGTTCCATCACCACGCGGCGCAGCGGCGGAATGGCAAGCGACAGCGGGGTCAGCACGCCATAGCGGAACAGAAGCGCCAGCGGCGCAAAGGCGGCGGCGACCACGAACAGCGGCACCGTCCACGGCTTCATCAGCGCGAGCGGCAGATATTCCGGATCCTCGACCGTCCCATATTTGGTGCGGTTGTGGTGGAGGCTGTGGATCCCTTCGTACATGAAGGAGGGGATGAGGAGCGGCACGCCGATCAGCATGTTCCACGCGAGGCGAAAGCCGGGCAGCGCATTTTTGCGGATATGGGTGAGTTCGTGGATGAAGCTGCCGGCGCGATAGAGGGCGAGCACCGCGACGAACGCCGCCGCCAGCATCCACCCGGTCGAGGGCGCGAGGATCGCCGCCGCGACGCCGGCATAGCCGACCGCGGCCGACGCAAGAAAGTCGGTCCAATAGATGCGCGCGCTGGGCGTCACCAGTTCGCGGGTCAGTTCCGCAACGGCGCGAATCATCGCCATATCGTCCGGAATCGACGATTTGGGCGGTTTGGCAGCCGAGGGTGCAGCAGGCGGCGCGACCCGGTCGGCAGGGGGATGGATCGTGGTCATAAGCGTTTCTTCATCATGATTTCGTGGCAGCATAATGGCCGAATGCGGGTCGCCAGTGCCGCAACTATGCCCTAATGCACTGCCACAAAATATAGGAAGCCCAGTTCAGGAAACCAGCATGGCGGCGCATAACGAAGGTCCGATCACCATCCACCCGGTCAAGGACAAGGCCGCGCTGCGCGAATTTGTCGAGCTGGCCTATCGCCTGAATCGCGGCGATCCCGCGTGGGTTCCGCCGCTGAAGGGCGAGGTGTACGCGCTGCTGACTCCCGGCAAGAATCCGTGGTTCGAACATGGCAAGGCGCAATATTTCCTGGCGCGCCGCAACGGGCGGACGGTCGGCCGCATTTCGGCCCATATCGATGCCCTCGCGCTCGAACAGCCCGCCGAACAGGGCATGGGGCCCGGCACCGGAAACTGGGGCCTGATCGAGGCCGAAGACGAGGAAAGTGCCACCGCGCTGATCGCGGCGGCCGAGAACTGGCTGCGCGAACAGGGCATGACCCGCGCGCTCGGCCCGCTTTCGATTTCGATCTGGGACGAACCGGGGCTGCTGACCGCAGGGTTCGAAACCCCGCCGACGATCATGCTGGGCCATAACAGCGTCCTGTATCAGCCGTGGATCGAGGCAGCGGGGTATCGCCCCGCCAAGCAGCTGTTCAACTATGTCGTCGATATCGTCGACGGTTTTCCCCCGCTGGTAAACCGGATCGTCGCGGCGGGCGAAAAGAACGGCCGCATCCATATCCGCCGCGTCGACAAGAAGCGCTTCGACGACGAGGCCCGGCTGATCATGACGATCCTGAACGATGCCTGGTCGGACAATTGGGGCTTCGTCCCGCTGACCGACGGCGAGATCGCCCATGTCGGCAAGAAACTGAAAACGCTGGTGTTCGAGGATCTGATCCGCGTCGCCGAACTTGACGGCGAACCCGTCGCCTTCATGATCGTGCTGCCCAATATCAACGAATTGCTGATCGGGATGGAGGGATCGCTGCTGCCCTTCAACTGGGCGAAGCTGCTGTGGTGGCTGCGCAAACCCAAGAGCCGCCGCCTGCGCGTCCCGTTGATGGGCGTGGTCAAGAAATTGCAGAACAGCCGCATGGCCAGCACCCTGGCCTTCATGATGATCGAATATATCCGCCGCGACGGCGTCGCCCATTATCGCGCCGAGCAGGGCGACATCGGCTGGGTTCTGGACGATAATCAGGGGATGAAGGCGGTCGCCGATGCCATCGATGCGCGGGTCAACCGCGTCTATCAAATCTATGACAAGCCGTTGAACGGCACCGACGGGCACTGAACTCGGGGCACCGGTCGTCCGGTGCCGCGCGCTGGGACAGCTTTGCGACAAAGACGGGGCATGGAGCCTTTCTTCCGGAAAGGAAAAGCGATTCCATGGCCATGCAGTATCTTGCCGCGCACCGTTTCGGGCTAGGCAACCGACAGGAATACCCGCCGATTGCCGATCCGCGCGGCTGGCTCGCGCGCCAGATTGGCGACTATGATCCCACGCCCGCGACGATCCGCGCGCTGCCCGGACGCGGCGCGATCGCCGCTGCCTATGCCGCCTATCGCGAGGACCGCCAGGCGGCACGGCGCAGCGCGGCGCAGAGCGGCACCGGGGATGCCCAGCCGGACGACGACATGCCCCGCGACGAACAGCGCCCGTCGCGATCCGAAATTCGCGGCCATTACACCGACGCGGTGCGCGCGCGGCTGGACAGCGCGGTGGCGACGCCGACCCCCTTTGCCGAACGGCTGGTGCATTTCTGGGCCAATCATTTCGCGGTGTCCGCCGACAAGCTGGCGGTGATCGGTTTTGCGGGCAATTATGAATTCGAGGCGATCCGCCCGCATATCATGGGCAAATTTTCGGACCTGCTGATCGCCGCGATCCGCCACCCCGCCATGCTGCTGTACCTCGACCAGGCGCAAAGCTTTGGCCCCGACAGCCCGGTCGCCGCACGGGCACGCGACCGGCGCGGCCGCCCCGGTCCGGGGCTGAACGAAAATCTGGCGCGCGAGATACTGGAGCTGCACACGCTGGGGGTTCGCAGCGTTTACAGCCAGGCCGACGTGACCGCTTTCGCCAAGGCGCTGACCGGGCTGACCGTCGCGGGACTGGGCCGGGGCGCCGGACGGCGGCTGATGCCCGCCGCCGCCCGCGACGGCGACACGGTTTTCATCGACCGGCTGCATCAGCCGGGACCCCAGACCATCATCGCCCGGCGGTACGACCAGCCGGGCGAGCAGCAGGCCGAGGCGGTGCTGCGCGATCTGGCGGTCCACCCCGCAACCGCGCGGCATATCGCAACCAAGCTGGCCCGCCACTTCGCGGGCGACACGCCCCCTGCCCCGCTGGTCGAGCAGCTGACGACCAGTTTCCTGGACAGCGGCGGCGACCTGTCCGCCGTGTATCGCACGCTGATCGCGGCGCCCGAGGCATGGACGGCGGAACCCGCGCTGTTCAAATCGCCGTGGGACTGGACGGTGTCGATGCTGCGCGCGCTGGCGATGCCGGCGCTGGGCCAGCGACAGAATGTCGCTGCGATGTTCACCCAGCTCGGCCAGCCGGTGTGGCGGCCCGGATCGCCCGCCGGATATGACGACCGCGTCGCGACATGGGCGGGATCGGCGGCGCTGATGCAGCGCGTCGAACTGGCCAGCCGGATCGCGGGCCGGATCGGCGACAGGGCCGACGCCCGCAGCCTGGCGCCGATGGTCCTGACCGACGCGCTGACCCCCGCGACAGCACAGGCGATCGCCCGTGCCGACAGCCCTGGCCAGGGCCTCGCCATGCTGTTCGCCAGCCCCGCCTTTTTGCGGAGATAAACGCCATGATCCTGCCCCGCCGTTCCCTGATCCTGTCGAGCCTGGGCCTGGCCGCCATGGGCGCCCTGCCCCGCGTCGCCTGGGCCGCCGCATCGACCCCGAAAAGGCTGGTCTTCATCATCCAGCGCGGCGCCGCCGACGGATTGGCCATCGTCGCGCCGACCGGCGATCCCGGCCTGGCCGCCGCGCGCCGCGCGCTGGCCGACGAGGCCGCCGAAGGGCGCAAGCTCGACGCGATGTTCACCCTGCACCCCGCGCTGTCCGGCACTGCCGCGCTATTCGGCGCCCGCCAGGCGCATTTCGCGCACGCCGTGGCGACCGCGTATCGCGACCGCTCGCATTTCGACGGCCAGAACATGCTGGAAGGCGGCGGATCGCGTCCCTATGGCCGCGCCGATGGCTGGGTCGGGCGGTTGCTGACGCTGTTGCCCGAAGCCGAGCGCGAGGCACTGGCCATCGCCCCCGCCGTGCCGCTGGCGCTGCGCGGCGCGGTGCCCGTCGCCACCTATGCCCCCAGTCGCCTGCCGCAGGCCGACGCCGACCTGATCGCGCGGCTGTCGGCGCTTTATGCCGACGACGCGCTGCTGCACCCGCTGTGGGACAGCGCGGTCAAGACGCAGGAACTGGCGAGCGACATCGGCGGCAACAACGGCCGCAACGGCGCGGACCTCGGCGCGCTTGCGGCGTCGCTGATGACCCCCGCCGACGGCGCGCGGGTGATGATGGTCGAAACCGGGGGATGGGACACGCACAGCGGCCAGCGCGGCCGGTTGGCGGCGCAGCTGCGCGGGCTGGATCAGCTTGTCGGCGCCTTGCAGGCTGGCCTGGGCGCGGCGTGGGCGGATACGCTGGTGATCGTCGCCACCGAATTCGGCCGCACGGTCGAGGTCAACGGCACCGGCGGCACCGACCATGGCACCGCATCGGCGGCCATGCTGCTGGGCGGCGGCCTGGCGGAAGGCGGCAAGGTGTCGGCCGACTGGCCCGGCCTGATGCCCGCCGCCCGCCACGAAGGCCGCGACCTGAAACCGACGCGCAAGCTGGAGGATGTGATCGCGGGCGCGGTCGCGCATCATTATGCGCTGGACCCGGCGCGGGTAAGGAAGGCGCTCTATCCCGACGCCTGAACGATAGGGTGCGGTATCCTTCGCCCGTCATCGCGAGCGCGGCAGCGCCGCGCCGGAAGAATCAGGCGAAACGCGCCCAGGTCGGGGCATGGTCGCTCGCCTTTTCGCGGCCGCGATAATCCTTGTCGACCTGGGCATCGACCAGCCGATCGGCCATCGCCGGGCTGAGCAGCAGATGGTCGATACGAAAACCGTGATCGCGCTGCCACCCGCCCGCCTGATAGTCCCAGAAGGTCCAGACATGTCCCTGCGGATGGCGGCTGCGGATCGCGTCGGTCCAGCCGTCGCCGAGCAGGCGAAAATAAGCGTCGCGCGATTCGGGCTGCATCAGCGCATCGTCGGCCATGCCGCGCACGTCCCACACATCGTCATCATGCGGAATGACATTATAGTCGCCCGCAAGAACGGTCGGAATTTCGCTGGCCAGCAGCCGCTGTGCCCGCTCGCGCAGCCGCTTCATCCAGCGCAGCTTGTAATCGAATTTGGGCCCCGGATGGGGATTGCCGTTGGGCAGATAGATGGACGCGACGCGCACGCCATGGACGTCAGCCTCCAGATAGCGCGACTGTTCATCCTCATCCTCGCCCGCCAGGCCGCGCTGGACCTCCACCGGATCGGCCCCGCGCGCAAGGATCGCGACGCCGTTGAACCCCTTTTGCCCGTGATAGAGCGCGCCGTAACCCGCCGCCTCGATCTCCTTGGTCGGGATCGTTTCGTCGCTCGATTTCAGTTCCTGAAGGCAGGCAATATCGGGCTGCGTTTCGTCGAGCCATTCGACCAGACGCGGCAGCCGCGCCTTGATGCCATTGATGTTGAAGGTCGCGATTTTCATACCCACCCTATGACAGGAAGGGCGGGGGTAAGAAAGGCGTCAGATCGAAAAGCTGGAGCCGCAGCCGCAGCCTGCGGCGGCGTTCGGATTTTCGACCTTGAACGACGATCCGCCCAGCGAATCGACAAAATCGACGACGCAACCGCGAACCAGGTCGATGCTGATCGGATCGACGACCAGCTTTACCCCGTCGGTTTCGGTGACGATGTCATCACCGTCAATGCTGTCGGCGAGACCGAAGCGATAGGTGAAGCCCGAACAGCCGCCGCCATCGACGGCGAGCCGCAACGCGGGCTCTACCCCGCCCTTGCGCGTCGCGATCCAGCGAACCCGCGCGGCGGCGGCGGGCGACAGGGTGATTTCGGAAATCTGCGTGGCCATGATCGCAAGATAGGCGTTGCGGGGTAAAAGAAAAGGGCGCCCCGACCTTGCGTCGAAAGCGCCCCTCCTCTCCGACCCAGAGAAAGCTCAGTCTTCGGGACCGCCCATCGCGAGCTTTTCGCCCGTCAATGCTGCAACGGCCATCTGATCCGACTGAACGAAGGGCATCGGGTTGACCGGTGCGCCTTCAATGCGAACTTCATAATGCAGGTGATTGCCGGTCGAGCGGCCGGTCGAGCCGACATAGCCGATGACATCGCCCTTTTTCACCTGTTGTCCCGAACGGACGATATAGGAGGACATATGGCCGTAACGCGTCTGGATCGCGTTGCCATGTTCGATTTCGACGTAATTGCCATAGCCGCCCAGGCGCTGGGCGCGGCCGACGATCCCGTCGGCGGTGGCATAGATGGGCGTGCCGCGCGGCGCGGGAATATCGACGCCGTTGTGGCGGGCCAGACGCCCCGTCACCGGATGAACGCGCATGCCATAGGAAGAGGAAAGCGACATTTTTTCGATCGGGCGGCGCGACGGCACCGCAACGCCAAGCGATGCGCTGAGGCCGGTGTCGAGACGCTTCCACGCCTGGAACACCGCGCGGGCGTCGCTGTCTTCGCTGCGGGTGGTCGTGCCGGGAACAAAGCTTTCGTCATCGGGTTCGTCGGGAACGACGATCCCGGCATCGGAGCTGGTTTCATAGGCGTGAGCGGCAGGAGCGGCGGCCCCCATCAACGCGGCGGCACAAAAAAACAGTCCGGTTTGAAACTTCTGCGCCAGAAGAGAGTTCAGCACTTGTACGACCCCGCATTTTCCCCGTTGCCGGCAGCCTGTTTCCTGCCACCGGTACCGGTTGTATGTCGTGGATGGGATTATTCCCTGCCCGCGATGGTTTGTGCGTGCCGAAGTCTTACGAAGCAATAACGGCGTAGTATTCTTGCGTTAAACCGGCGTCGTGGCGCGCCGAGTCGTTGAACGGCGGCTTCAGCTGCCCGCGAAACCGCTCTTTTACGAGCCTTTGCCACGTTTCGACGGCCGGGAATCCCCGTTCGTCGCACAGCCAGCCGAACCATGATGTGCCCGCGCTCACATGCCGGATTTCGTCGGTATAGATTCGTTCCAGGATCCGCGCCGACGCCTCGTCACCCACCGCGCGAAACCGCTCGACAGTCGCCGGGGTGACGTCGAGCCCGCGCGCCTCCAGCACCATCGGGACGATCGCCAGCCGCGCCAGCACATCGTCGGCGGTCGCCTCTGCCGCCTCCCACAGCCCGGCGTGCGCGGGCAGCGCGCCATAATGGCTGCCGAGCGCGCGCAGCCGCCGGTCGAGCAGCGCGAAGTGCATCGCCTCGTCCGCCGCGACGCCGATCCAGTCGTCGACGAAGCCGCGCGGGAAAAGATCGCCGAATCGCCCGACCAGATCGACCGCGAGGTCGATGGCGGCAAATTCGATATGCGCCAGCGCGTGGAGCATCGCGATGCGCCCGCGTTCGGACCCGCCCTTGCGGCGGCGCGGCATCTGCGCGGGCGTCAGCAATTCGGGGCGGTCCGGCCAGGCCGGCCGGTCGGGCATGGCGACATCGCAGCGATGCGCCAGTTCCCCCCGGCGCCACGCACGCGCCAGACCGCGCGCCGCGCGGCGCTTGTCGTGCGGGTCCGCCGTCAACAGGACGACGCGCGCGGCTTCGCCCAAGCTTTGCATCAAAGCGCCTTCGCCGCCTCCAGCACCGCGTCGGCATGACCCTTTACCCGCACCTTGCGCCATTCCTTGGCCAGCTTGCCGTCGGCGTCGAACAGGAAGGTCGAGCGTTCGATGCCCATATAGGTGCGGCCGTAATTCTGTTTTTCGACCCAGGTGCCAAAGGCTTCGCACACCGCGCCATCCTCGTCCGAGGCAAGACGGACGGTCAGCCCATATTTGTCGCGAAACTTGCACAGCCGCGCGGGGGCGTCGCGCGACACCGCCAGAACCTGCGCATTCAGATGCGCAAAGTCGGGCGCGAGGCGCGTGAAATCCTGCGCCTCGGTCGTACAGCCGGGCGTGTCGGCCTTGGGATAGAAATAGACGACGAGCGGCGCGCCCTTCATCGCGGCAAGGTCGATCACCGCGCCGTCGGCATCGGCCAGCTTGACCGCCGGAACAGCATCCCCGATCGCGAGTACGCTCATTCTTCCATCTCCTGCTCTTGAATTTCGGCGCGGCGAATCGACGCCCACCAAGTCGCGACCTCCTGCCGTGCCGCGTCGTGCGCGGCAAGCAGTTGCGGCCATCCGGGCTCTCCGCACGCGCTTGCGACGAGTTGGCGCGCCGCAGCGGTCGCGGGCTCGCCATCAGGCGCGGTCAGGCGGAGCATCACCAGCATCCGGGCGAGCAGGCCATGGGCATCGACGACCTCTGCCGGGACCAGACCGGCGGCACGCATACAGCCAAGCGCCGACGCGATATTGGGGTCATGACATTGGCCCGTCGCAAGCTGGACAACCTGCATCGCAAATTCGAGGTCGACGAGCCCGCCCGGTCCGCCCTTGATGTCGAGCGCGCCCGCCGGGGGTTTGTGCGCCGCGATCTTGTCGCGCATGTCGCCGGCATCGCGGCGCAGCATCGCCGCATCGCGCGGCCGAGCGAGCAGGTCGGCGATCACCCCCGTCAAAGCGGCGCGCGCGCCGTCCGAGCCATAGACCGGCCGCGCCCGGAGCAGCGCCATATGCTCCCACGTCCATGCTTCCTCGCGCTGATAGCGTTCGAAGCTGTCGAGCGTGACGACGAGCGGCCCCTGCGCGCCCTGGGGGCGCAATCTGGTGTCGACGTCATAAAGCTTGCCCGCCGCGGTCGGCACCGACATCGCCGCAGTCACGCGCTGCGCAAGCCGGTTGTAATAGGTGGTGGCGCCGAGCGGACGCGGCCCGTCCGATTCGGCGAGATGGTCCCCGGTGAACAGATAGATAAGGTCGAGGTCGGAGGCGTGGGTGAGCGCGCGCCCGCCGAGCCGCCCGAGCGCGAGGATGACGAGTTCGCTGTCCGGCACCCGTCCATGCGCCTCGACAAATTCGGCGACGGTCGCATCGGCGAGCACGCGCAGCGCCGCTTCGGCAAGGTCGGAATAGCCGCGGGCGATGTCGAGCGGATCGGTCGCGCCCGCGACCAGTTGCGCCCCATAGGCAAAGCGCCGCTCCCCCACCCGGTCGCGCACCCGGTCGAGCAGCCGTTCATAGTCGAGCCCGGCGAGCCCCGGTGCCCATTCGGCCATCAATTCTTCCTGGGTCGCGGGCGCGTCGAAGGCGCGGCTGTCGATCAGCCCCTCGATCAGTTCGACCCGCGCCGCGAGCGCGTCGGCGAGGGTCGGGGCGAGCGACAGGATGCGCGTCGCGATCCGCGCGAGGGCGGGCTGCGCCGCGAGCAGGTGAAAGAAGTTGATCGCGCTCGGCAAGCCCGACACCAGCTTGTCAAAGCGCAGCAGGGTCGCCTGTGGATCGGGTGCGGCGCCCAGCGCCGTCACCAGTTCGGGCAGCACGGTTTCGAGCGCCCCCTGTGCCGCCGGGCTGCGCAGCGCGCGCAGCTTGCCGCCGCGCCATTCGGCGATCGTCTGAAGCGCCGCGGTGGGCGGATCGAACCCTGCCGCTGCCAGCCGCGCCGCCAGTTCCCCTTCGTCGCGCGGCAAGCCTTCGGTGACGGCGCGTTCGGCGACCAGCCGGTCGTAACAGGCGCCGACATCGGTAACGAGCGGACGCAGCGCGGCGAGCAGTGCCGCGCCATCGGCCTCTCCGTCGAGCCGCGCCACCGCGTCGAGCGCCGCATCCTGCACCGGCAGGCTGTGCGTCTGTTGATCCTCGATCATCTGCAACCGGTGCTCGATCCGGCGCAAGGCGGCGTAATGGCCCGATAGCCGCGCCGCGACATCGGTATCGATGCGGCCCGCCGCCGCCAGCGCCGCGAGCGCATCGACCGTCGCGGGCACGCGCAGCGCCGGTTCGCGCCCGCCATAGATCAGCTGGTGGACCTGGGCGAAAAATTCGATCTCGCGGATGCCGCCGCGGCCGCGTTTCAGGTCGAAACCCGGACCGAATTCCTGCCCTTGCGCAAAATGGTCGCGGATGCGGTCGCTCATCGCGCCGATTTCCTTGAGCTGCCGGAAATCGAGGCTGCGCCGCCAGATGAAGGGCTGGATCGCGGCGAGGAAATCTTCGCCCAGCGCGCGGTCGCCCGCCGAGGCGCGGCTGCGGATGAAGGCCGCCTGTTCCCAGGGCAGCGCCTGCGATTCATAATAGGATATGGCGGCGCTGACCGGCAGCACGATCGGCGTGACTTCGGGATGCGGACGCAGGCGCAGATCGACACGCAGCACATGGCCGTCGCCGGTCCGCGCCGACAAAATCTCGACCATCCGCCGCGCGATGCGCACCGCCGCCTCGTCGGGATCGTCGCGCGATCGGCGCGGCAGCGTTTCGGGATCAAAGATCAGGATCGGGTCGATGTCCGACGAATAGTTGAGCTCGTGGCTGCCAAGCTTGCCGAGCGCGATCACCGCCAGCCCGCGCGGCGCTTCGCCCGGCACCCGTTCGGCGAAGGCGGCGGCGAGCGCGGTGTCGCACGCGGTATCCGCGAAATCGGACAGGTGGCGCGTCGTTGCCGCGACATCATGCTCGCCCGACAGATCGCCGAGCGCGAGGAGCAGCGCGACACGCCCGCGCCAGCGGCGCAGCGCGGCCATGATGTCATCGTCGATGGCCGGCGGCACCACGGCGGCGCACGCGGCGTCGGTGCCCTTGGACAGGAAGCGCGCCACATCATCGGGATAAAGCTCTGCCAGGCGCGCCAGAAAGGGCGCATTGGCGATCAGCCGGTCGAGAGCCGACTGGCGAGCGGAAGCGTTCGAAACGGTCATCGACCGTTGCTATCGCCCGCCGCCCCGGCGGTATCAACCCCTGCCGGACGCGGCGGCGAGGACCGGTCAGGCCGGGACGGTGCTTTCGTCGAAGAACAGCACCTGCGAGATCGCCGCGCGCAACGTCGCGGGCTGATAGGGCTTGGTCAGCAGGAAGGCCGGTTCGGGCCGGTCGCCGGTGAGCAGCCGTTCGGGAAAGGCGGTGATAAAGATCACCGGCACCGTCATGCCGGTCAATATTTCCTGCACCGCCTCGATCCCCGAGCTGTTGTCGGCAAGCTGGATGTCGGCGAGGACAAGGCCCGGCTGATGCTTTTGCGCCTCTGCGACCGCCTCGCGGTGCGTGGTCGCGACCGCGACGACATCGTGGCCAAGATCGCGGACGATCATTTCGATGTCCATCGCGATGATCGGTTCATCCTCGATGATCAGGATGCGCGCGCGAGTCTGGCGGTCGATCTCGTCGGTCGCCTCGGCGATCAGCGACCGCACCGCATCGGCATCGCGGCCGATGATCCGGCCTGCGTCGTCGGCGCTGAAGCCTTCGACCGCGGTGAGCAGCAGCGCCTGGCGCGCGAGCGAAGGAATGCGCCGCAAACGCGCGTCGGCAATCGCGGTGTCCGCCGGGATCGCTTCGTCCGCCGGTGCCGCCTGTCCGGCGAGCAGCCCGAAATTGTCATGTACCATGCGATAGAGCTGAATGCGCAGATCGCCGCCGGTATCGACCGCGCCGGGATTGGCGACCAGCGTTTCCAAAAGCTGCGCGACCAGCGCATCGCCGCTCTGCTGGCTTCCCGAAATCGATCGTCCGTAGCGGCGCAGATAGGGAAGATGCGGCGCGATGGCCTGGCCCAATGACATATATTACCTCCTGAACAGGCCGCAGCCCGCCTCGAAACCCGCAGAAATACCGGTGTTCGGAGCAAAAATCACCCCGGCCTCCGGCTTAATTTCATCCGATGGGAACGAATTAGCCGGAAAATGGTTTCATGGGAAAGGAACAAAGCGCCATTGCGCTTTGGTTTAGGCGCGGTTAGCACGAGGTTCATGATCAGGGGATGCTTCGATAATGCCGTCTGAACCGGGCCACTCGTCGAAAAAAATGGCCGGGAAAGCAGGCGACGACCGGAAAGAGCAGGGAAAGGCGCGCGATGTGAACATCGCCTTGCGCCGCGCTTATGATTCCGCCGTCGACGAAAGCATTCCGCAGTCGATGCTCGACCTTCTGAACAAACTGAACTGACGCCGGTTCAAACTGAACTCAGCGGCGGTAGCGCGCCTCGAAATCGCTTTGGAACGCGGCAAAGCGGCCAGCCGCGATCGCATCGCGCATTCCCTGCATCAGATCCTGATAAAAGTGCAGATTATGCTGAGTCATCAGCATGGCGCCCAGCATCTCGCCCGACCGTACCAGATGGTGCAGATAGGCGCGCGACCAGGTGGTGCAGACGGGGCAACCGCACGCCTCGTCGAGCGGCCCCATATCCTCCGCATATTTGGCATTGCGGATGTTGATCGGACCGTTCCAGGTGAAGGCCTGACCGTTGCGCCCCGAACGGGTCGGCAGCACGCAGTCGAACATGTCGACCCCGCGCGCGACGGCGCCGACGAGATCGTCGGGCTTTCCGACCCCCATCAGATAGCGCGGCCGGTCCGCGGGCAATTGCCCCGGCGCATAGTCGAGAACGCCGAACATCGCCTCCTGCCCCTCGCCGACCGCAAGACCGCCGATCGCATAGCCGTCGAAGCCGATTTCCATCAGCGCTTCGGCCGAGCGGGCGCGCAGTTTTTCGTCGAGCGAGCCCTGCTGGATGCCGAACAGCGCGGAGCGCGCCGCATGGTCCTCGCCCGCGTCGAAGCCGGCGCGGCTGCGCGCGGCCCAGCGCATCGAGCGCTCCATGCTCGCCTCGGCTCGCTTGGCATCGACACCATTCGGCGGGCATTCGTCAAAAGCCATGACGATATCGCTGCCGAGCAGACGCTGGATTTCCATCGAGCGTTCGGGGGTCAGCATGTGGCGCGACCCGTCGAGATGGCTTTTGAACGCCACCCCTTCCTCGCTTTGCTTGGTGAGCGCCGACAGGCTCATCACCTGATAGCCGCCGCTGTCGGTCAGGATCGGGCGGTCCCAGCCCATGAAGCGATGCAGCCCGCCGAGCCGCGCCATGCGTTCGGCACCGGGGCGCAGCATCAGATGATAGGTGTTGCCGAGGATGATGTCGGCGCCGGTCTGGCGCACCTCGGCCGGGCGCATCGCCTTTACCGTCGCCGCCGTCCCCACCGGCATGAAGGCGGGGGTCCGAATGTCGCCGCGCTGCATACGGATCGTGCCGGTGCGCGCGGCGCCGTCGGTCGCGGCGATCGAAAAGGCGAATCTGTCGGTCATGGCGCGCGCCTATGGCGGGCGCAGCGCCAAAAGTCGAGGCAGCGAGGGCCCGGCGTCACTCGCGCGCGTGTTCGCTCGAAGGCTCCTCTGCCGCCGCCCGCGCCTTTTCCTTCGGCTTGGCGCGTTCGAAAATCTCGGCGAGTTCCTTTTTCCGGGCGCCGGACAGCCCCTCTGCCGCCTCGGGGAACATTTCCTCCTCCTCTTCCTCGATATGATGAAGATAGCGATCCTTCATCGTGCGAAAGCGGGTGAGCCAGCCGGTCGAGCCGAAATCCATTTCGTAAAGCTCGGTCAGCAGATCATCGATTTCCTTGTGTTCCGCGACGCTGTGCTGCGCCTCGTCGCGAAGGTCGGATCGGCCGAGCATCGCAGCATAGAGCGACATTTCCTCCGACGCCGCATGCGCCGTCACCTCGATACGGAATGTTTCGAACAGCTCGGCGCGCTCCGGGCTATCGCCCTGGGTGGCGTCGATCCGATCCAGCAGATCGCGATGGCGGTCATGATCGGCCTTGAGGCGGGCAAAGATCGGCTGCGTCGTCATGTCTGTCTCCGTTCCAAATCGTGTCGGAAGGAAAACGAATGGCCGCCCGGCAGGTTCCGGGTCGGTGGGGCCGGATCAGGCCGCCTGCCAGTCGCTGGTGCAGGTAAAGGCCGGCAAAGCGAGGGCGGGAGACAGATTCTGCCCCGCCGCCGCGATCAGATAGGGCGAAACGCGGTGGCGCGTGCACAGGCCGCCATTGCCGTCGCTGACCAGCGACTGTTCGAACTCGACCCCCTGCTGGTGCTTGCGCGAACGCCGCACGGTCGCGGTCGCAAGCTGGCCTTCGCCGAAATCGATCACGAACTGCGTCCCGACGGGAACATCGAGCAGCCCCTCGACGAAGGCGCCGGTCGCCGACAGATTCCGCATCACCACCGTATAACGGTGATTTTCGTGGATGGCGCCGACCTTGCGGAACATATGAAAACGGTCGTTGCGCTGTTTTGCGGGGCCCGCGGGCTTGATCGTCCAACTGCCCGATTCGGCATGTTGCAGCAGTTCGTCGTGCGGTACCGCCTTGCTGTACACATAGCCCTGAACATGGCTGACGTGCAGTTTGCGGATCAGGTCGAGCTGGTCGAGCGATTCGATCCCCTCTGCCGTGGTTTCCATGTCCAGCGCCTCGGCCAGCGCGACGATCGCCGCGATGATCGCGCTGTTGCGCGACCCCGCCACGGTCGCGCCGCGCACGAAGCTCTGGTCGATCTTGATCTTGTCGAAGGGGGCCGTTTGCAAATAGCCGAGCGAGGAATAGCCCGTGCCGAAATCGTCGAGCGCCAGCCGCACGCCGATCGCCTTCAGCGCCTTGAACATGTCGGCGGTTTCGTCGCTTTCGCCCAGAAACACGCTTTCGGTGATCTCCAGCTCCAGCCGTTCGGGCGGCAAGCCCGACGCCGCCAGCGCGCTCATCACGATTTTTGGCAGGTCGGCATTGGCGAACTGAATGGGTGAGACATTGACCGCGACCCGCATCGCCCCCGGCCAGCTCGCCGCGTCGGTGCAGGCACGCCGCAGCGCCCATTCGCCGAGCCCCCAGATCAGATTCGCTTCCTCGGCGATCGGGATGAACAGGGCGGGCGAAATCGGGCCGCGTTCGGGATGTTCCCAGCGCATCAGCGCCTCCATCCCCGTCACCGTGTCATTTTTCGCGTTGACGATCGGTTGATAGGTCAGCGCCATTTCGCCGCGCGCCAGCGCATCGCGCAGGTCATCCTCGAGCGCGCGGCGATCCTCCGCCGCCTGATGCAGGTCGCTGGAATAGAAACGGAACCGCCCGCGCCCCCCGCCCTTTGCGGCATAAAGGGCAAGGTCGGCGTTGCGCACCAGATCTTCGCTGCTGGTCCCGTCGAACGGGCTGATCGCCACCCCGACCGACGCCCCGATGATGCAGCGGCTGCCCTCGACCGAATAGGGCTGGGACAGGCTGGCGATGATGTCGGCGGCCATGTCGCCAAGCTGTCCCCGGTCCTCCATTTCGGGCAGGAGGATCTGGAATTCGTCGCCGCCCAGACGGCTGACCCGATCCTTGTCGCCGACGATCTTCAGCAAGCGCTGCGCCACCTGTTTCAACAGGGCGTCGCCCGCCGGATGGCCCAGCGTGTCGTTGACATGCTTGAAGCGGTCGAGGTCGAGCAGCATGATCGCGCAGCTGCGCTGTTGCCGCGCCAGCATCGCCAGCGTGGTGTCGAGCTTTTTCGAAATATGCAGGCGGTTGGCGAGGCCGGTGAGCGAGTCATAGAGCGCGAGGCGCGAGGCATCCTCGGCCGAGCGGCGCTGCGCGGTGATGTCGGCACCGCTGCCGCGATAGCCCGCGAAGCGTCCCCCCGCATCGAAAAAGGGCTGCCCCGAAACCGCCCACCACCGCTCCCCTCCATCAGCGGCGGTGCGCAGCGGCAATTCGTCGATCTTTGACTGCCGGGTCAGGAGGAACGGCAAGGTACGCTGGCGCTCGCAGCGGCTGTCGGCGGGCTGAAACAGCTCCGCAAAGGGTTTCGCCATCAGCGCGCGCGGGGTATGTCCCATCAGCCGCGCGACCGCGCCCGAAATATAGGTGATCCGCCCGGCCGCATCGGTCGACCAGAACCAGCCTTTCCCGCTTTCTTCGTAATTGCGCAGCAGCAGCATGGCTTCGCGCGTCGGCAGATTGGGCAGCTCGTCCCCTCGCGCGCGCGTCATGCGCGAACCAAGCTTTCCCAGAAAGCCCTTCGGACCTTCGGCCGCTTCCATGTCACCCCCACCCTCGCGTTCGAACCGCGCCGACATGTCCATCGCAAAAATTCTCTTGCTGACCCCACCTGACACCGCATTGCCAGCAATGGCTTGCAATTACGTAAATATGTGCGGGAAAAGGCGCTTGACCCTGACGCAGCGTGATAGCCGACACAGCCCTTCCACGATGAGGAGACGATAAGTGCGAACGGTACGTCAGTTGGCAAAGGCGGCAGGAGTGAGCGTCAGGACGCTGCATCATTATGATGCCATCGGCCTGCTCAAGCCCGGCCATATCGGTGCCAACGGCTATCGCTACTATGGCCGGGAAGAGCGTCTGCGGTTGCAGCAGATCCTCTTTTACCGCGAGCTTGGTCTGCCGTTGGCGGAGATTGGCGCGATCCTGGACGATCCCGCCTTTGACCCGCTGGTCGCGTTGCGCCAGCATCGCGCCGCGCTCGAAACGCGGATCGGCCATTATCGCGACCTCATCCTGACCATCGATCACACGATCGATTCACTCGAGAAGGATGAAGAAATGGACGACAATGATCTGTACGCCGGCATCGCCCCCGAAACGCGCGAGCGCTGGAACAGGGAAGCGGTGGAATTCTGGGGCAAGGATGCCGTCGAGGCCGCCCAGGCCCGCGCCAAGGCCCTGTCCAAGGAGCAGGTCGAGGCGCTGAAACAGGATATGGAGGCGATCCGCACCGACTTCACCCGCCTGTTCACCGAGGGCGCAGCCCCCGATTCAGCGCCCGTGCAGGCGGTGACGCACCGCCATTATCAATGGATGTCAACGAGCTGGACACCCGACGCCAAGGCCTTTGCGGCGCTCGGCCGCTATTATGTCGACAACCCCGAGTTCCGGGCCACTTACGAGCATGGCGAATTGCCGGGATGCCCCGAGTTCATCGCCGAGGCCATGGCCGTCTATGCCGAACGGTCGCTGTGATCCGGTAGCAACAGGCTGGCGTCGCCATAGCTGTAAAAGCGATAGCCCCCGGCGATCGCATGGGCATAGGCAGCCTGCATCACATCGAGCCCCATCAGCGCGCTGACCAGCATGAAGAGGGTTGAGCGCGGCAGGTGGAAATTGGTCATCAGCCCGTCGATCGCCCGAAAGCGATAGCCGGGGGTGATGAAGATCGAGGTGTCCCCGGCAAAGGGGGCGATCTTGCCATCGGCCTGCGCCGCGCTTTCGAGCAGGCGCAGGCTGGTGGTGCCGACCGCGATCACCCGCCCGCCCGCGGCGCGGACCGCGTTCAGCCGATCGGCGGTATCGGCCTCGATCCGCCCCCATTCGGCGTGCATGACATGATCGTCGGTGTCGTCGGCCTTGACCGGCAGGAAGGTGCCAGCGCCGACGTGCAGCGTCAGCGTCTCGCTGGCGATCCCCGCCGCGGCCAGCGCCGACAGCAGGTCCGGCGTGAAGTGCAGCGCCGCGGTCGGCGCGGCGACCGCGCCATCCTCGCGCGCGAACATCGTCTGATAATCGCTGCGATCTTCGGCATCGGTCGCCCGCTTGCCCGCGATATAGGGCGGCAGCGGCATCGTTCCCGCCCGTTCGAGCAGCACCTCGACCGGCTCATCCCCGGCGAAGGCAAGGATGAAGCTGCCGTCGGGCAGGCGATCTTCGGCCAGCGCGGTGACATCCGATCCGAAATCGACGGCCTCACCCACCCGCAGCCGCTTGGCGTTGCGCACGAACGCCTGCCAGCGGCGCAGGTCGATCCGCTTGTGCAGCGTCGCGCCGATCCTGGCCTCTCCCCGCCGCCCCTCGAGTTGGGCGGGGATCACCCGCGTATCGTTGAAGACCAGGCAGTCGCCGGGACGCAGCCATTGCGGCAGGTCGCGCACCCCGGCGTCGGTGATCGCACCGCCATCGACCACGAGCATCCGCGCCGCATCGCGCGGGCGCGCGGGACGCAGCGCGATGCGCTCGCTCGGCAGATCGAAATCAAAAGCATCGACGCGCATGGCGCGCCTTCCCCTTGTTGCTGAGCCCTGACCGATCCTATCGGATCGGCGCGTTGAGCTGGTCGACGCCAATGTCGGCGGCAGCCGCAGGGGCGGGCTGATCCTCGGTCAGCATCGCCGCGGGCGGCATCGGCTTGTTGTCGGCGGCGACCGCGACCTGGACCATCCGCGACATCACCGCCGGCGGTTCGCCCATGTGGATCGCATCGACATATTGCATCCCCGACACGACGCGGCCGAACACCGTGTAATTGCGATCGAGCGCGAAACGCGGCTGGAACATGATGAAGAACTGGCTGTTCGCGCTGTCCTCGCTCTGCGCGCGGGCCATCGACACGGTGCCGCGTAGATGCGGCGTCGCGTTGAATTCGGCCTTGAGGTCGGGAAGCTGCGAGCCGCCCTGCCCGGTCGCGGTCGGATCGCCCGTCTGCGCCATGAAGCCTTCGATCACGCGGTGAAACTTCACCCCGTCATAGAAACCGGCGCGCGCCAGTTCCTTGACCCGCGCCACATGATTGGGCGCGACATTGGGGTAAAGCTGGATCACCACCCGGCCGCCGGTCGAAAGGTCGAGGTTGAGCATATATTCGGGGTTGCCGATATATTGATCGGGGGTCATCGCCGGTGCGGCGGGAGCCTCGGCCACCGCGGCGGTTTCCGTATTGGCGGCGGGTGCATCCTGCGCCGTCGCGGATACCGCAAGACCCAGCGCAATGCCCGTCAGGACCAGGGGACGAAAAATGGATGTCATTCTGGATCGGCCTTTGTTTTGAAAACGGAACTGCGCCCCATCGGGCGCGACCTAGCGGGAAAAAGCTGAACGCTCAATGATTGCTGTCACCGCTCGCCCTGACGCAGCGCGCGTTCGGTGATCCGCGCCTCGACCGCATCGCGCACCGCTGGTGTCACGAACTTGTGAATTTCGCCACCAAAAATGGCGATCTCCTTGACCAGCCGCGACGCGATCGGTTGCAACCCGACATCGGCCATCAGAAAGATGGTTTCGATGCGGTCGTTGAGCTGCTGGTTCATCCCCGCCATCTGATATTCATATTCGAAGTCGGCGACCGCGCGGAGCCCGCGAACGATGACGCTTGCTCCCTCGCGCTCCGCGAAATCCATCAGGAGCGAGTTGAAGCCCACGACCTGGATGTCGCCGTCGATCGCCGCCACCTCCTGCTGCACCATGGCGATGCGTTCGTCGTCGTCGAACATCGGCGATTTGGTGATATTGGTCGTCACCCCCACCACCAGCCGATCGACCAGTTTTGCCCCGCGCCGGATGATATCCATGTGGCCAAGGGTGATCGGGTCGAAGGTGCCCGGATAGACCCCAATGCGCATTACCGGTCCCTTTCCACCACATAGCGCGCGATCGCACGCAGCAGCGCCGCCTCTTCGCCGAAGCCGGCAAGATGGGCGGTCGCCTGTTCGACCAGCGCCGTCGCCTGGTCGCGCGCGCGTTCGAGCCCCATCAGCGTCACGAACGTCGCCTTTCCGGCGGCGTCATCCTTGTGCAGCGCCTTGCCCGCCAGCGCCTCGTCGCCCTCGACATCCATGATATCGTCGGCGATCTGGAAGGCGAGCCCGATGTCGCGGGCATAGCCGCGCAGGGGCAACCGCCCCTCTGCCGGGATGCGCGCGAGGATTGCCCCCGCCTCGACCGAAAAGCCGATGAGCGCGCCGGTCTTGAGCTGTTGCAGCCGGGTGACGGTCCGCAGGTCGAAATTGGCGGTTTCGGCGGCGAGATCCATCATCTGCCCCCCAGCCATGCCCGCCGGGCCCGAAGCGCGTGCCAGTTCCTGAACCAGTTCGGCGCGGACGAAGGGATCGGCGTGGGTTGCGGGGTCGATCAGCCATTCGAAAGCGAGCGCGTGGAGCGAATCGCCCGCCAGCACAGCGGTCGCTTCGTCAAAGGCGCGATGCACCGTCGGCTTGCCGCGGCGCATGTCGTCATCGTCCATGCACGGCAGATCGTCGTGGATCAGCGAATAGACGTGCATCGCCTCCACCGCCGCGCCGACGCGCAGGCTGGGTGTCCGGTCGATGTGGAAGAGGTCGCCCGCCGCACGGACCAGCAAGGGACGCAGCCTTTTCCCGCCCGCGATCGCGGCGTGGCGCATCGCCCGATAGAGCCGTTCCCGCGGGTCGTCGGGGACGGTCAGAAGCTGTTCGAAGAGACGGTCGATGCCGTCCGCAACCTCGTCCTGCGCATCGGCGAGGATGCACGATCCGGCAGCCAGATCATCGTCCATGGATGCGGACACCGCCTCAGCCTTCGCCGAAAGGCGTGGTCCCCGCCGGCTGCCCGTCGGCGCCGAGGCTGACCTGTTCGATCCGCGCCTGCGCCGCGGCGAGGCGTGCCTCGCAATGCGTCCGCAGCGCGTGGCCGCGTTCGTAGAGCGCCACCGATTCTTCCAGGCTGACATCGCCGCTTTCGAGGCGGCGCACGATCGTTTCCAGCTCGCCCATCGCGGCTTCGAACGACAGCGACGCGATGGCCGGAGCGGTGGCGGGTTGGGGGGTGTCCGTCATACCCCCTGCTTTGGCCCTTTCGCCCCCTTGCGGTCAAGCTTGACGTCATCGGGCATGGCGATAGCATCGCGGCCATGTTCATCGGTCATTTCGCGCCCGCGCTGATCGTCGCCGCCCGGCCCAACGCCGCCGGGCTCGGCACGCTGTTCGTCGCGGCGCAGCTGGTCGATATCGGCTTTGCCGCGTTGCTGGTTCCGGGGATCGAGGCGATGCGGATCATCCCCGGCTTCACCGCGATGAACCCGATGGACCTTTACCACATGCCCTATACCCACAGCCTGCTCGGCACCTTGCTGTGGGCCGCCGGATTCGGGGCGCTGGTCTGGGGCGTGACGCGCCACCGCGCGGCGGCTGCGGGCGCCGCGCTGGTCGTGCTGTCGCACTGGTTCGTCGACCTGGCCGTCCATGCCCCCGACCTGACCCTGTTCGGAGCGCCGCCCAAGCTGGGCCTTGGCCTGTGGAACCACCCGGCGATCGCGATGCCGCTGGAATTCGCCTTCATCGGCGGCGCCCTGTTCTATTATGCGGCGCGGACCACCGCCCCGACCGGAAACCGGCGGCTGTGGTTGCTTGCCGGCCTGCTCGCCCTGGCGCAGACGATCGACTGGTTCGGACCGAAGGAAGACGCCTATTCGCTGGCCGTCCCGGCGACGATGCTTAGCGCCTACGCGCTGCTGTGCGCCGCCGCCTGGTGGGCCGGGCGCAACCGGACGCCGCGCGCCGCCGCCTGACGAGGCCGGACACCGCCCAGAGGCGGATAAATTGCCCAAAAGGGCCTCATGGGGTCTGTTCCTATCGCGCGCGCGGGGCTAAAGGCGCGCCATGACTCAGCCCGCACCCGCCATCACCGCCGAGATCGTCGCCGACCACGGCCTGTCCCCCGAAGAATATGAGCGCATCCTGTCCGCGCTCGGCCGCGAACCGAATCTGGTCGAACTCGGCATCTTCTCGGTCATGTGGTCGGAGCATTGCAGCTATAAAAGCTCGCGCATCCATTTGAAGAAGCTGCCCACCGAAGCGCCCTGGGTGATCTGCGGTCCCGGCGAGAATGCCGGGGTCATCGACATTGGCGAAGGCCCCGACGGCAAGAAGCTCGCCGCCATCTTCAAGATGGAAAGCCACAACCACCCGTCGTACATCGAACCCTATCAGGGCGCGGCCACCGGGGTCGGCGGCATTTTGCGCGACGTCTTTACGATGGGTGCACGCCCCGTCGCGAACCTCAACGCCCTGCGCTTCGGCCGCCCCGATCATCCCAAGATGCGCCACCTGATCTCGGGCGTCGTCCACGGCATCGGCGGCTATGGCAATTGCGTCGGCGTCCCGACGGTCGGCGGCGAGGTCAATTTCCACAAGGCCTATGACGGCAATATCCTGGTCAATGCGATGACCGTCGGGATCGCCGAACAGGACAAGATCTTCTATTCCGCCGCCTCCGGCGTCGGCAATCCGATCGTCTATGTGGGCTCGAAGACCGGGCGCGACGGCATTCACGGCGCGACCATGGCGTCGGCCGATTTCGGCGAGGATGCCGAAGAAAAACGCCCGACCGTCCAGGTCGGCGACCCCTTCACCGAAAAGCTGCTGATAGAGGCGTGCCTTGAACTGATGGCGTCGGACGCGATCGTCGCGATCCAGGACATGGGCGCTGCGGGCCTGACCAGCTCGTCGGTCGAAATGGCGTCGAAGGGCGGCGTCGGCATCCACCTGGTGATGGACGATGTGCCGCAGCGCGAAACCGGCATGACGGCGTATGAAATGATGCTGTCGGAAAGCCAGGAACGCATGCTGATGGTGCTGAAGCCCGGCAAGGAAGATTTCGCAAAGGCGATCTTCCACAAATGGGAGCTCGACTTTGCGGTCATCGGCACCGTCACCGACACCGGCCGGATGGTGCTGGAACATCGGGGCGAGATCGTCTGCGACATCCCGCTCGCGCCGCTTGCCGACGATGCGCCGCTCTATGACCGCCCGCATGTGCCGACGCCCAAGCAGGCCGAACTGACCGGCATCCCCGAAACCACCGACATCGCGGCGGATCTGAAAACGCTGATGGGTTCGCCCGACATCGCCAGCCGCCGCTGGATCTGGGAGCAGTATGACAGCCAGGTCGGCGCCGACACGGTACAGACCGGCGGCGACGCCGCGCTGGTCCGCATCCATGGCACCGGCCGCGCGCTCGCCATGTCGACCGACTGCACCCCGCGCTATTGCTATGCCGACCCGGTCGAGGGCGGCAAGCAAGCGGTCGCCGAAACCTGGCGCAACATCACCGCGGTCGGCGCGACCCCGCTCGCGATCACCAACTGCCTGAACTTCGCCAACCCGCAGCGGCCCGAGATCATGGGCCAGATCACCGGATGCCTCGACGGCATGGCGCAGGCGTGCCGCGCGCTCGATTATCCGATCGTGTCGGGCAATGTCAGCCTGTACAATGAATCCAAGGCCACCGGCGGCGGCAGCGCGATCCTGCCCACCCCCGCGATCGGCGGGGTCGGCGTCATCGACGATCTGACCAAGGCGGTCGGCATCGGGTTCAAGCGCACCGGTGACATCGTGCTGGCGGTCGGCGAACGCGCGGGCCACCTGGGCCAGTCGGCCTGGCTGCGCGAGATTCTGGGCCGCGAGGAAGGCCCGCCGCCGCCCGTCGACCTGAAGGCCGAAAAGCGCACCGGCGATTTCATCCGGCAGGCGATCAACGCCGGGTGGATCACCGCCTGTCACGACGTGTCGGACGGCGGCATGGCGGTGACGATCGCCGAAATGGCGCTGAAATCGGACATCGGCGTACTGGTCAGCGAAGAACAACCGTTCGGCGTCGCCGAAAGCTTCTTCGGCGAAGATCAGGGTCTTTATCTCGTCACCGTCTGTGACACCTGCCTCGCCGACTTCCTCGACGCCGCGAACCGCGCCGACGTTCCGGTCGATCCGGTGGGCCGCACGATCAAGGACCGCATCGTCTTTGAACTGCCCGACAGCGACTTTTCGGTGACGATCGCCGAACTGCGCACCGCGCACGAAGGTTTCTTTCCGACGCTGATGGGCGCTGACGCCGCGCTTGCCTAACCCGCCATTGCAGGCGTAGCGAAGCATCCGGAGCGGGGTACGCCTCTTTCCGGATGGCTTCGCCATGCTTGAATGGCGCAATGGTGATTGGCACGGAGGTGAGGCGCATATGAGCATCCATGTCGGAATCGGCGGCTGGACCTACGAACCCTGGCGCGGGACATTCTATCCCCCCAAGCACCCGCAGAAGCGCGAGCTTGAATATGCCGGGCAGCATCTGACCGGGATCGAGATCAACGGCACCTATTATGGCAGCCAGAAGCCCGAGAGCTTTGCGAACTGGGCAGCGGCGGTGCCGGACGGCTTTCGCTTCAGCGTCAAGGCGTCGCGCTTTTGCACCAACCGCAAGATACTCGCCGAGGGGGCGGCGTCGATCGAGAAATTCCTGAACCAGGGGCTGACGCGGCTGGGCGACCGGCTGGGCCCGATCCATTGGCAGTTCATGGCCACCAAGAAATTCGAACGCGACGATTTCGCCGGCTTTCTCGACCTACTGCCCGACAGCCAGGACGGTCTGCCGCTGCGCCACGCGATCGAGGTCCGGCACGAAAGCTTTCGCGATTCCGCCTTTATCGACCTGCTGCGCGAACGGAACATGGCGGTGGTCTTTGCCGACAGCGACGAATTTCCCCGTATCGACGAACAGACCGCCGACTTCACCTATGCGCGGCTGCAACGATCCCAGGAGGATGTCGCAATCGGCTATGACGCCAGGGCGCTCGACCATTGGGCGAAGCGGGCGAGAGAATGGGCGACAGGCGACCGCGACGTTTACATCTTCTTCATTGCGGGCGCGAAGGTCCGCAACCCAGCCGCCGCACAGGCGCTGATCGCGCGGCTTGCCTGACCCGTATTATCGGTCCCCGGCGGCCGGCGGTTGCAGATGATGCTTTCCCCATTCGCATAGCGGCGTCAGCGCGTCGTTGAGCGACGCGCCCAAGGGGGTGACCGAATAATCGACGCGCGGGGGAACCTGATGGAACATCTCCCGATGGACGAGGCCGTCGGCTTCCATTTCGCGCAATTGCTGGATCAGCATCTTTTCGCTGATCCCCGCGATACGGCGCCTGAGCGCGCCAAAGCGTACGGGCGCACCGTGAAGTTCCCAGAGAATCAGGGCCTTCCACTTTCCGCCGATGATCTCGAAAACCGGCCCAAGACCGTCGTTATAGGGTTGTCTGCGTGTCGTCATGCGAGCCAATTTTTACCAAAATGTATGTACCTGACAAAATAGTAGGTAGTTGATTGATAGAAAGTATCAAGCCACCCCTTCGCCATCAACCCGACGCGGCGGTCATGCCGTGTCCAACGCGAAAGGATCGCCCGCATGTCCGAAAAACTGCTTATTCTTGTCGGAAGCCCACGCCGGAACGGAAACAGCGCGACGCTGGCCGAGGCCGTCCGGCGCGGCGCCGAGGCGGCAGGCAGCGATGTCACGCTGCGGTTTCTGGACGACCATATTTCCGGGTTCCTGCGCGATTGCCGCCAATGCCGCCGTTCCGACGGCGAATGCACGATCGACGATCCCTATCGGGCGCTGTTCTTCGACGATTTCCTGCCCGCGCGCGGCGTAGTGTTCTGCTCGCCCATCTATTGGTACGGCGTGTCCGCCCAGATCAAGGCCTTCTTCGACCGCAGCTTTTGCTATTATGCGGCGTCCTATCCCGGTTCCGGGGACGCGCTCGCAGCGATGGCCGGCAAGCGGCTTGGCGTCGTACTGGCGTCGGAGGAAAGCTATCCCGGCGTCGCGCTCGGCATCGTCCACCAGATACAGGAGTTTTCCCGCTACACCGGTTCGGACTTTGTCGGCGTCGTGCGCGGAGCGGGCAACAGCCGCGGCGAAGTGCGTCGCGACCCGTCGGACCCGGTCGGCGAGGCCGAACGGCTGGGCCGCGAAATATTTGCGCGATCCTATTCGGATTATCGGTTGGAAACCCCGCGCAGTCTGCGGGTCTGGCCCGAACAGGCCGCCTGACCGCGCCGCCGGAGAGCAGGATGGCGGGGTGGAACGCGACGCCCCTGCGCCGCCGCCTTGCCGCCTTGCTCATCCTGCGGCGGCGTCAGGCCGCCTTTGCCAGTTCGCCGGTGATCTCCGCCGGTTCCGCGGCCCTTGTCCCCAGCAGGTCATAAGGATCGATGCCGTCGGCGCGCATCATCGCATGGACGCGGTGATAGGCCACCGGTTCGGTGATGCCGAGACGCCGCCGCGCGGCATCGAGCGGCTCGGCGAGCAAGGCCTCTATATCCTGATGCGCAATCTGTGCCGCGACGCGGCCGCTGCGCTGTCCTTCGCGCACGGCGGCATAAATGGGATAGCGCTTGTTCGGACCCTTGCGGATTTCACGGGCCCCGGCCCAGGCGATGAACAAGGTGCCCCAACTGGGCGTCTGGCTGTACGAAAAGGCGAGCACGCATTGTTCGCCAAGCGCATCGCGGCCATAGCCGGTGAGGATGTGGAACAGGTCATGCGTATCGCGCAGCCGGTCGGAATAAAGTTCGAGCATGTCGTCAAAGCGCTGATCTTCGCGGCGGAACTTGTCGAATTCGTCGACCAGCCCCTGCGCGGTCAGCCCTTCGCGTTCCATGAAATCGACATAGGTACGCCCGACGCTGCCCTCCGGCAGTTTGCGCAGGCGGGCGTGGTCGTCGAGCAGGCCGGGCAGATACTGGCGATCGGCCAGTTGCCGGCGCCCGGCCGGGGTCGCAAAAAAGGCGGCGGCCGACCGGTCGAAGCGCTTGTCGCGCAAGGCTTCGATAATGTGGAACACCTGTTCGGTATCTTCCTTGTCCGCGATCAATTTTCGAAAATGGCGCCACGCCTTGAGGGGACGAAAGCCGGCATCGGTACGGTCGGGATGCGAAAGGGGGATCATGGTCATGGCGAATCTCTGATACCTGTTCTGCGAGAGCGTCGAATATCATTACTAACATAAATGTCAATAGAAGATGAGCGGGGTGGTACTGGCGCTATCCCGGCGCTAGTCTTTTGCCATGCAGCCACATCCCACCATCCCCTATACCGCCCTTCCCGCCATGACCGATGCCGAGCGCATCGCCGCGGCCGAAGCCTTTCGCGACCATGTCGCCGGACGCCGCACGTGCCGCATGTTCGCCGATACGCCGGTCCCCCGCGCGGTGATCGAGGCGGCGATCGCCGCCGCAGGCACCGCGCCGAGCGGCGCCAACCATCAGCCCTGGCATTTCGCGGCGATCGGTTCGGCGGACATCAAGCATCGCATCCGGGAGGCGGCGGAAGAGGAAGAGCGCGCCTTTTACGCCAGCCGGGCGGGTGAGGAATGGCTGGACGCGCTGGCGCCGCTGGGCACCGATGCCGACAAGGATTTCCTGGACATCGCCCCGTGGCTGATCGTCGTGTTCGGACAGCGCCGCGGCGGCATCGACCCCGGCGAAGCGCGGCAGAATTACTATGTCACCGAAAGCGTCGGCATCGCGTGCGGACTGTTGTTGACCGCGCTGCACCGCGCGGGCCTGGCCACGCTGACCCATACGCCGTCACCGATGGGCTTCTTGCGCGACATCTGCGGCCGCCCCGCCGATGAAAAGCCGGTGATGCTGATCGTCGCGGGCCACCCCGCCGCCGACGCGACCGTGCCCGTCCACGCCACGCGGAAAAAACCGCTCGACCAGATCTCGTCCTGGCTGTAGCGCCCGCGCGATACAGCTAGAGAACAGAAATATGACGATAAAATCTGCCGCGCCGCGCATCGTGGCACTCGACGCGCTGCGCGGTTTTGCGGTGATGGGCATTTTGGCGATGAACATCATCGGCTTTGCCATGCCGCAAGCCGCCTATGTCACCCCGCGCGCCTATGGCGGCGAGACGACCACCGATCTGATCGCCTGGGCGCTCGCCTTCCTGCTCGTCGACGGCAAGATGCGCGGCCTTTTCTCGATCCTGTTCGGGGCCAGCCTGTTGCTGATCACCGACCGCGCCGACGCGGCCGGACAGAGCGCCGCCTCTGTCCATTATCGCCGCATGGCCTGGCTCGCGCTGTTCGGCCTGTGCCACTTCTTTTTCATCTGGTGGGGCGACATATTGTTCCTTTATGCCGCAGTCGGGTCGGTGGCCTTTCTGTTCCGCGGCTGGACGCCGGGACGGCTGATCCGCTGGGCCATCGGGCTTTATGCGGCAGGAACGCTGATCCTGACGCTGTTGATGGGGACCGACATCGCGACGGTGCGCGCAGGCGAAGCCCCCGGCGCGTCCGCCGCGGCGGCACAGGCCGCCGAAGAGCTGCGCAGCGAATATGCACTCACCGATGACGACATCGCCGAAGAAATCGAATTTTATCGCAGCGACTATCCGACAATCGTGATGGGCCAGCTTGAAACGCCCGACGCCCCCTTTGTCGCGGTGGCATGGAGTTTTCTGGAGACGCTGCCGCTGATGATGCTGGGCATGGCGCTGCTGCGAAACGGGTTTCTGACCGGCGGCTGGAGCAGCCGCGCCTATCGGCGCACGCTGATCGCCTTTCTGGTGCCGGGATTGCTGCTGACGCTGCCGCTGATCTGGGTGCAGTGGCGTAGCGGGTTCGATGACATCATAACCCATAACGCCTTTGTCGCATGGGGTTTGCCGGGCCGCCTGATCATGACGATCGGCTATGCCGCACTGTTGATGCTGGTCATCCGCCGTTTCAGCGGCGGCGCCCTTATGGCGCGCGTCGCGGCCGCGGGACGGATGGCCTTTACCAACTATCTGGGCACCAGCATCCTGATGACCTTCATCTTCTATGGCTATGGGCTGGGCCTGTTCGGCGCGATCGACCGTGCGCCGCTCTATCTGTTCGTGGCGGGAGCATGGGTGCTGATGCTGCTGTGGTCAAAGCCGTGGCTTGACCGCTTTCGCTTTGGCCCGATGGAGTGGCTGTGGCGCAGCCTGGCGCGCGGCGCGATACAGCCGCTGCGCCGTCAATAGCTGGCGGCGCGACCGAAACTGACGGGGCGACGCTGAACCAGCGGATTGGCCTCGCGCTCCAGCGCGCCCAGCGTTTCCTCGAACAGCGGGCGCAGGTTGACGACGCGCGGCAGATATTCGTCGGGGCTGATGCGGCTTTCGACGCAGGACCGTGCGAACATCTCGATATCCTCGGCCAGCGCGCCCAGACGTTCGGCACCGAACTGGCGCGCCTCGCTCTTGAGCGTGTGGGCGGGCATTACGAGACCACGGGCATCGCGGGCGCGCATCGCTTCTTCGATCGCGGCGACCGACTTGATTCCATCTTCGCGGAAATAGCCCAATATTCGCACGAACGCGGCGCCTAGCTGAGCCCGCGTGGCGCGAAATTCGTCCCAATCGACCAGGATTTCGTCCACTGTTCCGTCCCTTGGTATCAAATCGATCGGTGGTCCCGACGGTTTCATGCCCTGAAGTCGGTTAAGGGGAGGTTACTTCGTCGCGCCGCCCGGCAGGAAAATGCTTCAATATGGGTCAATCGCGGCGGACACGCCAACACGGTTCATCCAAACCGGCGACATCGACCGGTTCGACGCACCAACCATGTTCGGCGGCCAGCGCCGCCACCTCCGCCCCGGCACGCGGATCATCGGCAACAAGGGTGACGTCGCGAAATTCACGCATGGCGCGGGCCAGACGCACCGCTGGCCAGGGGCAGCGCATACCGCGCGCGTCGACGAGAGCCGGGGCGCCCGCCGTCACGGCCTATCCATCATAGGGATTGCGCGTGTTACGGAAATTGATGCGAATCGGGACGCCCTGGAATCCCAGCTCCTTGCGCATGCCGTTGACCAGATAGCGGTGATAGCTCGCCGGCAGGGCGTCGGTGCGGCTGCCGAAAATCACGAAGGTCGGCGGACGGGTGCGCGCCTGGGTCATGTAACGCAGCTTGATCCGCTTGCCGCCCGGCGCCGGCGGCGGGTTCGCATCGACCGCGCGTTCGAACCAGCGGTTGAGCTTTGCCGTCGAGACGCGGCTGGTCCAAATCTCGCGCTGTTCGAACGCGACGCGCACCAGCGTATCGATGCCCTTGCCCGTCGCGCCCGAAATGCTGAGCAGCGGCACGCCCTTGATCTGGCTGAGCCCGTCATCGAGCGCGGCGCGCACCCCGTTGAACAGCGACGAGGGATCCTCGGCAACGTCCCATTTGTTGAGCGCGACGATCAGCGCGCGCCCCTCTTCGAGGACGCGGTCGGCGATGCGCAGATCCTGCGCCTCCAGCCCCTTGGTCGCATCGAGCAGCAGCACGACAACTTCGGCGAAATCGACCGCGTGCAGCGCGTCGGCGACCGACAGTTTTTCCAGCTTGTCCTGCACCTTGGCGCGCTTGCGCATTCCCGCCGTGTCGAAAAGCTGGATCGGATGAACCTCTCCTTCCCTTTCCCATTGCCAGTCGACGCGGATCGAATCGCGCGTAATCCCGGCCTCGGGTCCGGTAATCAAGCGGTCCTCACCGATCATGCGGTTGATCAGCGTCGATTTTCCGGCGTTGGGGCGCCCGACGATGGCGAGTTTCAGCGGGCCGAGCGGCGCATCCTCTTCATCGCCCGAAGCCGCCGCTTCCTCTGCATCCATAAAGGGTTCGACCACCGGACGCAGCGCATCGAACAGGTCGACCAACCCCTCGCCATGTTCGGCGCTGAGCGCGATCGGGTTTTCAAAACCGAGCGCATAGGCCTCCATCAGCCCGGCCTCGCCCAGCTTTCCCTCGGCCTTGTTCGCGCAGAGGATGATCGGCGTATCCTCGCTCCTGAGCCAGCGGGCGATTTCTTCGTCGAGCGGCGTCACCCCGGCGCGCGCGTCGATCAGGAACAGGGCGGCATCGG
This sequence comes from Sphingopyxis sp., assembly GCF_034380315.1. Lineage (GTDB taxonomy): Bacteria > Pseudomonadota > Alphaproteobacteria > Sphingomonadales > Sphingomonadaceae > Sphingopyxis. Next base: position 66,816 of record NZ_JAXMPB010000001.1, read on the forward strand.
CCTCGCGCACCGCCTTTTCGGTCTGCACGCGCATCCGTCCGGGCAGGGTCGCGGCGTCCTGATCCTCGAAACCCGCGGTATCGACGATCCGGAAATTGAGCCCCAGCAACTGTCCGTCACCCTCGCGCCGGTCGCGCGTCACCCCTGGCTGGTCATCGACCAGCGCCAGCCGCTTGCCGACCAGCCGGTTGAACAGTGTCGACTTGCCGACATTGGGACGGCCGACAATGGCGATCGTCGCGGATCGCGCCATGCGTTTATCCTATCTTTCCGCGGAGCCAGCGGCCCCGCACCCCATTAACGCCAGGCGGTGATGCGCCCGTCATCCGCCAGAATATAGAGGATGTTGTTCGCCACGATCGGCGGCTGCGACAACGACGTCTTGAATTCGGTCGTCGCCAGCGTCGAGCCGTCGGTCGGCGAAAATTCGACGAGCTGCCCTTCGCTGTTCACTGCGATCAGGCGTCCGCCAGCCAGAATCGGCCCGGTCCAGCGGATCGGATCCTTTTTCTTCTTGTCGGTTTCGACGCGGAAGCGCGCGAGCTGTTGCAGCCAGCGGACCTTTCCGGTCGAGCGCGACACGCACAGAAGCTTGCCATCGTCGGTCATCGCATAGACCCATTCGCCCGCCACATAGGGGGTCGAAATGCCCGCAATCGAAATTTCCCAGATGCGCTGGCCGGTGACGAGTTCATAGCTCGCCATGCGACCGCCCTGCCCAAGCGCGAAAACGCGGCCGCGATCGATGACCGGATCGGCATCGACGTCGGTCAGCGTCGAAACCGACAGGGCCATCGAGGTACGCGCCAGCGCGTCTTCCCAAAGGTCGCGGCCGTTTTCGTAGCGATAGGCCTGTACCTCGCCCGACGAATAGCCCGCGACGATCGTGCTCTGTCCGGCCGCGGGCGACGCCGCGCCGAACACGCTGCCGGGTTCGAGCGAAGCCGTCGCCTGCCACTGGACCGCGCCGTCCGACGCATTGAGCGCGAACAGCTGGTTATCCTGCGTCACGACATAGACGGCGCCATAGGCGACCGTCGGCGCACCGCGCAGCAGTCCGGCGGGCTTCGCCTTCCAGATGACCGATCCGTCGGCGACGTTGAGCGCCGCGACATCGCCCGCGCCGCTGGTCGCATAGACGACATTGCCTTCGACGCCGGTCCCGCCGCCAAACAGCGAATTCTGGTAATCCTTGCCCGTGCTGCCGATCGAGACGCTCCAGAGCTTTGCCCCGGTGTCGGCGGCAAAGGCCGTGACCACGGCGTCGGTATCGACCACGAACAGCCGGTTGTCGGCGACCACCGGTGCCGCCGCGAGGCGCTGTTTCTTCGTATTGCCGGCCACATCGGCCTGCCAGATCTGGGCCCGCGATGCCGCAAGCGCCGGATGCCCCATCGATTTCTGCGCATTGCCGCCCGATTGGGCCCACGCCGCATTGATCATGGGGTCGGGCAGGACGACCGCGACCGATTCCGTCGCGGGATCGACCTTCACGCTGTTGTCGTTCGACAGGATCGACACGCGTTCGCCGACCGTCGGCGTGCGCGGCCCGCCGTCGCCTTTCAGCGCGCCGCAGCCCGCCAGCGGAAGGGCCAGCAGCGCAGCGTAATATCCATAACGCCTTTTCAGCATATTATTTCTTTTCCTCAGTCTTGGTGACTGCCGCTGCGCCCGATGCGGTCCCGTCGGTTTTCGTTTTCGTTCCGTCGTCGGCCGCACCATCGGGAACAGCATCGACGCCCAGCATTCCCGCCATCTGTACCGTGCGCGATTGCAGCGACTTCGGGACGTCGGGAAGCTTGGCGATACGGCCGTAAAGCGCGCCCGCCTTGTCATATTGGCCCAAACGGTAATGCGCGATCGCCGTCAGTTCGGCGGCGCTGGCGAACCAGCTCGATTGCGGATCCTTTGCATCGACGATGGGCTTCATCCGCGCGATGACCTGATCGGGTTTCAGCGTGTCAAATTCGAACGCCGTCTGGCGGATCAGCGCCATGTCGCGCAGCGTCGGATCAAGCTTGGTATCGGCGGCGGCCTGGGCCATCAACGCCGCTGCTGCCTTGAGATCGCCGCCCTGCGCCTTAATATTCGCCTGCTGGATCAGGGCTGCCGCCCGATAGGCGGGATCGCCCGCCGCTTCGATCTTTTTCAGCGCTTCGTTGGCGGCGGCAGGCTGTCCCGCCGTCACCTTTTCAAAGGCCGCGACCAATTCCTCGGCGCGTTCGCCGCGCGCGACGTCCTGGCTGTGATTCCAATAGAGATAGCCACCGAAAGCGAGCAGTCCGCCCGCGACCCCGCCGATGATCCAGCGACCATAGCGCCGCATGACGCTGTCGAGCTGGTCCTTGCGGACCGCCTCGTCAACTTCCTGCAACAGCGCGGCATTGTTCGTCGGGCTCAGCGCCAATCAAACCTCCATTATCTCGTTTGCGGCTCTGGCCACAGGGCCCCACCGGTCGTTTCCTTAGCGACGGCGCCAGCAAAGGCCAAGCGTTTCGCACGTCGGGGCGGCGAGCGGCCGACGGCGTCAGCCAGCGTAGGTCTGATCCTCTGTCGGGAATGAACGGGACCTGACTTCGTCGGCATATTCCTTGACCGCGCCGTTCACCACGCCGGCCATGTCCTGGTAGCGTTTCACGAACTTGGGAACCCGTTCGAACATGCCCAGCATGTCGTCGGTGACAAGCACCTGTCCATCGCAGCGCGCCGAGGCCCCGATGCCGATCGTCGGGCAATCGACCTTTTCGGTGATCTCGATCGCGATCGATTCGAGCACGCCCTCGATCACGATCGAAAACGCGCCGGCCTGCGCCACCGCGACCGCATCCTCGACGATCGAGCGCGCCTCTTCCTCGCTCTTGCCGCGCACGCCATAGCCGCCGAGGATATTGACCGCCTGCGGGGTCAGGCCGACATGACCCATTACCGGAATTCCGCGCTGGGTCAGGAATTCGATCGTCGGGGCCAGCACCTTGCCGCCTTCGACCTTGACCGCCGCGGCGCCCGTTTCCTTGAGCAGGCGCGCGGCGTTGTTGAAGGCCTGTTCGGGGCTCCCTTCATAGCTGCCGAAGGGCATGTCGACGATGACCGCCGCATGATAGCTGCCGCGCACCACCGCGGCACCGTGCAGCGCCATCATGTCCATCGTCACCCCGACGGTGTGCGGCAGACCGTAAATCACCTGCGCCAGCGAATCGCCGACCAGCAGCATGTCGCAATGCGGGTCCAGCAATTGCGCCATGCGGACCGTATAGGCGGTCAGCATCACCAGCGGCTCGCCGCCCTTGCGCTGGCGGATACGCGGCACCGTCAAGCGCTTCATCGGCTGCGGCGTCGGATTGGCGCGGCTGGTGGAGGTGTCGAGGGTGAGCGTTTTCGGGAGCGTGGACATGGGCAGGCGGCTTAGCCCTTTATGTTGCGCTGCGAAAGCGACAAAGCCGCACCGCGTTACCCTTTCTTGACTTCATGTTAAAAATATATAACATTAAGTTTGAAATTTTTGGCAATGGAGTCGGAAAGCATGTCATTTCGGGAGAAGATTCACTGGGTCGCACTGGTCACGATGATTCTGGCCTTCGGCTGGTATTTCCTTGCCTATCCCTGGCGCATGGCGAACAGCCCGGCGGGCATCTGGGCATCGGCGGGAATGCTCATTCCTGCAACGATCGCGATCATCGTCGTGATGACGATCGCGTCGGCATGGATGGCGGTCCGCGCGCCGGGCGAAGCCAATCTGAAAGAGGATGAACGCGACCGCCAGATCCACGTACGCGGCACGCATTATGCCTATTATCCGCTCGTCATCGGGGTATGGGCGAACATCTTCGCGCTGCTGTGGGGTGTCTACCCTGCCGTGCAGCTCAACCTGATGCTGGTCACGGTCGTACTTGCCGAACTCGCGCGCATCGGCACCCAGCTTTACCTCTATCGGAGGAACTGAGCATGATGCCACTCGAACGAACCGCGCACCGTCTCTGCCCTCCAGGCGACGGGAACGGCGAAGGCCTGGATCGTACCCACCCGCGATCGGGAAGGTTCGCATGACCAGGCTTCCGTTCACCAACGATATCCGCACGCTGCGCTTCCTTGCTGGCGAGATGACGCAGGGCGAGCTCGGCGACCGCGTCGGGGTGACGCGCCAGACGATCGCCGCAATCGAACAGGGCAAATATTCGCCCTCGCTCGAGGTCGCCTTTCGCATCGCGCATGTCTTCGGAAAGTCGCTGGAAGATGTATTTCAGTGGCAGGCAGAAGGCGCGCAAGAAGGATAGGAAGCGGCCCGCGAGGCGTGGCCGGGAACGTCAGCGCGGCCCGCGCGCCTCCACCGCCTCGCGCACATTGTCACTGAACAAGCCGTCGATGCCGGTGGCCAGATAGGCGCGAATCTCGGCCGCCAGGTCGCCGTGCCCGGCCGGGTTCAGGCTGCCCTTGCCCGCCAGCGGCAGGAAATAATTTTCGCGGCGAAAGGTCCAGGGATGCACCTTGAGCCCCGCAGCATGAGCGTCGCGCACCAGCGTCGTCGGCTCGGCCAGCGTACCGAGCGCGCCGCGCGGAATGATCATCGCCTTGTTGGGACCGATGCCGTCGGCATAGGCCGCCACCGATTTGAGCCCATCGGGTGACGCCATGGCGGCATAGCTGGTCCCGGGCAGATCGGCCGGGCCGCCTTCCCCGTCCATCAACTGGATCAGCGGCAAGTCGCTTTTGGCGCGCAAGGCTTTCAGATTGCCGACCTCGAAGCTCTGGATAAACACCGGCGCCTGGCGCCCGCGATAGCCGAAGCGGGCGAGCGCTTCCAATAGCGGCGCTTCGTGCGACAAGCCGATCGCGGCGAAATAGGCAGGATGCTTGGTTTCGGGATAAACGCCGATCGGTGCCACCCGCCCCCGGTTCGCCGAAGCCAGCAATTCCAGTATCTCGTCAAAAGTCGGCACCGGATAGCGGCCGTCATGCGCGGTGCCGCGCAACTGCGGCAAGCGTTCGCGCGCGCGCAGGGTCTTGAGTTCGGCCAGCGTAAAATCCTCGGTAAACCACCCCGTCACCGTTTGGCCGTCGATCGTCTTGCTTGTCTTTCGGACCGCGAATTCGGGACGATCCGCAACGTCCGTCGTCTCCGATATCTCATTCTCGTGCCGCGCGACGAGAACCCCGTCGCGGGTCAGCACCAAGTCGGGTTCGATATAATCGGCACCCTGTTCGATCGCGAGGGCATAGCTGGCCAGCGTATGTTCGGGCCGCTCGCCCGATGCACCGCGATGCGCGATGATGATCGGCGCGGCGCCGTCGAGCGTGGGCTGCATCACCCGTTCGTCAGCCGCGCAGCCGCCGGCGAGCGCCAGCATCAGCAAGGCCGCGACCGATCGTTTCATGCCGCAAAGCGCGTCTGCCAGTCATCGGCCGAAAACCCCACGCTGACACCCGCAGCCGATTCGGCGACCGGCCGCCGAATCATCGCCGGCTGGTCGAGCATAAGCGCCTTTGCCGACGCGGCGTCGAGCCCCTGCTTCTGATCGTCGGGAAGCTTGCGGAACGTCGTCCCGTTCCGATTCAGCAGCTTTTCCCATCCGATGGCGTCGATCCACCCTTGCAACAGCGCAGGATCGAGTCCGTCCTTGCGGAAATCGTGAAAGCGATACGCCACGCTGGCATCGTCGAGCCAGCGCCGTGCCTTTTTCACCGTGTCGCAGTTGGGAATGCCATAGATTGTCAGTGCCATGCCGCCTTCATAGCGGCACCGTATCGCTAAGGCGAGTATTGGCGTTCGCCAATTTTCCGCGCAGCGCCCGCGCGAAACCTTCGTGCAGCGCGGCCGCGATATCGGGATTGGCGGCAAGATAGGATCGCAGCGCCGCCGCCGGGACGAACCACAGCCGGGCATTGTCCTTCAGCGTCACCGTACCCGTCGCATTGCTGCCGTCGAGCACCGTCGCCTCGCCGATCAGCGCGCCGTCGACGACCGAGCCCACTTCCTTGCCATCGCGGTGCACGCTCGCCGCCCCGCGCGCGAGGTAAAAGAGGCTGGGTGCCGCCTGGCTTTCCCGGATCAGCACTTCGCCGCGCTTCGCGCTGATCCAATGCCCCTGGTCGATGAGCCGCCGCGCCGAAGATGGATTGAGCCCGTCGAAATGCAGGCGCCGCAGTTCCTGTTCCTCGGACGAAAAATTGATCCTGGCATCGTGCAACCAAAGGCGCAGCAGCAGGCCCGCATTGGCGAGGAACACGAGCAGAAGGAGGAGCGTCAGCCCCAGATTGTGCCAGGTCGCAAAGGCGACCAGCAACCCCATGAGCGCCGCAACCGCGAGCCCCATGCGCACGCGATCAATTCGCGTCGCAAAGCTCGCCGCAAGCAGGGCGAACAGGGCTCCATAGCCGAACCACAGGGGATCGAAATCCGTCATGTCACAACCGTTCCGCGCAGAATCCCACAGCGATCCGCAGATCAAGGACGTTGCCGATTGCCGAATGCCTTAAAAAGGCGCGCCCCACATGCGCTCCCGGAAACTGAAACAAACTATCAGTTTTTGAGACGCAAGAAAAGCATAGGTGCGCAAAAGACGCAAAAATGCTAAGAATCATCCTTACGGGTCGCGGACGCATTGCGTCCGCGGCCCTTTCGCGCCATTCCGGCGCGCGATTCGCACGGAATAGACAAGAAGACAGATGATGACGCAACCATGGCAACCGCATAGCTGGCGCAACCACGAAGCCCGCCAGCTTCCCACCTATGCCGACCAGGCGGCACTGACGGCCGCCGAGCGCGAGCTCGCGAGCTATCCCCCGCTGGTCTTTGCTGGCGAAGCGCGCGCGCTGACCGGTGAGCTGGCCCGGGTTGCCGAAGGCAAGGCCTTTCTGCTTCAGGGCGGCGACTGCGCCGAAAGCTTTGCCGAGTTTCATCCGAACAATATCCGCGACACCTTCCGCGTCCTGTTGCAGATGGCGGTGGTGCTGACCTTTGCCTCGAAGATGCCGGTGGTGAAGCTCGGCCGGATGGCAGGCCAGTTCGCCAAACCGCGCTCGGCCGACATGGAAGAGATCGATGGCGTCGAACTGCCGAGCTATCGCGGCGACATCATCAACGACATCGCCTTTGAGGCCGAGGGCCGCGGCCCCGACCCGCAGCGCATGATCAAGGCGTATAACCAGTCGGCGGCGACACTCAATCTGCTGCGCGCCTTCGCCGGCGGCGGCTATGCCAATCTGCAGCAGGTCAACGCCTGGACGCATGATTTCATGGACCGCAGCCCATGGGCCAAGAAATATCAGGAAACGGCCGCGCGCATTTCCGAAGCGCTGGCTTTTATGGAAGCATGCGGCGTCACGCCCGAAACCGTCCCGCAGATCAAGGGGACGAGCTTTTACACCAGCCACGAGGCGCTGCTGCTCCCTTATGAGCAAGCCCTCACCCGTCAGGACAGCCTGACCGGCGGCTGGTACGACACCTCGGGCCATTTCCTGTGGGTCGGCGACCGCACCCGGTTCGAAGGGTCGGCGCATATCGAATATCTGCGCGGGATCGGCAATCCGGTCGGCATGAAGTGCGGACCGAGCCTGGAGGCGGACGCCCTGCTGCACCTGCTCGACACGTTGAACCCCCATCATGTTCCGGGGCGGATGACGCTGATCACCCGCTATGGTCACGACAAGATCGAGGCGCATCTGCCGAAGCTGGTGCGCGCGGTGAAGGAATCGGGACACCCCGTCGTCTGGTCGTGCGACCCGATGCACGGCAATGTCATCAAGACCTCGACCGGGTACAAGACGCGGCCTTTCGAACGCATCCTGGCCGAAGTGCGCGGTTTCTTTGCGGTGCACCGTGCCGAGGGCACGCATGGCGGCGGCATCCATATCGAGATGACCGGCCAGAATGTCACCGAATGCACCGGCGGCGCGATGGACGTGACGCAGATGGATCTGGCCGACCGCTATCACACGCATTGCGACCCGCGCCTGAACGCAGGGCAGAGCCTGGAACTCGCATTCCTGCTCGCCGAAATGCTCAATCAGGAAATGGCGGACCGCGCCAGGCAGGCAGCGTGACCGAGCGGCGCGTCGTCGTCCGGCATGAAGCGATCCGTAACGGGATCGGTTTTGGCAGCGCGCTGGCGATCGCCATCAGCTTTACGACGCACAAGTCGGTGCTGTGGGCGATCGTCCACGGCGTCTTCAGCTGGTTCTACGTCGCCTATTATGTGCTGACCCGCTGACCGCGGGGATCATTCCCCCGGCCAGCGCTTGCTGTCCGCAAAGGCCCGGCCCAACGCGACGTGCAGGTCGGCATCCTCTGCTGCGCCGCCCAGCGGTATCCGGTCCGAAAACTGGTCGGCGGGCCCATGATAATCGCTTTCGAGAAATTTCATGAGCAGCCCCATGTCGGAAAAGCTGCCGCCGACCATCAGCGACGGCACATCCTTGGCGCCGAGCGCCCAGCCGTCCTGCCGCTGAACAAAGGCATCGGCCTCGCCATCGGTATCGAGCGTGCGACCGAGCCCGACCGCAACATCGCGGACCAGCGCGTCATGCGCGAGCCGTCCGCGGCCAATCGTCGCGACGGGCGTGCCGCGCGGCGAAATGGCGACGGTATCGACATTCAGCGCCACGGCAATATCCTGAAGCGGCACCACCGGATGGTCGGCGAAATGATAGGCGCCGAGCAAGCCGCGCTCCTCCGCCGTGGTCGCCAGGAAATAAATGTCGCGATCGGGCCGGGGTCCGGCGGCAAGCCGTTTTGCCACCTCGATCAGCACTGCAATCCCGCTCGCATTATCGACCGCCCCGTTGCAGATGCGATCGGCGGCGCCCTCCGGACGACAGATGCCGAGATGGTCCCAATGCCCAAGGAAAAGCACTGCCTTGCCGTCGGGTTTTGCGCCGGGAAGCTTGGCGATGACATTATGGCTGTCGAAAGCGCGAACCTCCGCCTTGGTCGCAAGATTGGCGGTCACCGGCAGCACCGCCCCGCGATAGGCGGGCGCTTTCGCGGCCTCGCGCAAGACATCGCCCTTGAACCCGGCCTTTTCGAACAGCGCGTCGGCAGCCTTCGGCGACAGAAAGCCGCTGACCGGCGCACCGGCCTTTGCCGCGGCCAGCCGGATCGACGGGCCATCGACCGCGCCGCGCAGCTGGTCCCAGGGCAGCGCATCGGTCGCGATCACCAGCACCCCCGCCGCGCCGGCATCGGCAAGCATCTGGCGCCGTTCGCGATAGCGCGGCAGTTTTTCGCCGAAGGGCGCATTGTCGAACAGCATGATCGCAAGCTTGCCCGCGACATCGGCATTGACCTTGCCCGCACCGTCGATGCCATAGCCGACGAAGACCGTCGGCACGTCGGCCATCGCCACATCGCTGTCGCGGCCGCTGAGGATGACCCCATCTTCTTCGAGGGCAAAGGGGCGGCCCTTGACCCGGAATTGGGCTGCGCCGCCCAGCGCGCGGCTTTCGACTAGCGGAACAGGTTGCAGCCAGGGCGTTTCACTGCCCGGCACCGCCGCGAGCCCCGCCCTTGCCCACTCGCCGACAATATAGGCGATGGTCCGATCCTCGCCCGCCGTTCCGGGTGCCCGTCCTTCGAAAGCATCATCGGACAGCGCCCGGATATGGGCGGCGAGATCAGCCTCGGTAATCGGCGTATCGGCGGTCTTGGCAGGGGCAGCGGAAACACCGGAGCCGGCAACCAGGGCGATGGCCGCGACCGCGACCCGAAACGTCATCATCTGCATGGCCGTGTCGCATGGCACGATCGTCCGCCCCCGGCAAGGCGCGTTCGTCGAACGATAAATGACCGGCTGGCTCAGTCCCGCGCGGCGCGGTCCAGCAGCGCGCGCGCCGCCGCGACGTGCATATCCTCGATCATCCGTCCGTCATGCCGCTGCGCCCCGCCGGTTGCGGCGGCGACCAGCGCCGCGGCCGCCGCAATCTCCCGCGCGCTTGGTGCGAAGGCAGCATTGCACGGATCGACCTGCGACGGGTGGATCAGCGTTTTGCCGTCGAAACCCAGCCGCCGCCCTTCGGCCGCCTCGGCCGCGAAGCCCGCGGCATCATCGATCGCATTATAGACACCGTCAAAGCACCACGTTCCGGCCGCCCGCGCCGCGAGCACGATCGCCTGGATCGCATGGCTCATCGCACCGCGATCCATGCCGTCAGGGAGCCGAAGCTCGTGCGCCAGATCGTTGAGTCCGGCGATCAGGCCATGCGTTGCCGGGTCGCCAGCAATATCGCGCGCCGCATAGATCGCCGCCGGGGTCTCGATCATCGCGAACAGCGGCACGCCAAGCCCCCGGGCGGGGTCGAGATCGGCGGGGGCATCGACCTTGGGCAACACCACCGCATCGAGCGCCAGTCCATCGAGCGCCGCGAGGTCCGCCGCCTGTTCGTCGCTGCCCGTCCCGTTGATCCGCACCGCAACCCGCTTGCCCACATAACCCGCCACGACGGCATCGCGCATCGCGGCCCGCGCCTCCGCCTTGCGCGCCGCGGGAACCGCATCCTCCAGATCGATGATCAGCATGTCGGCGGCGAGACCGCGCGCCTTTTCGAGCGCCCGTGCATTGGATCCGGGAACATAAAGCAGCGATCGGGGAGCGAATGGTGCAAGGGTCATGCGCTTTTGTCTGGCGCAGCCACACGGTTCCCGCAATAAGGAAGACGGATCGCGAACAGCAATTTGATTGAGGGGATGATCGATGGAATTCGCACTCGCACTGGTGGTATTGGCGCTGGTGTTCCTAGTCTGGGCGCTGACGCCAGTGCGCCAGGGCTTTGCCTATACGATCGAACGCTTCGGCCGTTACACGCACACGGCGCAGCCGGGGCTCAATTTCATCATGCCGATCTTTGACCGCGTCGGTCGCAAGGTGAACATGATGGAACAGGTGCTCGACATTCCGGGCCAGGAAATCATCACCAAAGACAATGCGATGGTCGCGGTCGACGGGGTGGTGTTCTTTCAGGTCCTCGACGCGGCCAAGGCGGCCTATGAGGTCAGCGACCTTTATCTGTCGATCATGAACCTGACGACGACCAACCTGCGCACCGTGATGGGGTCGATGGACCTCGACGAAACGCTGTCGAAACGCGACGAGATCAACGCCCGGCTGCTCCATGTCGTCGACGATGCAACGACGCCCTGGGGGGTCAAGATCACCCGCGTCGAGATCAAGGACATCCGCCCGCCCGCCGACATTTCGAACGCGATGGCCCGGCAGATGAAAGCCGAACGCGAAAAGCGCGCCGCCATTTTGGAAGCAGAGGGGCTGCGCGCATCGGAAATCCTGCGCGCCGAGGGTGAGAAGCAGGGCCAGATTTTGCAGGCCGAAGGGCGCCGCGAGGCCGCCTTCCGCGACGCCGAAGCCCGCGAGCGCGAGGCTGAAGCGGAGGCCAAGGCGACCCAGATGGTGTCGGACGCGATCGCCAGCGGCAATGCCCAGGCGATCAACTATTTCGTCGCGCAGAAATATGTCGAGGCGGTGAGCCAGTTCGCAACCAGCCCGAACAGCAAGACGATCCTGTTCCCGGTCGAGGCGACCCAGCTGATCGGCACGCTGGGCGGCATCGGCGCGCTCGCCAAGGACGCGCTCGACCACAAGGCGGGAGGCTGAGATGCCCGACTGGCTGACCCATATGGAACCGCATTGGGCGTGGCTGTCGCTGGGCGTCCTGCTCGCCGCGGCGGAAATCGTCATGCCCGGCTTTTTCCTGATCTGGCTGGGCGCCGCGGCGATCGTCACCGGCGTCATCGCCTGGGTGGTGCCGATCGCGGTCCCGGCCCAGCTCGGCATTTTCGCGATATTGTCCTTTGTGGCGCTTTATGCGGCGCGCAAATGGCTGCGCGACAATCCGATCACCAGCGCCGATCCGCAGCTGAACCAGCGCGCCGGACGGCTGGTCGGTGAAATATTGACCGTGACGCGGGCGATCGAGGATGGCCGCGGACGGGCGCGGGTCGGTGACGGCGAATGGCCCGTGCGCGGTCCCGACGCCGCCGAAGGCACCAAGGTTCGTGTCGTCAGCGCCGATGGCGGCGTGCTGGTGGTCGAGGCGGCCTGAGCCAATTCCCTTCGCGATTGCGCCCACCCCGGCCCCGGTCCGGGGCGAGGCTGCTACCCTCCCCTTGGCCGGCCATATAGTGCGACCACATGGCCCAGCGCGTCGCTTTCGCCGATACGCCGAAAGCCGAGCTTTGCCGCGACCCGTTCCGATGCGGTATTGCCGATGTCGATGATGCAGCGGACCTCCGCCGCGTCGAGATGGTCGTCGGCCCAGCCGAGAGCCGCCCCCATCGCCTCGGTCGCCAGCCCCCCGCCCCAATGGTCGGCGCCAAAGGCCCAGCCCGCTTCGGGCACATCTTCCAGTTCGGGAATGCCGCGACAGAAATAGGACAGGCCGCCCATTCCGATCAGCCGGTCGCTCGCCCGGTCGGCAAAGACCCAATAGCCAAAGCCCATCACCGGCCAGAGCCCCGCAGAGCTCAGATATTTTCCCCAGCTGACGTCGGGCGTGCGCGGTTCCCCGCCGATGAAGCGGGTCACACGCTCGTCCGCCCACATGGCGATATGGTCATGCTTGTCGGCGAGACGCTGGCCGCGCAGGCGCAGCCGGTCGGTTTCGAGGGTCGGTGGCGAGGTAAACATGGGCCCGACATGGCGCACCGGGCGGCACGCGGTCAATCGGGATCGGAACCGCCCCCAGGGCGCGGGCCAAGGTTGCTGCAAAGGTTCGAAAGCATCTGGGGAGAGGAGAAGAAGCCCCCTCGCCTTCGCAGCAGCCCCGGTGTCAGGCGACTGCGGTCGCCAACTCGTCCTGCGCCTTGACGGGCGCCGCCGACGCATGCGCGGGCATGATCGCGTCGGCATAGTCGCTTTCATATTTGCGGATCAGCGACCGGTCGTCATGATTCCATGGATGGAAGCCCGGCAGGAAATAGGCCAGCCAGGGCAGAAAGCTTCGACGCAAAATACCCGGACGACCCAGCAGATAGGCCCAGATCCGCATCGATACGCGCCAGCCCGACAATCCGTCCTGTTTCAGCAACGCCTTCATCCCGGCGACGCGGCGCGGCCAGAAGCGCAGCGTGATGATCAACATCATCAGCGACTTCATCCGCCAGCGTTTCCAGCGGCTCCAGTCCCTGGTCGCGTGCATCCAGGTGTCATAGGCGACGCCCTTGTGCTCGATTTCCTCGATCGCGTGCCATTTCCAGAGCGCGGCCCATTCGGGTTCGGCGCCGGCATACATCTTGTCGTCGCGCAGCATGATCGCCGCCATCATCGCGGTATAATGTTCAAGCGCAATCGTCGCGGCGAGGTTGACGATGGCCGGACGGGTCTTGATCAGTTCCATCACCTCGTCGACATCGGCCTCGAGTTCGGACAGATCATATCCCGCCTCGGCCGCCTTGCGGTTGAAGACGACATGTTCGCGGCTGTGAATCACTTCCTGCTGGGTGAAGGCGCGGATTTCGCGCGCCAGCTTTTCAGGCACGCCGTCGCGATGCGCCTTCACTGCTTCGATGAACATCGCCTCCCCCTTCGGAAATGTGACCGACAGGGCGGTATGAAAGGCGGAGGCGATCGGATCGCCGTTCAGCCACCAGCGCCCCTGTCGATCGTCACGCCCAAAGCGCATGTCGCGCGGGGTAATCGCAAGGTCGGATGGGGTCGGAGAGAGCGAAGGGCTGGACATATGTTCCTCACCGTCGAAAAGAAGCGTATGGCGCGGGGGCGCCGTGGGGCAACGAGATAGGATTTACTTACAGTGGTGTCAATAGTGAAGAAGCGGCTCAGCCCGGAAGAAAGCCGTTCGGTCGCGCTGGAGGCCGCCCGGCTGATCCTGATCGAGGCCGGCCCGCAGGCGGTGACGCTGAAAGCCGTGGCGGCGCGGATCGACCGCACCCATGCCAATCTGCTGCACCATTTCGGCAGCGCGGCCGGACTGCAAAAGGCGCTGGCTGCCTATCTTGCCGAAACCGCCTGCGCGACGATCGGCGAGAAAATGGCCGGATCGCCGCCGGGCGCCCGGAATGTGCGCGAAATCGTCGACCTGGCATTCGACACATTCGATCAGGGCGGCGCGGGCGGGCTGGCGTCGTGGATGCTGATCAGCGGCAATGAAGACGCGCTGGACCCGATCATCGACGCGATCCATCGCCTGATCGACGGCATGGCGCCGGGCGCGCAGGAAAAGCGGCTGATGCACGAAGATACGCTTGCGCTGGTGCTGATGGCGCTGGGCGATGCGCAGCTTGGCGGCCCCATGGCGGCGGCGCTCGACCTGCCGCGCGACACGGCGCGCGCACTGGCGACCGAACTGATTTCGGGTCGCATCGCTGCCTTTTGGGCCGAGCAAGGTGGAAAACCGGCCGCCTAAGGACTCGCCATCGGCTTGTGCGGGCGCTAGAGGCTGTCGCCTTTCCCCCGTTTCGCATCGTGCGCAGCCCGGACATCCTTTGGCCCAAGCCCTGGGACGTTGCGACTTCGACCGACGCGAACGATCATATATAGTGTAGCGTTACCGCTTCCGCCCCATAAGGCCTCACCATGCATTTCCTCGACCAAGCCAAGATATTCGTGAAATCCGGCGACGGCGGCCCCGGCGCCGTCAGTTTCCGGCGCGAAAAATATATCGAATATGGCGGCCCCGACGGCGGCAATGGCGGCAAGGGCGGCGACATTGTGTTCGAGGCGGTCGCCGGGCTCAACACGCTGATCGACTTTCGCTATACCCAGCATTTCAAGGCGCGACGCGGCACCCCCGGCGCGGGGCGCGACCGCACCGGCGCGGGCGGCGACGATCTGGTCATCGCGGTTCCGGTGGGGACCCAGATCCTTGCCGATGACGACGAGCGCAGCTTGCTTGCCGATTTGACCAAGGAAGGCGAACGCATCGTCTTTCTGCGCGGCGGCGACGGCGGGCGCGGCAATGCCAGTTACAAAAGTTCGACCAACCGCGCCCCGCGCCAGCATGGGCCGGGATGGCCGGGCGAGGAAATGTGGGTATGGCTGCGGCTGAAGCTGCTCGCCGATGCGGGGCTTGTCGGCCTGCCCAACGCGGGCAAATCGACCTTCATCAACGCCGTCACCAACGCCCAGGCCAAGGTCGGCGCCTATGCTTTTACCACCACCCGGCCGCAGCTCGGCGTCGTCAGCCACAAGGGGCATGAATTTGTCGTCGCCGACATTCCGGGACTGATCGAGGGCGCCGCCGACGGCGCCGGGATCGGCGACCGTTTCCTTGGCCATATCGAGCGGTGCCGCGTTCTGCTGCACCTCGTCGATGCGAATGACGCGGATGTCGCGACCAGCTATCGCATCGTGCGCGACGAGCTCGAAGCCTATGGCGGCGGGCTGCTCGACAAGCCGGTGATCGTCGCGCTCAACAAGGTCGACACGCTCGACGAGGAACTGATCGCCGCGCTGTCAGCCGAACTCGCCGAGGAAAGCGGCCAGCCGGTGATGGCGCTGTCCGGCGCCAGCGGGGCCGGTATCGGCTCCGTGCTCGACAAGCTGCTCGAAGCCATCGCTCCCGACAAGGCAGACGGGCAGGATATCGACGACGGCGAAGGCGACTGGTCGCCGATCTGAACGGCCGAGGCCGGCGACCGGCGGCGCACGGATGCGAAGGCGCACTGGCACCAAGCGGAACGAAATGCGCCGCAACGAATATCATAGGAACAACAAGGAGTTCCCATGACCGCTCGTTTCATCGCCCTGCCCCTGTTTTGCGCGGCCCTGATCGCCCCGGCCACGCCCCCCGCGCAGGCCGAAGAGGCCGATGAAACCCCGGCCAAACGCACCCGCATCTTCATCGGTCCGCAATTCTTTCCCGAATATCCGGGCGCCAAGGATCTGGGTGTCGGCCCCTTCATGGATTATTCGCGCTCGCCCGTCGGCACCCCTTTTGAATTCGAGGCGCCCGACGAGAGCATCGGCCTCGGCCTGATCGGCAATGATCGCTTTTCGATCGGCCCAGCGGCCAATCTTGTCCGCAAACGCCGCGCATCGGATGTCGGCGGCCAGTTGCCTGAGGTGAAGCGCACGATCGAGGTCGGCGCCTTTGCCCAGGCCTGGATCACCCCCGCCTTCCGGCTTCGCGCCGAAGGCCGCCGGGGCATCAACGGGCACGACGGCTGGGTCGGCAATATCAGCGCCGACTATGTCGCCCGCGACGGCGACGATTGGCTGTTTTCCATAGGGCCGCGCGTTACGCTGGCCGATGCAAAGGTTCAGCGCGCCTATTTCGGAGTGGCCCCCACCGATACCGCCGCATCCGGCCTCGCCAGCTTTCGCCCGAACGGCGGCGTCCAGGCGGTCGGGGTCACAGCCGGCTTCCTGCGCCAATTGACCCCCAGCCTGGGCATCGCCGCCTATGCGCGGTACGACCGGCTGGTCGGCGACGCGGCGAAATCGCCGGTCACGCGCGCCTTTGGATCGCGAAATCAGCCGTCGGCAGGTATCGCGCTAAGCTATACATTCGGCGGCGAGCGCTGACGGAAAATATTGGCGCGCGGGCGTGCCCGCGCTATCGGCGGCGCATGTTGTTCGCCCCTTCCACCTGCTCCCGGCTGATCGTGAAGATCGGTTCCGCCCTGCTCGTCGATCCGGACGGCGCCGTGCGCCGCGACTGGCTGGCTGAAATCGCCGCCGATATCGCGGCGCGAACGAAGGCGGGGCAGCAGGTCGCGGTCGTTTCATCGGGGGCGATCGCGCTCGGCGCGCGGCGTCTGGGCCTTGCCAAGGGCGGGCGCGCGAGCCTGGAGGATGCGCAGGCCGCCGCCGCGACCGGCCAGATCGCGCTGAGCCAGGTCTGGGCCGAGGTGTTGGGCGCCGAAGGGCTGACCGCAGCGCAAATGCTGGTGACGCTGGACGATCTGGAACATCGCCGTCGCTATCTGAATGCCGCCGCGACCCTCGACCGGCTGCTGAGCCTTGGCGTCGTACCGATCATCAACGAAAATGACAGCGTCGCGACCGAGGAAATCCGTTTTGGCGACAATGACCGGCTGGCGGCGCGCGTCGCGCAGGCCGCCCTGGCAGGCGGGGTCATCCTGTTGTCCGACATCGACGGGCTGTACGACCGCAACCCATCCCAGCCGGATGCCAAGCATATCGCGCGGATCGAGCGGATCGATGCCGCGATCGAAGCGATGGCCGACACGGGATCGGCATCGGGCATGGGATCGGGCGGCATGGTGTCGAAGATCGCCGCCGCCCGGATCGCCAACGCGGCGGGCGCCCACCTTGCGATAGCGTCCGGGCGTATGGGCCGACCGCTGTCAGATGCCGAAGCCCGCCACAGCCTGTTCGTCGCCGAACGCGGCGCCAGCGCGCGCAAGGCGTGGCTGGCGGGCGGTCTGACCGCCAAGGGGCGGCTGACCATCGATGCGGGCGCCGCAAAAGCGTTGCAGGGCGGCGCGAGCCTGCTCGCAGCCGGCGTTACCGGCGCGAACGGCGAGTTCGCGCGCGGCGACATTCTCGACATCGCCGGACCCGACGGACGAATCGTGGCACGCGGCCTGTCCGAATATCCCGCCACCGACGCCGCCGCGATACTGGGGCTCGGCCGCGACGCGCAGGAAGCCGCGCTGGGCTATTCGCCGCGCGCGGCCATGGTGCACCGCGACCATCTGGTGCTGCTGTGACCGGCGCCGTCCTCGCGATGACCGGGGCCACCGGCTTCGTCGGCAAGGCGACGCTGGCCCGGGCGATCGCGGCGGGCTGGCACGTGCGCGCACTGACCCGCCGTCCGCAACCCGACCAGGCGGGCGTCACCTGGATCGCCGGGGCGCTCGACAAGCCCGACAGCCTTGCCGACATGGCGGAAGGAAGCGACGTCGTCCTGCATATCGCGGGGGTGGTCAACGCACCCGACCGGGCCGCATTCGATGCCGGCAATGGCGTCGCGACCGGCCATGTCGTCGAGGCGGCACGCGGCGCCGGCGTGACGCGCTTTGTCCATGTTTCCTCGCTCGCCGCGCGCGAGCCCGACCTGTCCAACTATGGCTGGTCAAAAGCGCGGGCCGAAACGGTTGTCCGCGCCAGTGGGCTCGACTGGACCATCGTTCGCCCGCCCGCCGTATTCGGCCCAGGCGACACGGAAATGCTGGACCTGTTCCGCATGGCGCGGCGCGGGATCGCCCTGTTGCCGCCAAGCGGGCGCATGTCGGCCATCTATGTCGACGAGCTGGCCCGGCTGCTCGTCGCCCTTTGCGGCGACCGCTATGCCAGCGTCGGCGCGACCTATGAGCCCGACGACGGCCACCCCAAGGGCTGGTCGCACCGCAGCTTTGCCCAGGCGATTGGCCGTGCGGTCGGGCGGCACCATGTATCGACGCTGTCGATTCCCGCGACGGTGCTGAAAGCCGGAGGGCGGCTGGACAAGCTGGTACGCCGCGGCGGCGCGAAGCTGACTCCTGACCGCGCGCGCTATATCGCGCATCCCGACTGGGTGGTCAGCGAAGGCGCGGCACCGCCGCCCGCGCTGTGGCGTCCCGACACCGAAACCGCCGATGCGCTGGCGGAAACAGTGCGTTGGTATCGCCGGGAAAAATGGCTCTGACGTCGTCGGTGGGACCAAAAGCCGCATCGGTCGAAGCCTGATTGCCAACGCGGGTCCGTGGCCCTAATTTGCCGCGATGACCGACACCAGCGCGCCTTCCGCCAACGATCCCGCCGGCCCCTGGGCCATCCCCGTCCGCCGCCCGATTCCGGGCGACGACAAACCCCGCAGCGGGACGAGCTTTCCGCGCAAGGTCTGGCGCTTCCTGGTCGCGATCAAGGACGCGCTGGCGCTGATCTTTCTGCTGCTTTTCTTCCTCGCGCTTTTCGCCATCATGTCGGGCCGCCCCAATACGGCGCTGCCGGTCAGCGAAGGCGCGCTGGTCATCGACCTCAACGGGACGCTGACCGAACAGCCGGCCGAGGTGGACACGGTTTCGGCGTTGTCCGGCGGCAACCAGATCCGCGAAACCAGGGTCCGCGACGTCGTCCATGCGCTCGAAAGCGCGGCCGATGACAAGCGCGTGACGTCGGTGGTGCTCGACCTCGATCGGTTCATGGGCGGCGGCCAGGTGTCGCTCGCCGAAGTCGGCGCGGCGATGGACAAGGTCCGCGCCAAAAAGAAACCGGTTCTGACCTTTGCCACCGCCTATACCACCGACAGCTATCAACTGGCGGCCCATGCCAGCGAGATATGGGTCGATCCGATCGGCGGCGTGGCAATCGCCGGGCCGGGCGGATCGCGCCTTTACTACAAGGGGCTGATGGACCGACTGGGCGTCACCGCGAACATCTATCGCGTCGGCACCTTCAAAAGCGCGGTCGAGCCCTATCTGCGCGGCGATCAGTCGCCCGAAGCCAAGGAGGCCAATCTGGCCTATGCCGGAGCGCTGTGGGACGTCTGGCTGGGCGAGATCAAGAAGGCCCGGCCCAAGGCGCAAATCGCTCCGTTCATTGCCGACACCACCGCCGCCGTCCGCGCGGCGGGCAACGATCTGGGCAAGGCGTCGCTTGATGCCGGACTGGTCGACAAGCTGGGAAGCCGCATGGCATTCGAACGCCGGATCGCCCAAATCAGCGGCACCGCCGACGATAGCCGTCCCTGGGAATATAAGGCGATCCCGCTCGAAAACTGGGTCGCCGCCAATCCCCCCGCCGCCCATGGCGACACCATTGCCGTCGTGCCGTTGATCGGCGAAATCGTCGACGGCGAAGCAAAGGGCGGCACCGCGGGCGGTGAAACCGTTGCCGGGCATATTCTGGACGCGGTCGCCGACAGCAGCGTCAAGGCCATCGTCCTGCGTGTCGATTCGCCCGGCGGATCGGTGACGGCATCCGAACAGATTCGCCAGGCACTGCTCGCCGCCAAGGCAAAAAAGCTGCCGGTGGTCGTGTCGATGGCCAATGTCGCCGCGTCGGGCGGTTATTGGGTATCGACCCCCGCCGACCGCATCTTTGCCGAGCCCGAAACGATCACCGGATCGATCGGCGTGTTCGGCATTCTGCCCAGCTTTGAAAAAACCCTCGCGAAGGTCGGCGTGACGACCGATGGCATCGCCACCACGCCGCTGTCGGGCCAGCCCGACATATTGGGCGGCGTGAATGACGAGTTCAACCAGCTGGCCCAGGCCAGCGTCGAGAATGTCTATGCACGCTTTACCGGCTTGGTCGCCAAAAGCCGCAAACAGCCGGTCCAGAAGATCGAGGAAATCGCCGAAGGCCGGGTCTGGGCGGGTGGTACGGCGCGCCAGATCGGGCTGGTCGACCAGTTCGGCGGCCTGCCTGACGCGATGGCCGACGCGGCGAAGCGCGCCGGGATCAAGGGCCAATATCACGCCCGCTATTTCGAGGATGAACCCAGCGAGTTTTCCAAGCTCCTCGCCCAATGGGCGGGCAGCGAGCAGGAAGAGGCTGCCGCCGCGCCGCGCGGGTGGTTCGGCATTGCAGCAATGAACCGCCAATTGACCGAGCGGCAGATCGTCCAGGACCTGTCCATGCTGGCCAAGGCGGGTTCGATCCAGGCAAGCTGCCTCGATTGCCGCGCCTATCGCCCGGCCGTTGTGCGCGCCGACCGGGGCGAGGCAAAGGGGCTTTTCGCGACGCTGGCGCTGCTGCTCCGTTAGGGAAGCGCGGCGGGCATCGCCTTGGACGCCCCGCCCGTCAAGCTGCGACCAGGGCGGCGCGCGCGTGGTCGGCGATCGCGTCGGCCAGCGTATCAACCAGAGCCAGGGGTAAATCGTGCCCCATGCCGGGGATCGTCCGGAGCCGGGCACCGGGAATGTTGGCGGCGGTATCCTGTCCGCCCGCCAGCGGAACGAGCGGGTCCGCCTCGCCATGGATCACCAGCGTCGGGACGGCGATATCCTTCAGCATCGGACGCCGATCACCGTCGGCGACGATCGCCGCCGTCTGGCGCGCCACGCCTTGCGGATACCATCCGCGCTCGAAATCGCTCCTGACGCGCCGACGCAATCGCTCCTCGTCGGGCGGAAAGCCGGGGCTGCCGATGACTTTTGCGGCGCGAACCGAAAAGGCTATCATCTCTTCGGGATCGCCGCTCATGGGACGGCTGGTGAGCACGCGCATGGCCTCGCGGTCGGCGCGCGGCAGGCGGCGATTGCCGGTCGTCGACATCACCGACGTCAGCGACAGGACATGATCGCTGTGGCGCGCCGCGATATGCTGCGCAATCATGCCGCCCATCGATACGCCGACGATATGCGCCCGGGCGATATTTAGGTAATCGAGCAGGCCGATGCCGTCCGCAGCCATATCGGCCAGCGTATAGGCGCTGCGCACCGGCAGCCCGACGACCGATTTCAGGAACATCCATTTAAGGTTGGGCACACCCGCCGCATCGAAGCGGGTCGACAGCCCGACGTCGCGATTGTCGTAGCGGATCGTTCGAAAGCCGCGCTGGTTCAAGGCGTCAACAAACTCCTCTGGCCAAAGGGTCAACTGACCGCCCAGCCCCATGACGAGCAGGATCGGGGGGGCATCGCGCGGGCCACGATCCTCAAATGTGATGGAAATGCCGTTGGCGGTGGTCGTTTGGGTCTGCATGGAAATCCTTGAACGAGAGAACGGTAAGGCGGATCAGCGCGCGGTGGCCGGACGGTAATCCGCAGCGTCGGAGGTGAATTCCGCGTGGCCATAGCCCGCAAGCTGGCGCTCGATCCGATGAATGAGCCGGCGGTCGGCAAGGTGGCGCACGACGGGCAATCGCGACGCGACGCGATAGGCGGCCATGCGACCGGCCACGCCCAGCATCGTCGCGCCGTAAACCAGCCGGTCACGGCGTCCGACCGGAACGCCAAGGCCTTCGGCCCGCTGCGCATCGCCGTTCAAAAATGCCTTCACGAAAAAGACCCTGCTGGTCGAACGTTCGAGCCGCCGCTTTACGCGCGCGGCGGGTGATGCGGCCTTGGACAGTTCGGCGTCCATCGTCGCGCGAAGCAGCGCACCGCAAATCGCATCGTCATATTCATAGCGCAGCGTGGCACTGCGCGTGCGCCAGATGCGCACGATTTCCTGCGGGGTATCGGCGAGCAGATCTTCGGGCAGGCCAAGAAGATAGCAGCGATAACGCGCGAGTTCGACGCGGCCCCGTTCGACCCGGTTGAAGCGGCACCGCCCCTTTTTCAGCACCTCCTGCGACAGGAAGTAGATGGGGATCAGGCCCGCCGGCATCTGATCGAGTTGGGGAATGGGCACGCCATAGGTGTCGGCATCCCACATGCCCGGCCGCGACAACAGATTGACCCGGACCATCGAGTGCATCAGCCGCACCATCGCCGCTGCCTTGAACCCTGCCCCAAAGCGTTCGAGGGCGCCGGGGAGCGCGGTCGTCGCAAAGAAGGTCGCGGTTTCCTTTACGCGGCGCGCGGCGGTCGTATGGCCGAGGGTGCCGGTGAGCGCCATCGGCAGGGCCGAATATTTGTTGAGGAAGGTCGCGATAAAGGCCCCGCGAATCAGGAAAGGGGCAAGATTCGCAGTCGCATTGCGTTCATAGGCGGCGCCCGCCTCGACCAAATCCATGTCCAGCCAGTCGGGGCGCGCCTCCATCTCACGGATCAACGCGACCAGTTCGGGCGGCGCATCGGCGACCGCATCCACGCCCCGGTCGCAAGCTTCCACCAGCATCGCGACGGTTCGCTGGAAACCCAGGCGCGGCATCAACGCCGCATAGGCATCGCCGGTGCGGTCGCCGAGCATGGTATATTCACGGATCCGGCCAACCAGATCATCGTCGTGCAAATAGGCGCCGCGATCCACCCCGCGCAGCCTTCCCAACTCGCTCGTCGCATCCGCTTCGGGCGCCCAGCGTTCGGGCGCGCGGTCGAAATCGAAACGACCGAACAGCTCGGGCAAGGCATCGGCCTGGCCGCGGACCCGTTCGGCGATCATGCTGACATTGCTGTTCATAAATCGAACCTGCCATAAATCGGCGATTTGGCAAGCGCGGCGCGGCAAGGACAAGCAAAGCGCACGCAACACCGCGAACAGCGGCATCACGCCCAGCCACGACCAAGACGAAATCGGGGCCTGCGCGGCGGCGGCGCCCGGCCCCGGCACCCCGGCGCCGAACAAGATCAAAGTCGAATACATGGTCCCACGAACGCCCCCAGCGCGCCGCGGGGCTGTAACGCGGAAATATTAAACTGTTATGGAGCGCGGCGCGATCAGGCCTCGGGCGTGCGATCCGCGCCATAGCTGGGCAATGCCAGCGACCAGCGGATGGCCGCACCGCGCAGGATAAAGCCCGCGGCGGCCCCCGCAACGGCTGCCACCGGCGTCGCGACGCCCAGCCACAGGAGCAGCAGAAACAACCCGGAGGCGAGCGCGGCGGCCGTCACGTAGATTTCAGGCCGCATAATGATCGAGGGCGCTCCGGCGAGGACATCGCGGATGATCCCGCCGACACAGCCGGTGATCACGCCCATCAACAGCGCCGGCACCGTCGGCACGCCCCAGGCCACGGCCTTTGCCGTCCCGAAAACGGCGTAAGCGGCAAGGCCCACCGCATCGGCCCATTCCAGAAGTTGCCCCTGCCACCAGCGTTCGGGCGTCATCCAAACGAGCAGGGCGATCACGATGCACACGGCGGCGACGGCGCCATCCTGAACCCAGAACACCGGCGCCCCGATCAACAGGTCGCGCACGCTGCCGCCCCCCACGCCGGTCAGCAGGGCGAAAAAAGCCGCCGTCACGAGCGTCTGCCGCAATCGGACCGCCATCAACGCCCCCGACAGCGCGAAAACGCCAATGCCGGCAAGGTCGAGGATGCCGATGAGGGCGGGCAGGTCGGGTTTCATGGCCAGCGCTATATCGTCAAAAGATTTGGCTGTCGCGGGCTGGTGACAAGTGCCCGGCGGGCTGGCAAAGGAGCCGCATCATGACCGGAACGACAACGACAGGCTGGCGCCCGATGCGCGCCGGCGACCTTGATGATGTGCTTGCCATTGCCGACGCCGTACACGGCGCTGCCTATTCGGAAAGCCGCGAAACCTTTGCCGAGCGGCTCGCGCTCTATCCCGCGGGCTGCCAGATTCTCGACCGCGATGGCGCGGCGCTTGGCTATCTGATCACCCATCCCTGGTGCCGCGACACCCCGCCGGCACTCGGCCAGCGGCTGGGCGCGATCCCGGCCGACGCTGACACCTATTATCTGCACGATATCGCGCTGCGCCCCGAAACGCGCGGCAGCGGAGCCGGGGCCGCCGCCGTCGCGCACGTCGAGACGTGCGCCCGCGCCGCCGGTTTTGACGAAATCACGCTGGTCGCGGTCGGCGGCGCCGACAGCTATTGGGAACGTCACGGCTTCACGAAGCTGATCGCCTATCCGGCCTATGGCCCCGAATGCTGGCTGATGCGCCGGACGGCAATCTAGGGCCGCGGCTCCCCGTCCGGACGCACGCCGCCGATAATCGACAGGACAATCGCCTTGACCGCGTTGCGGATCGCGGGTTCGGGACTGGGTGCGAAAAAAGGGGAATGGTTCGTCGGCACCGCCTCCCCCTTCGCTTTCAGCGCGGCGAGCGCGGCAGGGTCATAGCCGCCAATCACAAAATAGAGCGACGGAACCCCGGCTTCGACAAATTCGGAGAAATCCTCGCTCGCCGACATTGGCGGCGTCGTGGACGGCGCAAAGACGAGCCCGGCGCCAAAGACCGGTTTCAGCACCGCCGCCCCCGCCGCCGCCATCGCATGGTCGTTAATCAGCGCCCCGGTCCCACCAAGATAGGCGACCGTCGGTTCGGGTGCATTGCCCATCTGCGCCGCCGCCTTGGCGGCCCGCACGGTTCCGTTCTTGAGCAAGAGGCGCACGTCATCGGCGTGCGAGCGAAGATTGACCTTCACCTCTGCGGTGTCGGGAATGATGTTCGGCGCACTGCCCGCATTGATCGCGCCGATGGTCAGCACCCCGAAGGCACCCGGGTCCTTTTCCCGGCTGACCACCGTCTGCACGTCGGTCACAAAGCGCGCCGCGATCGGAATCGGGTCGATCGTCGCGGACGGCATCGATCCATGCCCGCCGCGACCGTGAAAGGTGATCGCATAGCTGTCCGACGCCGAAGAAGTCGCCCCCGCCTTGACCACCACGCTGCCCGCAGGAAGATTGGTGACGTGAGCGGCAAAACCAAAGTCAGGCCGGGGAAAGCGCGTGAGCAAGCCATCATCGAGCATCGCCCGCGCACCGCCCAACGCCTCTTCGGCCGGCTGACCGATCAGAACGACGGTACCGGACCAACTGTCGCGAAGCGCGGCGAGCGAACGGGCGACCCCAACAAGATAGGCGACATGGGTGTCATGGCCGCAGGCGTGCATCACCGGCGTTTCGCGGCCTTCATAGGTGGCGCGGACCTTGCTGGCCCAGGCCAGGCCCGTCTTTTCCTCCATCGGCAGCGCATCCATGTCGGCACGCACCAAAATGGTCGGGCCGTCGCCATTGCGCATAACGCCGACGACACCGGTGGTTCCGACCTTTTCGGTGACGGCAAAGCCTGCCTTGCGCAGATGGTCGGCGAGAAGTTTCGCGGTTCGGACTTCCTGCATCGCGAGTTCGGGATGCGCGTGGAGATCCTTGTACAGCGCCTCGAGCGCCGGATAGTCGCGATCGAGCAGGGCATCGAGCTGACGCGCGGCAGCTCCGACATCGGCGGCGGTCGCCGCTGGTATCGCGGTGAGGGGCAGGAGCAGCGAAGCCGCCCCCAAGAGCCAGTGCTTCGCCGTCGTATCCTGTCCCCTCGCCTCGATCAGATGTGGATCGGCTTTCCGGTCACGGCCATGGCCGCTTCCTTGATCGCCTCGCTGTGCGTCGGATGCGCGTGGCAGGTATAGGCGATGTCTTCCGACGTCGCGCCGAATTCCATCGCCTGCGCCGCCTGCGCGATCATCGTACCGGCCACCGTTGCGATGCACCACACGCCAAGCACGCGGTCGGTCTTGGCGTCGGCGATCACCTTTACGAAGCCGTCGGGCTCGTGGTTGGTCTTGGCGCGGCTGTTGGCGAGCATCGGGAATTTGCCGACCTTCACCTCGCCCTTTTCCTTCGCCTGTTCCTCGGTCAAGCCGACACCGGCGATTTCGGGCCAGGTATAAACGACCGACGGGATGACATCGTGGTTCACGATACCGGTCAGCCCGGCGATATTTTCGGCGCAGGCGATGCCTTCGTCTTCGGCCTTGTGCGCGAGCATCGGGCCGGGAACGACGTCGCCGATCGCCCAGATGCCATCGACCACGGTGCGGAAGTCATGATCGGTTTCGATCTGACCGCGGGCGTTGGTGCTAAGCCCCGCCTTGTCGAGCGCCAGGCCATCGGTGTTGGGACGGCGTCCGATCGACACGAGCACGACGTCGGCCTCGAGCGTTTCGGCTGCGCCGCCCGCCGCGGGTTCGAGCGTCAGTACCGCCTTCTTCCCCTTGACGGCAGCACCCGTCACCTTGGTCTTCAGTTTGAATTCGATCCCCTGTTTCTTGAAGATCTTGTTCGCTTCCTTGCGCACGTCGGCGTCCATGCCGGGCAGGATCTGGTCGAGAAACTCGACGCAGGTGACCTTGGCGCCCAGACGGCGCCAGACGCTGCCGAGTTCCAGCCCGATCACGCCGCCGCCGATCACGACCATGTGCCCCGGAACCTTCGCGAGTTCGAGCGCGCCGGTCGAATCGACGATGACCTGGCCGTCATTGTCGACCTCGACACCCGGAAGCGGCGTCACCGACGATCCGGTCGCGATGATGATATTCTTGGCGCGATAGGTCTTGCCCGCAACCGCGACGCTGTCCTTGCCGGTGAAGGCGGCATAGCCCTTCAGCCAGTCGACCTTGTTCTTTTTGAACAGATACTCGATGCCGCCGGTCAGACCCTTTACCGCATCCTTGCGCTGCCCGTGCATGGTGGGAAGGTCGAGTTCGGGCTTTACCTTGATGCCCATCGCCGCCATCGCGCCGCCAGCCGCCGCTTCGAAATATTCCGAAGCGTGCAGCATCGCCTTCGACGGGATGCAGCCGACGTTGAGACAAGTGCCGCCCAGCGTTTCGCGCCCTTCGGCGCAGGCGGTCTTGAGGCCCAGCTGCGCCGCACGGATCGCCGCGACATAACCGCCGGGGCCGGCACCGATGACAAGGACGTCGTAGTCGTAATCAGCCATTTTTCACTCCATTCGTCATCCCGACGAAAACCGGGATCGCTGGCACTCACAACGGAGCCCAGGGGAATTGCGGCCCCGGCCTTCGCCGGGGCGACGGTCCTTACAGGTCGATCAGCAAGCGCGTCGGATCCTCGATCGCTTCCTTGATCGTCTTCAGGAAGGTCACAGCCTCGCGGCCGTCGATCAGGCGGTGGTCATAGCTCAGCGCCAAATACATCATCGGGCGCACGACGATTTCGCCGTTCACGACAACCGGGCGATCCTCGATCCGGTGAAGGCCGAGCACCGCCGACTGCGGCGGGTTGATGATCGGGGTCGACATCAGCGAACCGAATACACCGCCGTTCGAGATGGTGAAGGTGCCGCCGGTCATGTCGTCCATGGTCAGCGTGCCTTCCTTGGCGCGCTTGCCGAAATCGCCGATCGTCTTTTCGATCCCGGCAAAGCTCAACGCTTCGGCGTTGCGGATCACCGGAACGACGAGGCCGCTGGGGCCGCTGACCGCGACCGAGACGTCCATATAATTATGATAGACGATCTCGTCGCCATCTATGCGGCCATTGACCGCCGGGATGTCCTTGAGCGCAAGGCAGGCCGCCTTGGTGAAAAAGCCCATGAAGCCCAGGCGCACGCCATGCTTCTTTTCGAACAGATCCTTGTAACGCGCGCGCGCCTCGATCACCGCCGTCATGTCGACGTCGTTGAAGGTGGTGAGCATCGCCGCGGTATCCTGCGCCGATTTCAGCCGCTTGGCGATTGTCTGACGAAGACGGGTCATCTTGACGCGCTCTTCCTGACGGCCCGGTGCCGCGGACGCGGCAGCGGGAGCAGCAGCGGCAGGAGCGGCGGTCGAGACATCGGGCGCGGCGTTGGCAGCGGCCACGACATCTTCCTTGGTCAGGCGGCCATCCTTGCCGGTGCCCTTGATCTTCGTCGGGTCCAGGCCATGTTCCAGTACCAGGCGGCGTACGGCGGGCGACATGGTGGTGACGGTATCGACGCTGGCTTCGCTGGTCGTGGCGGGTGCCGGCGCCGCCGTTTCGGCCTTTGCCACCGGGGCCGGAGCCGCCGCCTTGCCCGAACCGGCCTCGATCGTCGCGATAACCGCGCCGACATTGACCGTGTCGCCGACCGCGACGACCTGTTGCCCCATCACGCCCGCAACCGGCGACGGCACTTCGACCGCGACCTTGTCGGTTTCGAGGCTGGCAATGGGTTCGTCGACAGCGACGGCGTCGCCCGGCTGCTTCAGCCATTCGCCGACGGTCGCTTCGGTCACGCTTTCACCCAATACGGGGACTTTGACTTCGGTGCTCATAATGCAGTTCCTTGGGGTCAGGCTTTGTTCTTGGTACGGCGGATTTCGGCACGGACATTAAGGCCGAGCGCATCGGCGACCAGGGCCGCCTGTTCGGTCTGGTGACGACTCATCAGGCCGGTCGCGGGGGATGCCGCGGCGTGGCGTCCGGCATAGCGCGGACGCATGCCCTTGTGCCCGGCATCGTCCAGCGCTTCCTCGATCAGTTCGTTGACGAAGAACCAGGAGCCATTGTTGCGCGGTTCTTCCTGCGCCCAGACGACGCATTCGAGGTTCTTCATCCGCTTCAGCCGCACCGCAAGCGCGTCGCCGGGGAAGGGATAAAGCTGTTCGATACGCACCACGCTGACATCGTCGAGACCGGCGCTGTCGCGCGCCTCCATCAGATCATAGGCGACCTTGCCCGAACAGAGGACCAGCCGCTTGACCTTGTCGTCGGCGGGCGGCGTCAGGTCGGACTTGATGCGCATGAAGTGGCTGTCGCCCAGGAATTCCTCGCGGCTGCTGACCGCCTGCTTGTGGCGGAGAAGTGACTTGGGCGTCATGATGATCAGCGGCTTGCGGAAATCGCGGAGCATCTGGCGGCGCAGTACGTGGAAATAGTTCGCCGGGGTCGTGATGTTGCACACCTGGATATTGTCGCCCGCGCACAATTGCAGGAAACGTTCGAGGCGGGCCGAGCTGTGTTCCGGCCCCTGGCCTTCATAGCCGTGGGGGAGCAGCATCACGAGGCCGTTGGCGCGCAGCCATTTCGCCTCGCCCGACGCGATGAACTGGTCGATCATGATCTGCGCGCCATTGGCGAAGTCGCCGAACTGCGCTTCCCACAGCACCAGGCTCTTGGGATCGGCCATCGCATAGCCATATTCGAACCCGAGCACACCATATTCGGACAGCGGGCTGTCGAGCACTTCGAAACGGCCGTGCGGCAGCGTTTTCAGCGGCACATATTTGGTCTCGCTCGTCTGATCGACCCAGACGGCGTGGCGCTGGCTGAACGTCCCGCGGCCCGAATCCTGGCCCGACAGGCGCACTTGATAGCCTTCGCTGAGCAGCGTCCCGAACGCGAGCGCTTCGCCGGTTGCCCAGTCGAAATTCTCGCCCGACTTGAACATGTTGGCGCGCCCATCGATCACGCGGCGCAGTGTCTTGTGCGCATCGACATCATCGGGGATCGTCGTGATCGCGCGGCCCACCGCGTCGAACAGCTTGCGTTCGACCCCGGTTTCGACGTTGCGGCGGGCGTTTTCGCCATCCTTGGGTGCGTAAAGCCCGGACCAGCGTCCCGCGAACCAGTCGGCCTTGTTCGCCTTGTAATTGGCGCCAAGCTTGAACTCATCCTCCAGATAGGCGGTGAACTCGGCGCGGTGCTGGGCCACGAAATCACCGCCGATGACGCCTTCATCGACCAGTCGCGCGCCAAAAATATCGCTGACCGGCGGATGCTTGCGGATCGTCTTGTACATCAGCGGCTGGGTAAAGCCCGGTTCGTCGCCTTCATTGTGGCCGAAACGGCGATAGCACCACATGTCGATCACGATATCGCGCTTGAACTGCTGGCGGAAATCGATCGCCAGCTTGCACGCGAACGTAACTGCTTCGGGGTCGTCGCCGTTGACGTGCAGGATCGGCGCCTGAACACCCTTTGCGACATCCGACGGATAGGGTGACGATCTGGCAAATTGTGGGCTTGTCGTAAAACCGATCTGGTTATTGACGATGAAATGGATGCAGCCGCCGGTGTTATAGCCGGGGACGCCCGAAAAGCCCAGGCACTCCCAGACGATACCCTGCCCCGCAAAGGCCGCGTCGCCGTGGATCAGCACCGGCAGCACCTGCTCATGCTTGGCCAGGTCGTCGCGGTGAACCTGCTGCGCGCGCGCCTTGCCCAACACGACCGGATCGACCGCCTCGAGGTGCGAGGGGTTGGGGACGAGCGACATATGGACGCTGATCCCGTCGAATTCGCGGTCGGTCGAGGTGCCGAGGTGATATTTGACGTCGCCCGACCCGCCGACATCGTCGGGGTTGGCACTGCCGCCCTGGAATTCGTGGAAGATGACGTGATAGGGCTTGGCCATCACGTTCGCGAGCATGTTGAGCCGTCCGCGGTGCGCCATGCCGTACACGATTTCGCGCACGCCATATTGGCCGCCATATTTGATGATCGCTTCCATCGCCGGGATCATCGCTTCGCCGCCATCCAGGCCGAAACGCTTGGTCCCGACATATTTGCGGGCGAGGAATTTTTCCCACTCTTCGGCGTCGATCACCTTCTTCAGGATCGCCTGCTTGCCTTCGGGCGTGAATTCGACGCGCTTGTCGGCGCCTTCCATGCGGTCCTGCAGAAAGCGGCGTTCCTCGACGTCGGCGATGTGCATATATTCCAGACCGACGTGGCCGCAGTAATTGCCCTGCAGGATCGCGACGATCTCGCGCACCGTCGCACGCTCCAGACCCAGCGTCCCGCCGAGATAGACGGGACGGTCCTGATCGGCGCCGACAAAGCCGTGATATTCAGGGGTCAGGTCGGCGGGCAGCTCGCGCTTCGTCAGGCCGAGCGGATCGAGCTGCGCGGCGAGATGCCCGCGCACGCGATAGGTGCGGATCAGCATCATCGCGCGTATCGAATCGTCGGCGGCGCGTTCGACCTCAGCGCTCGACAACGGCGCCCCCGCCTTCGCCGCGGCGGCCTTTACCGCAACCTGCATCTGCTGCGGGTCCAGCGCGGCGGTCAAATCGTCGCTGTCGATCAGCGGCCAATTCTTCGGCGCCCAGCTCGGGCCCTTTTGGACTTCGTCGACGTCAAAGCTCTGTCGTTCGAGATTCATGATCTTATACTCGCCATGCCCCTGCACAG
Organism: Sphingopyxis sp.; assembly: GCF_034380315.1. GTDB lineage: Bacteria > Pseudomonadota > Alphaproteobacteria > Sphingomonadales > Sphingomonadaceae > Sphingopyxis. The sequence goes on from NZ_JAXMPB010000001.1 coordinate 98,139, forward strand.
GCAGGGACCCATCTCCTGGGGTTTCAAACTAGCGCGTCCAACCGATTGGCCAACTCGGGATTCTTTCCCTGTGCGGCCGATCGTCCACGCCCGATACACTTTGCCTTCATCCATGCCCAAACGGCCCGCGATCCCGGAATATATCGAATATCCCGTATCGGAACGGTCGCTTGCCGCCCTTGCCTTCGTCAAAACCTCGGCCGCTTCTTCGCCGCAAAGCCCGCCTGCCGTGATCCGCGGGCCCGCCCCGGGGGGCAAGCGCCGCGCCTTTTCGGCCCGTGCTTGCCGCTCCGAAGCCGCAGTGCGCCCTTCCGTCATCCCGGCCCGCGCCCTGCTCGAAAACAGGGACGCCGCGCCCCCGCTTTCACGGGAGGCACCGGAAAGGGAGGGACGCGCGTCGATCAGACGCGCTCCTTGAGCACTTCGGCCAGCGTGGTTCCGAGTTCCGACGGGCTTGCCGACACGGTGATGCCGGCGGCTTCCATCGCGGCGATCTTGCTTTCGGCATCGCCCTTGCCGCCCGACACGATCGCGCCGGCGTGGCCCATGCGGCGGCCCGGAGGCGCGGTGCGGCCCGCGATGAAGCCGACCATCGGCTTTTTGCGGCCGCGCTTGGCTTCGTCGATCAGGAACTGCGCCGCCTGCTCCTCAGCATCGCCGCCGATTTCGCCGATCATGATGATCGACTTGGTCGCTTCGTCGGCGAGGAAGAGTTCGAGCACGTCGATAAAATTGGTGCCGTTGACGGGGTCGCCGCCGATGCCGACCGCAGTGGTCTGGCCAAGGCCCGCATTGGTGGTCTGGAACACCGCTTCATAGGTCAGCGTGCCCGAGCGCGAGACAACGCCAACGCTGCCCTTGGAAAAGATGCTGCCGGGCATGATGCCGATCTTGCATTCGCCGGGGGTCAGCACGCCGGGGCAGTTGGGGCCGATCAGGCGCGATTTCGAACCCGTCAGCGCGCGCTTCACCTTGACCATGTCGAGCACCGGAATGCCTTCGGTGATCGCGACGATCAGCTCGATCTCGGCGTCGATCGCCTCGAGGATCGAATCGGCGGCGAACGGCGGCGGCACATAAATGACCGACGCGGTCGCGCCCGTCGTCGCCTTGGCCTCCGCCACGGTGTCGAACATCGGCAGGCCGATGTGCGTCGTCCCGCCCTTGCCCGGCGTCACGCCGCCGACCATCTGCGTGCCATAGGCGAGCGCCTGTTCGGTGTGGAAGGTGCCGGTGGCACCGGTCATCCCTTGCGTGATGACCTTGGTATTCTTGTCAATAAGGATGCTCATGGATTTCGTTCCGTTTCTCGTGCCCATGCGGAGGCAGGGGCCCATCTCCAGATTTGTCGACCACCCGCCGCCGGACATTTCAAGGGCAGGTGATGGGTCCCTGCCTTCGCAGGGACACAGACTATTATGCGAGGCTGGAATCCAGATTCTTGCATGCGTCGAGCAGTTCCTTGACCGCGTCGACCGACACCTGCAGGCCTGCCTTGTCTTCGGCATCAAGTTCGATCTCGACGATCTTCTCGACGCCGCCCGCACCGATCAGCACCGGCACGCCGACATAGAGGCCGTCGAGGCCGTACTGGCCGTCGACATAGGCGGCGCAGGGCAGGATGCGCTTCTGGTCGCCCAGATAGGCTTCGGCCATCGCGATGCCCGATGCGGCGGGCGCATAGAAAGCCGAGCCGGTGCCGAGCAGCGCGACGATTTCGCCGCCGCCGCCGCGGGTGCGCTTGACGATCGCGTCGATCTTGTCCTGCGACGACAGGCCCATCTTGACGAGGTCGGGAACGGGGATGCCGTTGACGGTCGAGTAACGGACGACGGGGACCATCGTGTCGCCATGGCCGCCGAGGACGAAGGTGTTCACATCCTTCACCGACACGTCGAATTCGTCGGCGATGAAGTGGCTGAAGCGCGCCGAATCGAGCACGCCGGCCATGCCGACGACCTTGTTGTGCGGCAGGCCGGAAAATTCGCGCAGCGCCCACACCATCGCGTCGAGCGGGTTGGTGATGCAGATGACGAAGGCGTCGGGGGCGTTCGCCTTGATGCCCTCACCCACCGACTTCATGACCTTGAGGTTGATGCCGAGCAGGTCATCGCGGCTCATGCCCGGCTTGCGGGCGACACCGGCGGTGACGATGATGACGTCGGCGCCCGCAATATCCTTGTAATCGTTCGAGCCGGTGATCTTCGCGTCGAAACCGGCGATCGGGCCGACCTGCGACAGGTCCAGCGCCTTCCCCTGCGGCACGCCTTCGACGACGTCGAACAGCACGACGTCGCCCAGCTCCTTCTGCGCCGCGAGCAGCGCTAGCGTTCCGCCGATATTCCCGGCTCCGATCAATGCGATCTTCTTGCGTCCCATGGCGCGCGGCACTCCCTTCCTGGCAAGCCCGGCAATTTGGTTCACAGACCGGCGGAGGCACGGGCCACAGCCCCACGGCGATCCCAAGACTGGCGTTGCCCCTACGCCGATTCCCCGAAGGAAACAACCGTCAAAAGGACGAAAATCCGCCTATTTTTGCTAATAGTTCGCAGCAGCATTAATGCCGAAAAATGCCACCCCGAACGTCGCAAACGACGAACGGCATATCGCAATCATCGATTAACCATCCCTTATCCACCTGCTATTAATCTGCGCACGTGACGCGCGCGATCATCAGCTTTGACACTGAATTATCAGCCGGTCTGCACCAGCGGGGGGTCGATCCGCGCGCCAATTTTGAAAGCTCGATTCTTGGTCGCTGCCGCGAGGGCGATTTCGGTATTGTTTTCCAGATGGACATGCTCGAACGCCATGGGCTGACGGGAGTCTTTTTCGTCGATCCGATGCCCGCGCTCGTTTACGGGCCCGCGATCATTCGCGACATTGTCCAACCGATCGTCGAGCGCGGCCATGAAGTGCAATTGCACATTCACACCGAATGGCTCGCCTTCGCGCGCTTCAATCCGGTGGGCCGTATGACCGGGCGCAATATCGGCGACTTCTCGCGCAGCGCACAGAAAAAGCTTATCGGCCTGGCCCGCGACATGCTGATGCGCGCGGGCGCGCCAACACCAACCGCCTTTCGTGCCGGAAACTTCGGCGCCAATGATGACACGCTGCGTGCGCTGACCGCGCTCGGCTTTCGCTACGACAGTAGCTTCAATGGCGCCTATCTGGGGCATGGCTGCAGGATCAGCCTCGATCGCGACAATATCGGCATGCGCCATCACCAAGGCATTTGCGAAGTCCCGGTGAGCGGCGTGATGGATCGCGCCGACAGTTTCCGCCCCGCCCAGCTTTGCGCCATGTCCGAGGAAGAGATGCGCGATGCGCTGGACCATGCCGCACGAAATGGAGCGGCCCAGTTTTCGGCGTTCAGTCACAGCTTCGAACTGCTGAGCCGCGACCGCGAAGCACCGAACCGGCTCGCCATTGCACGGATGGAAGCGCTCTGCCGCACTATCGCGAACGATGCGCGCATCAGCACCAGCGGCTTTGCAGATCTTCCCGAACCGCCCGCCGATCCGGGGGCCATTGCGGTCGCAGCGCCGCGGCCGTTACGCACGCTGCGCCGCGTGGGCGAACAGGCGGTAGGGCATTTGCTCCATGAGGTGCGCTATATCCGCAGCATCGTCTCTGTTACGCTCAACACCTCGCGTTGGGGCAAGGCCGCCGGCGGCATCCTCCTGGCGCTCGCGTAAGCCGAACCTCTAGCCCCCCTCCTCACCAGGGCCGTGGCCCAGGGCCAGATAATCATCCGACTGCATTTCGGCGAGGCGGCTCGCGGTCCGCTCGAACTCAAAGGCGCCATCGCCCGCAACATAGAGCTGATCTGGCTCCGCTGCGGCGCTGGCGAGCAACTTGACCTTATATTCGTAGAGCGCATCGATCAGCGTGACAAAACGCGCGGCTTCGTTGCGGTTTTCGGGGCCCATCCGGGGGATGCCGACGATGATGACGCTGTGGAAATGGCGCGCCACCGCCAGATAGTCGGCCGACCCCCGCGCGCCCCCACACAATCGCTTGAACGAAAAGACCGCCACGCCCTTCAGCGCCTTGGGAACATGGAGCGTTCGACCGCCACCGACATCGAGGTCGAGCGAGGGCACATGCCCCCGGTCCTCGGGCGGATAATCGGTGAGGCGAAAGAAGGCGGCCGAGAGCGCAGCGCTCGCCGCATCGTCGGCGGGGACGAACCAGCGCGCGCCGTCGCCAAGCCGGTCGCGGCGATAATCGGTCGGACCGTTGAGGCTCATCACGTCGAGCCGGTCCTCGATCAGCGCGATGAAGGGCAGGAAATGCTCACGGTTGAGCCCGTCCTTGTAAAGATCGCCGGGCGGGCGGTTCGAGGTCGCGACCACCGTCACCCCGCGCTCGATCAGCGCGGTGAACAGGCGCGAGAGGATCATCGCGTCGGCGCTGTTGTTCACCACCATTTCGTCAAAGGCGAGGCAGCGGACATTTTCGACCAGCGCGGCGGCGACCTGCGGAATCGGATCGCCGCTTTCGGTCTTGCGGATCTCGCGCATGCGGGCGTGGACGTCGAGCATGAAGGCGTGGAAATGGACGCGCTTCTTGCGCTGGATGCCGAGCGCGTCATAGAACAGGTCCATCAGCATCGACTTGCCGCGCCCGACCGCACCCCAAAGATAGACGCCGCGTGGCGGCGCGGGCTTGCGCCCCGTGATCCGCCACAGCAGGCTGCCGCGCGGCGGCGCCGCTTCCAGTTCCCGTTGCAATTGATCGAGCCGCACCGCAGCGGCGCGCTGTTCGGCATCAGGTTTCAATTCCCCGGCCGTCACCAGCGCATCATAATGGGCCAGCACCGACATCAGCGGCGCGGGCTCGCCTTGCGGATCGTCCCGGCGAAACTCAGCACGATATGGCCGTCCTCGGCGCCCTGGACGACCAGCCCGCGCAGGAAGATCAACCGCCCCGTCTCGCGCACCAGTTCGACCACCGCATCGAGCGGTTCGCCAACGCGGCCGGCGCCGACGAACTGGGTCGACAGGTCGAGCGTCACCGAATGGCCGGCATCGAGCGCGCCGAACTGATGCGATGCCGCGAACAGCGCGATATCGACCAGCGCCAGCGTCACCGCGCCATGAACATTGTCGCCCAGATTGCTGTGCTTGCGCTCGGGCAGCATCCGCACCCGGGCGCGCGGGCGGCCGTCGGGGGTCGGTGCCTCGGCGCGTACCGACAGCGGTTCGATGAAGCTGTTGAAGCGGGTCGGATCCTTGAGGTTCCAGCTGACCCAGCCATCGTCCAGCGCCTCTGCGCTGAAATTTTCGCGGCGCTTCGGCTCCTCGATCCCGTCGTTCATCGATGCGCGTCCGCCGGGCCGGTGCCGCTGGGGGCGTCGGCCACCATCAAACCTGCCGCTCGGCTTCCATCTTCTTGATTTCGGCAATCGCGCGCGCCGGGCTCAGACCCTTGGGGCAGGCGTTGGCGCAGTTCATGATGGTGTGGCAGCGATAAAGGCGGAAGGGGTCTTCCAGCTCGTCGAGGCGCTCGCCGGTATATTCGTCGCGGCTGTCGGCGAGCCAGCGATAAGCCTGAAGCAGGATCGCCGGGCCCAGGAACTTGTCGCTGTTCCACCAATAGCTGGGGCAGCTGGTCGAGCAGCAGGCGCAAAGGATGCACTCGTAAAGACCGTCGAGCTTTTCGCGCTCGGCGGGCGACTGCAGCCGCTCCTTGCCGCTGGGGGTGGTCGTCTTGGTCTTCAGCCAGGGTTCGATCGACGCATATTGCGCATAGAAATGGGTGAAATCGGGGACCAGATCCTTGATCACGTCCATCGCGGGCAGCGGGGTGATCGTCACTTCGCCCTTCAGATCCTCGATCGCGGTGGTGCAGGCGAGCCCGTTCTTGCCGTTCATGTTCATCGAACAGCTGCCGCAAATGCCCTCGCGGCACGAACGGCGGAAGGTCAGCGACGAATCCTGCTCGCTCTTCATCTTGATGAGCGCATCAAGGACCATCGGGCCGCATGTGGCGGTGTCGATCTCGAACGTGTCGAAGCGGGGATTTTCACCGCTGTCGGGGTCGTAACGATAAACTTTGAACGTCTTCACGTTCGCCGCGCCCTCGGCCTTGTGGACCTTGCCCTTCTTTTGCGGGCGGCTGTTCTTGGGCAGGCGGAATTCGGCCATGTCGCGGGGCTCCCCTATGCAATCGCGGGCTGACTAGACCCGATTGCGGGCAACGACAAGGGGCCTGTCACAGGAAATCGCCCGATCGCGGTGCCCGATCGCCCCGTAAAAAGCCGTTCCCACTTTATCCGGAAATGCTCTAGGGGCGCTGCCATGAGCGAAGACGCCGCCCAGTCCGCCGTCACCAGCCGCCACGTCGCACGCGGGCTGGGAACCACCGTGCTTGCACGGCTCGGCGCGGTGGTCGAGATCGTCGCCCAGCCGCTTTACGTACTGATGTTCGGGCTTGCCGGCTATGGCCTCTATGCGGTGCTGTGGGCGGCGGTGAACCTGCTCGAGAATATCTTCGACCTTGGCATGACCAGCGCGATGCAGCGCACCGTCCCGCAATCGGCGAACGACACCGAAGCCGCGGCGGCGCTGCGCACCGCGCTGGTCTTCGGCGTCGGCCCATGCGTCATCGTCGCGGCGCTGATCGCCGCCTTTGCCGCCGACCTCGCGCCGATGCTCAATGTCGCCGACAAGGACCGGCCGCTGCTCGTCCCGGCAATCCAGCTTTTCGTCTGGGCGTTGCCGCTATGGGCCTTTGTCGAGATCGCCACCTCTGCGATGCGGGCACGCATGGTGTTCGGGGCGGAAATCCGCCTGCGCATCGTCTGGGAACAGATTATGCGACTGGTCTTCGCGGTCGCCTTCTACCTGCTTGGTTTCGGGCTTACCGGCCTGTTCCTCGCCCATCTCTGCTCGCTCGCAGCGACCGCGCTGCTCTCGGTCCGGATGCTCGCGCGCTATTACCGCCTCGCCGATATGTGGCGCGCGCCGCGCGGCAGCGAAACCGCGCGCCACACCTTCTGGGCCGGATTGTCGGTGCTGCCGTCCAACATCATCGGCCGCCTGTTCGGCGATGCGCCGACGCTGATCCTCAACATCATGCTGACGGGCGCCGCCGGCGCGACGGCGGCCGGGCTGTTCACCATTGCGCGCAAGCTGTCGAGCGTGGTGCAGCTTGTCCGCATGTCCTTTGCCTATGTGCTTGCGCCCCTCGCGGCGAGTGCGGAGCGGCGCGACCGGCGGCAGGTCGCCGACATTTATGCCTATGCGATGCGGCTGATCGCGGCGATCGCCCTGCCGCTCGCCGCGGTGCTCGCGGCGGGAAGCGAACCGCTGCTCGGCCTGTTCGGAGCCGGAGCCCAGGTGGCACAACCGGCGCTCGTCATCCTGTTGTTCGCGCGCGCCGCCGAAGCCGTCCTCGGCATTTCGGTCCCCGTCCTTCAGGTCGTGGCGGCTTTCCGACACCAATTGACCGCCAGCCTCTTCGGCGTGTTGGCCGCGATCGTGGTCGGCGCCCTGATCGACGGCCATATGGACGCCCTGACCGGCGTAACGCTGGCGATGGGTATCGGCCTGATCGTGATGGCGGGCATCCCGATGCTGCAACTCGCCGTGGCCGAAAGGCTGCACCCCTTTGACCGCCAATTCCCCGGCGTGGCGCTGCGCGGCGGCGCCGTCACGCTGATCGGCGGCGCGGCGGCGCTGATGGCTAGCCGCCTGCCCGATGCCGCCGCCCTGCCGCTGATCCTCGTGATCGCATTGGGCGCCATCTGGTCGGCGCTGCGCTTTGCGCTGCCCCATGCCGACCGCGCATCGCTGGGCAAGACGGGGCGGCGCCTGCGCCTGTTCGAAAGCCACGCGGCATGAACGCCGTGCACCGGATCGCGGTCTATGACCTCGACCGCACGCTGTTGCGACGGCCGACCTTCACCCTGTTCCTGCTGTGGGCGGCGTGGACCGGCGCGCCGTGGCGATTGCTGCTGACCCCGCTTCTACTGCTCGCCGGGGCGGGCCACGCGCTGCACCTGTTCGGGCGCGACCGGTTCAAGCCGATCGCCATCCGCCTGATGCTGGGTTCGCACCTGCCCGCCGGACGCACCGCCGACCTGGCCGAACGCTTTGCGGCATGGCGGGTACCGGCTGATGTCCCGCCGGGCGCCCGCGCCCGGGTCGACCGCGACCGCGCCGAGGGCTATCGCCTGTTGATGGCAACCGCCGCGCCCGAATTTTATGCCGGCGCGATTGCCGCGACGCTGGGCTTTGACGCCGTCGTCGCCTCGCGCCATCGGCGCAATGCCGACAGCCACTGGCTGCCCGCGCTCGACGGCCCCAATTGCTATGGCGCCGAAAAGGCGCGGCGGGTCGCCGAATGGCTCGATACCCATACGCCGCAGGGCGCACGCCATATCCGCTTTTATTCCGATCACCCCAGCGATGCACCGACCTTCGCGCTTGCAGACGAAGCCTGGCTGGTCGGACGCGGCGAAAAGCTGGCACGCCTTGCCAGGAAAAACGGCTGGCACCTTGCCGATTTCGAAACGGACGTTTTTCCCGACTGAGAAGCAAGCTAGCCATCGCCCGCATGGCATGTAAGAGAAATCCGGTTCAACAAGGCTTGGCAATGCGCATCCTTTTCCTGTTTATCGGCGAACCCCATCAGATCTTCCATTCCCTGCCCATCGCCGCAGAAATGGCCTCACAGGGCCGGAACGTGGAAATTGCCGTCGCCAGCACCGACCATCTGCGGATGGTCCAGCAGGTCGCGAACGTCTATCCGGACTTTACACCACACGTCACGTTGCTTGGTCAGCGCGGCCCAGCGCAATGGCTGCGTGCTGCCGGAATTATACGCAATGCACGCCTACCGCTGCTGATCGGTGCATTGCGCTTCCTGCGCGAGTTCGATGCGATTGTCGTACCCGAACGTACGACCACAGCGATCCGCCACTTTCTTCCACACCGCACAAAGCTGATTTTCACGCCGCATGGAGCGGGCGACCGGGCGATCATGCTTGATCCGCGCGACCGCTATTTCGATTTCGTGCTCGTCGCGGGCGAAAAAAGTGAAAAACGCCTGCTCGAGGCAGGGACGATCCGTCGCGACCATTACGCAGTCAGTGGTTATGTAAAGCTCGACCTGATGACGCGGATGCAAAAACGCCGCGCCCCCTTGTTCGACAACGATCGACCGACAGTTTTATATGCGCCGCATTTTCGCCGTTCGCTCTCCTCATGGGATCGTTTCGGTCACGAATTGATCGCGTGGTTCGCGGGTCAGGAGCGCTATAATCTAGTCGTCGCGCCGCATATCCGTTTGTTCGCCGAAGCAAACGCAGCCGAACGCGCCAGCGTCGAACGGCTTGCGATACCAAACCGAATCTTAATCGACCTGACTTCTGACCGGCTGTTTGACATGAGTTACACGACCGGAGCGGACATATATATCGGGGACGTCAGCAGCCAAGTATATGAGTTTCTAGGGACGCCACGCCCGTGCATTTTCCTGAACGCCCATCGGTCGGCATGGGAGGGCGATCCTGACTATCTATTCTGGACGCTGGGCGACGTGCTCGATGATCTCGCGGAGCTGAGTCCAGCGCTCGATCGCGCGCCCATGCGCCACTCAGATTACATTGATTTACAACGCAAGCGTCTTCGAGAATCAATTGGTGGCGACCCGGCGGGTGCCGCAAAGCGCGGTGGCGAGGCGATTCTACGCTTTCTTGCAAAGGACAGCCCAGACGATAAGAACGCGCAGACATGATCGACGCTACCTCTCCACCCGCTCTTAATCCTTTCGGCGAAAACTCAACCCCGATATGGGGTCTGTCCAATACAGAGCGTCTGCGGCGCATGGCCAAAGCGGAAGGGCTCGCGAATCCAAGCCACGCATCCGGCGCACAGCTTTTCGTCAATCTCGATTATGTCTTCGATCCGGTGTGGCTGCGCCATGTCGTGGCGCGGCCCGGGCTGGCCGTGACCGACGGCGGCACGCTGGTGATGGCGCATCTGGTGGACGGCATGACCCCCGCCGACCTTGCCGGGGCCGGCGATGCCGTCGATATCCTCGATTATCGCGACAATCCGCAAATCTATAACCGCCAGCTGCGCAAGCTCGACTGTCCCTTCATCCAGCGGCTGACCCCCGAAACGCGGCGCGAGATCGAACGCAAAAGCTATTTCGGCGCCTATAAGGGCGTCACCGACCTGCTCACCAAATATCTGTGGCCCGAACTCGCGCTGTGGCTGACGCGCGGCGCGGCGAGCATCGGCATGACCCCGAACATGGTCACGGCGATCGGCGCGACGCTCTGCATCTATGCGACCTACCTCTTTGCCTATGGCCATTATTGGGCCGGGATGCTCGCGGGCTTTGCCTTCATGGTGCTCGACACGGTCGACGGAAAGCTTGCCCGCTGCACGATCACCTCGTCAAAATGGGGCAATGTCGCCGACCATGGCGTCGACCTGATCCATCCGCCTTTCTGGTGGTATTTCTGGGGCGTCGGCCTCGCCGCCTGGGGGCTTGCCCTGTCGACCCAGACCTTCACCCTGGTGATGGTCGCGGTGATCGCCGGCTATATTCTGCAGCGGGTGATCGAAGGGCTGTTCCTCAAGGACTTCGGCATGGACATCCATGTCTGGCAGCGCTTCGACAGCCAGTTCCGCCTGATCACCGCGCGGCGCAATCCCAATATGGTGATCCTGTTCGCCTCGCTGCTCGCCGGGCGCCCCGACATCGGGCTGATCATCCTCGCCTGGTGGACCGTCCTGTCGCTGATCGTCCATGCGGTGCGGCTGGCGCAGGCCTATGCCGCGCGCCGCGCGCGCCGCCCGATCGTCAGCTGGATGGAGGAGGGCTGACCCCATGAACGCGACCATCGAAAAATTCGGCTATCCCGCGACGCTGATCGCCGACTATGCGCATTGGACCGTGCTGCTGCGCCCGGCGCAGCCGACGCTCGGCGCGCTGGTGGTTGCCGCCAAGTCCGACGCGACCGCCTTTGGCGATCTGCCCGCCGCCGCGCACGCCGAGCTCAAGCCAGTGACGGCGGCGATCGAGGCGGCGCTGTCGGCCGCCACCGGCTATGCAAAGATCAACTATCTGATGCTGATGATGGTCGATCCGCACGTCCATTTCCACGTTCTGCCCCGCTATGAGGGCGAGCGGACGGGTGCCGGGGTGACGGTCGCCGACGCGGGCTGGCCGGGGCAGCCCGACCTTGGCCAGGCGGTCAAACTCGATGCCGATCAGGTGGCGGCACTCGCCGCCTGGCTCAAAGCCTATTTCGCATAGCGCCCTTCGGCGGCCCAGCGCGCCGTCAACGCCTCGGCCGCCTCGACATCCTGGGGGAAATCGACCTCCTGCCAGCCCAGCCCCTCGATCGACACGGTGCCGACCCGGTTGCCCTTGGCGATGATGTCGATCGCGCGCAGATACCAGCGCTCGACCCCGTCGGGGGTGCGCATCATCTGGTCGACCTGGTTGCGAAAGATCGCCGGGCCGTCGCCGATAAAGGCCAGCATGCCGATCGATTCGGCATTGGTGTCGGGAGGCAGCAGCCGCTTGCCGATCGCGTGGAGCCGCCCTTCGCCATCGCGGTTCACCTTCATATCATCATCGTCATAGTCGGTCTTGACGTCGACGGTGACGGTGATCGGTTCCTTGGCGCCTTCGATCAGCCGCCCGACGATCTCGTCCGACACGATGGTATCGCCGTTGAGGATGATGAAATCGCGGTCCATTTCTTCGCGCGCGATCCAGCAGGTGCCAAGATTGTCGGCGACCTGGAAAAAGGGATTGAACAGCGTGCGGACCCGCGCGCCGGTGTCGCGGTAGAGCTGCAGCGCGTGATCTTCGACCCGTTCGGTGCGAAAGCCGGTGACGACGACGATGTCCTTGATGCCGTTGGCGGCCAGCGCCGCGACCTGCCAGCTGATCAGGCTGCGGCCCGCAAATTCGATCAGGCATTTGGGGATGTCGCGGGTCAGCGGCAACAGGCGTGATCCCTGCCCGGCCGACAGGATGATGGCTTTGTCGATGCTCATAGCGGCTCCCTAGGGCCCCGCGCGCGCGGTTTCCACAAAAACCAGACGCGGCAGATCATCCGCGCGCCGCGAATATCCGTTCGATCAGGATGATGTCGGCGGGCTTGTCGGCGTCGATGCACGCCTCCGCCGCCGTCATCGGCACGACGCGGGCATCAAGTCCGAAGCGCCGCCCGGCGCGGGCGACCCCCTGCTCGATGGTGAAAAGGCGGAGCAGCGCGCCGAGCAGCAGCCAGGGACCGAAGGCAGCGATGATCTTCAGTCCCTTTTTGCGGTCGCGCTCGATCCGGCCCCAGAAATCGAGCAGCGGCAGCACCCGGCGCCCGCGCAGCCGGAACAGATTTGCCCCCGACCACCAGCCGTGCCGGAATTTGAGCCAGGTACGCCGCGATTCGGGATAACGGGCGAGCAGCACGGCGCGCTCGACCATCGCCACCGCAACGTCGCTGTTCGCCGCACCGTCCAGAAATTCGGCGATCATCGCGGGGGTGAGCAGCACATTGTCGGCGGTGGTGACGAGCAGCGGATCGTCATTGTCGGGAAGCGCGGCGGCGAGCGAGCTGCTGATCCCCTGCCCCGAATCGGCGAAATGCAGGTCGGCGAAGCCGGCAAGCCCCGGTTCGGCGGCGAGTTCGGCACTGTTCTGTGCCAGAATATGCACCGGCCCGACCAACGGCGAGGCGCGCAGCGCGCGCACGACATGGACGAGCATCGGCACGCCCGCGACCGGCAGCAACGCCTTGGTCGATACGCCGCTGCCGCTGAGCAGCGGGTCGGGGCCGGGACGGCTGCCCGCCAGCACAATCACCGATATGGGGCGGGTCACGGCACGATCCCCTTCGCCGGAGCGATGCGGCGGCCGGTCACGCCGCGCAGAAAGTCGGTGGCGTCATCGAGCACCGGCGCACGGCCGCGAAAGGGGCGTGCGAGCGCCATGACGATCCCCGTATGGCCGATGCCGGGATAGAGGCGCAGCGCCGCCGATCCGCCCGCGCGCTCGATCGCGGCCGCCAGATTCTGGCTGTTGCGCGGGCGCACCCTGGTGTCGGCATCACCGGTTGCGAGCCACATCGGCGGCGCGTCGCCGCGTGCAAAGGCGATCGGCTGCGTCCGTTCGACCGGCCGCACCTTGCCCATCGCCCTGTCGGCGCTGCCGCCCTTTTCGAGCGGCAGGAAATCATAGGGACCGGCAAGCCCCGCAACGCCGCGCACGACCGATGGATCGCTGCCCGCATCGCGCAGCCATTGCGGATCGAGCGCCAGCATCGCGGCATTATAGGCGCCCGCCGAATGCCCCATCAGCGCGATCCGGTCGGGATCGCCGCCGAGCGCCCCGATATGCGCGTGCGTCCAGGCGACGGCCTCTGCGCTGTCCTGAAGAAAATCCGGCCATTGCGCGCGCGGCGCCAGGCGATAGTCGGGAATGACGACGATGAAACCCTGCTGCGCCAGCGCGCGGCCGGCAAAGCCATAATGTTCGCGCTCGCCGCTGCTCCAGCCGCCGCCATAGAAAAAGACGACGACGGGAAGCCGGTCGCCCTCGCGCACGCCGCCGGGCGCCCATATGTCGAGATACTGCCGCGTCCCATGGCCATAGCGCTGGTCGGCAACGAGCAGCCGGGCACCGTCGCCGCTGCCGATCAGGCGGTCCGCCATGTCGAGCGAACGCGCGCCACCGGCAATGACCCATCGAATGCCGCCGCCGAACAACAGGGCCAGCAGCAGCGCCGCGATGAGCAATTTGATCAAACGCCGTCCCTTTGCCATGCGCCCTCTTTGATTTTTGCGCCCTACAGGTCGGCGCCTCGGCCGACAAGCATCCTCGCGCCGCGACCTTTTTCGCGTTCGTGCGTAGGAAATATATGACCAGCTCCTTCCTTCGCCCCGCACTCGTCTGCAACCGTGCCAGCGGCAGCCACGATCCCGCGCTGCTGCGGACCATTACCGAAAGCTGCACCCGGCACGGCGCCCCGCTCGTCGACACCTTCATCCTGCCCGACGCCGATCTGCCCGACGCGGCCGCGCTGCGCCGGGTCGACGCGGATCTGTTGATCCTTTGGACCGGCGACGGGACGATCAATGCGGCGGCGCAGCGCCTGCCCGGCTGGGCCGGGGCGCTGCTTCCGCTGCCCGGCGGGACGCTCAATCTGCTATCGAAAAAGCTGCACGGCGACCGCCCGGCGGACGAGATATTGGAGGATGTGCTGGCGAACGGTGCGCGGCGGCAGCCCATTCCGATCATCCGTTCGGCGGACGGTCATGCGCTGATCACCGTCATTGCCGGACCCGCCACCCGCTGGGCCGAAGTGCGCGAGACGATGCGCCAGGACGGGCTGATCGAGGCAGGCCGCGCGGCGCCCGACGCGCTGGAGGCGATGCTGAGCGCCCCCGGCGTCGGCATCGCCGGACAGGATGCCGAACATGCCGCGATCATCCTGACCCCGACCCAAAGCGGCCTGACCGCCGATGCCATCCAAACCGGCGGAACCGCCGACGTGCTGCGCCATGGGCTCGCCTGGCTCGGCGGCGATTTTCGCGACGGGCCGAGCGAGCGCGTCGCCGAGGGCGAGACGATCATCCTCGAAAGCGCCGCGCCGATCAGCCTGGAATATGACGGGGAACTCGCCGAAACCGCTTCGCCCGCGCGCTTTGCGCTGGGAATGAGCCGGGTCGATTTCGTCGTCACGGCATGACGCGGCTGTTCCATATCAGCGATCTGCATTTCGGGCTGGAGGATCGGGCCGCGCTGGCGTGGTTTGGCGACTGCGTGCGCCGCGAACGCCCCGATGCGGTGCTGATCACCGGCGACCTCACGATGCGCGCGCGAAGGCGCGAATTTGCCGCCGCCTGCGACTGGATCGAAACGCTCGACGTGCCGGTGACGGTGGCGGTCGGCAATCACGACCTGCCCTATTTCAACCCGTTCGCGCGTTTTCTGTGGCCCTATCGCCGCTTTCGCCGGATCCAGCGGCTGGTCGAGCGCGAACTCGACTTTCCGGGGCTGGCCATCGTGCCGTTGAAAACGACCGCGCGCGCGCAGTGGCGCTTCGACTGGTCAAAAGGGTGGGTGACGCCGCGCGCGCTCGACCGGACGCTGGCCGCGATCGACGCCCTGCCGCAGGGCACGACCATCCTCGTCACCGCGCATCATCCGCTGGTCGAGGCGGGAACGCGCGGCCGTGCGCTGACCCGCGGCGGCGAAAAGGCATTGTGCGAACTCGCCGCGCGGCGGGTCGCCGCGGTGCTGACCGGCCATGTCCACGACGCCTTTGATCTGGAAAAACAGACCCCCGCCGGGGTAATCCGAATGATCGGCGCCGGAACATTGTCACAGCGCATCCGGTCCACGCCGCCCAGCTTCAACGATCTGTCGGTGACGGACGGCGGCATCGGGGTGCGGGTGCGCAATCTGGCCGATGTGCCGACCCCCGACATGCAGATCAGCGACATTCCGCCCGACGCCCTGCCCCCGCGCGCCATCGGCGAACCCGTCGCGCCGGTCGCCGCCATTCCGCCGGTCGATCCGCCGGTCCATTGACGCGCCGCCCCGCCCCGTTAGGTTGCAACAAAAAACGGGATGACGATCATGCTGACCAAGGGCGACGATTTTCCGGTCCACCAGACGAGCGAGCCGCTGGCCTTTGCGGGCACCGACCGCAATTTCTATGACCGTTATTTCTTCAACGGCTACAGCCCCGACGGGGCGGTGTTTTTTGCCGCGGCGATGGGTTTCTACCCCCAGCTCGGTATCGTCGATGCCGCCTTTTGCGCGATTGTCGACGGGGTGCAGCATAATCTGCGTGCCAGTCGCCGTTCGGGGGGCGAGCGGCTTGACCTGTCGGTGGGGCCGATCGCAATCCATATCGACGCGCCGCTGGAAACCATCACGCTACGCATCGCGCCGAACGACGGGCCGCTCGCCGCCGAACTGCGTTTCAGCGGGCGGCATTTCCCTGTCGAAGAGCCACGCTTCATCCGGCGAACCGGAACCCGGCTGTTCATGGATTATACGCGGATGACCCAGAACGGCCGCTGGTCGGGCTGGCTGTCGGTGGATGGCGGCCGCATCGCGGTCGGCGACGGCTGGACGGGGACGCGCGATCGCAGCTGGGGCATCCGCCCGGTCGGCGCCAGCGAGCCGCAGCCGCCGCCCGAGGGCAATTTCAACCAGTTTTTCTGGCTGTGGACGCCGTGCCATTTTTCGGGCCGCTCGCTGTTCTTTCACAGCAATGACGATGGCGGCGGGACGCCGTGGAACCGCCGCGCGGTGATCGCCGGCGACGACGGGACAGAAAGTCATTTCGATGCCGCCCGGTTCGCGGTTGACTGGAAAGCCGGATCCCGCCGCATCGCGCGCCTGACCGCCGACCTTGGCGCCGGGCGGCGATTGATGCTGACGCCATCGGGCCCGGTGTTTGCGATGAGCGGGCTTGGCTATACCCACCCGGTGTGGGGCCATGGCCGCGACCATGGCGCCGCACCGGTGGTCGCGCACGACATGCTGACCGCGGCGGAACGCGAATGGGGCAATCCGCTCGCCCTCCATGTACAGGCGCTGGTCGAGGCGGAACTTGGCGATGGCGACAGCGTCCATCGCGGTATCGGGGTGCTCGAACAATTGTTCGTCGGCCCGCATAGCCCCACCGGGCTCACCGGCATGACGGACCCCGCCACATGAGCTTTCCGACCGCGCCCGACGCGATGAACGCGGCGTGGCTGGGCGCCGCGCTGGGGGCAGAGGGACAGCTTCGGGGCTTTACCGCCACCCGGGTCGGAACCGGGCAGATGTGCGACAGCTATCGCCTTGCCCTTCATTGGGAAAAGGACGGAGCAGGCCCGGCGAGCATCATCGCGAAATGCCCCAGCCAGGACGCCGCAAGCCGCCATATCGCCAGGCTGACCGGCACCTATGTCAAGGAAGTGAACTGGTATCGCGCGCTCGCTGCGGAAAGCGGGGTGTCCGCTCCCGCTTGCCATTTCCACGCCATCGCGGCCGATGAGGTCGAATTTCTGCTGCTGCTGTCCGATCTCGCGCCCGCTCGGCAGGGCGACCAGCTTGCGGGAACCGACCTTGCCGGACTGGTCCCGTGCATCGACGCGGCGGCGAGCCTTCATGCATATTTATGGGACGATCCCCGACTGGATGGGCTCGACTGGCTGGCGCGCGATAACGGGTCGCTTGTCCGCACGCTGTTCCCGCAACTCTATCAGGGTTTTCGCGAACGCTATGCCAGTCGCCTCGATACCGACGTCCTCGATCTGGGTGCCGGACTCGTCGAACGGCTCGACGCCTATCTGGCGCGGGTTCCGGCCGCCCCCACGCTCGTCCACGGCGATCTGCGGATCGACAATATATTGTTTGCGCCCGATAGCGCCCGCTGCTGGCTGGTCGATTGGCAGACGCTGGGACGCGGCAGCGGCGCCGCCGACCTCGCCTATCTGGTCGGGACCAGCATCGCCGACCCTGGCGACCGCGCCGCCGCCGACCACCCCGCCTTTGACCACTGGATCGCCGCACTGGCGGATCGCGGGATCGAAGCCGATCGCGCCGCCCTGTGGACCGATTATCGGGTCGGAGCGCTCAGCGGCTATTTCATGGCGGTCTTCGCCTCGATGAGCGTCGAGCGTACGGCGCGCGGCGACGAAATGTTCGCGGTGATGGCCGAACGCCCGGCGCGCCAGGCGCTGGCGCTCGGCAGCCTCGATCTTCTCTGACCAAAAAGGGCGGCCCGCTGCCGGACCGCCCCCTTTTTTTTCCGCGCTATTGCCGGGTTCAGAACCGGAACGTCACCGACCCGCGATAGCTCTGGTTCGAGACATCCTTGCGCCAGATCGTCGTGTCGGCGCCGATCGACAGGTCGACATTGCCCGTCGAGATGGAGATGCCGCCGCTGATTTCGCCCCAGTTGCGGTCCGATCCGGCAAGTCCGAAAATCGCATTCGGGCCGACCCCGCCGACGAAATTGGCGCCGAAAGCAGCCGGTTCATCGTCGAACTCATGCACGAAATCGGCGCTGAGATACGGCTGAACCTTGCCGCCCGGTTTGCCCGACAGCGCCAGGCCAAGACGGCCCTGCAAGCTGTTGAAGGCCTTGCGGTCAAGCCGCAGCGCCGGACCGCCCCCCTTTTCGCTGGTGGCCGAAAAGCCGATGTGGCTGGCCCGCAACGCAGCGCGCGGGCCGATTTCGATGCTGCCGACATCGAAATCCTTGCCCAGGCTGATCTCGCCGGTGAAAGCGAGCGCGCTATCGTCGGCAGTCAACGTATAGGGAGTGCCGACCACGTCGGCGATCCGCATCGTGCGCGTGTCAAAGGCGCCCGCGCTGACCTGGGTCGACAAATCGATCCCGCCGCCAAGCTGCGTCTTGCCGTAGAGGGTGCCCTGAAACAGCTTGCCTTTGGCGCTCTGGCCGCCGACGCCGCTATGTCCCTTTACATCGGTATAGCTGAGCGCAAAGCCCAGGACGTTCGCGTCGTCGAGCGCCTTTTCGATACCCCCCGCGATGTAAAAGCCATCGAACTGATCGCGCCCGCCAAGCGGAATGGCGGTCGCCATCGGGCGGCTGTCGCCATCGAGATACCCCCCGGCCAGAAAGGCGCTGGTGTCTTCGGGCAGGCGGCCCTGCTGCACCATCACCGGCTGCGCATCGCTGCGTACAGCCATGCTGTCACCGCCGACGGTTGCCATGCTGAGCGCCGCCATCTGGACCGGCCGGCCGATGATCGCCAGCGTACCGCCCATGTTGCCGGCATCGAGGCGCAGCAGGCGATCGCGATAAAAGCGCGACATATTGTCGAGCGCCACCGTCCCGAGCGATCCGCGCAGCGTTTCGGCGCGCGGTGCCCAGCCTTCGAGCACCGCCTGGATCGTCTCGGCATTCTGCATGTCGAGCGGGCCAAAAACATCGGCGAGAAAACCGCTGCGGCGATTCTGGTCGAGCAACTGCGCATAGCCGCGCTGGACGGGCGAATTGCCTGCCACCACGTCGCGATAGAGCCCTGCCTCGATCACCACCTGCACCGCATTGGGCAGATAGTTGAAGGTCGGGCGCAGGATCGCACTGATCGCCTGGACGTCGGAGAAGCTACCGTCGATGCCGCCCTCTGCGGTGACGATCGTATAGGTATCGCCATCGCGGATGGTGTAGCCGCCGGCCGGGCTGAACAGCACGGTTCCCCCCAGCGACGCGACGCCGTCATCGGCACCGGTCGCATTGACGGCGATCCGGTCCGAGGCGCCATTGGCGCCCAGATTGACGAAAAAGCCCGTTCCGTCGCTGAGCACGACATTGCCGTTGAAGGTCAGCGTACCCGTGGTGGTCATGCTGCCGGGCGAGATCGCACCCGACGCGCTGGTGAAATAGGGCGTGTTGATCGTACCGCTGCCCTGCAGACTGCCGAGCATCATGAAATAATCGCCAAGCGTCGTCAGCGTGCCGTTGACGGTCATCGCACCGGCGATCTGGCTGACCTCGATCAGGCTGGTCAGCGATCCGCCCTGCGCAATCGTCAACCCCGAATTGATCCCCGCCAGCGTCAACCGGTCGATGGTCACATTGCTGTCGAGCGTCGTGGTACCGGCCGCCGCCAATGTCACGTCATAATAGCGGGGCATCTGACCCTGCAGCCGGTCGCCGTCGCTGTTGTTCGGGACAAAGCCGGTTGCACCAGGCAGGCCATTGTCGATCGTCGGCGCGGGCAACGCCATGGTCGCGGTCTGCGCGGCCGGAACGATGCGATCGAGGATCGACGTCGCCGGGTCGCCGCCCTCTCCGGTCAGCGATGCGACGCTGGCGGTCTCCGCACCATTGCGGATTTCGCCCGTTCCGATCGGCCGGATGGTCGACGTATATTCGTCGGTCGCATAATTATAACAGTCGCTGGCGCCGCCGGCGATCGGACCTTCGAAACAGGCTTCGCCAAATTTGCCATCGGTGCCGTTCGGGCCTTCGCCTGGATCGGTCGGGACCCCGTTCACCAACTGACCGTCGGGCCCGATGATCTGGTAATTGGGATCAAGATTGCTGACCCAGTTCGCACTGTCGTTCCAGTTCCGGTTGCCCGCCACATTGCCGACATAGCGATAGGGGTTATTTTCCGCGATCCAGTCCCAATAGAGATACAATGGCTGATAGAAGCTGGCGGTGCCATAACCATTCGCCGGCGCACCGTTGAAAAAGCGGGTATAGCCCCCCGACAGCACCCCGATCACCACCTTTTTGTCAAAGGTGGAATCCAGGATCAGCGGGCCGCCCGAATCGCCGCTGGCGGTGGTGCCTTCGGTCGGGGTCGGATTGTCGCGCCAGGCGTTGAAGTCGCGCGGATCGGCAGCGGCGGTGCCGCGGCGCGGGTCATCGAAATCGATCCAGTACAGATTCTGCGGCAGGACGCCCGATGCGCTGCCGAAAATAAATCCTTCGAAATCGTCGATCGACGCGAGCGCGCCCAGCATGTTGGTCGCGATGCGACGGCGAAAATCCGATCCGGTCGATCCGGTGGTGCCGGTGCCATTGCGGCCATAGCCGGTGATATTGACGTGATAGCCGGTGCCCTCGGCACCCCCAGCCGTCTGTGGCAGCGGCGAAAACAGCAGCGCCCAGGTCGGGATTCCGACCGCCGGCGTGTCGAGCGACGCCAGCGCGACGTCGCCATAAAGGAAGCTTCGCGCGTCGGGTTCCAGCGACGCCGGATGATAAGCGACGCCATTCACATTATACATATATTGGTCGGGGTTGGTGGCATAAGCGGGGTTGGTCGCGGTGCCGTTCAGCCATTGGCCAAAGGCGCTGTTGCCCGCGACATTATTGTTGTTGGAGAATCCAAAGCCGATCGGCTTGCCGCCGCTGTCCGCGCCATAGGCACCTGCCGGCGCGCCGTTGACGCAGTGGGCGGCAAAGATGACCGCGCGGGGGTTGATCAGCGTCCCGGTGCACAGGCCGATAAAGCCATTTTGCTGATCGATGATCATCTGGCCGACGCCATTGACGTTCACCGGATCGCGCGCCGTCGTCGGAGTTCCGGGATCGCCAATCACGATCTGTTTTTCGATTTCGATCCGCGTCGAAATGAAACCGAGCGTCGATCCGTCGGCATGTGCCGCCAGTTCGGCGCCATTGCGGTTCACGAGAGAGTTTTGCGTTGCATCCTGCGCAGAGGCCGGAGCCGCCATCGCAAGGCCGACGCCCGCGGCCGACAGTAACAGGCCTGCGCGCAACGAACGCGCATTCCGATTGATGATCATAAATATCCCCTGTCCAATTTATTCCCGCCCAGCCCCCTGGACGGCATGGAATAGAGGCTATGTAAAAATTGACGCCATTCAAGCGTGTAATGTCGCCAAAACAGCTTATGGTTTCGAAAGAAACGAACTGTTGCCCACGGGCAACAAAAAAGGGCGGCCCGTTGCCGGACCGCCCTTCTCTTTTCCACCCGTCGGCGGAAAAAAGCTCTTAGCGCTTCGAGAACTGGAAGCTGCGGCGGGCCTTGGCCTTGCCGTACTTCTTACGCTCGACGGCGCGGCTGTCGCGGGTCAGGAAGCCAGCCGCCTTCACCGTGCTGCGCAGCGCGGGTTCGAAACGGGTCAGCGCCTGGGCGATACCGTGCAGCACGGCACCCGCCTGGCCCGACAGACCGCCGCCCTTGACGGTGGCGATGACGTCATACTGGCCAACGCGCTCGGTCAGGCCGAAGGGCTGGTTGATGACGAGACGCAGCGTCGGACGCGCGAAATAGACTTCCTGGTCACGGCCGTTGACGGTGATCTTGCCCGTGCCGGGCTTGACCCACACGCGGGCGACGGCGTCCTTGCGGCGGCCGGTCGCATAGGCGCGGCCCTGCTTGTCGACCTGCTTTTCGCGCAACGGCGCGGCCGGGGTTGCGGGGGCGACGGTGCCTTCGACAGCGCCGGCGAGATCCTTAAGATCGTTCAGGTTGTCGGCCATTATGCACCCACCTTGTTCTTGCGGTTCATCGACGCGACGTCGATCACTTCGGGGTTCTGCCCTTCATGCGGATGTTCGGTGCCCGCGAAGATGCGCAGGTTGCGCATCTGCTGGCGGCCGAGCGGGCCGCGCGGGATCATGCGTTCGACCGCCTTTTCGAGCACGCGTTCGGGGAAACGGCCTTCCAATACCTTCTGGGGGCTGGTTTCCTTGATGCCGCCGGCATAGCCGGTGTGCTTGTAATAGCGCTTGTCGGCCATTTTCTTGCCGGTGAACTGCACCTTTTCGGCGTTGATGACGATGACATTGTCACCGCAATCGACGTGCGGGGTAAAGCTCGGCTTGTGCTTGCCGCGCAGGATATTGGCGATGATGGTGGCGACGCGGCCCACGACGAGACCGTCGGCGTCGATCAGCACCCATTTCTTTTCGACCGTTGCGGCATTCGCCGACTGGGTCGTCTTGGTCAGCGCCTTCATGGCACGCTCCTTGAAGAGATGGACGAGGCGGCGGCTTTTGGGTCCGTGCCCCGGAAACAAACCGCGCCGCCTTTCCCCGAAAAGGAATCGGCGGCGCTTCGGAGCGGGCCAATGCGCGTTAGGAGCGTCAAAGTCAAGCATAGCGCGGCTTTGCTGACGGGTATTATAATACCGCCGACATCACAGCGTCCCGATCCGCAGCATTGCGGAGCGCCCGCGGCGCGGCCCTCGTCCGTTACGCCGGCCGACTTCCCCAGCGATGCAGCGCCGCCGCGACGATCGCGACCAGAAGCGCGCCAACGACCTGATGCGCGACGGCGACCCACATCGCCATGCCGCTCACCACGGTCCATATTCCTAGCGACATCTGGGCGGCCACGACCGCGAGCAACAGCTTCGCCTCTGTTCGCGCGCCCCTTTTCCAAAGCCCGCGCGCCAGCAACAACAGGGCAGCCGCGGCAACCCACGACCACCAGCGGTGGAGGAAATGGATCAGAAAGGGATCATTGGTCAGCGCCAGCCAGGCGCCGCCAGCCCAATCGACGCCCTGCGGAAAGAAATGATCGTTCATCAGCGGCCAGCTGCTCGCCACATAGCCCGCGTTGAGCCCGGCAACCCAAGCACCGAGCAACAGCTGAACGGCCAGCACGGCGGAAAGGCCAAAGCCGCCCGCGGTCAGCCGAGCGGGGCGCGCGCGCCGATTGCGCGCGAGCGTGCCAAGATCGCGTGCCGTCCACACCAGCCCCGCGAGCAGGAACAGCGCGGTCAGCAGATGCGTCGCCAGGCGAAAATGGCTGACGTCGGTTCGATATTCGAGGCCAGAGGCCACCATCCACCAGCCGATCGCGCCCTGCAGGCCGACCAGCGAGGTCAGCGCGAACAAGCGCCAGCCATAGCCCGCCGGAATCGCGCGCCGCCATGCAAACCACAACAGGGGCACGATCATCGCCGCCCCGACGAGCCGCCCCAGAATGCGATGCAGCCATTCCCAAAAGAAGATCGCCTTGAATGCCGCCAGCGACATGCCAAGGTTGATCTCCTTATACTCCGGAATCTGCTTGTATTTCTCGAATTCGGCGACCCAATCGGCCTCGTTGAGCGGCGGCAGCACGCCCGACACCGGGCGCCATTCGGTGATCGACAATCCCGATTCGGTCAGGCGGGTAATTCCCCCGACACCGACGACGATCACGACGAGCAGGGCGACGAGCCAGAGCCAGCGCGCGAGCGCGGCGGGACGAGCGGCATGTGCGGAAGTTTGCGCCATGCCCGCCCTATCGGCGCTCGCCCGGTGATAGGCAAGAGGGCCGATCGCCCCAGTACCGGGAAATTCATGGCCGCGACAGCCCGCGATTGTTATGCCCGGCCGATGCGCCGCCCACTTCCTTTTCTGGCAATATTCATCGCCGCGTTCCCCGCCGCCATGCTGTCGCCTCCGCTTCACGCGTCGGACATCGGCGACCTGCCCATGCAGGAAGCGCGACTGGCGGCGGTCGGCCACCGGCTCGCGGTCGCCAGCGCGTCCTGGTGTCCCGAACTCGCACCGCAGCCGGGATGGTTGCTCGGCGACCTTCGCCGCTTCGCGGGTGACGAGCGCGATGCGGCCCGGCACGCTTATGGCGCCGGCGAGGGCGCCTTTGCCGCCGCCATTGCCCCCGGCTCCGCCGCCGCCCGTGCCGGTATCGCGCCCGGAACGGCGATCGCCGCGATCAACGGCGATCCGGTGCCGACGCTCAGCGACCAACCGACCATTCGTATCGATGCGGTCATCGTCGCGCTGGCCGAACTCGACCCCGCCGCGCCGCTCGCGATCACCGACACCGCCGGGCAAATCTATCGGCTGGACGCCACCCCGGGATGCGCCAGCGCGTTTCGGATCGAACGCGACGGCCCACAGGCGGCCGCGAACGGAAAGCTGGTCCGGCTGCGCCTCGACCTCGCCCGCTCGATCACCGACGAGGGCGAATTAGCGGCGGTCGTCGCGCACGAGATGGCGCACAACATCCTGCGCCACCGCATCAGGCTCGGCGATGACCGGTCGGCGCGGCGCGTGCGCATGACCGAAATCGAGGCCGACCGGCTGTCGGTCTGGCTGCTCGTCGATGCGGGCTATCCCCCCGAAGCTGCGATACGCTTCTGGCAAAGGCACAAGAAACCGCTGATCCGCGCGGCGACCCATCCGCCGCGCCAGGAAAGGATCGCGGCCATCGAGGCAGAGGCGATCGCGATGCAAAGCGCGCGCGCAGCCGACCCGGCGGCCAGGCCGCCGCTGGTCACGGCACCGCCGCCCTTGGAATAATGACGCGCGCGCCTATTTTCGAGATGGACCATCTTTCTACCAAGGATCGACATCATGACCCGTGACACTGCCATCTTCGCCGGCGGCTGCTTTTGGTGCACCGAGGCGGTGTTCCAGTCGCTTGCCGGGGTCGAAAAGGTCGAAAGCGGTTATATCGGCGGCACCGTCGCCGATCCGACCTATAAACAGGTGTGCGGCGGCGACACCGGCCATGCAGAGGCGATCCGCATCACCTTTGATCCCGCCGTCATATCCTATGACGATCTGCTCGACGTGTTTTTCGCAACCCACGATCCGACCCAGCTCAACCGTCAGGGAAATGACGTCGGCACCCAGTATCGCAGCGCGCTCTTCCCACGCGACGAAGCGCAGGAAACGGCGGTGCGCGCCGGTATCGCACGCGCGCAGGCCGACTGGCCCGCGCCGATCGTCACGACCGTCGAAGCAGCATCCCAATGGTATCCGGCCGAGGATTATCATCAGGCCTATTGGGATGGCGAGGGGCAGCGCAACCCCTATTGCATGGCCGTCATCCCGCCCAAGCTCGCAAAGCTGCGCAAGGGATTTTCCGACCGGCTGCGTACCGACTGATCATAGACCACCCTGTTGCAAATTGGCCGCACGGCACCGGTTTTCATTGACTTTCCGCCGCTTTTGACTAGCGGACGCCGCTTTGTCGGGGCAGGATCGCGCCGAAGGCACAGTTGGGGATTGCGACAGGGTGCTGGCATCACTGCTTCTGATTAGCGCGCTTTCGTCCGCGCCACAGATGACGGTTCAGGTCGCCAGCCAATCGCTCGTCGAGGGCGGCGCTCGGGGAATCGCCCACACGGCAAACCGGATGATCGGCGGGATCATCAGCTACGCCCGCTGGCCCGACGACCCATCCCCGGCGCCCCGTACATTGTGCGTCATCGGCCAGCCGAAGCTGGCCGACCCCATTGCGCCCGAAATGCCCGGACGCGGCAAGCTGGTCGTGCGCCGCACGGCGGCGGCCGAGGTCACGGGTGGCGGATGCGACATATTGTTCCTGGGCCGAATGCCCGTCAGCGACCGCCAGCGCCTGATCGCCTGGGTACGCGGCCGTCCCGTCCTGACCCTGACCGACGACGATCCCAATTGCCTGTACGGCGCCATGTTCTGCCTGGCGGGGCGCACCGGCGGGCTTGGCTTTTCGGTCAATCTCGACGCCATCGGCCGCGGCCCGCTGCGGATCGACCCGCGGGTTCTGAAAATCGGCAGCGACGATGGAGGGCGGCCATGACCGCCCCGCCCACCCGCGACAAATCGGCCCCGCGCACGACGCTGCAACGCCTGTTGTCGCGCTTTCACTTCGGCATCACCCTGTTCGCCGTGGCGCTGTCGGGCATGACCATCCTGCTTGCCGGGGTGACGGCGCTGCGCAGCTACGCCGACCGCAATATCGAACTCGCGGCGCAACTCGGCGCCTATGGCGTCGAGCCGGCGCTCGTTTTCAACGACCCCGTCGCGGCGCGCGAGGGGATCGAGCCGCTGACGCATATGGCGGGCGTCGCCCGGCTGCGCGTTCTGGACGACCGCGGCCGCCCGCTGGCGCATTGGACCTCTCCCGTCAGCGACCCGACACCGTTTCTGACCAACCTCTTCTTTCCAGACCCTGCGTCGGTTCCGATCCGGCGCAATGGCTCGGTGATCGGGACGATCGAGGTGTGGGGCGACAGTTCGACGCTGACCGATTATGTGCGACTGGGGCTGCTGGCGGGCCTGGCCTGCCTGCTTGTCACCGCGCTCGGGACGATCGCGCTTGCCCGCCGGTTCGAATATGAGCTGGTCAAGCCGCTGAACGAGATCGCGACCGTCGCCCACGATGTCCGCCTGCATCGCCGCTTCGACAAGCGGGTGCAAACGCTGCGGATTGCCGAACTCGACCGGCTGGGCGGCGATATCAACACCCTGCTCGACGAGCTTCAGGGGTGGCAGGGGCATATGGAAGATGAACGGGCCATGCTGGCGCACCGCGCCTCGCACGATCCGCTCACCACCATGCCGAACCGCGCGGCGCTCGACGAACAACTGGCGCAGCGCGTCCAGTCGGCGGAGGCGCGCGGCACCCGCTTTGCCCTGCTGTTCATCGACGCCGACAATTTCAAGGCAGTCAACGACAATTTCGGTCATGCGGCGGGCGATGCGGTGCTGATCGCCCTGTCGGCCTGTATCAAGGGCACGCTGCGCAAGGGCGATTTCGCGGCGCGGATCGGCGGCGACGAGTTCGTCGTGATCATCGACACACTCGATAACGATGCCGCGCCAGAGGCGCTGACCGCGCGTATCCGCGATTGTGTCGAGGATCCGTTCACCCTGCCTGACGGCACCCGATATTCTGCGTCGGTCAGCGTCGGCGTCGCCATCTATCCCGACGATGGGGGCGATACCACCGCGCTGCTGACTGCCGCCGATGCCGCGATGTACAGTAACAAGCTGGCACGCAAACTGTCATGATGTCCACTGGAGCTCAATGATGACCCTGCCCTCTTCCCGATTCCGAATATTCGCGGCGGCGCTTCTTGCCGCCCTGCTCGCGGCCTGTCAGTCCGTGCCGCCGCCGTCGGGCTTCAGCCCCGAACAGATCGCCGCCCTGCAATCGGAAGGCTTCGTCGAAAGCGGCCCCGACTGGCAACTGACCATTTCCGATCGCCTGCTCTTCGACACCGACGAAAGCGCGCTCAAGGTCGAACAGATCGATCGCATCGCCGCCATGTCGCGCCATCTGGTCTCGGTCGACATCCGGAGCGCGCGTGTCGAGGGTCATACCGATTCGGTGGGCACCGAAGCCTATAACCAGCGCCTGTCGCAAGCCCGAGCCGAAGCCGTCGCGGCGCCGATGCTGACGAACGGCATGCAACTCGCCGCCGATCAGATCATCGGCCGCGGCGAAACCTTTCCGCTGTCCAGCAACGACACCCCGGAGGGTCGCCAGGACAACCGCCGCGTCGTGGTCATCGTCACGCCGCCCTGAACGATCGACCGGACGCGCTCCCGTCCGCCGTTCTTTCTTTCGCAACCCTTCGCGATTAGAGCCGCCGTGATGAAACCGATCCGTAAAGCCGTATTTCCCGTCGCGGGCCTTGGCACCCGCTTTCTGCCCGCGACCAAGGCGATCCCCAAGGAGATGCTGCCCGTCGTCGATCGGCCGCTGATCCAATATGCGGTCGACGAGGCGCGCGAGGCGGGGATCGAACAGATGATCTTCGTCACCGGACGGGGCAAGAGCGCGATCGAGGACCATTTCGACATCGCGTTCGAGCTCGAAAAGACGATGTCGGAACGCGGCAAGGATCTGTCGGTATTGGCGCCGACGCGGCTTGGGCCGGGCAATTGCGCCTATGTCCGTCAGCAGGAACCGATGGGCCTTGGCCATGCCATCTGGTGCGCGCGCGACATCGTGGGCGACGAACCCTTTGCGATCTTCCTGCCCGACGAGTTCATGCACGGCTCGCCTGGTTGCATGAAGCAGATGGTCGATGCCTATCACAAGGTCGGCGGCAATCTGATCTCGGTGCTGGAGGTTCCGCGCGAACAGGTCTCCTCCTATGGCGTCATCGCGCCGGGGCGGGCCGAAGGCGCGCTGACCGAAGTGACCGCGCTGGTCGAAAAGCCGCCGGTCGATCAGGCACCCTCGAACCTCATCATCTCGGGCCGCTATATCCTGCAACCCGAAGTGATGCGGGTACTGGAAAGCCAGGAAAAGGGCGCGGGCGGCGAAATTCAGCTGACCGACGCCATGGCGTCGATGATCGGGACGCAGCCTTTCCACGCCGTGACCTTCGATGGCGCCCGCTATGACTGCGGATCAAAGGCCGGTTATATTCAGGCCAATCTGGCGGTGGCGCTCGGCCGCCCCGACATGGCCGCCGACGTGCGCGCCTTTGCGCTCGATCTCTTGAAATAGGCGGACCGAAACGAACCGGCGGAGGCAGACGCCCCCGCCGGACGGATCGTCAATCGCCTTCGATATCGGGCTTGGCGCCTGCGTCGGCGCCGACGGTGCGATAAAGCCAGCCGCCGACCAGCCCGCCAAGCAGCGGCGCAACCCAGAACAGCCACAATTGCTGCAGGGCGATACCGCCGACCACCAACGCCGGGCCCGTGCTGCGCGCCGGATTGACCGACGTATTGGTCACGGGAATCGAAATCAGGTGGATCAGCGTCAGGCCAAGGCCGATCGCCAGCGGCGCAAAGCCCGCGGGCGCCCGGCCGTCGGTCGATCCCATGATGATCCACA
This sequence comes from Sphingopyxis sp., assembly GCF_034380315.1. Classification (GTDB taxonomy): domain Bacteria; phylum Pseudomonadota; class Alphaproteobacteria; order Sphingomonadales; family Sphingomonadaceae; genus Sphingopyxis. Next base: position 127,154 of record NZ_JAXMPB010000001.1, read on the forward strand.
GGAATACCGCCGTCAGCAATATCTCGATCGTGAAGCCCGATATCAGGTCATAGCCGCCCGGCGATCCCTCACCGAAACCATTGGCCGCAAGCCCGTTGGCCGCGACGCTATAGTCGGGATTCCCGCTCGCGACATACAGCAGCAGAAAGGCAGCGACGATGCCCCCCGCGACCTGCGCGGCAATATAGAGCGGCATGTCACGCGCGTCGAAACGCCCGCCGGCCCACAGGCCGACCGTAACCGCCGGGTTGAGGTGACAGCCCGAAATATGCCCGATGGCATAGGCCATGGTCACGACCGTCAGACCGAAAGCCAGCGCCACGCCGAGCAGGCCGATACCGACATCGGGAAAGGCGGCCGCCAGAACCGCGCTGCCGCACCCGCCGAACACGAGCCAGAATGTGCCGATAAACTCGGCCAAGCCCTTTTGCATATTCGTCATATGACCCTCCTCCCACCCGGTGGTCATACGCCACCGGCGCGTAGGGAAGAGTAGCAGCCTGTCGCCGCGCGGCAAGCCATTGTGACGTCCGCGTAAAGTCAGGCGGCAGCGACGCTCTCGACAAATTGTCGGGTGCGCTGGTGCAGCGACAGCGCGGTTCGCGTCAGCCCCGAAGCCAGCTCGCCGAGCGAGGCGGCGCCATACCCCGCCAACGACGCATCGCGGCTGATATGGCGAACGCGGTCGTCGATCTCGCGTCCGGCCATCACCGCCTGTTCGACATAGCTGGCGATCAACAACGCGGTGGCGCTTTGCCCCGTAACCGCTTCATCGACGGCATCCGAAAAGGCGCTGTTGGCATCGATCTCGCGTTCGGCCTCGGCAAAGCCCTCGGCCAGTTGCCCGACGATTTCGCGTATCCGCGCGATATAGGGGGTGATGTCGCTCGCCGCCGCGCGGGTCTGACGCGCCAGCATCTTGACCTCTTCCGCGACCACCGCGAACCCGCGGCCGGCCTCGCCGGCGTGGGCGGCCTCGATCCCGGCGTTCAGCGCCAGCATGTTGGTGCGCCCGGCCATGTCGATGATCAGCCGCATCATCTGTTCGATCGACTGGCTCGCGCCCTTCAGCGCCGCGGCACGTTCCCCGGCCTGCTTGACCTTCGCCTGCGCCTGATGCCGGACCGCGCGCGCATGGGTGCCATCCTCGACGATCCGCGACAGGCTGTGGGCCAGGCCATGTCCATGCTCGCCCAATTGCGTCAGCCCGGCCAGCGTCTGCGACGACGCCCCGGCCACCGACGCGGCATCGCGGCCGGTCTGTTCCGAACGGTCGGACAGGCCCGCAGCGACCATTTCGACCTCGCGCGCGGCCTCCGACATCGCTTCGGCAAGCGCGGCGATATCCTCCTGGAACCGGCGCCCTTCGGTATCGACGCGCACGCCGCGCGCGGCCTGCTCCTGCGCAGCCTCCATCTCGCGCATCATCGCGAGCTTCGCCAGTTGCCCGCTGTCGAGCGTTTCGACAAAGCGGCCACGATCGACCAGCACCAGCCCTTCGCATCCGGCCGAGCGCGCGACCCGGCGAAGCAGGCTGGCGGTCGATTCGCTGGCATCGGCAACCAGACAGGGTTCGACCATCGCGTCGATCGACCCGCCGATGGTCGGATTCTGCATCAGCGAAAACCAATAGGGACAGAAAAGCAGCTCACGCACCCGCTGTTCGCGGATAATTCCCACCGGCCGATGCTGTTCATCGACGATCGTCAGGATCGTCAACCGCGCCTGACTGCGGAACAGGTCGATCACCTCGGACAAATGCGCGTCGCAGCGCAGGGTGGTCGAGTGGCCGGAGGCGGGGACAAGGGCGGCGGGGTTCATGGCTCTGCTCATTGGATGGGGGGTACGGCGTATCGCCGGCGGCACCGATCTAGAACGTCAAGGTAAACGCAAATTTAACCATTTGTTTCAATCATATGACAGATACCGGTGCAATGCCCCGATCCACCGCAACCCGCTGTTCAGAAAGCGGCGCTTATGCGATAGGCGGCAACCGGCAAGGAGAAAGACGATGCGGATGTTCATCTTTGCGGCCCTCGCCGCACCGGTGCTGGGCGGCTGCGTCAGCACGGTCAAATCGGTCGTCACCGCGCCGGTCAAGGCCGTCGGGCAGGTCGCAGACTGGTCGACCACCAGCCAGGACGAGGCCGACCGCAACCGCGGCCGGGCGCTGCGCGAGCGCGAGGAACAGGTTGGAAAGCTGTCGCGCCAGCGCGACAAGGCGATGGAAAAGTGCCGCGACGGCAAGGATGATCAATGCCGCCGCGCCGAGGTGCTGGACCATGAAATCGAAGCGTTGATGGCGGCGCCCTATTGATCCCGATCGGGCCGATCAGCGTACCCGGCGCCCGGTCCAGATCACCCGTCCGACCAGTTGCACCGCCGTCATCGGCAGGTCGTCCCAATTGCGATAATGCGGATTGTCGCTGATCACCGCGATGCGCCCCTGCCCCGGAACGCGCGCGACGCGCTTCACCATCAGCACATCCTCCATGCGCAGCACATAGATGCCGTCGCGCAGCCGCGACGCCGCATCGCCGCCGTCGACCAATATATCGTCGCCATCGTCCAGCGTCGGCGCCATCGAATCGCCCTCGACCCGAATGATGCTGAGCGCGCGCAGATCGGCGCCCAGATCGCGCAGCCATTTGGGATCAAAGGCGACAGCCCCCTCGACCGGCTCGCCGTCGATGCTCGCCCCGGCCCCCGCCGAAGCGCCGATCGCCAGCTTGGGGACAAGCAGCATATCATTCCCATGCGCGCCCCGCACCGATGTCGCGACCCGCTGCACCGGCGCCCCCAGCACCGCTTCGGGCACGCCCAGATAGGCCGCGATGCGCGCGCGATCCCCTTCCGCCAGACGCCGCGGCGATCCACGCTTGATATATTGCTGGATATAAGCGGGATTGCGCCCGATCACGTCCGAAAGGCGCGCATAATCAACCCCCCGGTCCCGGCACAACCGGTCGAGCGCCGCGCGCGGATCATCGTCGAAATCGGTCAAGCGCTGGTCCTTCCTATTTCGTCCTAGCAAGCGGATTTTTCCTAGACAAGTAGGAAATCAATCATCAGATAGGAAATATCCTATCGAGCGACTCATCCGCTCATCACCGAACAGGCAGGAAAATATGGAGCGCAGCCTGTTGCAACGGATCGAAGCGTTTCTGAAGGAATCGGCCATGCCGCCCAGCGTGTTCGGACGCGCCGCCGTCCGCGACCCGCGCCTGGTCGGCGACCTGCGCGGCGGGCGCGAACCGGGGCGTCAGATCATCTGTCGTACGGAACATTTCATGAACAAATGGCGTGCCGATCGCGATGCCGGGCGTATTGCGGCAGTGGGCGACCTTCGTACCCGTGCGGCGCGCCAGGCTGGCGGAGGACGGGCATGATCCGCTGGTCGCCCGCGGCACCGGGGCGCACGGCTTGCCCGCACCGGCGACTTGCCCGCCTGCTCGCGCGGATGATGCCGACGGGGATCGAACTCGGCCGCTCCACGCTTCGCCCCTGGGCCAGCGCGAATTTCGTCGGGGCCCGGCATGTTTTTCCCTGCACGCTGGTACCGGATGGCGCACCCGCGATGGCCGCGGGGGCCGAGGTGATCGCCGCGGCGATGCAGCAGATGTTCGGTGACCAGCAATGGCATGTACCGGGGCATATCGTCGCCGATGTCGCCATAGAGCCGGCGACGGACGGGCGCGGCCTGACGATCGAAATGCTGACCGTCGAAGCGTGACCCGATCAGCCGGTCGCCTGTCGGTTGAGCCGCTGCAGCGTCCCGAGCGCGGCCTCGAGCGCAAAGTCGATTTCGGGGTCCGCCTCGGATCCGGCGTCCGTTTCGGGGGCCGTCTCTGCGGCCGCCGAACCCGGAACCGGAATTGCCGGTGCCGACGGGCCGCCGGGCGCCACACGGCGTCGAGACAGGCCGGCCTCCAGCCGCGCAACCATCGCGCCCAGGCTGTTGTCCGACGGATCGGGCAGCGCGGGTCCGGTCGCGGCAACGGGCTGCAGCCACGGCTCCTCGCCGGGTTCCACGGCCGCATCGGGCGCCAGGTCGGCAAGGATCAGCTCGTCGCCGCCATCGCCCATCACCGGATCGGCCGGAACATCAACCTGGATATCGACCGGCGCTTCTTCGTTGGCGAACGGCCGGACGAGCGGACCCAACCCTTCGGGCGGCAGGTCGCGGCCGGCGCGGATCGGCGGGCGCAGCGCATCATCGGGGTGAAGGTCGGCGCGGCGGCGCGGCAACACCGCTTCATCGTCCGCGCTCGCTGCCGCCTTGCGCCCGCGTATCCGGCGCGCCAGCGCGGCGACGCCGGTTTCTTCCGGGCGAGTGACGAGCAACGCCACAAAGCCCGCCACGATCGCGGCCGCTCCCGCCATGCCGATGGCAAGGCCAAGCCGCGCGGCATTGCCGACGGGCGGCACGAAAAAGTCCGACAGGCGATCGAGATAAAGGTTCCAGCTGATCGCCGCGACCCATGCCATCGGCATGACCGCCACGACCAGAAAGGTCAGCGCCGCGGCGCCGATGATCGCGGGGACCGCCGGGCGCAGGCCACGAAGCAGCCCTTTCAGGGTCGGTTGCCGCCGGATGTCGCTGGCTTCGTGCATATCGTTCCAAATCTGCGGCATTGCTTTCAATACCGCCCTTCCCTTTCGCTACGCCGCCCGGCCGATGCCGTCGCGGTGCAGCAACCGCTGGTAAACCGGCTCGTAACGTAAAATGTTTGATGACCAGTTACGATGAGTTTCGACGAAGATGCGTGCCGTCCGGCGTCGTTCGTCCCACATCGCCCGATTTTCAAGCAGCCCGGCCAGCGCGGCAGCGATCGCTGCCGGATCGTCGGGCGTAAACAGGGTTCCGGTCACGCCATCCTCGATCAGTTCGCGGTGCCCGCCGACATTCGATGCCGCGACCAGCTTTCCCTGCGCCATCGCCTCCAGCGGTTTCAGCGGCGTGACAAGGTCGGTCAGCCGCATCTTCTTGCGCGGATAGGCCAGGATATCGATCATCGAATAATATCGCTCGACCTCCTCGTGCGGCACGCGGCCGACGAAATGGATGTGCGCCGCGACCGGCGATGCCGCCGCCTGCGCCTTCAGCGCCGCCTCCATCGGCCCGCCCCCCACGAGCAACAGCCGCGCGGCGGGCTGCGCCGCGACCAGCGCCGGCATCGCCGCGATCAGATCGTCGATGCCCTCATAATCGTAAAAACTGCCAATGAAGCCGATCACCGCGTCGCTCGGCGCCAGTCCCAGCGCGGCGGCGAGCGCATCGTCGCGCGGCGGCGGATCGCCGAACAGGTCAAGGTCGACCCCGTTCGGCGACACGATGATCTTGGCCGGATCGATGCCGCGCGCGATCAGGTCGTCGCGCAGTCCGTCGCAGATCACGGCAACCGCGTCGGCCGACCGGACGGCGTGGGTCTCCAGCCGCCGGGTCAGCCGGTAACGCGCGCTGCCTTCGCGCCCGGTTCCATTTCCGACCGAGGCATCCTCCCAAAAGGCGCGAATCTCGTAGATGACCGGAATATTAAGCCGCTTTCCGACGCGCAGCGCCGCCAGCGCGTCGAGCACCGGCGAATGGGCATGGAGCAGGTCGGGCCGCCATTCGCGTACCAGCGCCTCGGTCCGGGCCGCCAGCGCGCCGATTTCGCGCCATTCGCGGATCGGCGAGCGGGCGGGCGCGACCGCCGGGGTGCGATGAAAGGTCAGCCCGTCGACCGTTTCGACCGCCGGGCCGGGAATCGGATGACGAACCCCCGTCACCCCCGCGACCTCCCACCCCTTGGCGGCTTGCGCCTTCATCAGCGCGCGGGTCCGAAAGGTGTAGCCGCTGTGCGTCGGCAGGCTATGGTCAAGAATGTGCAGGATCCGGGTCATGGGCTTGCGCTTTGACATAGAAGGCTTAACGCGGCGTCAACCCCCTTGGCGTAGAGCCGCCGCAAGAGACCCGACAGGGTCGCAGAAAAGCTAGGCGTTGCCGCTCGATGGTCGACAATTTCTCGATTGCCCTGACCCATGTGCTGATGGCCATCGCGCTGTGGCGCATGCTGCACCGCGACGATCTCGACCATGAGGTCAGCCCGCGGATGCGCTGGCAGCAACAGCGCGACGCCGAAACCGCGACGCGCCCCGCCACGACAGAGGACACGCCCGGCCATGCGTGACATCGCCTTTGTCGCCTTTCTGTTTGCCTTTATCGGCGTGGGGTTCCGCAAACCCTTTCTGTTCATCCTGTGCTTTTGCTACATCGATATCGTCGCGCCGCAACGGCTCAGCTATTTCCTCATCAACGCGCTGCCGGTGTCGCTGATCGTGTTCGGGCTCGCCGTCGGGGGGTGGCTGCTGGCCGATGACAAGCGCGATACCCGCTGGTCGGGACGCCAGAGCTTGCTGCTGCTGCTGCTCCTTTATTGCTGGATGACGACGATCAACGCCGATTTCCCGGTCGAGGCGGCCGACAAGTGGAGCTGGGTGTGGAAAGCATTGCTGTGGGCGATCTTCCTGCCGCTGGCGCTGCGCACGAAATTGCGGATCGAATCGCTGGCGCTGATCATGTTGCTGTCGGCGGCGTCGATCGCCATCGCGGGCGGGATGAAAACGGCGATGGGCGGCGGCGGCTATGGATCGCTGCAATTGCTGCTCGACGAAAATTTCGGCCTGTACGAAGGGTCGATCATGTCCACGGTCGGCGTTGCGATCATCCCGCTGATCCTCTGGTATCGCCGTCATGGCACCATCTTTCCGCCCGACTGGCGGGTCTCGCTCTTCTGCTTCGCGCTCTGCTTTGCCTGCATGTTGCTGCCGGTGGGGACGCAGGCGCGCACCGGTCTTGTCTGTCTCGCGGTCCTCGCGATCCTCTCGCTGCGCACCGTAAAGCACCGGATGCTCTATATCGGCGGGGCCGCCTTGCTCGCCGTTGCCGCCGTGCCCTTCCTTCCGGAAAGCTATACCAACCGGATGGAAACGATCCGCGGGTACAAATCCGACCAGTCGGCCTCGACGCGCGTGGCGGTCTGGGCGTGGACCTGGGACTATGCAAAGGAAAACCCCTTCGGCGGCGGGTTCAACGCCTATATCCAGAACCGGCTGCGCGTCGAAACCGAGGCATCGACGTCGGGATCGGCCGATCCCGGCGCGGCTGGTCCGACGGTTCATGACGAACAGTCGCGCGCCTATCACAGCAGCTATTTCGAAATGCTGGGCGAACAGGGATATCCGGGAACCGCGATGTGGCTGCTCCTCCATTTCGCCGGGATATTTCAGATGGAACGGCTGCGCCGCCGCTATCTGAAAACCCGCCGGGCCGAGGAGCAATGGATCGCCCCGCTCGCGACCGCGCTGCAGAACGGCCACATCGTCTATATGGTCGGGTCGCTGTTCGTCGGCATCGCGTTCCAGCCCTTCATCTATATGATGCTGGCGCTCGAAATCGGGCTTTCGACCTATTGCCGGCGGCGCGAAAGCGAATCGGGTTGGCGGCCGTTGATGGCCCGCCCGGCCCAGGTTCCGGCCCGCCACGGCTGGACCGCGCCCCGATAGGCGGCGCGGCGCGCGGGAACCTTTCGGCGGTCCGGACGCTACAATCGTGGGCGGTCGTCGCCCTTTCCAATGTTTCGCGTTACCCACGCGGGATTTTCGCCTATCTGAAGCCGATGCCCGACGCTGCGGGGGCCAGCGCCCGCAGCGCCCCGTCGCCATCGACAATGACCAAATGATCAACGAGGAACCACGTGACCCTGTCCCTTCTTGCCGCCGCGGCATCCAGGCCGGCCCCCGCAACGACCAGCAACCCGATCGAGGACATGCGCCACTGGTGGGATAGCAGCGCCGCCTGGCTGAACAGCCACTGGCTGCAGATCGGCATCGCGGTGGTCGCCGGCCTGGTGATCTATTTCCTGCTGTCGATGCTCCGCTCGCTGGCGCTCAAGCGCGCGCAGGCGGCGGCGGGCCAGTTCACGCTCACCGATATCGTCGGGCGTGTCATCTACAAGACCAAGTCGGCGGTCCTCGCCATCGTCGCGGCCCGCATGGTGGCGGGCTATGCCCAGCCGCCCGCGATCGTCATGGAACTGATCCGCTTTGCCTTCACCGTCGCGGTGGTGATGCAGGCGGCCTTCTGGATGCGCGAAATCGTGCTGGGGCTGATCCAGCGCCGCGCCGCCGACGGCAACAATGAAACGCTGTCGAACGCGATGGGCATCATTCGCCTGCTGATCAGCGTCGCGCTATTCGCGGTCGCCGGCATCGTCATCCTCGACAATATGGGGGTCAATGTCACCGGCCTGATCGCCGGTCTGGGGATCGGCGGCATCGCCATCGGCCTTGCCGCGCAGGGAATTTTTTCGGACCTGTTCGCCTCGCTCTCGATCATCTTCGATCGCCCTTTCCGGGTCGGCCAGACGATCAAATATGACAACAGCATCGCGACGGTCGAACGCATCGGGCTGAAGAGCACCCACCTGCGGTCGGTGAACGGCGAGTTGCTGGTCATTTCCAACACCAATCTGCTGTCCAAGGAAATCACCAACTACGCCAATCTCGACCGCCGCCGCGTCCAGTTCGCGATCGGCGTGGTGTATCAGACCAGCCCGGCGATGCTGCGCGCCCTGCCCGCGCTGCTCGAAGCGCAGGTCCGGACCGAGGGGCATGAATTCATCCGGTCGAGCTTCGTCGGTTTCGGGGCCTCCAGCCTCGATTTCGAACTGGTCGCCGACGTCCACAGCGACGATTATGCCGAGGTGATCGCCGCGCGCACCGCGATCGGTATCCGGCTGTTCGAGGAAATGACCCGCGCCGGTTACGAATTCGCCTATCCGACCCAGACGACCTTTACCGCGGCGCCCGACGGGACGATGATTCTCCCCTATGCCGAAACCCTCACGATGAAGCAGCCGAAACCCGCCGCCCAATGACGCTACGGCGCCGGGCGCACATGGCTTGGCCCTTGTGCGACCGGTTCCGCCGGGCCTAGAACACGCCCTTCACAAGAGATGAGGGGATCAGAAATGGCTGCGATTCCGCCGCAGGAAATGAAGAAACTGGTCGGACAGCCGCTCGGTTCGTCGGAATGGGTGCTGGTCGATCAGGACATGATCAACAAGTTCGCCGAGGCGACGGGCGATCATCAGTTCATCCATATCGACGAGGAAAAGGCAAAGCTGACGCCCTTTGGCGGCACCATCGCCCACGGCTTTTTGACGCTGTCGCTTTTCCCGCTGCTGATGGCAAAATCGGACTGCCCACGCCCCGATGGCGTCAAAATGGGCGTCAACTATGGCGGCAACAAGGTTCGTTTCCTTGCCCCCGTCCGTTCGGGCAAGCGCGTGCGCGGCCATTTCAAATTGCTCGAACTCGACGAAAAGCGTCCGGGCCAGTGGCAGCAGACACTGGAATTCTCGGTGGAGATCGAGGGCGAGGAAAAGCCCGCGCTGATCGCCGAATGGATCAGCCAGTTCTTCGTCTGATCGCGACGATCATATCGGATGTGACACATCGAGTTTGACCGGCCGACCTCCCCCGAAAAGACATACCGGTCCAAAGCAGAAGGAAGATTATCATGCGTGACGCCGTCATCGTTTCCACCGCCCGCACCCCGCTGACCAAGGCGGCGCGCGGCTCGTTCAACAACACCCCGTCGCCGACGCTCGGCGCCTTTTCGGTGAAGGCCGCGGTCGAACGCGCCGGGCTCGAGGGCGGCGAAATCGACGATGTCGTCTTCGGCGCCGCGATGCAGCAGGGTTCGCAGGCACCGAATGTCGCGCGGCTGATCGCGCTGCGTGCCGGCCTGCCCGTCACCGTCCCCGGCATGTCGATCGACCGCCAGTGCTCGTCGGGCCTGATGACGATCGCGACGGCAGCAAAGCAGATCATCGTCGACCGTCAGGACATTGTCGTCGCGGGCGGTGTCGAGAGCATCTCGAAAGTCAGCGGCAGCGGAAAGATTTTCATCGAACCCGATGCCGAACTGCTCGCGATGCACAAGGACACCTATATGCCGATGATCGGCACCGCCGAGGTCGTCGCCAAGCGCTACAATATCAGCCGCGAATATCAGGACGAATATTCGTTCCAGTCGCAGCAGCGCACCGCCGCCGCGCAGGCGTCGGGCAAATATGACGACGAAATCGTCGCGTGCAAGGCGACGATGGCGGTCGTCGACAAGGAAACCAAGGAGGTTTCCTACAAGGAAGTCGTCGCCAACAAGGACGAATGCAACCGCCCCGACACCACGCTCGAAGGGCTCGCGAGCCTGAAACCGGTGATGGGCGAAGGCCACACGATCACCGCGGGCAACGCCAGCCAGCTCAGCGACGGATCGTCGGCGTGCGTCGTTATGGAAGCCAAGCTCGCCGAAAAGCGCGGCCTGACCCCGCTCGGCCGCTATGTCGGCATGGCGGTCGCGGGCACCGAGCCCGACGAAATGGGCATCGGCCCCGTCTTTGCGATCCCCAAGCTGCTCGAACGCTTCGAGCTCAAGATGGACGATATCGGCCTGTGGGAACTCAACGAAGCCTTTGCGGTGCAGGTGCTCTACTGCCGCGACAAGCTCGGCATTCCGAACGAACTGCTCAACGTCAACGGCGGCTCGATCTCGATCGGCCACCCCTTCGGCATGACCGGCGCGCGCTGCGTCGGCCACGCGCTGATCGAAGGCAAGCGCCGCGGCGTCAAATATGCCGTCGTCACCATGTGCATCGGCGGCGGCCAGGGCGCAGCGGGCCTGTTCGAGGTCTTCTGATGCGTCTCGGCGCGCCCCGCATCGCGCCGGTCGATCTCGACCGGATCGACGCCGACCAGCGCGCCGCGCTCGAACCCTTCCTTGCCACCAATGGTGGCAAGGTCGGGGGCGGCCGGGTGCTCAACATCTTTCGCACCCTTGCCCATGCGCCGACCGCGCTGACCGCCTTTCTCGGCTGGGGCAATTACATCCTGTCCAAACGCAACGCGCTCAGCCCGCGCGACCGCGAGCTCGTCATCCTGCGGACCGGCTTCAACTGCCGCTCGGGCTATGAATGGACCCAGCACAAGCGCATCGGCCTCGACTGCGGCCTGACGGAGGAGGAGGTCGAGCGGATCAAGACCGGACCGGACGCTCCGGGATGGAGCGCCCTCGACCGCGCGATGCTGCGCGCCACCGACGAACTGACCGCCGACCATTTCGTCACCGACGCCAGCTGGTCCGCGCTCGCGCCGCTGGGCGACAAGGCGCGCATGGACCTTGTCATGACCGTCGGCCAGTACACGCAGGTTTCGATGATCTTGAACAGCTTCGGCATCCAGGTCGAGGACGGCTGGACGATCGACCCCGATCTCAAGGCCTGACACCAGGGGGAAAGACATGAGCGCCATCGGAGTGATCGCGACCATCCGCGTGCAGCCGGGCAAGGAAGCGGATTTCGAGGCGGCCTTCGCCGACCTCGCGGCGGCGGTGAATGCCGACGAGCCGGGCAACAGCTATTATCGCCTGTTCCGCACCGACGAGGCCGGCACCTACAAGGTGCTCGAATGCTATGACGATGCGGCGGCGGTCGAGGCGCACCGCGCATCGGCGCATTTCCGCGAGATCGGCGCCCGCTTCGGCGCATGGCTCGCCGGCGCACCCGATATCGAGCGGCTGACCGCGGTCTGATCGCTCGCGCTTATTCGACGCGGGTGAACAGGTTCGTTCGCATCCCCGGCGTGCCGTCGCTCGTGAAAAACACCACCGTTTCGGTCATCGTCCGGCCGTCGGGCGACACCGTGTAGGTCCGCATCGATCCCGGTACGCCGCCGAGCGCCAGCGCGGTGATCATCACATTCGGCTCGGGCATCCGCGTTGCGGCGGTATCGGCCTCCAGATTGCCCTCGACATGGACGGGCTTGCCGTCGGGGCTCCAAACCGACTTCGCCTGGACCATCTTCCCGTCGGGCAGCGTCACGTCGACCAGCGTCCGCCACTGCCCCGCCCCCGCGTCGCTATAGGTGATCGTGACGCTCTTCGGCCGTGCCTCCGGCGGGATCGGCAGGCTGGCGACGTCGACCGCCCAGGTGCCGATCAGCGGGGAAACGGCGGCCTCCGCGGCCAGCACGGGGCTGGCCGACATCGCGCCGGCGACCAACAGAACCGGAAAGAACGCTTTCATCGAACCTCTCCAAGCCATTGCATATCGCGGCATTTCTATCGGGCGCGGCGCGTGCGTCAATCGACCGCGGCGATGTCGACCGCCCGGTCGCCGAGCAGATATCGCGGCCCCGCGCCGCGCTGCGCCGCCTTGTCCCCCGGATTGTAAAGACCGCATTTCTTGAGGCTGAGGCAGCCGCAACCGATGCAATTGTCGAGCAGCGCGCGGGTGCGCTGAAGCGCGGCGATCTGGCCGTCGATGCGATCGCGAAGCCCGGTGCTGATCCGCGTCCAGTCGGCACCGTTCGGCGTTCGCCCGGCCGGAAGCCGCGCCAGCTCGGCCGCGATCTCTTCCAGGCTCAGGCCCAGTTGCTGGGCGATCAGGATGAAAGATATGCGGCGGATGTCGGCGCGCAGGAAACGGCGCTGCCCGCCGGGGGTTCGCAGGGCCGCCACCAGCCCCTTTTCCTCGTAGAAACGGATCGCCGATACCGCGACGCCGGTTCGCGCCGCCAGATCGCCGATCGCGATCAGGTCGCTGCAGTGCATATGTGCTCGCTACCTCCCGATACAGATTGGGCTTGATCTCAACTCGACTTTAGATTGCAGAGAAGGGGCGTCAATCTGGAAACAGGAGAATGATGATGACGCACCCCTTCATCGAACATGTCAATCTGACCGTCAGCGACCCCGGCCGCACCGCCGCGCTGATGACGCGCATCTTCGGCTGGCACGAACGCTGGCACGGTCCGGCACGGGATGGCGGCCGCACGATCCACGTCGGATCGGACAGCGCCTATGTCGCCCTATACACGGGGCCGAACGGCGAACATGCCGGCGTCCGCTGGCCCTCGGGCGCGCCGCTCAACCATATCGGTATCCAGGTCGACGATCTCGATGCGATCGAGGAAAAGGTGATCGCCGCGGGGCTTCGCCCGATCAATCACGGCCATTACGAGCCCGGACGGCGTTTCTATTTCCACGACCATGACGGGATCGAATATGAAATCGTCAGCTATGCCGAGCCCGCCAAGGGATGAACCGGGCAACATCGGGGCGTTCCGCTCGTTGGTCTGTCGCAAGCCAAGGAAAGGAACCCCCACGATGACGGACGACATCAAACAGCGTTTCTGGAAGGAATTGTCGGCCAGCCCCTATCTGATGGTCGCCCTCGACGGCGCGCACCATCACGCCATTCCGATGACGGCGCAGCTCGACAAGGACAATGACGGCTGCTTCCACTTCTTTCACAGCCGCGGCGGCCGACTGGCGGCGGGCGGCTCGGCGATGGCGCAGTTCGCGGCCAAGGGCCATGATCTCTTCGCCTGCGTCGCGGGCACCCTGACCCCTGTTACCGACCGCGCCACGATCGATCATCTGTGGTCCAACGCGGTCGAGGCCTGGTACGAAGGCGGCCGTGACGATCCCGACCTCCTCCTGCTGCGTTTCGACCTCGACGACGCCGAAATCTGGACCGCCGATGCCGGGATCAAGGGCCTGTTCAAGCTGATGACCGGGCGGACGATCCGGGAAGGCGAAATGGGCCGTCACGCCGAAGTGACGCTCTGATGCCCGCCGCCATCGCAGTCGGCACCTTCGCTTCCGACGTGCGAACGGACCGCGTGAAGCGCTGAAGCCCGCTCGCTAGGGATTCGGCTTGGGATCCGGCGGCGCCACCTCTCCTCCCCCGAAACGAAAGCCATTCTCGCGGTCGCGCGCCAGCAGCGCGGGGCCGTCGAGATCGACCCAGCGCGCGCGCTGCGTCAGGACAAAGGCGGGGGCGATGGCCAGGCTGGTCGAAAGCATGCATCCGACCATGATCGCCAGCCCCGCCGCGTCGGCGGCATCGGCGATCCGCAGCGCTTCGGTCAGCCCGCCGGCCTTGTCGAGCTTGATATTCACCCCGTCGTAAAAGGCACCGATCCGCGCGACATCGGCGGCGGTCTGGCAACTTTCGTCGGCGATGAACGGGATGGGCGCATATACGCCGTCGAGCAGGGCATCGGCGCCGACCGGCACCGGCTGTTCGATCATTTCGACGCCCAGTTCGGCCAATGCTTCGGCCTCGGCCAACAGGTCGATCTGGCCCCAGCTTTCATTGGCGTCGACGATCAGCCTTGCATCGGGGGCGGCGCCGCGCACCGCCGCGACCCGCTCGCGATCGCCGGTTCCGGTCAGCTTGAGCTTGAAAAGGCAAAAGCCCTTTTCGGCCGCCGCCGCCGCGTCCGCCGCCATGCGGTCGGGGGCGGCCAGCGAGATGGTAAAGGCGGTGATGCGCGCGGCGGGCGCGCCATCGCATCCGGCCAGCCGCCACAAGGGGACGCCGCGCCGCCGCGCCTCGGCATCCCACAGCGCGCAGTCGAGCGCGTTGCGCGCCGCCCCCGGCCCCATCAGTTCCTGGATCGCGCCGCGCGCGCCTTCGGCGCTCATCCCGGCGAGATGCGGCATCACGCGCAAGATCGCGTCGCGGCATCCCGTCGCATCCTCGCCCAGATAATCGATCGGCGTCCCCTCGCCGCGGCCCGGCGCGCCATCGTCGTCGATCTCGGCGACGACGACATCGACATGCTCCCTCGCGCCGCGGCTGATCACGAACGCCCCCGCGACCGGCCAGCGCTCGACGCGCGCGCTTTTCAGTTGGATAGCCATGGAAGAAGTCTAATGATGCGCGCCATGCCCGGCAAATCCCTTTCCGAACGCATCGGCGATCTTGGCCTTCGGCTCGCCATCGACGCGCACACAGCCTGGCTGGCCGCCCGCGACCCGCGTGTCCCCGGCCTTGCGCGCTTTCTGGCGGTGGCGGTGGCCGCCTATGCCCTGTCGCCAATCGATCTCATCCCCGATTTCATTCCGGTGCTGGGATGGATCGACGACCTGATCCTGGTTCCGCTCGGGCTGTGGGCGGTACGCCGCCTGATCCCCGATCCGCTGTGGGCCGACCTCCACGCCGCCGCCGAAGCCGCCAGCGAACGCCCCTCAAGCCGTGCGGGCATGGTCTTCATCCTGCTGCTCTGGGCCGTCCTGCTCTATCTCATCTACTGGAGCGTCCGGATATCCCCGGCGCACTAGCGCCGAGGCGATCACCGTCCGAAGCGCGGCCACCGCCAGCATCGCACTCCACCGCCGTGGGCTGAGGTGTCCCGGCGCTGCTCAAAAGGGAAAAAGTCGCGACCGACTATTTGGCGTTCGCGCGCATCCAGTCCTCGACCACCGGCGCGATATCCTCGCGCCATTTGCGGCCGTTGAAGATGCCATAATGGCCGACGCCCTTCGCCATCAGATATTTCTTCTTTTCGGCGGGCAAAGACTTGGCGAGCGTCAGCGCCGCCTTGGTCTGGCCGATCCCTGAAATATCGTCGCGCTCGCCCTCGATCGCCAGGATCGCAATATCCTCGATCGCGGTCAGGTCGACCGGGCGGCCGCGGTGCAGCATCTCGCCCTTCGGCAACAGATGGCGCTGGAAAACGGCATCGACGGTCTGCAGATAAAATTCGGCGGTCATGTCGCACACCGCGCGATATTCGTCGTAAAATTCCTTGGTCTTGTCGGCGCTTTCGCCGTCGCCCTCGACCAGATGCTTGAACATCTCCCAATGGCTCATCAGATGGTTGCCAAGGTTCATCGACATGAACCCGGCGAGCTGCAAAAAGCCCGGATAGACGCGGCGCCCGGCGCCGGGATAATAGGCCGGAACCGTCGCGATCACATTTTCCTGGAACCAGGCATAGGGGCGCGTCGTCGCATGCTGGTTCACCGCGGTCGGCGCCTTGCGGGTGTCGATCGGTCCGCCCATCATGGTCAGCGTGCGCGGGCGGCACTTGTTGCCCGCCGCCGACATCACCGCCGCGGCCGCCAGGCTGGGAACCGACGGCTGGCACACCGCCAGCATATGGGCGCCGGGTCCGATATGCTCCATCCAGCCGATCAGATAGTCGATATAATCGTCGAGGTCGAAATGCCCTTCCTCCAGCGGCACGTTGCGCGCGTCGCGCCAATCGGTGATCCACACGTCATGGCCGGGCAGCATGCGCTCGACGGTCCCGCGCAGCAGCGTCGCATAATGGCCCGACATCGGCGCGACGATCAGCAGCTTGGGCGCGTCCTTCGCCCCCTTGTGCTTGAAATGCTTGAGCTGGCCAAAGGGGCGCCGCGCCTCGATCGCCTCGGTCACGCGCACCGTTTCGCCGTCGACGATCGTTTCGAACAGGTCGAACCCCGGCTTGCCGCGCGGCGCCGCGGCGTGCGCGAACACCTCCAGCGCCGATGCGAACATCGGGCTGCCGCTGAAATAACCCAGCGGATTCGCCGGATGCTGGATGACCTGTGCGCCCGCAGTCGCCAGCGCGCTTGCCCCCGCAAGCCAGCTGCGCTGCATTTCAAAGGCGTGATACAACATTCTTCGCTCGTTCCTTGCGTTGCCCACGGCGCTCTTCCGGCGCCTGTTGTCAGGCGCGCAGTCTAGGCAATCGCCTTCATTGTGCAACGCATCATTTCGTTCCGCTTCACATGGCTTGAAGCCCAGCGCCACTTTGGATCGTTGAGCGGCGGCATCGCGGCTGCTAGGGCCGTCGACGATGGCGACGACAACAGACCAGACCGCGCCCGCCGCGACGACCGCCGCGGCCCCACCCCGCCGCAAGCTTGGCAGCCTGCGCATGATTGCGCGCTATGCCGGGCGCTATCCGCTGCAATTGCTGATCGCGGGCATCGCGCTGGGGGTCGCCGCGCTTGCGACGCTCGCGATACCCTATCAGTTCAAGGAGATGATCGACTCCGGCTTCATCGCGGCCGGGGGCGACGTCGCCCCGCATTTCCGGCTTTTCTATATCATCGTGCTCGTGCTGGCCCTGGCGACGGCACTGCGTTTCTATTTCGTCAGCTGGCTTGGCGAACGCACGGTCGCCGATATCCGCCAGGCGGTTCAGCAGAATCTGCTGCGCCTTGCGCCCGGATTTTTCGAAGAGAACCGCCCGTCGGAAATCGCCTCGCGCATGACGTCCGATACCGCGATCATCGAACAGGTGGTCGGAACGACGGTGTCGGTCGCGCTGCGCAATACGGTGATCGGTATCGGCGGGATCATCTATCTCTTCACCCTGTCGCCCAGGCTGACCGGCGGCATATTGCTCGGCATTCCGGTGATCATCCTGCCGATCGTGCTGCTCGGCCGCCGTCTCCAGAACGTCTCGCGATCGAGCCAGGACCGCGTCGCCGACATCGGCGCGACTACCGCCGAACAACTGGGCGCGATGAAGATCGTCCAGGCGTTCGGACAGGAAACGCGCGAAGCCGACCGATTCACCGCCGCCGTAGAGGCGAATTTCGCGACCGCAAAGCGCCGCGTTCGGCTGCGCGCCACCATCACCGCGGTCGTGATCGGCCTGCTTTTCGGCGCGATCACCACCCTGCTCTGGTACGGGGCAGAGGGGGTCGCGGCGGGAACGATCACCGGCGGCACGATCGCCGCCTTCGTGCTCACCGGCGGTCTCGTCGCGGGCGCCTTTGGCGCGCTCACCGAAGTCTATGGCGATCTGCTCCGCGCCGCCGGGGCGGCCGAACGGCTGAGCGAGTTGCTGAGCGCCGAACCCTCGATCGCGCCGCCCGCACGGCCGCAGGCGCTTCCCGAACCGCCGCTCGGCACGCTGGCCTTCGAACAGGTCGAATTTCGCTATCCGACGCGGCCCGATGCGCCCGCGCTCCACGATTTCTCGCTCGCCATCCGGCCACGCGAAACGGTCGCCATCGTCGGCCCGTCAGGGGCCGGAAAATCGACCCTCTTCCAATTGGCCGAGCGCTTCTATGATCCGCAGGCGGGCCGCATCCTGCTCGACGGCGTGCCGCTGACCGATGCGGATCCGGCCGCGGTGCGCGCGCGCATCGCCATGGTGCCGCAGGAAACGGTGATCTTTGCCGCCTCGGCGCGCGACAATCTGCGCTATGGCAATTGGGACGCCAGCGACGATGATCTGTGGGCCGCCGCCCGCGCCGCCAATGCCGAAGAATTTCTGCGCAAGCTTCCCGACGGGCTCGACACCTTCATGGGCGAAGGCGGTGCGCGGCTGTCGGGCGGCCAACGCCAGCGCATCGCCATCGCGCGCGCGCTGCTGCGCCGCGCACCGCTGCTGCTGCTCGACGAAGCGACCTCGGCGCTCGATGCGGAATCGGAAAAGCTGGTCCAGAATGCGCTCGAAACGCTGATGCACGATCGCACCACGATCGTCATCGCGCACCGGCTTGCCACCGTGCGCGCCGCCGACCGCATCGTGGTGATGGACGAAGGCCGCATCGTCGAGGAAGGGTCGCATGACGATCTGGTCGCCGCCGACGGCCTCTATGCCCGGCTTGCCCGGCTCCAGTTCCAGGACAATCCCCTTCCCGCCTGAACAAAGGCCCGCCTGAACAAAGGCCCGCCTGAACAAAGGACAGCGCATGCTCTACGACCAGACGATTTCGGCTTATGCTCCGGCGCTGCGCGCCCTGTCGACGGAACTTGGCAAGGCTGCGGCCTGGGCCCAGACCAATGACATCGGCGAGCTCCAGTTCGCCGCGGCGCGGCTCGCGCCCGACATGTACCCCTTGTCGTCGCAGGTCCGTTTCACCTGCCTGCAGGCGCTGCAACCCTTGGCCCGGCTCGCCGATATGGCGGTTCCGGAATTTCCGGACGATGCCAGCGACTTCGCGGGCATGCAGGCGCAGATCGCCGGCACGCTGGCCTTTCTGGACGGCGTTGCACCGGCCGAGCTCGGTGACGATGGCGACCGCGCGGTCGGTTTCACGCTGCCGAACGGCATGGCCTTCGACATGACCGCGGCGAGCTATGTGCGCGACTGGGCGAACCCGCAATTCTATTTCCACCGTGTCGCGGCCTATGCCGTGATGCGCCACATGGGCGTCCCGCTCGGCAAGGCCGATTATGTCAATTACATGATGCAGTATCTACGCCCCGGGACCGCCCCCGCGGCCTGATGGCCCGCCTGCACAGCTAACGCCCCCAAGCGGGCGATCTACCGGGAACGGCAGGTCGGATCGCCGATAGCGTGACGGATTTAGGGCGCGGGCCCCGATCCGGATCAGATGGCCGGTATCGCCCCCGAACGTCGCCGTTGCCGCCCCCCGACCCGTTCGCATCGAGCGAAGTCGAGATGCCCATCGGGCCAGGTGCGGTGTCGATGGGTGCCTCGACTTCGCTCGACACGAACGGAAAAGGAGGTTCGTCGGCTAGCGACCGATCTCTGCCGCTCAAGCGATTGTGCGGACCTCTTAAAAGCGGCCTTTCCGAAGTCAGTCGTCATTGCCAATTGCTGGGTTATGGGAATGCCACACCTTATTTAGGATTTACTGCCATTTCCCGATCGGCCGTTAAGGCAAGGAAGCGATAGAGGGCAGTACAATGGAAATTATCGTCGACTTCCTGAAAACGATGCAGTTTCTTCTGCTCGTCAAGATTGCCCTATTCCTAGTCATCGGGTTTGGGCTTGGGGCTGCCGGCTTCGTAACTCGTAAGTGGTGGCTCGTGGCCATCGGCTTGGTTCTAGCATTGGGGCAATTTGTTTGGCCATGGGTCTCCAACAGGAGCTATGAGAACGAAATCGAGGCGCGAAGGGAGTATGTCCAGAAGCTTCCAAAGATCCCACTTACAGGAAATTATCCCCGTCTTCTTGTGTTAGAAGGAGACTTGAGCCCGGTTCCACCAAGCTGGTTTATAGCGGTGGGATACTTCGACAAAGTGGATTTCTTGGGCCGCCGATTGGCTGCCAGCCAATCAGCCGCTTCTTGTCGCGAAGCTGCCCTTGCGATTCACGACCCCGGCAACCCTAGAATGCCAAGGCGATTTGGTAAGAATGCCCATCAATGGCTGGAGAAATGTACCGAGGACACCGGGCCGAGCACACCTGACGCCGATGCGCTCATTCTTCGTATAGATCGAAAGACGACTCTCTATGACCGTAAACAGGTTCGCCTACGGGGCATCCCGAGATCTATCCAGTTGTCGCTTCGCAGAAACAAGAAAGAGAAATTGGTCCACTACGATGAAATTCCGACGCTTGCTTACCCAGAAAGCGCTACGAGGCTGCTCCCCGAAGGATACTATCAAGCCTGTAAACAATTCAACAATCTGCAGATCGTCTCTAATATTCTCGATGCAGCAATGTCGCCGAATCAGGCTAATTCTCTGATGAAAAGAGGGTCTGTTCGCAGGTCTGAATATGATTCCTGCATTGCATCCATCGCCCCCCAGATCAAAGTGAGTGACTGATTGCCGCGCAATAGACTGCCAACGACGGCCGCATTTCCGGTCGCGTGACCGGAAGCGGCCTGTCTGCAACCTTCCCCATATCAGGCATTCGCTACTGACGACCGGTTGCGATCGCCCATAACCTTCCTGTGCCGCAACCATGGAAAGGTGGGGAGACGCTGGAGGGGGTCTTTCCAGCCGCCGCCCCGTTGCGCGCCCTCCCCATCGCGGCGCGGCAACGAGGAACCGATAACGGCGGCCCTCTCATTCGAGAACTGCCGCTTCGGCCTCCGCGGCTCGGAACGGCCGTCAGATCAGGGCGCGGTATCGATCGATTCCGGGAAAGCTTAATCGGGTCGCGCCATTGCGGCGAATTGCCCCAATGGCCTGGTCGACGCGCAGATAGCGCGCGTTGGCGTCGGGTTCAAAGGCGATGGTGGCCGCCTGCGGCCGCTCTGCCGCCTGTTTTACCAGCGCGCCAAGTTCTGCCAGATCGACCGCCTCGCCGTTCCAGCGGATGATATCGGCGGGATCGATCGTCACCCGATTGCTATCGGCGATCGCCACCCCGGGTGTATCGACCGGAAGCATCACGTCGACGCTGTGGGTCGGCGGCGGGATGGTGATGATGAACATCACCAGCATGACCAGCATGACGTCGATCAGCGGGGTGGTGTTGATATCGGGGCTGATGTCGGGCTTTGCACGGAAAATACTGCGGCGTCGGCGCATTTCCTCTCTCCCTTGCTGGCGCAGGGGGCGCGGATACCGAACGGCCGCCCCGCCGCGCGCTTCGCTGATCCGCCGCCTGGGCCAAGAGGGCAACCAATCGGCGGTCGACACATGATGTTATAACATCATTCATAAGGCAAGCCGAAATTTATGCTCGCCAGAAAGCTATCCTGCGACGCTGGTTCGCGCCGGACGGCACACCGATTGGATATAGCCACCGGCCGCAACCGACCCGATCCCACGCCGCCAGCCGCCGAAAAGCGGGCACCCGCAGCACCGACAGCACACCGCGGCGCCCGCCGCCGGGGTAACGGCAGCGTCCACGCCGCCTGCCCATCGCCGCTACGGCGGCCGGGAAGAGCCGAACAAAAAGCCACATATCCGCGGCGCCACAAAAAAGGGCGGCACCTTGCGGCACCGCCCCTCTTTTTCGTCCAAACCCTGTCGGGAATGGAAACCGGTCTTACATGCCCGAGTTCGGACCGTAAGTGATTTCCACGCGACGGTTCTGGTCATTGCGGACGCCATCGGCGGTCGCAACGGCCGGACGGGTTTCGCCAAACGCTTCTGCGCTGATCGAGCCATCCGAAACACCGCGTGCGGTCAGGTAGCTGCGAACCGCATCGTTGCGGCGCTGCGACAGACCGACGTTGTAGCGGGCGTTACCCGAACGGTCGGCGTGACCGGCGAGCATAACCTGCGTACCCGAGCAGCCACGGTTATAGGCGCTGATCGCGTTGTCGAGAGTCGAAGCGGCTTCCGGCGTGATGTTCGACTGATCCCAGTCGAAGTACACGATGTACGGCCCAGGCGCACATTCCACGACCGGCGGCGGAGGCGGCGGCGGGGGCGGCGGCGGGGGCGGCGGAGGCGGCGGGGGCGGCGGGGGCGGCGGGGGCGGAGCTTCCGCGCCACCGAAGTTGTAGGTCAGCGTCCCCATCAGCGAGTGCGAACGGAAACGGCCCGAAACATCGCGGCCAGCCTGATCGACCAGATCCAGACCCGTGGCGTTGAAGAAGCGGTACTTCAGGCCCGCATCCCAGTTACGGCTGATCGGAGCGCGAACGCCCGCGATCGCCTGCCAGGCAAAGCCCGTGTCCGAATCGTCAAGGAACGCGCCGGCGAAGACGGGTTCGACCGACACGCGCGCCACACCGGCACCACCGCCGATGAAGCCCTGCAGGCCATCGTCGTCGCCGAAGTCGAGCATACCGTTGACCATGAAGCTCAGGGCGTTCGTGTCACCGTTCAGCGGCGTTGCGCCGGTGAAGGAGCCAGTGCCATTGGCATTCGACGGAATGCCCGGAGCGCCGAAGGTGCCCGACTTGATGTCGGCTTCGCGATAGCCGACTTCGACTTCCGCACGGAAACCGCCGAAGTCATAGCCGACGACGCCTTCGAAGTCGTAACCGGTCCGGTGATCCAGCGTACCAGCGTTATTCGTGGCGCCGATGTCGAGGTCAATGTCCTCGACGATCATCACACCACCACCAACACCGACATACCAAGAGTTGTCGCGAGCCAGGGCCGGCGACGCCAGGGCAGTGGAGGCCAACGCCACAGCGACGGCAAGCTTCCTCATAGTAGGTTCCCCTTTCAATTGAGTTTTACGTCTCGTCAGACGTCCTACTCGTGCCTTTGGTTCCACGCAAGCTAACAAATCGTCAATATGTTGCCAAAAAGTCGCACTCGATACGGTTTTCCAGCGAAAATTACGCCGGAATCAGAAGACCATGTGTCGCAAGTTGCGATATTATGGCCGCAATGGCGACCCGCGCTTCAGAATCAATCGTGGCGCCGCCGACCGGATCGGCGACCGAACCGGGCGCATTCCACCCCCCGCCGCCGAATCTCTGAATCGCGCCATCGGACGCGCGCACCGCCCGCATCCCGATGCGGGGAACGACAAACCGCCATCCGCCCGCGGTCCAGATCGCCAGGGCGGCGGCCTGTCCGCTCCACGCCCCCGTCGGCGCCCCTCCGACGATCCAGCATTGCCCGGCGGCCGGGGCAGCCGGCGGCGCATCGAGCGGCCCTGCCTCGACCACCGTTTGGACCAGTGCATCGATCATCGAAAGCGCTTCATTGTGCGTCACCTCCTTCTGCGCCTGCGCCACCGCGAGCAGGGGGAGCGCAAAGCGCGGCGTCGTCATCGGTTCGGACATGATATGATCCTTCTCAGTTCAGCGGCAGCATCAGCGGCTGCGACAGGTGAAAATCCCCGACCTGGCGGACCGCGATCGCGGTTCCCGGCGGCACCGCGGCGATGACCGCGGCGGGTATCATGAGTTCGGCCGCGCTGCATTCCCATGGCCCGATGCCCGCCACCGCGGGTTCCAGCCCGACCAGCCAGGCCTCGCGCGCTTCGCCCAGCGCCAGGTCGACCTGGTCGCGCCAACCGGTGTCGGCGCGGCTGCGCCGGATCCAGCGAAGCAGCACGCCGCCGCTGCCGTCGGGCTGGATGCTACCGTGAATCGGGGACAAAGGCCGCAGCGCGGCCGCAGCGGCGGGGACATCCACCTCGGTCATCGCGGTCGCGTTGCGCGGCGCCCATTGCAATCGCGCCGCGCCGCCCTCGGCCCAGCCCGCCAGCCCGTCGGGCAGCGGCAACAGCGCCGGGTCATCGAGCAGGACGAAGGGCGTACCCGCGCCGTGCCCCGCCCCCGCATCGCTTCCGGCCCGCCCGCGCAGCAGGCGCGACAAGCGCCACCGCCCCGGTGCCACCGGCACCGCCGCGCCAAACTGGATCATCTCGGCGCCGATCATCGCGCGGTTCGCACCGCCCAGCAGCTGCATATCATCGACCGATTCCAGACTCATGGACGGGTTGGCGAGCGATACGACCGCCGAATGGATGCGGTCGAACAGCGCCGCGCTGCCCGGCCCCAGCGGTTCGGCCAGCGCGCCCATCGCGGCTGCACCGCGCACCGTCCCGATCGCGACGGGCTCGGCATCGGCGACCGGCACGAACCAGCAATCGGCGCCGCGCCACCCGTCGTTGCTCCCCGCCCCGGCGATCAGCACGCGCGGCACGGCGGGGGCACTTCCCTCCAGATTGGGAATGTCGAACAGATGCACCGTCCCGACCGCATCGGGCCAGTCGGGCGCGGGGACCGCGACGCCGGGATCGGCGCCCAAATCTCCCTCGGGCGGCGGCAGATACCGGCACAGCATGATCCGCAGCGCTTCGGCCTGCACCTTGCGTTCGGCGACGCGCCACGCGCTCCCGTCGCCAAGGCGCACCAGCCCGCCGACCGGCAGGGCCAGGACCGCCAGGTCGCCGTGCCAGACGGTGGTTTCGCGCCCGTCCGCCGCCGCGCCCGCCAGCTTGCGCGCCAGCGCGCGCGCCGATGCGGCGGGCAGCACCGCGGGCAGGTCGATGCGCTCCTCGCGCATCCCGCCGCCCGCGACCGCGCTCGTCTGCTGGCCCAGTTGATAGTCGCGCTCGGGCTCATAATGGCGCAAGCGGATCGCGCCGGGCAGCGCCGACAGCGGCGCGCGGCGCTGCTCGGCCCGGTCGCCGGGCGCCTCGGTCCGCCGCGCCTCGCGAAAAGCCGCCAGATCGACCGGCGCCCCCGCGCCGCCCGGCGGCGCCAGCACCCATCCGTCGGCACGGCTCAGCAGGCGAATGCCATCGGCCTCGAACAGCGGCGCCAGCGCCTCGCGCACCCGGCCCCCCGATGCCGCATAGCCCGCGATCGGCCAGTGCCCGATGCACCGCCCCGCCGCGCCGAGCAGGGCATCGCCGATATCGCCGGCATCGACCGCGCCGGCATCGGCCTCGACCTCGAAGGTCAGCGACGGGATGCGATTGCCGAAACTGGCAAGCTCCAGCCCCTCGAACACCGCATAGGCCAGGCCGCGAAACGCGCTCGCCGACGCCGGGCCGAGCGCAGCGGCGATCAGCGGATCGGCGGGCTGATCCTCATGTCCGTCATAAAGGCGAAAGGCGCAGCGTTCGCGAAACGTCCCGCTCGCCCCGCGCAGCAGATTGCCGTCGGCCCAGATCCGCCGCACCGCGCGCACCCGCCGCGACGACAGCGCCACCGCCAGCGACACCGAATAGCTATATTCGGTCACCGATGGCCGCCCCTTGCCGCCGCCGCGCTTGCTCCGCCGCTCGATCAGGTCGGTCGCCCAGATGACGCTGCCCGCGACCCGCATCGTCCCGAACAGTTTCGGTATCTGCTGCCCATAATTGGAGGCCTGAACCTTCAGGTCGGCCAGCCGCGGCCCTTCGCGCCCCTTGGGACGGAAAATCGCCCCGTCGATCTGCTGGCCCAGCGCGGCGCCGATCGCCGCCCCGGCCTGTCCGCCCAGAAATCCGCCGACCACCGTCAGCACCAGCGTCGCCATGATGTCCTCCCGTCCCGTCTATTCGAAAAGCCGCCATCGGGTCGCGGCATCGGGCACCACCGTCGGCGGGCTTTCGACCACGCGGCGCAGCCCGGCATGCGCATGGACGACGATATCCTGCCCGATCATCGCCAGATGAAACTGCCCCGCCGCATCGGCGATCAGCGCGACGTCGCCGTCGCGCCGCTCCGCCCGCACCGGCTGGAACCCTGCCGCCCTCAGCGCCGCCGCGATCCGTTCGGCCGACCAGCCGCGCATCGGATAATCCGCCGGCCGCGCCAGCGCCCGCCCCGCCGCGGCAAAGGCGGCCCAGACCAGCCCGACGCAGTCGAGCCCGGTCGCCGGATCGCATCCCTGCCGCCGGAACGGCACCCCGACCATCGCGCGCGCCGCCGCAAGGGCGCGCGCGCCCATATCGGCGCCCATATCGTCGCCTATATCGTCGGGGCCCTCAGCCACCGGGATAGCGGGTCAGCAGGTCATTGCCCGGCAGATGCGCCTCGCCCCGGAAATTCACGGCATTGGCGAAACGGTCGCGGCAGGTCGCCAGCTGCTTGTCGCATCCCTCGATCAGCCGCACGCGCAGCGGCGGCGCGGCGGCCAGCGGCGGCGGCTCGGCAAGGTGCAGCACGCTGCCCTCGGCCCCGATCACCGGGCTCGCCAGGCCGCAATTCGCGCCCTCCAGCCACAACAGCTCGCCGAACGCCATCGTTCCGGCCGCCGCCCCCGCCGCCACCGGCACGTCGAGCGTCACCGCGCGGCCCGCCAGCGCGACGACGCGGCGCGCGTGGGTGCGCGGGGCCAGATCGACGCGGCACGCCCGGTCGCCCAGCATCGCGCGGCACGACGGCGAGGTCGCGGGACATACCGGCTGGTCGAGCAGCCGCGTCACCCCCTGCAATTCGGCGGCAAAGGCCGCGCCGCGCCGTTCGATCGCGCCCAGCGTCCCGCGCGCGACCGTGACCGGCACCGCCCCGGGCACGCTCCAGTCGATCACGAACAGCCTCAGCGCGGCACCGTCCCAGCGCCCGGCGTCCAGGTCGCGCGCCGCGATCGCGTCGCTCGCGATCGCGCCTTCCAGATCCATCGTCGCCGCATCGATGCTGTCGCTCGTCTCGATCGCCGACGGTTTCATCCCCGGCGCGGCGCGATAGCGCAGCCCATCGACCATCAGGTCGCGGTCGTGCGAAGTCAGGCCGATCGTCACCCCGTCGCGCCGCGACAACCGCCAGCACCAGGCGAGCGTCACCAGTTCGCTGCGCAGCCAGTCGGGCGCGGCGTCGCTCACCATGGCGCGCGCACCTCGATCAACGGCACGCTGGCCAGCTCGCCCGCCAGAAAGGTCGCGCGTCCCGCCTCCAACCGGTCCTCGGCAAAGCGCACCGGCACGTCGAACAAAAAGCCCGCCCGCACCGCGGCGCCCGGCGCCGGGGCGGCATCGAACAGCACCTCGCCCGCCGCGGTCATCGAAAAGGCGGCCGTCTCGATGCCGTCGACCGACACCCGCACGCTGCCCGCGACCGGCAGCCGGATCGCGCGCTGCTGCACCGCGTCGCCGCTGCCATAGCGCTTCACCAGCGCGAACTGCCGCCGCACCCCGTCGCCGATCCCCAGCCACTGGTCGGTGGCGCCCGGCGGCCCGCCATCGGCGGCCGATCCATGGTCGAAGGGATCGCGAAAGCGAAAGGCGCGCGCCGCCCCGCGCCGGGCGCGAAAGAAATCGGCGAGGCAGCGGACATCCTGTTCGGACCGGATTCCCGGCCCGGCATCGTAACGCATCCGCGCCTCGGCCCATTCGCTCGCGCGCTGTTCATGCCCCGATGGCGCGGCGATGATCTGGGTCGAAAATTCGGTGACGACCAGCGCCTCGCGCCCGATCGCCAGCGGAAAGTCCACCGCATCGAAAGCCTGCATCGCATCCTCCTCACCGTCGAAAGCCACAAAGCCGTCGCGCGCCACCTGCGGCAGCGCCCAGACAAAGGCGCGCGCCACCCCGGCGCCCCGCGCGGCATCCGCCGCATCGGCGATCGCCGCCCATTGCGCACGATCCGCCGCGTTCAGCACAAAGCCCGCAAAATAATGCTGTTCGGCGACCGGATAGCCGAGCCGCGCGACCATCAGCGCCCGCGCGCCTGCGGTCTCTCCGCCGCGCCCCGCCGTCACCCAGTCATAATCCTCCAGCTGCAACACGTCGAAGGCCGGCGCGGCCCAGCCCGCGGGCACATTGGCGCGGCGCAGCTCGGGCGCCGCGGCGTCGAGCACGGTGGGCAGAAAGACCAGCAAATGGCTCCCCGCCCAGGCGCCGCCCGCCTCGTGGCGCGCGGCGGCGACCAGCGCCGCGGTCGATACCGCGAGCAGCGCGCCCAGCGCATCGAGCATCGCGCGCGCCTCTGCATCCTGCGGCCCGCGAATATCGGCGATGGCGATGCTCGCGCCGCCCAGCGCCGCGCGCGTCGCCGCATCATAGGCGCACAGCTGGCCGCCCGCATTGGTCCACCACCAGGGTTCGCCGGCCTGGAATTTCACCGCCAGTCCGGCATCCCGCGCGATCGCGACAAAGGCGCGCGCGACCAGCTGCAAATATCCCATCGCCCCGGCATGGGCGGGCGACAACAGCGTCGATGGCGGGCTCCATCCGGTCAGCGCGGGCGCGCCGCCCGCATCGCGCTGTTTCCAGTCGTTCCAGCAATAGGCGTCGAACAATTCGTACGACAGCGACCAGATGATCACCAGCCCCGCGTCGCGGCATCGGGCGGCAAAGGCGGCGTGCCAGGCGCGGCACGGCGTCGCCAGCGTCCCGCCCGCCAGGCTCGCATAATGGCCGCCGCCCAGCGGTTCGAGCCGCATATAATGGCTCATCCCGACATAATGGACGACATCGCCGCGATAGCCGAGCTGGACGATCTGGCGCACCACCCGCGCCGGGGTCATATGATAGCAATCGTCATAGCCGTTCGTCAGGCCCAGCGCCTGTTCGGGCAGCACCGCATCGCCGATCGCCAGCACCGATCCCGACCCGGTACAGGCGATATCCGACATCTCGGCCCAGCCTTCCGCCGCGGCCGCCAGCACGCCTGCGGCGCCGTCATAGGATGGCGGGACCAGCGAGATGAACATCCGGTCGATGTCGCCCGCCCACAGCGGATCGGCCTCGCCGGGATGCAGGAAACCGCCCGCCAGATTGTCGAAATCCAGCGTCACGACCGCATCCTCGCCGCTTCCCGCGGCATAGTTCCACAAGCGCACATACCAGGCGCGCGGATGCCCCGCCGCGTCGCGCCCCTCGATCGTCAGCGTCGGCCCATGCAGCGCGTCGAGCGGCTTCACCCCGCCCGACCGCCAGCGAAAGCGCCATTGCACATGGCGGAAATCGCGGCTGCTTTCATAGGCGAGCAGCGGATGGTCCCAGCGGTCCTCGGCCTCCCAGATCAGCCCGGCCAGATCGTCGCGGTTATAAAAGACCGCATCGACGCGCAGCGCCTGCGGCCCGCTCGCATCGATGCTTGCCATCATCGGCCGCGCGAAATCGATCGTCCAGAACCGCGGATCGAACCGCTTGATCCAGCCCTTGCTGTGATGCGGCTCCGCCGCCGCGACAAGCGCCCAGCCCATCCCCGTCTCCTTTTTCCGTATAGCGAAAACACGAAATCCGGCGGCGGCGCCCATCACCCCCTCCCCGCCGCGCGGCAGGCTCAGAGGGCCGCGCCCGACCGGTTGCGATCGTTGTCTCCCCTCCCGCTCGCGGGCGGGGTCGGGGGTGGGCGGCGACGTTGCGATTGCCCACACCGCTGCAACTGGCGAACAAGGTCGCAAGTTTCGCTACCCCTCCCGCCCGCGGGAGGGGAAACCAGCTCAACGCCTATACATCCGCTCGCCGCCCCATTTCGGTTACTTGTTTGGTTACTTGCTGCCGATCTGGATCGAATGGCCGGAAACGACAAAAAAGGAAGCATTCAGGTTTCCAATATAGTCTGCGCACGCAACCTGAGGGAACGTAAGATATGGACTGGGAGCGACGGAAAGCACTGGCACTCGCCGCAGGCATCGCGTTGTCGGCGGGAATGAGCAAAGATGCATCGGCTTGCAGTCGGCGGCTACCCCCAGCTTTCAGGCCAACCAAAGCCGAGCAGAGGCGGATGCTGGGACAGTTGAAGCTGCTGAAAGATTTTTGGAATCGCGGTCAGCCCGGCCGATTCATCGAACAATATTGTATCGAACATGCGCAACTCAATTACATTCTCGATGGAAGGGGCGGAAATTGGGCCGATGCTGTAACAGCCCTTCGAATCTTTCATGCAAGATATCCAAGAATCACTTCGGACTTTTCTGGAGTTATGTTCGATCCGCTATTGCCATTTTTATACGCATTCGCCGAATTCGAAGAGGCTCCCAAGGCACCTTCAGAAGACGAAGAAATCACCCTCTGCTTTCGCGCAGGAATGGTTCCCGCGTTCATCATTCAAATGCGTTTCGTTGAGTCGTACTATCCGAAAGCCAGCCGTATCCCCGCCGACAAGCCGATTGTCGCACAGCTCAGTTTTCGCGAACATCGGACATTGGCGGGTTGGTTTAGCAGCAACGCTTAAACAGTTTAGCGTCACGCCCGCTCCCCAACCCGGTCTCGCCATTCGCTTTCGATCTACATGGAGCGGCATCAGGCGGTCGTGTCTCCCCTCCCGCTCGCGGGAGGGGGCGGGGGTGGGCAGCGACCTTGCGATTGCCCACCCCGCTGTAACTGGCGAACAAGTTCGCAAGTTTCGCTGCCCCTCCCGCCCGCGGGAGGGGAAACCAGCTCAACCCCTATATATCCGCTCTCCACCCCACTTCGGTTACTTGTGCGGTTACTTGCTGCCGATCTGGATCGAATGGCAGGAAACGACCCCGAAGCCGCCGTCTCCGCCTCCTCAACCCGTTCGCATCGAGCGAAGTCGAGATGCCCCTCGGGCCAGGCGCCGCATCGATGGGTGTCTCGACTTCGCGCGACACGAACGGAAAAACAGGTGCGTCGGCTAGCGACCGGTTGCGACCGGAAGTTGACCTATCCATCATCGTCACCCCGGACTTGATCCGGGGTCCCGCTTGAGATCGAAGGCGATCCGCGCCTCAAAAGAGCGGGATCCCGGATCAAGTCCGGGATGACGAAGGAAGGCAACGTCCGCTTGCCACCCCAAACCAGCCCCACCAGCAATACCCCCCTAATCCTCGCCCTGCGCGACCGCGCGGCGCACCGCGCGCGCCAGTTGCCGCCCGGTCTGCGCCAGCCGCTGCGGCTCGTGCACCGCATCGCCGCGCACCTGGACGCTGATCGCGATATTGCGCACCGCCGCGCCGCCCGTCTCGACCCGGCCGCTCGATGTCGGCACGAACCATTCGGGGCCGCGTTCGCCGACGCGATAGGCGCGCCCGGCGCTCACCGGTCCGCCCGTCGCGCGCCCCGGCGCCCCGAACAGCGACAAGGCCAGCGTCTGCGCCAGCGACAGCAGCCCGCCCGCGCCGCCCCCGCCCTGTCCGCCGCCCAGGATCGCGCCGATGCCGCCCGAAATCGCCGCGCGGGCGATGTCGTTCATCACCGACAGGATGATCCGCTTCAGATCCTCGAACCCCAGCTTGCCGGTCAGGATCGCGCGGTTCAGCGCGCGGTCGATGCCGCGTCCCGCCGCATCGGCGGCGGCGACCAGCGGCCCGTCGAGTTCGGCGCGCATCGCCGCCACATCGGCGCGAAAGGCGCCGGTGTCGGCGCGCACCGCGACCAGCATCTCGTCAATCTCGTCAGTCATCGGGACATTGCTCCATCATCGCGGCCAGCGCCGCGCGGTCGAAACCCACCGCCGCCGCCGCCGCATCGCCCCCCCATCCGCCCAGCACCGCCGCGACATCGGCGGGCGTCGCCGCCCACAGCTCGTCGGGCCGCCACCCCGCCACCCGCGCCATCACGCCGACAAGCCGCGCCGCGGCGTCGCCAATGAAAAGCGCCTCGGCTTCCGCGTCGCGCCCCGCCATCCTCAGCGCCCCTGCAAAATCTGCCCGATCAGCACGCGCAGCGCCGGGGTCACGCCCGCCAGCCCTGCTGCCACCACCGCCTCGCCGACCGCCTCGCGCGTCAGCGTGTCGGGGCGATCCTTCGCGCAGTGCCAGAACAGCGCCGCCAGCTCGCCGAGCGCCAGCCGCCCGTCGGCGGCGCGCTCGACCAGCGCGAACAGCGGGCCGATCTCGGCCTCGGCGGCGACCAGCGCGGCAAAGCTCGGCCGCAGCACCAGCATCGCCCCGCCGACCCGCAGCTCGGCCTCGCCGCGCCGCGCATTGGCGGGCGGCATCGCGGCGGCGCTCACAGGCTCACCACCGCGCCGCTCGATTCCAGGTTCAGCGTGTAATTGCGCTCGCCATTATAATCGCCGGCATAGTCGAGCCGGGTGACGAGGAAGCGCCCCTGCATCCGCTCGCCGCTTTCGAACCGCAGTTCATAGGCGTCGATCGCGCCCGACAGCGCATGGCCGCGCAGCCGCGCCTCGGCGTCGGAGCCGGTAAAAATGCCCGCGGCGCTGACCGACACCGACCGCACCCCTGCCCCCGCCAGCAATTCGCGCCAGCCGCCCGAATCCTTGGTCGTGACGTTGACCGCCTCGCCGTTCACCGACAGCTGCGTTGTGCGCAGCCCCGCGACGGTGCGATAGGCGGGCGGAACCGCGCCGTCACCGATCCGGAGCAGAAAAGCGCTCCCATTTTCAATCGCCATCGTCTAATCTCCTCAACAGAAAATCGCTGCAAAACGGGGAGTCGCGGGATGCTGTTCACAAGTTTGCTTTTGGCCGCCATGGCGCCGTCGCCGTCCGCGGTCGTCGACACCACGCGGGTCGCCTTCACCAAATGCCTGCGCGACCATCTGAAGAAGTCGCTCGAGGCCAAGATGGAAGAGGTCGAATATGAAATGGCGCTGAAATCGGTCTGCACGACCGAACGCGACGCCTTTCGCAAGGCGGTGATCGCGCTCGACCGCTCGGGCGGCGATTCACAGGCCGATGCGGCCGACAATGCCGATATGCAGATCGACGATTATCACGTGAACTTCACCGACAAGTTCAAGGATTATAAATCCACCAACACGATGCCGGGCAACTGAACCGCGCCGATATATCCGGCGAACCGCGAACCGAATGATCCTCCCTGCGGCGCCGCCGTGGGGAGGGGAGCCGCGAAGCGGTGGAGGGGGATCAGCATGGAGCCATCGGCGTTTGAACGCCCGGCCCGGCCCCCGCCCCCAGCGCCCGGCCCACCGCCCCTATCCCGCCAGACAGCGGCACCGCACCAGCATCTCGAACCGCCACCCGCCTTCGCGCGCCACGGCAAAGCGGGTGCGCAGCGTGCGCGCCGCCACGATCGTCCAGCCCGCGGCGCCCCCGCGCAGCGCCCCTACGATCGCCTCGATCCGCGCCGCGGCGCCATCGCCGCGCGCGCTTCCCGCCCCAGCCAGCACCAGCGTCAGCCGCACCTCGCGCCCGGCGCGGTCCTTGGTCCCCCAATCGCCGCCCTCGGCGCCGCCGACCGAAACATAGGGCGCGCTCGCGCGCGGCGGCACGCCGTCAAAGACGCCATGGACCAGCCGCGCCAGCTCGGCATCGGCGCGCAGCAGCGCCAGCGCCCTTGCCCGTACCGCCTGTTCGGCGCCGCCGGTCATACCCCACCCCCCAGCGTCAGCCGCCGCCATGGTTGCCACAGCGCCGCGACCGCAGCGGGCGGTGCCGCGTCGTCGCCGTCGCGCGCCAGGTGCAGATATTGCGCCATGCGGATGATCCCCTGGCGGATCGCCTCGGGAATGCCATTCGCGCTGTCGGCCATGCCGGCGCGATAGGCGATGCGCGCCCGCGCCGCATCGCGGCGCTCGTGCACCGTCACCCGCGCCGCGCCGTCGCGCCCGATGGCCACGCCATAGCCGCCGGGATCGAGCGCCACCGCATCGCCGCCCGGCGGCAACAGCGCCACACCATCGACCGCGACCACCGGCCGCATCGCCAGCCGCACCGCACCGCCGTCCAGCGCCACCACCTCCTCGATCGGCCGCACGATCAGCGCGCGCCCGACAAAGGCTTCGCAGATATTGGTCGCCGCGCGCACGATCTGCGCCACCACCGCATCCTCGTCGTCGGCGCCCATCCGCATCCAGCGGCGCGCTTCGTTCAGGCTCACCGGCATCTCGCCCGGCCCATCGCTCACGATCATCAGCGTTCCTCCACCCGCACGGTCAGCGACCGTTCGTCAATCTGCCCGTCGTTCAGCGTGACCCGGTTGGTCGCGCGATAGACGTGGCCCGCAATCCCGCCGGTCAACGTCACCGCCGCGCGCAGCCCCGCATGCGCCGCGCCCGCGACCACAACGCCGCCCGCTTCGACCGGCTCCACCGTCCATTCGCTCACGGTCAGCGCCTGCCCCGCCCGGACGACATCGCCCCAGTCAAAGGCGAATTCGCTGCGGCTGCCGGGGTCCTTGATCACCAATGTCATCGGCCGTCCTTTCGATGTCCCGCGCACGGCATCACAGCGCCCGGCACACAGCGCGCACCGGGCCGCAACAGCGGGAAAGGGTTGGAAAAGTTGCGCCCGGCCCTCCCCCGAAAGGGAAAGGGAGCCAGGGCCGGGCGCCATCGCGCGCCAGCGCTTAGCTGGCGGCGAATTTCAACAGCTTGATCGCGTTTGAATCGATGATCGCACCACCCACCCTTTTGGTTGCATAAAAATGCACAAAGGGCTTGTTGCTGAACGGGTCGCGCAGGATGCGCGTCTCGCCGCGATCGGCGACCAGATAACCGGCGCGGAAATTCCCGAACGCGATCGACAGGCTGTTCGCCGCGATGTCGGGCATGTCCTCGGCCTCGACGACCGGATAGCCGAGCAGGCTCGCCGCCTGTCCCTCGACCAGCCCCGGCTGCCACAGAAAGGCGCCGTCGCCGGTCTTGAACTTGCGGATCCGCGCCAGCGTGTCCGAATTCATCACCCAGCACGCCCCCTGGCGATAGGGCGCGCGCAGCGCATGGACCAGCTCGACCAGCCGGTCCTGCGGGTTCGCCGCGGCAAAACCGCCCGCCGCCCCCGACGCCAGATATTGCAGCGTCCCGAACGCGCGCGCGCCGTCGCCCTCGTTCGTCGCGGCATAGGTCAGAAAGCCTTTGGGGCGGTTGGTGCCATTGCCGTTCACAAACGCCGCGCCTTCGGCAACCGCGAATTCGCGGCCGATCTCGTCCGCCAGCCACGCCTCGACGTCGAACATCGCATCGTCGAGCATCGCCTGGCTCGCCGCCGGATTGGCGTAAAGCTCGCCCGACGGGGGCGCGATCTCGGCCAGGCTGCGGGTCGCGGTTTCGGGCCGCGCGGCGGTTTCGCCGACCCAGCCCGCGCCGCTCACCCCGGTCGCGACCAGCTTGCGATACCCGCTCGATCCCGTCTGCACGACGGTCGCGATGGCGCGGATCGGCGACAGGCCGGTCAGCGTCGCCGCAATGCTGGTGTCGATCTCGCGCGGCACCGCATAGCCGCCCTCGGCGCCGCTCGCCCCCGACAGGCTCTTCATCTCCAGCGCCGCGTCGATCCCGCGCCGCAAATAGCGTTCGACAAAGGCATCGCGCGCCGGATCGGCCGCCGCTTTCGTCCCGTCGAGCGGCAACCGCGACGCCGCCACCGCCTGGGCATCGACCTGCGCCTTCAGCGCCGCCACCGACGCCTTCAGCTCATCGACCGCGTCGGCCGCCAGCACCGCATCGAACGCGCCGTCCAGCGCCTCCGCCTTCACTTCCAGATCATCCATCGCCTTCACTCCTTCCAGAAAAGATCCGCCGCGCCCTCGTCGCCCCAGCGAAGGCTGGGACCGCTCTCGTCATCGAGCCCCGCCACCGGCGCCGGCTTTCGCCGGGGCGACAGTGATTTTCTCCACCGCAATCACCCGCGCCAGCGGCTGCATCGGCGCCGCGACCAGGCTCACCTCGGCCAGGTCGAGCGCCAGCAATTCGCGCGGGGTTGTTCCCCGCGCCGCGCGCACCCGATATCCAAAGGACAGGCCGGTCAGGCCCCCGCGCGCGACCAGCGCCGCCGCCGTCGGATGCGTCACCCGCGCGATGACGCGCAGCCCGCGGCGATCCTCCGCCAATGTCTCGATCGCCCCGACCACCGCGCCGGGGCGATGCTGCCAGAGCAGGGGCACCGGTCGCCCGGCACGCAAACTCGCGGCAAAGGCCCCGCGCCGCACGATGTCCCCGCCCCGGTCCAGGCGGTCGAACACCGCCGCATAACCTGCGAACCGCAGTCCCCCCTCCCGCTGGCGGCAGGGGGCCAGGGGGTGGGCCGCGGCATCAGCCGCTGTCACCGCAACAGCCCCAACAGCCCCATCTTGACCGCCAGCCCCACGACCAGCAGCGCCAGCGCCCCGCGCACCGCCCAGTCGACCACCGCCTTCCACGCGCTCGTCTTGGCGTCGCGCCAGGCGCCGAGCAGCTGCCGCAGATCGCCGATGTCGCCGCGCGCCGCCTCGTCGGCGAGGCCCAGCCGCGCCAGTGCGCGCCGCGCGCCGAGCTCGCTCGCTTCCTCGACCAGCGCGCGCAGCAAAGCCGCATCGGGCGCCCCGAACGCGCCGGCTGTTCCGGCCACGCCCGTTCCCGCCAGCGCGACCAATCGCGCCAGGGCTTCTTCTTCATCCATGTCGATTTCTCCTCTTCGTCACCCCGGGCTTTGACCCGGGGTCCCGCTTGTCAGGTGTCGCTGACCGGGACCGGCTGGGCCGCGATCTCACCCCATCCCCAACAGCGCCTTCTTCTCCTCGGCGGTCAGCCAGTCGGCGCCCGACACCTCGCGCCACAGCGCCATCCGGTCCTCGGCAAGCGCCGGCACGCGGTCGAGGTCGACGCGCAGCTCGGCGCCCGCGAACCAGCCCGCCAGCCCCTGCGACAGCGCGCCCAATATCTTGGCGCACAGCGGCAGCACGGTCAGCCGCCACAGCGCGCGATTGGCCTCGCGGTAATTGGCATAGGTCGCATCGCCGGGCAGGCCGAGCAGCATCGGCGGCACCCCGAACGCCATCGCAATCTCGCGCGCCGCGCTGTGCTTCAGTTCCAGAAAATCCATCTCGGCGGGCGACAGCGACAGCGCCTGCCATTTGAGCCCGCCCTCCAGCAGCAACGGCCGCCCGGCATTCGCCCCGCCCGCGAAACTCTCGCTCAGCTCCGCGCGCAGCCGCTCGACCTGTTCGGCCGACAACGGCATGCCGCGCTCGCCCGGATCATGGACCAGTGCCCCCGACGGCCGCGCCGCATTTTCAAGGAGAGCGGCATTCCATGCCGCCGCCGCATTATGCGCCGTGATCGCCCCCGCCGCGGCGCCGAGGCACCCCGCGCCATAATGATCGTCCAAGGGGTGGAGCGCCTTCACATGCACCACCGCGGGCCGCCCCGCGCCATCCTCGGCGGCCAGCACCGCCGCCGTCCCGCCCGCCTTATAGCGATAGGCGACCGGCCAGCCGCGCGCGTCGGCCTCGACCGTCACCCGTTCGGGGCGCAGCGCGAACAGTTCGGCGGGTGCCCCGGCGGCATCGGTCAAAATCTGCACATAGCCATTGCCGTGGAGCAGCAATTGCGACGCCAGCGTCTCGACCAGCGCCTGCCCCGCCGACGTCGCCTGGACGAGGCGGACGAGCGCCGGATCGTCCGCGGCGAGCGGCGCCGCCCCGGCGGCTTCGGCGATCAGCCGCACGCTGCGCTGGACGATCGCATTGCCCATATAGCCCGCGCGCACCTGTGCCTCCCACGACAGCGGCGCGGGCGCACTCCACGTCCCATACACACGCGACAAAGCGGGCCGCGCAGCCTGCTGCGCCGCCTTGCGGCCAAACCAGTTCATGATGTTCTCCAAAGAAAAAGCCCCGCGCTGGCGGGGCTTGCACTCCTCAATAGAGGAAGATCACGTTGAAATTAGCGAGTGTTTTTCAGACGTGTCGCAATTTTTATTTGGCGAGAAAAGGCTATTTCAATCCGAGCGCGTGTCTCAGAAACTGCCTCACGCAGCGCATCGCTCAATTCCTCTTTCGCCAACTCAGGTTTATTGCGATTCTGGCCGTCTCGAATCAAGGTGTCCAAAGTGCAATTCCTATGCATCACCTGCCTCCCGACACTGTCGGCGTTCCGATTTCATACGTCCAAAAAAGCGCTGATTCAACTCTGGCGGAAAATAATGTTTCCGTTTCACCCAAACGAATCCTTCAGCCTGCGATATTACGGCTACGTCAATCGGCCCGCCTACGGTTTCCATTCCACGCGACACTCGACGTTTTATCGAAGTAAGGTTAACCAAAGCTTCCGCCATCCGAGCCATTTCCGGCTTCGGCATAAATTCGACCATGTCCTCGATCTCAAGCTCTGACTGCTGACGGATCGCAGCAAAACTCCTCTGAGCGAGCCCGTCGTAGAAACCTTGCTCTGCCTCCTTGGCATCTTGGATCAATGAGTCCCGATCCTCGTCCGGCATGTCTAGATTTTGGATTAGTTTGGCAGCAATGTCAGGGACGGACATTTCGCAAAACTGAGTAATCTTTCGCTCGATGCCTTCATCTAACCCGTACAGAAATCGCTCAACCATCTCTCGCTGAGCAAAGGGCAGGACCTTGGCACGATCGCCGTCGCGATCTATATCGATCAAATTGTTCTGAGAGTATTTCAACCGCCCGGCGATAATCCCAAAAAGTTCAAACGAAACGAGCGTCGGAAACGTCTCCTTGCTTCCAAAGCCCGCGACGACAAGCCCGGTGGATGAAGCTCTCCATCCGATTCGAGTGATGTGCTCGGAAATGAGATTGCAAACAGCTTCCCGTTGCTCATCTGTAGCTACGGACAGCTCCTCTTCAACAGATGTCGCTACCGCAGTTTTCTCCGCCTCGGAAAGCGCGATTTCTCCATCATCAAAAAAAGTCGCAATCTTGGTTTGTGACAACGCCCGACCAACGACTGCGATTTCTTCTGAAATCAAATCGTGCATGACGTCGGAGAAGGGGCGATCTGTAATGGACTCGTCTGAGGATGCGAATAAGCGTTGCAACGCGCGCTGGCTTCGCTCCCTGACAAGCACGATCAGAGGGCGAACGTGACGATCCAAATGTCGCAAGCGAATGCTTTCCGGAGATTTTCGGCCAAAATCATGAAGATGCCTTAGAAAATCCTCGGCCGCATCAACAATACTGTTGAACTCTCTCCCTTCTGATCTGTATTTTTTAATAATAACTGGCAGGGGAGTTTCCATGAAATTCATGTCATTGTTGATCATAATTCCGATAGGCTGCCCCATAGAAAGTTCAAACAACTTGTCAGCAGAGTCGTAAATTTTTTCCTGACTACTCCCTGCCGAGATGGTCACTGCGCTATCAGCGGCAAGAACCACCGCAGTCTTGTTCAAGATAGCGATTTCCGCTGTCATATACCGCTCCCGCCAAATCTGTAGAACGATATGCACAAGCAATAGTATAGTAGTCAATTAACACTATATCCGCCGCACCCCCGGCCCGCGCCCCTTGCGCATCCCCGCCAGCAATTCCGTCACCGCCCATACGCAGGCATCGGCGCGGTCGGGCGAGCGTCCCGGCCCGGCATAGCCGCCGCCGGTCTGCAGCCCGCACAGCTCGTCCTCCAGCGCGGCAAAGCCGCCCGCATGCACCACCGCGCCGCGTTCATAGGCGATGGCGACCGGCTCGGCCCGCCGCACCTTGCTCTGCCCCGCGCGCACCGCCACCACCGGCAGGTCGATCATCGCGGCGCGCAGCGTGGCCTCCACCATCTCGCCCCCCATATTGCTTTCGGCGACCACCCGGTCGGCGCCCCAGCGCGCCGCGGCGGCCGCCACCGCCTGGGCCCAGACATGCGGCGGCGCCTTTTCGACGCTCGCATCCTCGACCACCGCGACCCGGCCATCGCGCAGCAGCACCGCGACGATGATCCCGCACGCATCGCCATGACTCGTCGCCGGCGGATCGACGCCGATCGCCACCCGCACCGGCTTGCCGACGCCGTCTGCCGTAACCCGGCAGCGTTCGATCAGCGCGCGGGTCCACAGCGCGCCCTCGGCATCCTCCAGCATGTCGCCGTCAAGCTCCTGCCGCCCCAGCCGCGTCCCGCCATAGCTTTCGATCATCGCGACGACGAAATTGGCGGGCAGAAAGGGGTTTTCGCGCGTCCGCCCGCGCGTTTCGACCATCCCCGGCGCCGTCATCAGCTTGCGCATCGCGGCGGTGACGCGCGGGGTCGTCGTCACCACCGCGCGCGGCCGCTCGCCGAGCCGCAGGCCGAGCATCAGATTGTCCCACACCGCCGTGCCATGGCGCCATTTCGCAAGCTCGTCGCACCAGGCGGCATGATGTTCGGGCCCGCGCAATTCCTCGCCCGCTTCGGCCGAATAGAGGGTCGCGACCGCGCCATTGGGAAAGCGCAGCTCGCGCCGCGTCTGGTACCAGCGCGGCACCTCGCCCGGCCGCGCCACCGCGATCAGCCCGCTCGGCCCCTCGACCATCACCCGCTGCCCGTCGGCCTGCGTCGCGGCGACCAGCGCGATCCGCGCGGCGGGCAGCGCGCGCGCCAGCTCGCTCACCCATTCGGCTCCCGCGCGCGTCTTGCCGAACCCGCGCCCGGCGCGGATCAGCCAGATGCGCCATTCCCCCGGCGGCTCGCGCTGGCCGTCATGTTCAAAGCCGAACCAGCGCGTCGTCAGCTCGCCCATCTGCGCCGGGTTCAACCCGCGAAGCACGAAGCGCAGCTCGCCCGGCGTCATCGCGCCCATGTCGCCGAGCACATCGTCGGAGCGCGACCGCCGCGACGGCGCATCGTCCGCCAGCTTGTCCGCCATCACCGACCACCCCGTTCGAAACCATGCCGCCCGCCAGAACAGCGCATGCCCATCCCCCGCGTCACGGACGCAACGCGCCCCCGCAAACCGGACGGCCGCGATACATGCGCCCCGGCGACAGCCAGGGCGCCCACGGACAGGCGCTCCCCCCGCCCCCGGCCCTTCGCCGAAGAGCGGCGCAATCAATCCGCCCCCGCCCCTGCGTCGGCGCCGCCTGCATCCCCGCCGCCCGCAGCGTCGATGCCCGCGCCGTCCACACTCCCGCCGCGCCCGTCGGTCAGCAGCGCGCCGCTGTCGCCGATCGCCGCAAGCCGGGCGCGCTGGCGCTTCACCATTGCGATGCGTTTGATCAGCACCGCGTCGGTTTCCTCCTGCGTCGCGATGCGGCGTGCGCCGCGCGGGCGTGCCTGGCCCGCCAGCACGCTCTGGCGATGCTTGTTCATCACGTCGATCGCCTGGGCGACGCTCATTTTCTCGAGCATTTCCTCGCGCTCGTCGATCTCCAGCTCGCCCACCGTTTCCAGCGCACGGCGGAGCAGCGCCATGTCGAGCCGGTCATAACCGATCATCAGCGCCTCCTGCCAATGCGCCGCGAATTCGGGGTCGCGGCGGCGCAGGCCATAGGCCGCGGTCGGCCCCATCCCTGCCGCGACATGCGCGCGCCCGACGTTGCAGCTATGCGCCAGCTCGGTCAGAAAGGCGCGCCGCGCCGCCGCGGTCCACCCGCTCGACCGTCGTTTCCGGATTTGCGGCGGCATCGATCCATAGCGTCCGATCACATCACCCGCCGCGTCGCCATCCGCATCGCGTGCCACGTCGCCGGCAATCCCCGCATCCCCCGCCCGATCATCGTCCATCCGCTTTCTCCCACGAAAAAGGGCCGCACGCCCAAAGGCGCCGGCCCGACTCGCATTTCTGCATGATGGAGTATTTGTGCCATATCAGCGTTACGATGTCAATAGATTTTTACCTATTTGGTGTTTTTCGATGATATCGAAACGGAAGCGGTCCGAAATGGGCGGTCCGCTGCCGGTGTGACGACGGGCTCAGCCGGCATTTGGCCGGTTGGTGGCATTCGCCGGTGGCCGCTGCGCAGAGCCCGGCGCCCCCCTCGGCCACAGCAGCAGGAACAACGTGGCCGCAGCCAGCAGGCCGATCGTCAGCACGCTGCTTTCCGGCCCGGCCGGCCCGCCGGTCAGGGCGTCCGGTCCGGTGGGCGTCAGTTGTACGACCAAGGCCGGCAGTTGCAGATCCAGGCCGGTGATCGGCACGGCAAAGCCGACGCCCGTGAACCAGTTCCAGCCCGCATGCCAGCCCATCACACCCCAGATGCTGCCCGCGCGCCAGGCCCAGGCGCACGCGAACAGGCCAAAGGTGAACGCCATGACGATTTCGCGAACCGGCTGGTGCGGCGAGAAGTGAAGAAATGTGAAGGCGGCCGAACTGGCGATGAACCCCGCCGCCAGGTTCCAGCGGCGCGTCGCCGTTGACAGCAGCCAGCCGCGAAAGATGAACTCCTCCACCCCCGCCTGAAAAGCAAAGCAGGGCAGCAGCACCGCTATCCAGAACAGCGATTCCGGCGAGAAAAGGGCGGGAAGGACATCGCCGCTGACATAGCCCCCGGCGAGCCAGATCGAGACGACCGCCAGGGCGATCATGCCGACGCCGATCGCCAATCCGGTCAGGTGCTTGCGCAGCCCTTGCTCGCCGGTCAGCCCCAGGGTCGCAAGGCTGCGGCGCTCGACGAAGTGCGACCAGGCCCAGACGGCGGCGCCCATCGCCGCAAAGGGCAGCAGCAGGAGC
This sequence comes from Sphingopyxis sp., assembly GCF_034380315.1. Taxonomy (GTDB): domain Bacteria; phylum Pseudomonadota; class Alphaproteobacteria; order Sphingomonadales; family Sphingomonadaceae; genus Sphingopyxis. Next base: position 169,248 of record NZ_JAXMPB010000001.1, read on the forward strand.
ACGCAAAAACCGAATGCGGACCGCGGCTCGCCCTTCGCATCGACAAGGCCGATCGATTCGAGGCCAAGATCGATCGGCACGCTGGAGAATGCGACGAGCAGAATGCAGACCACTGGCGAAAGCCAGGCCCAGGGCAGCCAGCCGCGATGGGGTTCGGACGAAAAGATACTTTGGGTCATTCGGGCCGTTTAGCCGGGCGGCTGGTCAGGCTTATAGAATGATTGTGCGCGCCTGCCCGGACCGGTGCCAGGCCAATGGCGTGGTGCCGAACGTGCGCTTGAAGACCCGGCCGAAGTGGCTCTGGTCCGCGAATCCGGCCTCGTGGGCAGCCGCGGCGATGCCAAGCCCGCTGCGCAGCAGTTCACTGGCACGCTCCAGTCTGCGGCATTGCAGATAGCGATAGGGGCTGGTCCCCAACAGCGCCCGGAAGTCGCGCGAAAGCTGCCAGCGATTATAGCCCGCGAGCTTTTCGAGGTGATCGAGGTTCGTCGCGGGTGCCGGAACGCTGTCGAGGAATTCGCGCACCCGCATCACGGCTTCGCGATTGACATTCCGCCCGGCCGGCGAAGGGCCGCCGTCGCACCGCTGCATCGCGGACACCAGCTGGTGGAGCGCGTCCTGATAGCCGAAGAGATCGGCGTCGGCCGTGCACATCGCGATCAGGCGCAGCGCCGATCCAACCAGCTCGGCGTCTGTCGAAACCCCTTTGGCCAGAAAGGGCAGCGCGGCTCCCCCGATCACGGTCTGGACATGGACAGGCGGCAGATAGGCCGCCCGATACGAAAATCCCGACGGGTCGCTGCAATATCCATCATGCACTTCGTCGGGATGCAGGATCACCGCTTGGCCGGGCAGCGACTGCCAACGCTCCCCGCGGTAATTGAACGACTGCACTCCGGACGTCGTCACCGCGATCGTGTAGGTGTCGTGGCGGTGCGGCGAAAACGCACCCACACGAAGCTGCGCGTCAACCAGCTCGACCCTGGAACCATGCGGCCCGACATGCTGATTTTCCGAATTGGACCGCATCCAGGCGATATTGCCCCGGAACCGGATATTCGCAAGGGCCCAACCCTTCCGCGCGCGTCGAATGGCGCTCCGCGTTCAGGCGATCGGGCGCAGGGCGCCATTGTCCGAAATGAGCGCGCAGCCCCCCTCACGCGGCATCGTGGAAAATCAGCCCCAGCGTATGGCGCTGTCCGCTGTGCAGCGGGCTGACGCCGTGGCGCATCGTCACGCGGTAATCGCCGCGGGTGCCGCGCACCGGGCGGCTGTTCACCGCGAAAATCACCGCGTCGCCGCGCGCCAGCGGCACGACGCTGGCGCGCGATTGCATGCGTGGGCGCTGTTCGGTCAGCACGAATTCGCCGCCGGTGAAATCCTCCCCCGGCGCCGACAGCAGGATCGCCGCCTGCAACGGAAACACATGCACGCCATATAGATCCTGGTGCAGGCAATTATAATCGCCCGGCCCATATCGCAGCAGCAACGGCGTCGGCCGCGCCTGCCCCGCCGCATGGCACCGCGCCGCGAAATCGGCGTGGGCGGCGGGAAAATCGCCCGCCTGCCCCAGCCGCGCCGCCCAGATATTCGCCTGCCCCGCCAGCCGGGCGTACAGCGCGGTGCGCAGCGCCGCGACCAGCGGCGGCAGGGGATAGGAGAAATATCGATATTCGCCGCGCCCGAACCCGTGGCGCGCCATATGCACATGGCTGCGAAACCCGGCCTCGGCATCGTAAAGCGCCGTCAGGCGGCGGCATTCCCCCGCGCCGAGCAGGCCGGGCAGCACCGCCCACCCCTGCGCATCGAGCGACGCGGCGACATCCCCCCAGTCAAAGGCGGCAAGGCGCCCCCGCCCATCCCCGGACGCGCCGGGATCAGGCGAAGCGGGATCGGGCGAAAGTCGGGAGGTGGGCAAGGGGGCGGAAGCGGTCATGCCCCCTCCTGCCAGCCCGGCGCCCGCCCCGCGCCCCGTTTCTTGCGTTCAAAGCATCCGCGCAAGCCGGGTCAGGCCGCGCGCCACGCCCGCGCGGTCGATCGCGCCGCCCAGCGACACGCGCAGCGCCGCCGCACGGCCCGCATCCTCCGCTCCGCCGCTATCCCCCGCCCCGGCCGCAAAGGCATCGGCGGTCATTGCCGTCATTCCTTCGCGGCGCAGCGCGGCGGCGGCTTCGGCGGCCTCCGCCACGCCGGGCATCGGCACCCACAGATGATAACCGTCGGGGTGCGCGGCATAGCGCCCCAGCGGCATCAGATGCGCCGCGATCCGCTGCCGCGCGCGCGCCTCGGCCCGCGTTTCGGCGATCAGCCGGTCGTGGCTGCCATCCTCCAGCCAGCGCGTCACCAGCGCGGCGTTCAGCGGCGGCGCCATCGCGCCGCTTTCGTGCATCGCCGCCGCGACCGCCAGCGCCGCCGCCTCCGACGGCGCGCGGACATAGGCGACGCGCAGCGCCGGCGACAGCGTCTTCGACGTGCTGGCGATATGATAGCCGAGCGCCGGGACATGCGCGGTGATCGCGGCCAACGGCCGTTCGGCGAGCAGGCCATAGGCGTCATCCTCGATCAGCATCACGCCGCGCCGCGCCGCCACCTCGGCCAGCGCCGCGCGCGCGCCCGCGTCCAGCGTCGCGGCGGTCGGATTGTCGTTGGTCGGCACCACATAAAGCGCGCGGACCGGCGCGCGGCGGCACAGTGCGTCGAGCGCCTCGGCGTCGATCCGCGCCAGCGGCGCGAGGCAGAGCCCGGCGCGGCGCGCCAGCGCGATAAAGCCGGGATAGCAATACGCACCGCACGCCACCGTCTCGCCGGGTTTCAGCGTCGCGGCGATGATGGCGTGCAGCGCATTTTGCGCCCCCGCCGTCACCACCATCTGTTCGGCTGTGCTCGTCAGGCCCAGCCGTGCGCCGATCGCGGCGCCGCCCGCGCGGTCGGCGGCGCGCCCGCCCGCCGGGGCATAGTGCAGCCGCCCGCTCGCCCCCTCGGCGCGCAGCAGCGCGCTCGCCGTGCGCTCCCACGCCGCGACCAGCGTGCCGCCTTCGGGCTCGGGCGGCATGTTCATACCGGTGTCGCGCGGCGGCGGCCCGGCGGCGATCGCCGCCTGCGGCAGCACAAAGCTCCCCGCCCGGCCGCGCGCGCCGATCAGCCCGGCGTCGCGCGCGCGCTCATATCCCTTGGTCACGGTGGACAGGTCGATGCCCAGCCGGTCGGCCAGCGCGCGCTGCGGCGGCAGGCGGTCGCCGGCGCGCAGCCGCCCGCTCGCCACCGCCTCGGCAATCGCCGCGGCGATCGCGGCATATTTGGCGCCGCCGCCCGCGCCGGGCAGCTCGGGCAGCCAGCCCTCAGCCATCGGCGCGCTCGGCAAGCGCATCGGATGCGGGCGCGGAAAGGGCGGAAGGAACGGCGACGGGGGCGGCGGGGGCGACGGGGGCGGCTTCAGCGGCCGTGGCGTAGGGCGTCCGGCCCTCCGCGTCGCGCTTCGCCCGGGCATTCAGCCCGGCCCACAGCGCGCCGGTTCCCGCCTCCTGCGCCTGGTTCACATATTGCGACGCGACCAGCCAGCCCTTGATCGGGTGCAGCGCGGCCAGGCACGGGACGATCATCAGCGGCGCCGACACCAGCAGATGCGCCCACCATGGCGGGTTCATCGCCACCTCGAACCACACGACCAGGAACAACAGGGGGAAGGCTATGAAACATAAGGAAAAAAAGGCCGGCCCATCATCCGGCGCCGCAAAATCATAGTCGAGTCCGCACGCCTCGCAGCGGTCGGAAACCTTCAACCAGCGGCGAAACATCCGACCCTCTCCGCAATGCGGGCACAAACCGCGCCACCCCGCCTCGAAAATCCATCGCCACTTGTCGCGGCCTTCCAACTCAGTCGTCATTTTCGTGAAATCCCGATGGCGGCGGTGCCAAATACCATACACAATGCCATACATAACTTTTCCCGCTGGCGATGCAAGGTCGGACGGTCCGGCTCCCTGCATTCCCCTTCCGAATGGATCATCATCGCGCACGCGCCCGGTCCGATATCCCAGCTCTGATCGAGGGGCTCGGTTTGCGAGGCCCGGTTCGCCGGGCCCGACCGGGCACGCCCGTCGATGTCCTGCGCCACCGGCATCTTGCGCCGTGGTCGCCGCGCGCTTAGGTTGGCGGTCCGGCCCACGCCGCCTTCTCAAACTATGGAACCGACCGTCATGGACAAGACACTGACCGCAACGCCGCCCCGCCTTGCCGCCACGAAAGCTCTTGTTCATGCCTGCTTCCACGCCTTCGATCACCATCGCCAAACTTCATTGGTCGACGCCTGACGGCCGCGCCGTCCTTTCGGGTCTCGATCTCCAGCTTCAACGTCAACGGGTCGGCATCGTCGGCCGCAACGGGGTAGGCAAATCGACGCTGCTGCGCCTGCTCGGCGGCGACATCGCGCCCCAGTCGGGTCATATCGCCATCGACGGCAGCGTCGCCGCGCTTCGTCAGAATATACAGGTCGATGCAGGCGCCAGCATCGCCGACCTGTTCGGCGTCCGCGCCGCGCTCGCGCTGATCCGCAGGGCAGAGGCCGGAACCGCCACCGCCGACGAACTCGCCGACGCCGACTGGATGCTGGAAGAACGGATCGAAAAGGCGCTCGCCTCGGTCGGCCTGCCCGCTGCGGCCGACACCCCGCTCGCATCGCTTTCGGGCGGCCAGCGCACCCGCGCGGCGCTCGCCGGAACCTTGTTCGCCGCGCCCGATTTCCTGCTGCTCGATGAACCCACCAACAATCTCGACCGCGACGGTCGCGCGGTTGTGCGCGACCTGATCCGCGGATGGCGCGGCGGCGCGCTGGTCGTCAGCCACGACCGCGAACTGCTGGAGGAAATGGACGCGATCGTCGAGCTCTCCGGCCTCGGCGCCGCGCGCTACGGCGGCGGGTGGAGCGCGTATCGCGCGCAAAAGGACAGCGAACAGGCATCCGCCGAACAGGCCCTCGCCGGGGCGGAAAAACAGCGCGCCGACACCCGGCGGATGGCGCAGACGACCGCCGAACGCCAGGCGCGCCGCGATGCGGGCGGACGGCGACAGGCGGCACGCGGCGACCTGCCGCGCATCTTGAACGGTGCCCGCAAACGCCAGGCGGAAGAAACCGCCGCCGCCGGACAGCGCCGCGCCGAACGCCAGCAAAGCGCGGCAGAGGATCGTCTTGCCGAGGCACGCGGCCGGATCGAGATCATCGATCCGCTCGCGGTCTCGCTGCCGCCAACCGGCCTTCCCGCCTCGCGCACCGTGCTGGCGATCGAGGACGTCACCGTCGGCTACGAACCGGGCCGACCGGTGCTCGCCAACTTTTCGCTCTCCCTCGTCGGGCCGGAACGGGTCGCGATCGTCGGCCCCAATGGCGCGGGCAAATCGACCCTGCTCGCCCTGATCGCCGGACAGCTCGCGCCATGGGACGGCCGCGTGCACACCCCGGTCGCCTTTGCGATGTTCGACCAACAGGTCTCGCTGCTCGATCCGCAACGATCGATCGCGGACAATTTCCTCGCGCTCAATCCGGGCACAACGAACAACCAATGCCGCGCGGCGCTCGCCCGTTTCCGTTTCCGGGCCGATGCGGCAGACCGCATCGCCGGGACGCTCAGCGGCGGCCAGATGCTCCGCGCCGGACTTGCCTGCACGCTCGGGGCGCCGGCACCGCCGCAACTCCTCATCCTCGACGAGCCGAGCAACCATCTCGATCTCGACTCGCTCGCCGCGGTGGAGACCGGGCTCGCGGCCTATGACGGCGCGCTGCTCATCGTCAGCCACGACGCGCATTTTCTGTCGGCGGTCGGGATCGACCGCACCATCGCGCTGCCGGGCGGCGGGCCTATTTCGCCTTTTCGCTGACCGCCTTGTCGCTCACCGCCTTGATCACCAGCGCCTTGTCGTCGGTCAGGTAACGCTGCGCCAGCGCCTGCAGTTCGGCCGGCGTCGCCGCCTCGACCTCGGCGATACCGTTGCGGCTGCGGTCGAGGCGCGCGGCCTTCGACGCCGCCTCGGCGACATAGTTCAGCCAATAGCTGTTCTCGCGCCGCGCTTTGGTCATCGCCTCGACCAGCGGCCGCCGCGCCCGGTCGAGCAGGTCGGCATCGACCGGCGCATCGCGCAGCTCCTTGGCGATTGCAAAAATCGCGGCGCGCGTCGTCGCCAGATGGCCGAAATCGACATTGCTCGCGGCGAACAAATGGCCATAGCCCGGGAATTCGTCGGACAGGCTGGCCCCCGCGACCGGGCTATAGCTTTCACCGAGCCGTTCGCGCAGCTCCTCGGTCAGCTTCAGCCGCATCACCCGCGACAACAGGTTGAGCCGCATCGCCTCGCCAAGGTTGCTGTCGTCGCGCGCGGGCCAGTAAACCCGCAGCTCCGCCTGCTCGGCCGGCCCCTTGTGGATCAGCGTCCGTTCGCTGCGGTCGCTGGCAAAGTGCCGGACACGCGCGGCGATCCGCGGGTCAAAGTGCGCACGCCGTTTGGGCAGCGCGCCAAAGGTCGCGGCGACGGCGTCGATCGCGGCCTGTTCGTCGATATCGCCGACCACCCCGACCTCGATCGCGCCATGTGCGAAACTGTCGGCAACCGCGGGCTTCAACTGCTCCCAGTCGAGCGCCATCATCCGGTCGAGCGGCGGGGTTTGTGATCGCGGGTCGTCATTGGCCAATATGCCGCCCGCGTCACGGCCGATCACCGCCGAGGGCGTCGCGTCGTTCGCGGCATATTGCTGGGGCAGCACGCGGCGGATCAGCGCCAGCCCGTCGGCGCGATAGCCGGGATGGGTCAGGAACGCCGCCATCAACTGCGCCTGCAGCGCGAAATCCTCTGGCGAGGTCAGGGCGCTGCCTCCAAAGGCATCGCTGCCGCTGCCAAAGGCGGGGCTGACCGTGCGCCCGGCCATGATGCTGCGCAATTCGTCGCGGCTGTGCGCCTCCAGCCCGCCGACCGTCAGCGACCCCGCCAGCGCCACCTTCGTCGGATCGTCGGCGGTCGCGAGCAGGTTGCCGCCATCGACGCGCAGCGACAGATAGACGCGGTCCTTCTGGAAATCGGTGCGCTTGATATTCAGCATCACATTGTTCGCGAAACGGATACGGCGAATGCCGAGGTCGGCCACCATTTCATCGCTGACGACGCGGCCCGGCGCCCCGAAATCCTGATAGGCAAAGGCGGCGGTCGCCGTGTTGGCGGGCGGCGCCACAACCTCCGCGCGCGCACGCTCGAACGCCGCGAGCACGGCTGCCTCGGCACCGTCGATGGGGCGCTTCGCCGTCACCCGCACCAGCGGCGCGCTCAGCCCGTCCATGCGCGCGCGAAAGGCCGCCGTCACTGCCGCGGCATCGAGCGCCGGGGCCGCCGCCTCGAACAAGGTCTGCGCCGTTTGGGGGTGCGCCACCACAAAGTCGCCATCGGCGGCGCGCAGAATGACGTCGGCAAGCGTTTCGCTGCGCCGCGTCGATGCGCCCGCCACCGCGTTGCGCAGCGCGGTCCGGCGGTTGGCCAGCTGTTCGTCGACTTCGGCCTGGGTAAAGCCATGCTCGATCGCCCGGCGCCATTCCTGCTCGACGACCTTCAACGCCTCGGCCCAGGCACCTTCCTTCGCGACGGCGCCGACCGACACCTGATCGAAAATCTTCCAGCCCCCAGCTTCGCTCAGGCCGCCGCCCAGAATCGGCGAATCCTCGTTCAGCGCGATCTTGGCCAGGCGCCGGCTGACGATCGCCTCACCGACATCTTCGGCCAGATTGCGCGCCCGTTTCGCCTTCGTGTCGGGTTCGTCGACCCATGGCTTGAACATCGCGATGCTCACGCTGTCCTGGATCGCGGGATCGACGAACACATCGCCGGATACCGCGCGATCATATTCGACCATGCCGATATCGGGATCGGCACCGGCGGTGCCATGTCCCCGCCAATCGGAAAAGCGCGCCAATATCTTCGCCTCGACGGCCGCGGCGTCGAAATCGCCGACCATCACCAATGTTGCGCGTTCGGGGCGATAATATCGGTCGTACAGATTGCGCAGCCGCGCGGCGGGCGCCCCGCGTATCACCTCTTCCGTCCCGATCGGCAGGCGGTTCGCGACCGTCATGGCGGGCATCTGGAATGCGAGCTGATCGACCAGATTGCGCAGTTGATAGGTATCGCGGGCGCGCCGTTCGGACAGGATGATGCCGCGTTCGCGGTCGACCGCCTCGGGCGCCAGCGTCAGTTCGCTGGCCGTTTCGCGCATCAGCATCAGCCCGGTGTCGATCAGGTCGTCCGACGCATTGGGCAGGTCGAGCTTGTACACCGTCTCGTCAAAGCCGGTCGATGCATTGGTGTCGGCGCCGAATGCCAGCCCCTTGCGCTCGAGCAGCTTGATCATCTCGCCCTCGGGCACATGGGTCGATCCGTTGAACGCCATATGCTCCAGGAAATGCGCCAGACCGCGCTGGTCCTCGGCTTCGGAAAAGCTGCCGACATCGAAACGCATGCGCAGCGCCACACTGTCCTTGGGCGTGCTGTTGGCGAGCAGGGCATATTTCATCCCGTTGGGCAGCACCCCAAATCGAATGGCGGAATCGACCGGTACATCGCTGGCGGCGAAGCCCCAGGCACGGGCGGCCGGGGTCTGCGCATTGGTCGCGGAATCGGCGGCATCGGATGGCGCGGCGGATGCGGCGGCATCGGATGGCGCGGCGGATGCGGCGGCGTCGCGCGCGGCGGCCGGAACCCCGGCACATGCCAACAGGACAAAAGGGATAATCAGCGGGGCCGCCAGGCGGCGAAAACGGACTCTGGTCATGACGCTGATCTGGCCCCCGCACCGCCGGGGGTCAAGCGGCCGTCAGGCGATGCTGCTGATCGTATCGACGGACGGACGGCGCCGACGGTCGAGCGCCTTGACGGCATACAGCGCCCGGTCGGCGGTTTCCAGCAACTGCCGCGCGCTCAGTCCCTGTTCGGGCCACGACGCGACGCCCACGCTGGCCCCGACCCGGATCGGCTGACCTTCGATATGCAGCGGCGCCGCAAGGGCCGACAATATGTGATCGGCCATGGCGGTTTTCAGCAGGGGCGATCCGGCGGGGGCCAGTATCGCAAATTCGTCGCCGCCCTGCCGGGCGACCATCGCATGTGCGCCGCAGGCGCGGCGCAGGCGATCGGCAACCTCGCAAAGGACGAGATCGCCGACGGCATGGCCATGCTGGTCGTTCACCGGCTTGAACCCGTCGAGGTCGAGCAGCGCAATCGCGAACAGGCTCTCGTCCCCGGCCCGATTGATTTCCTCGTCCAGCCGCATGTCGAATTCGCGGCGGTTGGCCAATCCGGTCAGCGGGTCGGTGTGCGCCAGGTCGCGCATCTGCCGTTGCAGTTGCAACAGGTCGATCAACTGGCCGTGCTGCTGGATCACGTTGCGCAGCAGGAACAGCGTTGCAATGACAAGGCTGGTGCCCGCGGCAATTTCCGGCGGGCGCCCGGATGCCAGCATCAACAGGGCGATGGGGCCCAAACCGATGGTCAGGTTGACGAAAGTCGCCATGCGGATCGACGACAGGCAATAGGCGGTGGCCAGCGACCCCATCGCCATGATCATGGCATAATAGCTGTGATTCTCGGGCGGGGCGGCAAGCCAGTTGGTCACGGTCCACACGCTGCACATCAGCCCCGTGGTGCCCGAAATCCAGGTCGCTTCGGAAATCATGCGACGCGCCCGGCGCGGGCTGATGTAACGGCCGCGAAAATGGATCAGGTAAAAAAAGCCGATGATGCCGACAATCGCCAGCGTGACCGGAAAACCGACGCGAATGATGGGATGGACGGTTTCAACCCCGGCATAGATTGCGGTGGGCGTCGTCGCCGCCAGCATCAGGAACAGCGCCGGGGTCAGCGTCTGGATACGCCGCGCCCGCAGCACCGCGACATCGTCCCGCAGCGTTTCCGGCACCGACGGATAGAACCGCCTGCTCAGCCATTGATGCACCCCCGTCATGCCCCTCCGATATCAAGCGCGGGTAAAGCATCGGTTAAGCAAACCAATCCCCTTTCGCCCGTCAGATACGGCCTCCCCGCCGCGAGGGGCTCGTGAAATATTAACCATGTTAGGTCAAGGGTCGCGCCGCTCTTAACCAGCTCGGAGTGTTGACCATGTCTTTCGTGTCGCCGCTGTCGGCATCGCCCGTTGCCGTCAAAGCCGTTCCCGTTCCGTCGGCGGACCCCACGCTTCCGCAACAGGACAACCCGGCAGAGCAGGCAGCCCGCGCCGCGCAGCTTGCCGCGACACGGCAGGTCTATGTCTGGACAACCGATGTTCCGACCTTGCCTGGCGTGCCGCTCGCCAGCGACGTGCCAGCGAACGACGAACCGACGATCGCCTGGTTCGCGATCCTGATCGGCGTCGGCCTGGGCATCGTGCGCAACGCGCTGGCCGTGCTGGTCGGCGGCGCCGACAGGGGCGAGATCGCGCAGCCCCGCGCCCATTATGAAGCGCTGCTCGCCGAATGCGACGCGATCGAGGCAGCGACCGCCCACATCACCGCGCTGCATGGCATCCGCCCCGGAAATTCGCTGGTCCAGCGCGCGGAAAACGACGTCGAACTGTTCGTCGCCGCCGCCGAGCTTGGCAAGCATGTCGCCGAATTGACGACGTACAAGGAACGGCTCGACACGCTGATGAAGGTCAGCGACGCCGAGGTCGCCGGACTCGGCCGGAACGCGCCACGCAGCGTCGAGGCTTATCGCGCCCTGTTCCAGACGCTGCCCGTTCCCGGCGACAGCTATATGTTCCTCGACGACGACTGGTTCGCCCGAATGCGTGTCCAGGGGCCGAACAATATGCTGATCGCCGCGCTCGGCGATACGCTGCCCACCAACTTCCCCTTGACCGAAGCGCGATATGGCGCGGTCGTAAACGGCGACACGCTGTCGGCCGCGCTGGAACAAAAGCGTCTGTTTCTGCTTGATTACAAGGAACTCGAGATTCTCGTCCCCGGCACCTATTCCGGGCGCGCCAAATATACGTGGCAACCCATGGCGCTGTTTGCGATCCCGCCGGGGGGCTCGTCGCTCGTGCCGGTCGCGATCCAGTGCGGCCAGGATCCGGCCAGCCATCCGATCTTCACCCCATCGGTGGATGCCGGTCAGGCCTGGGGCTGGGAAATGGCAAAACAGGTGGTGCAGGTCGCCGACGGAAATTATCACGAACTGTTCACCCACCTTGCCCGCACCCACCTGGTGATAGAGGCCTTTGCGGTCGCGACGCACCGCCACCTCGCCGTCTCGCACCCGCTCTGGGCACTGCTCGTCCCGCATTTCGAAGGGACTTTGTTCATCAACGACCAGGCGGCCGCCTCGTTGATCGCGGCCAATGGACCCATCGACCATATCTTCGGAGGCACCATCGCCTCGAGCCAGCTTGCCGCGGTCGACGACCGGCTGGCATTCGACTTCTATGGCCAGATGCTGCCCGTCGATATCGCGGCGCGCGGGGTCGGCTTGTCGTCGGCGCTGGTCGATTACCCCTATCGCGACGATGGCTTGCTCGTCTGGAACGCGATCCGCGAATGGTCCCGTCAATATGTCGGTCTCTACTACTCTGCCGACGCCGATGTGACGGGCGATACCGAACTGACGGCCTGGGCGGAATCGCTGGCGGGCGAAGGGCAGATCAGGCAATTCGGCCCGATCGCGACGCGCGACCAGCTCGTCGATGTGTGCACGATGATCATCTTCACCGCCAGCGCCCAGCACGCGGCGGTCAATTTTCCGCAAAGGGATATCATGGCCTTTGCACCGGCCGTGACCGGCGCCGGCTGGCAGTCCGCTCCCGGCGTCCAGCGCGGCCATGCCAAGGGCGAATGGCTCGACATGATGCCGCCGCTGGCACTGGCCCTCGAACAGCTCAACGTACTCGAACTCCTGGGCTCGGTGCATTACCGGCCGCTCGGCGATTATCGCAGCAATGCCTTTCCCTATCCCGCCTGGTTTCGCGACCCGCGCGTGACGGGGGCGGAAGGGCCGCTCGCCTGGTTTCAGGCCGCCCTCAAAAATGTCGAGGCGCAGATCGTGCAGCGCAACGCCAATCGCAGGCGGCCCTACCCCTATTTGTTGCCCAGCCTGATCCCGACCAGCATCAACATTTGACGTCGCACCCTGCGCGCCGCGCGGTGAATTTAATGCACCGGTGAGAATTGGCTGTTACATCTCCGCCGTTCCCATCAGGAGATTTCACCGCAATGCGCCGATCGCTGACGTTCACCCTGCCCTTGGTGGCGCTTCTCTGCGCCTGTCAGCCGGGAAAGGACGCCAATCTCGGCGACGCACAGCGCTTCTACGCCGAAGGGCAGTGGGCCGATGCGCGGATCGAACTGATGAACCTGCTCAAGGTCGAACCCGATAATATCGCGGCGCTGGAGTTGATGGCACGGATTCAGGTCGCGAGCGGCGACGGCGTCGGCGCGGCCGCCACCCTCGCCCGCATCGGGGACAAGAACGCCACCAAGGAGCGCGCAGACCTGCAGGCGGAAGCGGACATGCTGCGCGGCAAATGCCGGGACCTGCGCGACAGAAAGCCGGACAAGGACGCGGCCATGTCGGCGACGCTGCGCCGGGTGCGGGCGCTGTGCGCCCACGATGGCGGCGACGCGGCTGCGGCGGCGTCCGAAATTGCGGCGGGGCTCGCCGATCACCCCGGCGACACCGGCCTGCAGGTCGCCGCCGCCCGCCTGGCGATGCTCCGCGGCGATCTTGCCGAGGCCGACCGGTTGATCGCCGCCGCGCGCAAGAAGGACAACGAAAAATTCGAGGTAGAAATGGTCGCCGGAGCCATTCAGCAACGCCGCGCCAATATCACCGCCGCCTTGGGTCACTATGCCGCCGCCGAAAAGCTCAACCCGCTGAACAGCGGGCCACTTTCCGCCCAGGCCGAATTGCTTGCCGCGGCCAAGGATGTGAACGCCCTCACCGCGGTCGTCGAACGGCTGCGGCGCATGTCGCCCCAATCGTCCGCAACGGCGATCGCCACCGCCCGGCTGGAGTTGTTGCGCGGCGACCCGCGCGCAGCACAGCAGCAGTTGCTGGCTGCACGCCAGCTCGCGGGCGACCGCCCGTCGATCCAGCTGCTTGCCAGCCAGATTGCGGTGGCACAGGGCAATCATGACATCGCGATCGCCGAACTGTCACGCTATCTCGGCAGTGGTGCGCGCGACGAGGTCGCCGCCATGGCGCTCGCCGATGCGATGGCCGCGGCGGGAGAGCCCGACCGCGCGGTCGAGACGTTGAAACCCTTCGCCGCACAGCCCGACCCGTCGCGCTCGCTGCTCGCGGCGCTGTCCCGCCACGCAAAGGCGGCGGGACAATCCGATGCTGCGGCCTATGCCGCGCGCGCTGTCGGTGCATCGCCGCGCCGCACCGCCAATCTGCTCATCCAGGCGGAACAGGCGCTGGCCGCAAAGGACTGGAAGGGCGCGATCATTGCCTATGACGCGCTGATCGAGCGCGAGGGGATCAAGCCCAACGCGATGATCCTCAACAATCTGGGATGGGCGCATTTCCAGAACGGCAATGCTGACAAGGCCGTGACGCTGCTCGACGCCGCGCTCAAACAGGCGCCGGAAAACGCCTCGGTCCTCGACAGCCTCGGCTGGGTGCTATGGTCGTCGGGCAAGGACCGGGCGGCAGCGCGGCGCCATCTGGCCAAGGCGCATCGGCTTGCCCCGGAAAACGCCACGATCAAGGCGCATTGGGAGGCGGCGAACCGCTGAAACGGCGGCACCGGAATCGACGATCCCGCCTTCGGCCGACGAAGACGGGATCCTCAAAAAAGTTATGAGTTGTTCAGGCCGCCGCGAGCGCGGGCGCAGCAGCGGTCCGGCGGCGGCGCCACAACAGCGCGCCAACGCCCAACGCGAACAGGCCGAACATGCCGGGTTCCGGAACCGGCGTGCCCCCGGTCGAGGTACCCCCGGTCGAGCTGCCTCCGGTCGAGCTGATCGTGCCGCTGCCCACGGCCGAGCTGGTCGAACCCGCGCCGGTGATCGACTGATAGCGGGTAAAGAAATCACTCAGCGTCAGCGAGCTGACCGGCGAGGCAAAGGACAGCGTCAGCGTGCCGCTTCCGGTACCGCCCAGATTCACACCGCCGCCACCGCCGCCGGCGCAGCTTTTGGTGCCGCCGCCGCCCTTGAAGCACACATCGACACTGCCGACATTGGGGACGTTCGAATTGAACGCCGTCACGGTAAAGGTGCCGGTGCTCGACGCCCCCCTAAGCGTCGGGTCGGTATTGAAACCAAAGCCCGAGATGCGCGAGGTGGTGATGGGATTCGACGAGGTGTTCGTCGCCGCATAGCTCAGCGTATAGCTGTTCGCGGTGGTCGACGTCAGGGTGAAGACGATCTGCGCGGTCAGGCCGGCGATCGTACCGCTGCCGGTGTAACCATTATAGTCGACGGTGAAGCTGTTGCCGATGTCGCCGCTGCCCAGCGTGATCACATCGGCATGCGCAATGCTGGGGGACGTGGCGATCGCCAGAACGGCCAGTGCAGACATCAGACGCAGTTTCATGTGACACCCCAGTAATAAATTGATGGACGCGACTTTACCAACAATCCGCCAGCAAGCTTATACAAAAACTAACAAAAATCGTCCCAAAGCGAGAATCGCGGCCAAAAGATGATGAACCGCGACGGTTAATCATCGCCCACGGATCGGCCGCCCCGCACCAGGCGCCAAAGTCCCACGCCGCGCGCGGATCGGCCAGCGAAGCGGGGTCAGCTGCCCTTTTTCTTGCGGTGGGTTTCAAGATCGAGCACGGCGTTGTCGCCGCCCTCGGGCATCAGGCCCAGCCGCCGCGCGACTTCCTGATATGCCTCGACCTCACCGCCCAGATCACGGCGGAAACGGTCCTTGTCCAGCTTTTCGCCCGACGACATGTCCCACAGGCGGCACCCGTCGGGGCTGATTTCGTCGGCCAGGATGATCCGGCTGAAATCACCGTCATACAGGCGGCCGAACTCCAGCTTGAAATCGACGAGGCGGATGCCGACCGCCGCGAACATGCCGCTCATGAAATCATTGATACGGATCGCCATGTCCTGAATGTCGTGCAGTTCGTCCTGGCTGCACCAGTTGAAACAGGCGATATGCTCTTCGGCGATCAGCGGGTCGCCCAGCGCATCGTCCTTGTAGCAATATTCGATCAGCGTGCGGGGAAGCTGGGTGCCTTCCTCGATCCCAAGCCGCTTGGTCAGCGAGCCCGCGGCGACATTGCGAACCACGACCTCGATCGGCACGATCTCGACCTGACGGATCAGCTGCTCGCGCATGTTGAGGCGGCGGACGAAATGGTGCGGCACGCCAATATTGCCAAGCAGGGTAAAGACATGCTCCGAAATCCGGTTGTTCAGCACGCCCTTGCCGTTGATCGTCCCGCGCTTCTGCGCGTTAAAGGCCGTCGCATCATCCTTGAAATATTGGATCAGCGTCCCGGGTTCGGGGCCTTCGTAAAGGATCTTGGCTTTGCCTTCATAGATCTGGCGGCGGCGGGCCATGGGCAGGAACTTTCTGTCGGAACCAAATGAATGACCCCGGCGAAAGCGACTCAGCATAGAGGCGCGGTGCCGGGGCGATGGCGCCCTATAGCGCCAAAGCCGCGCCGCGTCATCATGTGATGCGGCTGGCCATCACGGCGCTTGCGCCTGGATCAATACGTTGCAAAAAGCAATTTACTAACCAGGGAGAGACATGATGAGCTTCGACCAGATTCGCCTCGACAAGCAGGACGGGATCGCGCTTCTTACCCTCCATCGTCCCGACCGGATGAACGCCTTTACGACCCAGATGATGCTGGAAATCGTGGCGGCGCTCGATGAGTGCGATGCCGACGACGCCGTGCGCGCGGTCATCTTCACCGGAGCTGGCGATCGCGCCTATTGCGCCGGCGCCGACCTCGGCCAGGGCGCCGCGACCTTCGATTATGACAAGCGCGCCGACAAGGCGGCAACCTTGCCCGATGGCATCGCGGCCAGTCCGGTGGCACAGGATGGGACGATCGACTGGTCGCACCCGCTGGTACGCGATTCGGGCGGCCGCGTATCGCTTCGCATCTTCGAGGCGAAAAAGCCGGTTCTGGGGGCGATCAACGGCGCCGCCGTCGGCATCGGCGCCACGATGACGCTGCCCATGGATGCGCGGCTCGCCAGCGACACGGCGCGTTACGGTTTCGTCTTTGCGCGGCGCGGCATTGTGCCCGAAGCGGCGTCGAGTTGGTTTCTGCCGCGCCTGGTGGGGATCAGCAACGCCGTCGACCTATGCTGTTCGGGACGCCTGATTTCGGCCCAGGAAGCCCATGACGTCGGGCTGGTCCAATCGGTTCATGCGCCCGGCGATCTTATCGATGCCGCCATCGCCAAGGCGCGCGAGATGACCGAACACAGCGCACCGGTCTCGGTCGCGCTGACCCGGCACATGCTGTGGCGCATGATGGGTGCCCCGCACCCGATGAGCGCACATCGTTGGGACAGCCGCGCCATCTTTTCGCGCGGACGCAGCCCCGACGCGGCCGAGGGCGTGACGAGTTTCCTCGAAAAACGGCCGCCGCACTTCACGGCGAGCGTTGCGACCGACTATCCATCCTTCGCGGAGTTCGAGGACGCACCGCCCTATCGTTGACCGATCGCGGGGGGCGGCGCCCTCCCGCCCCTTGGCGGCTGGCTATGCGCGGCACGTCATCGCCGGGCCATTTTCTTCGCCGCGTTGAACCGTACCGCCTCCTGAACCAGCGCCTGGAACGCCGCTGCATCGATCGCCGCCCCTTCGCCCAGATCGATCGCGCGGCGGGTTCCGCCGGTCAGGCTGGCGTTGAACAGCCCCGTCGGATCGTCCAGCGACGCGCCATGGGCAAAGGTCAGCTTGACCTTGTCCCGATAGGTTTCACCGGTACATAGCAAGCCGTCATGTTCCCAGACCGGAACCCCGCCCGGGTTCGACGGCTTGCGCCATTTCAACGCCTCGGCGACATCGGGCTCGGCCGCCTTGATCAACGCGCGCACCCGCGCCAGCATCGCACCGCGCCAATCCGCCAACGCGGCGATATGCTGCCCGATCGGGTCGGCGGCGCTGTCATCATGGGTCACAATTTTTCTCCGGGAAGAAGGCTCGCCTGCCGTACCCAGTCGGCGAACTGCGCCGGGTCGAAATCATGCTCATGGACGTGGTAATAGCGCGTATCGCCGCTTTTCGAGGCGACGGGTGGGACCGGGGCGAGCGACTGCCCCCGAAAAAAGGTCAGCTTCAGATATTTGTCGAAGCAATGATAGCTTAGGAACCACCCTGCCCCCTCGCGACCGTACAGGGGCGAATTCCATTTGATCGCCTTCGCCACGCCGGGAACTTCGCGCTCGACGATGGCGTCGATGCGGCCGCCGATCGCGCTTTTCCAGCCGGGCATCGCCGCGATATAAGCCTGAACGGGTCCGTCGCCCTCCCCCTTGGCGATCTGCGGGTTGCCGCCCGACAATAATTTGGGTGCCTTTGCCATGGCGGTCACGGGACGACGCGGCGAAAGGCCGCATAGGGACGGAAAAAGAGATAGAGCCCCGACACCATCATCAACAGCAAAGGCGGCAGGGGCAGGAAATAGACCCACTCGGCGGGCTCGCTTCCAAAACCCAGCAGCGCAAAGATCGCCGCCACAATGCCGGTGAACAGGATCGACAGCCAGCGATGGAGCTCGCGAACGACCTTGCTGAACTTCATAAATCGGCTCCCTTGATGTTCGGTCTTGATGCTGGGGCTCAATCGACCCGCTCGAGCACCGCGTCGAGTGCGTTCAGGAAACGCGGCCAACCAGCCCGCGCGCCATGATAGGCAAGCTTGTTGTCGGCGGTGAAACCTGTCTGGACCATCCGCAGCCGCGTTCCGGTGGCGGTGGCGGTCAGCGTCCATGTGACGACGCTTTCAAGCCCGCTTCCCGCCCAGCTATAGGCCAGAATCCGTTCGGGCTCGACGGTGATCACCTCGCAATCGACATGCCCCCAATCGGCGCCAAAGCTGAAATGATGCCCAGGCGTTGCCGCGATATCGCCAGCCATCAGCCATTCGGCGACCAGATGCGGCTGGGTCAGGGCGCGCCACAATTTTTCGGGCGGGTGGGCGAATTCGCGCTCGACGACGACGCGGCGTGCCTCGGCCGATGTTTCGGTCATTGATCCATCCTGTTCAGCAGATCTTCCAGCCCGTCGAAACGCGCTTCCCAAAAGCTTTCCATGCGGGCCGCCCAGTCGACAACGGGCGCAAGCGCGCCGCGCCGCGCGCGATAGTGCGCCTGCCGCCCATCGGCGCGATAGACGACAAGTCCCGCCGCTTTCAGGACGCCCAGATGCTTGGACACGGCAGGCTGCGAAATCTCCGCCGCCGCCGTCAGCGCCCCCACGGTCTGCTCGCCTTCGCGGCACAGCCGCTCGAACAGCGCCCGGCGCGTCGGGTCGGCCAGGGCCTTGAACAGAATATCCTGCGCAGGTGATATCAAACTCATAACCTCTTGATTATGGAACATCCATAACCATTGGGTTATGAGTTAGTCAAGCACGAAGGCCGCGCGGGATTATGGGGCGGCGGTGTATCTCCGGCGCCCATGCGCGACGCTCATGCTGTGCGATCCCGACAGGGTCAGGTTGCGCGTGCGGATCGATGCGATATTATGCCAGGTCGCGGCCATCCGTTCGGGCGTCAGCGCAATGGTGGCATAGCCGCGATCCTGCGTATTCGCCCATTTGAGCTGCGGCGACACGGCACGCAGCGCGGTCGTGCGAACATCGTCGGAAATGCCCGGCGTATAGGCCTCGAAACCTGGCGAGGTAACGCTGTGTCCGCCGACCTCCACGCCGACCGGACGGTCGTCGTGGCTCAGATCGAACGCCCAGGCATTATGGCTGTCGCCCGAAAGCGTTACCAGATTGGCGTCGGCCTGCTGCACGGCGGCAAGCAGCCGCGCGCGCGCCGCCGGATAACCGTCCCAGCTGTCCATGTTGAGCGGCAGGCCAGCCTTGGCGGCCAGTTGCGACACCTCGACGCGGCGCCGGACATAATCAGGCTGGTTGGCGCCGAACCAATTGCGCGATTCGGGCGGGGTGAACAGCGCCCCCATCACGACCTGCTGCGCGCAAATCTGCCAGCGCGTTCCCGCCGAAGCCGAAGCCGCGATCCCGCCGAACAGCCATTGCTCCTGCTCGCGCCCCAGCAACTGGCGCGCCGGGTCGCGATAATCGGTTTCGGCGAAACGGCGCAGGGTCGCCGCGACATCGCCCTTGTCCCGCAGGATGTCGCCAAGATCAAAGGGCTTGTCGCGCCCCGAAATGCGCGTTTCGGGCAGGAAGATCGTGGCAAGTTCGCCGACCTGATACTGGCGCCAGCGATCGTCCGATACCGGCATCCACTCGCGATAGGCGCGCTCGGCGGCCGCCATCCGGTCGGCCCAGCGCCCTTCGCCCTCATTGTGATTTTCCGCGCCGCCCTTCCACGTGTCGTTGGTGAACTCATGGTCGTCCCACTGGGCGATGACCGGGAACAGCTGATGCAGCCGCTGCAGATCGGGATCGCTGCGATAGGCGGCATAGCGCAGGCGATAATCGGCAAGCGCGACGATCTCGTGGCTCGGCTGGATCATCCGGCCCGGCAAGGCCTGGCGGGCGGAGGGGTAATTGCCCGCCTGATATTCATACAGATAATCGCCGACATGGACGACCAGGTCGATGTCCTGCCTTGCTGCGGCATGGCCATAGGCGTTGAACCAGCCAAAGGGCAGGTTGGAACAGGAAAACAGCGCGAGACGGAATGCCGCGGCCGCACCTTGCGGCAATGTCCGCGTCCGGCCGGTGGGCGATTTGGTGCCATCGGGTGAAACAAAACGATAATAATACCAAGAATCAGAAACCAACCCCGAAACAACGATCTTGGCAGTGTGATCGCGCTCGCCCTCCGCCGTCGCAGTTCCGCCAGCGGAAACGCGCGAAAAATCGGGCGTGTCGGACAGTTCGACCGTCAAACGCGTATCCGATGGCGCTGCGTAGCGGGTCCATAGCAGTACCGAATCGGGTCCGGGTTCACCGCTTGCAACACCATGCGTAAAGCCTTGCGCCGCCATCGCTCGCGCCGCTCCGGGAAGCGACAGGGCTGCAAGCCCCGTCGTGCCGAGCTTGATCAGCAAGCGGCGGTCCATGGCATTCCAGAGCTGGTGCATCGCGATTCCCCTTTTGTCTGTGGTCGTTTCGCGCGGCTGATGCCCGGTGTTTGTTACGCTTTCGCGTTAGCCCATCACCCCAAGCGTCAACAACATGGTCATGAAAGCAATCACCGTGAACAAGCTGAAATAGAGGAGCAGGTTCATTCGCACAAAGGCGCCGAACCGCGACGAGCGATAAGCGCCCCGAAGCTGGCGATACATGTGGAGCGGCACATAAAGGGCCGCGACGCCCGTCGCCACGTCACCAATGACGGTCAGATTCAGCAACCGCACGACAACGAACAGCAACAGGACAAAGCTGATCGAATAAGTGACGAAAACAAAATGATCATAGGTGCGGAACCTGCGGCTGAATGGAAAGAGCAACCACATGAACGGCAGCGAGAGCGGGATGAGCGCCCATGCGAATTTATAAGCGTTCGCCTGCAGTTTATAGATGACAAGCCCAGGGTTCGCGACGCCCTTCTTCAAGCTTTTGTCGAGGATCGGGACGCCCGTGTCGACCTTCGTTCGCGACAGGAACCGCGCGCTGGTCATCACCTGTTCTTTGGGATCGTCCAGGACCGCCGGTCCTTTGTCGCGTTCCGCCTTGCTCATCGAAGGGACCATGCCCAGATAGCCGGCGCTCTTCTCCAGCGTGGCGCGCCGTTCGGTCAGTTCATTTCGTTCGGAAACCGATAATTGCGGAGCGGCCAGTCGTTTGTCGATGCGATCGATCTCGCCTTCGAAACTCGATGTCAGCGCATTGCTGCGCGTCTGCTCGGCGGCCGCCTTCGCGATCTGCTCGCTTAATCCCCCGCCAGGCCCCACCATGGCGAGCACGACATAAGTAAGGAAAACGGAAAAAAGGAACAAAGCAAGCGGCGAAATAAACCGTGCTCGTTCGCCATGGATATAGCGGCGCGTCAGATCGCCCGGTCGCCACGCGAGAAGCGGCAGCGTGTTCCATATCTTCCCTTCGAAATGGAAGATTGCATGGACCAGATCATGCCCGATCGCGCCAAAGCTACGATGAATATCGGCCTTTTGTCCGCAGCGGTGGCAATGCGACCCGGTCAGCACGGTCCCGCAATTCAAGCAGCGCATACCCGCCGCCGCATGACCCGACCCATGCCCCGGCTCTACCACGCCACTCGCAAGCCCCGCTGTGACGGCTGCCCCGATCGCTTCCATGTCCCCGCTCATGCGCACTGCCTAATGGCCTCGGCCAGAGGGTGCAACGGGACTTTCGCGGCGTCCGTAAAGCATGATAGGGCCAAGGCATGACCACCGATACGCTGAACCCGCCGATTACCGACACTGACGCACTGATTGCCGACATGGGCGTACGCGCCCGCACTGCGGCCAAGCGGCTTGCGGTGGCGACAACGACCGAAAAGGCTGCCGCTCTACGCGCCGCGGCGCAGCAATTGCGTGGCGAGGCTCCGGCCATCCTGGCGGCAAATGCGCATGACATGGATGCTGGCCGGGCGAACGGCTTGTCCGCCGCGATGCTCGACCGTCTGCGGCTCGACACAGCCCGCCTCAACGGCATCGCCGATGCTGTTGAGGCCGTGGCCGCGCTGCCAGATCCGGTCGGCGCTGAAATTGACCGATCGACACGCCCCAATGGCATCGAACTTGCCCGTGTCCGCGTTCCGCTCGGCGTTATCGGAATCATTTATGAAAGCCGCCCCAACGTCACTGCTGACGCCGCCGCCCTCGGCCTGATGTCCAGCAATGCCGTCATTTTGCGTGGCGGCAGCGAAGCGATACATTCCAACCGCGCAATCCATGCCGCACTCGTCGCCGGGCTTGCCGAAAGCGGACTGCCAACCGACGCGATCCAGCTGGTACCAACCCAGGATCGCGCAGCTGTCGGCGCATTGCTGCGCGCGCAGGGCCTCATCGATATCATCATTCCACGCGGCGGCAAGGGATTGGTCGCGCGCGTACAGGACGAAGCGCGCGTCCCGGTGCTCGCGCATCTCGATGGCATCTGCCACACCTATATCGACGGTGCCGCAGACGCAGAAATCGCCGTCGCATTGGCGGTGAACGCGAAAATGCGGCGTACGGGCATCTGCGGCGCGACCGAAACGATCCTGATCGACCGGGCCTATCAGGGCCCACGCGCCATTATCGATGCGCTGATCACGGCCGGGTGCGAGGTGCGCGGCGACAAGGCGATCGCAGCGGTCAGCCCGCATGTCACGCTGGCCGACGCCAGCGACTGGGATAGCGAATATCTCGATGCCATCGTTTCGATCGCACAGGTTGACGGTATCGACGGGGCGCTCGCGCATATCGACCGCCATTCCAGCCGCCATACTGACGCGATCGTGACTGAAGACCGTGTCATCGCTGGCCGTTTCCTCGCCGAAGTCGACAGCGCGATCGTGATGCACAACGCCTCGACGCAATTCGCCGACGGCGGCGAATTCGGCCTCGGCGCCGAAATCGGCATCGCGACGGGGCGGCTCCACGCGCGCGGTCCGGTGGCGCTTGAAGGGCTCACCACCTATAAGTGGCTGGTGCGCGGGACCGGGCAAGTTCGGCCTTGAAAGCCACGCCACGACCGCAAGTCAGGAAATGGCTTTGCTGGTTGGCACTGGCCGCAGGGATCGCTACCACTCCCTTCCTGTGGCTGGTCGTCCGCGACACCGTCATGCTGCTGCGCGCGAGCGAGGGAGAAAAGAAGGAAGAAGCGCAGTGGATTCTGGCCGAACGCCTTGCCCAAACCGTCGGTTATTCGAATATCAGGACCGATGGGCAGATGCCCAAGATCAGCGCAGCCGCGCATGAACCGACTTGCTTCGTTATCGATGCTTCCACATTTCGCCCAAGCGATACGCCGCCTGCACGTTCGTCTAAAGAAAGCTGGCGCTGGTTTGAACTTGGTGAAATTTTATCGAAGCATCGGACGTTGGCCGAGCGCGAACCAGTTCGGGTTTCGCAGCACCGGCTTTTTTCGAAGAGTTTTTCGACCAGCGAGCTCGTGCTGTTCAACGCCTGCCTCTTGGCGACGCCGTTCGCGGGTTGGTGCGAAGCGCGGATATCCGATCATCTGGAAGGCGAATATACCAAAAACTATCATGAGACCGTTGAGTCACTGGGCCTGATGCTTCGCCGTGCGAACGACCAGGTAAGATCATGTTTTACCATGCCGCGCGTGGTCAAACCTTGAGTCTCTTCCATCAGCGCAGCGACTGGCGAGTCCGTCCATGATTCCCACCGGTCTCCTCGGCGGCAGCTTCAATCCCGCGCATGGTGGGCATCGTGCGATCAGCCTCAATGCGATCGACGCGCTGGGGCTCGACGAATTGTGGTGGCTCGTCTCGCCCGGCAATCCTTTGAAGCCCAAGGCCGGAATGGCCCCACTCCCCGCCCGGCTTGGTTCGGCGCAGCGGATGGCGCGGCGGGCGCCGATCCGCGCGACCGCGATCGAGGCCGAACTCGGTACGCGCTATACGGTCGATACGCTCAAAAAGCTTGTCCGCCTTTACCCGAACCGCCGGTTCATCTGGATCATGGGCGCCGACAATCTGGCCCAATTGCCCCAATGGCGCGACTGGCGGGAAATAGCTCGGTTGATGCCGATTGCGGTAATCGCGCGTCCGGGCTATAACGGCCGCGCCCATGCAAGACGTGCGATGGGATGGCTGCGGCGCTTTGTCCGGCCCGCAGACCAGAAAAAGCATTGGACAAACTGGAGACCGCCTGCCCTCGTGTTCCTGCGATTTTCGCCCGATGTGCGATCCGCAACTGCGATACGGCAGGCCAACCCCCGCTGGTTCGAACGCTATGAAGGCCGCGCGCTGCGCGACCCGATCACGCGCTCATGGCTGGTGGAACCGAATAGGAAAGGACGCATTTGATCTCCGCCACCAAGGATGCCGCGCCCGGCGCCGCACCCGCAAACGACAGCGTGGAAGCGCTCCACGCGCTGATTCTCCACCAGTTGGACGAGGATCAGGCCCAGGAAGCGATCTCCATCCCGCTTGCCGGAAAAAGCAGCATCGCCGATCATATGGTGATCGCGAGCGGCCGGTCGACGCGACATGTATCGGCAATCGCCGACAAGCTGGCGCAGCGTATCAAGCAGGAAGCCGGCCGTCTGGTCCGCGTCGAAGGCCTTCCCAACGCCGATTGGGTGCTGATTGACGCCGGCGATGTCATCGTCCACCTGTTCCGACCCGAGGTACGCAGCTTCTATAACCTCGAACGCATGTGGTCGTTCGGCGACGCTCCGCCGGTCGCTGCTGCAAATTGACGTTCGCCCCGCCCGGCGGCTAGGCGGACGCCCATGTTGCTGCACATCATCGCACGCGGACGCATCGGACGGGGCCCAGAGGCCGAACTGGTCGAACGCTATATGAAGCGCGTTACCTGGGCGCAGAAGATTTCGGAGTTGCCCGACAGCGGCGGGCGCAGCCCGACTGCAGCGGAAAACAGCCGCACCATCCTGCTCGACGAGGACGGCGACCAGATGTCGTCGCTCGAATTTGCGAAACTGCTCGAAAAATGGCGAGACAGCGGGGTGCGCGAAGCGCGCTTCTGCCTCGGCGCCGCCGACGGCTTCACGCCCGAAGAACGCAAAGGCGCCGACAAGGTCATCGCCTTCGGCCGAGCTACCTGGCCGCACCTGATGGCGCGTGCCATGTTGGCCGAACAATTGTGGCGAGCAACGAGCATCATAGCCGGCCATCCCTATCATCGCGAAGGTCGGCAGTGAAACAGGCCCTGTCCGCTCTCGCGATCGCCGCAATGGTTGCAAGCGCCACGCTGGCGCTCGCCCAAAGCGACATATTCGATCCAACCCGGATCGCCGCCCATGAACGCGAGCAGCTGATAACGGCCAAGCAACAATCCGCCGAAGCCATGGCGCGTAGCGCACGCTTTGAGGCGCAGGCCACCGCAGCAGCGAATGAAGCCGACCGTCTGAAAAGGCGCAGCGCCGCCATCGCGGCGCGCATCCAATCGGCCGAAGCCGACATCAGCGCAGGACAAGCCCGCGTCTCGCTTGTCAATCGTCGCCTCGCTGCTCAGCAGGCACAGTTGGCCAAACAACAACAGCCGCTGCTTGAACTCGCGGCCATGCTCCAGCAGCTGAGCCGCCAACCGCCAGTCAGCGTGCTGGCCCAACCCGGATCACTCACCGACATGGTTCACGCTCGCGCGGTCCTCGACGCCATCGTGCCAGTGATCGAACAGCGCAGCGCCGGGGTGCGCCGTGATCTGGCTACGCTTCGCACCACACACCGCCAGCAGGCGATCGCCTTGCAAGCGCTCAATGCCAGCAAGGCCCAGCTGGCGGAACGGCGCAGCGCGTTGACGCATCTGGAAAATGAAGGGCGCCTACGTTCGCGCGAGCTGATGAGCAGTGCACGACTGGAAGCCGACCGAGCACTTGGCCTGGGCGAAAAGGCCCGCGACATCGTCGAACTGATGGACGAACTGGAGGCCGACGGTGCGGTACGGGCCGAACTGGCGCAGTTGACGGGGCCGATTGCGCGCCCGCGCGACCCGACCGGATCGATCGCCGTCGGCCCTCCGCCCGCCGCGCCCGAGATCGATCTTCAACGTGGCGCCTATCGCCTTCCCGTGGTCGGCCGTATCGTCGCCGGGTTGGGAGAGGTTAATGACAGCGGCGTGCGGTCGCGCGGAATCACCGTCGCAGCCCAGCCCGGCGGTCAGGTCGTGGCCCCCGCGCAGGGGCGGGTCAGCTTCGCCGGCGATTATCGTGGCTATGGAAAGATAGTGATCATCGATCACGGCGGGGGATGGGTGTCGCTACTTACCGGAATGATCGGCCTGTCGGCAGGCGTTGGCGATACGCTTGACGCCGGCGCCCCGATCGGTCGGGCCGGATCGGGCGACAGCCGCATCACCATCGAACTGCGGCGCGCGGGGCGTCCAGTCGATGTCGTGGCGATGCTCGGCTGATCACGGTGCGTTAAGCTGGGGTTCTAACGCCATCAGATAGGCAAAGCGTCCGCTTGACGCTCGCGCAAATGCGTTGGAGGATGGCGACCCCGAGCTTATAAGGCGGTGCCTGTGCACTCGCGTGACCGAAAGACTCGCATGACCGAAATGACGACCACCCGACGCCCTTCCAGAAACCGCTTTGCATTGTGGCAGGGTGCAGCCGCCCTCAGCACGCTCGCACTGGTTCCGCTCGCGACCGGCGCGATGGCAAGTGTCGATGCGTCGACCACCGAGGAAATATCGCGTTTCATGGACGTGTTCCTGGAGGTGAAGTCGAACTATGTCGAACCGGTCAGCGACGAAAAGCTGATCGAGGGAGCGATCAATGGCATGCTCGCCAGCCTTGACCCGCATTCGGGCTATCTCGACGCACGGGGCTTCTCCAACCTGCGCACCCAGACTGATGGCGAATATGGCGGCCTCGGCCTGTCAGTCACGATGGAAGATGGGGTGGTCAAGGTGATCGCACCGACGGCAGACACCCCCGCCGACCGCGCGGGCATCAAGGCCGGCGACTATATCACCCATATCAACAAGGAACTGATCTTCGGCCTCACCCTTGATGAAGCGGTCGAGCAGATGCGTGGGCGCCCGGGGACAAAGATTGACATCACCGTCGTCCGCGAAGGACAGGATAAGCCGATAGAACTGACGCTGACGCGCGAAATCATCGACCTCAAGCCGGTGAAGTGGGAAGTAAAGGGCGACGTCGGCGTGCTGACCGTGACCAGCTTCTCGGCCGATGCCGCTCGCGATCTGAAGGTCGCGATGCTGGCGACCGAAAAGGCGCTCGGCCGCGCGCCGCGCGGATGGATTCTCGACCTGCGCTCGAACCCCGGCGGATTACTCGATGAAGCGGTAGGGATCAGCGACCTGTTCCTCGAGCGCGGCGAAATCGTTTCGCAGCGCGGGCGGCGCAAGGGCGACATCGAACGCTATTTCGCCGAACCAGGCGATGCCGCGCACGGCGCGCCCGTCATTGTGCTGATTGATTCGGGTTCCGCCTCGGCTTCTGAAATCGTCGCTGGCGCACTGCAGGACCAGCATCGTGCCGTCGTGATGGGCGAACGAAGCTTCGGCAAAGGATCGGTCCAGACGGTCCTCCCGCTTACCGATACCACAGCGCTGCGACTGACCACGGCTCGCTATTACACGCCGTCGGGCCGCAGCGTTCAGGAAGGTGGGATCGAACCCGACATCCGTGTTCCGCAGCTGTCGGATCCAGATTACGCCTCGCGCCCCAAGTTCCGCGAAAGCGACCTGCGCCGCCACCTTGTCAACGAAAAGCGCGTCGACAACGGCTTGCTCGAAAAGGACGAAAAGACCGATCCGCGCTTTTCGGCGACCACTGAAGAGCTGAAGGCCAAGGGGATCGAAGACTTCCAGATGCATTATGCGCTGCAAACCATCGGACGCGTTGGCGCCGTCACGTCCCGCATGGCGCAAGGGGGCAAGGCGCCCGCCGCCAAGCCAACCCGACGCAACTAAAAGGCCCTTGTGATGACATATCCGCGCCTGGCCGCACCCCTCGTCGCGCTCGCGGCACCGCTGCTTCTCTACGGCGGGGCGCTTGTCTCACAATATGGCTTTGACCTTCATCCTTGCGAGATGTGCTATTGGCAGCGCTGGCCGCATCAGGCAGCGATCGTCCTCGCTGCAGTCGCATTGCTGATGCGCGGCAACGACCGCGCCGTGCGACTGCTGACCCTGATCGCTGCCATTGCCATTGCGATCAGCGGCCTGATCGGCATTTTCCATGCCGGCGTCGAATATGGGCTTTGGGAAGGGCTGACGACGTGCAGCACAGGCGCGACCGGACCGGTTTCGCTGGATACGATCATGGCCGCGCCAATCACCCGCTGCGACGTGCCGCAATGGACGCTGGCCGGCATTTCGCTCGCTGGCTTCAATGCCATCTTCTCACTTGGAGCGGCAGCACTCATCTTGACCTTGCTGCGCCGCGGGCGCACATCGGCAGCATGAGCGATATTCCTGCCAAGAACGGCCCTCGCGCGGCATCGATGATCCGTGTCGATCAGGCTGGCGAATATGGTGCGACACGTATTTATGCCGGGCAGTTGGCCGTGATGGGCAATCGCCACCCCATGGCGCGCGAAATCGCGCATATGGCCGAACAGGAAGAGCGGCACCGCAAATTTTTTGACGAGATGATTGCGCGCCGCGGCGTACGACCGACCGCACTGCAACCCTTCTGGAAGGCAGCCGGCTTTGCTCTCGGCGCCGCGACAGCGGCGATGGGGCCGCGCGCCGCGATGGCCTGCACCGCCGCAGTGGAGACCGAGATCGACCGCCATTATCAGGAACAACTCGCTGAACTCGGCGACAGTGACCCGGAATTGAGCGCAGCGGTCGCTGAATTCCGGGCCGAAGAACTCGAACATAAGGAAGCGGCATTGGCTGCTGGTGCAGAGAACGCGCCAGGCTACCCGCTGCTTAGTTTCGCGATCCGCGCGGGCTGCCGCGCCGCCATCGCGCTGTCGAAACGTATCTGATAGGGTGGCACCCACTCCCCGCGTTCATCGGCGATGCAGAATCGGTCTGCCATGCGACGCGAAATGACGAAGGATAAACATATGACGCGCCTGCCTTATTTTGCCCTGATGCTCGTCGGGAGCGCCCTCTCCCATTCGGTCGCCGCGCAGGAAACCGTTGTCGACGGCGAAAAGGTCAATCAGGTGTTCGTCTATGGCAGTGACAAGTGCGAGCCCAGCACGCCCGACGAGATCGTGGTTTGCAAGCGGCTTCCCGAGGGCGATCGTTATCGCGTGCCGCAGTTGTTCCGAGGCGGCGATCCGCTCGATCCGCGCAATGACGCCTGGGCGAACCGGGTCGTTGCGCTGGAACGCGTCGGCCGGTTCGGGACCGACAGCTGTTCGCCGGTCGGGCTTGGCGGCTTCACCGGCTGCACCCAGGCTCTCGTTGCCGGGGCGAAGGCCGAACGCAAGGCTACCGACAAGACCGATTGGCAGGCGATGATTGCCGATGAACGCGCCAAGCGTCTCGCCGGGATCGACGATGCTGCTGCCGAAGTAGAAGCAGCGGTCGTCGCCGAAGAGAAAGCGCTCGAAGAACGCCAGCGGGCGGCCGCCGCGCTCGAAGCACAGGCGAATGGTGAAGCGCCCGCAAAGCCCGCAACGGACGATCCCGAGGCAGCACCGCTCCCCGTCCCGCCGCCGCGTTAAGCGGCGACGGGCGCTGGAACGCGTCAGTTCAGCAGATTCCGCTTCCAGAAGAGCAGCGACGACCAGAAATTATAGTCTGCGTTTTCCTTCTTCGCGAAGCCGTGACCTTCGTTGGTGCCGACAAGGTGCCAGGCGGTGCCCCCGTTCTTGCGCACTGCAGCGACGATCTGATCCGCTTCTGATGCCGGGACGCGCGGGTCATTGGCGCCGGTGACGACGAACAGCGGCTTGCGGATCTCGCCCGAACGGGTCAGCGGCGAAATTTCGGTCAGCTTCTTGCGCTGCACCGGATCGCGCTCGTCGCCATATTCGACGCGGCGCAAGTCGCGGCGATAATCCTGGGTATTTTCGAGAAACGTCACAAAATTGGAAATCGCCACAACGCACAAGTTGGCGCGCAGCTTGTCGGAATAGTGGATTGCCGCCGCATAGCACATATAGCCGCCATAGCTGCCGCCAGTCAGCCCGAAACGCCCGGCATCGAGCGCCTTGTCCTTTGCCAGATGGTCAAGAAAGGCTCCCATGTCCTTCACGCTATCCTCGCGCTTGAACGGACCGTTGTCGAGGCTGACAAAGGTTTTTCCATAGCCCGTCGAACCGCGAACATTGGGATAGAAAAGCGCTACGCCCAACTCGTTCAGCAGATAGTTGTTGCGGCCCTGAAAACCGGGACGCGACTGTCCCTCGGGGCCGCCGTGGACGCTCATGATCAGCGGCCGCTTGCCAGGAAATTTGCCGGGATCGGGACGATAGAGAAAGCCCGAAACCTCTAGCCCGTCGAAACTTTTCACCTTCACAAGTTCAGGTTCAACGTTCTGCGACACGTCAAGACCGCCGGTCTCGCTTTCGGTCCAGCGCGTCACCGCCAGCGTCCGGGGATCGATGCTATAGGCGTCGGCGGCGCTACGCGCCGAGGTAAAGCTGATCCCGATGTCGCCCCAAGGTGCGATTTCCAGTCCGCCGATAATTCCGGCGGGCAACGCATCGACGGTACGTACGCTTCCCGAGGCAGGATCGAACAGGCGCAGCTTGCTCATCCCCGCTTCGTTGACAACATAGGCGATGAAGCTGCCGTCCTCTGCGATGTCGAAACTGTCGACATCCCATTTTTCGGCCGGGCCGCGCGGCGTGAATTTTCCAGTCATCGGGTCCATCGTACCCAGCCGCTGAAAATCGTTCCCCTCGTCGCTCGTTACCCAGATGGTACCGTCCGGCGCGATCGAGGCACCGCCGAGAGAGACGGTCTTCTTGTGATCGCCGATCGGCGTCATCTTGCCGGTCGCCAGATCAAGGCGGAACAGGTCCGATTTCTGGACCGACGTATATTTGCCGACCAGCGCCCAGCTTTTGTCAGCTGAAAAATCAGCGACGAACCAGCCGCCACCCTGAACTTCGGCCGCCATGCGTGCCGTGGAGGGGCTGCGCGGGTTCATCACATAAATATCGGTGTCGCGTCCGTTCCGGCGCGTGGAGGTATAGGCGATCAGCTCCCCATCCTTGCTCCAGGCATTGAGCCCGTTACGGCTTTTTCCGTCGGTCAGAAGTTCAAGCTGACCGTTCTTCATCGCATAGATCTGAAAGAATTCGTTGCCGCCGATATCCTTCTGGACCAGCATGATGTCGGCGGTGCGGGGAGCCCAGATGCCGCCACGAACCGGCTCCGCTTCGAACGTCAGCTGCTTTCGCGCTCCCATCGGCGTCGCCACACGGTGAATCTGGGCAGTGTTGCTAAAACGGGTCGAAATCAGGATCGACCGGTCGCGCGGGTGCCATGCAACAAACCCCGCTCCGCGATTTTCCAAATAAGGGCGGGTTGCCGCGGCCAGATCGCCAGGCACCTCAGGCATGCCGTCGGCGATAAGGGCCGCAGGCTTGGGCTCAGCGGCAGGTACTGCCTCTTCGGTAGCAAGCGCAGGTGCCAACGGCAGGCTGAGGGCGGCAAGAAAAGACAAATAGCGCATTTGGATTTCCCCGTGTTACATCGATTGATCAGCGATAACGCAATATTTGAGGATAGACGTTATCGCTGCCCCTTTCGGATGCAACGCTTCGACGAACCGCCCATCCCCTTCGATAACGGACTGTCAGCCCTTGGCCGCCTCGGCCGCGATCCATTCTTTGACCTGCGCGTCCAGGACGTCCAGCGGCACCGCTCCCTGCCCCAGTACGGTGTCGTGGAAGGCGGCAAGATCAAAACGCGCACCAAGCTGCTTTTCGGCAAGTCCGCGCAACTCGCGAATCTTCAACTCGCCGAGTTTGTAAGCCAGCGCCTGTCCTGGCCACGAAATATAACGATTGACCTCGGCCTCGATATTCGCGGCGGACAGCGCGCTGTTGTCGGTCATGAAGGCAATCGCCTGCGCTTTCGACCAGCCCTTGGCATGGATTCCGGTATCGACCACCAACCGGCAGGCCCTCCACATCTCATATGATAGTCGCCCCATATCCTTCGCGGGCGTGTCATAGAGACCCATTTCGATCCCCAGCCTTTCCGAATAGAGGCCCCAACCTTCTACAAAGGCGGTGAAGAACGCCCCATATTTCCGAAAGTCGGGTAGCGGCAGTTCCTGTTGCAGCGCGATCTGATGATGGTGCCCCGGAACCGCTTCGTGGACGCTGAGGGCCGGAATTTCCCACAAGGGCCGCTGATCGAGAAGCGAGGTGTTGACGTAATAGGTCCCGGCGATGCCGATTTCGGGCGAACCTGGACCATAATAGGCGGTGGTCTGCCCTTCCGCCGTCTCCGCCGGAATTTCGCGCAGCCCATAGGGAAGACGCGCCAGCTTGTGAAACAGACCTGGCATCTTCCCATCGATGGTCTTGGTGACGCGCGCCACCTTTTCCATCAATTCCTCCGGGGTCTTCGCATAATATTGCGGGTCGGTCCGCAAATGTGTGATAAAGGCTTCGCGCGTCGGATAGCCGGCCTTTGCCGCAACCGCCTCCATCTCGGCACGGATGCGCGCAACCTCTTCGAGCCCGATCTGATGTATCTGCTCCGCGCTCAGTTCGGTCGTCGTCATCTTGCGGATACGGAAATCATAATAAGCCGCCCCGCCCGGCTGTGCCGACACGCCCGGATTAACCGCACATCTGGGCTTGTAGCGGTCGATGTACCAGCTCGCCTGTTTGCGGAGCGCAGGATAAATTGTATCGCTGATGATAGTTGCGGCCTCGTCGGACAGCTTTTTCCAGTCTTCTTCGGCGACCCCCTCAGCACGTTTACCGGCATAGGGGGAGTAAAAGCGCGCCTGCCGGGGATCGCCAACGATCAACCCGGTAATCCCGCCCTCATAGCCACCGAGCGAGTCGCAAGGCAGCGTATATCCGCCGGCGATCGCCTGGTCGGCAACGGCGATCGACTGGTCATTCACCCGTCCGAACTGTTTCAGACGGGCGTTATAACTTTCGAAATCAGCCTTGGTCTTGAAAGGCAAATAATTCGCCATATCAGCGAAATCCTGGTGCCAACCCGACCGATTGGTGAAATTGATTGTGCGCTGGCCAAAGCCATTCTCTTCGACATCCTCGCGCAGCGTGCGCATCAGGATGCCCCGGTTTACTCGCCCCGAGGCCGTTAGCGAGGCTGGGTCGATCGCGTCCAGCCGCACAAGCAACTTTTTCGCCACTTCAGCACGGCGATCATTAGCGGCGAGCGAATGATCGCCGACCTGCCCTTCATAACTGCGCACGCCAACCGACGAGGCATAGATGGGCGACGCGCGCATCACCCCAGCCCAATATTCATCGGCAAGCACATCGACCGCGGAGTCGGGCGACGACATCGCCTGTGCCGCCGCCGGCAACATCACCGCCATCGATACCGACGTCAAAACAGTCCAAAACGCGACCCGCATCTTTTCCTCCACCAGACACTATAGATGAACGCCCGAATAGAGGAGGCAGACACTGTTGGCGAGTCGCCGTCACGGTGATTCGCGGTGACATACCACGAGCACCTTTCCCTAGCGTCAAATGCGGGTCAAAGCTCCGTTTCGGTTACATTTTCGTCACCTCATCACGGTTTTGTGCCGAATATGGGGCTAAATGACCCGAATTATTAACGAATCACAGCCAAACTGTCTTGACTCGAGGGTTCTACAGGCAAATCGTGGCGATCTGGGAATCGCCGGCCGGGGAGGCTGATAATATGGCATCGACATTCGGACCGCGCCTTTGGCGCCGAACGACCGCAAGCGTGCCCGCCGCGCGCAGCCTGGGCCGCCGAATGACGCTGCATGCCGCAACCGCCCTGATTGCCTTCGCCCTTCTTCAGATCTGGTTGGTTTCGAGCGCCATTTCTGCGGGCGCGCCCTCGGCACTGATTGTCGTCGCGTTGATCATTCTGGTCGCGCTGGCTCTTCCGGTTACGCGGGCAGTCGAACGACGCTGGTATCACCTCAGTCGACAAGCACTCGCCAGCTGGGGTTTGCACGCCCGCTTCCGTCGCGACGTCCGCCGGCTGTGGGCCGCCGCTTTGACCCTGCCCTTCCTATGGGTCAGCGGCGCGATGGCCGCCACCGACGCGATCGCTGCGATCATTCGCTGACGCCTACTCGCCTTCGACTAAAATTTTGACGCTGTCGCCCTTGCCGTATAGGGCGCGGCCATGCTGACCGTTTCCGAAGCCCTCGACCGCGCGCAACTGCTTTGCGACGCTGCAACCAAGGCTGGCGCCGATGCCGCCGACGCGCTCTATTATTGCAACGCCGCCACTTCCGTTTCGATGCGGCTGGGTAAGCTTGAGGATGTCGAACGGTCCGAAGGACAGGATATCTCTCTGCGCGCCTTCGTCGGGCGCCGCAGTGCCAGCGTATCGACTGCAGACATGGATGCGGGCGAACTTGCCAAGCTCGTCGAACGCTGCGTCGCCATGGCGCGGGAAGCGCCAGAAGATCCCTATGCTGGCCTGGCGCCCGAAGACAGGCTGTTTCGTGGCGCTGCGCCAGATCTCGATCTGGATGACGGCAGCGACGCCGACCCGCAAGCGTTGCGAGATGCGGCACTCGCCGTGGAGGAAGCTGCACGCGCTGTCGCAGGAGTCAGCAACAGCGAAGGCGGCAGCGCGAGCCACAGCCGCACGCGATTTGCCCTGGCCACCAGCCACGGCTTTGCCGGAGGCTATGGATCGAGCGGGCACAGCCTTTCCGCCAGCGTGATCGCGGGCGAAGGCGCATCGATGCAACGTGACTATGGCTGGCACAGCGCGCACCATCTTGCCGACCTCGAAAGCGCTGCCGAAATCGGCACGCGCGCCGGCACGCGCGCCGTGGCGCGGCTCGCCCCCGGCAAGGCGCCGACCGGAAAGCTGCCTGTTGTTCTTGACCCGCGCGTTGGCAGCAGCATCATCGGCCACCTGCTCAGCGCGATCGCCGGGCCCGCGGTGGCTCGCGGAACCAGCTTTCTGTTCGGCAAGGAGGAGCAATCGCTCTTCGACAGCGGCGTCATCATCCGCGACGAACCCCATCGCCCGCGCGGACTGCGCAGCCGCGCCTTCGATGGCGAAGGCCTGCCCACGGCGGCACGCGATATTGTGGCGGACGGCCGCATCACTGGCTGGCTGCTCGATACCGCTTCGGCCAAGCAGCTTGGCCTTGCACCCACCGGCCATGCCAGCCGCGGCGGCGGCGCGTCGGGGGTCAGCGCCAGCAATCTGCATCTCGCCGCGGGTGTCGTCTCCGTCAAGGCGCTCATCGCCGACATCGACGAGGGCGTCTATGTCACCGAATTGATCGGCCAGGGGGTGAACCCCGTAACCGGTGACTACAGTCGCGGCGCGTCGGGCTTCCTGATCCGCGGAGGAGAGATTGTGGGCCCGATCGCCGAATTCACCGTCGCGGGCAACCTCGTCGACATGTTCGCAGCGCTGGTCCCGGCTGACGATCTCGTCTTTCGTCACGCGACCAACGTCCCCACCCTGCGTATCGACGGCATGACCGTCGCGAGCAGTTGATTCGGGTTTCTTCGTCTTGCCTACCCGCAACCTGGAAGCAGTGATCGCCGCGACACGCGAGGTCGGCGACATGGCGATGGCGCGGTGGCGCGGAGAGGGCAAGGCCGTCAATGTCTGGCACAAGTCGCACGACAATCCGGTCAGCGACGTCGATCTGGCCGTCGATGCACGGCTGAAAGCGGTTCTGGGCGCGATGGTTCCGGAAGCGGGGTGGCTGTCCGAAGAAACCGCCGACAACCCCGATCGCCTGTCCCGTCGGGCGATGTGGTGCGTCGACCCAATCGACGGCACCCGCGACTTCATCCGGGGCCGTCCCGGCTGGGCGGTATCGGTGGCGCTGGTCATCGACGGGACACCGGAATTGGGAGTGCTTTATGCCCCGGCGCTCGACGAACTATGGGTGGCACAAAAAGGCTCCGGCGCAACGTTGAACGGAGACACGCTACGCGCGAGCGAGCGCTCATGCTTCAGCGGCGCGCGCGTACCCGCCGACAGTTTGCCCAAGGTCGACCGCGACCTGGTTATGGTGACAAAGCCCAACAGCATCGCGCTGCGCATGGCGCTGGTTGCCGATGATCGCGCCGATCTCGTTGCGACCTTGCGCTGGGGATTTGAATGGGATGTCGCTGCGGCGGCCTTGATCGCCGCAGAGGCAGGTGCGATTGTCACCGACGCCTTTGGCGACCCGCTCCTGTTCAACACACCGCGCGCCCAGGCCTTTGGCGTCATCGCCTGCGCGCCCGGCATTCATGCAGCGGTTGTCGACCGGCTTCGCGACCGCGCCCTCGCCCTGACGGCGGCTGATTGACAACCCCGGCGAACCGCCGAAAAACCCCGGCTACGCTTGACATTTGACCCGACTCGCCGTAACGGCCGCCTATTCCGACATCATGACCGGACGGCGAAGCGCAGTAAGCGCATTCGTGGTCCGTTTTTTGCGTTGGAAATCAGACGCTTTGAGATGGGGCCGATTGCCAGCGCGCCCTGTGGAGCAGGAGAAAGTTACCAATGGCACGTATTGCGGGCGTCAATCTGCCCACTAACAAGCGCGTGATCATCGCGCTCACCTACATCCACGGCATCGGTCGCAAGACTGCCGTTGATATTGCCGACAAGCTGGGCATCGATCACACGCGCCGCGTTCAGGACCTGAGCGACGCCGAAGTGCTTCAGATCCGCGAAGCCATCGACGCCGACCATACCGTCGAAGGCGATCTTCGTCGCAATACCGCGATGAACATCAAGCGCCTGATGGATCTCGCCTGCTATCGCGGCCTGCGCCATCGCAAAGGCCTGCCGGTTCGTGGCCAGCGCACGCACACCAATGCGCGCACCCGCAAGGGCAAGGCCAAGCCGATCGCCGGCAAGAAGAAGTAAGGTTAGAGCGCGCCCGTCCGGCGCGCTTTCTTGCTTTTCCGCCGGTGCCTCGAACAGCCACCGGCCAGCTTCAGGATTTAGGTAGGATACAGCATCATGGCTCGTGAACCGCAGCGCCTTCGTCGGCGCGAACGCAAGAATATCTCGTCGGGTGTGGCCCACGTCAACGCGACCTTCAACAACACGATGATCACCATCACCGACGCCCAGGGCAACGCCATTGCCTGGTCGAGCGCTGGCATGATGGGTTTCAAGGGCAGCCGCAAGTCGACTCCCTATGCGGCGCAGGTTTGCGCCGAAGACGCTGGCAAGAAGGCCGCCGAACATGGCGTCCGCACGCTGGAAGTCGAAGTAAAGGGCCCCGGCGCTGGCCGTGAATCGGCTCTTCGCGCCTTGCAGGCGGTTGGCTTCCACATCACGTCGATCCGTGACGTGACGCCGATCCCGCACAATGGCGTCCGCCCGGCCAAGCGCCGCCGCGTCTGACGCATACGGAACGGAGGCCACCGCGTCGCCGCGCCGTCACAATATCTAACGCTGGACCGGCCGACCGACCCCGACCCGTCCCGCCATCAGCAAAGGGAAGTCTATGACTGTCAATATCCGGAACTGGCAGGAATTGAAGAAGCCCAGCAACCTGGAAATCAAGGCTGGCAGCGACAGCAAGCGCAAGGCCACCTTCGTCGCCGAGCCGCTCGAGCGCGGCTTTGGCCTGACGCTCGGCAACGCGCTGCGCCGCGTGCTGCTCTCGTCGCTCCAGGGTGCGGCCATCACCTCGATCAAGATCGAGAACGTCCTTCACGAATTCTCGAGCCTTGCCGGCGTGCGGGAGGATGTCACCGACATCGTCCTCAACGTGAAGCAGATCGCGCTCAAGATGGAAGGCGAAGGCCCGAAGCGGCTTCAGCTTTCCGCAACCGGCCCCGCGACCGTGAAGGCGGGTGACATCATGGTGTCGGGCGACATCAAGGTGATGAACCCCAACCACATCATCTGCCACCTCGATGAAGGCGCGACGTTCAACATGGAACTCGTCGCCGACACCGGTAAGGGCTATGTCCCCGCGACCGCCAACCGTCCGGCCGATGCGCCGATCGGCCTGATCCCGGTCGACTCGCTCTATTCGCCGGTGCGTCAGGTTGCCTACAAGGTCGAGAACGCGCGCATCGGTCAGGAACTCGACTATGACAAGCTGAACCTGACTGTCGAAACCGACGGTACGGTTACGCCGGAAGACGCCGTCGCATACGCGGCGCGCATCCTGCAGGACCAGCTTCAGGTTTTCGTCCACTTCGAAGAAGCCATGAACGACAGCGGTCTCATCGGCGTTGCGGCCCCATCGCAGTCGAGCGAAGAATCGGACGTCAACCAGCTCAACCGCTTCCTGCTCAAGAAGGTGGACGAACTGGAACTGTCGGTTCGCAGCGCCAACTGCCTCAAGAACGACAACATCATCTACATCGGCGATCTGGTTCAGAAGACCGAAGCCGAAATGCTTCGCACGCCGAACTTTGGCCGCAAGTCCTTGAACGAAATCAAGGAAGTGCTGTCGTCGATGGGCCTGCGCCTTGGTATGGACATCCCCGGATGGCCGCCGGAAAATATCGAGGAAATGGCCAAAAAGCTCGAACAGGAACTGCTCGGCTAAATTTCGCGTCGCCCCGGCGAAAGCTGGGGCGACGGTTTCGGGAAGGGGTCGGCCCGCAATCGACCTGGCTTGGGGTACCAGATGGCCCTCATCAAAATTCTATTTTGATGGGAACCGACTAAACGGCCCCTATGACAAACAAAGGAATGAATTATGCGTCATAAATCGGGTGGCCGGAAACTGCAGCGCACCAGCGCGCACCGTACGGCGATGTTCCGCAACATGTCGGCCTCGCTCATCAAGCATGAGCAGATCACGACAACCGTCGCCAAGGCGAAGGAACTGCGTCCGTATGTCGAAAAGCTGATCACGCTGGCAAAGCGTGGCGGCCTCGCAAACCGCCGTCTCGCACAAAGCCGCCTGATGGACGACACCCAGCTGAAGAAGCTGTTCGACGTCCTCGCAGCGCGCTATCAGGACCGTAACGGCGGTTATACCCGCGTCATCAAAGCAGGCATCCGCGCATCGGACGCCGCGCCGATCGCGATCATCGAATTCGTCGATCGTGACGTCGATGCCAAGGGTCAGGACTCGGGTCCGGTCGAACAGCTTGACGAGGAAATGGCCGAAGCCTGAGCTTCGCTCTTTCCAAACCGAATTGGGGCGGCGTCCGAAAGGATGGCCGCCCTTTTTCTTGGGCGGCTGGAAGCGATCGGCACGGACCACCACGCCACGAAGCTGAACATGGCCCGAACCAAGGCTGAACGTCAGATAAGCGGGAAGTTCAGGGCGGTGTCACCGGCGAATCGATAAAAGGTTTCCAACAGGCCGCGATGGCGCTGCCGGAATTTTCAGGAGACCGAACCATGGCACACAAGATCCAGTCCTTTACCAAGGCCGCAATTGGTGCGGCCGCCATCGGCGCTATGACGCTGAGCGCAACCCCCGCCATGGCGCGCGACCGCCATGACGATGATGGAATCAGCGCGGGTGAAATCATCGCGGGCGCCGTGGTCATCGGCGGGCTGGCGGCGATCCTCTCTTCATCGGGTCGTGACCGCTATGACCGCTACGACGATCGCTATCGCGACCGCTATGACCGCGATCGCTACGGCTATGACTATCGCCGCTATGGGGGCAGCCGCGCCGCAGTCCGCCAGTGCGTCAGCGCGGTCGAACGCGGCAGCCGCCGTTACGGAAGCACCGATGTCACCCAGATCACGAAGGTCGATCGCAAGCGCGATGGCTATCGCGTCAGGGGTCATGTGGTCGTGCGCGATGGCTATCATGATCGCTGGGGCCGTGACGGCTACTATGATCGCGGCCGCTTCAGCTGCGATGTCCGCTACGGCCGGGTCCGCGACATCGATTTTTCGGGACTGCGGTAAACAAATCGCGGTTGCAGCGCCAACCCTTGGCCCGCCCATGCATCTAGCATGTGGCGGGCCGCTTGCATCCGGTCGCGCCGCACCGCAAGATGGCGGCATGATCAAGCTCAGCCTCGCCGTCGCTCTTCTGCTCACCGCGACCACCGCCCATGCCGAAGAGAGGCCAGCCTCGCCGGCTGATCCTGACCGTCTGAAAGCATCGGTCGAAAAGCTGGTGTCTTTCGGAACCCGGCATACGCTGTCGTCGTCGACCGACCCCAAGCGGGGCATCGGCGCCGCCCGCAACTGGGGCGCGGCGGAACTGGAACGCATTGGCAAGGACTGCGGCGGTTGCCTTACCGTCGAGCGCATCGCCGACCGTTTCGAAGGGCCGCGCGCGCCCGACGGCGTGATCGTCGAGAATATACTGGCCATTCAACAGGGCAGCGGCGACCCGGCGCATGTGATCATGATTTCGGGACATATCGACAGCCGGGTCAGCGACCCGCTCGATTTCACCAGTGATGCGCCGGGCGCCAATGACGACGCATCGGGCACTGCGCTCGTCATCGAAGCCGCGCGGCTGCTGTCGAAACAGAAACATAGGGCGACGATCGTCTATGCGCTGCTGTCCGGCGAGGAACAGGGCTTGTGGGGTGGTCGCCTGCTGGCGCGGCACGCCAAGGAGCAGGGATGGCAGGTCGCCGCACTTTTGAACAATGACATCGTTGGCGGAACCCTCGGCACCGAAGGCGCGGTTGTCACCGATCGCGTCCGCGTGTTCAGCGAGGGCATCCGAGCGTCGGAAGACATGAAGGCCCAGATGGCTCGGCGCGGCATCGGCGGCGAAGATGACGGACCATCGCGCGCGCTGGCCAAGGCAGCCGTGCGCGCAGCAGGCAATGCGCCCGCAATCGGGCTGGAGGTGCTGGCCGTCCGCCGTCCCGACCGCTTCCGGCGCGGTGGTGATCACCTGCCGGCACTTGAGCTTGGTTACCCCGCGATCCGCTTTACGGCAGGAGTCGAGGATTACGACCATCAGCATCAGGACGTCCGGACCGAGGGAGACCGGAAATATGGCGATACCGTCGACGAAATGGATTTCCCCTATCTGGCGCGCGTCACCGCATTGAATGTCGCATTGGCGGGCGAACTCGCCGCCGCACCGCCTGCACCGGATGGTGTCAGCCTTGATGGGGCGGTCAGTTCGAACACAATGGTGCGCTGGTCGCCAGTCAAGGGTGCTGCGGCCTATCGCGTTCACTGGCGACGCGCGGATCGACCCGACTGGACCGAAAGCCGGCTGACAGCAGCCGCAGCCGACAACGAACTGCTCCTCGACGGGGTACAGATCGACGACCATTTCTTCGGGGTGTCCAGCGTGTCGGCGGACGGCCACGAAAGCATCGTGACCTTTGGCGGACTGCCCCCCGCGCAATAATCGTCAAAGACGCTATTCGAAAATTTACCTTCTTCGTTTAGGGAAGGTATCGGGACCAATAGCTTAGCGCCCGAGGTGGGAATCGAGCGCCAAAATTTGGGTCGCACATGTCAGGTTCAGAGGCATCTCCCGCCTCAACACCCCCTGCTGAAAAGCGCCAACCGCGGCAATCGCGGCTGGTGAAGGCTTCGTTCAGTTGCCAACGACTGGGCCAGTTCGACGTGACTATCCGCAACGTGTCGGAAACCGGCGTTGGCGGACAGGCGCCGCACATGTTGCAGATCGGCGAACGACTGACCGTTTTCCTGCCCGGACACGACGCAATGATCGGCACGGTGAGATGGGTGGCGGACAAGAAGTTCGGGATCGAAACCGACAAATCTATCGAGACCGCGCGCCTGCGGGCCACGCAGGGAGATCATCTGGTCGCTGCCGACAGCCATGCGGACTTCCAGATCATCGCTGCACCGACGATCTCGACCTGGCGGCCAGGTCTGTCCCTCAGCCCGCAGCTTCCCGGCCATTACGGCGGCAAACGCACGCTTTGACCCTGCACCACAAAGGAAAGCCGGCACGAATCGCTTCGCGCCGGCTGCCCCGTTGATATCATATTGTATGGCGAATACGCCCGTCAGGCCACGCGGCGCACTTCGTTGCCGTCGTCGTCGATGTCGCGCAGCACATAACCGCGACCCCAGACCGTTTCGATGTAATTTTCGCCACCGCAGGCGAGCGCAAGCTTCTTACGCAGCTTGCAGATGAAGACGTCGATGATCTTGAGTTCGGGTTCGTCCATGCCGCCATACAGATGGTTCAGGAACATTTCCTTGGTCAGCGTCGTGCCCTTGCGCAGGCTGAGCAGCTCGAGCATCTGATATTCCTTGCCGGTCAGATGAACGCGCGTGCTATCGACTTCGACTGTCTTGGTGTCGAGATTGACGGCCAGCTTGCCGGTACGAATGACGCTTTGGCTATGTCCCTTCGAACGGCGGACGACCGCATGGATACGGGCGACCAACTCGTCGCGGTGGAACGGCTTGGTAACATAATCGTCAGCCCCGAATCCGAACGAACGCACCTTGGAATCCATTTCGGAAATGCCCGACAGAATCAGCACCGGGGTTTGAACCTTCGCCGTGCGCAATTTCTTGAGCACGTCATAGCCGTGCATGTCTGGCAGGTTCAAATCGAGCAGGATGATATCGTAATCATAGAGCTTGCCGAGATCGAGGCCTTCCTCGCCCAGATCGGTCGTATAGACGTTGAAGCCCTCGGTGGTGAGCATCGTATCGATCGCCTTCGCGGTCGTCGGCTCGTCCTCGATCAGCAATACGCGCATTGGGCACCCCTTAATCCATCCCGAAGATCGGGACTGTTTCCCACGATGATCCCGCAATCCGTCCGCAGACCATCTTGCGATGCGTCGACAGGCACCCGGTTCGGGACTGCCGAAATATTAACCATGAAACAGATGAAGGGAAAAGGTTAATTTTGCATTAAACCGCGGAAATCCGCGAGTCGCGACGATTCTGCAACAGTGGAACGCCCCCGTGTCACCCGTCGGAGAGCGCCAGATGCCGTGCATGGACCCCGGTGCAGGAAGCCTTAAGCCGTTCGACCAGATGATCCGACAGCGCCCGAACCCGCGCCGGGCGAAGGCGCGACGGCGGTGACAAAAGGTGCAGATGCGCCTGCGGAAGCGACCAGTCGGTGAGGATCCGCACAAGCGCACCCGACGCCAGTTCCTCTGCTGCGATAAAATCCGGAAGCACTGCAATCCCGCCACCTGCCACCAACAATGGCACAGCAATATCGCCGTTGTTCGCGAACAGCGGCCCGGTGGGCAGCACGGTCGTCTCTTCGCCCTTGCGTTGGAAATGGAGCGGTATCGCGCGCTGACGATGGCCATAGCCGATCAGCCGATGGCCGGCGAGGTCAAGCGGATGCCTGGGCGTCCCCCGTTTTTCCAGATAGGCGGGACTTGCGAGGACCGATGCCGCCACCGGCGCGATCGTACGCGCGAGCAGACTGGAATCAGCCAATGGCGCGATGCGAAGCGTCAGGTCGATCCCCTCCGCCACCGGATCGTTGCGGGCGTCGCTCAATATCACGTCGATCTCGACCGCCGGATGCAGATCAAGAAAGGCCGCGAGCGGCGGCCCCAGCACCTTAATACCAAAACTCATCGGTGCCGCGAGGCGGATCGGCCCGGCAAGGTCGAGCCGGTCGCCGCGCGCCGCCTCGGTCGCCGCGGTCGCCGCCGCGACCATCGCGCGCGCCTCGTCGAGCAGCCCGGCGCCTGCGGTTGATATTGCGACAACGCGCGAACTACGGTGCAACAGGGTGATCCCCAGCGACGCCTCCAGCCGCGTGACCGCTTTCGACACGCTCGCCTTGGAAAGGCCAAGCGCCGCCGCGGCCGCGGTAAAGCTCCCACCATCGGCGACGGCCACGAAACAGGCCCAGCCTTCATAATCGGGAAGCGCCATCGGTTACTCCTGCCCGCCAGTCCACCGCGGGCGCTGACCGCCCGGACCATAGCAACAACATAGCCAAAAAATGGAAACGATGATTTTCCATATGCGCTATTTTAGAAACAATACGAAAGCCTATCTTGCCCGCAACACAGAAACGCCGCCGGGAATCCAGTTCCGGCAGCGGCAAGAGAAAGGTTTGTCCGATGATCGACATTCGCAAGTTCGAAAGCCTGGGCCACGCTGATCACGGTTGGCTGGATGCCCGCCACCATTTCTCCTTTGCCAACTATCACGACCCCGATCGCATGGGATGGGGCGCATTGCGCGTCTGGAACGACGACGCCATCGCGGTGCAGGCGGGCTTTCCTCCGCATCCGCACCGCGACATGGAAATCATCACCTATGTCCGCAGCGGTGCAATCAGCCACCGCGACAGCATGGGCAACAGCGGCCGCACCGCGGCAGGCGACGTCCAGGTGATGAGTGCCGGAACCGGCGTGACGCACAGCGAATTCAACCTGGAGGATGAAGAAACCACGCTGTTCCAGATCTGGATCATCCCAGATCGTGTCGGCGGCAACCCTGGCTGGGGCCAGCGAGACTTTCCGCAGGCTGACCGGTCGGGACGGTTCGTGACGCTCGCCAGCGGGATCGAAGGCGATGTGGAAA
Organism: Sphingopyxis sp.; assembly: GCF_034380315.1. Lineage (GTDB taxonomy): Bacteria > Pseudomonadota > Alphaproteobacteria > Sphingomonadales > Sphingomonadaceae > Sphingopyxis. Next base: position 213,526 of record NZ_JAXMPB010000001.1, read on the forward strand.
GTTCCGGGGCCTTGCCGATCCGCGCCAACGCGCGTGTGGCGGCGGCGACGGTGGAGGCAGGGAGCCGCGTCTCCTATGAACTTGGCACCGGACGCCATGCCTATCTGGTCGCCGCCAAGGGCCGCGTCCGCGTCAATGGCACGGATGCCAATCCCCGCGACGGCGTCGCGATCCGAGACATCAACCGGATTGATGTCGAAGCCCTCGACGACGCCGAACTGGTGCTGGTCGACAGCCTCTGACGCCATATCCCTCGGGCCGCCGCCTTATCCCCTCCCTTGCGGGCGGCGGCCCACCCCCCCTGCCTTTACCTGCAAACCAAGGAGCCATGACATGAGCAACATTCTTCGTATCGATGCGAGCGCCCGCCACATGGGCTCAACCACCCGGCAACTCACCGACCGGCTGGTCGCGCGCCTTGTCGAGCATGGCTATGGCGCCAGTGTCACCCGCCGCGACCTGACTGCGACGCCGCCCGCCCTGCTGACCGAAGCTTGGGTCGCCGCCAACTTCACCGACGCCGCCGAGCGCAGCACAGACCAACGGGCCGCGCTCGCGGCTTCCGACGAACTGATCACCGAACTCGAAACAGCCAACACGATCGTCATCGGCGTTCCGGTCTATAATTTCGGTATCCCCGCGTCGCTCAAGGCGTGGATCGATTTGATCGCCCGGGCGCGCAAGACCTTCCGCTATACCGAAAACGGGTCCGAAGGCCTGCTGACAGGGAAGAAGGCGTTTCTGGTCGTCGCATCAGGCGGCGTGCAGGCCGGCAGCGAGCAGGATTTCGCGACCAGCTATCTGCGCCATGTGCTCGCCTTCGTCGGCATCACCGACGTCAGTGTCATCGCAGCCGATCAGCACATGATGGATGAAGGGGCCCTCACCCGCGCCGCATCGGCGATTGAGGAGCTGCCAAAGGCCGCCTGACGACCGCAGCCCGGCACGAGACGAACGCGCCGGGCTGCTCGCCCGTGGTCGCTGCCGCGACCTTTCCCCTTTCGGTGCGGGGGCCGGCGTCCTATAGCGCCACGATGCTGCTTTCCGACCGTGTTCTGTTCCTCGATGGTGAGGCCCTGGTTATCGACAAGCCCGAGGGGTTGCCGGTCGATCCGCCGCGTGACGGCAGCCTCAGCCTCGAAAACCATCTCGATTCGCTACGCTTCGGCTTCAAGCGCTGGCCACTTGCGGTCCACCGGCTCGACCGTGACACGTCGGGATGCCTGCTGCTCGCCCGCAATCCCAAGGTACATGGCCGCTTTACCCGCGCCTTCGAAGGGCGCGAGGTCGACAAGCAATATCTGGCGATTCTCGAGGGCGTGCCCGACGCCGACAGCGGCACGATCGACCTCGCGCTAGCCAAGACATCGACCGCCGAGCGCGGGTGGCGCATGGTGGGCGATGCGAAAGGCAAGCCGTCGGTATCGCATTGGGAGAAACTGGCGGTCGAGAGCGGCCGTGCCCTGCTGCGCTTCCGTCCCGAGACAGGACGCACGCACCAGTTACGCGTTCACGCGCTGGAAGGGCTCGGCTTTCCCATTCTGGGCGATCCGGTTTACGGTACTGGCGGGGCCCGCGACCGCACACTGCTGCACGCCGAAAGGCTGGTCGTGCGGCGTGACGTCAAGCCGCCAGTGGTGGCCGAAGCGCCCTTTCCTGCACGCTTCGCAGCGCTCGGTTTCTCCCCGCCCGAGGGAGCCGCGCCTACCCGTGGCTGACATTCCGGAAAGCGCGATCACCGAACGCTTCCTTGCCGGGTCCGGACCGGGTGGACAAAATGTCAACAAGGTCGCGACCGCGTGCCAGCTTCGCGTCAATGTCTATGCTCTCGGCCTGGCGCCCGATGTCTATCGACGGCTGAAGACGCTGGCAGGCAGCCGCATGACGGTCGATGGCGAACTGGTCATTCTCGCTCGACGGTTCCGTACGCAGGAAGCGAACCGAGCCGACGCGCGCGCGCGGCTGTCCGAGTTGATCGACGCGGCGCTCGTCCGTCCCGAGAAGCGCATCAAGACCAAGCCGAGCAAGGCCGCCAAGGCACGGCGTGTCGATGGAAAGAAAGCGCGCAGCGCGGTCAAGGCGAGCCGTGGCCGGGTACGCGGTTTCGACTAGCGGCGACACGGCGTCCATGCATCTGTATCGCCTCGACGCACCGGCGCGCGCGGTAGCCGCCGCTCTGGGCGCCGAAGCAGGCGCCGACCCCTGGGCCGGCGGCCATGTCGCCCCCGGACAGCCGGCGCCGGTAATCACTGGTAACGGTCAGCCAGGAAGCCGCCGCCATTTGCGGCCAAAGCTATGGGGCGTACCGCCACCACCGCGCGGGACGCAGCCCGTAGCGCATGTCCGCAACCTCGCCAGCCCGTTCTGGATCGGGACGTTGCGGCATCCCGAACTGCGCTGTCTGGTGCCCGCTACCGCCTTTTCCGGATGGACGGGACCGGTGGGTGCAAAGCGGCAGCATTGGTTCTACCTGCCCGACCGGCCGATCTTCGCCTTTGCCGGGATTCATCGGCAGGGGGAAGATTGGCCCAGCTTTGCGATCTTGACCACCGATCCCAACCGCTTGGTCGGACGTCATGCGACTGAGGCGATGCCGCTGATCCTTCGCGCCGAGGACCATGACCGCTGGCTGACCGCCGAATGGCGCGACGCAGCGCAGCTGGTCACGCCCTATCCCGGCCAAGATATGGCTGTCGCCGACACCCCGCAAACGCAGAAAGATTCATCCTGAATCTTCACCTGCAGATAACCATCGATACAATAGAATCGCGGGACAAGACGACGGAATCAGGACTGCATCACGTGCTGGGCAACGAAAATTCGACCGACAGGACACCCGCAGCCACCGACGAGGCGCGGCGCGCGAGTCGCAGCGACGTCCGCGCCCGCGCCCGGCTGCGCGAAGCGGGACGCCATCCGTTCGACGCCGACCTGTTCGATCTGTCGTCCACCGGCTTTCGCTTCTTTTCCTATTCGCCGCCCGCAATCGGAACGCGATTGTGGGTCAATCTTCCCGGCCTGCAACTGCTCGAAGCGGTCGTCCGGCGCATAGACGGCACCAGTTGCGGATGCGAATTCGCCAGTGCGCTGCACCCTTCGGTGACGGCACATCTTCAATCCAGCCTGCGCTGAGCGTTCAGCCGGGATCTTTTTCTGACAGATTCAAGATATGCTGCCATTCGGCGGGCCGCACCCGCCCGACCGACAGGCGCGACAGGCGGATCAGGTCCATGTCGACCAGCTTGGGATCGGCCTTTATCTCCGCGAGCGTGACTGGGCGATCCAGCTTGCGCACCGGCGCCACCCGAACGACGACCCAAGGTGAACCCTCATCGGCAGTCGGATCGGGAAAGCTTTCTTCGGTGATACGCATGATCCCGACGCATTCCTTGCCGATATTGCTGTGATAGAACAGCGCCTCGTCGCCGACCTTCATCGCCATCATGTTGAGCTTGGCCGAATGGTTGCGCACGCCGTCCCACATGCCGGTGCCTTCGGCAACCAGCTGGTCCCAAGGATAAACATCGGGTTCCGATTTCATCAGCCAATATTGTTTGCTCATGTCGCCGGGCTTAGCCGAGCGCAGCGCACGGGCAAACGCCTTTTTCCCTTTCGTCCGCCCATCGACACGCCTAAATCCTGATTCATGTCAAAGACGTGCGGCCCCTATGCGGGCAAGGCACGTCACAGCAACATTCAAATGGATTTTCATCGCATGACCGCCGCCGTCCCCGTCATTTCCATGTCGCTTTCCGCCGAAGATTTCGCCCGCGATTTCGGCGGCTCGTTCGAGCGATTCGGCTTTGCCATGATTACCGATCACGGAATCGACCCAGCGCTGATCGACGATGCGTGGGCCAAGGCAAAGGTATTTTTCGCGCTGCCCGAGGCCGCAAAGCGCGCCTATCATATCCCCGGCGGCGGCGGCGCCCGCGGCTACACCCCCTTTGGAACCGAAATCGCGAAGGGCGCAAAGGAAGTCGATCTCAAGGAATTCTGGCATGTCGGGCGCGATCTGCCCGCGGGCCATCCGCTCGCTGCGCAGCAACCGAACAATGTCTGGCCCGACGAAGTGATGGGTTTTCGCGACACCTATGACACGCTCTTTGCAGAATTCGACCGGGTCGGCGGTGCGTTGCTTTCAGGCATCGCCCGCTATCTTGGCCTCGCCCCCGATTTCTTCGACGACACGGTAAGGGACGGCAACAGCGTGATGCGCCTCCTCCACTATCCTCCTGTCGAAGCGCCCGCCAAAGGCATCCGCGCCGAAGCGCATGAAGATATCAACACCATCACCCTGCTGCTCGGTGCCGAGGAAGCGGGGCTCGAAATCCTCGACAAGGATGGCAGCTGGCTTCCCGTCTCGCCGCCCGCCGGGGCAATGGCGGTCAATGTCGGCGACATGCTGCAACGTTTGACCAACAACCGTCTTCCCTCGACCACCCACCGGGTCCGCAACCCGGACGAAGGCCGTGCGAGCGTCGCGCGCTATTCGATGCCCTTCTTCCTGCATTTCCGCTCGGACTATCCGATCCGGACGCTCGAAAACTGCATCGACGCCACGCACCCCGATCTTTATCCGACGCCGATCACCGCCGATGAATATCTGCAGGAAAGATTGCGCGAGATCGGTCTGAAGAAATAGATTCTCAGCGCGTAGAGGCGGCGAAACGCGAACGCAGCGCCTGAAGTTCGCGCTCGGGTACGGGCTTCAGCGCTGCCGCTGCCTTTCCTTCGCGCAGGCGCTTGCGATCCTTTTCCGATGGCTCGACCCGGCGAACGCGCACCGGTGCGTGGCCGCGCTCCTTGATCCCGATCAGATCGGCAGCGCCGCGCGACAGGTCGATGATCCGCCCACCCCCGGCGAAAGGACCGCGATCGTTGATCCGCACGATGATACGGCGGCCGCTGTCGAGCGCCGTCACCTCGACATAAGTGGGCAGCGGCAGGGTGGTGTGCGCCGCGCTGATCCAGCCGGGACGGAATTTTTCGCCGTTGGCGGTCCGATTGCCCGACTCGCTGCCATACCAGCTCGCATATCCCATCATGTCATAGCTCGGCGCAGCGGCGGGAACATAGGTGGTGCCGCGCACCGAATAGGCCGAACCGATCTTTACCGGCGTATCGCTCACAGCGCGAAAGCCGCCACCAGCGCACGCGGAAAGCGATAAAAGCAAAGCAGCGGCGACGCTCTGGCGGATGACCGGATGAGGCGACATACCCTGAAACCTAACGCCTGCGTCGCCACGCCGAAAGACCCATCTGCCACGCCATCACCCTGTGCCATCGCGCCCGCAGCTGCCCGAGGGCTGTTCTGTCATCGGTCCACCCAATAATCGAACACCGCCTGCTGCTGTTCGCGAATGAAGCGCGCCGCCGCCGCGCCCTCCCATGGACCGTCATAGCCAAGAAGCAGCGCGGTACCGCCGACCCACCACCCCTGCCCCGGCAAGCGATCGCTTTCACGTACCACCAGCACGGCAAGGTCGGGTTCGCCGTCGAGTGCACATAGCCGATCGACCTCGCCCAATGTCTTGCAGACCGCACGCATCTTGGGCCGGGTGAAACGAAAGCCCAAATCGCCGAGCAGTTCGGAATAGCTGACGCTTCGCCCTGCACGCGCCGCGTGGGTCAGGATCGCGCGGATACGCGGCGCATCGCCAAGCGCACTGACGTCGGCGACCGCCGCTTCGCCGCCCAGCCCTCCGTCTAGCGCGCCTTTGGCGGCCATGGGATAAAGCCCGAGGTGCGCTGTACATATTCGGCATAGCCAGGCCGCGTCCGGTGCAGCCCTTTTTCGAGCAGCGCCTTGCCCGACCAGCGTGTCAGCGTGAAGGTCAGGAACAGCGGCCCGACGACACTCGCGAGTGCCGCCGGATGGCCCGTATCGGCGGCGATCAGCCACAGCCCCCACCAGGTAAGCGCATCGCCGAAATAATTGGGATGGCGGGTATAGCGCCACAGGCCGGTATCGAGCACGCGTCCCTTGTTCGCAGGGTCGGCGCGAAAGGCGTCGAGCTGTGCGTCGCCAATGCTCTCAAAGGCAATGCCGCCAAGCGCCGCAACGATACCAAGCCAACCGAGCGGCGACAACACAGACCCCGGGTCAGCGGCGCTCGCCCAGATGCCGATCTGCGCCGGTAGACAAGTGATGAACAGCAGGGGCGCCTGGGTTAGAAACACGGTGACGAGCGCGGTCTGAGGCCAGCTCCAGCCCTTGGCCTCCATCGTCCGCGCCATGATCATTTCATAGCGCGGATCCTCTCCCGACCGGCGCCAGCGCAGAAACAAATGCCCCGCCAACCGCAGTCCCCACAATGCGGTGAGCAGCACAAGAGCCATGCCATGGACGCCGTTTGCTCCAGTCTGCACCAACGCCCCGGCGGCGAGCAGGACCATGCCAAATGCCCAAAAGGCGTCGATGAAGGACACGTCGCGAACCGCCACCGACAGACGCCACAAAAGCAGGATGACGGCCATCAACCCCACAAAATTCAGCAACAGCAGCAACGGCAGCGCGGTCATCCCTGTGCCTCCCCTCCCTCTTCGCCCAATATGTCGGCGATCGAGCGTACCGCACGATCGGGATATTTGGGAACACAGCTTTTATAGACGTCGAGCACCTTCATCATATCGGCGCGAAAATCACCGGTCGGCCAGATCAGTGGGCCCAAACCGCCGGTGCGGGTGCCGTAATCCATCAGTCCGACGACCATCGGCACCTTTGCCGCCAACGCAATCTGGTAAAATCCCGTCCGCCATTTCCGCACCTTGCCGCGCGTTCCTTCAGGCGCAACAGTCAGCATGAACTCGTCGCGCCACGCAAACTCGTCAGCCATCTCCTGCACGACATTGGCGTTGCGGTGCCGGTCGACCGGAATGCCGCCCATCTGGCGGATAAACCCGCCCAGCGGCCAGCGAAACAACGACAGCTTTGCCATGAAATGCGGCCGCACACCCAGATCGGCGGTCAGCCCCAGAAAGTTGACGAAGTCCCAATTGCTGGTGTGCGGCGCCGCAATAATGATGAACCGACGCGGTTCGGGCACCTCACCCGCTGCCTTCCACCCGCGGGCACGATAGAGCGCGAGCAAAAACCGGCGCACAGTGCGCGCCAGCCATCCCGGCTTATCGTCCCCATGATCTGCCATGCCATTCCCCTTCCCGTCCCGCTTGCTCCAAAGCCGGAACCGGCGCAAGCGGCTTGCGACGCCCCGCGCTTTCTGCTCCCATGCCCGCAAACAGGGGAGAGATTGCATGAGAAAAATATCCGTGCTGTTGCTGTCGACCACGCTGTTCGCCGCACCGGCCGTCGCAAGGGAAAGCGCGCCGCGCGCCGATCAGATCGCCTTTCGCGACATCTATCGCGAACTCGTTGAAACCAATACCACCCTGTCGTCGGGCAGTTGCACGCTGGCCGCCGAGCACATGGCGACCCGGCTGAAGGCAGCGGGCTTTTCCGATGGTCAGCTCACCCTGTTCACGGCGCCCGGCCACCCCAGGGAAGGTGGGCTGGTCGCCGTTTATCCCGGCACGTCGCAAACCGCGAAACCGATCCTGCTCGTCGCGCATATCGATGTCGTCGAAGCGAAGCGCGAGGATTGGGAACGCGACCCATTCAAGATGGTCGAGGAAAACGGCTATTTCTATGGCCGCGGCACCGCAGACGACAAGGCACAGGCGGCAGTGTGGGTCGACACGCTGATCCGTTTCCAGAAGGAAGGGTACAGACCCAAGCGGACGGTCAAGATGGCGCTGACCTGTGGCGAGGAAACCAACGGAGCCTTTAACGGGGTCGAGTGGCTCGCCGCGAACAAGCGCGAACTGATCGATGCCGAATTCGCACTGAACGAAGGCGGTGGCGGCGACAGCGACGGCAAAGGAAAGGTGCTGGGCCAGTCGGTGCAGGTCGGCGAAAAGACCTTTGCCAATTTCCGCCTCGAAACGCGCAATCCCGGCGGCCACAGTTCTGCCCCGACGCCAGAGAATGCGATCTATCAGCTTGCCCGTGCGCTGACGCGGATCGAGGAATATGAATTTCCGCTCGAGATGACAGATACGACGCGGCGCTTTTTTGCCGAGGCCGGCGCGGCGCGCGGCGACCGGATCGGTAGCGCGATGGTCGGGCTGGCGCGCGACCCGACCGACCGCGAGGCCGAATCGATCGTCAACACCGACCCCTTTCTGCACAGCAATTTGCGCACCACCTGCGTCGCGACCTTGCTCGACGGAGGCCATGCCGCCAACGCCCTGCCGCAACGCGCCGGTGCCAACATCAACTGCCGTATCTTTCCCGGCCATGCGATAGAGGAAATCAAGGCCGAACTGGAGCGCATCATCGGCGACGTCGGCGTTACGGTGACGCAGCTTCCCCCCAAGCGTCCGGCGCCGCCCGCCCCGCCGCTGGCGTCAAAGGTGATCGGTCCGATGCAAAAGCTGGTCGATAGATATTGGCCTGGATTAAAAGTGATCCCGTCAATGGCGAACGGCTACACCGATGCGACCTTCCTCGGCGCGGCGGGAATTCCGACCTATGGCATCCCTGGCATGTGGGGCGATCCCGACGGCAATGGCGCGCACGGCCTGAACGAACGGATGGAGGTTCGGTCCGTCTATGTCGGGCGTGACTATATGTTCGATCTGGTCAAGGCCTATGCCAGCAATCCATGATCGGAGCGCCTCTTTGTGAGGCGCTCCGGCTTACGCACGCGACTGAGCCAGCCGGTGCACCGGGCCGAACTGAGCGATCGCCGCGCCAATGAAGGGCAGCGCGACGAGCCATAGCCGCACCCCGGTCACGCCCATCGGGCTCGCGATGCTGATCGCCGCGGTCGCGCCCAACCCGGCACAGATCAGGACCAGGCCGGTCATCAGGCGCCAGTGCGGCACGTCCCTGTCGCTGCCGCTCGCGCGTTCGTGGCGCGCGAAGGCCATGATCAGCGGAAAGAGCGCAAGGATATAGAGCAGGAACCAGACGGGTCGCGCGATCCACCAGTTTGCACTGCCCGGCTGGACATCAAGTCCGACCCCGCCAAGCAGCCAGGCCGCCACCATTACCAGCACAAAGGCGGTCAGATGCCAGAGATAGATGGTCATGATCATGCCGTTGACGAGCACCACGCTGGTCCAGACGCGCATATTGTCCAGCATCCGTCGGCCCGCTGGCTCAAGCGCGAGCGCAAATCCGCTTTGGGCGATACCAAGCGCGAGCAGCGCTATCGTCGGAGGCATCGAATTGCTGAGTTCCGCACCCGGAACGCCGATCATCGCGATCGGATAGGGACCAAAGCTGACAAGCAGGCCGAGCGCGATCGATCCGCCCATCCCCCATATAAGCGCCCTTCCCGGCGTCAGCCGCCCTTCGCTCCATGCAAAGCCGAGTTGATGGATCGCGAGCCAGACAAAGCCGAAGTTCAGGAAATTGACATAAGGGACATCGAACCGCAGCGCGGCGATATCGACCGCCACCGCCCCGGCGGCCAGCGCCCAGAAGGATGCAAAACCCCAGCGCTTCCAGGCGCGCCAGGTCATCGGCACCAGCGCCGCGACCATCAGATAGACCGACAAAAACCAGACCGGGATCAGCGCAAGTTGCGCCGCCATTGCGACCACGCCGCGCTCGATACCCATCAGCGTGCCGAACATCGCGACCAGCGTCCAGATCAGGAACAGCGGTAACACCGGATTGATCAGCCGCTGCAGCCGCCCGCTGTACCAGCTTTCATAAGAGCCGCCGTCACGCTGCGTCGTTGCCCACGACATGCCGTTCGAAAAGCCGCCAACCAGAAAAAAGAGCGGCATCACCTGAAACCCCCAGGTCAACCACTGCGTCCAGGGCAGGATGCCAAGCAGATGTCCGCCCTCGACCGCGCCGTCCCGCATATATGGCGCAGCAACCAGCCAGTGGCCGACAACAACTGCCAGGATCGACAGCGCACGCAGAAAATCGACATAGCGGTTGCGTTCGGGGGGCGCCTTCGACGCCATCTCATGGGCCCGCGACCAGATATTTTTACGAGCGGCGCCTGCGGCTTCGGTCATAATGTCATCCCCTCCGGTAGAAGATGCAAGCTAATGCCCATCGGCGGCAAGACAAGGGGCCAGACGGTGCATCCTCGGGATCGGCGCCCCTTTTCCGCTTTCCTGCTTTATCGTGCCGTGTCAGCGTCTTGCCGCCCCTTGAAATCGGGCGCCCAGCCTGACAGGCTCGCAGCGAAAGGTCGTCGCTTAAAGCCATAAAAGACAAAATCCGGGCGCGCAGATGTGGGAGGTTTTCTGGCTTTAGGCGCACCGGGCGCCTCCTCCACCGCCGATCGCGCGGGACGGGCGATGCTTCGCCTTTGCCTTGGCGCGCCAGCCTTGCTATCGGCTCGGGACAATGGCGACCGACACCGAAGACCTTCCTCCTTCCGAACCCGGCAACATCGACACTCCGTTCGACAGTGCGCTCTCCGAACGCTATCTCGTCTATGCGCTGTCGACGATCACGGCACGCTCGCTGCCCGACCTGCGCGACGGGTTAAAGCCCGTTCACCGTCGCCTGCTCTGGGCGATGCGCGCGATGCGGCTCGACCCCAGCCAGGGATATAAGAAATCGGCGCGCGTCGTCGGCGACGTCATCGGTAAATTCCATCCGCACGGCGACACCGCCGTTTACGACGCGATGGTCCGCCTCGCCCAGGATTTCTCACTCCGCTATCCACTCGTCGACGGCCAGGGCAATTTCGGCAATATCGACGGCGATAATGCCGCCGCCTATCGCTATACCGAGGCGCGGCTGACCCGCGTGGCGGTCGACCTCATGCAGGGGCTCGACGAAGGCACGGTCGACTTCCGCCCCACCTATAATGGCGAGGACGAGGAACCGGAGATCATGCCGGGCCTCTTCCCCAACCTGCTCGCCAATGGCGCAAGCGGCATTGCGGTCGGCATGGCGACCAATATTCCCCCGCACAATGCCGCCGAAGTGATCGATGCCGCGCTGGTGCTGATCGATCAGCCCAACGCCGAACTCGCCGCGCTGCTCGAACATGTGAAGGGCCCCGATTTTCCGACCGGCGGCATCATCGCCGACAGCCCCGAAACCATCATCCATGCGTATGAAACCGGGCGCGGCAGCTTTCGCGTCCGCGCGCGCTTTTCGACTGGAAAGCAGGAAGATGGCAGCTGGGAGGAAACGGGGATCGAAAAGCTGTCGGGTGGAACCTGGCAACTTGTCATCAGCGAAATTCCCTATGGTGTCGCGAAGGGCAAGCTGATCGAACAGATCGCCCAGCTGATCGCCGACAAGAAGCTGCCGATCCTTGAGGATGTCCGCGACGAAAGCGCCGAAGACCTGCGCATCGTGCTGGTACCGAAGAGCCGCAACGTCGACCCCGAGATACTGAAGGAAAGCCTGTATCGGCTGAGCGAGCTCGAAAACCGTTTCGCGCTTAACCTGAACGTCCTCGACGCAACGCGCACGCCCAAGGTGATGGGGCTGCACCAGCTGCTGACCGAATGGCTGCAGCATCAGATTATCGTGCTCGTCCGCCGCGCCGAACATCGCATCGGCAAGATCGACGACCGGCTGGAACTGGTCGCGGGCTATCTGATCGCCTTTTTGAACCTTGACCGGATCATCGAGATCATCCGGACCGAGGACGAACCCAAGGCGGTGATGATCGCCGAATTCGAACTGACCGACCGTCAGGCCGAAGCGATTCTCAACATGCGCTTGCGCTCGCTGCGCAAACTGGAAGAGATGGAACTGAAGCGCGAACAGGATGCGCTGACCACCGAGCGCGAAGAGCTTGCCAAGCTGATCGAAAGCCCGGCACGTCAGCGCACCCGGCTGAAACGCGACCTCAGCGCCCTGCGCGCCGTATATGGCCCCGACACGGCTCTCGGTGCGCGCCGCACGACATTGGCCGAGGCGGCGCCCGCGCGCGATATCCCGCTCGACGCGATGATCGAAAAGGAACCGGTGACGGTCATCCTGTCGAAACGTGGCTGGATTCGTGCCCAGCGCGGCCATGTGGCCGCCGACCAGTGGGCCGAATTCAAGTTCAAGGAAGGCGACGAGCTGGCCTTTGCGACACATGCGCAGACCACCGACAAACTGCTCGTCGCGGCCAGTGACGGCCGCTTCTATACCATTGGCGCCGACAAGCTGCCCGGCGGACGCGGCTTTGGCGAACCGCTTCGGTTGATGGTCGATATCGATTCCGATGCCCGGATCGTTGCGATGATACCGGTCAGTGCCGACGGCCGCCTGCTCGTCGCATCGACCAGCGGGCACGGCTTCGTCGCCCAGATGAACGAAGTGACGGCCGAAACGCGCAAGGGCCGAAATGTCGTCAACCTGAAACCCAAGGCCGAACTCGCGGTGGTACGAGCGATCGGCCCCAGCGACGACAGCGTCGCGGTGGTCGGTGAGAATCGCAAGCTGGTGATCTTCCCGCTCGCCGAAATCCCGGTGATGACGCGCGGCCAAGGCGTGATGCTGCAACGCTATCGCGACGGCGGCCTGTCCGACGTGACCAGCTTTACCTTCGCCGAAGGATTGAGCTGGACGATGGGTGGCGAAACCGGCCGGACGCGCACCGAAACCGATCTTGCGCCCTGGCGCGTCGCTCGCGGCGGTTCGGGGCGCATGCCGCCAACCGGCTTTCCGCGAAGTAACCGCTTCAACTGATCCGATTTTTTCGGTGCCGTAAACAGCTTCTTTACCTCCCCGAACATACGCATGGGTAAATGGGGAAAGGTCGCTTAAAACCAGCTGCTATGCCTATAGATCGCACCGGCGAAGACCGGCCCTTATTGTTCGTCGGTTGGATCGACGCACTTCCGGTACCGGCGGCACTGATCCGCCCGCTTTCGCGCGGCAATTTCAGCCTGCATGCCAGCAATGCCGCCTTTGACCGCCTGAAACTGTCGCCTGCGAGCGCCAGTATCCCGCTCCCCTTGTCGCGCGCGATCGAACGAGCCGCGAATCATCCTGGCGACACCCAGGAATTTTCTTGTCAGCTGGGCGAGGGAATTGCGGCCCGTGACCTGCGTGGGTCGATCGGGCCATTATCAGCCGAATGCGGCGACGATTCGCTGTTCCTGCTCACCCTGATCGACCGCACGCAGGAAATGATGACCGAGCGCAATCTGCGCCGCGAACTGGTGTCGGACAGCCTGACCGGCCTGCCCAATCGCGCCGGGTTCGAAGAGATGGTCGAACAAAGGTCGGGACTCGACGGCCCGGCCGAACATGTGATCCTGTTGCTCGACCTCGCCCGGTTCAGCCGGATCAACGAGCATATCGGACCGCTGGCGGGCGATGAGCTGATCATTACGGTGGCACGGCGGCTGAAATCCAGCCTGCGCAGCGGCGATATTCTGGCGCGCACCGGTGGCGACGAATTTGCCATTTCATCGCGCATCGCCGGCGGGCGCGCCGATGTTCGCGAGCTCGCACGGCGCATTCGTGGATGTTTCGACCACCCCTTTCGTATCGGCGAGTTGAAGGTCAGCGTCGATTGCGCGCTGGGCTGCGCGATCCAGCCCGGCGGCGACGCCCATATCGCCGACCAGATTCGTCACGCCCAGATCGCCCTGAAACGTGCGAAGCAAACCGATCGGATCGAAATATACGAACCCGAATCGGCGATGTTGTCCGACAATCGCTTTGGCCTGGAAACCGCACTTCGCAACGCGATTGAGGAAGATCGGCTGCATCTGGCCTTTCAGCCCTTGATCGAACTGGCGACCGGGCGCGTATCGGGTTTCGAGGCGCTGGCACGCTGGAACGACGACCAGGGCAACGCCATTTCGCCCAATGAATTCATTCCGGTCGCCGAAGATTCGGGGCTGATCGTTCCGCTGGGCCAATGGGCGATCGGCAAAGCCGCAGCCATGCTGGCGCAATGGGACGGCCAGAATGATACGGGGCCCGTCGATTGCTACATCTCCGTCAACGTGTCGGCGATCCAGCTGATCCGTGACGATGTGGCCGACGTCGTCCGCGACGCGCTGGCCACCCACGGCATCGGCGGCGAGCGACTGATGATCGAACTGACCGAGAGCGCAATCATCGGTGATCCCGATCGCGCCATGTCGGTGCTGAGTGAGTTGAAGGCATTGCGAGCCCGGGTCGCGATGGACGATTTTGGGACCGGCTATTCCAATCTGGCCTATTTGCAGCGCCTGCCGATCGACGTGCTGAAGATCGATCGCAGCTTTGTCGAGCATATGGTGGACGACCGCGAAAAGGTGGCGATCGTCCGGACGATCCAGAGCCTGGCCGAAGTGCTGGGGATGAAGACCACCGCCGAGGGCGTCGAAACCACCGACCAGGCCCGGTTGCTGTCCGCGCTCGGTTGCGATTTCGGACAGGGGTTTCTGTTCGCCAAGCCGATGGATAGCGGCTCAGCAATCGATTATTGGCGCCGTTCGCTTTCGCATCCGATCTTCTGATCGACCAGTTCGGCGACGCGCGATGCGTCGGGAAAATCTTCACTCACCCATGCGGCCTCGACCGCCTTCAGCAATCGCGCGACATCGGGGCCAGCCGCTACGCCCCGCGCCACAATATCCCCGCCCTTCAACGGCAACATCGGGACATTCCAGCCCCCAAGCGACTGCACCGCAGCGCCGGACGATGCGACGTCGCCCGCCAGCAGATGAATGTCGCGCGCGGCTTCGATACCGACCGCATGCGCCAATTGCCGCGCCGGACGCGCAATATCACCGCGTCGCGCTGCAAGCGCCGCAAGGTGGGTGCGCTGTTTTTTCGAAAGACGCAGCCGGCTGGACACCTGTTCGGCGATGGCGGCATCGGCCGGCAACAGCGCGGACAGCCGGCGCAGCGCCGTGCCCTGTTCTCCCGCCGCATCTTCGTTGCCGAGCAACCGGTCCAATGTGGTGGCAAAAGCGCCGTCCAGTTCGGGTAGCATGACCGCGAAGATCCCGTCGTGGGCCATCTGCCCGACGATCGCCCGCGGATCGGGCAACGCCAATATCTTGAGCAATTCGTCCGCGATGCGTTCGCGCGACAGGCTTTTGAGCGACTGGCGTGCCGCGATCACCGCCGCATGGCTGTCGGCATCGAGATCGCCGCGACCGAAGCGCGCCACGAAACGATAAAAACGCAGGATACGAAGATGGTCCTCCGCAATGCGTGTCGCGGCGTCGCCGATGAAACGCACGCACCCTGCCGAAAGATCGGCGATGCCGCCAAACCAGTCTTCGACCTCGCCCGTCAACGGATGCGCATAGAGCGCATTGATCGTGAAATCGCGGCGCGCCGCATCGTCGCGCCAGTCGTCGGCAAAGGCGATCGTCGCGCGGCGGCCGTCGGTTTCGACATCGCGGCGCAGCGTCGTGATTTCGTGATGATCGCCGCTGGCGATGGCGGTCACGGTGCCATGGGCGATACCGGTCGGGATGATCTTGATATCCGCCGCCTCCAGCCGCCGCGTCACGTCAGCCGGCAGCAACGGCGTCGCAAGGTCGATATCGGTTGCGGGATAGCCGAGGAGCGTATCGCGCACGGCGCCGCCGACGACCTTTACCATATCGGCACCCAGCGCGTTGACGATCCGGCGCAGCCCCGTCCGGCGGCGCCATTCGGCTTCGGGAAGCATGGTCATCGGTGCCAGCCCGGCGGCAGACGCTTCGCAAGATTGATGATGATATCCGCCGTCACGCCCCAAATCCGCCGTCCCTGCCAATGCATGTCATAATAGCGCCGCAGCCGCCCCTGCCAATGCGCCTCATGCCGTTCGTAATTGGCGGGGTCGAACAATATGTCGAGCGGGACTTCGAACCAATCCTCAACCTCGTCGGGATTGGGGTCGAGTGGCAGGTCGGGCGGAATGACCCCGAGCACCGGCGTGATGTGATAACCGCTGCCCGACCGATAGGCATCGGTCGTTCCCGCGATCCGCACGTCGCGGCGATGAAGGCCGATCTCCTCCTCCGCCTCGCGCAGTGCGGCATCGACGACATCGCGGTCGCCCGGATCGACCTTTCCTCCCGGAAAGGCAACCTGTCCCGCATGACTACGCAGCCATTGCGGCCTCTGGGTCAGGATGATGCCCGGGTCCGGGCGATCGGTGAAGGCGATCAGCACCGCAGCGTCGCGAAGTGTATCGTCCCGATTCAGCAGATAGGTTTCGTCCTGCCCGCTATCAGGCAACAGATTGTCGAGCGCTCCGCGTAGCTTGTCCGACAGCATCAGCGGTCCACCAGCGGAAAGCAGGCACCGTTCGACCAGATCGCGGGCGGATCGCCGCCATCCGACAGCGCCATATCGACGATATCATAGAATAAAGCCCGGTCGATCCGCGCTTCCAGCCCGTTGCCGATCGTACCGCGGACATGAAGCCTGGGGTCGGGATTCTCGGGGTCGCTGCCGAAAGCAAGCGGATGCTCCGCACCGGCCATGACCAGATCATCGGTGTCGAGGCGGAAGACGAGACGGCGCACCGCACCGCTCCCCTCGCTCTTCATCTCCACGGCGCGAAATGGCGTGTCCTCGACCGCGATAGCCAGCCTCTCAGCCGGAGTGACGAGAACATGGCCGCCATCCGGTTCGCGGCGCAGGATCGTCGAGAACAACCGGACCATCGCGGGCCGGTTGATCCGCCCTCCTTCATGATACCAGCTTCCGTCAGCGCGAATTTCCATCGCGCTGTCGCCCGTCCGTTCGGGATGCCATTGCTCGACCGGCGGCAATTTGCGGGCCGCGAGCAATTCGGCGGCCTCGGCAAGCGTCAGGGCCGAGAAATCAGCGGGAAGCAAAGGAACGGAACGGACCATCCCCTTGAGATAAGCGCCGATGGGCGCAAGTAAAGGCATGACAGCGCCGGAGAACGCATCGGCGACCGCCGTCGCCCCCCAGCGCGCTCATGCGAGAAAGTCCCGGAAAACTGCGCAACTTTACTCGCAAATCGCTGCTCGGCAGTGTGAAAGATCGGCATGGCGCAATGCTATGCCGCCCCCGCATTATAGGACAGCGCTTTGTCGCCGCGCCTACCGCGGCCCGATCATCCCGGCACCGGTCGGCAACGCATGTCCGTTTGTCGCCCGGGCAAGGAGGCGGCGGCGTTCGAATGGCCCCGGCAAATCCCATGCTCCGGTCGCGTCGGCGGCAAAACCGAAGAAGCGCCCATAATATTCGGGATCGCCGATCATCATGAGCGCGCCGTCGGCCCGCGACTCCGCCGCGTCTAGCATATGCGCCATCAACGCGCGTCCATGCCCACCGCCCTGGACGTCGGGGCGCACCGCGACCGGCCCGACCATGACCAGCGGCGTGGCGACACCGTCGGCCGACCGGTGCGCGACGGGCCAACACTGGATCGTGCCGATCAATGCTGCATCGTCCACCAGAGCGAAGCTGAGGGCCGGGACCGCATCGACGCCTTCGCGGATGCGGTAGGCAGTTCGTCCAAAGCGATCCGGACCAAAAGCCGCATCGAGGAGATCCTCGACCGTCTGGGGTTCGATATCCGTCAATGGAAGTAACTCGACCAATGCGCGCCCTTTCGCTAATGCGGCGGCGCTTTAGGGGCAGGCAGCGGCGTTGCAAAGCCGAATATCGCCCCACTCGACAGGAAGATGGCGTGACCGACACATTATGGCTCGAAGTCGACGGGCTGACCGTCCAGGTGCTGACCGGCATTTATTCGGAGGAAACCCATCTGCCGCAACCGCTGCGCATATCCGTGCGCGCGCGGCTGGCGATGGCCGACCATTATGATCCGACGACACCGCTGAGCGCATCGAAAAACTATATGCACCTGAAGTTCGCGGCGACCGACGGCATCCCCAAGGATGTCCATTTCGTGCTGATCGAAAGCGTCGCCGATCACATCATCGACACGCTGTTCCTGCAGGACGAGAAGGTCGAGGAAGTGGAAGTCAAGATCGTGAAGCTGGCCATTGCCGAAGAGGACGAACAGATCGGCATCACCATGCGCCGGGCGCGCAAATGACGCAGAAGCTGGCGCTGGTCACGGGCGGGCTGCATCGCGTCGGCGCGGTGATCGCCGCACGCCTCGTTCGCGAAGGCTATGCGCTGGCAATCCACAAGCGCAGCCCAGGCGAAGCCGATCCTGTGCTGGCGGACGCGCTTCTCGAAACCGGCGCGACAAGCCACCGCTTCGCCGCCGACCTGTCCGACGCGGCGGCGGTCGATGCGCTGATCCCCGCTGTGGCCGAGCGATTCGGGCGCACACCGGACCTGCTGGTCAACAATGCGGCACTGTTCGCCGAAGGCGAATGGCCCGACCTGTCAGCCGCTGCATTGACCGAGATGATGCAGGTCAACCATCATGCGCCGGTGATGCTGGCCAAGGCACTGGTCGCGGCGAGCGGACCCGATACCCGTCCGGCGATCGTCAACATCGTCGACCAGCGCGTGCTGCACCCAGTTCCCGACCAGCTTGCCTATAGCCTGTCGAAATCGGCGCTGTGGCAGGCGACCGCGACGCTGGCCGTTGCCTTCGGCGGCCGGGCGCGGGTCAATGCGGTCGCGCCGGGACTGACCCTGGAGACAGAGGATTACAGCAAGGCCCAGATCGGACGGCTCGCGTCGCGCATGCCGCTCGGCGCCTTGCCCACCCCGGCCCAGATCGCCGATGCCGTGCTCTATCTCGCACGCGCCGAAGCCGTAACCGGGCAGACGATCTTCGTCGATGGCGGTGCGCATCTGTCGCCGATGGGTCGCGATTTCGTGGCGCTGGAGCGCGATTGACGCAGCCGGGCGCCTCCCCGCCGCCAAGCGGCGGGGAGATGGCACCTCAGTAAATATGCACCGCCTTGGTGATCAGATAGCCGTCGAGTCCCTCTGGCCCGCTTTCGCTGCCGAAGCCGGATTCCTTGATCCCGCCGAATGGCATGTCATGGCTGGAAATCACGAAGCTGTTGATCCCGACCATACCGCTTTCGATACCATCGGCGATACGATTGATGCGGCGGCCATTTTCGGTGAAGGCAAAGGCGGCGAGGCCGTAGGGCAGTCGGTTCGCCTGTTCGAGCGCCTCGTCCTCGTTGCCAAACGGGCGGATCATTGCCATCGGACCAAAGGGTTCATGGTTCATCGCATCGGCGTCGAGCGGCACATCGGCGAGTGCGGTCGGGCGGAAGAAATAACCCTCGCCGGTCGCCTCGCCGCCTGCGATCACCCGCGCACCCTTTGCCGTCGCATCGGCAATCAGCGCTTCAAGCGCCGGCGCGCGGCGCGCATTGGCAAGTGGGCCCATCTGGGTGTCGGCATCGAATCCGCTGCCGATCTTTACCCGGCTGGTGCGTTCGGCAAAGCCTTTTACAAAAGCGTCGTAGATACCCTGCTGGACATAGAAGCGGGTGGGCGAAACGCACACCTGCCCGGCATTGCGGAATTTCTGCATGACCACGCGGTCGAGGGTCGTTTCAAGGTCGCAGTCGTCAAAAATCAGCACCGGGGCATGACCGCCCAGTTCCATCGTGATCCGCTGGACCCGGTCGGCGGCCAGCTTCATCAGATGCTTGCCCACTGCAGTCGAACCGGTGAAGCTGACCTTGCGGATGATGGGGCTCGCCAACAGATGGCGGCTGATCATGTCGGGATTGCCATAGACCAGTTGCACCGCATCGCCCGGAATACCCGCGTCCGCGATACAGCGCATGATCGCGCTGGTACAACCCGGCGTTTCCTCGGGCGCTTTTGCGATCACGACGCAGCCCGCCGCGAGCGCGGGCGCGATCTTCTTGACCATCAGGTTGACCGGAAAATTCCAGGGGCTGAAACCCGCAACCGGCCCGACCGCCTGTCTGAGCACCATCGCGCGCTGTCCCGCCGGACGCTGCAGGACGCGGCCTTCGATGCGCTTTCCCTGTTCCGCGAAATATTCGAAAAGCCCGGCCGCCGACAGGACCTCGCCGCGCGCCTCGGCGATCGGCTTGCCCTGTTCGAGGGTCAGCAGCGTCGCGATATGCTCGACCCGTTCGCGGATCAGCCCCGCCGCCTTGCGCATCAGCGCGGCGCGCTCGTCGGGGGTCTTGGCTCGCCACAGCGGCCAGCCGCGTTCGGCAGCGGCAAGAGCTTCGTCAAGATCCGCTTCCGTCGCGACGGGCAGGTCGGCGATCGTTTCTGCCGTTGCCGGGTTGAACACCGGCCGTGCCTCGCGCCCCTCACCCCCGCGCCATTCCCCGGCAATGAACAGCTGAAGGTCGGCGTCGTAGGTCACAGTCATGGGCATCTTCCTGTCTGATCCGCTTGCACCGAGCTACGCCGAAATACTTGTCGATCCGGCCCTGTGCCAAAGAAAAGGGGGTGGTTGGGTTACGCCGATATAGTCCCGATCAGCGATAGTTAAAGCTGATGCTGATCCGTTCGCCCTTGCCGCCGTTCGGCATGACTTCGTGCCGGAGCCAGCTTTCCCAGAGGAAAATGCGCCCGGCGGCGGGTTCGGCATAGACGAAGGGGTGAAGATGTTCGGGTGCATCCTCGCAGCGCCCGGGCGCGGCCATCATCATGGCAAGGCGCGGGTCTTCAAGTTTCAGCGCCCCCGATCCCGGCGGAACCGCGACATAGAAGGTGCCCGACACGATACTGTGCGGATGGATATGACCGCTGTGGGTGCCGCCCGGTTTCAGGATGTTGACCCACAGGCTGTCGAGCTTCAGCGGCTTGGCAAGGTCGAAATGGCAAGCCTTGGCAAATGTCTTTACCTCGCGGTCGAGCAGCCGTTTGAGGTCCGCGAAGGCGGGATCGCGCTGCGGCAAATCGTCGAGGCTCGCATAGCTGGTATAGCCGCGATAGCCATGCTCGCGGCTCCACGCGCGGCCTGCCCCGTCCTCGCTCGCGAACAGGCGGCAGCTGTCCTCCAGTTCGTCCAGCAGGTCGGGCGAGCCGATGTCGGCCTCGTAAAAATGGGTGGCGAAGAGCGTGCGAACCGTCATGATGGCCGCAAAGCACAGCAGACCGACGAGGGCAAGGGAGAGGAAGATGGCCACCTTTGAATTGATCGCCAGTGGATTGCGCTTTCCCGAGGCCCCGGTCGTCATGGACGACGGCAGCGTCATCGTTACCGAGATCGAGGCCGGCCGCATTACCCGGTGCTGGCCGGGCGGCCGTAAACAGGTGATCGCAGAGCCGGGCGGCGGCCCAAACGGCCTGGCAACCGGGCCTGATGGCAAGCTGTATTGTTGTAACAACGGCGGCTTCAACTATGCCGAAAGCGACGGCCTGCTGGTGCCGCATGGGATTGCCGACGATTATTCGGGCGGCCGCATCGAACGCATCGATATCGACACCGGAGCGGTTGAAACGCTTTACCGGTCGGGCGAGAGTGGCGTCGTACTACGCGGTCCCAACGACCTGATGTTCGACGCCAGCCGCGATCATGGCGGCGGTTTCTGGTTCACCGATCACGGCAAGGTCGATTATCGAAAGCGCAGCCACGACATTGTCGGCATATTTTATGCCAAAGGCGACGGCAGCTTCATCGAAGAAGTCATCTTTCCGAGCCACAATCCGAACGGCATCGGCCTGTCGCCCGACGGCAGCAAGCTTTACGCCGCCGAAACCTATACGTGCCGCCTGACCCAGTTCAACATCATCGCCCCCGGCAAGGTGGACGACAGCGGCGGACCCGCGGGTCCAGGCATGCCGCTGTATCGCCCCGCCGGATATAAATTCTTCGACAGCCTGGCGATGGAGGCGAATGGCAACATCTGTGTCGCCACCATCGGCGAATGCGGCATCAGCGTCATATCCCCCACGGGGGAGTTGGTCGAATTCGTCGCCACCGACGATATTTTCACAACCAATATCGCCTTCGGTGGGCCCGATCGCCAGGATGCCTATATCACCCTGTCGGGTACCGGTCGCCTGGTCAAAACCCGCTGGCCGCGCCCCGGCCTGCAATTGCAATACTGAGGAGAAGGCCCGGATGCGGCACGAAATTCACCGCGAAAGCCATGCGATGGAACGGATCGGCTGGCTGCGCGCCGCGATCCTGGGCGCCAACGACGGCATCGTATCGACCGCCAGCCTGATCGCCGGGGTCGCAGCGGCAGGCGCCTCGACACCGACCATTCTCGTCACCGGCACCGCCGGACTGGTCGCGGGCGCCATGTCGATGGCGGCGGGCGAATATGTTTCGGTCAGTTCACAAAGCGATGCCGAGCGCGCCGACATCGCGCGCGAGACGCAGGAGCTCGCAAACGACCCCGCTCACGAACTGGAGGAATTGACCCAAATATATCAGCAACGCGGGCTCGATCGAGCACTAGCCGAACAGGTTGCGGCGCAGCTTACCGACCACAATGCGCTCGACAGCCATTTGCGTGACGAACTTGGCCTGACGCACCACATGCGCGCCCGGCCGATTCAGGCTGCGGCCGCATCGGCGGCCAGCTTTGCGGTCGGGGCCGCCCTGCCCCTGGCGATCGTGCTGCTGACAACAGGACCGCGACTACCCTGGCTGGTATCGGGCGCATCACTGCTCTTTCTGGCACTGCTCGGCGCGCTAGGCGCGTGGGCGGGCAACGCTCCGATGCTGCGTCCGGTGGCGCGCGTCACCTTTTGGGGCGCGATGGCGATGGCCGCGACGATGGCGATCGGGTCGCTGTTCAACGCGCCGATCGGTTAGTCCGGGCAGGCTCGAACCGGGTGCGGGTCAGCGCGCATCGAGCCAGTCGCGCAGGGCAACCGCATTGTTTCGCATATCGTCCTTTGCCGCATACAGCAGCGTCACGGGACCGCACGCAAGCGCTGCGTCAACCTCGCGCAGGGCCGCTTCGATCGCCTCTCCGCCGGCGTCAAGTTCGGCGAAATAAGCCCGGCGAAAAGCCGCCCATGCGGCGTCCGAACCTGCCGTTTCGCCGTGAAAATCCTTGCGCAGGGCATCGCTGGGCGACAAGGCGCGCACCCAGGCGGTCAGCGCGGCGCGATCCTTCGACACCCCGCGCGGCCACAGCCGATCGACCAGAAAGCGCGCGCCGTCTCCTTCGTCGGCGGGGTCATAGATTCGCTTGACCGATAATCCCATCACCTGCCTCGCTTCCGATTGCCAGCCGCCACGGCATCTGCAACTCTATCGCCGTCCCGGCATCGCGGGCAAGGCAATAGACGGAGACGATATGACCGACAGCGGCTGGGCCATCGAGATCGACCGCGACGACATCGGCAAAGCCGAGCTGGTCGGCGACCCGTCTCCCCCGCTCACGCCCGGACAGATACGGATGCGTATCGACAGCTTTGCGATGACCGCGAACAACATCACCTATGCGCTGTTCGGAAAGCCCGCCGGTCTTTTCGGTCCCGACAAGGACGGTAATGATCAGGGTTATTGGGATTTCTTTTCCGAACGCGGGACGCCGGGGCGTCTGCCGGTATGGGGCTTTGCCACCGTGACCGAAAGCGCCGCCGAAGGCATCGCGGCAGGCGAGCGCTTCTATGGCTATTATCCGATGGCAAGCCATGTGTCGTTGCAGGCAGGCCATGTCGGTGCTTCCGGCTTTACCGATGTCACGCCGCGGCGCGCGACCCTGCCGCCCATTTACAACCAGTATCAACGCGTCGAAGCGCTCGCAGACTATCGCGCCGCCGACCACGACTATTGGCCGATCTTTCGGCCTTTGTTCCTGACCGGCTGGCTGATCGCCGACCAGTTGGAAGATGAAGGTGATTATGGCGCAGCCCAGATTCTGATCGCCAGCGCGTCGAGCAAGACAGCCATCGGCCTTGCGCACGCGCTGGCGCAGCGTCCCGGAACGCGGCCGCAAAGCGTCGGGCTGACCAGCCGCGCCCATGTCGCCGGCCTTGCCGCGCAAGGCCTTTACGATCGGGTCATCGCCTATGACGACATCATGACGCTCGACCGCCACGTCGCGTCGGCCCTGGTCGATATGGCGGGCAATGGCGCGGTGACGCGCGTGGTGCACAGCCATTTCGGCGATGCGCTGAAGGCATCGATCATTGTCGGCAAGTCGCACTGGGACGCAGACGCCGGACAAGCGGCACTGCCAGGCCCCGACAGACAGGGATTTTTCGCGCCGGGACGCAGCCAGAAGCGCATCGCCGACTGGGGCGGCGCGGCCTTTGCCCAGAAGATGGCGGGAGCCTGGACCGGGTTCATGGATATTGCCCCTCGCCTGGCGCGGGTGGATCGGCGAACGGGATCGGAAGCAGCGCTGGGTGCCTATCAGGAGATGCTGGACGGGCGTAGCGATCCCGCAGCGGGGATTTTGATATTGCCATGCTGATCGTCGGAAACCCGGTTTCGCCTTTCGTGCGCAAGGTACTGACCCTGCTGCACCTGAAGGGCATCGACTATGAACTGGACCCGATCGCACCCTTTTACGGCAATGACGAATTTTCGCGGCTGAGCCCGCTGCGGCGTATCCCGGTGCTGATCGACGGCGATCTGGTGGTCAATGATTCGACAGTGATCGCGGAATATCTGGATGAAGCCTATCCCGAAGTCCCCACCCTGCCGCAAGGCGCGGCAGCGCGCGCGCAGGCGCGATGGATGGAGGAATATGCCGACAGCCGCCTGGGCGATCTGTGTATCTGGGGCCTGTTCTTTCCCCGGATCGTGGCGCCGCATATTTTCAAGCACACGCCCGATGAAGCCGCCATCGCCAAAGTGATCGAAGACGATCTGCCCGCCGCGCTCGACTGGATCGAAGCGCAGGCACCCGATGATGATTTTCTGTTCGAGACGCCGAGCATAGCCGACATCGCCATCGCCTGTCCGCTGCGCAACGCCGCGATCGCAGGTTGGACGCCCGACCCCGCACGCTGGCCGCGAACAGTGGCCTGGCTGGAGCGCATCGGGGCGTTGCCAGCCTTTGCCCGAACGCTCGAATTCGAACCCGCCATTCTGGCCACCCGCCGCGACGGACAACGGGCCGCATTGGAAGCGGTGGGCGTACGGGTCGCAGCGACCAGTTTTGGCACCGACACGCCGCGCGCCAGTATCATGCTGCGCTGAAGCACACGCCCGGCAACCACCGATAAAGGAGCATCATATGGGCCGCCCCACGACCGTCATTTTCGATTTCGGCGGCGTCATCACCGCGTCCCCCTTCGAAGCGTTCAACCGGCTGGAGGCCGAACGCGGCCTGCCGCGCGATTTCGTGCGCCGGGTCAATGCCGCCGATCCCGACCACAACGCCTGGGCGCAGTTCGAAAGGGCGGAGATCGACGCCGCCACCTTTGACGCCCGATTCGCCGACGAAGCCCGCGCCATGGGCCACGAGTTGGAAGGCCAGGCCGTGCTGGCCGTACTGGCGGGTGCGGTACGTCCCGCGATGGTCGCCGCGCTCGACACGCTAAAGGCCCACCAGTTCACCATCGGCTGCATCACCAACAATGTTCCTTCCGGCAAGGGAGCGGGAATGGCGCGTAGCGACGACATGGCGCGCGAGGTTGCCGCGATCATGGCGCGTTTCGACCATGTCATCGAATCGAGCAAGGCCGGCGTCCGCAAGCCCGACCCGCGCATCTATGACATGATGTGCGCAGCGTTGGGCGTCACGCCCGCCGAATGCGTCTATCTCGACGATCTCGGCATCAACTGCAAACCTGCCGCAGGGCTGGGTATGCACGCGATCAAGGTCACGAGCGGCGAACAGGCACTCGCCGACCTGTCGGCGGTAGTCGGCGTCGCCTTGCCCTGACGCCCGGCTGTCGCCCGGCGCCCGCCAAAGGACGCCGGGCCGCGCGGTCCCTAATGCGCGAGGAGGAGGGCGAAGCGGCCGCTGGTCAGCAGATATTGCGTTGTGCCGCCGAACAAGGTTTCGCGCAGACGGCTGCGGCCGAACGCGCCCATGACGATCAGCCCGGCACCCAGGGCAACGGCTTGTTTTTCCAGCACCTCCTCGACCGTCTCGACACCACGCTCGACCGCCTTCAAATCGGCGTGGATATCGTGCCGCGACAGATAGCGCAGCGCATCAGTCGCGGGGAAAGTCCCATCTTCCTTGCCCACCGTCACCAGCGTCACCGCGCGTCCGCGCAGCAGCGGCAAGGCGGCGCGAAGCGCAGCAGCGGCCTGAGGGCTGCCGTTCCACGCGACCATCGCGGGCGCTTCGAAATCGAAACCACGCGCCGTTTGCGGCAAGGCCAGCACCGGTACCGGGGTCGCCAGCGCAAGATCGCCCGCAAGCAGGGGCGGCACATTCGCCCGGTCGGGATCGGGCAGGCTGACCACCGCAAGGTCAGCAAGCGTCGCCGACGCCGCAAGCGCCCCGACGATATCGCCATCCGCCATCACAACGTCCCACGCGACATCTTCGTTGGCGAGGCGGTCGGACAGACGGCTTTCGAGCGCCAGATCATCGGCCTGCGCCTTGGCCAGCGCCTCGGCCGCGAAATAGGTTCCGCCAAAGGGGTCAAAGCTGACAAATTGCTGCAACGGGGTCGCAATCATCAGCGTGACATGGCCTTCGAAACGACGGGCGACATCAAGCGCCGCCTGAAGCCGACCTTCGGACGCATTGCCATTGTCGGCATGGACCAGAATCGAACGCATGATCTCTCTCCTTCGGCATCGGGGGGTATGACGGGATAATGCGGGAGGAGGCTAATATGTTCATTGACCGGGATCAAAGCCTTCATCCATGCGCAGCTCCGCCGCCCGATCAAAGATGCGAGCCAGAACGGGCTCGGTATCGGCGACGCGGATCGCGACATGAAATTCAACCGGTGCCAACGCGGGCAGACCCGCCAGTTCGACCAGCGCCCCGATCGCCAGTTCGCTGCGCACCATCGGTTCCGGAAAAATGCCAATGCCGCCGCCCGCACGCGCGATGTCGATCATCATGCGCGCATTGTTGCACAGGTTGAGCGCGCGGGGGGCGATCCGCGCCGCGTCAATCGCGTCGCGCATCCGGCCATGAATAGGTGAGTGGCTGGCGAGCGACCAGATCGGCAGCGATGCCCCATCCCCCGCATCCGAAAAGGCCGCCGCCGTCGCCGGGCTTGCAAGCCAGACCAGCGCAACCGCACCGATCGGGCGGGTCTTGAGCGCGGGGTGCGCGATAGGGCCCGCCGCAAAGGCCAGATCGGTGCGCCCGGTCAGCAGTTGCTGGATCAGGTTCGCGGTAAGATCGATTTCAATCTCCAGCCCGACATTCGGCATGTCCGCCTTCAGCGCCGCGACGAAAGGCGGCAGGCAACTCGCCGCCGCGATCTCGCCCGCGCCGATTCGCACGACACCGCTCGATTCGGAAAAGCTGCCGCTGCCGAGCAGCGCCGACTGCAAACCGCGGAGCAGTGGATCGCAGTCGCGCACCAGCTTGCGCGCCGCCGGTGTCAGCGACATCGCCCGCCCCTCGCGCCGGAACAGCACCGTTCCCAGCCGCTGTTCCAGTTCGCGCATCCGGGCCGATACGGCGGGCTGGGTCGTGTTGAGCCGCTCGGCAGCGGCGGAGAAAGTGCCGAGCCGGTCGATCCAGAGCAGGGTTTCGAGATGATAGATAGAGACGCGATTGATCGACATCATTTATGGATAATCTAAAAATACTATAATTAGAATTGATGATTTAGATGCGCCAAAATCGCCGCCGATTATCAGGAGGAGGCCGTTTCATGGCGAACAAGCGATACCCCGATGCCGCCGCAGCGCTGGAAGGACTGTTGTTCGACGGCATGCACATTTGCGCTGGGGGCTTTGGCCTTTGTGGCATTCCCGAACGGCTGATCGACGCGATCCGCGATGCCGGCGTCAAGGACCTGACCATCGCCAGCAACAATGCCGGTATCGACGGCGAAGGCCTAGGCAAGCTGCTCCGCACACGGCAGGTCAAGAAGATGATCTCGTCATATGTTGGCGAGAACAAGGAATTTGAACGCCAGTATCTGGCAGGCGAACTCGAGGTTGAATTCTGTCCCCAGGGTACGCTCGCCGAACGCTGCCGCGCAGGCGGGGCAGGCATTCCCGGCTTTTACACCAAGACCGGCGTTGGCACGCAGGTCGCCGAGGGCAAGGAAGTCAAGAATTTCAACGGCCAGGATTATATTCTGGAGCGCGGCATTTTCGCCGACCTTGCGATCGTCAAGGGATGGAAGGCCGATGAAAGCGGCAATCTGATCTTTCGCAAGACCGCGCGCAATTTCAACCAGCCGATGGCAACGGCCGCGAAAATCTGTGTCGCGGAAGTCGAGGAAATCGTTCCGACCGGCAGCCTCGATCCCGACTGCATCCACCTGCCCGGCATCTATGTAAAGCGCATGATCGTCGGCGCACCCTATGACAAGAAAATCGAGTTCCGAACCGTCCGCGAAAGGGAGAGCGCATAATGAGCTGGTCTCGTGACGATATGGCGGCGCGCGCCGCAAAGGAATTGCAGGACGGCTATTACGTCAATCTGGGTATCGGCATTCCGACCCTGGTGGCGAACCATATTCCGGGCGGGATGGAGGTCACGCTGCAGTCCGAAAACGGCATGCTGGGCATTGGCCCCTTCCCCTTTGCGGGCGAGGAAGACCCCGACCTGATCAACGCTGGCAAGCAGACGATCAGCGAGTTGCCCCAGTCGGTCTATTTCAGTTCGGCCGACAGCTTCGCGATGATCCGCGGCGGC
The DNA here is from genome assembly GCF_034380315.1 of Sphingopyxis sp. GTDB lineage: Bacteria > Pseudomonadota > Alphaproteobacteria > Sphingomonadales > Sphingomonadaceae > Sphingopyxis. Next base: position 242,080 of record NZ_JAXMPB010000001.1, read on the forward strand.
CATATCGACCTGACCGTCCTCGGCGCCATGGAAGTCGCCGAAAATGGTGATATCGCCAACTGGATGATCCCCGGCAAGATGATCAAGGGCATGGGCGGCGCCATGGATCTGGTCGCCGGGGTCAAGAAGATCATCGTCGTGATGGAGCATGTGTCGAAGAATGGCGACCCCAAGTTCATTCCGGCCTGCACCCTGCCGCTGACCGGCCAGAATGTCGTCGACATGATCATCACCGACCTCGCAGTTTTCAAACGCGACGACCATGCAAGCCCGTTCCGGCTGGTCGAAATCGCCCCCGGCGTGACGGCCGAGGAAGTCGCGGAAAAGACAACGGCCCACTATATTGTCTGACTTTGCGGCTAATCCCGGCTCGGCCTGGCTGATTGCGGCCGGCTGGCTGGCAGTTGTCGCTGCGCTGGCGCATGTCGGCTGCATCATCGGCGGACCCGAATGGTACCGTTTTTTCGGCGCTGGAGAGGGCATGGCGCGCGCGGCTGCGCGGGGCGACTGGCACCCAACGCTGGTCACGCTGGCGATTGCATCGATCCTGCTGGTCTGGGCCGCCTATGCCTTTTCGGGCGCGGGATGGCTGCCGCGCCTGCCGTTGCTGCGCACCGGGCTGGTGGTGATATCGGCGATATTCCTGGTCCGCGGCCTGTTGTTCGTGCCGGTCAATATGTGGTCACGCCAATATTCGGACGGCTTTGCCATTTGGTCGTCGCTGATCGTCCTCGTCTATGCCGCCGTCTATGGCATTGGCACGGCGCGGGCATGGCGCGCGCTCGCGCCCTGATCCCGCCTGGCGGCGGCCACGTCGGCGGCGAACCAAGGCGTGACCTCGCACCCCGGGGGTGACGGCAACCAAAGCCGGGGCTAAGACGTATCCCATATGCGGTCGCAACCCCATCATCCGTCCATGCTGCGTACGCTGGCAGTCCTGACGGCCATCGTCGCACTTGGACTGGCTGGCTGGTTCGGCTTTCGCGCCGTTGGCAGCAGCAATCCGCTTGTCAGCGTCGCCATCCCGATGAAGGCCCCGGAAAATCTGCCCGACACGCCCGAAGAATGGCGAGGACAGATCGATTATCGTGCGCTCGACAACCAGCTGTCGGCTATTTCCCAACGCCCCGAAATGGCCGGGCTGGCAGTCGCGGTGGTCGAGGATGGCGAGTTGCGTTTCGTTCGAACCTATGGCTTTGCCGACCGGTCGAGCGGCGCGCCGGTGACGCCGCGCACGCTGTTTCGCTGGGCATCGGTTTCGAAGACCGCGACGGGCGTGCTGGCCGCAGCGCTAGCCCACGACGGCAAGGTCGATCTGGATCGCCCCATTGCCGACTGGCGCACCTCGCTGCGCCTGCCGGGCGGGGCCGAGGCGCGGATCACGATTGACGACTTGCTGGCCCAGCGCACCGGCCTGACCAAGAACGCTTATGACGAAAAGCTGGAAGAAGGGCAGCAACCCGAATTGCTGCGTGCGAGCCTGGCCAACGCCCCGCTGCAATGCGACCCCGGAACCTGCCACACCTATCAGAACATCGCCTTTGACGCCGCAACAGAGATTTTGGGCGAAGCCGCGAACGAGCCGTTCCCAGACATTGTGGAAAACCGATTCTTCCGCCCGCTTGGCATGATCAGTGCAGGCTTCGGGATGGAGCGGCTGACCGGCGCGAAAGACTGGGCACGGCCGCATCGCGAACAGGAAGTACGCCCTGTGAAGGAAGCCTATTGGCGGGTTCCCGCCGCCGCCGGGGTCGAAAGCGACATCGTCGATTTCGCGCGCTGGATGCAAGCGATGATGGGCAACCGCCCCGACGTCCTTCCCACCCCGGTGCTGGAGCTGGCCCATCGCCCGCGGATCGGCACGGCCCGCATCTATGGCGGCGCTTTGCGCCAGGCCAACAGCGATGCCACCTATGCCCTGGGCTGGCGGGTTTTCACCTATGACGGCCACCGCCTGGCTGGTCATTCAGGCGCGGTTTCGGGATATCGCGCGACGATGATTTTCGAACCCGCCACGCGAACCGGCGTCGTCGCGATGTGGAACAGCGACTGGGGCTTTCCCTTTCGAATCCCCTTTGCGGTGATCGACAGCTATCATCGGCGTCCGGATGCCCGCTGGCTCGACATGAGCGAACTGCCCCCGCGACCGGGCGCGATGGCCGCCCCGGCAATCGCCGCCGCCGATCCGGCGGGATAACGCCGGGCGCCAGCCGCCCCTCGGGCACGCCTTTCTGTCTCTCCTTCGCAGCCATGGACATGCCCCCCTGCTTCGGGCAGCGTGCGGCCATGAATCACCCTGACATGACACGGCGCGCCATGCTCGGCAGCCTGGCCGCCCTGCCGATCCTTGGCGCCCAAGCACCCCTTGCTTTCGCTTCGGAAGCGCCCGGCAGCGACCAGGAAAAATCGCGCCTGATCCTGCTCGGCACCGCAGGCGGCCCGTCCCCCAAACCCAATCGCGCGGCCCCTGCACAAGCGGTCGTCGTCGGCGATGCCGTCTATGTCGTCGATTGCGGCAATGGTGTGGCGCGGCAGATGATATTGGCGGGATTGCGGCTCGACGCGATCCGGGGCGTCTTTGTCACCCATCATCATTCGGACCATAATGCCGATTACGGCAATTTGATGCTGCTTGCCTGGGCGAACAACCTGTCGTCGCCGGTCGACTGCTATGGCCCGCCGCCGCTCGCGCGGATGACCGAACAGTTCCTGGCGCTCAATGATTATGACATCCAGACCCGAATAAGCGACGAAGGGCGCGTGCCGCTGTCCGGATTGATGCGCCCGCAAGAGATCAGCGCAGGCGGCCTCGTCCACCAGGGCGCACGGGTGCGCGTGACCGCAGCGCTGGTCGACCATCCGCCCGTCACCCCGGCGCTCGCCTATCGTTTCGACTGCCCCGATCGCTCGATCGTCTTTTCGGGCGACACCCGCCCCTCCTCGGCACTGGTCGCGCTCGCCAAGGGCGCCGACATATTGGTTCACGAGGTCATGCACCTTCCCGCGCTCGATCCGCTGATCGCCAGCGAGCCCAATGCCCGCCGCCTGCGCGAGCATCTGATCGCAAGCCACACGACCACCGAACAGGTCGGCCGCATCGCCACCGAGGCTGGAGTCAAAACGCTGGTCCTTTCGCATTTCGTGCCGGGCGGCCACCCCTTTGTCCCAGACGAAATCTGGCTGGAAGCGGTGCGCCCCCATTTCGATGGCGAGATCATCGTTGGCCGCGACCTGATGGAGGTTTGACCGCGCCGGCCCTTGCAACGACCGGCGGCCTCGGCCATCGGCACCGGGAAGGAGACTCCCAATGTCCTACGTCCTGATCACCGCCAACCGCAATTATTCAAGCTGGTCGCTGCGTCCCTGGATCCTGATGAAAGCGCTGGGCATTGCATTCGAAGACCGGGTAGAGCCCTTCACCCAGCCGGTGAACTATGACGCCTTCCGCAGCTTTTCGCCGACCGGCCAGGTGCCCGCGCTGCTCCATGAAGGGCGCACGATCCATGATTCGCTGGGCATCACCCTCTATCTTGCCGATCGGCACGACGGCATTTGGCCGACCGACCCCGACGCGCGCGCCTGGGCACAATGCGCGACCGCCGAGATGCACAGTGGTTTTTCTGCGCTACGCGATGATTGCACGATGAATATCGGGGTGCGGGTAACCCCGAAGCCGGTGTCGGACGCGCTGGCCGCCAATGTCGCGCGGGTCCGCGAATTGTTCGAACAAGGGCTCGCCCGCTTTGGCGGGCCATGGCTCGCAGGTGCCGAATTTTCGGCGGTCGATGCCTTTTTCGCGCCGGTCGCCTATCGCATCCGAACCTATGGCCTTGATGTCGGCGGCGGGCAGGCGTGGGTCGACCACGTGCTGATGCACCCCGCGATGCTCGACTGGGAACGCCAGGCGCTCGCCGAAAGCTGGCGCGAAGTGGCCCATGAGGAGGAATTGCGCAGTTGCGGAATGATCACCGCAGATTATCGGGCAACCTGACCCCTATCCACCGCCCGTGGGGGGCCGCCTCCACGCGCCCCGGCACCAGTTCAATCGACCAGCGCGTCGCGCACCACGGCGACACCCGTTTCGCGCTGCGCCTTGAGCTCGGCCTTCAGCTTTGCCGGGTCGCGCGCCACGACAAAACCGAAGCTGACCCCGCCCTCCTTGCCGATGGTTGCATGGTGAAGCTTGTGCGCCTGAACCAGCCGCTTTGCATAGCCGCGCCGGGGCACCCAGCGGAAATAGCGCTGGTGGACGAGGCCATCGTGCACCAGCGTATAGATGATGCCATAGAAAAGAATGCCGAGCCCGATCCACGTCGCTGGCTCCCATGCCGCCGCACCGCGGATCATCGGGCTGCCCAGCGCGAACATAGAGATGCTCATCGCCGCGCCGACCAGCGCGAAACGGTCGTTCTTTTCAAGCACATGCCCATGCGGTTCGTGATGATCGCGGTGCCACGCCCAGCCAAAGCCGTGCATGATGTATTTGTGGCTCGCCCATGCAACGCCCTCCATCGCCGCCACCGTGGCGAGAATGAGCGCGAGGATAGCCAGAGTCGACATGCCGCCCCTATAGACCTGTGCCTTTGCCGATACCACATACTCCTTCCTTCACTGCCCTTGCATTCCTCCCCGAACGGGCGGCAGCGTGCCAGTGCCGCGACCGAATATTGCGTTTTTGATCGCCACCGGCTTGCATTGTTAGGCGGCTGTTCTAAGGCAGCCTGATGAACAGGCCCCGCACGCTTTACGAGAAAATCTGGGATGCGCATGTCGTCGAACAGCGCCCCGACGGCACCGCGCTGATCTTCATCGACCGCCACCTGGTCCATGAAGTCACCAGCCCGCAGGCCTTTGCCGGGCTTCGCGCCAGCGGACGCACGGTACGACGCCCCGATCTGACCCTCGCCGTCCCCGACCATAATCTGCCGACCACGGCGCGGCTCGATGCGGGCGGCGCCAAGCTGCCGATCACCGACCCCGAAAGCGCCGCGCAATTGGCGGCACTCGAAAAGAACGCCCCCGAATATGGCATCCGCTATATCGATGCGGTGGCACCCGAACAGGGGATCGTCCACGTCGTCGGACCCGAACAGGGATTCTCGCTGCCCGGCACCACCATCGTCTGCGGCGACAGCCACACCGCCTGCCATGGCGGCATCGGCGCGCTGGCGTTTGGGATCGGAACGAGCGAGGTCGAACATGTGCTGGCGACCCAGACGCTGTTGCTCCAGCCCGCCAAGACGATGGAAGTGCGCGTCGAGGGCGAGGTCGGCGCCGGTGTTTCGGCCAAGGACATCATCCTTCACATCACCGGTACGATCGGCGCGGCGGGCGGCACCGGCCATGTCATCGAATATACCGGCAGCGCGATCCGCGCCCTGTCGATCGAGGGGCGCCTGACGGTCAGCAACATGGCGATCGAGGGCGGCGCGCGCGCGGGGCTGATCGCCCCCGATGAAATAACCTTCGCCTATCTGAAGGGCCGACCCTATGCGCCCAAGGGGGCCGATTGGAACGCCGCGGTCGATTATTGGCGGAGCCTCGCGACCGACCCAGGCGCAACATACGACAAGCTTGTCGTCATCGACGCCGCCGACATCGCGCCGAGCGTGACCTGGGGCACCAGTCCCGAGGATGTCGTACCGATCACCGGTGTCGTTCCCGACCCGGCAAGTTTTACCGATCCGTCGAAGCAGGCTGCGGCGGCCAAGAGTCTGGCCTATATGGGGCTCGAGCCCGGCACGCCGATGCGCGAGGTTGCGATCGAGAATATCTTCATCGGCAGTTGCACCAACAGCCGCATCGAAGACATGCGCGCCGCCGCTGCCGTGATCAAGGGCCGCAAAAAGGCCGACAATGTGAAATGGGCCATCGTCGTCCCGGGCTCGGGATTGGTAAAGCGCCAAGCCGAGGCCGAAGGGCTCGACCGCATCTTCATCGACGCGGGTCTCGAATGGCGCGAACCCGGCTGCTCGGCGTGTCTCGCGATGAACCCCGACAAGGTGCCGGCGGGCGAGCGCTGCGCCTCGACCAGCAACCGCAATTTCGTCGGTCGCCAGGGACCGGGCAGCCGCACGCATCTGGTCAGCCCCGCGATGGCCGCCGCCGCCGCGGTCACGGGCAAGTTGACGGATGTGCGGGAGTTGATGGCATGACACCGATCGAGAAAGTCGAAGGCCGCGCCATTCCGCTGGGGCTGAAGAATGTCGACACCGACGTCATCATTCCGGCGCACTGGCTGAAAACGACGAGCCGCGAAGGAATGGGCAAGGGCGCGTTCGAAACGCTGCGCGCCGACCCCGACAATCTGTTCGACCGGCCCGAATATAGGGGCGCACCGATCCTGATCGCCGGCGATAATTTCGGTTGCGGATCGAGCCGCGAGCACGCTGCTTGGGCGCTCGGCGATCTTGGCATCCGCGTGGTGATCGCGCCGTCCTACTCGGACATTTTTTCGGGTAACGCGGTTAAGAACGGGATACTGCCCGTGGTGCTGCCGCAGGCGGCCATCGACCGGTTGATGGAGGTCGCGGCGACCGACCCCGTTCACGTCGATCTCGACACGCAAACGGTGACGACACCCTTTCAGGATCGCTTTACCTTCGACATCGATCCCTTTCGCAAAATGTGCCTGCTGAACGGCCTCGACGAAATTTCGCTGACCGAAAAGAGCGGCCCGGCGATCGATGCCTATGAACAGAAACTGGCGGAAAGCCGTCCCTGGTTAACGCCGACCCTGATCGAAAGCTGACGAAAACCACCAAGGAGAAGATGATGAAGGCTCTCTTGTCGACCGCGACCGGCGGTCCCGAAACGCTGACGCTGGGCGAATTGCCGCGCCCCACTGCGGGCAAGGGACAGATCGTGATCGACGTGAAAGCCTGTGCCGTCAACTTCCCCGATACGCTGATCATCGAGGACAAATATCAGTTCAAGCCGGAGCGCCCCTTTGCCCCCGGCGGCGAAGTCGCGGGGCTCGTCGCCGACGTCGGCGAAGGCGTGACGGAATTCAAGGTCGGCGACCGGGTGATCGCGGGATGCGGCAACGGCGGCATGGCCGAAGCGGTCGCGGTGGGCGCCCACAATGCCTATCACCTGCCCGAAGGCCATGATTATGCGGCGGGCGCCTCGCTGCTGATGACCTATGGCACCAGCATCCATGCGCTGGTCGACCGCGGCCATATCAAGGAAGGCGACACCCTGCTGGTTCTGGGCGCCTCGGGCGGCGTCGGTATCGCGGCCGTCGAACTCGGCAAGGCATTCGGCGCGCGCGTCGTGGCGGGCGTGTCGAGCGAAGAAAAGGCAAAGGTCGCGCGTGACGCGGGGGCCGATGCTGTCGTCATCTATGGCCACCAGCCCTTCGACAAGGATGCGTCGAAGGAACTGGCGAACAAGTTCAAGGAAGCCGTGGGCCCGGGCGGCGCCAACGTCATTTATGACGCGGTCGGGGGCGACTATGCCGAACCCGCGCTGCGGTCCATCGCCTGGGAAGGCCGCTATCTGGTCGTCGGCTTTCCCGCTGGCATTCCGCGCCTGCCGCTGAATCTGACCCTGTTGAAAAGCTGTGACGTCGCCGGAGTCTTCTGGGGTGCGTTCGTGATGCGCGAACCGGAGCGCAATCGGGCCAACATCGCCCGCCTGTTCCAGCTTTGGGAGCAGGGCAAGATCAAGCCGCGTGTCACCGGCACCTATAGCCTGGAAGACGGCGGCAAGGCGATCGCCAAGCTGGGAGATCGCAGTGCGGTTGGCAAGCTGGTCGTGACGCTCTGAAATATCGGCCGCCGCCCGAACTGACTGCAGCGCTGTCGGCTCTTGTCGCACCGACCGGGCGGGTCGAGGTGCGCGTAACCCCCGGCGCGAGCCGCGACGAGGTACGGATTGAGGGGGATAGCGTGCAGCTGCGCGTCACCGCCCCGCCCGCCGATGGCGCGGCCAATGAGGCCGTGCTGAAACTGATGGCGGCCGCGCTGGGCCGCCCCCGCCGCGATCTGACGCTGCTGCGCGGTGCCAGCGCGCGGATAAAGCTGATCGGGGTTGCCGGCGTCTGATCGCCTCGGGACGGGGACGGCCCCCTCTCCCGGAAAATGTCACCGCTCTTCTTCTGCCATTAACCCTTTGTCAGGGGCTCGCGCCCTATGGTCGATAAAGGACTATTGGGACCGCAGGATATTGTGATGGCGACTCGCCGTTCGAAAATGGAAGGACAGGCTGAAAGCCTGGCGAACATCTCGCGGACGCGGCGCGCCCAACTGGTCGCCGAATTCGAAGGCGAACTGGGTATCGATCACAAGGCGCGTGCCCGCCAAGCCTATGAAGAGAAACGTTGGCGGATCATAAAGACGATCATCGTCTGGACGATCGCGGTAATGTTCTTTGCCATCGCCTGTCAGAAATTATGGCTGATGGGGCAGAATGTCGACCGCCCCTTCTCGGACCTCAACCCGACGCACGACCTGTTCGGCGAGTAATCGTTCCGACGCCGATGGCGGCGGGGCAACTCCGGTCGCACCCGCCGTTAGCCATTAATAAACGCGCGCCTTGGGCTTGATATATTCGGCGTCGTCCGAGAGCGTATATTCGTGGACCGGACGGTAATCGAGGCGGACGCCGCCACCTTTGCCGCCCCAGCCGTCGAACCAGCTGATCGTGTGCTTCATCCAGTTCGCATCGTCGCGATTGGGGAAATCCTCGTGCGCATGGGCGCCGCGGCTTTCCTTGCGGTTGTGCGCCGAATGCATCGTCACCGTTGCCTGGGCGATCAGATTGTCGAGCTCGAGCGTTTCGACAAGGTCGGTGTTCCAGATCAGGCTGCGGTCGGTGACGCCGATGTCGTTCATCCGCTCATAGGTCTTGGCGAGCTTTTCCTTGCCTTCGGCCATCAGTTCGTCGGTGCGGAACACCGCCGCATGCTGCGACATGGCGCGCTGCATCTCGGTGCGAATTTCCGCGGTCGGCGAACCGCCTTTCGCATGACGGAAATGGTCGAGGCGGCCGAGTGCCAGATCGGCGCTGTCCTTGGGCAGCGCGGGCTGCGCGGCGCCGGGGGCGAGCAGTTCCCTTAAGCGATGGCCGGTCGCGCGGCCGAAGACCACGAGGTCGATCAGGCTGTTCGAGCCAAGACGGTTCGCACCGTGCACCGACACACAGGCGGCTTCGCCGACCGCAAACAGGCCGGGAACCACGGTGTCGGGGCCGTCCTTGCCCAGCGTCACCACTTCGCCATGATAGTTACAGGGAATGCCGCCCATGTTGTAATGGACGGTCGGCACCACCGGCAGCGGCTGGCGGGTCAGGTCGACGCCTGCGAAAATCTTTCCGCTCTCGGTAATCCCCGGCAACCGCTCGGCAAGCACCGCGGGATCGATATGGTCGAGGTGCAGATAGATATGGTCAGCGTGCGGCCCGACGCCGCGGCCTTCGCGGATTTCGAGCGCCATCGAGCGCGACACCACGTCGCGCGAGGCAAGATCCTTGGCCGACGGGGCATAGCGTTCCATGAACCGCTCGCCTTCGCTGTTGGTAAGATATCCGCCCTCGCCGCGCGCGCCTTCGGTGATCAGCACGCCCGCGCCATAGATGCCGGTCGGGTGGAACTGGACGAACTCCATGTCCTGGAGCGGCAGGCCGGCACGCAGCACCATGCCGCCGCCGTCGCCGGTGCAGGTATGCGCCGAAGTCGCGGTGAAATAGCAGCGGCCATAGCCGCCGGTCGCGAGCACCACCGCCTGGCTGCGGAAACGGTGGATGCTGCCATCCTCCATGCACAGCGCGATCACGCCGCGACACGCACCATCCTCCATGATCAGGTCGAGCGCGAAATATTCGACGAAAAAGTCCGCGTCATATTTCAGTGACTGCTGATAGAGCGCGTGGAGCATCGCGTGGCCGGTGCGGTCAGCCGCGGCGCAGGTGCGCTGCACCGGCGGACCTTCGCCCATATTCTGCATATGGCCGCCGAACGGGCGCTGATAGATGGTGCCGTCCTGATTGCGACTGAACGGCACGCCCGCATGTTCGAGCTCATAGACTGCGGCGGGCGCCTCGCGCACCATATATTCGATCGCGTCCTGATCGCCCAGCCAGTCCGACCCCTTGACGGTGTCGTACATGTGCCACTGCCAATGGTCGGGCGAATTATTGCCCAGGCTGGCGGCGATGCCTCCCTGCGCCGCGACGGTGTGGCTGCGCGTCGGAAACACCTTGGTGATACAGGCGGTCTTCAGCCCCGCCTCAGCGCTGCCCATGGTGGCGCGCAGGCCCGAACCACCGGCGCCGACGACAACGGTGTCGTACACATGGTCGATGATCTTATAGGCTTCGGTCATGTTACATGCCTCCCGGAGCGAGCCCGGCAGCGGGCGCCAATGCGATGCGGACGATGGCAAAAATGCCGTAGGCCGCACCGCCAATGGCAAAGAAGTTGAGCAGGACGAGCGCGAACAGGCGCGTCGCGTCGCTGTGGAGATAATCCTCGATCAGCACCTGCAGGCCGAGGCGCAGGTGTGAGAAGACGCTGATGATCAGCAGGATCAGCGCAAGCGCGACCAACGGGCTCGACGCCCAGCGCAGCACCGCCGCATGGTCGGTGAGCGGCAGACGCATCAGCGACACGAACAGGAAACCGACCAGCAGCACATTGCCGAGCGCGGTCAGCCGTTGTTGCAGCCAGTGATGCGATCCGTGATGCGAGGAACCGAGCCCGCGCACGCGGCCAAGACGCGTACCATTGCCCATCACAGCGTCCCCTTCAGGATATACAGCCAGGTCGCTGCGGTCGCGAACAGCGCGCCCAGGATCACGATGGTCGACCACAGCTTGTTGGTCTTGAGCTCATATCCCGCGCCGGTGTCGAGAACGAGGTGACGCAGGCCCGAAAACAGGTGCTGGAAAAAGGCCCAGGTCAGACCGATCAATACGATCTTGCCCAGGATATTGGTGATCTGATGTACCGGTCCGCCATCGGGATCGTGCCAGACGCACGCGACGAAAGCCGCATAGGCATCGGGCCCGGCGGCAAGCGCGCCCAGCCACCAAAGGAACATCAATGTTCCGACGATCGCAAGCCCGTCACCGCTGACGCGATGAAGGATGGAAACCGTCATGTGCGGTCCCCATTTATAGACCTGCAGATGCGGCGCGCGCGGTCGCGTACCTTGTTCGTTGCCAGCCATATCAGCCCCGTTTTCCTGACTCTATCCGGTCGATGCGCTGCCGGTTAAGCCTTCTGGGCGGGATATGCAATTGCTTAGGGCCGCAAGGCCGCAAGAATTCGGCGGATACCGGGTTTCCGGAACGAAAGACACCAGCGGGCGGAATAGCCGCACGTGAAGACGGCGGAACGATCGATGGCCGCATGATCGCCCTGGCGTGGCCCGATGGCACATCCCCTAATTGTTCGGGGATGTCATCGAAAAAAGGCGGCGCCCCCGCCCCCGACAGAGGGAGCGCGCCGCCCGGAAAGCTATTTTATCTTGTCGCGGTTCGCGTAGAGCAATGCCGCCAGCACCGCTGCGGAACCGATGCCGATGCCCGCCGCCTTTTTCCATCCCATGCGCTTGCCGCCCTTGTCGGCGCCAGCGGCTTCGGAGGCATCGGCAGCCTCCTTTTGCGCGCGCAGTTCACGGGTTGCGCGCAGCACCTCATTCTCTTCTTCTTCGTCCTGGGGAAGGGGCGGATTCTGGTCGGTCATCTTCTCTCATGTCCTGGTTGTCAGGCGAGCGCCTGATCCACAGACACATAATCGGTTCCGATCGCTTCGGCTACGGCCTCAAACGTCACCTTGCCATTCCAAACGTTTAATCCCTGCGAAAGATGCACGTCGCGGCGCAGCGCCTCCTTCCAGCCAAGGTCCGCAATACGCAGCGCATGCGGCAAGGTGACATTGTTGAGCGCATAGGTGCTGGTGCGGGCAACCGCACCGGGCATGTTCGCCACGGCGTAATGAACGATACCATCGACGATATAGGTGGGGTCGGCGTGGGTGGTCGCATGGCTGGTTTCGAAACAACCGCCCTGGTCGATCGCGACATCGACGAGCACCGCGCCAGCCTGCATCGTGCCGAGCATGTCGCGGGTGACGAGCTTTGGCGCCTCCGCCCCAGGAATCAACACCGCCCCGATCACGAGGTCGGCCTCTGCGACACATTCGGCCAGGTTGGCGCGGTTCGAAAAGCGCGTCTTCGCACGCGATTCAAAGAAGGTGCCGACCCGTTCGAGCACGTCGGGATCGCGATCGAGGATGGTGACGTCGGCGCCAAGCCCCGCCGCCATCTGCGCCGCGTTGAAACCCACGACGCCGCCGCCGATCACGCACACCTTGGCCGGGGCCACGCCCGGCACGCCGCCGAGCAGGACGCCGCGGCCGCCATGCGCCTTTTCCAGCGCGGTGGCGCCGGCCTGGATCGACATGCGCCCGGCGACCTGGCTCATCGGCTTGAGCAGCGGCAGGCCGCCATGCGGGCTGGTGACGGTTTCATAGGCGATGCACACCGCGCCCGATTTCATCAGGTCGCGCGTCTGCTCGGGATCGGGCGCGAGGTGAAGATAGGTATAAAGAACCTGGCCTTCGCGCAGCATCGCGCGCTCGTTCGCCTGCGGCTCCTTCACCTTCACCACCATGTCGGCGGCGGCAAAGATTTCCTCCGCACTGCCGACGATCTCGGCACCCGCTTCTTCATAATGGCGATCATGCGCGCCGATCCCTTCGCCCGCGCCGGTCTGGACCAGCACACGGTGGCCGTGCGCGGCAAGTTCGCGCGCGCTTTCCGGGGTCAGCCCGACGCGATATTCGTGATTCTTGATTTCCTTGGGGGTGCCGATGATCATGATCGCTCTCCGAAGATGGACGGCCCTCAAGTACCGCAATTTCGGCACCCGAAGCCTTTGGAAAAATATAGCGTCGAAATGGTGAGAGGTGCTTGCATACTATCGTGCAATATCCGAGGTTCACGCATGATTTTCGCGCCAATCCTGGAAATGACGCACGATGTTTGATCGAATCGATGCCAGGCTGCTTAACCTGCTGCAAAAGGACGGACCTAGACCGGCGGCCGAAATTGGCGAAAAGGTCGGCCTGTCCGCCTCCGCCTGCCACCGCCGCATCCGCTCGCTGGAGGCCGAGGGTGTCATCACCGGCTACGCCGCGCGGCTCGACCCCGATCGCATCGGCCTCGGTCTCGATGTTTTCGTCGACATCAGCCTGACCTCGCAGAGCGAGGAGGCGCTCACCGCCTTTGAAAGCGCGGTGAAGAGTTTCGACGAGATACTGGAATGCCAGCTTTTGTCCGGCGCCTCCGATTACCGGTTGCGCGTCGCGGCGCGCAACGTCGCCGACTTCGACCGGCTGCACCGCCACTGCCTGTCACGCCTGCCCGGCGTTGCGGCGATGCACAGCGCCTTCGCCCTGCGCACGATCAAGGCTTTCGAAGGCTATCCCATTCCGGCCGCAGAGCGGCGCTGATCGGCAGAAGCCCTCACCGGGTTAACGGTGAATTTACCATCCGTGGATCATATCCGTACAAGGAATGTCGCGGATGATGCCGGCCATGGCTGGCAGCGGTCCGCCTGACGAGGAACAAGGGTCATGGTGAAGCAAAATCCGATACACAGGCAACAGATCGATCCGGTGCCGATGGCGGAGCGCTTTCCTATCTATGACCTCGACGGCCAGCTCGCCGCCAATGCCTTGGAAATCCAAACAATCATCGCCGGCCATGAAGAGGAAATCGGCAAGGCCTATTGGGATGCGTTCAACGCCCTGCCGACCATCACCCGCCCGGTCGAAGGTGAATTGCTCGAAAGCTATATCCGCGGCAGCGCCCGCCATACCTTCGTCAAATATGCCGATGCCACCGGCCAGGAAGTTGCGACGATCGCCTGTCAGAATGCGCACATGGCGCGGCGGGTCAATCTGCAGCTGTCGGCAGTGAAATCCTGTATCGCCGAAAGCCACCGCCTGACGATCGAATATGTCATGGCCGCCTGTGCCAACGATCTGCCGCGCGCTGCCCGGCTGGTCAGCAGCATCCACCGGCTCGGCCTGCTCGAAGCCGATATCATGCAGCGCTATGCCGAAAAGCTCGACCGGGCCGCGATTTCGACCGAGCGCCAGGCGCTGGCGGGCGATTTCGATCGCTCGATCGCCACACTCGTCCAGGACAGCGAAAGCGTGCGCCAGCAACTCGCGAAACAGGCCGCATCGGCCGACCATGCCGCCAAGGGAATGATCGCCAAGACGAGCGAAGTCGCGGCGGCATCGGAACAGTCGGCGATGGCCATGCGCGAAGCCGCCTCGACCGCCGCCGGCCTGATCCGTGCGATCGAGGATGCCCGCAGCGAAGTCGAGGCATCGGCCGCCGTCGCGACGCGCGCATCCGAACAGGCCGGCGAAGCCGTCGCCATGTCCGACGCACTGTCGCACCATGCCGAATCGATCGAATCGATCCTTGGCCTGATCCGCGAAATCGCCGGCCAGACCAATTTGCTGGCACTCAATGCGACGATCGAGGCCGCACGGGCAGGCGAATCGGGACGCGGCTTTGCTGTCGTCGCCCAGGAAGTCAAAAGCCTGGCCAATGAAACGGCCCGCGCAACCGACGACATCGCGGGCAAGATAACCGCGATTCAACAGGCGACCCGTGGATCGGTGTCGGCCAACCAGTCGATCCAGGCCACGATCGTCGAGGTTCAGCAATCCGCCCAGCGCATCCGCGATGCGATGGACGCGCAGGCCCAGACCGTCACCTCCATCACCGCGGCGGTCGACGAAACGGCGCTGGCCGCCGACAGCATGTCATCGACCATCGCCAGCATCCGGAACGATTCGGGGATGGTCGCGGGCGAGATCAGCACATTGTCGAGCGAGTTCGCTCAGATGGGCGAACGGTTGCAGGCGCTGGAGACGGCAGCGAGCGAGTTCAGCCGCCGGGTCGCCTGACGCGCAGCCGACCTTGGCAACGGCCATGCCCCTGCCCTAAGGCGGGGCATGACCAAGCATATCCTGATCAGCGGCGCGAGCCGCGGCATCGGCGCCGCCATCGCCGACGCGCTGGCTCACCAGAACCACCGCATCATCGCGCTGTCGAGCGCCGATGGCGATCTTGCCGACCCCGACGTGCCGTCCCGCTTGTGGGCCGACAGCCTCGACCGGCTGGACGGACGCATCGACGTGCTGATCAACAATGCCGGGGTGTTCGAGGCGAACCCGATCGACGCGGCGGGCGACGTCTGGCTGGACAGTTGGAACCGCACGCTGCAGATCAACCTGACCGCCGCGGCATCGCTCTGCCGCCTCGCCGTGCTGCATTGGCAGCAAAGCCGACTGGGCGGGCGCATCGTCAATATCGCCAGCCGCGCCGCCTATCGCGGCGACAGTCCGGCGCATTGGCATTATGCCGCCGCAAAGGCCGGAATGGTGGCGATGACCAAGACGATCGCCCGGGCCTATGCCCGCGAAGACATATTGGCCTTTACCATCTGCCCCGGCTTTACAATGACCGGGATGGCCGACGATTATCTCGCCAGTCGTGGCGGCGACAAGCTGCTCGCCGACATCCCGCTCGGCCGCGTCGCCATGCCGCAGGAGGTCGGCGAAATGGCACGCTGGTGCGCGCTCGACGCGCCGCGGTCGATGACCGGCGCGGTGCTCGATATCAACGGCGCGAGCTATGTGCGCTAAACCATGAGCTGGATCGTTTCCCTTCCCTGCACCCGTGACGAGGCGGAAGCGCTGTCAGGCGAGATTCCCGCGCTCGACGCAATGCCCGAAGCCCCTGTCGTGGTGACGCGCGAAATCGACGAAGGCGCCGGCGAGTGGCAGATGGACGCCTATATGGATGCAAGACCGGGCGCCCCGCTGCTCGCACTGCTCCAAAGCCTGGTGCCGAGCGCCAGGGGCCAAAACCCAGTTGTCGAGGAATTGCCCGAGGAGGATTGGGTAACGCTCTCGCAGCAGGGGCTGAAACCGGTTCGCGCGGGGCGCTTCTTTGTCTACACGAGCAGCTATGCTGACGCGGTCCCGGCCGATTGCATCCCCTTTCTGATCGACGCGAGCCAGGCCTTTGGCACCGGTGGGCACGATACGACCGCCGGGTGCCTGTCGATGCTCGACCGGCTCGCGCACAGCGGCGCAGTGCCGCGCAACGTCGCCGACATTGGCACCGGAACCGGGCTGCTCGCCTTTGCTGCCATGGCATTGTGGCCCCGCGCGCAGGCAATCGCGTCCGACATCGATCCGGCGAGCATTTTCGTGACGCGCGACAACGCCGGTATCAACAGGGTGGCACTAGGACGCGGCGGCGGACAGCTCGCCCTGGCAGTAGCGCCGGGCACAGACCACCCGGCGATCCGGCATCGTGCGCCCTATGATCTGGTGATCGCCAACATTCTGGCCGGGCCGCTGATCACCCTGGCGCCCGATATCGGCGCGGCAACCGCACCCGGCGGCCATGCTATTCTGGCCGGGTTGATCGCACGCCAGATGGACGCGGTTCTGGCCGCCTATCGCGCGCAGGGTTTTCGCCTCGTCGCGCGCGGCGGCAGCGCCGAATGGCCGTGCCTGTTGCTGGTTAAGCGGCGGCGCTATGGCTGGCGGCGCAAGGAACGCGCCTTTCACCGCGCCAATCCAGCCGATGCCAGTTTCGGAAGCTGGTAATGCGAACCCGCCCCGCGAACGGGCGGGCCGCCATCAGCCGCTTTTCGCGAGGGCATATTCCTGCGTGCCGCGCGTGATCACCGTGTCGTCGGCCAGAATGTCAGCAATCGGGATCGGCGGCAGCGCGTCATTCGCGGCATAAAGCGGCGCGAAATCGGTGTTCACCGTGACATCGAGCAGCTGGTCGAGGCTGTCGATGACAAAATAATTCTGCTGAAAATCGTCGATCCGATAGTCGGTGCGCATCACCCGCGCGAGGTCGAAGCCGATACGGTTCGGGCTGTCCGAATCGAGCGCGAACACGCTTTCGGCAAAGGATGAGACGATCCCGGCGCCATAGATGCGCAGCCCGTCCGCTTCGCGGATCAGGCCGAATTCGACCGTGTACCAGTAAAGCCGCGCCAATTGCTTCAGCGCGTCAAACTGCTGTGACCGCAGCCCGCCCTTGCCATATGCGACCATGTAATCGGCGAACACGGGATCGGCGAGCATCGGAACATGGCCGAAAACGTCGTGAAACACGTCCGGTTCCTGCAAATAGTCGAGCTGCTCGGGCGTGCGGATGAAATTTCCCGCCGGAAAGCGCCGGTTGGCGAGGTGGTCGAAAAACACATCGTCAGGAACCAGCCCCGGCACAGCCACAACCTGCCACCCCGTCGCCGCCATCAGGCGCGCGTTGAGTTCGCGATAGTCGGGAATGCCCGGCTTTTCGAGGCGCAGCACGTCGATGCCGCGCAAAAATGCCTCGGCCGCGCGGCCCGGCAGCATCTCCGACTGGCGTGTGAACAGACGGTCCCACATCGCATGTTCATCAGCGGTGAAGGCATCCCAATTCTGGGGGATCGTCCAATCGGGCGCTGCGCCCGGCGGCGGTGTCTCGTGGACGTGGGTAAATTGGCTCTCCATAGCGAGACCCATAGCATAAATTGGTTTCAAGTGAAACTTTATCCACCGATCGCAATCAACTGGGTCGCCAGCCGGTCGACCTCCGCCCGGTCGTGGCTGACATAGAGGATCGGCAGCCGAAGTTCGTCGCGGATCCGTTCGATGACCCCCATGATCTCGTCGCGCCGCGCCGCATCGAGCGAGGACAAGGGTTCATCCATCAGCAGGATTTCGGGGCCGCACAGCAGCGCGCGTCCAATCGCCACCCGCTGTGCCTCTCCCCCCGACAGGCTATGCGGCCAGCGCCCGAGCAAATGGCCGATGCCAAGGAAGGCCGCTGCTTCATCCAGGCCCATCCAGCGCCTTGCCGGATCGACCAAATCATGGCCATAAAGCAGATTGGCGCGCACCCGCCGGTGCGGGAAAAGCCGCCCGTCCTGAAAGACATAGCCGACCCGTCGCGCCTCGGGCGGCAAGTCGTTACCGTCACCGAACAGCGTACGTTCGCCGATCCGGATATGGCCGCGATCGGGACGCAGCAGCCCCGCGACCATATTGAGGATGCTGCTTTTTCCGGCGCCCGACGGACCAAACAGCGCGGTCAGGCCGGGCCCAGCGGTAAAGCGCGCGGCGATGACGCGCTCGCCGAACCGCCGCTCGATGTCGATGTCAATCGCCACGCACGCGCCTTTCGACATGGGTGCGCCGAACCAGGCATTCGGAAACGATCAGCGCACCAAGCGACAGAGCCACCGACAACAAGGCGAGCCGCGTCACCATCGCCTCTCCCCCAGGAACCTGCAGCGCCGAATAGATAGCGAGCGGCAGCGTCTGGGTTTCCCCCGGGATGTTCGAAACAAAGGTGATGGTCGCACCGAACTCGCCGATCGAGCGCGCAAAGCCGAGGACCAGCGCGGCGAGCACGCCGGGCAGCGCGAGCGGCAGGCTGATCGTAGAAAAGGTGTGCCAGCGCCCGGCACCCAGCGTCCGCGCCGCGCCCTCCAGCCGGCGATCAATTCCCTCGATCGACAGGCGCATCGCGCGCACCATCAGTGGCAGCGCCATGATCGCGGCGGCCAGCGCGGCCCCCGTCCAACGGAACATCAGGCTGGCCCCGAACCAGCTTTCGAGCCAGCGCCCCGCCGGACCATGTGGGCCGAGCGCGATGAGCAGCAACCAGCCGGTAACGACCGGTGGAAGCACCAGCGGCAAGTGGACAAGCCCGTCGAGCAACACCCGTCCCGGAAAGCGATAGCGCGCGAGCACCCAGGCGATCGCGAAAGCGATGGGCAAGGTTGCAACCACCGCCACCCCGCCGACCTTCAGCGACAAGGCAACAATGCCCCATTCTTCGGCAGAGAGCATCAGACAATATCCCCGCCGTCATCGCGCGGGCCGCATCCTGCCCAGTGCAACGCCGTTCTGGATTGCGTCGCTTCGCCCGCACCGGTGGCTCTGATGGTGCCCACGTCTATCAAGGACTCACAAAACCGTGGCGCGCAAAAATCACCCGTCCCGCGTTTGACAACAGAAAGGCACGAAAGGCCATGGCGTCGGGGTGCCGCGATGCCCGGAGCTGCGCAACGGGATAACGGATCGGCGCATGGCTCGACGCCGGAAAGCGACCAACGACGCGCACCGCCTTCGACGCCCGCGCATCGGTGGCATAGACAATGCCGAGCGGGGCGGCGCCACGTTCGACTAGCGCCATCGCCGCACGGACATTTTCGGCAGGCGCCAGCCGTCCCGCGACATCGCGCCATACGCCAAGCGAGCTGAGCACCGCCCTAGCATATTTCCCCGCTGGCACGGCGGCGGGGTCCGCCACCGCGAGTCGCCCGCGGCCCAGCACCCGGGCAAGCGGAAAACCCGGCGCGGGCGCGAGCCGCAGCGTCCCCGACGCTGGGCCGATCAGCACCAGCCGGTTTCCGAGCAATATCGCCCGTGTACGCGGACGAAGCAGCCCCGCCCTTTCCACCGTATCCATCCATGGCTCGTCCGCCGACACGAAGAGGTCGGCTGGCGCACCGGCAAGAATCTGGCGTGCCAACGCCGAAGAACCGGCAAAGGACAAGACCGGGCGCGCATGTCCCCGCGCCGCCCAGACATCGGCTGCCTCGCTGAGTGACTCCTGAAGGCTGGCGGCCGCGAGGACCAGTGGCCCGCGCTCGCTCGCCCCCGCCGGAACAAGCCACAGCGCGGCAAGAAACAGGCAAAGGCGTTGGAAAGTCGGCATCTTAGCCGATCTATAGCGCCGTCACACACGCGGCGATAGCGCGGTCAGCATGCGGATATGGCCATAACCCCGCGCGACCACGCCCCGCGCCGTCAGTTCTCGCAATGCTGCGCCCAGCGTCACCCGCGAGACCCCAAGCAGGTCGGCCAGCTGTTGCTGGGTCGCGCGCACCGTCATCCCGTCAGGCGCATCGGCCGCCATGACCGACAACAGGTGCCGCAGCCGGTCTGCGGTTCCCAGCCTCCGTTCGGCATCGATCATATCGAGCGATACGGCGAGCTGGCGCCCCAGGCTGCGCAACAGCAACTCGGCCCAGCCGATGTCGGCGGTCATCAACGCACGGAGCAGCGGCCGGTCGATCGCAATCAGGCGTGCGGGGCCGCTGGCGATCGCATCGACCTGGCGCGGGACGCCGGTGAAGAAGGCAAGCTCGCCGAACAGGTCGCCGGGACCGAGCACCGCAAAGGCAGTAAAACCCCCGTCCTCGGCATAACGGCCGACGATCACATTACCCTCTATCACCGCCCAAAAGGAATCGCCGGGGTCGCCCTGATATTGCACGAACTGACCATCGGCGAAGCGGCGCGCAGGTGCCTGCGCCGACAGCATCGTGCGGTCGGCGACCGACAGCCGCGTTCGCTCCGCCAGCGCAAATTGATAACTTCTTTGCATTCGTCGTTACCGACTTGTGGCACCTCCTTGTGAAAAGGCAAGCGGCGCACAGCCGCTGGTGGGAGAAAAATGGATGCACCTGACCTCGGCCCAGGCAAGCCTGATCGTCGCCGGAATCTATGTCGGCTTCTGCTTGCTCGAATTGATCTACACCCGCTTTTTCGCAAAGCGCGAGCAATCGCGCCACGACGGCATCGTCGAGATCGTCAGCACCTTCATGCTGCTTGGGGTGACCCAGCCCGCAATCCTGCTGGCGGTGGGCGCCATCGGCCACAGCTTTTTCCCACAGTATGAAGGCGCGCTGGCGAACATTCCTTTTCTTGCCGCGCTCGTCCTCTTCCTGCTGCTGGAGGATATGACCCAATATTGGTGGCACCGCGCGTCGCACAGCTTTGCCTGGCTCTATAATCTACACCGCGCGCACCATAATGGCCGCTATATGAGCGTCCGGCTCGTCTATCGGAACAACATCATCTATTATGCACTGATGCCGGGCATCTGGTTCGCGGGCGCACTCGTCTATCTGGGGCTCGGCTGGTTCTATGCCGGCTATCTGATCGTGAAGATGGCCGTCATCATCGGCGCGCACAGCGATGTCGCCTGGGACGCGCCGCTATATCGCATCAAATGGCTATCTCCGGTGATGTGGGTGGTCGAACGCACGATCAGCACCCCTGCCACGCATCACGCACATCACGGACGCCATGCCGACGACCCAGCGGTCAACTACAAGGGCAATTTCGGCAATCTTCTGTTCTTCTGGGACGTGCTTTTCGGCACCGCCCGCATCACGCGGAGCTATCCGCAAAGCTATGGCGTCGAAAACCTGCCCCCCGCAACGCTGGGGCAGCAATTGCTCTGGCCGATCTTTCCCGAGAACAAGGACATGAGCGCCCATATCCCCGGGGCGGTTCCGGCAACGCCCGAGCCGCGCGCTGTGACCGCGGGCTGACCTGCGGCCACCCGCACAACGGCAGTCGGCCCGGCACCGCGAGGAGGCGGCATCGGGCCACATTGCCCTCACCGTCCGGCCGATACCACACCCAGCCAGCGGGCGGCAGCAGGAATATGCGGCCACAACAGCCGGTCCACGATCCAGAGCAGGATCAGCGAAACAGCGAGCAGCGGTAAAAAGGCAGCGAGGACCAAGACAATCGCCGCCGCTCCCTTTTGCCTGGCGAGCTCCCGCGGAAGCGGAGGCGCGCCGAGTACATCGTCCGGCTTGCGCCGCCGCCACATCAGAAAGCCCGAAATGCCAAGAGTGATCAGCGCCAGCGCGGTCGCGACCCCGATCAGCTGGTTGGCACGCCCGAACAATTGCCCCTCGTGCCACGCAATCCCGACTCCGACGATGCGGTCGATGACGTGCTTGTCGGCAAAGCCGCTTCGCGACACTTCTATTCCCGTCACCGGATCATAGCTGATCTTGCGCACTTGCGGCCGGTTCTGTGTCTGCGTTGTTACCGTCCAGATGTTGCCATTGGGCGGTCCGAACATGTTGGGAGCGCCCGGCGGCTGGATGATGACCGGGGGCGGCAGCGCTTCCTGCCGTGCCCGCAGCACGATGCGGTCGAGCGCGACGCGCGGCCCTACGGCCACCGGGGGCGGCGACGGCCTTGTCATGGTATGATCGCCATGCGCTGAATGCGGATCAGCGCCCCCGCCCTTCCAATCCTGCATCCCCGACACCCAGCCCATTTCGGCGCGCAGCGCACGAAAGCCGCCTGCCCATACATCGGTCCACGGCAGGGCGGTCAACAGCAGGACCAGTGCCAACCCCGACACCCAGAAACCGGTGACGGCATGGAGATCGCGCAGCGCGGTGCGCGGCCCGCGCGACAGCCTCGGCCAGATCACCCCCGCCAGTCCGCGCCCGCGTGGCCACCAGAGATAGAGCCCGGACAGGATCATGACGATCGCCCAGCTCGCCGCAAGCTCGACAAGAATGGAACCAGTGCGTCCGATCAGCAGGCTGCCGTGGATGCGCGCGAGCCACGCCGATAGACGCGCCTCGGGATCGGCCGAGCCGATCACCCGTCCCTGCGGCGAGATCGCGACATCGCGCGCGCGTCCTTCTGCAAGACCCAAATGAACAACTGCGGCATCGCCCGCCGCTTCGGGCAAGCGGTAGTGATGAAAATGCGCACCCGGAAAGGCAGCAAGCGCGGCGGCGACCTGCGTATCGGCATCAACCGAACGCTCGACTGAAAGGCCGCGCCAGTCGCGTTCCTGCCATCGGTCCAGCTCCGGCTTGAACAAATAGGCCGCGCCCGTGACCGACAGGATCAGAATGAAGGGGATGACGAAAAGCCCGGCATAGAAATGCCAGCGCCAGATCGTCCGGTGCAAATGCGTCCCGGTCACGGGCGCAGGATCGGAATGGGTCATGCGATGGTCGCTCCGCGTTGGTCGAACCGTCCGGTCGCCGCCCAAAGACGATGCGACCGGACGGTCCCCTGTGGCCTCAGACAATGATACGGCGGAGCTTTTCCAGCGCTGTCTGATCATTTTCGTGATAGTCGATCGTCGTCACGAACCGCCCGTTTCGATCCATCAAGAAGACGGCGGCACTGTGATCGACGGTATAGTCACCGCCCTCGACCGGCACCTTGCGGACAATCACGCCATAGGCCTTTTGAATCTGCGCCAATTGTTCGTCGCTTCCTGTAGCGCCGATGATCGGCGTGCGGAAAAGCGCAACGTAGCTGCCGATGTCGGCGGGCTTGTCGTGCTGCGGATCAACCGAAACGAAAACGATATCAAACTTGTCGCCATCGGGACCGAGCCGTTCGCGCAGCTGTGCCATGCGCGCCAGACTGGTCGGACAGACATCGGGGCAGCGGGTGAAGCCGAAGAAGATAGCGAAAGGACGCCCCTTCAACCGCTTGTCGGTCAGGACTGTGCCGTCGGCGGCGGTCAGTGTGAAAGGACCGCCGATACCGAGCCCCGCGGAAGCGGCTGTGCCATTCTTTCGGTCGCCACCCCCCGTTCCGATCACCAGGATCAGCCCGCCGATCGCCGCGAGGGCAACGAGAACCCACAGGATGCGGCGCGCGCGGCGAAATCCCTGAACGCCATCGGGCTTTACTTCAGTCATGGCGGCCTCCCGATACGCTTGTTGCCGTGATCGGCCGGACCTTGAAACGGACCGTTACCGCACCTTGCCGCTGAAAGCGCAGCGTGACGGGAATATTATCTCCCAGTTCCAGAGGACGCTTCAGCCCCATGAACATCAGATGATAGCCGCCGGGCTTGAGCGCGACCGTCTTGCCAGCCGGAAGAGCCAGCCCGTCGGTCATCTGCCGCATCTTCATCACACCGTCTTCGACGGTCATGCGATGGATCTGCACCTCGTTCGCGATCGGCGAGGAAGCAGCGATCAGCCGATCGTCGATGCGCCCCTGATTGGTGATATTCAGGAATCCGCCGCCTGCCTTTTGCCCCGGCGCGGTCTGGCGCGACCATGGCTGATCGATACGCAGCGGCCCGGCCGTAACAAGCTGAGCGAGTAGCGGCGTCGCTGCGGCAAAGAGGGACGCCGCCAGCGCGGCGCGTGTGGTGATATGCATCGCTTATGTCTCCCTTCAAAAACGGGCACGAAGGCCCGCCGACACGGCACGGCGTTCGACAGGGTAATAGACGGCAGAAGTGTCGGTGACGGTGATCGCCGCGCTGATGTCGCCGATCACTTTCTTGCCCGTGAGGTTGCGGACATCGACAAAAGCGTCGATCCCATCCGTTACCCGGGCACCGGCGGTGAAGCCGAACAGCACGTAGCCCGGTGTCTTCACCCGGTTGCGATAGTCGGCGAACGGCCCCTCGGGCACCCATTCAAGGTTCGGCGCGACATGCAGCGCATCGGTGCCGATCCGAAGTTCGGCGCGATAAACATGGCGCGGCACCACCGGCAGCCGGTTATCGCCATAGGCCACGTCGCCGCGGAACCGGAAATCGCTGTAACTGTAAACCTGCCGCAGCCGCAGCCAGGCGGCAGGGTTGATTTCCAGCGCGACCTCCGCCCCTTCGTGCCGCGTCCGGTCGGCATTGAAGGTCGATGCCGGAACATTCACCTGCCCCGTGTCATATTGCAGCAATTCGCCCCGGATATCGGCGCGATAGAGCGAGAGGTCCCAGCTCAGCATGCCTGTACGCCCGCGGGTGCCGACCTCCGCTGTCCATGCGCGCTGCGCATCCAGTGGCACGAAAGTCGCGACCTGCGCCAGTTCGATAAAGCCGGGAAATTCGACCGAACGGCTGTAATTGCCGTAAAATTGCACGCCCCGTGCGACTTCGAACAGCACACCAAGCTTTGGCGAGAAGGCATCGAAATCGGCGCGTCCGCGATTATCGACGACACCGCCCGCAAAGCTGTTGAAGCGTTCGTGCTGGCGCCGCGTCCCGTCGGCATAGATGCCGCCCGCAATCAGCGTCAGCGCCTCCACCGGTGTCAGCCGCAATTCACCATAAAGCGTCGCGGTACGCGCATCCTGCCGCGCATCGAACGTCTTCGCCCCGCGCTTTCCCGCGCGATTAACGAAGCGTTTCGAACGGACGTCGCCGACGCGCCATTCACCGCCCAGCGTCGCCTCCACACGCTCGCCCGCATAATCGAAACGGAAATAAGCGCCGCGGTCGACACTTTCCTGATCAACCACCTGGAATATCGGGTGATAGAGCGACTTCGCATTGATGAAGGCCCCGACGTCGAGCGTGGAGGCACCCCAATCGAAGCGGGTGCGGTTCTGGATGCGCAGCGAATCGACGTCGCGTGCATTGTCGCCGGCAACGCTGTTCGCATTGGCCATGCGCGGGGTGGTGAGCGCCCGAACGCGGGTCAGCGCGCCGGGGATGTCCTGGTTGATATTGTTGAAGCTGACATAGAGGCGGTTCGAGACGGTGTCGCTGAACGCCATTCCGACATTGCCGTGAAAGCGAAAGCTGTTGCGCTTGGCATGATCGCGGTCGCCATCGGAGCGGTCCAGACTGACTGCGCCCCAGGCATCGACATCGGCACCCGCAACGCCCGCCGAAACGAGGCCGCGATAGCTGTCGAAGCTGCCGGCATCGCCGCGCAGGTAGAAGCCCTCGGCGGTGCGCCCGGTGGGGGTGACGCCATTGACCGCGCCGCCCAGCGTCCCCGATCCGAAGCGCAGCGCATTGGCACCGCGATACACCTCCAGATGGTCAAAGAAGATCGGCTCCAGTTCCTGGAAATCGCCATTGTCGTCGGCAAGGTTGATCGGCACGCCGTCCTGAAGCAGCGTCAGCCCGCGCATGTGAAAGCCGCGCGACAGGCCCGATCCGCGGATCGATATGCGCACTTCCTGGCCATAGCGCGGCTGGAGATAGACGCCGGGCGAAAAGGCCAGCGTATCGCGCAGGGAGACGATCGATTTGTCGGCATAGTCGCGATGGCTGACAACGTCGGCACCGCCTGCGGTGCGCGCGGCGCGATCATTGGCCGTATCAGTGAGTTGGGGGGCCGTAACGATGATGGTGCTGTCGGCCGCTTCTTCGGCATGGGCCGTAGCGGGCATGAGCAGCATGGCGAGCGCCAGCAAGGGCGCCGCCGGGGTGGCGTGATATTTCATGAATAATCCTTCGCGGAAGAACAGATATCGACCGGCGCGCGCAGCCGCGCGGCCGGCAATCAAACTGGATCAGGCGAAGGCAGGAGGTCCGGTGCTGGGCGGTAGCGGTGACGCAATGCCGGGCGCGTAGCCGAGCGCCGGGATCGTCAACAGCGTCCGTCCGGGAAAGAGCGCAACGGCGGGCAGCGAGGGGGTGTGGGGCAACAGCGGGGCAGCCGCTAGCGCACCCCAGGGGCAATGTTGCTGCGCCTCGCCCGGATCATGGCCTGCAGCACGCTCGATCGGGATCGTCACCGTGCCGCCGGGGTTTGCGGGATCCGAACAGATGCGCACGGTGATCGTTCCGCCCGCATCGCTTTCAATCATCCAGCCCGGCGCAACCAGCATGCGCGCAGCCAGCGCCAGCAGCACGGGAAGCAGCAGGACGATGCCAGGACGGCGAAAGGCGGAAAGCAGGCCCACACCCCGCCCCATATGGCGCAGCAGGACAGCTGGCAAGCGGACAGACCGTCCCACCCTTCGTCGCCGAACGCCGCTGCGCCCTTGCACCGCCACGACGTGAACGGTTATTCCGCCGGGGCGTCGTCGGTCTTCTTTCCGGTGCGGGTCCATGGATAGAGAAACTGCCCCCAATAGTGACGCGGCACATCTTCGGGGATGCCGTAATTTTGAGGCCAGCGATCCTTGGGCAGATGAAAGGTGCCGAACAATTTGTCGAGGAATGGGAAATGGATCGCGAAATTGACGTCGAACGCCTCGCGTTCCAGCCCATGATGCCAATGATGGAAGCGCGGTGTCGCGATCCAGTGCCCGAGCCGGTTGAAATGCCCCCCGACATTAGCGTGAAGCAGTGACGACCAGACATATACGAAGCCGATATAGGCCTGCATCACCGACGGCGCGAAACCGAGAGTGAACAGGGGCAGCGAGGTAATCGAGCGCAGCAGGATAATCTCGACCAAATGCATCCGCGATCCCGCGAGCCAGTCCATGGATTGCGCGCTGTGGTGGATGGCATGGAAACCCCACAGGAAAGGAACCTTGTGGAACAGACGGTGATACCAATATTGCGCCAGATCGGACGCGACCAGCACAATGGCGAACTGCACCAGCCAAGGCAAAGACGCGATCCCGGCACGAAAAGCATCCCAACTGCCGGTGTTGGCGTTGACGAATTCCTGCGGCGCGAGCGCAAGAAAGCTTAGCACCTGCACGAACATGGTGCTGACGAGATAATAGAAAAGATCCTCGCGCCATTCGGTTCGGAACAGCCGTTGCGCGCGGCGATGCGGAAAAGCGCGCTCCAGCGGTGCGAACATGAAGCCGGTGATGAGCAGATTGACGACAAAAAAGTCGAGTCCGAAGAATATACCCCAGCTTCGTGTCTCGTCAGGCTGAACATAGGCACCGCCCAGCAGCGCAGCCGCCAGCCCGACCATCAGCGCGGTCAGCCCCAATATCTTGCGCGGACGCAGCAGCAGGCTGAGAAGCGCAAGCGCATAGCTGGCAAGCAGCACCAGATGCACCGCCCCGCGAAAGGCGGTCAAATCCTTGATCAATGCCAGTTCGGGTGTAGCAAACCAGCCGGGAAAACGAAGCGCAACGACCATGAAGAAACCGCTGATCGCAAAAAGGAGCGCGAAAAATCCCGACAGCCAGCCGCTGCCGAATCGTCGCACCTCGGTATGCGATTCAAGATCGCGCATCAGATTGTCCAGATAATCACGCTTTGCCATGCATCCCCCTCACAGCATGTCCGCCGCTTCGTCTGTGACGACGCGCACGATCTGCTATTGCCCTTCGTAGGACGCGGCGAGAGCCGATCGACCTAAGGGCACGCTGCTACGCGCTCGTTGCCTTGCAGCGTTTTTCGTTCCAACGTTCACGGCAGCGCGGATCACCCCGCCGCCGCGACGATTTCGGCCCATTCGGCCTCGTCGATCACCCGAATGCCGAGCGCCGCGGCCTGTTTGAGCTTCGATCCCGCGCCGGGCCCCGCGACGACGAGGTCGGTCTTTGCGCTCACCGATCCGGCCGCCTTGGCGCCGAGCGCTTCGGCCTGCGCCTTGGCTTCGTCGCGGCTCATCGTTTCGAGCTTGCCGGTGAAAACGACGGTCTTTCCCGACACCTCGCTGTCGCGCGTTTCGACGACATAGGGTGGCGGCGACACTTCGGAAAGCAGATCGTCCCACAGCGCGCGGTTGTGCGGTTCGTGGAAGAAATCGGCGAGCGCCTCGGCAACCGCGGGCCCGATGCCGTCGGCGCGCACCTCCAATATCGCCTTGATCGCGTCGAGGCGGCGGGCGGCATATTTTCCGTCTGATTCACCAAGCGTGCGCGGATTGGCGGATGCCCAGGCCGCAAGTTCCGCCGCTTTCCCGGGAAGCCGAGCGATATCGCCAAGGCCTTTCAGCAAATCGCGCGCCGTCACTGCGCCGATGTGGCGGATGCCGAGCCCGAACAGCAGCCGCGCCGCGTCGGGCGCGCGCTTCGCCTCGATTGCCGCGAGCAGATTGTCGACCGACCTGTCCTTCCACCCTTCCCGCCCGAGCAGCGCGTCGCGGTGCCGTTTCAGCCGGAAAATGTCGGCGGGGCCCTGGTCGAGCCAGCCGAGCTCCATAAATTCGGCGATGCTCTTTTCACCCAGCCCCTCAATATCGAGCGCGCCGCGGCTGACGAAATGACGCAGCCGTTCGAATTTCTGCGCCGCGCAAATCAGGCCGCCGGTGCAGCGGACATCGACCTCGCCCTCCGCGGCGACCGCTTCGCTGTCGCACACCGGGCAATGATCGGGGAAGATATAGGGTTCACGCGCCGCTTCGCGGGTCAGATTTTCGACAACCTGCGGGATGACGTCGCCGGCGCGCTGGACGACGATGCGGTCGCCGGGCCGCACCCCCAGCCGTTCGATCTCGTCGCGGTTGTGCAGCGTGACGTTCGAGACGACTACGCCGCCGACGGTGACGGGGACGAGCCGCCCGACCGGGGTGAGCTTTCCGGTGCGCCCGACCTGGATGTCGATCGCCTCCAGCGTGGTTTGCGCGCGTTCGGCAGGGAATTTATGCGCGATCGCCCAGCGCGGCGCCTTGGCCACGAAACCAAGGCGCGCCTGCCAGTCGAGCCGGTCGACCTTATAGACGACACCGTCGATGTCATAGGGCAGCTCGGCGCGTTCGGCTTCGATCGTGCGATAATGGGCCAGCACATCGGCAAGGCTGTCGAACCGCCGCAGCAACGGCGATACCGGGACGCCCCAGCTTTCGATCCGCTTGACCATTTCATATTGGGTCGCGGCGGGCACGTCGCTCGCCTCGCCCCAGCCATGGGCGAGGAAGCGCAGCGGCCGCGACGCGGTGACGCTGGCATCCTTTTGCCGCAGCGACCCGGCAGCGGCGTTGCGCGGATTGGCGAACTGCCGAACGCTGTCTGGATCGAACGCCTGCCCGCGCTGGTCGGCGAGCGCCCGCCCCTCGTCCATAAAGCGCGCGTTCAGCGCGGTGAAGTCTGCCTTGGCCATATAGACCTCGCCCCGAATTTCGAAGATGTCGGGGACGTCGCGGGCGAGCGTTTCGGGAATGTCGGCAATGGTGCGCACATTGGCGGTGACATCTTCGCCCACCATTCCGTCGCCGCGCGTCGCGGCTTGGACCAGCACGCCCTTTTCATAGCGTAGCGAACAGGACAGACCGTCGATCTTGTCTTCGGCCGTCAGCGCGACAGGATCGCCTTCACCTAGATTGAGGAAGCGGCGCACGCGCGCGGCAAATTCCTCGACATCCTCGGCCGCAAAGGCGTTGTCGAGGCTCATCATGCGCTGTGCATGGGTGACTTTCGCAAGCGGCGACGCCTCGACCGCAGCACCGACCATCCGGTTCGGACTGTCGGCCCGGACGAGGTGCGGAAACGCTTCCTCCAGCGCCGTGTTGCGGCGGACGAGCGCGTCATAGTCGGCGTCCGAAATCTCCGGACTATCCTCTGCATGATAAAGCTTGTTGTGATGCGCGATCGCCTTTGCCAGCCGCATCAGTTCATTGGCGGCAGCAGCCTCCGAAAGCGATTCGATATCGGTCATTTCGCGGTCTTTGCCACCGGCTTGAATTCGACGCGAGTGCCGAATGCCGCAATCAACGGACGCCCCTTGGCGATTGCGGCACGAACGGCGGGATGTTGCAGGGACGCTGTATGGGCCTCCTGCGTTTCCCAAAGCTCGACGACCCAAAGCGCGTCGGAGTTGGCGCTATCCTCGCCGACCAGATACCCCATGTTTCCGGGCATTTCGTTCGTTCCCTCGGTCAGGATCGCCGCCAGCGCAGCCCGTTGTCCGGGCTTTGCGATCATCTGTCCGATCAGTCCGAATTCCGGATTCACCTCTTCCATCCGCATCTCCAGCGCCTGAACTTTTCGGGTGGGGACGAACATGGCGGCCATGGCGAGCAGCGCCGCCATGTGCTGGCGCCGATCAATCATTTGGCGATGGCCAGCACGTGATTATGGAGGCGGGTCCGAAAACCCAGCGATTCGTAAAGGCCGATCGCCCCCGCATTGTCGGCATAGCTGTGCAAGAATGGTCGCTCGCCGCGCGCCACCATTTCGCGCATGACATGGCCAATCAAGGCGCGAGCAAAACCACGCCCCCGGCAATCGGCCCAGGTTGCCACGCCGCTGACCTCCGCCATCCCTGGCATCAGCATGCGCTGTCCCGCCATGGCGAGCAGGCGCCCTCGTTCGCGAATACCGAAAAAAGGGCCATAAAGATGGGTCTTCGGCCCCCATGGGCCAGGTTGCGCATGCTCGGCCAGCGCCGCCATCTCGTCGGCATCGGTATCACCAAGTGGGACGATGGCCGGATCGCCGGACCGCGGCGCGGGCGGCGGACCTTCGGCGACCATCTGCGTCAGGACGGCACGCTTCACTTCGCGCGTTCCGGGCGGCAGCGGCCAGGGTTCATGCTCGACGATCCACAGCGCCCCATCGTCGGGCACCAGCGCGGCGAGGGCCGCCTGTGCGGTTTCCCCGCGATCCGCCGCAGCGCCGAAAGGGCCATAGCCGCGATCAAGCCGCAATGCCATGGTATCACCCTCCGCCAGATGCGCCTGGCGACCGGTGAGCATCGACCAGATCGGTCGGTCGAGGGGATGGGGCGCGGTGTTCACAGGGCAAACAATATCAAGGTTGCGAACAAAGCCAAGATAGCCAGGCCGCCACCGGACATGGCCGCCCCGACAGCCGCCGACCGAAAACGCCAGAAGGCCACAACAAATGCGACCGCGATCAACAGCAGAAGCTCGGGAAGCGACGCCAACCAAAAGCTGGCGGGATCATAGCTTTCAGGATGATAGATGCTGTTCGTCGCATGCCAGTCGTAGCGCACCAACACGAGCGGCAGTGGGATCAACAGCGCAAAGAATATCCGGCCCATCTGAACCAGGCGCAGACGTGTCACACCGCTTCCTCGAGCAGACGCTCGGCCTGTGCCCTTGCCTCCACTGTCACTTCCGCGCCCGACAGCATGCGCGCGATCTCCTCGCGGCGACCAGCAACGTCGAGCGCGCGAACGCCGGTGCGCGTCACAGTCCCTTCGCTCGACTTGGCGATCATGAAATGCGACGCCCCCTTTGCCGCGACTTGCGGGCTGTGCGTCACCGCGAGCAGCTGTTTACCAGCGCCAGCCAGACGCGCGAGGCGTTCGCCAATGGCCGACGCAACCGCACCGCCAACACCGCGGTCGATTTCGTCAAAGATGATCGTATCTGCCCCGCCCTCTTCGGCGAGCGCAACCTTCAGCGCCAGAATGAAGCGGGACAATTCACCGCCGCTCGCGATTTTGGCCAGCGGAGCGAACGGCGCGCCGGGGTTGGTGGCGATGAGAAATTCGATCCGGTCCAAGCCATCGGCACCCCAGCGTTCGGCGGGCAGCCGTTCAACCAGCGTCTGGAACCGCGCGGCATCGAGCTTCAGCGGCGCCAGTTCGTTCGCCACAGCAGCGCCGAGCCGCGCCGCCGCCTTCGACCGTTGATCCGACAACGCGGTCGCGGCGTGGGTATAAGCGGCGGCGGTATCGCGCACCGCTGCTTCGAGCTTGGCGAGCCCCGCGCTGCCGCCTTCGATCGCGTCGAGCCGAGCGGCAAGATCGTCCGCAAGCTGTGGCAACTCGTCGGGCTGGATATTATGCTTGCGCGCCAATGCCCGCAGTTCGAACAGCCGCGTCTCGGTCGCCTCCAACCGTTCGGGGTCATACTCCATCGCTCGCGCGGCTTCGTGCAGCTTGGTTTCGGCATCATCGGCATCAATGATCGCGCGGTCGAGCGCCGCAAGCGCTTCGGCGAGCAGGGGATGATCGCCGGCCAGCCGGTCGAGCCGCCGCGCCGCGCCGCGCAGCAGCGCCGGACCGCCGTCGCTGCCGTCAAAGGCATCGAGGATGGCCGACAGGTCGCCCGCAATCCTTTCACCCTTTTGCATTGCGGCACGTCCCTCTGCGAGTTCGGCTTCCTCGCCCGGCTGCGCGCCGAGCGCCTGCAATTCGGCAACGCAATGTTCCAGCCATTCGCGGTCGCGCTCTGCCGCGTCAAGCGCGGCGCGCGCCGCTGCCAGCCGTTCCTCCGCCGCGCGCCACGCCGCATGCGCCACCGCAACCGCGGCGGTGTCAGCGCGTGCATAAGCATCAAGCAAGGCACGGTGCCCGGCAGGCACAAGCAAACCGCGATCGTCGTGCTGGCCGTGAATTTCGACAAGATAGCTGCCGACTTCACGCAACAACGCCGCTGAACAGGGTTGATCGTTCAGAAAGGCGCGGCTGCCGCCATCAGCCTTCAGCGTCCGTCGAATAAGCAGCGGTTCTCCGGGTTCGACGGACAGGTCATTGTCGACCAGCAGCGCCGCAAGCGGTGTCCCCGACACCGGTGCTGCAAAGCTGGCCGTGACTTGCGCCCGGTCGGCACCCTGACGGACAAGGCCGCTGTCGGCACGCATTCCGAGTACCAGCCCCAGAGCGTCGAGCAGGATCGATTTTCCCGCCCCCGTTTCACCGGTCAGCACGCCAAGCCCATCCTCGAAATCGAGGTCGAGCCGCTCGATCAACACGATGTTGGCAATGGACAAAGCGGTCAGCACGATGCGTCCTTACCGCAGAACAAAATGCGAATCTATTCCGTAGTGACGGAACGACCCTCAGGCGCTCGGCGCGTAGCGCTGCATCAGCTTGTAGGCGCGCTCATACCATTCGTTGCCCGGATAATTGGCACCAAGCACCGCCGCCGACTTCTTCGCCTCTTCGGGAATACCCAGCGCCAGATAGCATTCGGTCAGACGATACAGCGCTTCGGGCGCGTGACTGGTCGTCTGGAAACGATCGACAACCTCGCGGAAGCGGATCGACGCGGCAAGCCAGTTGGAGCTGCGCTGATAGAAGCGGCCGATCTCCATCTCCTTGCCCGCCAGATGGTCCTGTACCAGATCGATCTTCAGGCGCGCGTCGGCGGCATAGCGGCTGTCGGGATAGCGCCGGATCACTTCGCCGAGCGCATTCTGTGCCTGCTGGGTGATCTTCTGATCGCGGGTAACATCGCTGATCTGCTCATAATAGCTGAGGCCGATCAGATAATAGGCGTAGGGCGCGTCCTTGTTGCCGGGATGGATGGCGAGGAAACGCTGCGCGGCCTCGATCGCCGGCGTATATTCGCGGTCCATATAATAGCTGAACGAACTCATCAGCTGAGCACGACGCGCCCAGGGCGAATAGGGATGCTGGCGCTCCACTTCATCGAACAACCCGGCCGCCAGGCGATATTGCCCGCGATCGAGCCGGTCCTGCGCCGCGCGGTACAGTGTATTGACGTCACGCGCGACGTAGCGCGTGTCCTTCTTGACCCCGGCGCCTCCGCCGCAGGCCGCCAGCAAGGGCGTAACAACAAGGGCGGCGGCGATCAGGCGCGTCACGGCGCGCGAGGAGGAACGCTGAGTCATGCGCGCGGTATAGCCACAGCGCAGATGAACGCAAAATAAATGATGGGGGGCCCGGCGCTTTAGCCCGCTATTGCGGCGGAGCGTTCGCAGACTCGGTCGCGACCTCAGTCTTGACCACGCAGCCCCGCCGCATGTCGAGCGGCGGCGGAACGCGGCGAGCGGTCCGGATCGTCACCATCGGATCCAGAATCTGCCCCCGCATCACCCCTTCGCCAGCGGTCGGGGAAATGGGGGCGGCAAAAATCTTTTCCGCGATGTCGAAACCGGCAACAATCTCTCCGAACACCGCAAAGCCGATACCGTCGCCGCCCGGCGCGTCAGCATCGAATCCCTTGATGTCGGACAGCAGCAAAAAGAAGTCCGTCGTCGCGTCGCCAGGATTGAGGCGCGCCATCGACAACGCGCCCTTGCAGTTGGTCAGCCCGGTCCTGGTCGTCGGCTCATGCGCGATCGGCGGAAAGTTCCGACGCGCGTCGCCGCGATTACCCGCCTGAACGATCTGGTTCGCCTCGCCCCAATTTCGTGTCGCACGATAAAATTGGAAACCGTCCATTCGTTTCGAATCGACATAACGCAGGAAATTGGCGGCGGTGATTGGCGCGCGCTTGTCTTCGACCCGCACCACGACGGGACCCAGATCGGTGTTCAGCGCCACGAAAGGCCGCGTGTCGGGAACTTCCGGTAGCGCAGCATCGCGTTGCTCGGCGATCGGGGCAGAGGACGCCGCCGACTGGGATGCGGCAGCAGGAACGACAGCGGCAAGGGCCAGCGCGGCAAACGGAAAGGTCAACATCGGGCGATCATAAGCGCAAAATGGCAGCGATGGCGAGCCCGGACGATCATTAAACCATTCGGTTGACAATTGGCGACGCCCACATAATATTCAACCCTATGGTTGAACTTGATTCGCAAACACTCGACTGCATCTTTCACGCTCTGGGCGACACGACGCGGCGCGCAATGCTCCGCGATCTGGCGCAAGGCGAACGCACGGTAAGCGAACTTGCCGAACCCTTCGCCATGTCGCTGGCTGCCGCTTCGAAACATATCCGGGTTCTGGAAGCCGCGGGCCTGGTGCGCCGCGACATACGGGGTCGCACCCATCATTGCAGCCTCGACCCGACCCCTCTGGCGACCGCCGACCAATGGCTTGGCATCTATCGCCGCTTCTGGACCGGCCGCCTCGATGCGCTGGAGGCTGCGCTGCGCGCAGAAGCTCCACCCCCGCCCCCCAAGAAGCCCCTCCCTGGGAAAGAAGGAGAATGACAATGACCGACATGATGACCGATGCCGAATATGGCGTCGTTGCCGAACCCGCGACACTGACGATCAGCCGGCTGCTCCCCGGACCGATCGATCGCCTCTGGACCTATTTGATTGACAGCGACTTGCGCCGCAAATGGCTGGCGGCAGGCGCGATGGAACAGCAAGCCGGCGCTCCGGTCGAACTCGTCTGGCGCAACGATGAGCTAATGAACGATGCAGGCACGCGCCCCGACGGCTTCGCCGAGGAGGACCGCATGACCTGCTGCGTGACCGAAATCGACGCGCCTCGGCAACTGGGCATCAGCTGGGGCAGCACCGGCGGTGTGACCTTTACGCTGGAGGAGCGCGGTGCGGAGGTCCTATTGACCGTCACGCACCACCGCGTCGCGGATCGATCAACGCTGCTCGACGTCAGCGCCGGGTGGCATGCACATCTCGACCTGCTCGTATCGCACCTACGCGGAACACGCCCGGCGCCCTATTGGGACGAATGGTCGAGACTGCGGGGCATTTACGACAAACGGCTGCCGGCCTGACCGTCAAACCGGCGGACAAGGAAAGGGTCGCGACAGCGGCTCTTTTCAAGCCGCCCATTCGGCAACGTCGGGCTCCTCGCCGATCAGGGCGAGACCGTGCGCGATCGAGGTGAGTTCGCCGCCCACGGCTATGCGGTCCGAGCCAAAGCGGGTTTCGAAAAGGGCGCGGATCGCAGGAATCAGCGACGATCCACCGGTCAGGAAAACGCGATCGATGTCGCGCGCCGCGATACCCGTCTTCGCCAGCGCGCCATCCATCGCCTTTTCGATGCGGGCGAGATCGTCGGCAATCCATCCTTCGAAATCGCGGCGGTGCACCGTTGCCGCGATCTCAACCCCGCCACCTTCGAAACGGAACTCGGCTTCGTCATCCGCAGACAGGGCCCGCTTGGCCCTTCCGACCGCGTCATAGAGCGGAAAGCCTTGTTCATGTTCGATCAGCGCGATCATCCGGCCGATCGATTCCGGTTCGACCGCATCGCGCTGAAGACGGCGCAGTTCGTCGATCGTACGGCGGTTGCGCATCATAGCGAGGCGCGACCAGTCACCGAAATCGGAGAAATAGCCGCCTGGGATCTCCAATATCTTGTCGAACGATCGATAGTGCCCGCCCTTGCCGAGCAGCGGCAGCACAAGCTTGTCCATGATCCTTTGGTCGAAACGATCGCCGGCGATCGCTACACCCGACGATGCCAGCGGGACACAGCGACGCGGCGTCCCAGGCGCCATGATCCGGACGATCGAAAAGTCGGTTGTACCGCCGCCGAAATCGGCGACCAAAATGGTCGCAGGTTCTGTCAAACGCGATGCATAGCTGTGCGCCGCACCTAGCGGTTCATGGACATAATAGATTTCGACCCCGAAGCGGTCGAACATCATGTCATAGCGTTGCCGCGCCAGCTCCGGATCGGCCCGAGCACCCGCATATTCGACGGGACGACCAATGACGACGCGGCGCGGCGGCGCATCGAGGCGCCCGCCCGCGTGCGCGACCAGACGCTGCAGGAACAGGCGTCCCATATCCTCGAAACGAAAGGGCTTGCCCCAGATCATCGCGCGTTCGAACAGCGGGCTCGCCGCTACGCTCTTGAACGACTGGACGAAACGGCTGTCGAGCGGCGACTGGAGATATTCGGCAATGGCCCAAGGACCAGCCTCATGCGCTATGCCCTGCCAAGCGCGCTCCTCTTCCCAGAAGCATAGCGCCGACCGGAACACGGGGCCGGTGGCCTCTTTGCCAACGAAAGACACCAGGTCGGACCCGCCACGCCCATCAGCAAGCGCCGCAACCGTATTGGTCGTCCCGAAATCGAGGCCGAGCGCAGGGGCGGCCGAAAGGCTGGTCATCATCTGATCCTGTACAAAATGGGAAAAGGGGCGCGAAAGGGCGGCGCCTATTGCATGGCGGCCACGCAAGGGCAAGTCGGCGAGGTCGGGCGTCCTCCAATCGCGCGATTGGAAAACATCGCGACTGCCGCTAGCAATGAGCAATGAGCGATACGCCCGATGCCCCGCCCGCCGTTAACACCGCGATTCCCACCCGGCTGCTCCGTTATCTTCCCTTCCTTACCGCCGCGCATTTTCTGATCGGTCTGCCGGCGCTGATCGCATCGCTAGCGCTCGCATATTTCGCTTTCGTCCAGGCCGACGCGACCCGCAAGATGCAGACCGGCGGAGTGATGCCCTTCGTCACCTTTGGTACCAGCAATGTCGGCGACAAGGGCGAAGCGCATATTTCGCTGTCGCTGACCAATAATGGCGTCGGTCCGGCCATATTGGGACCAGTGGAAATCTGGTACGAGGGACAGAATATCGCGGGACCCGGCGAATTGCTCAACACCTGTTGCGACGCCGGGGATGCCAACCGCCTCGCCTTTTCCACCTCTCCCTCGACCGGGATCGCAGTGCGGCCAGGCGAAGAAGTGCGTTTCCTGGGCCTACCCCGTACCCCGGAAAATGAGGCGGTTTGGCAAGCCTTCAACCGCGAGCGCTGGAAGCTGAAGCTACGCGCCTGCTATTGCTCCATCTATCAGGATTGCTGGATTACCGAGGGGATGCAGGCCATCCCCAAGCCAGTCGCCGCCTGCCCTGCCAACTGGAAACGCTACAGCGAAGACGCCGCACGCCGACTGGGCGGATGAAGGCCCGTCCCCACGAAAAAAGGGGCCGCAAACGCGGCCCCCTTCCCTATTCAAACCCGAAGGTTTTAGTCCTTCAGAAAGTCGGGCACATGGCCCTGGTCTTCCGGTCCTTCGTTGCGTTCGCGGCGCGGGCCACGGCCTTCGCCATCGCGGCGCGGACCGCGATCGCGGCCGCCACGGCCACGGTCGCCGCCGTCACGGCGCGGACCGCGATCCCCACGGTCACCACGCTCGCGCGGTTCGCGCGGCGGGCGGGTGTCTTCGAGTTCCTCGCCAGTTTCCTGATCGACGACGCGCATCGACAGGCGAACCTTGCCGCGCGGATCGATCTCGAGAACCTTGACCTTCACTTCCTGGCCTTCGGCGAGGACGTCGGCGACCTTTTCGACGCGCTCATTCTTGATTTCGCTGACGTGGACGAGACCGTCCTTGCCGCCCATGAAATTCACGAACGCCCCGAAATCGACGAGGTTGACGACCTTGCCGTCATAGATCTTGCCGACTTCGGCTTCCTCGACGATGCCCGCGATCCATTTGCGCGCGGCCTCGATCTGCTCGAGATCGCTCGACGAGATCTTGATCAGGCCTTCGTCGTCGATGTCGACCTTGGCGCCGGTGGTTGCGACGATCTCGCGGATCACCTTGCCGCCGGTACCGATGACGTCGCGAATCTTCGCCTTGTCGATCTGCATCGTTTCGATGCGCGGCGCGTGCGCCGACAGCTCGGTGCGGGCTTCGCCCAGCGCCTTCGCCATTTCGCCGAGGATATGCGCGCGGCCTTCCTTGGCCTGGTTCAGAGCGGCTTCGAAGATTTCGCGCGTGATGCCCGCAATCTTGATGTCCATCTGCATCGTGGTGATGCCTTCGGACGTGCCCGCAACCTTGAAGTCCATGTCGCCGAGATGATCTTCGTCACCCAGGATATCCGACAGAATCGCATAATCCTGACCTTCAAGGATCAGGCCCATGGCGATACCCGAAACCGGGCGCTTGATCGGCACACCGGCATCCATCATCGACAGCGAACCGCCACACACCGACGCCATCGACGACGAACCGTTCGATTCGGTGATGTCGCTGGTCAGACGGATCGTATAGGGGAATTCATCCTTGGTCGGCAGCACAGGATGCAGCGCACGCCACGCCAGCTTGCCATGGCCAACCTCGCGGCGGCCCGGCGCGCCGAAGCGGCCGACTTCACCGACCGAATAGGGCGGGAAGTTATAGTGCAGCATGAAATGCTGGTACGACAGGCCGTTGAGGCCGTCGATCATCTGCTCCGCATCCTTGGTGCCAAGGGTACAGGTCGCGATCGTCTGCGTCTCGCCGCGGGTGAACAGCGCCGAACCATGCGCGCGCGGCAGGAAATGGGTTTCGGCAACGATCGGACGGATCTGCGTCGTCGTACGGCCGTCGATGCGCTTGCCGTCCTTCAGGATAGCGCCGCGAACGATTTCGGCTTCCAGCTTCTTGGTGAGCTTGATGCCCGCCATCACGGCCTGCGGATCAAGGCCTTCCCCGACGAACATTTCCTTCGCCTTTGCGCGCGCTTCGTTCAAAGCGTTCGAGCGAGCCGACTTGTCGGTCAGCTTGTAGGCGGCGGCGATGTCCTTGCCGACCAGCTTCTTGATCTTGTCCTTGAGCGCGGCATTGTCGTCCGACCCGGCCATCTCCCACGGGTCCTTGGCAGCCTGTTCGGCCAGGGCGATGATCGCCTTGATCACTTCCTTGCACGCATCGTGCGCGAACAGGACGGCGCCGAGCATAACCTCTTCCGACAGCTCATTGGCTTCGGATTCGACCATCATCACCGCATCATAAGTGGCGGCGACGACCAGATCGAGGTCGCCTTCGGCAACCTGTTCGTCGGTCGGGTTGAGGATATATTCGCCGTTCACATAACCGACGCGCGCGGCGCCGATCGGACCCATGAAGGGCACGCCCGAAATGGTGAGCGCGGCCGAGGCAGCGACCATCGCGAGAATGTCGGGCTCATTATGGCCGTCATAGCTCAGCACCTGAGCAATGGCGTTGATCTCGTTGTAGAAACCTTCGGGGAACAGCGGCCGGATCGGGCGGTCGATCAGGCGGGAAACCAGCGTTTCCTTTTCCGTCGCGCCGCGTTCGCGCTTGAAGAAGCCGCCCGGGATGCGCCCGGCCGCCGAATATTTTTCCTGATAGTGGACGGTGAGCGGGAAAAAGTCCTGCCCATCCTTCACCGACTTGGCGGCCGTCACGGCGCAAAGCACAACCGTTTCGCCGAGCGTCGCCATCACGGCACCATCGGCCTGGCGGGCAACCTTACCCGTTTCGAGCGTCAGCGTTTCACCGCCCCACTCGATCGATACTTTTTTCACGTCAAACATGTGTTTTCCTTCGCCCGCCGGGCCCTATGCCGGGCGGGGCCTCTGTCCGGGCAATCCGGCCCGGGCGGTGCGGGGCGTCTGTCTGCCCCAAATGGCGAACCCGCCGGATGCGGGAAGCCCCTTCGGCTTTCCCCGGCAAAAGCCGGGAGCCGTGTTCATGGCGCGGCCGAGAACCGCGCCGGGTCCCGGCCTTCGCCAGGAAACACAAAATGAAAGCGGCCCCGAATCCGGAGCCGCCCTCGCATTCTTATTTGCGAAGACCCAGCTTCGCGATGAGGTCCTGATAGCGGCCCTCATCCTTCTTTTTCAGATAGTCGAGCAGGCTGCGGCGCTTGTTGACCATCATCAGCAGACCACGGCGGCTATGATTGTCCTTGTGGTGCGACTTAAAATGTTCGGTCAACGTGTTGATGCGGTCGGTCAGGATCGCGACCTGAACTTCCGGCGAACCCGTATCGCCCTTTTCGCGCGCATGTTCCTGGATGAGCTCGGCTTTGCGCTCGGCGGTAATCGACATATTTTTCTTCCTTCGACATCGCAGCTTAAAGATTGAAGCCTCGCACCACCTTCAGCGTTCCCACCAAAGCCTCCACCAGTGCGACGGGTCGCAATTCGCTATCCCGTCCCCAATAGAGCCCGTCGTGCGTGCTAACCCCGGTCCAGACGCGACCCTGACGGATCGCCCCCACCGCTTCCGGGGAAAGGTCCAGAGCCGGGATGTCGACCAGCCCTGCCTCGAGCGGCAGAATGAAATCTGATTGCGCGGCCCCTTGGCCGAAAGCGTTCAATTTGTCCAGCGAAATCGCCTGAGAGAGGTCGAACGGCCCCGCCTTGGTGCGCCGAAGCATGGTGACATGCCCGACACTTCCGACGGCGCGCGCAATATCGCGGGCAAGGCTGCGGATATAGGTGCCCTTGGACACATGGGCGGTGAGGGTAATCGATGCGAGCCCCCCTCCATCGATGGACGGAGCGCTCGCGGTGCTCCGCGATTCCGATCCATCGGCGCCCGCTTTCAGCGAATGGATCGTTACCCCCCGCGCCTTCATCGCGACATCCTCGCCCTTGCGAGCAAGGTCATAGGCACGCTGGCCGTCGATCTTGATCGCCGAATAGGCCGGCGGCACCTGCTCGATATCGCCAGTAAAGTCCAGCAGCACCGCCTCCACCGCCGCTCGAGTCGGACGCACATCGCTGGTCGCCACCACCTCTCCCTCGGCATCGAGGCCCGCGGTCTCTGCACCGAAAGCGATGGTGAAATCATAGACCTTGCTGGCGTCAAGCATCCGTCCGCACAGCTTGGTTGCCTCGCCCAGCGCGATCGGCAGCACCCCCGTCGCAAGCGGGTCGAGCGTCCCGCCATGGCCGACCTTGACCTTGCCCAGCCCCGCTTCACGGCAGACGCGCTTGACCGCGCCGACCGCCTGCGTCGAGCCGAGACCCAAAGGTTTGTCGAGAATGATCCAGCCGTTCATGCGCGCCCGCTAGGCCGCAGCGGCAGTGCTTGTCAATTTTACGGCAGGGTCTCAGGCACCTTGCTGCCGCTCCGTTCCCCTTTCCGCACTTTCTTCGACGGAGGCCCTTCGGAGGTGACGAAGGAATGAAGCGGGCAGCGTTCGCCGCGCACGATGATCGTCGAAAAACGGTCGAGCCGGGCGGTGCCGCGCGTTTCGACGCCGATTGCATGAGCGAAGTCGATATCGCGGCAGCTTCCCAGGAAGCTACCATAATACCAGTTGCCGCGGCGATCCTGAATCCACAGGCCACGATCACGATCGGCCCGCCAATTGCGGATCGAACTATCGCCGGGAAAGACGATGCTCGCCTCCTCCCCCAGCGTACGCGCCGCCGCATCTTCCTGCGCGGCAGTATCCGCATCGGGGGCATGGGCCGCCACCCCGGCAGAGGGGAGAAGAGCGGCGGCAAGCGCAAGAAACAAAATCCGTGGCATGTCGAGTCCTTCGGCCGTGACCCTGCCCTTGTCCGGCCAGTAACAGCGGAAGTCTGAACCGCAGCTGAGCCTAGCGCACGGACCAGTCCTCCGGCAGCAGCGACCACAATCCGGTATCACGGACATAGCCGGTCCAAGTAATCCGTTCGGCGCGCAGAACTCCATCCCGCTGCGCCCCGAGCTTGGTCACGGCCGCTTGCGACCGCGCATTGCGCTCGTCGATACGAAACTCGATACGACGAATGCCAACCGCAAAGGCATGGTCGATCATCAGCCGCTTGACCCGGCCATTGAAGCCGGCACCTCGCAGATCGGGGTGGATATAGCTGTTGCCGATCTCGACCGTTTGCGCCGACATGTCCGGCCGCAGCCAAGCCGTCATCCCGACCAGCCGTTCGCCGTTGAAAATCGCATAGGGACGGCGCCCGCCCCCGCCGATCAACGCATCGAAACTGGCGTCAAAATGCCCCGGTCCGAAGCTTGATGAATAGATGGTCCAGATGTCGGTATCGGCGGCGCAGACAATGCGCAACGCCGCGCGATGCCCCTCCTCCAGCCTGACGAGGCGAAGGTCGCCGTCGAAGAGTTCGGCATACAGGCGGTCAAGCATCGGCGGCTTCCTTCCGGGCGAACGCGGCTTCGCGCCGCTTCGTCATGAAGTGGCGGCGACACATGGCGACATAGCGGTCGTTGCCGCCGATTTCCGTCTGCGCCCCTTCGACCACCGCGCGGCCATGTTCGTCGACGCGCAGGTTCATCGTTGCTTTCCGCCCGCATTCACACACCGCCTTTAGCTCGATCAAGGCGTCGGCAAGCCCGAGCAGGGCGGCCGATCCTGGAAACAGATTCGCCGCAAAATCGGTGCGCAGACCATAGCAGAGCACCGGTATATCGGCCTCGTCAGCAAGCCGCGCCAGTTGGAGAACCTGATCGCGCGACAAAAACTGCGCCTCGTCAACCAGCACGCACGCCAGCGAACGCTCCGCATTTTCAGCCATCACCGCCGCCCAAATATCGCTTTCCGGCTCGAATTTATGGGCGTTGGCCATCAGCCCGATCCGGCTCGTCACCTGCC
The DNA here is from genome assembly GCF_034380315.1 of Sphingopyxis sp. Taxonomy (GTDB): domain Bacteria; phylum Pseudomonadota; class Alphaproteobacteria; order Sphingomonadales; family Sphingomonadaceae; genus Sphingopyxis. The sequence goes on from NZ_JAXMPB010000001.1 coordinate 285,412, forward strand.
CGACCCCATAACGATCGTCGAACGCCGCCGTCCAAAGCATTGTCTCCATGCCGCGCTCGCGATAGTTGAAGTCCGCCTGCAGCAGCGTCGTCGATTTGCCGGCGTTCATGCTGGCATAATAGAAATAGAGCTTGGCCATTCACTGGCTATAGTCCGACCGTCAGGGACGACAAGACGCTCCAACAAGGGATTTTGCATGACCAGTTCGACCACCACCGACGCCGTGCCGGCGCAGAAAGGCGTACTCGGATGGATCGAGCGGGTCGGCAATCGACTGCCTGATCCAGTCGTCCTGTTCCTGTGGCTGGTCGGCGGCCTGGTCGTCCTGTCGGCAATCGCTTCGGCGGCGGGCTGGTCGGCGCTGCATCCGACCGAAATCGACCCCGAGACCGGGCGACAAAAGGTGATCGCGGCGACGAGCCTGCTGAGCGCCGACAATATCGCCAAGCTGTGGGTCGATATGCCCACGACCTTCACTCATTTCCATCCGCTCGGCTATGTCCTTGTCGTCATGCTGGGCGCGGGGGTTGCGGAACGCACCGGCCTGTTCGGCACCGCGATGCGCGCCAGCGTCCGCGGCGCATCGCCGCGCATGCTGACCCCGCTGGTCGCGCTGGTCGCGATGATGGGCAATCTAGCGGCCGACGCTGCCTATGTCGTCCTGATCCCGCTGGCTGCCGTCATTTATCATGCCGCCGGTCGCCACCCGGTCGCGGGAATCGCGGCGGCCTTTGCTGGCGTTTCAGGGGGGTTTTCGGCAAATCTTCTTCCCGGCCAGCTCGACGCGTTGCTGTTCGGCATCACCGAGGCCGCCGTCGAAACCGTGTTCGGGGACTGGCAGGCGAATATTGCCGGAAACTGGTATTTCATCGCAACGATGCTCTTCATCTTTCTGCCCGTCATCTGGTATGTCACCGACCGCATCATCGAACCCCGCCTCGGCGCTTATGTCCCCGCAGGGGCGGCAGCTGGTGGCGACGCCGGTGAACGGGACAGGCCACTGACCAACGCCGAAGCCAAGGGATTGCGCCATGCAGGCCTGGCCGTGTTGTTCGTCGTCGGCCTCTGGCTGCTCTTCACCTTTGGCCCCGGCACGCCGCTCATCGACGAAGCCGCGCCGCCCGAAGCGCGCCTGTCTCCCTTTTACCGTTCGCTCGTAGCGGGCTTTTTCTTGCTCTTCCTGCTCGCCGGCTGGGCATATGGCCGCGCGACCGGCGTGGTCGGTAACCACCGCGACCTCGTCAAGATGATGAGCGAGTCGATGGGCGATATGGCCTATTATCTGGTCCTCGCCTTTGCCGCGGCGCATTTTGTCGCGATGTTCGCCTGGTCGAACCTCGGCCTGATCCTGGCCGTTCATGGCGCCGACGGATTGCGTGCAATGGACCTGCCCGCGCCGCTGCTGCTCGCCGCCATCGTGCTGCTCACCGCCGCGCTCAACCTGTTCGTCGGTTCGGCGAGTGCAAAATGGGCGCTGCTCGCCCCCGTGATGGTGCCGATGCTGATGCTACTCGGCATCAGCGCCGAAATGACGACCGCCGCCTATCGCGTCGGCGACGGTGCGACCAATATCGTCACCCCGCTGATGGTCTATTTCCCGCTGATCCTGATCTTCTGCCAGCGCTGGCAACCCAATTTCGGACTCGGCAGCCTGGCCGCGACAATGCTGCCATACTCGGTCGGTCTGCTGATCAGCGGCGTCGCCCTCGTCGCGCTGTGGGTCGGGCTTGATCTGCCGCTTGGCCCAGGCGCGAGCGTCCATATCCCAATCCCGTCGGCAGTCACGCCCTGACCGAACGCTGCCACCTGCCCTCAGTCCGCGCCGAGCAAGGCTCGAAATCGCGCGGGCTGAGGCAGCAGATCAGCTAACTTATAACCGTCGAGGTGCGCCAGAAACGCAGCCAGGGCGCCGCCAAGCACGCCCTGTAACCCGCACCCTCCGCGCACCGGACAGGTCGACGTCGCGGGGTCCATGCATTCGACCAACCCACCCAGATTTTCAAACTGGCGCACGACCGCACCGACGCCAATCTCCTCAGGCGGACGCACCAGGGTCAGCCCGCCGCCGCGCCCGCGCTGCGCACTGATGTGGCCAAGCGCTTGCAACCGCTGCGCCACCTTGGCCAGATGGTTCCGCGAAATCCCATATTGCCCGGCAATTTCATCGACCGACATCTGTCGACCGGTGGCGGCAAGCGCCATCAGGATGCGCAGGGCATAATCGCTGTGAAGGCTCAATCGCATAAAATAGGTATATTGAATATTGCTTTTTCGCGCAACGTCCTTAAAGAGGTATATGAAATACCATAAAAGAGCTTACAATGACCACGACCTCCACCCACCCTCATGCCCATGCCGCACGCGAAAAGCGGCGCACCGAAGCTAGCGCGATCGGCATCGACGAGGCATTCATCGCGACCTTTGTCGATGATTTTTATACCGCGATTCGCGCCGACGCGCTCCTTGGCCCGATATTTGCCGCGCATATCGACGACTGGCCCGCACATCTCGCGCAGATGAACCGGTTCTGGCAGTCGATCCTGCTCAGCGCGGGCAATTTCACCGGCAACCCGATGGTCAAGCATTTGGCGATCCCGTCACTGAACGAAGCCCATTTCGTTCATTGGCTGCGGCTCTTCTATGCCACGCTGGCGCGGCTGGCCCCCACCCCTGAAGCCGCACAGTTGGTGGGAGAAAAAGCACGAATGATCGCCGACAGCCTGCTGAGCGCGATCTGGGTTCACCGTGATCATACACCCGACCGCAAAGGGGAGTTACCCCATGTCCAAGATCTGTCCTGACCCGAGCCTGGAACACGCCCACCTGCCGGCCGCAATGCGACCCAACGACCCTTATGAGGTCAGCGGCATTCAGACCGGTTTTCAACTACCGCGCTGGATCTGGCGCACCATGTTCACTTGTTACGCACTGTTCTTCATCGGCATCGGCGCGGCAACAGGGCGCGACACGGCGACAATCTTCATGATCCTGATCTCTATCCTCTACACGTTGATGTACTTTACAACCGCCGCGCTCCTCCACCGCCAAAAAGGCATCGAGCGCCCATCGCCGCTCGTCCAGTCAGGAGGCTTCCTCGACACGTGGACCGGGCCCATGGACAGCGCGACCGTCGCCGCGCAGATTCTGGCGGTTCCGGCTGGCTTCGCCTTTCTCGGAATCATTTTCTTTGTCATTCGAGCCAGCACAGGATTTTGACCGTGACCGTTCCAACGATTGCCGAGCGTGGACCGCATTTGCCGTCCAGCGCCTGTATTTATCGCACGATCGGGCCGTTCAGCGCCGACAGCATCCCCGCTGGTTTGCTGCGCCGTCACGACATCAAGCCCGGGGTTTGGGGTTTGTTGTCGGTGACGGCGGGAAGCGTTCGTTTTTGCTGGGATGACGCGGAAGGGGGTATGCGGCAGTTGGTCGTGGGCGACGTGATGCTGGTGCCGCCGCAGGTCCCGCACCACCTGGAACGGACGGGCGCCGTGACGATCAGCATCGCCTTTTGTACACCATCGTCACCGTCGCAGGGGGCCTGACACGCAGAGCAGCCTGACTCGGCCCCGCCCCCTGCCATGCTGCGCCGGTCCGAAGGATAGCGGCGACCGTTCAGCGAAGTGCTGAAGCTGACTCCCTTTGGCCAGTACGGCCCTATCCTGCCAGCATCCCAGTCGACGGCATGGCGATGAACATCACTCAGGTATCGAATTTCAAGAATATCGATTTTGGCATCACCGCTTGCCGCCGCAGCGTACCGCGCGCGCAGCGAATGATCGACTATTTGGAGGAAGCGCTGGTCGAACTGGAAGCCGCTGCGGGGATCAAGGCGCCCAAATCCGACGCCTGAACCACTCGCATCCAGCAAAGTCGAGAGGTCCGTCGACTTGGTGCCAATTTCGGCGTACCCCGATTTCGCTCAGCACAAAGGAAAGTTAAGAGCCGCTGTGGTCCTCGGGAGTAGCCAAATCGCGCGCCACCTTGGGATCGCGGAGCAGTTTTTCGATATGGCCCGCCTCGTCGAAGCTTTCGTCCGCGAGGAACTTCAGCTTCGCCGCATATTTCATCCGCACCTTCGACGCGACGGTTTTCTGAAGATAGGCGGTGTTGGTGCGCAGTGCCTTGATCACCGCATCCTCGTCCTTGCCGAGCAGCGGCTTTACGAACACGGTGGCATGGCGCAGGTCGGGTGACATGCGCACTTCGGTAATGCTGACCGGATGCGTCGCGAGAACATCGTCATGCACGTCGCCGCGCGCGAGGATTTCGGACAGCACATGGCGCACCTGTTCACCCACGCGCAGCACGCGGACCGAGGGGCCTTGGGGTTGTTCCTTGTGTCGCATAGCCTTTCCCCCTCCCGCTAGCGGGAGGGGTCAGGGGTGGGCCTGACCTGATACATATTTGCCAGGGGCCCACCCCCCGACCCCTTTCCGCCTGCGGAAAGGGGAGTAGGTTACAGCGTACGTTCGCGTTCCTCGACCTCAAAGACCTCAAGGTGATCGCCCGGCTTGATGTCATTGGTATCGGCCAGCACCACACCGCATTCCAGGCCCGCGCGCACCTCGGCGACATCGTCCTTGAAGCGGCGCAGCGACGCGATCGTCGTTGCCGAGACGATAACGTCGGCGCGCGTAAGGCGTGCGTGCAGCCCCTTGCGGATCGATCCTTCGAGCACCAGCAGGCCGGCCGCCTTGTCGCGCTTGCCAGCCGGGAAGACTTCCTTGACCTCGGCGCGACCAACAACGGTTTCGACACGTTCCGGCCCCAGTTCGCCCGCCATCTCCTTCGCGACTTCCGCGGTCAGGTGATAGATGACATCATAATACATGAAGCGCACTTTTTCGCGGTTCGCGATTTCGCGCGCCTTGGCGTTCGGGCGGACATTGAAGCCGATGATCGGCGCCTTGGTCGAGGCGGCAAGCGTGACGTCGCTTTCGGTAATCGCACCAGCTCCAGAATGGAGGACGCGGACGCGAATCTCGTCGGTCGACAATTTGTTCAGCGCATTGACGATCGCCTCGACGCTGCCCTGCACGTCGCCCTTGATGACCACCGGATATTCGATGACATTGGCCTTGTCGGCGAGCGCCGAGAACATGCCTTCGAGGCTGACCGGCGCCTGCGCCGTCCGCTTCTTGAGCGCCTGTTCCTGGCGATAGGCGGCGACTTCGCGGGCGCGCGCCTCATTCTCCACGACGGTCAGCGTATCGCCAGCCATCGGCACCCCGCCAAGGCCGAGCACCTCAACCGGCATCGACGGCGTCGCTTCCTTGATCTGCTTGCCCTGGTCATTGACCAGCGCGCGGACACGGCCGCTTTCGGCGCCGCAGACAAAGATATCGCCAACCTTCAGCGTGCCGCGGCGAACGAGGATGGTTGCCACCGGCCCACGGCCCTTGTCGAGCTTGGCCTCGACCACCGTACCTTCGGCGGCGCGGTCGGGGTTGGCCTTGAGCTCCATGATTTCGGCCTGCAGCGCGATCGCGTCGAGCAGCTTGTCGAGACCGGTCTTCTTCAGCGCCGACACTTCGACATTCTGCACCTCACCGCCCATTTCCTCGACGATGATTTCATGCTCGAGCAAACGTTCACGCACGCGCTGCGGATTGGCGCCTTCCTTGTCGACCTTGTTGATCGCGACGATGATCGGCACACCCGCCGCCTTGGCATGGTTGATCGATTCGATCGTCTGCGGCTTCAACCCGTCGTCTGCGGCCACCACCAAGATGGCAATGTCGGTGACATTGGCACCGCGGGCGCGCATTTCGGTAAAGGCTTCGTGGCCAGGCGTGTCGAGGAACGTCACCAGCGCCCCGTCGGCAGTCTTCACCTGATAGGCCCCAATATGCTGGGTAATGCCGCCCGCCTCGCCTGCCTGGACATTGGCGCCGCGCAGGGCATCGAGCAGGCTGGTCTTGCCGTGATCGACATGGCCCATGATCGTGACCACCGGCGCACGCGGCTTGAGCAACGCGGCGTCGTCGATATCCTCGTCATGGCGAATATCGATATCGCCTTCGCTGACGCGCTTGATCTCGTGCCCGAATTCGGTGACGAGCAATTCAGCGGTGTCCTGGTCGATCGTCTGGTTGACGGTGACCATCATGCCCATCTTGAACAGCGCCTTCACCAGGTCGGCACCCTTTTCCGCCATGCGGTTCGCCAGTTCCTGCACCGTGATGGTATCGGGAACGACAACTTCGCGGACCTGCTTTTCGCGCGGGCCCGACGAGACCATATGCGAACGCTTTTCCTTTTCGCGGGCGCGCTTGAGCGCCGCGAGGCTGCGCGCCCGGGCGCCTTCATCCTCGTTCAGCGCGCGCGTGACCGTCAACTTGCCTGACTGGCGGCGGTTGTCGCCGCCACGGTTCGCCTTGGGTTCCGGGCGCTTGGGTTCCGGGCGCTTCGGCGGCTCGACCGGGGTAAAGCGGCGCGGCGCCGGCGCGGCCGTCGTCGTTGTCGCACGCGGAGCGGCAGCTTCACCCTTGGGTTCGGCGGCGGCTGGAGCGGCAGCGGCGGGTGACTCCGCGGGCTTTTCAGCCTCCACCGGTGCGGCCGGGGCAGGTGCCGGCGCTTCTGCGGCCTTGTTCTTTTCCTCTCGCGCCTCGGCAGCGCGAGCCTTTTCCTCTTCGATCGCCTTGACGCGTTCCGCCTCTTCACGGCGGCGGGCGTCTTCGAGCGCGGAAAGACGTGCCTCCTCGGCCTCGCGCAGCAGCTGTGCCTGGCGTTCCTGACGCGACATCAGGCTGTCAGCCTCGCTCGCTCGCGGGGCGGGTTTCGGAGCGGGCGCAGCCGGCTTCGGAGCGGGAGCCGGGACGGGCGCGGGTGCAGCCTCTTCGACTTCGGGCGCAGGAGCGGCTTCGCCGGGGCGTCCGATGACGCGGCGACGCTTCACCTCGACCACCACCGTATTACGGCGGCCATGGCTGAACTGCTGCTGCACCTGCCCGGCCTCGACCGTCCGCTTCAGCCCGAGGGGCTTGCGGCTGAGGGTCGGCTTGTCCTGTTCGTCACTCATCGAAAACCATCATTCCTTCAAAACGCGTCGGTTCGGGCGGAACCCGAAGGCGTCGCCCCTGCTCCCGCTTCGCGGGAATCCGTGTCAGGGCCGCGGTTGGACGCGTCCCTAAACCATCCGGTAAAAAACTGCCAGCGGGAGAGATGTGCCAGCACCCGGTCAGCGGCACGAGCGTCGGTTACGCCCAGATGCACCGCATTTTCACGCCCCAATGCCATAGATAGGGCCTGTCGGTCCACTGGCAAGACCACGCCTTCGCGGCCGGAGCCTTCTTCCGCCTCGCCGACCCGCCACGCCTGTGCCAGCTTGCGCCGCCCGTCAGGGCCTGCGTCGCGTGCATGGAGCAACAATCGCACCCGGCCGCGACGTGCCGCCTCCTCGATCCGGTCGCTGCCCGAAATCAGTGCGCCCGCGCGCGCTTCCAGCCCCAACCGGTCGAGCGTCGCGCGTTCCAGCTGCGCCTCGATCCGCGCGCCCAGGTCGTCGGGAATCGTGAAACCATTCTCGTGCAGCGCCCGCGCCAGCCCGCCCTTGAGCTTGCCCTTCGCCTGCGCCGCCTCCAACTCCGCGCGCGGCACGCCGATCCAGGCACCGCGGCCGGGCGCTTTGCCATGGATATCGGGCGCGATCACGCCGTCGGGCCCGAGCGCCAGACGCACGAGCCCCACGGCCGGCGCCACTTCGCCGGTCACGACACAGCGCCGTTCGGGCGCGTGCTGCCCGCGCTGCCCCGCGCGGTCGCTATCGCCTAGCTGATCATTGCGCGGGGTCCGCATCGGCGGCCTCCCCGGTTTGCGGCTCTGCCGCGGGTGCGGCTTCGGGCTCGTCCTCGAACCAGTGGGCACGTGCAGCCATGATGATCTCGTTGCCCTGCTCGTCCGAGAGGCCATATTCGCCCAGCACACCGCCCTTGTCTTCGGCGCGGTCGCTGCGACCGCCACGACGGTTGTCGCTGCGTTTCTTGGCGATCAGTTCGTCGGTCGCGAGGTCAGCCAGATCGTCAAGCGTCTTGATTCCGGCCTTGCCAAGCACCACCAGCATGGCTTCGGTGAGGTGCGGCATTTCGGCCAGCGCATCTTCGACACCCAGCGCGCGGCGTTCGCTGCGCGCGGCTTCCTCGCGGCGCTCGAGCGCTTCGCCAGCGCGGCTCTGCAGCTCTTCAGCGAGTTCCTCGTCGAAACCTTCGATGCCCGCCAGTTCCTCCAGCGGAACATAGGCGACCTCTTCGAGCTCGCCAAAGCCTTCGGCGACCAACAGTTGGGCCAGCGTTTCATCGACGTCGAGTTCCTCCTGGAACATCGTCGAACGTTCGACGAACTCGCGCTGACGCTTTTCGCTCGCATCGGCTTCGGTCATGATGTCGATCTGCTTGCCGGTCAGCTGGCTGGCAAGGCGGACATTCTGACCGCGGCGGCCGATAGCAAGGCTGAGCTGGTCGTCGGGAACGACAACCTCGATACGGCTGTCATCCTCGTCGATGACGACGCGCTGCACCGTCGCGGGCTGCAGCGCGTTGACGACGAAGGTTGCGGTATCTTCCGACCAGGGAATGATATCGATCTTTTCACCCTGCATTTCCTGAACGACCGCCTGGACACGGCTGCCCTTCATGCCAACGCAGGCGCCGACCGGATCGATCGAACCATCATAGCTGATGACGCCGATCTTCGCGCGCGAACCCGGATCGCGGGCAGCCGCCTTGATCTCGATGATGCCATCATAGATTTCAGGCACTTCTTGCGCGAACAACTTTTTCATGAACTCGGGATGGGCGCGGCTCAGGAAAATCTGCGGCCCGCGGTTCTCGCGGCGCACCGACAGGATCAGCGCCCGAACGCGATCACCGACGCGCATCAGTTCACGCGGAATCTGCTGGTCGCGGCGGATCACACCTTCGGCGCGGCCCAGATTGACGACGATGTGGCCAAACTCGACCGACTTGACGACGCCGGTGATGATTTCGTTGCCGCGGTCCTTGAACTCTTCATACTGGCGCTCGCGGTCGGCCTCGCGCACCTTTTGAAAGATCACCTGCTTCGCCGATTGGGCGTCGATGCGGCCAAGGTCGACGGCGGGCAGCGGATCGACGATGAAATCGCCGATCTTCGCATCCTTCTGCAACTTCTGGCCCTGCGCCAGATCGACCTGCTTGAAGTAATCATCGACCTGTTCGACGACTTCGACGACGCGCCACAGGCGAAGGTCGCCGGTCTGCGGGTCGAGTTTTGCGCGAATGTCGTTTTCGGCGCCATAGCGGGCTCGCGCTGCGCGCTGGATCGCTTCCTCGATCGCCTCGATGACGATCGCCTTGTCGATCATCTTTTCGCTGGCGACGCTGTTGGCGATCGCGAGCAATTCGGCTTTGTTGGCAGAAATGGCTGTGGCCATCAGTCCTGTCCTTCTTCTTCCATTTCATCCGCGCCTTCGGCCGAAAGCGGGACGGTTGCGGCAATCAATTTGTCGGTGAGCACCAGCTTGGCCGTATCGATCGAATCGAACGGCAGCTTATGCTCCACCCCTTCCTTGTCGGCGATGGTAACGACGTCGCCGTCGATCCCGATCAGCTCGCCGTTGAAACGCTGGCGCCCGTCGCGCTTTTCCTTAAGCGCGATCTTGACCTCATGCCCCGCCCAATCGGCAAAGTCGGCAGGCCGCGTGAGCGGCCGGTCGATACCCGGCGACGACACTTCCAGGCGATAGGCGCCCTCGATCGGATCCTCGCCCGCCTCCTCAAGCGCGTCGAGTCGGTCAGAAATACGGCGCGACAATTCGGCGCAATCCTCGATCACCAACTGGCGGGTATCGGGTCGCTCAGCCATCACCTGCAACGTCGGATCGCTTTCGCCTCCGAAAAAGGCGACGCGCACCAGCGAAAGGCCCATCGCCTCGGCTTCGGGCACAATGATCGCATTGAGGGCGTCGAAATCGACCAAATCAAATTCCCAATAATGCAGACCGGAAAACCATGCGCTTTCGGCCGCCGCGGCCCGCGGCCCCGACGTCCTATCTGGCTTACCATGTCTAGGAGTGATCGCGCATATAGGCCGAACCGAAGGTGTGGGCAAGGGCCAAGTCACGGCAGCCCCGCTTTACCGGTGCAGGTAACGAAGGCTATGCCCCGAAGGCAAGCCAAGGAGATGCCGATATGACCTCCCCTACCAGTTTCATGGGCCAATGCCTGTGCGGTCAAGTGAAGGTCCACATCGCCCCGCCCGAACCGCATGTCGAGGCGTGCCATTGCGGCATGTGCCGCAGATGGGGCGGTGGCGGCGCGGCCCTATCAGTCCCGATGACGCCCGACGCCGCATTCGAGGGCGCGGAGCATATCGTCCGATATGCATCGTCCGAATGGGCCGAACGTGCCTTTTGCGGAACGTGCGGGACCCATCTTTTCTATTATTACAAACCCATGGCCAGCTATTCACTAAGCGCTGGCCTGTTCGAGGGCGCGGCAGATTTCACCTTGTCGGGCGAAATCTATATCGATGAAAAGCCAGAATATTATACATTTTCAGGCGAACGCGAACGCCTGACCGGCGCGCAGGTGATGGAGAAATTCGGTATCGGAAACGCATAGGGGCGAACAAAAGGCTGCCCTCCACCCGCCCCCGGCCCACCGCAACAATTTGTTGGCGTTTCAGGCATAAGGTACCCCGACCCAATCGGCGCGAGCGATTCGCGGCGGCGGGCCCGAAAGACAATGCGCGCATGAAACCCGAACTCGCCCTGACCGCCCGCTCCACGTGGCAGGACCCCACGCCGAAGCGCCCGGCGGGGCCGGGACGCAATTTTTGGATCGGGCTCGGGGCAGCAGTTGCCGTCGCCTGCGCCGCGTTGCTCGCTTCAAGCGGACAATTGCGCGCACCGCGCTTCCTGGGCCCCTATAGCGTCACCGTTCCGCTGTCTTTCAAGCCGTATGACCCCGCCCGTTGGGCGATCATGAACGCCGATGACTATGATGCGGCGCTGAAACTCGACCCGACCCTTCCCGACCCGCGAAGCGTGGATTTTTCCGACGCCACCGCCCTGCCCCCGACCGATCCGGCAGCGCTCCGCGATGAAGCCTTCGTCGGGCCACCTGCCAAAAGCTATGCCTTTCGGGGCGCGACGGCGCTCGATCGCGAGCGCGCCCATTACTGCCTGACCGCCGCCATCTATTACGAAGCGGCATCGGAAACCGACGACGGGATGCGCGGCGTGGCGCAGACGGTGCTGAACCGCGTTCGCCATCCGAGCTTTCCCAACAGCGTGTGCGGCGTGGTGTTCCAGGGATCACAGCGCGCCGGGGTCTGTCAGTTCACCTTTGCCTGCGATGGCGCGATGGCCCGCGCGCCCAGCCGGGCCACATGGCTGCGCGCGAGCCGCGTCGCCTCGGCAGCGCTGGGCGGACAGGTGTTTTCCGGTGTCGGGCTGGCAACCCATTATCACACCACCGCCATCTGGCCGCGCTGGGGCAAGAGCCTGGTGATGACCAACATTGTTGGCGCACATATCTTTCATCGCTGGCGCGGCCGCTGGGGAATGCCCGACGCCTTTCGCGCGCCCTATCTAGGGCGCGAACCCGTACCGGGCCCCTATCTGCCGATCGCCGACCAGCTGACCGCACGCGCCGGTACGGCAGCCCCGACCGCATTGCTTCCCGATGGCAGTGGTAGCGTGATCGCCCCGCTTCCCGACACATCGCCAGCGCCCACGCCTCAAGCCATGGCGCAGTCCGAACGACCAACCGGTCCCGTAACGCCCCCTGCACGCACGCCTGCGCCACCGTCAGCGTACGCCGATCCTCGCCTGAACCAGTCCGGCCAGATCCGGGAGGAATATAAAGGCAGCGGGGAGTGGATTCAGCCGCGCTAGGGGCATAGATTGTACGCCTCACCGACTGGGGAGGCCGTGATGGGACATGTGAAGGGAATTGGCGGTCTGTTTTTTCGGGCGCATGACCCGACAGCCCTGGCCGACTGGTATCGCAATCGGCTGGGGGTTGGCGGCGGATGCAGCGCCGACGACAGCACACCCCCCAATCAATGGGTCTGGAATGTCACGGCGGGTCCGCTCGTTTTCGCTCCGTTCAAAGCGGACACCGACTATTTCGCTGCCGACCGCCAGTTCATGATCAACCTGCGGGTTGACGATCTGGACGCCGTTCTTGCGCCATTCCGCGAAGCGGGGGAGTCGGTGATCACCAAGGCCGAATGGGACGACCCAGCCGTCGGCCGTTTCGCGCGGGTGCACGACCCAGAAGGCAATCCGATCGAACTTTGGGAACCGCCTGCGGCTTAGCCCCTGTCCGCCCGCCCAACCAGCAAAGCGAGCCTGGCACCGTCACCAATTGGAGACTGGCGATTACCGCCCTTGGCTGCGCCAGCGCTTGACGACGCGTTCCAGAATTTCGGCCTCGCCGCCAGTTTCGCGCCACAGTTTCGAAAAGAGAGGATCGCCCGACGCCGGACGCTTGTCCTCTTCGAGCGTGTCAAGATAGACACGGATCGGTATCGAAACCCCTTCGCCGCAGATGATGCACTCGCGGTTGCGCAGCGCCGGGATCGAATCGATGAAGCCGCGTGCGCCTTCGGGCATTGCCGCCTTGACGAAATGCTGATCGCGTTCGTTGTTAAGGCGCATCGAAATGATCGTGCCGCACTGCGACAGCACGCCTTCGGCCAGGTCGGACGGGCGCTGGGTTATCAGGCCCAGCGAAACGCCATATTTGCGGCCCTCCTTGGCGATACGCTCGAGGATCTTGCGAACCGCCTGTCCCTGTCCCACGTCCTTTGCGGGAATATAGCGGTGCGCCTCTTCGCACACGAGCAGGATGGGGCGTTGCGGTTCGCCGCGCGACCAGATCGCATAGTCGAACGTCAGGCGCGACAGCACGGCGACGACGACCCCCGTGATATCCGAGGGAACGCCTGACACGTCGATAATCGAGATCGGTCGGCCATCGGAAGGCAGGCGGAAAATCTTTCCAAGGAAACTGGTCATCGTGTCGGCAACCAGCATGCCTGAAAACATGAAATTGTAGCGCGGGTCGGCGCGCATTTCCTCTATCTTGCCCTTGATCCGCATGAACGGCGCTGAAGATGTCGCCTTGTCCAGCTTTCCCATTTCATTCTGCAGAATGTTGAGCAGGTCGGACAGCAGATAGGGGATCGGCGAATCGACGGTAATCTTGCTCATGCCTTCGGCCAGGCGATTCTTCTGGCGCGCCTGCAGCAGACATTTGGCGAGGACGTCACAGTCGCTCTGCCTATCGCGTCCCTCGCTGGTAACGAAAACCTCGCAATGCTCCTCGAAATTCATCAACCAATAAGGCATCGCCAGATTGTCGACGTCGAACAGGGCTCCGGTTCCCTTGAAGGCCGCCGAATATTCACCGTGCGGGTCGATCATCACGACATGGCCTTGCGGTGCTAGTTCGCAGATCTTGTGAAGGATCAACGCGGCGCTGGTCGACTTACCAGTACCCGTCGATCCGAGCAGCGCGAAATGCTTGCCCAGCATCGCATCGATATAGAGCGAACCGCGGATATCCTTGGTGGGATAGACGGTGCCGATTTCGACATGAGCCCGCTCATCCGCGGCATAGATTTGCTTGAGGTCGGGGCTGGTGGCCGCATAGACTTGGCTGCCGGGCACCGGGAAGCGCGTGACGCCGCGGCGAAAATTATGAATGCGACCGGTGATCTTTTCCTCGTCACCCTCGCCCAGAAAATCGATTGACGCGACGATCAGGCCTTCTCCGCGCTCGTGAAGTTGCTGATCACGGATGCTGCCAAGCAGCCAGACATTGCCAACACGCACCTTGACCTGCGCCCCGACCTGCCCCGCCATGGCAACCGCCGGGTCGCTCGATCCGGACAGGGCCGAAATCGCCGCCGCGTCGAGCAGCAGACGCGATGTCGACCCCGAAATTTCAATCACTTCGCCGATCAAAAGATCGTCGCGATGATGGTTTACGGCCGCTATCACCGGCGCGGCGGTGCCCCCGCCTGCAAGCCGCACATGCTGTGCCGCCGTGGAATCCCCGGTGCCAAAACCACCGCCATGCATGTCCATAAAACGCCCCGCCTGATGTTGGTCCCCGATGGGCTATCGCATGGGAGGGTAAACAAAGCGCTTATGATGCGCGCGTATACAGATCAGCGGCGGCGGAAGATCGCCGATGCGCCGTAGCCCAGTAACAGCGACAGCAGGACTGCGCTGAGGCCATAAAGAAAGCCGTGACGTTCGGCCGCCAGAGCCACGAAACGCTCGAATCCGGCCTTGCGGATCTGGACATCGCGCGACGCGACGGCCAACACCCGCCCCCGACTGATCAAATAGGTTTCGGCGCGATACGTACCCACCGGGACGCGCGCCGGAACGGGAATGCGAGCGCGATAGAGCACCCCTTCGGTGATCTCGACAGCCGACGGATTGGCATAGAAAAGCCCCATGCGCGTATAGAGATCGATCAGTCCCGCCTCGAAACGCGCCAGCGTCTTTGCCTCTGAAAAGCCGGTCGGCGACATCGACAGATTGTTGAGCCCCAGTTCGAATATCGCGGCCGTACGTTCATCGACCAGCTTGTCGATCGGACGCGAGGAACCGATGGCGTAGAACCCCGGCGAGGTGCGCAGGCGGATGCTGTCGGCATTGACCCATATGCCCGCGACACGGCGCTTTTCGCGAAGCACGATCGGCCGGACCGGACCTTTCAGCACCACCACGATGTCCGCGCGATCGTCGGGCAGACGTTGACCGGGGTAAAGGATCGCGCCGAACAACAACAATTCTTCGCCGGTGAAGCTGTACTGAATGTCGATTGCCCGGCTGGATACGTCGGGCACCAATCGCGGATCGGCGGCATGCGCGTGACCCAGCGGCACCAGCAAAGCAGCCAGACAAAGGATCAAGGCGCGCACCCGGATCATTGCACCGTATAGATCTCGTCGGGGCGAATGAAGAGGCCGACCGCCATCTGCAACGCCACGAGCAACACGATCCCGGCCAGCGCCAGCCGCAAATATTCGGGGCGCGCCTTTTGCGCGAAACGCGCTCCCACCTGCGCCCCGACCGTGCTGCCGATCAGGAGCAGGCCCGCCAGCACGATATCGACCGCACCGGTCGTCATCGCATGCACCATCGTCGTCGCGATCGTCACGAACAGGATCTGGAACAACGACGTGCCGACAACCACTTGCGTGCCCATGCCGAGCAGATAGAGCATCGCCGGAACCATGATAAAGCCGCCGCCCACGCCGAGCAGCATGGTGAGCACACCGACGATCATGCCAAGGATCAACGGCGCAAGCGGAGAGATGTAAAGTCCGGAGCGATAGAATCGCCAGCGCAGCGGCAGATTGGCGACCATCGGATGGTGACGCCGTTTGCGTGCGGGCGCTGGCAAGCCGACTTTTGCCGCAGCCGACGGATTGGCATAGAAAAGCCCCATGCGCGTATAGAGATCGATCAGTCCCGCCTCGAAACGCGCCAGCGTCTTTGCCTCTGAAAAGCCGGTCGGCGACATCGACAGATTGTTGAGCCCCAGTTCGAATATCGCGGCCGTACGTTCATCGACCAGCTTGTCGATCGGACGCGAGGAACCGATGGCGTAGAACCCCGGCGAGGTGCGCAGGCGGATGCTGTCGGCATTGACCCATATGCCCGCGACACGGCGCTTTTCGCGAAGCACGATCGGCCGGACCGGACCTTTCAGCACCACCACGATGTCCGCGCGATCGTCGGGCAGACGTTGACCGGGGTAAAGGATCGCGCCGAACAACAACAATTCTTCGCCGGTGAAGCTGTACTGAATGTCGATTGCCCGGCTGGATACGTCGGGCACCAATCGCGGATCGGCGGCATGCGCGTGACCCAGCGGCACCAGCAAAGCAGCCAGACAAAGGATCAAGGCGCGCACCCGGATCATTGCACCGTATAGATCTCGTCGGGGCGAATGAAGAGGCCGACCGCCATCTGCAACGCCACGAGCAACACGATCCCGGCCAGCGCCAGCCGCAAATATTCGGGGCGCGCCTTTTGCGCGAAACGCGCTCCCACCTGCGCCCCGACCGTGCTGCCGATCAGGAGCAGGCCCGCCAGCACGATATCGACCGCACCGGTCGTCATCGCATGCACCATCGTCGTCGCGATCGTCACGAACAGGATCTGGAACAACGACGTGCCGACAACCACTTGCGTGCCCATGCCGAGCAGATAGAGCATCGCCGGAACCATGATAAAGCCGCCGCCCACGCCGAGCAGCATGGTGAGCACACCGACGATCATGCCAAGGATCAACGGCGCAAGCGGAGAGATGTAAAGTCCGGAGCGATAGAATCGCCAGCGCAGCGGCAGATTGGCGACCATCGGATGGTGACGCCGTTTGCGTGCGGGCGCTGGCAAGCCGACTTTTGCCGCGCGAAACGCGCCCCAGGCTTCACGACCCATGATCGTCCCCACCGACCCCAGCAGCGCAACGTACAGAATGGCGATCACCGTATCGATCTGCCCCCAGGCGGTCAGCAATTCGAAAAGGCCAGCGCCGATCAATGATCCGACGAAACCGCCCGCGACCAGCACCGCCCCCATGCGAAGATCGACGCCGTCCCGGTCGAGATGCGCCAGCACGCCCGACACACTTGCGCCTGTCACCTGCGTTGCCGCGGATGCCGCCGCAACCGTCGGCGGAATACCGTAGAATATCAGCAGCGGCGTGGTCAGGAAGCCACCACCCACGCCAAACATGCCCGACAGGAAACCGACCCCACCGCCGAGCAGGACGATGACCAGTGCATTGACCGACAGATTGGCGACAGGAAGGTAGAGGTCCATGGAATCCGAATGACACGAGCGGCCCCGTTGCGGAACCGGATATACCAACCCTAGCCCATTTTTCGCGAGCGGGGAAACGGCTGTTCCGGGCTGAAATCCGAATTTGCGAAGAGTGGGTTCAAAAATCCGAGGCCAGCGTCAGGGCCAAGCCGCTTTCCGGTTGAGCATCGCCCGCGACCCGTTGACGCCAATCGAGCGCGATCCGGCTGCCTTTGCCAATATCGGGAAGACGCAGCGTCACGCGGGGACCGACATCGACCCTTGCGGCGCCTGGCTGTACCGACCCGGCAACCAAAGCGCCGACCCGGACATTGTCGTCAGATCCGATCTTGAGAGCGCGGTCGATCACGACCAAACCGTCCGCGAAGCCGTCGCGCCTCCGGGTTCCGACCACACCTGTCTGCCCATAAGCCTCCAATCGGAATTGAGCCGGGAGCGCGACATCGCCGACACCCCCGACCACCATCACCGCCAACGCCGTCCGTCCTTCGCGCCCGACAGCAAAGCGCTGCTCAACCGCAACGTCGATCGGCCACCGCGCGACGGGTGCGAAAGCCAACCCCAGCGCGCCCTCACTTTGCTGCGGCCGATCCAGCGCGGCGGTCGCCCGGCCGAAGGCGCGCAAGCGACCCGTCCGGCCGAACCCGAAAGCAACGCGCGCACCAGCCTGGCTGGCGCCAAGCTGGCTCGCAGCAGCGATGCCGGCTGGGCCAACGCGCGGCCGATTGCGCAGATAGCCCCAGCCAGCGAGCGACCAACCAGCCATTTGGCGCCGCGTCCAATAGGGGCCGGTTCCGCCGGGTTGCATGCCGGGAGACAGAACGGGCGCAAAAGGCCGCCCGCCGAGCGGCTCCGCCAAGGAACCCGGCGCCGAACCGGACAGCTCCGGAGGTGGCAGCACGCGAGCCGTCAAGGGAACGGCGTCGCCACCCGCGACGGGTCGAGACGCGACCGGACCGAAGGGACGCGCGGCATTCGCCTTTGTTATCAAGGCGGCCGTTCGAGGCCCCGCCCGACCGGGCAGGATAATCAGCGGCGCCAGCGTGGATGACAGCCGGTCCATCGCGGGCAACGTCCGCGCGGGCGCTGGCTCGCGCGGCGCAGACGGATCGTGCAACGAAGGGGAAACGGGCGTCCAACCATCCACCATGCGTAGCAGGGCCCAGCCCGCCAAACATAATAAGAGAAAGCGCAGGGCCGGAGCATCGCCACGCGATGGCAGCGCTGGAAGCGCCTTTTTCATGGCAAGCGCCCCCGTGCAGGGGCGGGCTGTGGTCGCTGCATGTTTTCGTCGTGCGCGGTCTTGTCCCACACAACTTTGCCTGACCGCCACATGCGCCAGTAAGTTGAGAGCGCACGCCGCGCAGCAAGGATCGCAATGACATTGGCGATGAACGCTCGAGGCAGTGCGAACAGCGCTTCCCGGATTCCGTACCAGCGCGCGGTAAAATGCCCCCGCATACCCAGTCGCCAGATCAATAGCGCGGCCGATGCCGTCAACAGCATGTCCACCGTTCCGCGGTGATCGGGCGCGGGCCACCCCAGCGCACGCTGTCCAATCCAATCGAGCCCGGCGAATATCAGGGCCGCATAAGCCGCGAGGACGATCAATGCAGCCAATGGCGCCCGCCGGTCACGCCACAGCATCCAGCGATTGAGCCAGCGCCGCGCCCAGCCTTGCCCCGGTGCCGTCATGTCGGACGCCAGCCAGCCAAGATGCGCCCAACCTGCAAGCGCGATGCCAGCAATCCAACGGGCCTTTTGCCGCACCGCAGCTTCGAGCGTCACCGGAAACGGACCGCGCGACACGATACGTTCGCCCCGCGCATCGCGGCAATCGGCGAAACAGGCACGAAGGCCATATGCGCCGATCAGCAGGCCAACCTCGTAATCCTCTGTCAGGCTGTCAGCACGAAAGGGGCTCCCGCCGCGTTCGATCGCCAACAGCGCCAGTGCACCACGCCCCAACGCGCAACCAACCCCGGCCGAAGGGATCGGCACACCGAGCTCGGATCGTAGTCCCAATTCCTTTCCATGCGTTTCGGCAAATTCATCGGCATAATGGCCGCCCACCCATCGCCCGGCCCGATCGACGAAAGGCACGACAGGAATCTGGACCATCGCATGGTCGACCAGAAGACGGCGATAGAGATCCAATTCCCCCGGATGGACATGATCCTCGACATCATGAAGCACGACCGCCGCGAACCGCATGCCATCCGACCGCTCGTCCGCCCCCATCGCGGCCCACAATCGATTAAGATTGTCGCCCTTTGTTGTCGGGCCATCGCGCTCGCCCACCACCAGCCGCAATCGGTGATCGGCCGAAACCAACCCGGACACCGATCGCAATGTTCCCAGATCGTTGGGATAGCATCCGATATAGATTCGGAAATCATGCCCATCCCATGCCGCAAGCGTCCGCCGCAGCATCGCGGGCAGCGCGCGGCGCTCATCCCACGCCGGGACGAAAAGGGCGATCCGACCGTTCAGGCGCGGCCCTTCTCCGAGCGGCGCAAGAGGTGGCCGCTGCCGCGCGCGCCGGACAAACCAGAGGACGTCGAAAGATAGATCGTCGATGCCGATCAGCAAGATACCGACCGAGGCAAAAAGCATCAGCTCATAGCCGACGCCTTGAACCAGCCATTGCGCCCACGCAATCCAGAAATCCATGCGCCAGCCCCATCCCCACATGGCGTTGACCTCAATTGCGCAAGGCGTAGTAACGCTTTCCGGTTTGTAAAGGGTGACGGGGCGGGGTCCGCACGCTACTAGAGGCGGCATACCGTTCAGAACAGAAAAAGGCCGCTGACCAAAATGCCCCAGAATGCTTCGTCCCGCTCCGCTTTGCGCGATTTTCTAGAAAGCGAAAGCGCGGGTGGGATGCTGCTGATTTTCGCGGCCATTCTGGCGATGATCGTCGCCAATTCCTCGTTCTACGACAGTTACAGCCATTTCATCCATGCCGAGACCGGCCCGGTTCTGACCGACAAGCTGGGCCCGATGACCGTCCATCTGTGGATCAATGATGGATTGATGGCGATTTTCTTCCTGCTCGTCGGCCTGGAAATCAAGCGCGAGTTCGTTGACGGACGCCTCGCCAGTTGGGACCGGCGGCGACTGCCCATGATCGCCGCTGCCGCCGGCATGGCCGTTCCCGCCGCGCTCTATATGTCCTTCGCGGGCGGCACCCCCGGCCTGTCGCAAGGTTGGGCGATCCCGGCGGCGACCGACATCGCCTTTGCGATGGGCGTACTCGCGCTGCTGGGCAAGCGCGCACCGACATCGCTGAAACTGTTTCTGGTGACGGTCGCCATCGTCGACGACATGGGCGCGGTGGCGATCATTGCCCTTTTCTATACGGCAAAGATCAACGTCATGGCGCTTGCCGCCGCCGCCCTTGTCCTGGGTATCATGTTCGCGTGCAGCCGCATGGGCGTCAAGAACCTGGTCGTCTATATGCTGATGTTCGTCGTCCTGTGGTATGCCACGCTCCTGTCGGGCGTTCATGCAACCATCGCCGGCGTCCTGGCGGCAATGACCATTCCATTCGAACGGACGCCGGGCACCCCCGACAGCGCCACCTCGCCGCTCCACCGCCTGGAGCACGCTCTGCATCCCTGGGTTGCGTTTGCCATTGTACCGCTGTTCGGTTTCGCCAACGCCGGGGTGAATTTGGGCGGGCTGACCACTGAACAGATTTTCGCGCCTTTGCCGCTGGGCATCGCCGCCGGTTTGTTCTTCGGCAAGCAGATCGGCATCTTCGGCAGCGTATGGCTCAGCGTCAAGCTGGGCATCGCAGGGAAGCTGCGCGGTGCAACCTGGCTGCAAATCTATGGCGTCGCGATGCTGTGCGGTATCGGCTTCACGATGAGTCTGTTTATCGGTGGCCTGGCGTTCCCCGGCAATGAACTGCTGGTCGAAGAAGCGAAGATCGGCATTTTGATGGGCTCGCTGGTCGCCGCACTCGGCGGCTATGCTGTGCTGCGTTTCGCTCCGCCGCATCGCGACCATGCAAGGATCGAAGCACAGTCGGATGCCGAGATCAGCGGCGATGGGGACGTGAGCGACACATCCGAAGCGCGAAACGCCCCCGCCGCATGACCTCGCGTACTACCGCCCCTCTCTCGTTCACCCTGCTGGCGGCGGCGCTGGCGGGCTGCGCCACCCCCATGGCCCAGCCGGCGCCGGAGAATGTTGTCGGAGTCCCCACGGTCGATGTTCGGCGTACGCCGATGACGGCTGCCCTCGACACCGTTGCCGATTCCTATCTGCGGTTGACGCTGGAAACCGGAACGCATGAGGCCGGTTATGTCGACGCTTATTATGGTCCCGCCGTATTGATGGAGGCCGCAAAGGCTGCGCCGCGCGACAAGGGAGCCTTGATCACAGAAGCGCGCGCGCTGATGTCGCAGCTTGACAAGCTGACACCGAGGCTGACCGACCCGATGGAAAAACGGCGCACAGCCTTTCTGCGCGCTCAGCTGAGAGCCGCCGAAACACGACTGCTGATGATGCAGGGGACCCGCTTTCCCTTCATCGAAGAAGCCCAGCGGCTGTTTGGCGTCCGGCCTGCATTGAAGCCGCTCACGAGCTATGATGCCGCGCTGGCAAAGATTGAGGCGCTGGTGCCCGGCGATGGCCCGCTGGCCGAGCGTGTCGAAACCTTTCTCGACGGCTTCACCATTCCCAAGGATCGGCTGCAACCGGTGTTCGACGCCGCCATTGCGCGGTGCCGGGGCCGCAGCGCGGCCCATATAGCGATGCCGGATGGGGAGAGTTTTCGGCTTGAGTTCGTCACCGGCAAAAGCTGGAGCGGATATAATTATTATCAGGGCCGGTATCACAGCCTGATTCAGGTCAATACCGACCTGCCGATCCGGCTGTCACGAGCGCTCGATCTCGGCTGTCATGAGGGTTATCCTGGGCACCATCTTTTCAACATGAAGCTGGAGGAGCAACTGGTCGAACAGCGGGGATGGCAGGAGTTCAGTGTCTATCCCCTGTACAGCCCACAAAGCCTGATCGCCGAAGGGTCGGCCAATTACGGTATCACCCTCTCGTTCCCAGGTGCCGCAAAGGCGGACACCGAACGCGACATATTGATGCCGATCGCCGGCATGTCGCCCCCCAGCGACGATCGCTACTGGCAGTTGCTCGACGCAACCAAGGCGCTTTCGGGCGCGCGGCTTACCATTGCGCAGCAATATCTGGATGGCGAAATCGACCGTGCAACCGCCGTCACCCTGACCCAGAAATATCAGCTCGTTTCGGCCAAACGCGCCGAACAGTCGGTCAGCTTTACCGATCAATATCGCAGCTATGTGATCAACTATGGCCTCGGCGAAGCAATGGTTCGCGCCCATGTCGAGCGCGGCAATCCCGATCGCGACGAAATGTGGCGTCGTATGGCGCATATCGTGAGCGAACCAACGCTTCCATCGGACCTGAAGGTCCGGTGAAACAGGCGCTACCCCTTCTTTGGCTGGGACAAGCGGGATCGCCCCGCCGCCCTCCGGCCGGCGTGGCACCGCGCGGCTGAACGCTCTGGCGCGCGCCTCTGCGCGCGTCTCCGTTCCTATCCGTGCATCCATGCCAAAGAAGGGCCACGCCCATGCTTATCGAAAAAGACGAACTTCATCGCCGTATCGAAACCCCCGCCATGAAGGATTATGGCGTCTATCTGGCCGTCGACCGGCTGCTCGAGTGTCAAAAACCCTTGGCTGCGCTTTGCGCCCCAGACGAACTGCAATTCCAGATCGTCCACCAGGTCGAAGAATTGTGGATGAAGCTGATGGCCTTCACGCTCGTCGAAATCGACGGACATATGGCAGCGGGCGAGACAATGCGCGTGTTGACCCTGTTCGACCGCGTCAACCGCACCATGCGCCTGATGACCGATCAATTGTCGTTGCTCGAAACGATGAGCCCTTTCGACTATCAATCGATCCGGCTTCAGCTCGGCAACGGGTCGGGACAGGAAAGCCCCGGTTTTCAATTACTGCTGACACTGCCCCAGCCTTTGT
This sequence comes from Sphingopyxis sp., assembly GCF_034380315.1. Taxonomy (GTDB): domain Bacteria; phylum Pseudomonadota; class Alphaproteobacteria; order Sphingomonadales; family Sphingomonadaceae; genus Sphingopyxis. The sequence goes on from NZ_JAXMPB010000001.1 coordinate 308,278, forward strand.
GGGCGCGGTACAAGGCGAGCTACCTCGACCCGACGGGACGCAGCGTCGCGGATATCTACGATACCGGCTATGTCCATGACGAAGCCTATATGGTCGCCGAGGCACTGATCGAGTTTGACGAACTGTTCCAGATCTTTCGCGCTCATCACATCTATCTGATCCATCGGTCGATCGGCATGGGCTCGAAGTCGCTAAAAGGTCGTCCGGTCGAACTGCTCAATGCTGGCGCAAGGCACCGCTTCTTCCCGGAACTGTGGGACATTCGCGCCGAGATGACCGACCGCTGGGGCGCAGAATATGGCGTAAAGCGCGACAGCATCAGCGAGGGCGCGTCCACCGCCGGCCACGGCAGCGGACTATGAACGGCGCCATCCTTCCCACCTCCGTCGCCGAGGGTTTTCATCGACCACCGGGCGTATCCTATCTCAAGAGTCACAGTGTCGGCTGTTTGCCGCGCAGCGCCGAAACCATGCTGCATGACCGGCTGTTCGCACCATGGGCCGAGATGGGCGAAGCATGGCCCAACTGGATCGAGGCGATCGATAGCTGGCGCGGCGCACTGGGCAAGCTGATCGGCGTCGAAGCCCGCGACCTTTGCCCCGCGGCCAATGTCAGCGCTGGCTTGTCGCGCTATCTGTCGGCACTGGGACAGGCAACCGACCGCCGAACGATCCTGATCGCGCCAAGCGCCTTTCCAACCATTGGCTATGTCGCGGGCGGACTCGAGGCAGCGGGGTGGACGACGCGCTATCTGGCCGATGACGCCGATGCGCGCGATCCTGCCATATGGGCCGCGGCGCTGGACGAGAATGTCGCGCTGGTCATTGCGATGCACGTCAGTTCCAACAGCGGCGCCCGCGCCGACATCGCGGGAATCGCCAAGGTGGCGAGATCGGCGGGCGCGCGCTGCATCGCCGATTGCGCTCAGTCGGTGGGCATTGTGCCCGTCACACCCGCCGTCTGGGATGTCGATGCGGTGATTGGTACCAGCGTCAAATGGCTATGCGGCGGTCCCGGCGCCGCGTGGCTGTGGGTCGCACCTCATGACCGTACCGTGCTGATGCCCATGGAACGCGGCTGGTGGAGTCACGACAATCCGTTCGAAATGGACATTCGCGATTTCCGCTATGCCTCCGATGCGCGCCGCTGGTGGGGCGGCACCCCCGATGTCGCGCCCTTCATCCTGTCGACCGCAGGGATCGAAGCGATCGCGGCGATCGGTATCGAGGCGATTGGAGCGCACAATCGTGCGCTTCAGGCAGCCTTGCGCGGCGCCCTCGAAGAGCGCACGCCGCAATGGCGCTGGCCGACCGGCGCCATCGGCGGGACGCTGTGCATCGATACAGGGACTGACCAACCGCATGTTGCGGCAAAGCTCGATACGCATGGTATCAGAGCCGATTTTCGCCGCACGATCCTCCGCCTGTCGTTCCATGCCTATAATGACCTGGGCGACGTGGAACGCACCGCAGCGGCACTTGCCTGACCCGGATGTTTCCTCCGGCGACAGCCGGAGGAAACAGTCCCATCGAAACAGAGTGCGCTATTCCGCAGCGATCGCCAATTCGGCGCGCTGGGGGCCGCGGATGACCCCGCCAGGGGTTGCGCCCTGCATCTCGCCTTCGCGGAATGTGATCTGGCCCGACTTCACTGTCGCCACATAGCCCTCGGCCTTTTGCAGCAACCGCTTTCCGCCTGCCGGCAGATCAAAGGCCAACCACGGCTTGCCCAGTTTCAGCCGCTCCATATCGATGATATTGAGGTCGGCGAGATAGCCGGGCGCGATCAGTCCCCGATCCTCCAGCCCATAAAGAAGCGCAGTATCGCGGCACTGACGCTTGACCGCATGTTCGAGCGCGATGCGATGTCCCTCGCGGTCGCGCACCCAATGCTGGAGCATGAAGGTCGGCGAAGCGGCGTCGCAGATCGTCCCGCAATGCGCACCCCCGTCGGACAGGCTGTTCACCGTGTCGCCCGCCGCTTGCAGATCCTCCAGAAAGTTGAGATTGCCGTCACGATAGTTGAGGATCGGGAAATAGATGAAACCCTTGCCTTCATCCTTCATCATAAGGTCGTAGGCATATTCGGCGGGTGAAATCCCGGCAGCCGCAGCACGCGCCATGATGCTTTCATCCATTCGCGGCTCATAGTTAAAATCGGCGTCCATTTCGAACTGGACCGGCCAACCGAGCGCGACGATCTTCAGAAAATCGATGATGTCGCTTTCAGGGAATACATTGTCCTCCTCCACCATTCGCGCCTTGAACGCCGGGTCCTTCAACCGTTCATATTGCGCGTCCCAGGACAGCCGCTCTATCTCTGCCCATGCCGGCTTGAAACGAAAGGGATGAACGGTGCCGCGCCAGGCCATGATCACCCCGTTTCCGCGCAATGCGATCTGCGCGACGATGTTTGCGCCAGTCGCATTCTGCCGCCGCATCTCGGCAATCTGTTCCTCGAGCGGCAATTCCTTGGCGATCGACTGAAGTGCGGCAAAGGTTACGGGCAAGCCGGTTTCGCGACTGAGATCGCCCATCCACGCAAACTCATTCCACTCGCGCTTCAGGTCACTCGCCATTTCGAACACGCCATAGCCGACCCGCCCCATTGCGCGGCCGATCGCGATCAATTCTTCTGCGGTCGCGGTGGTGCCCGGAACCAGTTCGCCATCGATCGATTTGTGCAGCACCGTGCGGCTGGTCGAAAAACCGAGCGCGCCGGCGCGCACCCCTTCCTCGACCAGGCGCGACATTTCGGCGATATCCTCGTCCGTCGGCACCGCGCCCGGCCGCTCGCGGTCACCCAATACATAGGCACGCACCGCGCCGTGGGGAACATGGCACGCCACATCGACGGTACGCGGCAGCTTTTCCAGCGCATCCATATATTCGGGGAAAGTCTCCCAATCCCAACGCATCCCTTCGGCAAGGGCAGTGCCCGGAATATCCTCCACCCCTTCCATCAGGCTGATCAACCATTCGTGCCGATCGGGGCGAGCCGGCGCAAAACCGACACCGCAATTGCCCATCACCACCGTCGTGACCCCGTGCCATGAAGACGGCGCCATTTCGGCGTCCCAGGTGGCCTGACCGTCATAATGGGTGTGGACGTCGACAAAGCCGGGGGTCACGATCTTGCCAACGGCGTCGATTTCCTCGCGGCCTGCGCCCACGTTGTCACCGATCGCGACGATGCGATCGCCATCGATCGCGACGTCGGCGGTCCGCGGCTTTCCGCCCGAACCGTCGACCACCATTCCGCCGCGAATCACCAGATCATGCATCTCCGCTCTCCCGTCATTTTGGTTTCACCTCGAAACCTATCATGGATTGGCGAGAAACCAAGGGCGATTGACCCCGCCGCTTTTCGGGCGCAGGACGACCCCATGACGAACGACGATGACGATTATGTCTATGACGAGGCGAGCGGCGAATGGCTGCCAGCGGCGGATGCGCGCGCGCGGGCCGAAGCTGCGGAAGCTGGCCCGCCGGTACGCGATGCCGTGGGAAATCTATTGGCCGACGGCGACTCCGTTGTGTTGATCAAGGATCTGACGGTAAAGGGCGCGGGACAGACACTGAAGGTCGGAACGGTCATCAAGTCGATCCGACTGACCGGCGACGCCCAGGAAATCGACTGCCGCCACGAAGGCATAAAGGGCCTGGTGCTCCGCGCGGAATTCGTCCGGAAACGCTGAAGCGTGGCGGTGTGACGGACGCTTTTTCCTACAGGGTGAAACGCACCCGGTTCACATAATAGGACATGATGGGTTTTCCCGTCGCGTCGAGCGCTGGCTTGAACTGTGCTTTTGCCATGATCCCTCGGCAGACCGCATCATCAAATGCCTGTGGCCGCGTCGATTGCTGAATATGGCAACTTTTCGGTTTGCCGATTTCATCGACGATCAATCGAAAATGGACGAGCGCCTGTCGACCTCTGATCAACATTGCCACGGGGTAGTCACTGGATGACAACCATTTACCGACCTTGGTAGCCGGAACCGCGCGGCGCGAGAGCGATTGATGGGCATCGACATCAATACCCCAGCCACGCAGCAGATCGCTGGTGCAATCGGCCAGGGCTTTCATCGGCGCCCCCATCGGACCGGTATCCAAACGCACGATCTGCTTTCCAGGAATCCGGATATCGACGAATGTGACGGCATTGTTGCTTGCCAGGTCGGAACCAAACGGTTCCGGCTCGCCGGCATCCTCGTCCCCGTCCTCGACGCGTTCTTCCGCCTCGGTCGGTCCGGAAACATGAAGCCGTCCTGTGACGATCATTGCAGGATCGCCATTCTGCATCCGGCCGACCTCGAACTCCCGCTTTTGTCCGCCGCCATCGCTACCGAAACGAAAAATGACCGTCCGGACATCCCCCCGAATGGCGATCGGTTGACCCACCAGCGTCGGCGCAACCTGCCGGCCGGGGCGAAAACGATCGAGAATCAGGTCGACACGTTTGTTGTCCGCGCCGAACGAACGCGCCAACCGACAGCTATCGTCCGCATAATTGACAACCCATTTGGACGACGGCGCGAGATGAAGCGGCTCTCTTGCGATGGCGGGCACAACGACGGATGCGGAGCCAGCGAGGCCGAGGCCGAGGCCGATCAATCGATACATCTCTTCCCCCTGCAACGGGGGGCAAGTCTATCGAATCCTTTGCAAATCACAACCCTCGCGGATTCGCAGGACCGGCGGCCGCTATTGGCCTGTTTCTCTTCCCTCGTCAGCGCTCTCTTCCGCCGCCGTCAACGCGCCGTTTTCAAGCAGCCAGCGAGGGTGGTCATGCTGTACGGTCGCGATGATGCGGTCGATCGCGGCCGCGACCTGTTCGCCCTCCGCCTCGCGATCGCGACGAATCACCACTCGCCGCGCCTGCGCATCGACCAGCACATGCTCGCGTGGAACGAGCCCGCCCACCGTCAGTCCAGCCAGCACCTTGCGGCTTTCGTCATCGCGCTCCTCCAGCGTCGCCACGCGGCGGATCAACTGTTCCTCGAACTGGACCGCCGCGTTCGTCTGCTGACGCAGTTGCACGATGTTGACGCGGATCGTCCGGCGCAGCTTCGCGCGCACCGCTTGCGCAAGTTCCGCGTTCAATCGAGACGCATATTGATCGACGATCACCACGCCATCGACGGCGACCTGTTCGCCCTCCATCCGTACGTTGAGACTGTCGACGCGATCATCCTTGTCGAGCAGATTGTCGAGTTCAGACTGGACCGTACTGCGTGCGCCGATCTCTCGCACGATGCCATTGAGCGAGAGCCCAAGCGGAATCGCCAGAATGCCAAGCGTCGCCAGAATGCCTGCCGCCTGCATTGCCGTATGCTGCGGCGTCAACGACGGTCCGAAATGATTGAGCCGCGCCACGACGGTTGCAGCAAAGGCGATGGCCAGAGTGTTGGTCAGGAACAGCAATGCCGCGCCGAGCGCAAAATCGAAGCGACCTGTCGCAATGCCAAAGCCGATCGTCGAAAGCGGTGGGACGAGCGCGGTTGCGATCGCGACCCCGACCATCACCCCTGACAATTTACGCATGATCGCGTAAACGCCCGCGATGCCGCCGACGACCGCAACCCCGAGGTCGAGCAACGTCGGCTGCGTCCGAGCGCGGATTTCAGGGGTGACGTCCTTGATCGGCGATACCCAGATGATCAGCATCGCGACGAGGATGGCGACCGCCATTCCAGCCGCCATCGTGATCAACGAGCGTTTGATGAGATTGGTTTCGAGCGTAGCGAGCCCAAACCCAACGCCCATGATCGGGCCAAGCAACGGCGACACCAACATGGCACCGATGACCACGGCGGTCGAACTCTGCAGCAGCCCCAGCGTGGCAATCGCTGCCGACAGGGTGATCAGCAACAGGAATTTCTGGTTGAGCCGCGCGTCGCGTGCAACGCTGGCCAGAACGAGGGCGCGGCCGTGGACTTCTTCTTCACCCACACCCGCGCTGTCGTCGTCGTCGATTTCCCGCCCCGGCCCCGGTCTTGCCGATCGGCGACCACCGGCATTGAACGGCGCGTCGCCCAGTCCGGGCACTCCGGGATGGTGGCCGGCCATCGGCAGTCGCGTTAAATCTTGCCGGTCAGCTCGGGCACGGCGCTGAACAGGTCAGCAACGAGGCCGAGGTCGGCGACCTGGAAGATCGGGGCATCTTCATCCTTGTTGATCGCAACGATCGTCTTGGAATCCTTCATGCCCGCAAGATGCTGGATCGCGCCCGAAATGCCAATTGCAAAATAGACTTCCGGCGCGACGATCTTTCCGGTCTGACCGACCTGATAGTCATTCGGCACATAGCCTGCATCGACTGCGGCGCGGCTGGCGCCGAGCGCTGCACCGAGCTTGTCGGCAAGCGGGGTGATGACCTCTTCATATTTTTCGCTCGAACCCAGCGCACGACCGCCCGACACGATGATCTTCGCGCTGGTCAATTCGGGCCGCTCCGACTTCGCGATCTCTGCGCCGACGAAGCTCGAAAGGCCGGCATCGCCGCCCGCCGACACGGCTTCGATCGCACCCGACCCACCGCTGGCCGCCGCTTTTTCAAAGGCCGTGCCGCGAACGGTCAGAACCAGCTTGGTATCCGACGATTCAACGGTCGCGATTGCGTTGCCGGCGTAGATCGGCCGGGTGAAGCTCTTCGGTCCTTCAACCGAAAGAATGTCCGAAATCTGCATGACGTCGAGCAGCGCGGCGACGCGCGGAGCGACATTCTTGCCGGTCGTGGTCGCCGGCGCGACGAAGGCGTCGTGATTCGCCATCAACTCGGCAACGAGCGGGGCGATGTTTTCGGCGAGCGCATGGGCGAAAGCAGCGTTGTCCGCGACATGCACCTTTTGCACGCCCGCGATCTCAACCGCCGCCTTGGCGACCCCATCAACGCCCTCACCCGCGACGAGCAGGTGAACTTCGCCGAGCTTCGATGCGGCAGTCACTGCGGCGAGAGTGGCGTCCTTGACCGACGAACCGTCATGTTCGACCCAAACCAGAGTTTTCATAAACTTATCCCTTCATCCCTTCTCTTCCGCTGCGGCGGTTCCGAGAAGCGTTGCCTGGTCGTGTCGCGATTGCCCGACACGAATGGGGGTAGATTTAGCTGTGGACGCCCATCGCCTTCAGCTTGGCGACCAATTCGTCGACGTCGGCGACCTTGATACCTGCCTGGCGGACCGGCGGCTCCGATACCTTGACGGTCTTGACGCGCGGGCTCGTATCGACGCCGAAGTCGGCGGGCGACTTGGTATCGAGCGGCTTCGACTTTGCCTTCATGATGTTCGGCAGCGACGCATAGCGCGGCTCGTTGAGACGCAGGTCGGTCGTGACGATGGCGGGAAGCTTCAACTTCACCGTTTCAAGACCGCCATCGACCTCACGGGTGACGCTGACATGATCGCCCTCAACCGTGACTGCACTGGCGAAAGTGCCCTGCGCCCAGCCGGTGAGCGCAGCGAGCATTTGTCCGGTCTGGTTATTGTCGCCGTCGATTGCCTGCTTGCCCAGGATCACCAGGCCCGGCGTTTCAGCGTCGGCGACAGCTTTCAGTATCTTGGCAATTGCCAGCGGCTCGACCTCATCATCGGTCTGAACCAGGATCGCGCGATCAGCACCCATAGCAAGCGCGGTGCGCAGCGTTTCCTGTGCCTTGGCCGGGCCGACACTGATCGCGACGATTTCGGTCGCGGCGCCCTTTTCCTTCAGCCGGATCGCTTCCTCGACCGCAATCTCGTCGAACGGGTTCATCGACATTTTGACGTTCGCCAGGTCGACGCCCGTGCCGTCGGCCTTCACCCGCGGCTTCACATTGTAATCGAGCACCCGCTTCACGGGAACGAGGATTTTCATGGGCTAAAAGCTCCTCTCAGCAAATTGTGCACCGCGCCATAATTGGCGTTTACGTAAACGTCAACCTGTGACCTGAGGCCCTCCCGCCGCGGGGCGGAAGGGCCGTCAATGTCAGGCCGCTTTCGCGACCTCTGCCACAATCTTCTTGGCCGCGTCACCAAGATCATTCGCCGGAACGATAGCAAGGCCGCTGCTGGCCAGGATTTCCTTGCCCTGCTCCACATTCGTGCCTTCGAGGCGCACCACGAGCGGAACCGACAGATTCACTTCCTTCGCCGCAGCAACGATGCCTTCGGCGATGATGTCGCACTTCATGATTCCGCCAAAGATGTTGACAAGGATACCCTGCACCGCGGGGTCCTTCAGGATGATCTTGAACGCTGCGGTGACCTTTTCCTTCGAAGCGCCGCCACCGACGTCCAGGAAGTTCGCCGGGAAGGCCCCGTGCAGCTTGATGATGTCCATCGTCGCCATCGCAAGGCCGGCGCCGTTGACCATGCAGCCGATATTGCCGTCGAGCTTGATATAGGCGAGGTCATATTCCGACGCCTCCACCTCGGCGGGGTCTTCCTCGGTCAGGTCGCGCAGTTCAGCGAGATCCTTGTGACGGAACATCGCGTTCGAATCGAAGCCAACCTTGGCGTCGAGAACATAGAGCTTGTCGCCCTCATCGGTCGGGCAGATGGCAAGCGGATTGATCTCGATCTGCGAGGCATCGGTGCCGAGGAAGGCAGCGTAGAGGCCGTCGAGGATCTTGGCCGCCTGCTTGGCGAGATCGCCCGACAGTTCGAGCGCCTTGGCCACCGCACGGCCGTGGTGCGGCTGCAAACCCGTCGCCGGATCGATGGTGATGGTGTGGATCTTTTCGGGCGTCGAATGCGCGACTTCCTCAATATCCATGCCCCCTTCGGTCGAGGCAACAACGGCGATACGGCTGGTCGCCCGGTCGACGAGCAGCGCGAGATAGAATTCCTTGCCGATATCGACACCATCGGTGATGTAGAGGCGGTTGACCTGCTTGCCGGCTTCGCCGGTCTGGATCGTCACCAGCGTGTTGCCGAGCATGTCCTTGGCATGCGCCTCGACTTCCTCGAGGCTCTTCGCCAGACGGACGCCACCCTTCGCATCGGGGCCGAGTTCCTTGAACTTGCCCTTGCCACGGCCGCCTGCGTGGATCTGCGCCTTCACGACATAAAGCGGCCCGGGAAGCTGCTTTGCCGCTGCCACGGCCTCTTCGACGCTCATCGCGGCAATGCCCTTGGGCACGGCGACGCCGTATTTCGCGAGCAATTCCTTTGCCTGATATTCGTGAATGTTCATCGGTCAGCCGGGCCTTTCGACTCTAGGAGCGGGAGATAATCGGCGCCGCATAAGCACAAAGCCGCAGCGATTGCCACCCCCGCAAGTGCCGCCTTTTCCGATGCGAAGCCCGCCGGGACGACCGGCAAAGGGTCAGTCGAAAGAACAGACGGCGGCAGAACTGACTGTCACCGTCAATATTTCCGGGTCCTTAAGTGCCCGCACCTTGTGGAGAAACTGCTTGAGCGTCAGATCGTCGGCTCGCTCGTCCTTCAGGCTGGCGAGCGAGCCCAACCGCCGCAACTGCAAAAGCGACAGACGATCGACCATGCGGTCTGCCATGCACGCGGCGATCGGCTTGGACAGCCCCGCATTCACGAGCCCGGTGCGCAGTCGCGTTTCCGGGGTAGCGCAGGACGTGAGTGCCAGCGCCAGCACCGCAACCACCGAAGAAAAGGCAGCCCGTTTCATCGCCGTCATCTTCCGTGAAATTCGGCGACGGCGCCCGACACCGCCTGCATCAGAGACATGCGCGCCGGAACGGAAGCCGTCGTATCGCCCAACAAAACGACAATGGCATAACGGGTGCCATCAGGTGCCGTGGCAATGCCGATGTCATTATACCCCGCCGTCATCCCCTTGAAATCCTGTCCGGTCCCTGTCTTGTGACCAAACTTCCAGTCGGCGGGCAACCCCCCACGCAAGCGGCGCGGTCCGCTTCTGGTCCGGCTCATCACCCCGAGCAGATATTCGGTCGATTGCGGCGACAGCAAACTCCCCCGTGCGAGCCGGGTCAGCGCCGCGGCAATGGCCGCCGGGCTCGCGCCATCCACCGGATCGGCCAGATAGCGATCCATCGCCGCCTTGCGCGTTGCCTCCGGCAATGCGGCACGCGCCTGTTGGAACGACCGGCCCACCGAAAAGGCCTGCTGCCAAGCGAGCCCTGCGGTCCCGCTCTGCAGCAGGCGCTCGCCTGGTCCGAAACGAATGGCGCCCAGGTCCTTGCTGCGGATGAAACGGCGCACCGCTTCCGGTCCCCCGACGGTACGAAGCAAGCTGTCGTTCGCGGTATTGTCGCTGTGAGTGATCGCAGTTTCAACGAGGTCGCGCACGCTCATCGTCACGGCCCCTTCGGCACGAACGCGCGCGGCGAGCGGCTGGTGAAACAGAGTAAGATCGTCGGGACCGATCCGGACCTTCTGATCCATGCTGATCCGTCCCTGGTCGACAGCATCGAGCACCGCCATCGTCACCCACAGCTTCGAGACGCTCTGTTGCGGAAACAGGTCGGCGCCGCGCTGGGCGAAGGCCCATTCGCCGTCGATGCGCTGGACCGCAATACCGGTCTTTCCTGGAAAACTGCGCCACAATTGGCCGATCCGATCCTCAAGCCCCGGAGGCGCGCGACGAAATCCGGGATCGGCCGGGGGACGCGGCGCCTGAGCCGCAGCGACCGGTCGTGCCGGCGGCCCGATCGGAACCGTCACCGCACCATGCGCGGTACGCGGCGCCTCGCGTGGCGGCGGCACGATGGCCGCGCTGCTGACGCACCCCCCCAAAACGACTGCACTCATCGCCGCCGCGAACAGCGGCTTCGCCGAAACTTCAACCTTCATCCAAACCCCGTACAAGCGACCCATAATCATTATCCCCGCCTTTTCGGCGGTCATAATGGTCCTGCATGGGCCGGCCGCTTGCCAGCAATTTGCGATGAAAGAGTCCCGAACCGCGACAAGCGGCGGAACCAAGCGGGTTCAAGGGGCCGGCGTGGTTCGCACCAGCGTCGGATAGAGGCGCCTAAGCGCCGCAAGCTTGGGCGCATCCCACCGCCGGATATAGGCATTGTCGGGATTGCGGCGCATGAAGTCCTGATGCCCCGCCTCTGCACGATAAAAGGCCTTGTAGGATTCGACCGGAACGACGAGGGGCCGGGAAAAATGCCCACCCTTCGCGATTTGAGCCAGATAAGCAGTCGCAACCTGACGCTGAACGGTATCCATCGGGACGATCGCCGCCCGATATTGTGCGCCCACATCCGGACCCTGGCGATTTCGAAGTGTCGGATCGGCGACCACCGAAAAAAGCACACGAAGCAATGTGCCATAGCTGACTTTTGCAGGGTCATACACGATGCGCACCGCTTCAGCGTGACCGGATGTGCCGTCGTGAGTCAATTCGTATCGAGCCGTGGCCGCGCTACCGCCATGATAACCCGATTCGACCGAGATCACGCCTTTCACGTGGCTGAAAACGCCCTCGACACCCCAGAAGCAACCACCCGCTAGAACCGCTACCTTACGCTTTTCCTTGACGACCGGATCGACTGCTGCCGCGGGAAGACGGACGATATTCCCGGCCTGGGCTGGGGCACATTGCGCCAGCATCGCACCCGCGACGAATGCCGCCAGCGTACGCGAAACAGCGCCGCGACGGACGGCCGTCAGAGCGATAGCGCCAGCGCCGGCTGCTGGAACATCACAAACAGTCCACCGATCACAAAGCCAGCGAGCATGGCCGGAAACCAGTCGGAGCGGAGCATGGCAAGCATGGGGAGCCTCATTCTTGTTCATATATCTGGTTCGTGGGCGACAGCGCCCCGGTTACACCGACGATATGGCGCGCCCCGTCCGACCGTGCAGTGATAGCCATCACCTTAGCCGTCGCGGCTTACCATATGGTGAACCGTACGCTTAATTGCCGTTCATCAAACAGATGGGGGCGCCACCCCGGCGCACAAGATATGCCGGGGATAGAAAAGCTTCGGTCGTAACCAGGCGGCCTTTAGCTGAGCGCTGCGCACGCCCGCTGGATGCGCACGCAAGCCTCCTTCAGGACCGCCTCCGACGTCGCATAGGACACACGAAACGCCGGAGAAAGCCCGAAGGCCCCGCCATGCACGGCGGCCACGCGCGCGGAATCGAGGAAATAGTCGATCAGCACCTCGTCATTCTCGATGACCTGACCCGCCGGTGTCTTCTTGCCGATGCAACCGCTGGCGTCGGGGTAAACATAAAAGGCACCGTCGGGCACGGGGCAATTGAGCCCCGGCGCATCGTTCAGCATCGCGACGACCATATCGCGGCGCTTGCGGAATGCCGCGTTGCGCTCTTCCAGAAACTGTTGCGGTCCGCCGAGCGCGGCGACTGCGGCGGCCTGGGCCACCGAGCAGGGATTGGACGTCGACTGCGACTGCAATTTGCCCATCGCCTTGATCAGCCAGGCCGGACCACCGGCGTAGCCGATGCGCCACCCCGTCATCGCATACGCCTTTGAACAACCATTCACGGTCAGAATGCGATCGATGAGATCGGGGCAACGCTGCGCCAGCGTCGAAAAGGCGAAATCGGCGTACCAGACATGCTCATACATATCATCGCACATCACCATGACGTGCGGGTGACGACGGACGACCTCGCCGATTGCGTCGAGCTCTTCGGGTGAATAGGCGGCACCCGAGGGGTTCGAGGGCGAATTGAAGATGATCCAACGTGTCTTGGCCGTGATCGCAGCATCGAGCTGCGCCGGGGTGATCTTGTAATTCTGGGCTGCGGACGCCTCGACGACGACCGGGACGCCACCGCAGAAAGCGACAATGTCGGGATAGCTGACCCAATAGGGTGCAGGAATGATGACCTCGTCGCCGGCATCGACCGTTGCAACCAGCGCGTTGAACAAAGTGTGCTTGCCGCCGACATTGACTGTGATCTGGTCAAGCCCGAAATCAAGACCGTTATCGCGGCGGAACTTGCCGCGGATCGCTTCCTTCAGCGCGACGGTGCCGTCGACCAGCGTATATTTCGTCTGGCCGCCACGGATCGCCTCGATAGCGGCTTCCTTGACGAAATCAGGGGTGTCGAAATCGGGCTCGCCTGCGCTGAGCCCGATCACATCGACGCCTTCGGCTTTCAGCTTGGCCACGCGCGCGGTCATCGCGAGGGTAGCGGACGGCTGGATACGATCGAGAGCGGCGGAGATATGCGGCTTCAGCGACATGATAAGGTCTTCCTTGCTATGCGCAGGCGTGCGGCGAAATGACAGGAAATTGCGCGCGGCCGCGCCTAAAGCCTCTGCCAGCAATGCGCAAGCGCAGGCGAGATAATTTACCTATGCGACGGCAGCGTCGGACAACCGCGCTGGGACAAGCCCGCGCAATGAATTGCCGATAAAGAAGCCATCGACCAGATCGGCGATACGCAGGTGCGATTCAACCGCGCGCCCCTTGTCGATCAACTCGGCCCGTAGCACCCCGGGCAGAAGCCCCAACGCCAGCGGCGGCGTCAGAAGCACGCCATCGCGCTCGACGAAGACATTGCTCCAACTGCCTTCGGTGACAAATCCAGGTTCATCGACGAACACGACTTCCGCCGTACCGCTTTCACGTCGCGCGGCATCATAGGCGCCGCGCAGGCTCGTCTTGTGCGACAGGCGGAAATCGCCCGCCAACATTGGGGCCGCACGGACTGCCACTGGAACCGGCAGTTCGGCAAGACGCGGCAGCGGTGTCACCTCGACCGCCAGCGCGCCCGAGGCGGCAAGCCGCATCCGCACCCGCGCCGCGCTGCGCAGCCGGAAAGTCGCCGACTGCAGGCTGTTGCGCGCATCGTGCCGGTCGAAGACAAAGCCCAGCGCCTCGGCGCTGGTCTTCATCCGGGCAAGATGCCCCTCCAGTCGCTGGACCCCTTCGACGGGGTCGAAAAGCATCGTTTCCAGAAGGTCGAAACCCTCAGCCGCTGCGTTCACAAATTCCCCCTTGGCGAGACATTCGCGCCATTCATCCCCCGGCACGCTGTCGGACACGATTCCCGATCCTAGTCCCAGCGTGGCGCAATGCGGCTGGTCGCGCAAGCCGCTCGAGGGAGGAAAGACAAGGGTTCGGATCGCGACATTGAAGGCAGCATCGCCGCCCGGTTCCAGAAAACCGATCGAACCCGTGTAGAGGCCCCGCGGATCATTTTCCAGTTCGTCGATGATTTCCATCGCACGAATCTTCGGCGCCCCGGTGATCGATCCGCAAGGAAAGGCGGCGCGCAGCACGTCAACCGCCCCCTTGTCGGCAGCCAGTTGCGCGGTCACATCGGACACCAGTTGATGAATGGTCGGATAGGTTTCGACGCGAAACAGTTCAGGCACCGAAACCGTGCCCGGTTCCGCGACCCGCGACAGGTCATTCCGGATCAGGTCGACAATCATCAGATTTTCGGCGCGCTGCTTCGGATCGTCGGCGAGCGTCCGTGCCGCTATTGCGTCAGCGTCCGCGCTCGCCCGCCGTGTTGCGGTTCCTTTCATCGGCCGCGCCATCACCTGCCCGTCGCGCACCGCGAAAAACAATTCGGGCGACAGCGATGCAATCGCCTGCGCGCCGGTCCAGATGAAGCCGCCATAACCCGCGCGGGCCGTCTGTCGCAGCCGCGCATAGACGGCCAGCGGATCACCGAGCACCGGCACGTCGGCGCGAAAGGTCAGATTGGCCTGATAAATATCTCCGGCGCGAATATATGAAAGCGCGGCTTCGACCGCCGTCTCAAAATCGGTGCGTGCGACGCGCGGCGCGGGAGAACCTATCCACGCCGAGCCCGGATCGGGAAGCAAGGCAGGGACCGCATCGGCATCGACCCGCTCGACCCGTTCGAACAAGCCGAACCAGGCCAACGGGGCTCCATCGTCGCCCGCTTCGTCGACAGGGCCGCGCCACGCCGCAGCCTGCCCCTTCCCGGCCTCATAGGCCAGATAGCCAGCAACAAAGAGCCCACGCGTCCGCGCGGCATCCAGCGCATCGAGCAGCGCGGGCATCTGAGCAGCATTTCGCACATCGAGTATCTCGACCGGATCGACAAACAGGCGCGCAGGCGCAGCCTGCGCCACCCGCGCATCGTCAAGCAGAACGAAGGGCGGCGAGGTTTTCCACGTGTTCAAAACGGGATTGGGCATGGGCGCGAAGAGATCAGGCGATAGGAAGACTGTGACGACACCGCGCCATCGGTCAACGCTCGCGACGCATCCGGATCGCTCGCTCGCCTTCGATTTTCCCCAAGAAGCTGCCCAGCGCGGCTTTTCGAATCACAATTTTTTTCCCGCCGCTTGGGTCACGGAACAGTTGAATATCATCAATTTGGTACCAAACCGAACCGTCAGCGAAGGAGAAGCGATATCTTCCATTTGCGCCCATACTCGCCGATTTGATGGTCGTTTCGATACTCTCAATGTCCTCCGTATCTCCGATCAAGCCATCAATATTGGGGAGCACGAATCCGAAAAGTCCGCGGCGCGTTTTCTTCGCGGTCGCCTTGTCCGTAAAGCTGATCTCCCGATTAGCCTCCGCTACGGCTAGCGCTTCTACTTTCCGGTCGAAACACTCCAGGCGCTGAGCGGAATCCGCGATATCGCGGCAAACATATAATTCCCTAATTTGCGAAGGCGTTACGGCTTTCTCTTTGTCTTTGGCGGTGGCAGGCACGAACGCTGCGCCGCAAAGAACCGCAAATGTAAGCATGATCCGCTGCGAGAGTTGCTGCATGACAAGCCCTTTTTCGAAAATATTTTCCCGTTGCGTGCCTAGCGCCCTGCCACTCCACCCGCAAGCACCGGTGGATTGCGCCCAGCGCTTATTTACCTTAGTGTCAAAATGCTTTTTGCAGCAAAAGGACTGATTGTTCTGATGGATAGCTTATTCTCCTGGTCCACCGACTACCACCATCCGACGATTTGGGATCAGGAGTTTGCGCCTCTGTCGTTACCCGACATGCTGGCCGCGAGCGTTGCGCGGCGCGGCGATGCACCGATGCTAGACTTCATGGGGCGGCGGTTCGGATATGAAGAGGTTGCACGCGCAGCGGCGCGGGTCGCGCATGGGCTGCAGCAACGCGGGATCGGCAAGGGTTGCCGCGTCGGCCTATTCCTGCCCAACGTGCCCCATTATGTTGCAGCCTATTATGGCGCGCTGGCCGCCGGTGCCACCGTGGTCAACTTCTCACCGCTCTATACGGTCGCGGAGCTTGAGCAGCAGGTGGAGGATTCGGGCACCGACACACTCTTCACGATCAGCGCGAAAGCGTTGCTGCCTACCGCGCTCAAGGTTCTGGATGGCTCAAGTCTGCGCCAGCTCGTCGTCGGCTCGGTCGCAGGGGGTCTGCCCGTATCCAAGGCGCTATTGTACCGATTGTTCAAGCGGAACGAGGTTGCGGCGCTGCCTGACGATTCCCGCATCGTCCGTTTTTCAAAACTCATCGATAATGACGGACGCCCGGCCCCGGTGGCCATCGATCCCGAACGCGACATCGCCCTGATCCAATATACCGGTGGAACGACCGGGACACCAAAGGGTGCGATGCTGACGCACCAGAATCTGACGGCCAATGCGCGGCAGGTGAATGCGATCGACCCCGATCACGACGCCGATGACCGCATCCTCGGCGTCCTGCCCTTCTTCCATGTTTTTGCCAACACTTGCGTTCTGAACCGCACGGTGCTGAACGGCGGCGCCATCACCATGCTTCCGCGCTTCGACGCCGCTCAGGCTCTGGCCGCGATTACCCGCACCCGCACGACGGCCTTGCCCGGCGTTCCGACGATGTACCAGGCCCTGCTCGATCATCCAGATATTCGAAAGACCGACTTTTCCAGCCTGCGCGTCTGTATTTCCGGGGGCGCTCCCATGCCGGCCGAGCTGCGCGAAAAATTCGTCGCCGCGACCGGCGCTGCGCTGGTCGAAGGCTATGGCCTCACCGAGAGCTCGGGCGTCGTTTCGACCAACCCATATGATGGACCGGTGAAGGCAGGCACCATCGGCCAGCCCCTCCCGGCCACTCATATCCGGCTGCTCGACAAGGAGGACCCGTCAAAGGATGCACCAAAAGCCGAGCCCGGCGAACTCGCGGTCAGGGGGCCGCAGATCATGCAAGGCTATTGGAACCGGCCGGAAGCGGACCAGGACAGCTTCACGGTCGATGGCTGGCTACGCACCGGCGACGTCGCGACGGTGGACGCCGACGGCTATATTCGGATCGTCGATCGGCTGAAGGACATGATCGCGGTCGGCGGCTTCAAAGTCTATCCCAGCGTAATCGAAGCACGCCTGTATGAGCATCCGGCGATCAAGGAAGCCATCGTGCTCGGGGTTCCCGACGCCTATCGCGGCGAAAGCCCCAAAGCCTTCGTGACGCTGGAGGACGGCGCCAATCTGACCGGCGATGCGCTCGCTGCCTGGCTCAACCCCCAACTCGGCAAGCATGAGCGGGTGAGCGCGGTCGAAATACGCGGCGAACTCCCCAAGACGATGATCGGCAAACTCGACCGCAAGGCGCTCCGGGCGGAGCAGGGCTGACCCCGCTCCGCTGCGGTACGGCTCAGCCGATCCGGGTCCATATCTTGGTCCGGCAGAAAAAGGCGACACAGCCCTTCAGCTCAAGCCTTCCGCCAGGCAGCAGTCTCAACTGCCCGTGCTTCGCTCCGTCACCCGTCTCCGGATCATAGACAGGTCCGCCCTTCCACTCATGCGGACCGCCGGAAAAACCCTTGAGCACGATGAGCCCCTTGAGTTTGCGCCCGCGAAGCGCCGGGTTCGCGTTGCGCACGTCACGCAGATCCGGGTTTGCCCGCAACCGCGCCGCATCGACCACCCGGCCGCACAGCGCCGAACCACAGCGATAGATTTCAACCCGGCCCCCTTCGCTGCCGGTTGCCCAGATTCCGGTAATTTCTGCGGCCATGCCGGGCATCGCGATCCACGCGGCAACGGCGGTGACCGCCATCCGCCCAAGCCCCCTCATGCCGCTTGTCCTGCTTCGAGCTGGGCCAGCGAGGTGACAATCAGCGCGCGATCATCGATTTCCCATGGATGAAAGCCAGGTCTCATATAGGTAAACGCACCGCGCAGCAGCATGCGCATCGTTCCAGGCCGGCCATAAAGATAGCGGAGCAGACTGCGCCACGTTGCGAAATCATTCAGGCCATCCTGCCGCAGAAGATCGGCGGTGTTACGGAAAATGACATAGTGGAAACGCACTGTCGTCACGCACATCACCAACGAACGCTTCAGCCAGCGTCGCATCGGCGTCATGTGCCGCGTCGCATGCAGAAAGGTATCGAAGGCCACGGCCTTATGCTCTACTTCCTCGATCGCATGCCATTGCCACATCCGCCGCGCCTCGGGCGCCGCGCCACCAAGATGTTCGGGATTGGCGAGGGCGTCGTGTGCCAGCGTAGCTGTATAATGTTCGAGCGCACAGGTCGCGGCGAGTTGTTGCAAAGGTGAGCGTCGCTTGACCCAGCCAATGGTTCGCCGCGCCCGATCTTCGAGCGGGGCGATGTCATAGCCTGCATCCTGTGCCTGCCGGTTGAACACCACATGCTCGCGCGTGTGCATCGATTCCTGATAGAGGAAATCATCAATTTGTCCGCGCAGCGGCTGGGCCGTGTCGTCGCGATAGTAACGAACGGCCGTCATGAAGAACCTTTCCCCCACAGGGAAGGTCGACGACAGCGCGTTGAAAAAGGCGGTGCGCCCCGGATCTCCGCTGTGCCACCAGCGCGCAGGCGGGTCTTCACGGCCGAATTTCAGATCGCGCTTTTCAATGTGGAGGTCCGCGGGGGTTCGACTTGGTGACGACATGATCCTTAACTCCCATCATTTTCTTACATTAACATCAATGTATATAAATGATGGAGGTGAGACAGGCAAGCCTCGCCTTGGAGGCCCGAATTTCGCGGATTTCCTTCAATCAAAACACGGAAAAGGGCCTATGCCCACACCTTCACCCTCCCCACCCCAGACCTTGGGCCACGAGATTCCCCGGCCGCTGGCGCCCGCGGCCTGCGCCCGGATCGCGGCCTGATGCAGGGACAAAGCAGCCCATTATGAAAATCCCGCGCTTTGCGCTAAAGCTCAGGGAAGACAGCGTCGGGGGGCGACGACTGTGAGGGTAGAATATATGTACAAGCAAGCGCGACCGCATCAAAAGCGTCGCAAGCGGCCCGGCGCCGAAGTCCGGGAAGAAGGATTGGCAGCCGCCCGGAAACTGTTGCTCGAAGGCGGGCCGGGCGCCGTAACATTGGCCAATATCGGCGACCGCATCGGCATGTCACATGCCAACATCCTTCATCATTTCGGTTCGGCCGCCGCGCTGCAATCCGCTCTGATGGGGTCGATGATCAACGACCTGACGAACGCGCTCGACGATGTGGTCAACCTGCTCAAAACCGATGCGGCGGCGCCGCGCACCGTCGCGGACATGGTATTCGACGCCTTCGACAAGGGCGGCGCCGGCCCACTGGCGGCTTGGATCGTCCTGTCGGGCGACGTTCGCCAACTCGAGCCGGTACGGGACGCCGTCAGCGCGCTGGTCGCCGCGATTGTCGATCAGGCACGCGACGATGGCGCGCCCGAACGCGTCCGCCTCGCCGTGTTGCTGATGGCGGTATCAGCCTTTGGCGATGCGGTGATCGGGCCGCATTTGCGCGACATGCTGGACCAGAAGGACGAGGCAATGCGCGAGTTGATTGCGCGCATCCTGCCCCTATTCCTGCTGCCTAGCGGAATCCCGCCCGCCGTGCCGCCGGGCGCAGCCTGAACGCCGGCATGCGGAGGCAGCGTCCATCGCTTCGATTCGTGGGCGTCAAAGCGGCTTTCCGCGAGCGTGATGTTGTAACCTGCCTCATGATATGCCATATCAAGGTTATATTCACGCCAATGGAGAATCGGGTGACGCTGCTCGCCAAACAGACCCCTGCCCTGTCGCGCCTCAGCGCGCTGGTTCGGGCTGCGCGCGATTCGCGTCCGTTGACGGCACTCGATGGCGATCAATTGGCGATGGGCCTATCGGGCCTGTGCCTTGTACATTGCCTGGCCAGCACCATCCTTTTCGCCTCGATCGCTTCGGTCGGCGGCGTGCTCCTCAACCCCATCTTCCACGAAATTGGCCTGATCGTCGCGATCGGCTTTGCGCTTGTCACGCTTGTCGCGGGGGTGCTCAGCCACGGCTACATGATGCCTTTCGGCGTCGGCTGCTTCGGGCTTGGAATGATGGCCGGCGCCTTGTCGCGCCCACATGATGGCAGCGAGATACTGGCGACAATGGTCGGCGTTGCCGTCGTGGCACTGGGTCACGACCTTAACCGCCGGGCTCGCGGCGCCTGACGCCATTCCGCGCCGCGGCTTGCGGGCGGCGAGCAAACGTCCTACATCATGGCCGGGTATATGATCCGTGCGGAAAAAGCGCCGCGCAAAGGAAAAGCCATGGGCAAACATGACCATCCGCATGTCGAGGCGACGGGAGCCTCGCTCGCCAATGCAGCCCAAGCCGCGCTCGAAAAGGGCGGAGAGGCCTGGACCGACATGCGCGCGCAAATTTTCGACGCCGTGGCCGAGATCGGCAAACCCGCGAGCGCTTATGAAATTGCGGACATTGTCTCGCAAAAGCGGGGCAAGCGGGTGGCACCGAACAGCGTATATCGCATCCTGGATTTGTTCGTGGCGAACAATCTGGTTCGCCGGGTCGAAAGCGCCAACGCCTTTGTGGCGAACAGCCATCCCGGCTGTCTGCACGACTGCATCTTCCTGATCTGCGACAATTGCGGCAGCGCCGTTCATGTCGATGACGACAAGCTGGCCGGGGGCGTTCGCGCCGCGGCCGAGGCCACCGGCTTTGCCGCCGTGCGACCCGTAATCGAAGTCCGGGGAAAATGCACCGACTGCCAATAAGGCGCGGCATCGGACACGCCTGAAGCATCGATTGCCCCAGCCCTCTTTTCGTTGGCCGCCGCCGGGTCTAGGGAAACCCGCGAATCCGAACCACGGGCAAAGGGCTGCACATGAACACCGTCATCATCCGCGAAGACGATCTGGTCGAAACCATCGCCGACGCGCTTCAATATATCAGCTATTTCCACCCGATGGATTATATCCGCGCGCTCGGCGCCGCCTATGAGCGCGAGGTGTCGCCAGCTGCCAAGGATGCGATGGCGCAGATCCTGTCGAACAGCCGCATGTGCGCCGAAGGGCACCGCCCGATCTGTCAGGATACCGGCATCGTCACCGTCTTCATCAAATGGGGCATGGATTGCCGCCTCGACTCACCGCGCAGCCTGCAGCAGGTCGTCGATGAGGGCGTGCGCCGAGCCTATCTCCACCCCGAAAACAAGCTGCGTGCCTCGATCCTCGCCGACCCGGCGTTCAGCCGCGTCAATACAAAGGACAACACGCCATCGGTCCTGAACGTCGAGATGGTGCCGGGCAACAAGGTGGTGATCGATGTCGCGGCCAAGGGCGGCGGCAGCGAGAACAAGTCGAAGTTCAAGATGATGAATCCGTCGGATTCGATCGTCGACTGGGTCCTCGAAATGGTCCCGCAGATGGGGGCGGGCTGGTGCCCCCCCGGCATGCTCGGCATCGGCATCGGCGGCACGGCGGAAAAGGCGATGCTGCTTGCAAAGCAGTCGCTGATGGACCCGATCGATATGACCGAACTGCTTGCGCGCGGACCGTCGAGCCCGACCGAGGAACTGCGCATCGAGCTTTATGAAAAGGTCAACGCGCTCGGCATCGGCGCACAGGGCCTCGGCGGCCTAGCCACCGTGCTTGACGTCAAGATCGCCGACTGGCCGACGCATGCCGCGTCGAAGCCCGTCGCGATGATCCCCAATTGCGCTGCGACGCGCCACGCGCATGTGACGCTCGACGGCAGCGGCCCCGCCTATCTCGAAAAGCCAGTGCTCGCCGATTATCCGCAGATCGACTGGAAGCCAGATCAGGCGGCGATCCGCGTCGATCTCGACAATCTGACCCCCGAGGTCGTCGCGAGTTGGAAACAGGGCGACCGCCTGCTGCTCAACGGCAAGATGCTCACCGGACGCGACGCCGCACACAAGCGCATCGCCGACATGCTCGCCAAGGGAGAGGAACTGCCCGTCGAGTTCAAGGGCCGCGTCATCTATTATGTCGGACCGGTCGATCCGGTCGGCGAAGAAATCGTCGGCCCTGCGGGTCCGACGACCGCGACGCGCATGGACAAGTTCATGGACATGATGCTCGATCAGGGCCTGCTCGCCTGTGTCGGCAAGGCCGAACGCGGCCCCGCCGCAACGAACGCAATCGCCAAGCACAAGAGCGCCTATCTGATGGCGGTCGGCGGCGCGGCCTATCTCGTCGCACGCGCGATCAAGGGCAGCAAGGTGGTCGGCTTTGCCGACCTCGGCATGGAAGCGATTTACGAGTTTGAGGTTCAGGACTTCCCCGTCACCGTCGCAGTCGACAGCGAAGGTCAGAATGTCCATGTCAACGCGCCCGCGCTTTGGCAAAAGCGGATCAAGGACGAAGGGTTGCTGGCGAAGGCTTGATGTGAGCTTCGCTGACAGTATCTTGCCCGGTCTTGCCTTGCACCACCAATAGCCCAACGCTCCCCGCCAGATGGGCAGCACAGGCGACGCAGCGATTCTGCGACGTGAACCCAGTGCCCTGACGGGGCAGCCCCCGTCCCATCCTTCCCCTTGCCAGACAGCAATTGCAAGACGATGAAGGTCGCGTGATATCCGCGGCGGACGAAGCCGGGCATAGCGGGAGAGGGCATTTGCCAATCAAGAAATCATCATTGTTGGCGGTCATGGCAGGTGGAGCACTGCTGGCGACGGCACCCCCTGCACAGGCCAACGACGATCTGGAGGCCATGCTGTCGGGCCAGTCAGTGCTGAAGGGCAAGAAGCTGAAGCGGGCGATCGAGAAGGCCGACGCACATCCCCTGGGCAGCGAACAGAATCCGGTGCGCGCAGAGCAGCCACAGGGGCAGCGCGCCTATCTCGCCGCGCTGCGCTGCGCCGATGGCGGCCAGCCCATGTTCCAGCGCCGCGGCAGTATGGGGATCGGCGTTTTCGGCAACATCGTCGATGCCTACGAGCTGCAGTGCGAGGGCGACGAACCGGCGGCCACCGTCGTCTATATGGATATGTATCATCGAGGGTTCGTCGAAACGCGTCCGCTGCCAGGCTTCACCATCGCGGAGCGGTAACGTCTCTTGCCTTCGCGGGGCGTTCGGCCATCATGGTCCGACAGCAATGAGGAGGGGCCGCCATGGATTTTCGGAGTTTCGACGCCTTCAACCGCCGCGACCTGATTCGCGGTGCTGCGATGCTCGGAGCGGGGGCGATGGCAATGCGTCCCTTGCCTTCGCTGGCAGCAAACAGCCAGAGCGCGGCGATCCGCAAGGCAGCCGAAGCAGGCAAGGACGCATCGATCAAGCGACTTCGCGACTGGATCGCCCTGCCCTCGATCGCCGCCGAGAATCGCAACATGGCCGAAGGTGCAGCCCATATGGCCGAACTGGCGCGCGACGCCGGCTTTGCCAATGTCGAGATTGTACCCACCGACGGCCACCCCGGCGTCTTCGGCACGATCGACGTCGGCGCGCCGCGCACACTCGGCATCTATTTCATGTATGACGTAAAGCAATTCGATCCGGCCGAATGGTCGTCGCCACCGCTGGAAGGACGCATGGTCGATCGCCCCGGCTTCGGACAGGCGATGATGGGCCGCGGCGCAGTGAACCAGAAGGGGCCCGAGGCGACGTTTCTTGCTGCGCTGCACGCTATCCGCGCCGCTGGCGGCAAGCCGCCTGTCAACATCGTCCTGGTGTGCGAAGGCGAGGAGGAGATCGGATCGCCACATTTCCGCCAGATCGCGACGCGCCCCAACATCCTCTCCGCACTCAGAAAATGCGAAGGCATTTTCATCCCGGCCGGCTGGCAGGACAAGAATGGGAATGTCTCCGTCAATCTGGGATCGAAAGGCGTGATCGAGCTGGAACTGATCGCCAGTGGCGAGAAATGGGGACGCGGCCCCAAGGCCGATGTCCATTCAAGTCTGAAGGCCATGGTCGATTCCCCCGCCTGGCGCCTGGTCTCGGCACTCAACACGCTGGTAACACCCGATGGCAACACCCCCGCAATCGAAGGTTGGTTCGACAATGTCCGCCCCCTGTCGGATCGTGAAAAGGCGCTGATCCGCGAAGCGGCCAAGCATCTCAACGAAGCGCAGCAGAAACAATTGCTGGGGGTCAGTCACTGGATCGACGATCTGCCCTATGAGGACGCGCTGATCCGTCTGGCGCAGGAACCGACGGTCAATATCGAAGGACTCGTCGCCGGCTATACCGGCCCCGGCGGCAAGACCATCCTTCCCGGACGGGCTGTCGCGAAACTCGATCTGCGTCTCGTTCCCGATCAAACCCGCGCCGAGGCGGAGCATAAACTACGCACGCATCTCGACAAACATGGCTTTTCAGACGTCGAAATGAACGTCAGCGGTGGGTATGATCCTACCGAAACGGATGAGAACAGCCGCCTGATACGCACCGAGCTGGCGACCTATCGCCGGCTGGGCGTGCAGGCGAACCTCAATGCCCGGCTGGCGGGTTCTTGGCCGGGAGCAACCTTTACCGCGCCGCCAGTATCGATTCCGGCGGGCCATTTCGGCATCGGTCATGGCGCGGGTGCGCATGCGCCCGATGAATATTATCTGATCGAATCGACCAATCCGAAGGTCGCCGGACTGGTCGATTCGACGATGGGCTACGCCGAGTTCCTCTATACTTTGGCGGCAATCCGATGAGCGGCGATCTCAACGGCGTCGCGCACGTCATTCTGACCGCGGGCGATTTTGCGCGATCGACGGCTTTCTGGCGCGACATGATCCGCTATCTGGAGCTGAAGGTCGTGCTCGACAGCGACGCCATGCTGTATGGCGTAGGCGGGCGAACCGCGATCGGCATCCGCACCGGCAGCCCGGAAAATACGGGCAAGCGTTTCGATCAGGGCGCGCCTGGGTTGCACCACGCCTGTTTCCGGATGCGCGATCGCGCCGCAATCGACCGTCTATTCGGCTTTTTGAAGGAGCGCAGCGACATAGTCCTCGTCCACGGCCCGCAGGAGGAGCCTTGGGCGCCCGGCTATTATTCGATCCTTTTCGAAGATCCTGACGGGATCCGGATCGAATTCAACCATGTTCCGGGCAGCGGTTTGCTCGCCGAAGGGCAGCAGATCGGCGGCGCCGACGCTTTCGATTAGCGCCGACAGCTCCGCCCTCATCTGGCATCTAGAAACCGTAAACCAGCGTAAAGCGGGTCAGCGTATCCAGATTGTCGACCCCCGCGGGCGGGCTGGTGTCATAATCGGCCGAATAGGATACCCGCGCCGACAGCGCTCCGGTCAGCTTGGCATTGAGTGCCGTCAGCGAACTCGTCGTCATCGTCCGCTCGCCAATGATTGCCGATGCCACCTGGGTCAGGCGGACCGTAGGCGACACCTGCCAA
The DNA here is from genome assembly GCF_034380315.1 of Sphingopyxis sp. Taxonomy (GTDB): domain Bacteria; phylum Pseudomonadota; class Alphaproteobacteria; order Sphingomonadales; family Sphingomonadaceae; genus Sphingopyxis. The sequence continues at coordinate 333,725 of NZ_JAXMPB010000001.1, forward strand.
CCGAAATCGACCCCCGCGAGCCCCGTCAACTCATTTTCATAGGGGCGCCGCAGGAATTCTGTACGGCGCCACGCCGGCCCCGCCTTCACGCTCAACGTCAGATCCTTGGCGTCGAACAGCTTGTACCCCATTCCCCCCGACAGGTTCCAGCGCGCGCTATACCCCTGCATCCGATCGCGTTCCCATCGGCCGAACCCATATGCGAAAGCGCGTTCCCCGACCTTGATCTGCGGTTCATATTCGGCGAGATATTTTTCGATCGTCGTGCGGCCGTTGGTCCGCTGATAATCGGCCTGCGCACGAAAGCGCTGGTTCCAGTCGATCCCCTTGCGCGCGAGGGCAATGCCCAGACTGATCCCTGCCGAGCGGGTGTTGCCGGTGGCATGCGAAGCGCCGATCTGCCCCTCGCCTTTCCAGTTCTGCCAGATTTTCGCCTGCGCCAACCGCTCGCGTTCGGCGGCGGCGGCGGCGCGCTTTTCCTCGGCACGCTTCTGGCGATAATCGTCGAGCAGGGCATCGACCTCTGCCGCCTTGTCGGGCGCCGCGCGCTTGGCCAGCTTGCCGACTGCCTCGACATCGCCATCCTTCTTGCTCTCGATCGCCGCAGCGAGCATGTCACGAACCGGGTCGGGATCGGCTTGCAGATCGCCGTTGCGCCGTGCCTGATGCGCCGCGAGGATCGCATCAATATCGCCAATCGAGCGCGGATTGGTCGCCTTTGCCAGCGACACCACGGTTTCGACTTCGCTTTTTTTTCCGCCTTCCAGCGCGGCCTCGATCATGGTGCGAACCGGGACGGGCAGCGGCCGGGGCGCCATTTCGGACAACAGCACCGGCACGGCGGGAGGAACTAGCAACGGCGAGATTGGCGGAACCACGACCGGCGCCTGGGCAAAAAGCGGCGCGCCGAACGGAACGATCAGCAGCGACAGGGCCGACAGGCGCGCAAATTTGGTCATCGGACGGTCCTTCGCCGGAAAAGGAGAGGCAGATTATCAAGGGACGGCGGGGTTTTGCCGACCCCGGCGCCAGTCTTAGGCGGAAAGCCACTGGCATTTCCACCCTTAACGCCCCATGTGCAAACCTATGCTGATCGCGATCATCGCCATTTTTTGTGCCGGTATCGGCAATTTTGCGATGCACCGCGCCTTCATGGAAAGCGAAGATCCGCTGATCCAGCAGATGGTTCGCCCGCTCGCCGAAAAGGTCGGGCCAAATATCACCTATGTCTTCGAATTCCTGTTGCTGGTCGGTGCGATGGCGATCACGACGCGCAACTGGTTCACGGGCCTGCTCCTGTACGGGCTTTACACCATGTTCAACGCCATGGCGTTCAGCTGGATCATGCAACGCCCGAAATAGGCAGAACGGCACGCGCCAGCCGGATCGCCGGCATCGCCTTTCCTTCCCGCGACACTAGGCAGCGACAAAGCGGATCGGCAGACGCTTAAGACCCCCGACAAACACCGATTCAACGCGCGCCGGATCGCCCGCCAGCTCGATGCTTTTCAAACGCGGCAGCAATTCTTCCATCAGGATGCGCATCTCCATCCGTGCCAGATGCTGACCAAGGCAAACATGAGCGCCAAAGCCGAAAGCGATCTGCTGGTTCTTCGGCCGATCGGGATCGAAGGTAGAGGGTCGTTCGAACACCGCCTCGTCGCGATTGGCGGAAACATAGTTCAGCATCAGCCAGTCGCCCGCCCGGATCATCTGCCCGCCCAGCTCGACATCCTCTTTCGCGCTGCGCATGAAATGCTGAACCGGCGTGGTCCAGCGGATCGCCTCTTCGATCAACCCCGCCTTGTCGGCTCCGGCATCGCGGAACCGGTCGAACAGTTCCGGATTTTTCGCGAGTTCCATGATCGCCCCGGCGGTGGAGGCGCTCGTCGTGTCGTGCCCGGCGGTTGCGATGATCATATAATAGCCCGCAAGCTCACGGTCGGGAATTCGCCCGCCGTCGATCGCTGCATTCGCGATCACCGTCGCAATGTCTTCGCGCGGGCTGGCGCGCCGGTCGGCCGTCAACGCCCCGAAATACTGTTCAAAATCGGCGATGACATAGTGGAGCATTGCAATCGCCTGTTCGCTCGACGTGATTGCCTCGCGGCTGCGATTGAGTTCGGGGTCGGTCGGCCCGAACAATTGCTGCGTCAGCATCAGCATCCGCGGCTCGTCCTCCGCGGGCACTCCCAAAATGTCCATGATCACGCGCAGCGGATAATAAGCCGCCACGTCCCGTGCGAAATCGCACGCGCCGCCAAGCGACAGCATATGATCGACCGCCGCGCGGGCGTGATGCCGAATGCGATCTTCGACGATCTTCAGATTTTTGGGCATGAACCAGCTCTGTGTCAGCAGCCGGTATTTCATGTGGTCGGGCGCATCCATCTGGACCAGCGAGCGGACGAGATGCCCATCGCCGCCGGGAGTGGCCGTACGCGCCAACGCTTCTCCCGCACGGTCGGTGAGCACCGTAGGGCGGATACCGTTTGCAAAACGCTGGGGATCGCGGCTGATTGCCATCACATCGGCATGGCGCGTCACCAGCCAGAAGGGATCGTGCGACGGGTTTTCCGCGACCGCAAGCGGCGCGTTGGCGCGTGCCCAGGCGAGCCGTTCGTGGAGCGGATCCCACGCGCCATAAGCGGTCGGATCGATAACCGCGGCGGCGACCTCGACGGGCAGGATAGGTTTTACCATGCAACGAAGCTGCCGCGTTTCGAACCGCATGTCGAGCCGCAATAATGCCTGCGATCAACTTGCGCCCTGCAGCGACGATCCGGCAATGGCAGCGGTCCATTCGCTGTCGGCCCGGCGCACCATCGCCTTTAGTGCTGCCGCCTGGCGCCGCCAAGCCGCCTCAGCAGTCGCATCCCACCCATCCCCCGATGCCGCCGCGACGGCATCGACTGTCATGTCGATGAACGCATCATATTCGGCGATGGTCAGCGCGCCATAATTGCGATGGGTGACGACCAGTTCGGCAACCAGCGGCCACACCCACCCCTCCCCACCGGCGAGCCCGTAAAGTATTTGCAGCGTTTCGTCGGTCATCCGCCGCGATGCCGCGTCGAGATTCAGAAAGACGTCTCGACGATGTGGAAAGGCCGCGAGAAAGCGCTCGAACAGCGTGTGGCGAATATCGATCTCCGCCGCGGCGATGGCAACCAGGTTCGCTTCCATCGCCGCCGCGTCGGTCATTTGAACAGACCTCCAAGCAAACCGCGCAGCAACTGGCCACCGAATTTTCCGCCGACTTGGCGGCCAATGCTGGTCGCGGCCGATCGCGCTGCAGACTGCATCATCTTTTCCGCCATGCTGGGCTTTGCCGCCTCGCGCGCCGCGGCCTTTTCCAGCCGCAAGCGCTCGCGCTCCTCGGTCGCCTTGCGCTTGGCTTCTTCCTTTGCGGCAAGAGCCGCCTGTTTGTCCGCTTCGGCCTGGGCCTGGGCCTCTATCGCAGCCGCCTGCGCCTGTTCGGCCTTCGCCGCGAGCAATTCCTCCGCGCTTTCGCGATCGACCACCGTGTCATATTTCCCCTCGACCGGAGAAATCGACTGGATGATCGCGCGTTCCTTTGCGTCGAGCGGCCCCGCACGCGAGCAGGGCGGTTTGATCAAGGTCCGTTCGACCGGGGATGGCGCACCATCGGCCATCAGCAAGGAAACAAGCGCCTCGCCGACCTTGAGTTCGGTAATTTCGCGCGCGACATCAACAGCCGGATTGGGACGGAAGGTGTCGGCAGCGGCCTTTACCGCCTTCTGATCGCGTGGGGTAAAGGCTCGGAGCGCGTGTTGAACGCGGTTGCCGAGCTGCCCCGCCACCTCTTCGGGGACATCGATCGGATTCTGGGTGACGAAGTAAATCCCGACCCCCTTTGAACGGATCAGGCGCACCACCTGTTCGATCTTGTCGGTCAGAGCGGCCGGCGCATCATCGAACAGCAGATGGGCTTCATCGAAAAAAAAGACCAGCTTTGGCTTGTCCGGATCCCCAACCTCAGGCAGCGTTTCGAACATCTCGGATAGGAGCCAGAGCAGGAAGGTCGCATAAAGCTTGGGGCTGGCCATCAACTTGTCGGCCGCGAGTATGTTCACATAGCCACGCCCACGATCGTCGCACCGGATCATGTCGGCGATGTCGAGCGCGGGCTCGCCGAAGAAATGATCGCCGCCTTGGCTTTCAAGCGTCAGCAACTGACGCTGAATTGCCCCAACGCTTGCCTTGGTCACATTGCCATATTTGGCCGACAGATCGGCCGCGTTCTCCGCGCACCAAGCAAGCATCGCCTGAAGATCGCCAAGATCAAGGAGCAGCATATTCTGTTCATCGGCTACGCGGAATGCAATGGCCAGTACGCCTTCCTGCGTTTCGTTGAGCCCCATCAACCGTGCCAGCAGCAACGGCCCCATCTCTGAAATCGTGGTGCGCACGGGATGTCCCTGTTCGCCGAACAAATCCCAAAAGATCACGGGATTGTCGCGATAGGCCCACTCGCTATCGCCGATTTCAGCCGCGCGCTTGGCAAAAGGTTCGTGGGACTTGGCGGTCGGGCTGCCTGCCATCGCCATGCCCGACAGGTCGCCTTTTACGTCAGCGACAAAAACCGGGACGCCTACGGCCGAAAAGCTTTCGGCCAGCCCCTGCAACGTCACCGTCTTGCCGGTGCCGGTCGCCCCGGCGATCAGACCATGCCGGTTTGCACGCTTCAGCACCAGCGACTGGCGCGGCCCGTCGGGCGCCCCGCCGCCGCCCAGGCCGATATAGATTTCGCTCACCGTGCTGCCGTCGCTCACGCTTGATCCTCCGCTCTTGAACTTTTTCAAGGTCTAGAGCGCAAGGGCGGGAAATCAAGCCGAGCGCGGCATCAGGTCGCCGCCGCCGCTGGCGAGCTCGGCCGCGAATACAGCGGTTCGGCGAAACGCGGCGCGGCGCAGATGCTGCCAATCACCACCCCACCCCCCGCAAGCTGAGCCAAGCTGCGCGCTTGGTCCGGAAAGACCCAGCCGAGCAGCACGGCGGTTAGCGGACCGAGGAAACCGCGTGGCGATACCAGCGGCGCAAATTTGCCGGAGCGGGGCGGCGCCTGGGGCTGTCTCCGCCTGCGGTCAGCAAGAACATCAGCGAGTTGGAGGCCCATCTCGGTAACCGCCTGATCCACCGGCCCTCCCGGTGGACGAGCTTGACCGAGACGGGGATGGTCTATCTCGACCATGTCGGGCGCATTCCGGAGGACACGAAGCGGATCGCGCGCAAGCGAACCACCTTGCGCCTGGTCCTATTGGCGGCGGCGCCTTCCGCCTGACCGCGACAGGCGAATGGCGGCGCGCGCTCCGTCCGATCAGCTCATCACAAAGGCATTGAGCTTATTTCCATCGGGATCGCGGAAATAGCCCGCATAGAAATTGTCCGAACGCGGTCCCGGCGGGCCTTCGCACGTTCCGCCATGGGCCAGTGCAATGTCATAGAGACGGTGGACCTGTTCCTTGTCCTTGGCCTGAAACGCGACCATCACGCCATTACCGACCGTGGCGGCATTGCCGTCGAACGGTTTGGTCAACGCGATCCCTGCCGGCCCGTCAGCCTTGCCCCACGCGATAAAACTGTCGAACTCCATCATCCGCGGCGTCTCCAACTCTGCGGCGATGGCATCGTAAAAAACGGCCCCTTTGGCGAGGTCGTTGGTACCCAGCGTCACATATCCGATCATGTTCAGTCTCCCGATTTGAAGCGCGAACATAATAAGAACAAAATTCATTGGCGCAAAGAAAAAGGCGCCGAACCGAAGGATCGCGGCGCCTTTTTCTTTGCTCATCCGTTGAGATGGGGGACAGTCAGCTCTTCACGCGCACCGCAAGGAAAGCCGACGGACCGCCACGACGGAGCACTTCCAGCAGCACCGCATCGCGACCCGTCTTCTTCGCATCGGAAACCGCCTTGGCCATCGCTTCAGGGGTCGTAACCGGCGTACGGTTGACGCTCAGGATAACGTCACCGCGGCGCAGTCCTTTGCGACCAGCGTCACTGCTGCCCGAAACAGCAGCGATGACCAGTCCCTTGGTATCGATATCGACACCAACGGCGCGAGCAATGTCAGTGGTCAGAGCCTGAACCGCCAAACCAACCGCTTCCTGAATCATCTTGTCGGCCGCCCCCGACGGATCATCGGGCATAGCCTGCTCATCTTCGGGGTCGAAGTTCGATCCGGCCGAATCATTTTCCGGCAGACGCGTGCCGACAACGGCCTGCACAGTCATGGCTCTACCATCGCGCACCAGATCGATCGGAACGCGTGTGCCCGGCTTGATGTTGGCGACGATATAAGACAGCGTCTGCTGCGGCGTGACGTCCTTCCCATTGATTTTGGTCACGACGTCGCCGCGCTTCAGTCCGGCCTTGGCCGCCGCGCCATCAGGCTCGACACGCTGAACGAACGCACCCCGATTCTTAGGTAGGCCAAGGGCCGCTGCCAGATCTTCGTCGACGGGCGCAATGCCGATGCCGAGGAAACCGCGCTCGACGCGCTCGCCAGCACGCAAGGCGTTGATCACCGGAATGGCGGCATCGGAAGGGATTGCGAAATTGACGCCAATATTCGCACCGACAGGCGAGATCAGCATGTTGTTGATGCCGACGACATTGCCTTGAAGGTCGAACAGCGGGCCGCCCGAGTTCCCGCGATTGATGGCGGTATCGGTCTGGATATAGCGGTCATAGGCAGGGTTTATATTTGGATCATCCGTGTTGATACTCCGTCGAACGGCAGAAATGATACCCGCCGTAACCGTCGAACCGAGGCCCAATGGGTTGCCGATTGCTACCACCCAGTCGCCGACGCGCGCAGTGCTGCTGTCGGCGAATTTCACGAACGGCAAACCGCTCGCATTAATCTTGAGGAGCGCGAGATCGGAAGCATCGTCGCGACCGACAATCGTCGCCTTATATTCCTTTTGATTGGTCAGCGTCACCGTGACCTCCTTGACCTCCCGCTTGTTCTGGTCGGTGATCACATGATTGTTGGTGACGATATAGCCATCGGCGGAAATCAGGAAGCCCGACCCCCCGCCTTGCTGCTCCCGAGTGATCGGTTCGCGTGTCCCTTCAAAGCGATTGAGCCGAATGCCGACTGCCACGTCCTGCTTGGTCGAGATGTTGACCACCGCAGGCTGAAGCTGCTCGACGAGGTCGGCGAAGCTTTCGGGCGCGCCGGAGCGTGGGACGACCTTGGCGATCTCGCTGCGCTCATTCTGCGCGACCTGTGCGCCGACGGGCGACTGGGTTACAAGCGCCAGCGCCGTTCCGCCCACCAGCAGCGCCGAAGTAATGCCATATACATAACGCACGATCGCAATTCCTTTTCTCTTACGAAAATCCACGGTCCCGGCGTGTCGCTGTCTGCGACCCGGCGGCTGAACGCCATTTGAACATGAACGGCTCCGATAGGTTCCGTTCATGCCCCGATTCCCGACTAATTTCCGCGAAAACGCCGCAGATATTCATTGTCCGGCGACAGAATGATCGACGTTCCACCCTGGTTATTCTCGCCCAGGAAGGTCTGGCGATAGCTCTGCATCGCGCGGTAGAAATCATAGAATTCAGGATCCTTGCCAAAGCTGGCAGCATAAATGCGCGCCGCTTCGCCATCGGCGTTACCGCGGATGATCTGCGCTTCCTTTTGCCCCTCGGCGCGGATCGCCGTCGCTTCCTGCTGGCGGGCAGAACGCATGCGGTTATAGGCTGCAACCAGCGTGGCCCCTTCGGGAAGGTCCGCGCGCTTGATCCGGACGTCGATGATCTCCGCCCCATATTTCTGCGCCTCGCGGTTCAGCGCGACCTGGATATTGTCCATCACCGCGCCGCGTTCGGGCGACAGCAATGTCGCAAAGGTCCGCTTGCCCAGTTCATTGCGCAGCGACGAGCCGAGGATGGTCGCCAGCTGTTGCTGCAACCGTTCCTCGGTACGGATCGCGGTGTACATGCGCACCGGATTTGTAATCCGGAAACGAGCAAAGGCATCGACCTGCAACCGCTGCTGGTCGGTCGACAGCACCTGCTGGCGCTCCATATTGATGCCCAGAATGCGCTTGTCGATATATTGGATATTATCGAAAAAAGGCACGCGCATGACGAGACCGGCACCCGAGCGGCCGAAATCTTCGTTCGCCTTGTAGCGGTTCACCGTGCCGCGGATTTCACCGAAGCGCAGGATCAGCGCCTGCTTGTCTTCCGGCACGATGGCCAGCGTCGACGTCAGGACGACCAGCGCCGCGACGGCAGCAACCAGAAGACGGATCGGGTTGTTGAAAAGCGATTGCAACATCACTGTCCTCCCTTCGTCGCGACTTCGGGTTCCGCAAGCGGGGCAGCGCGGCGCTGCAATTCATTGAGCGGCAAATAGGTCGTCACGCCGCGCGGTTCGACAATCGTCTTGTCGACGTTCGACAACACATTCTCCATCGTCTCGTAATAAAGGCGCTGGCGGGTCACGCCCGGTGCCAGCTTGTACTGCTCGTAAATCATGTCGAACGCGGCGGTGTCGCCGCGGGCGCGCTCCAGAACCTGTTGTTCATAGGCGCGCGCCAGATTGATCGCCGACTCGCGTTCCTGGCGTGCCGCGGTGACTTCCTTGAAGGCTTCGTCGACCTGGCTCGGCGGGTCGGCCTGGCGGATCGCGATCCCCTGAATCGCCACCCCGGCGCGATACTGGTCGAGCAGCGCCTGCATGCGCTGCTGCACCTGCGCCTCGATCTCGACACGGCCGGGGCCGATCGCCTGGACAAGGTCGAAGTTGGCGACCGTCGCGCGCATCGCGCTTTCCGCAACCTCGCGGATCGTGCCTTCGGGATCGGCAAGCTGGAAAAAGAACAACTGCGGCTCGCGCACCGACCAGCGAACCTCATAAGCAAGATCGACAATGCTCTGATCGCGGGTCAACACGAAATTCTCATCGGTCGCATTGGGCGACCCGATCGGCATGGTACGGATGGCGCGCACGTCCTCCATCCGCATCTGTTCGATCGGCGCCGGCCACGTGAGCTTCACGCCTGGCTCAACCGTGCGGCTGTAGCTGCCGAGACGGGTGACGACGCCTTCCTTTTCGGGCGGCACAATATGGAACGAAGAAAAGAGGAGCCAGCCGACCACAAGGGCGCCGACGCCCCATTTCCACAGTCGGGCCGATTCGGGCAGGTTCATCTGGCCACCACCGCCGCCACCCGACCCGCCGCCGCCAAAGCCACCGCGCCCCTTGCGCAGCAACTCGTCGAGCGCCGAAGGGCCGCGCGGCTTGCGCCCGCGATTGATGTCGACCGGGTCGGGCGTCACCCAGGGGTTGCGCGGGCCGGGGCGTTTGTCGCCGCCATTGCCCCCGTCCCCATCCTTGGGACCATTGCCCCAGGGGCTGTTCGCCATCTGGCTGATTTGATGGAAAAAATGCCGCAACCCGCGAGGAGTACGGCGTCCCATGCTGACGTCATTGTCGTTACTCATGCTGCATTTATAGGCGCGGCGCGCGCGATTAACAGGGGGGGCGCGCGAAAATGGCTGGCAATCGCCTGCATCATGCCTATCTGCGCGGGACATGACCCAAAAAGCCGACATTGACCGCCTTTCCGAAACCGCCGCCGCCCTGACCGACGGACGCGCATCGGGCCTTCGCATGCTCGACGATACCGGCACGCTCGCTGTGGTGCTCGACGTAACCGGTATCCCCGCAGACGCACGCCAGCCGATCGAGGATCGCCTGCGTGCGGGGCTGCTCGCCGAACCAGGCGTCAAGGAAGTCCGCGTGGCGATGACCGCCGAAAGGCGCGCTATGACGATCATCGCGGTCGGCAGCGGCAAGGGCGGGGTCGGAAAATCGACCCTCGCAACCAATCTGGCGGTCGCCTTGCAGCGACGCGGCGTGCGCGTCGGCCTGGTCGATGCCGATATCTATGGCCCATCGCTGCCGCGTCTTGTCGACAGCGAGGGCGTAAAGCCCGAAGCGCGCGGCTCGAAACTGGTCCCGGTGCCCAACGCTTATGGCGTCCCGATGCTGTCGACCGGGCAGATCGCTGCTCCCGGGCAAGCCATCGCCTGGCGCGGCCCTATGGCGGGCAAGGCGCTCGAACAGCTCATCGACGCAAGTTGGGGCGACATCGACACGCTGGTCATCGATCTGCCCCCCGGCACCGGCGACGTCCAGCTGACGATGATCCAGCGCCACAAGCCGGCGGGCGCGGTGATCGTGTCGACACCGCAGGATCTCGCGTTGATGGATGCGACGCGCGCGATCAATTTCTTCGAACAGGCGAGCGTCCCGATCATCGGACTGGTCGAGAATATGGCGGGCTATGCCTGCCCTCATTGCGGCGAGGTCAGCGATCCTTTCGGCAGTGGCGGCGCAGAGGCGGCAGCAGCCGAGATGCGGCTCGACTTCCTGGGCCGCGTTCCGCTTGCGATGGGCATCCGCCTCGCCAGCGACGGAGGCGTTCCACCCGCGGCCGGAACCGACCCGCACGGCGAACCGTTCCACGCCATAGCGGCGAAAGTCGCCGACTGGCTCGAGGCACGAAAGGGCAAATGATGGCGATCAACGACGAAGGTGAAATTCGTGTCCTGATGGGCCAGCCACGGCGCATCGCGGTAATCGGCGCGTCGCCCAATCCCGATCGCCCGTCGAACGGCGTCCTCGCTTTTCTGATGGCGCAGGGGCATGACGTGATTGCTGTCAACCCTGGGCATGCGGGCAAGACAATCCACGGCGCGCCGGTCGTCGCGACACTCGCCGATGTCGAACCGCCGGCCGAGATGGTCGATATTTTTCGGAACAGTGATGATGCCGCCGCGGCGGTCGATGAAGCCATCGTCCACGGCGCCAAAGCCGTATGGATGCAAAAGGGCGTCGTCAACGAAGCCGCAGCAGCCCGCGCCGAAAAAGCCGGGCTGACCGTTGTGATGGATCGCTGCCCCAAGATCGAGATTCCGCGGCTGGGACTGCTGCGGTGAAGCGCGCCGCCGCCCTTCTCGCCGCGCTTTGCATGCTGCCAGGTTGCGCGGCAACGTCCGCCCCACCGGCCAGCAATCCCCAAGATGCCTTTTTCGCCGACCTGACGGCACGCTGCGGCAAGGCTTATGCCGGGCGCCTCGTCAGCGACCAGCAGGCGGACGCTGCCATGCAGGACAAGGCGATGGTAATGCACATCCGCAGCTGCACCTCCGATCGCATCGAAATCCCCTTTCACATCGCGGGCCTTGGCCCCGACGGCAATTGGGATCGTTCGCGCACCTGGATCATCAGCCGCACGCCCACTGGCCTGCGCCTGAAGCACGACCATCGCCACGCCGATGGCGAGGCCGACACCGTGACCTATTACGGCGGCGACACCGCCGATGCGGGAACCCCCACACGTCAGAGCTTTCCGGTTGACGCCGAATCAATCGCGATGTTCGGCAAGAACGGCTTGACCGCATCTGTAACCAATGAGTGGGCGGTCGAGACGAACGCCACCGACTTTGCTTATGAAATGCGGCGCGAAGGGCGCCATTTCCGTGTCGCCTTTGACTATGACAAACCCGTTGCCCCACCGCCCGCTCCCTGGGGCTGGTAAACGAAAGGCTTTGCCTCGCCCCGACCGGCCGATTATCAGCGTCAGCGATGACCGGCATTCGGGACAAGATAACGGACAATGGCAAGCGCGCGCGCCGCGTTAACCGCCGGTCGATACTGGTTGGTGCAACCACAGCGGGGGGCCTCGCCATCGCGTGGAGTCTGTGGCCCCGCGCCTATACCTCCAATCTGACGGCGGCGCCCGACGAGCACATCTTCAACGCCTTTCTGAAGATCGGCGACGACGGCCATATCAGCGCGATCGTTCCCCAGTGCGAAATGGGCCAGGGAGTGACGACGCTGCTGCCGCAGATCATGGCCGACGAGCTGGGTGCCGACTGGCGCACCATCGCCGTCGAAACCGCGCCGATCAGCCCCCTTTATACCAACACGCTGATCGTCAACGAAGATAGCGCAATCTTTACCCCGCGCGGCGGGGTTCCCGATTTTCTGTCCGACGTGCGCGGCTGGGCACGCCGCGAATGGGCGGTCCGTAACGCAGTGATGCTGACCGCCAACAGCTCATCGGTGCGCATGTTCGAAGGGCCGTGCCGCGATGCCGCAGCGCAAGTGCGCGCACTGTTGATGATGGCAGCGGCCAAACGCTGGGATGCCGACTGGCAGGATTGCGACACCCAGGACGGCTTCGTCACACTGGGAACCCGAAAGATTCGCTTTGGCGAACTCGCGTCCGCAGCCGCGACGTTCGACCCACCCGCCGAACCCATTTACCGGTCGAACAGCCCTGACCCGCTTTATGGCAAGGAGCTGACCCGGCTCGACCTGCCGGCGAAAGTCGACGGGTCAGCCAACTATGCGGGCGATATCCGCCTGCCAGGCCTTGTCTATGCGGCGATCCGCCAAGGCCCGCTCGGCGCAACGCGGCTGAAAAGCATCGACCGGAAACAGGGTATGGCCGCGCCCGGCCTGCTCCATGTCGTCACCCATGACCGCTGGGTCGCCGCCGTCGCGCGCAACTGGTGGGCGGCGAACCGCGCCCTCGACCATCTGGCCCCGACCTTTGAAACCACCGGCGCCCAGGTTTCGAGCGATCGAATCGACAAGGCGCTGAAAGCGGCGTTGAAGTCTGACGCCTATCGCATCGCCAAAAGGGGCGATGTCGCGGACGCGATGGAAGGACGCCCCCGCGTCGCGGCCGAATATCTGGTGGCGCCCGCACTGCACGCACCGATCGAGACGCGCACAGCGACCGCTGCCCCCGATGGCGACGGACTGCGGCTGTGGGTCGCAACCCAGGCCCCCGCCCAGTGCCGGGCGGCCGCGGCCCGCGCGGTCGGCCTGCCGGAGGCGGCGGTGACGCTGTTCCCGATGATGGCGGGCGGATCGTTCGACGCCTGCCTCGACCACAGCGTCGCGGTGCAGGCGGCGATCATCGCGCGGCAGATCAATCGGCCGGTCCAGCTCGCCTGGTCGCGGGCGGAGGAAATCATGCGTCTGCCGCCGCGCGCGCCGGCTCGCGCGCGGCTGACCGCGACGCTGAATGCAGCGGGTGGGATCGACGCGCTCGTCACGCGCATCGCTGTACCGGCCACCAATCATGAGGTGCGCGAGCGGCTGTTCGCGGGCACCCCTGCAGATGTCGCACAGCGCGAAGCGGCCGGACAGGCCGACGCCGCTGCAGTCGAGGGCGGCAATCCAGGCTATGCTATCCCGCATTTCGCTCTCGACCATTGCCCCGCCGACATCGGCCTGCCGACCGGGCGCTGGCGCGGTAATGCTGACAGCTATACCGCCTTTTTTACTGAGTGTTTCATAGACGAGATGGCGGCCCGCGCTGGATCGGACGCATTATCCTATCGCATGGCGATGCTGAGCGATGCGCCACTGATGGCCCGATGCCTGCTCACCGCAACCAGCCTAGGCGGCTGGGAAGGCGGCCTGTCGGGAACCGCGCAGGGGCTGGCGTGCCACGCGATGCGCGGCAGCCATATCGCGCTGATGGCCACCGCACGGCAAAGCGACAAGGGGCTGCAGGTCGAACAACTGGTCGCGGTGGTCGATGCCGGGCGGCTGGTGAACCCGGCGATCGCACGCCAGCAGATCGAGGGCGGGCTGATCTTCGGCCTCGCTGCCGCGGTCGGCGCGACGACCGATTATGAAGACGGGGTCGCAACTGCGCGCAAGCTGCACCAGCTGGGGCTACCGCGCCTGTCGCAATGCCCGCAGATATTGGTCGAATTCATCGACAGCGACCGCGACCCAGGCGGTCTTGGCGAAATCGGCGTTCCGGTTGTCGCGCCCGCGATTGCCAATGCGATGTTCGCCGCGACCGGCCGCCGTATCCGCCGCATCCCCCTGTCGGCCCATCCCATATGACCCGTCCCTTTGATCACTCCACCGTCCCGGCCGCGCGCGTCGGCGTGCTGCTCGTCAACCTGGGCACCCCCGATGCCCCTGAACCGGGACCGGTGCGCCGCTATTTGCGCGAATTTCTGTCCGATCGCCGCGTCGTCGAAATTCCCCCCCTGCTATGGCAGCCAATCCTGCGCGGCATTATCCTGACCACCCGGCCCCGAAAATCGGCGCATGCCTATGCACAGGTGTGGACCGATGCCGGATCGCCGCTGGCCGCCATCACCCGCGCCCAGGCCGATGCGCTGCAAGCCGCGATCGGGCCGGCGGTGACGGTGGCGCACGCCATGCGCTATGGCCAGCCGGCAATCGGGCCGGCGATCGATACGCTGGTCGAGGCGGGGTGCCGCCGCATCCTGATCGCCCCGCTTTATCCGCAATATTGTGCTGCGACGACCGCCACGGTGGTCGATGCGGTCGGCGCGCATCTCGCCCGTCTGCGCTGGCAGCCGGCGCTGCGCACCCTGCCGCCCTATCATGACGACCCCGCCTATATCGGCGCGCTCGCGGCATCGGTCACCGCGGGACTGGCGACGCTGGACTTTGTGCCCGATGTGCTGCTCGCGAGCTTTCATGGCATGCCGGAACGCACGCTTCGGCTCGGCGACCCCTATCATTGCCAATGCCTGAAAAGCGCACGACTGCTGTCCGAAGCACTCGGCCGTCCGGTCGAGGTTGCATTCCAGTCGCGTTTTGGCCGCGCCAAATGGCTTGAACCGGCGACCGACACCATGCTCGAACGACTTGGAAAAGAGGGGCGCAAGATCGCCATCCTCGCCCCCGGCTTTTCGGCCGACTGCCTCGAAACGCTGGAAGAGCTGGCCATACGCGGCAAGGAGCAGTTCGAGGCGGCGGGCGGACGCGATTTCGCCTATATTCCGTGCCTGAACGACAGCGCGGCGGGGATGGCGCTTCTTGAAACGCTAACACGCCGCGAACTGGCAGGCTGGGTCCAAGAATAATATGCCTAAATGCGTGTGCGCTTACTTCCTGTTTAGACATTTTTACTAAACTGCGCCCATAGGGCGCCGGAGGGTTATTCCGGCCTGGTTTCCGGAGGTAGCGCGGTGGACGATCTTGAAAGGGCCATGCTGCAGCTCGCCATTTTCACCCTGGCGTTTCTGGCGATCGGCGCCGGGATCTGGTGGCGGCGGCGACCAAGGGCCGAACCTGCCGGGCCGACGCCGTCCAAGTCCGCACGCACATCCGGCGAAAGCCGGTTTTCCCGCAAGTCCGGCCCGATCGTCGAAGCCATCGACATCGCGCCGTCGCGCCTCGCGCGGATCAGCGGCAAGCGTCCTGCCGACGAACCCGAACCCATCCCATATCATTCGCCCGCCGCCCCGCCCGCCGTCGCCCGCCCGCCGATGTCATCAGCACCAGCACCGGCAGGCGACGGCGCATTTCAGGAACCGGCTGCCCAATCGGTGGTCGAGGAGCGCCTGGACGCAATGGCCGTCGAAGCCGCCGAAAGGGCTAGGTCCGCCACCATCCCCCACGGCGACGGTCCGACGGTCTGCCTGGTACCGCAGGTGCCGCCGCACGACGCGATACTGACCACAAGCTGGCTGGGCGGCCGCCCACACCTTCCGCCCGGTACCGCCTGGCCGCTGATCGACGGGCGCGAAGGCGACTTCCTGGCCCAGATCGGCTGCGCCGATCTTCCGCCGGATCTCTGGGAAGGCCTGGGCCCCCGTCGCGGCTGGCTTGCCATTTTCGCCAACCCCGACAGCGGCGCTGCCCATGCGCTGCACCTGTCAGAGGACGGTCCGGCCCGGGAACCAGCGCGGCCGCCGGGGATATTGTGGTCAGCTCCCCCGGGTGCCGCCGCGGCTTTTGCCATTCGCGCCTTTCCGCACTGGCCCGTCGACCTTGTTGCCGTTCGTGCAGATGGCCCTGACCCGCGCAACGAGGCGGCAGCCACCGACCCGCTCGCGGACTTTGCCGCGACCGGTTATGATATCGCCGACCCCGCCTTTCATCCTTTCGACTGGGATATGATGCTGGCGATGGTGGTGCTTCTGGAAGGCCAGACCGCCGCGCCGCCCGACGTCGACGACGACCCCAATGCCGAGCCCCGCGAACGGGCGCAGGATATCATCACGATCGTTCGAGAAAGTTCCGGGCAAACAGCCTTTTCACCCACCGACGCAACGGCGGTGATGTCGGCGCTGCACGCGATCCGCTGGACCAGCACTAACGCGAACGGCGAACGGATAGAGCTGCCATTGACCCGCCACCATCAGGGCGCGAACCCCTGGATCGAGGATTATCTGGCCCTGCTGTTCGATCGCGCCAAGCATCTGTGGTGCGCGCACCCCGGCCATCTGAGCGCTCCGGCACGGGCATTGTTCGAGCCGCTGTGGGAGGGGATGGCTGCGCGCGAGATCGCGACGATCGGTGGACAGCCTTCGCGGCTGGTCACGGGCTTCGATCCCGAGCGCGACCTGTTGCTGATCGATTTGCCCGAAAGCCGTTTGATGAGCCGCGGTCCGGGGCCGAAGGGCCGCTATCGCATTGCGATGCGAAAAGCCGATCTGGCAGCGGGCGACTTTTCGAAACTGCGCCTTCTTTCCGACGCCTGAAACGCTCGCAACACCGCTTGCTGAATAGCTTTGCGATTGACGTTCCGGTCAACTTGCGGCCTCATGATGCGCACCCTAATCAAAGGGTTCAACTCTGTGGGAGAGCGGATTCATGGCACGCATCGCAATCGTTACCGGCGGCAGTCGCGGCATCGGGGAAGCCATTTCCCTGAAGCTTCAGGAAATGGGCGTCACCGTCGTCGCCAACTATGCCGGCAATGACGAAAAGGCGCGCCAGTTCACCGAACGCACCGGCATCAAGGCCTATCGATGGGACGTCGGCGATCATCAGGCGTGCCTCGACGGCTGCGCGCAGGTCGCGGCAGAGATTGGCCCAATTGATATCGTCGTCAACAATGCCGGCATCACCCGCGACGGGACGCTTGCACGGATGAGCTTCGACGACTGGAACGACGTGATGCGCATCAACCTGGGCGGTTGCTTCAACATGGCCAAGGCCACCTTTCCCGGCATGGTCGAGCGCGGCTGGGGCCGCATCGTCAACATCGGATCGATCAACGGCCAGGCGGGCCAATATGGCCAGGTCAACTATGCCGCCGCAAAATCCGGCATCCACGGCTTTACCAAGGCGCTCGCGCAGGAAGGCGCCAAGAAGGGCGTGACGGTCAACGCGATCGCGCCGGGCTATATCGACACCGACATGGTCGCGGCGGTCCCGGCGCCGGTGCTGGAAAAGATCGTCGCCAAGATTCCCGTCGGCCGCCTGGGTCACGCCGAAGAAATCGCGCGCGGCGTCGCTTTCCTGTGCAGCGAAGATGCGGGCTTTGTCACCGGGTCGACGATGTCGATCAACGGCGGCCAGCATATGTATTGACGATGGCAGGCGGGTAGCCAAGCGTTCGCACCGCGAACGGCGATGTTGGGTGCCGGTGCCGAAAAGCGGCAGCCATCGGAACGGTCAGCGGGGCGGCGATCCCAAAAGATCGCCGAACCCGTCTGACGGCAGGTGGCGGCGTTGCCGTGGGCATCAAGGCCGCTATATCGTCACCATGACCAACCCGTCCCTCTCCGAAGCCCAGCGCGACCTTTCCCGCGCCTATGCTGGGGGGGCGCCCGGCGTCTTTGCCTCCGGCCTCGTCTGGCTGATCGCGGGCACGATGTGGCAGTTTCACGGTACAAAGGCAGGCTTCGCCGCACTATTCATCGGCGGCATGATGATCCATCCGTTGGGCGTCCTAATCGAGCGTGCCGCATTCCGGGCACCCAAAGCGACCATCGGCAAGCCGCTCGAAACGCTGGCGATCGAGGCGACGATCCCGCTGTTCGTCGGCGTGCTGATCGCATGGGTGCTGCTCGTCCGAGCGCCCGACCTCGCCATCCCGGTCTTCGCCGCGATCGTCGGCGCGCGCTATTTCCTGTTCCGGACGATATATGGCGAGATCGCCTATTGGGTGCTCGGCGCCGCGGTCCTGCTGGCCGCCTTCGCCGCGCTGTTCGGGATCGGCATCCCGCCGAACGTGGCGGTCGCCGTTGGCGTCGTCGAACTGCTGGCGGCGATGCTGATCCTCCACCGTTGGCGGGCGCGACGGTGAGCGCTCCTTATTCCCATTCCACCGTCACACCGGCCACCCGCCACTGATTGCTTTCGCGCGCCAGCGACACCGTCTCGATTGCCGCCGCCTTGTTCGCATAGTCAGTCCGAAACTTGACCATCGAATAGCCATGGGGCGGTGCGGGCACATGCTGCTCGCTGATCAGCACGCGCGACCGAGCAGCCCCCAATGGCGCGCGCCCTTCTTCGGACACCTTCGTCCACATATCGACCGTGTTGAGCTCCTTGAACGACTGGGTCGTGGCATTCCAGCTTGCCATCCAGTCGCCCCTGTCGACGAGCGACAACCATTCGCGCGCTGCCCGGACCGGCGCGCTTTCGGCGGCTGAGGACGCTGGGGCTGATTGTATCGGGGCGGGCGCGCTTGCATTTCCCCCAAGCGAAGACAGGGCGACAAGCGCAAGACTGACTGACATAATGATACCTCCGAATATCCAGCCGAGGGTCCGCAACATGCGGTTTGTCTTGGCAGGTACCGGACGATCCTCCGCTGCGGCGGTCGTAGCGGCATCCCCCAAAAATGCGGGGACAGGATAATCGGGGGCGGTTCGTTCAACCGCGCGGAGCTGGCGTGCGGCCTCACGGCTGCTCGACACGGCCATCTTGCGCCGGGCCTCACGCAGTCGCTCATTGATGGTGTGAACCGACAGGCCCAGATGGCTGGCCATGGATTTGGCGTCATAGCCGCTCACCAGAAGGCGCAGCGTTTCCTTTTCCTTTTCGGTAAGGGCCTCGATCCCCATCGTCACCTTGGCAGCATTCCTTTGTCGGTCGGACCCGCCCGGCATAGGGTCAGGCGCCAACGCCCGTCACCCCCAAATAAATCGTACCCCGCGCCGCGCAGCCGCGATAAACTCCTGTCATGGCGAAGCTCTTTCACCCCCCGATCAAACGATCCGTCACAATCGCCGGCCATCCAACGTCGATCAGCCTGGAGCCCATATTCTGGGATGCGCTGGAAATCGAAGCCGCGCGCCTGAGTCTTCCCGTCAACGCCCTTGTCGCGCGGATCGATGTCGAACGGATGGAGGCGAGCAACCCGCCGAATCTGACCTCGGCGATCCGGCAATGGCTGTGGCAGCGCCGCGCGCCGGATCAGAGCGCCGAATAGACCGCTCGCCCGAAGGCCGCACCCTTGTCGGGGGCATGGTGCAGAAACAGCGAGGGCTCGATCAGTTCCAGTTCCATGATGTGGAGCGTCCCCGCCGCATCGCCGACCATATCGACGCGGGCATAAACCGGCGGTGCCGGGGCAGCAGCCACCGCACGGGCACCCAGATCGCGCGCGGCATCGGTCGCGGCCCAAGCCACTTCATGCCCGCCGAACTGTTCCTGTACGCGAAAATCGCCTGCTGCGGGCCGTTTAACCACCGCATGGCTGAACGCTCCGCCGAAAAAGAAGAGCGAATATTCGCCGTCGCGCGTCACGCCCGGCATCATCGGCTGCACCAGCCGCCTTTGGCCCAGCGCATCGGCTGGGATCTTCGCCCCCGACGCCAACCGATGCGTCCCGTCGGACCCGCCCGAGATGGCTGGCTTGATCACAAGTTCGTCAGCGCCAAGGGCGCCGCGTGCGTCGGCGAGGGACTGGTCGTCGAGGGCCGCGACCTCGACGGTCGGAACCACGGCGACATGACGCGCGGCAAGATCGGCAAGATATACCTTGTCACTGTTCCAGCGCAGCACCGGCACCGGATTGATGACCGGCCGCCCGTCGGCCTCCAGCCGGTCGAGCAGCGCATACCAGCCCGCCACGTCGCGCTGATAGCCCCAGGCGAAGAGCGGCAGGATCAGGTCAATCCCGGCGAGGTCGCCAGGATCGCTCCAGACGCGCGGTTCGACCGCCAGCCCGGCTGCCGACAATGCCACAGCCTTGCGCGCAAAGGCGGGCTGCCACCTTTCCTCATATCCCGCCGCCGGCACCAGGATCGCGACACGAGGCTGATAGGGCATACGGCAGCGCCTCTCCATTTTTCCGCCCTTGCGAGCAGCGGCGCTGCGAAGCGGCGCTGCTCGCAAGGAGCATTGATCGATCGATCTTAACGCCCGAGCAATCCACGCGCCTGGCCCGCAATGTGCGACAACATCGCGCCATTGGGGTTGGGAATCGTGCGGGCACGGTCCACGGTCGCGCGGAACTGCGCCACGCGCGGCGCATTGTCGGCGAGCCACTGCGTCACCGCCGCGTCGAGATCGCCAGCCTTGAGATGCGCAAGGAAGCCCAGGCGCATCTGCTGGAAATCGCGCGCCAGACTGTTGACGAGCAAGCGCTCCCACGGATCGGTAGGGCTCATATGCGCGGCCAGCGACTGCGCCCAGTCGAGCCCCAATGCTTCGCCCAAGTGGGTGAAGGCACTGGTGACGGCGACTTCGTCATCGCCTCGCCGTTCCGCCAGATCGACGATGCCGATTGCACCGTCGGTCTTGAACAGACGGACGACCGCCGCAGTCAGTTCTTCCGGAGCGCCCGCATCGAGGAGCTGCTGGGTCAGCATGTCCCACTGGCGCCGCACCGATTCGCTGAGCAGATTGTCGACATTGACCATCAGGCGGTCGACGCCGGGCTCGATCCGCGCGACCGTAGCGCCGGGCTGCGTCAGTGCCGGGCTGACGCGCAGCAGATCGGCGATCTGCGAAGCCATGGCGGTGGCGGCCTGCGCGAACAGCGACAGGCGGATCGCTTCGTCGATCCTGGCGGTGTCGAGCGCGCTCCACAGATCGCGCATGTCGAGTAGCCGTTCGACCGCGACAAAGGCCGCCGCAACCTCGCCGAGCGAACAGCCCTCTTCTTCGACCAGTTCGAACGGATAGATGACTCCCATGCGGTTGACGATGCGGTTCGCCAGCTTGGTCGCGATGATTTCGCGGCGTAGCTGGTGATCGGCGATCGCGCGGGCGAAATCGCGTTGCATCTCGGCCGGGAAGGCGGCCGCCAGATCGGCCGCCAGGGCGGGATCGTCAGGCAGCTCGCTCGCCTCGATCGCATCCTGCAGCGCCAGCTTGGCCGTCGCCATCAGAACCGCGAGTTCGGGCCGGGTCAGACCCCGCCCTTCCTGCGCGCGGCGCAGCAGGTCGTCGTTGACCGCCAGCCCTTCGACCTTGCGGTCGAGCCGCCCCGTCGCCTCGAAGGTTTCCATGATCCGCACCAGCGACGGCACCGCCGCCGATCCGTTCCGTTCGGCAATCGACAGCGCCAGCGCCTGAAGCCGATTGTCCTCGAGCACCAGCGTCGCGACATCGTCGGTCATGCGCACGAGCAGCGCATCGCGATCTTCCTGCGACAGGCGACCTTCGGCCATCTCGCGGTTGAGCGCGATCTTGATGTTGACCTCATTGTCCGAGCAGTCGACGCCCGCGCTATTATCGATGAAGTCGGTATTGATCCGCCCACCGGCGGCCGAAAAGGCGATGCGCGCGGCCTGGGTGACACCCAGATTGGCCCCCTCGCCGATCGCCTTGACGCGCAGGTCTTCGGCATCGACGCGCAGCGCGTCGTTCGCCGGATCGCCGACCTCGGCGTTATTCTGGCTCGCCGCCTTGATATAGGTGCCGATACCGCCGAACCACAACAGGTCGGCCGGCGCCTTCAGGATCGCCGAAATCAGGCTGAGCGGATCGATCTCGTCGACAGTCAGGCCGAGCGCCGCCTTGACCTCTTCGGTCAGCGGAATGCTCTTTTGGCTGCGGGGGAACACGCCGCCGCCCTTCGAGATCAGCTTTTTGTCATAATCTTCCCAGCTCGACCGCGGCAGCTTGAACATGCGGTCGCGCTCGTTCCAGCTCTTGGCCGGATCGGGATCAGGGTCGAGGAAGATATGACGATGGTCGAACGCAGCGATCAGCTTGATGGCCTTCGACAAGAGCATGCCGTTGCCGAACACATCGCCCGACATGTCGCCGCAACCCACGACGCGGATCGGGTCGGTCTGCACATCGACGCCCATTTCGGCGAAATGCCGCTGGACCGAGACCCAGGCACCGCGCGCGGTGATTCCCATCGCCTTGTGATCATACCCCTTCGACCCGCCGCTCGCGAAAGCGTCGCCCAGCCAGAAGTCGCGCTCCATCGCCAGGCCGTTGGCGACGTCGGAGAAGGTCGCGGTACCCTTGTCGGCCGCGACCACGAAATAAGGGTCTTCGCCGTCGCGGATCACCACGCTCGGGGGATGCACGACCTTGCCGCCAACCAGATTGTCGGTGATCGACAAAAGCGAACGGATGAAGATGCGATAACATTCGGTCCCTTCGGCGAACCACGCATCGCGGTCGAGTGCCGGATCGGGAAGCGCCTTGGGATAGAAACCGCCCTTCGCCCCTGTCGGCACGATGACGGCGTTCTTCACGCGCTGCGCCTTGAGGAGGCCAAGAATTTCGGTGCGGAAATCGTCACGCCGGTCGGACCAGCGCAACCCCCCGCGAGCAACCGGGCCAGCCCGCAAATGGGTACCCTCGACACGCGGGCTGTAAACGAAGACCTCGCGCCACGGCAGCGGCTTGGGCAAACCCGGCACCTGGCTCGAATCGATCTTGAACGCCAGCGCCTCGGCCGCCGCAGGTGCAAAGGCGTTGGTCCGCAGCGTCGCGCCGATAACGGCATTGTAGAGACGCAGAATGCGGTCATCGTCGATCGACTTGATATCGGCAAAACCGTTCTGGATTTCGGATTCCAGTGCCGCCGCCCGCGCGGCGTCATGCCCCTTTGGCTCATGCAAGGCGCGGAAACGATCGATCATCGAAGCGGTCAACCGCGGCGCATGCCGCAGGGCCGCAACCACCGTGTCCATGCCATAGCTTGATCCGCCCTGACGCATATAGCGGAACCAGGCGCGCAGCCAGACAACCGCCTGGGGATCAGTCTGCGTAACCAGCATCAGTTCGTTGAAGGCATCGTTTTCGGCGCGCCCGTCGAGCACCGCCGCGATCGCCCCTTCGATCATCTCGACATGCGGCAACAGCATCTTTTCATCGACCGTCGCGGGCGAACGCAGCGTAAAGTCGTGAATGAAGGTCGGCGCCTCTTCTTCACCGTCACCATCCGGCGATCGGACCCGGGTCAGCGCGGTCGGAATTTCCTCCAGCACTTCGAAACCGAAATGCTCCAACGCCGGAACGACATCGGACAATGCCAACGGCCCCACCGCGCTATACACTTTCAGCCGCAGGCGATCGTCGCCATCGAGGCTGGTCAGCGCCAGTCGCACGCTGCGCGGCGTGTCGGCATCAAGGTCGCGCAGGCGCAGAATGTCGCGAGCGGCCTCCTCGGGATCGTAAAGATTGCGATAGTTCGCGGGGAACAACGGCGCAAAGCGCGCCGCGAGCGCCGCAGCCCGGCCGGGGTCGCTGTGCTTCGCCAGCGCGGCTTCAACCTCGGGTTGCCAGCCCCGGATCATCTGTTCGAGCTGGGCGTTCAGCGCTGCCGTATCGGGGACGACCCCACCGCTGCGCAGGTCGAGCGTAAAGCGCAGCAGCGCCGCGCCTCCGTCCTCCAGCACCATTGTCCAGCCGATGACCCCGGCGCGCGCCTCGCGCACCAGCATGGCCTCGACCGACAGCCGGCGGCCCGTCGAGACCTCGTCGCGGGGCAGCCAGACAAAGGCGAACAAATGTCGTCCCAAGGCGCTGCGCACCGTGACGATCTTCGGCCGCGGACGGTCGGTGATCGACATCGAGGTGAGGACCAGATCCTCCAGCGATTCAGGATCAAAGGCGATCAGCAGATCGTGCGGCAACGCCGTCAACGCATGGGCAAGTGCCTTGCCCGCATGGCCCGCAGGGTCGAAGCCGAACTTGGCCATCAGCGCGTCGAGCTGCGCCCGCAGCATCGGCACCTTGTCGGGACGCGCCGACAGCGCGGCACTGGTCCAAAGCCCCGAATGGATCGACAGACGCTCGACCTTCTTGCCCTGATATTCGGGAACGACGACAAGGTCGAGCAGCACGCGGCGGTGCACCGACGACAGACGGTTCGACTTGATCAGCAGCGGCGACCGGCCGCCCTTGTCGAACCATTCGAAGGCAGCGACCAACCCGGCATCGGACAGCAACTCGCCAGGCGCCGAGGCGCTGACCCCCAAGGGGTCCTGAACCTGTCCGTCGCGGCCGCGCCATTCATGGCCAAGCTGGGTCATTGCCCCGCCCTCGAACCAGCGCAGCAATTCGGCACCTTCTCCGTCGAGGCGCATGGCAGCATCGGCCAGCATCGCGGCGCGCATCGCCTTCCAGTCGGTGACGGCGGCCCGTACGTCGGCCAGCGCCGCTTCGATCGCGTCGAGCAGGCGGCGGCGGGCGCGGGCGTCACCGCGCTCCAGCTCCATATAGATTACCGATTCCCGGGTTTCGCCGGCCTCGACCTTTTGCAACGCGCCCTTGGCGTCGCGTTCGACAGTGACGACGGGGTGCAGGATACGGTGAATGACCAGCCCCTGCGCGCCAGCGACCTGCGACACCGAATCGACCAGAAAGGGCATGTCGTCGTTGACGACCGCCAGCCGCATCCGCCGGTCGGTGCCGTCGGCGGCAAGCGGCTCGAGCAGCAAGGAGGGCTTGCCGGTCTTGCGGCTCAGCGAAGCACGGGCGGCGAAGGTGCCGGCCTCGGTCAACGCGGCCTTGTCCATATCGTCGCCCTCGCCGGGCAGCGCGCTGCCGCGAAAGGCCGCCATATAGGCAGCAGCGATTTTCGCGGGGACTTCTGGGGTGGAATCGGTGGTCGAATTGTCCGCTCGGGGGGCGTCGGACTGATTATCAGACATAAGGTGCAACATCCGTAGCAAAAAAAGCGGATCTGCCACGATCGGCGGACCCTTTCGCTACGGCTCCCTATGCGCCTCCCACGCGCGCGGCTCAAGGCCCGCGACCACGCCTGCGCAAAATTATTTCAATCGCGCGTTCGCCTGTTGCACAGAAAGGCCCGCGACCACGCCTGCGCAAAATTATTTCAATCGCGCGTTCGCCTGTTGCACAGAGCGGATCAATGGGGCGATCGATCGCCTCCCGATATCGGAATAGCCTTCTTCGCAAGGCGAGCGACAAGCGCCGGATCGTCGGCCGCCTTGGCCACGATGCCGATATCGCCGCCAGGCATCGCGCGGGCGATCAGTACGACGAATTCGGCATCACCCGCATCATGTTCCAGAATGACTGCCGGGTGGGCGCCGCGCAGCGCTTCCAGCTTCGCATCATCCTTCGGCGCTGTATCGCCATCGGGTTTGCGACGCGCCCGGGCATCCTTTACCAGGCCCTTCAACCCACCGGGATAGCGGTCGAGATAGGCTGGCAGTTCACCGCGCTCCACCCCCTCTTCGCGAGCATGGCTGAGCACGCAGGCATATTCTGCCAGCCGGGTCTTGTCATATTGGGCGCCAAAGACCAGCTTGACCACCGGCGTCATCGGCGCGCGATCCTGCGCCGTCAGCCCGGCGTCCTCAAGCAGGGCCGCAAAGTCATCGGGCCGCTGCTCGGCAGCCAGCGCAAAATCCCACGCCTTGCCTACCGCATGATAAAGTGCGCTACGGCTGCGACTGTCGGCCGCCATGGCGCGTTCCGCCGTTTCGCGGGCGAGCGCCAGCCAGTCGGCAAGTTCAGCGTCGGCACCGGGTTCCGCCTGAACCCCGTCGGCAATATCAATCCCATCATCAATCCCATCCGCAATATCGCCCACCTCGGCCTCGCGGCCCGAAACGGCAAGAGCAATCGGATCGACGCGCGGGGCCGCGCCTTCGCCATCCCCCAGTCCCGCGAATCCCGGGACCGCATCCTCGTCCATATGGCCCGAGTCGGGGCCATCGGCCCACACCGGAACCGGGGCCGTCAGCGGCGGCGCACTGCGCAGCGCCTGCTCGATCGACAGCTGCAGCTCCTCTTCCTGCTCGGCCGGAACGGCTTCCTTCCAGTTGATCACGCCCATGATGAAATCGATCGTGTCATCGTCGGACGAAAAGGGCAGCAGGATACCGCGGTACATGATCGTCACACCGCGATCGTTCACAAATTCCGCTTCAAAGCCGATCGGCGCACGGTTGGCGATGATCTGAAGATAATGATCGGTGAGCCGCGACAACAGCGAACGCCCCGGTATCTGGCTGATGTAATGGACATCTTCGCCAATCTGCGATTCGGCACATAGTGTTTCGCCGATGAAGGATATGCCCGGATTTTCGACCCCTGCCGTAAAATCCAGCAGAACGGCGTGCGGACCAAAATCGGCACGATCGAGGTCGATATCCTCGACAGAGGGATAGGCCCGATCACCCAGAAGCGAGGCCCAGTAATTATAGGCCCGCACCTGCATCCGCCGCTCATCGACCCCGACGACCGGCGGCGCGTCGATCGCGCCATCGCCCTGATCGTGGCTGCCCGAAAGCAGTCCGCGCATGCTGTCCATCACCTAATCCCCAGTCGCAAACATCGGCGGTTGTTATGCATCGCCACTGGTAAAAGCGGCGTAAACGATGGCATCGATCGCACCTTCGTAGCCCAAAGCAATATCGCATCGGCGCTTTGCGAACGACGGTCGATTATCGCGATTGGTCGCTCACAATCTGGCGCACGCACGGCTCCGTTGATCATGCGGGGCCGTTAACATCCTGCTCGCCGGGCCTTTTTCTTGTCATCGAACCTGCGCCCCACTATCCCACGCGAACGTCGCCGCCGGGCTGTTCGATCAGCGCTCGTCGCCATCGAAAGCCGCTTCCACTGATCCCTGTCCCAGCCACCCCTTATACAGAATTGCTTGGAATCGGTGCGGGGCGCCGTACGCTTTCGATCGGCTTGTCATTGCTGATCACCGGCCTCTTGCTGTTCATGATCCTGAGCTTCGGCTTGGGGAAACCGACCAAGAAGCGCGACGAATTCATCACCGTCGTTAGCCTTGAGGCAGCCGGAAAGTCAGACGGATCGCCCGAACCGGACTCCCGGCAACGCGAGCAGACGCAAGAGCGGCCCGAGCCGCCACGGTCGCCTCCCCTGCCGCCGCCGCCCATCCCCTCACCGGCCGCGGAACCCAAGGCCGCGCCGTCACCGCCGCAAACGGAAATGTTGCCACCATCCCAACCAACTCCGCAGGCCGTTCTTCGCCCGTCCGATGGCCGGGTTTACGGCCCACCGAATCGCGGCGCTCCAGCCTCGAACAACACCGAGCGGGTTGGCACAGCGCCCAATGGCGAGCCGCTCTATGCCGCCGTCTGGTATCGCGAACCGAGCGACAATGAATTGCGCGGCTATCTCTCGACCGCCAACGGGCCGGGCTGGGGCTTGATCGCCTGCCGTACGGCGCCCGACTATCGCGTCGAGGATTGCGTCGCCCTCGACGAATATCCGCAAGGATCGCAGATCAACCGCGCGGTGCTGGCGGCATCCTGGCAGTTCAGGGTGCGCCCGCCACGCCGCGGCGGACGACTATTGGTGGGAAGCTGGGTCAGGATCAGGATCGATTATGGCATCAGGCGCCGTTAGGGCTTGTGGGACCGAGATAGCCATCGACCGCCTGCAGCGCTGGAAAAAGCAGATGTCGACAAAAGCAACCAAGGCCCGCCGAGGCGGCCTCAAAATCGTCTAATGTCTGACCCTGGCACCGAGGTTGGACATCAATCCCCTAAAATCTTTGAAATTAAGGGACAATGTTCAAGAGGTGGAGGCCCGAGCCGGAATCGAACCGGCGTATACGGATTTGCAGTCCGCTGCGTCACCACTCCGCCATCGGGCCTCAACGGGTGCGTTAGCGCCCCTAGCCGCCAGCGTTTCGCATTGCAATCGGCTTGTTGCACCGCGCGCCGCGCCGATCGCTGTCAGATAGGCGCAGATGCGGGCTTGGCGCTTTCTTGCGGGAAGGCTATGCGCGGCGTGGCGCGGTGATGGGCTGTATTATTATTGCAATACAGCTCCACTTGGGCTAGAGCTGCGCCCGCGATGACATGATGCCCGAGGGAATCGGAACAAGGCTGATGGCAACCAAATTGAGCGAAACCACCACCGCGGACATGCGGGCTGCGATGATCGACAGCCAGCTGCGCCCCAATGACGTGACGGATCCGGCGGTGGTCGGCGCGATGGGCGCGGTCGCGCGCGAGGCACATGTCCCGGCCGCGCTGGCCGGTGTCGCCTATATCGACCGCCCGGTCGCGCTTGGCGGCGACCGCGTGCTGAACCCGCCGCTGGTGACGGGGCGCATGCTGATTGCGGCGGATATCCGTCCTGGTACCCGCGTCCTCCTTATCGGCGCGGCTACCGGTTATACGGCGGCGCTGCTCGCCCGATTGGGTGCCGAGGTCCATGCGGTCGAGGAAAAGGCCGAATTGCTGGCGATCGCCCGTGACGCTGCCGCCGACGGCACGATTCACTGGATCGAAGGACCGCTCGCCGCGGGGGCGCCCGATGCGGCTCCCTTTGATCGCATCCTTGTCGACGGAGCCGTCGAACAGTTTCCCGACACCCTGCTTGCGCAGCTTGCCGAAGGCGGACGCCTGGTCGCGGCGCGGCGCGAGGGCAGCGTCACCCGGCTGGTCCAGGGCGTAAAGACCGGCGGCATTGTGGCGATTCGCAGCTTTGCCGACATGGACGTCGCGGCGCTGCCCGGCTTTGCCGCGCCGACCGGGTTCCGCTTCTGACCCAATCCCCCCTCCCCTTCTTGGTTTCAGGCTGGAAAGACGATGATCGAAACGCATAATAAAAAGACGATCCGCCGCAGCCGCTGGCTGGCCAGCCTTGCCCTTGGCGCGCTGGTATTGCCCGTCGCCGCACAGGCTGAAACACTGCAGGGGGCCTTGGCCAAGGCCTATGAAAACAACCCGACGCTGACCGCGGCGCGGGCCGGTCAGCGCGCCAATGACGAAAATGTCCCGATCCAGAAATCGGGCGGGCTCCCCTCGCTCGGCGCCAGTGCCGATTATGAGGAAAATCTGGTTCTGCCCGGCAATAATTTCGTCTCGCCGATGCGGTCGCTGACTCTTGGCGGGCGACTGTCGGTGCCGATTTATCAGGGCGGCGCGGTACGCAACGGAATCAGGGCGGCCAAATATCGGGTCGAGGCTGGACAGGCCGATCTGCGCGCGACCGAAGCGAGCATTTTTTCGCAGGTCGTCGGCGCCTATATGGATGTCATCCGCGATCAGGCGATCGTCCAGCTCAATCAGAATAATGTCGCGGTACTGCGCACCAATTTACAGGCGACAAGCGACCGATTCGAGATCGGCGACCTCACCCGTACCGACGTGGCGCAGTCCGAAGCACGGCTGGCGCTGGCGGAGGGGGACTTGCGCCGCGCCGAAGCCAATCTGATCGCCAGCCGCGAATCCTATGTCCGGCTGGTCGGAGAGGCGCCGAGCGATCTTCAGGCGCCGCCGCCATTGCCCAACCTGCCCACCACGCCCGAGGACGCGGTCGCAATCGCCCTTAACAACAATCCCGACATCGAATCGGCGAACCAGCTCGTCAATGCGAACCGCGCCGACATCGGTGTCGCGCGAGCGGGCCGTCTGCCCAAATTGTCGGCGACGGTCGGAGGCGGCTATGTCAACAATCTGAACTCGATTTCGAGCCAGAATGTCGCCGCGGTCAACACGACCACCAGCGCCGCCGCCGGCGTATCGGTAACATTGCCGATCTTTCAAGGCGGACGTCCGGCAGCCCAGGTTCGGCAGGCGCAGTCGCGTACCAGTCAGGCGATCGAAAATTATGTCGCGGTCGAACGCGACGTCATCGCACAGACACGCGGCGCCTATGCCGCGTGGCAAGCAAATGAACGGGTGATCGCCGCAACGCAGCAGGCGGTGAACGCCAACGCCCTGTCGCTGGAAGGCGTGCGCGCCGAAAACAGCGTCGGAACGCGGTCGATCCTCGACATATTGAATGCCGAACAGGAATATCTGAACACCCAGGTCCAGCTCGTTTCCGCGCGGCGCAACTCCTATGTGGCGGCCTTTTCGGTGCTCGCCGCCATGGGCAAGGCCGAAGCCCGCGACCTGGGGATCGAGGGCGGTCCGCTTTATGATCCCGACGTCAATTATCACCGCGTCCAGGGCCAGATCTGGGATTGGTCGGACGATCCGGCACCGCGCCAGCAGGCGACCGACACGCGAAATATCCCCGCCGCGACGGCGGATGTTCCCCCAAGCACGCCGCTGCCGCGACAATAAGGCTTGGCAATCGCGCGCCGCAGCCGGTAAGACATGGTTAACCGTCCGCAGAGCGGGCGGTGTATCCTAAGGGGGCCAATATGGGCGACATGTCGCGGGAACCGTCGATGGAAGATATTTTGTCGTCGATTCGGCGCGTGATCGCACGTGACGAGGCGCCGGGGACCAATCGGGCACCGCGCGAAGCGGCGCCGGAGGATGTTCTGGATTTGCACGAAGAGGAGCTGGCCGAATCGGCTGCCGCCGCGGTGGCGGCCGACGACGAACTGGTATCATCGGCAAGCGCCGACGCCGCCCGCCAGTCGCTCGAAGCGCTGAGCGCGGCGATCGCGCCCGCCGCCACGCCGTCGGCACCCCTTGGCGCGGCAGCCGGGCGGACGATGGAGGATGTGGTGCTCGACGCACTGCGCCCGATGCTGAAGGAATGGCTCGACACCAATCTGCCGCCGCTTGTCGAGGCGATGGTGGCCAAGGAAATCAGCCGGATCACCGGCCGCCGCCTGTAAACGCTCAAACCACCGCGCAGCGCGTCAGGTGGCCCACAATTCCAGCAGATGACGCGCAATCGCCAGCGGCGGCGGAACCATGAAGGGCGCGTCCATGTCGCCCGCCAACGCGGCGCGAACCTCGGCCTTGTCGACCCAGATCGCCGCTTCCAGTTCGGTTTCGTCGAGCGTCAATGCCGGGTCGAGCGCGCGGGCGCGGCAACCAATCATCAGCGATGACGGGAAAGGCCAGGGCTGGCTCGCCACATAGTTGACGTCGGCGACGCGAATGCCCGCCTCCTCGAACAATTCGCGCGCGACGGCTTCCTCAAGCGATTCGCCGGGTTCGACGAACCCTGCAAGCGCCGAGAAAACGGCGGGCGGGAAACCCGGCTGACGTCCGATCAGGACCCGGCCTTCATATTCGGCCAGCATGATCACGACGGGGTCGACACGCGGGAAATGTTCGGCGCGGCACGCCCCGCATTGCCGTCCCCACCCCGCCCGAAACAATTGTGTGGGCGTTCCGCAAGCAGCGCAGAAACGGTGCCGGGCATGCCAATCGACCAGACTGCGCGCGCCGCCGTAGAGCGCCAGATCCTGAGCCGATAGCAGCGGCAGCAATCGCATGACGGAACGCGAGCGGGCGTCGATGCGCTGCGCCGGATGCGGCTCGCGCACGAAATAGCCGACCCCACGCTCATCGCGACCCAACAGCATCGCCGCCCGATCATCGGTGGGGTCGAGCGCTTCCCAGCGCAGCCCCCCGCCGTCGCCAGGAACGAAATCGATGCCATCCAGCGCGAGGCAGCGCGCTCGTGGGTCGGAAAGGGCCGCAGAAAGGGCGGCGGAATCGGCGCGCCATTGATCGGCCCGGTCGAGCCACGCCCCGGTAAAGCCGAGCGGGTCGGGCATCAGCGCATCACATCCCGATAGAAAGCCTTGCCGAAATCGCGCTGAAAGGGCAGCGCCTCGGCAGGCATATATTGCGTGTAACCGCCGACGCGATAGCCGCGCGTCCGATCGACGAAACCGATCGTCCCGGCCGCACCGCCCCAACCGAACACGCCCTCCCCCGTCGCCGATCCCGCCAGCGACACGCGCCCGCCCGCGCCAAAGCCTTCTCCCTCGATGAAGGTGCCGCGGCGATCGACATCGTCGCCGAGCAGGTTCGACATGGCTAGCCGGGCGGTTTCAGGGGTCATGATCCTCACGCCTTCGGTTTCGCCCTCGCCCAGCAACATGGCCAGGAAACGGTCGTAGTCGCGCGCGCTCGACACCAGTCCGCCGCCGCCATAGGGCATGGGGGGCGGGTCGAGATAAATGGAGTTGGTCGCCGGATCGACCGGGAACAGCACCGGCCCCAGCGGGAAATAGTTGGTCGACAGACGCGCGACCGCACCCTGCGGAACGTGGAACCAGGTGCTGCCCATTCCCAACGGGGTAAAGATACGCTCCTGCAGAAAGACCTCGAACGGCTGCCCCGACGCCACCTCGATCACGCGGCCGAGCAGATCCAGGCTGAGCGAATAGCTCCACCGCGTCCCCGGTTCGTACACCAGGGGGAGTTTCGCAAGCCGGTCGGCAAAAACCTCCAGACTGGGCGCCGGGGTAATCGGCGGCAACCCGGGAATCGGCAGGCGGCTGACCTGCCCGCCGACCAGTCCGTCGCGATTATAGGCGTCGCGGATCGGTCCTTTCTGGATGATATTATAGCCCAGTCCTGCCGTATGGGTCAGCAGGTGGCGCACCGTTATGCGGGTTCGCGCCGGGCGCACGTCGGTCAGCGACCCATCGGGCGTCGCCTGGACATTCATCTTCGCAAAAGCGGGCAGGAAATCCGCGATCGGCTGGTCCAGCCGCATCCGGCCGTCCTCGATCAACAGCATGGCGGCAATGCCGGTGATCGGCTTGGTCATCGAATAGAGGCGCCACAGCGTGTCGGGCCCGACCGGCTTCGCCGAATCCATCGCCTGCGTCCCGGCGCCGAAAAAGGTCGCGCCCCCCTGTGCCTTGCCGATCGCGGCGAGCGTTCCGGCCAGTTCGCGACGGTCGACGAAACCTTTGATGAAACCATGGGTCGCGGGGTAAAGATCGGCCCCGGCATCCTTCCACGCCAGCGCCGCGCCCGGCAACAGCGACACCGCGCCGCCAAGCGCCATTCCGCCCAGCAGGGCCCGGCGGGAAACCATCATATTCATGCGTCGTCCTTCCGCATCTTGTCGGTCAGTTTGCGATAGAGCGTCGGCAACCCGGCATCGTCAAGCGCCGAGAGCGGCCACCATTCGCCTTCCCCTGCGGAATCCCCGGCATCTTTTCGCACCAGACTCAGCGTCAGGTCGAAATGGGTAAAGCTGTGGTCGACACTGACCGTACCCGATTCGGCGGGTGGCGCATCTTCCCACGCACCGCCGGGCAACGCCCGCATTCCTCCCAGCATTCCCTTGTCGGGGCGGCGCACGAGCCACAAGGCACCATCGCGCTCGATCCAGTAAGCCACGCCATGACGATGCGGCTTCGCCTTTTTCGGCGGCTTGACGGGAATCCGCTCAAGGTCGGCACGCGTCCGTCCCCGGCAGTCGCTCATCAATGGACAAAGCGCACAAGCTGGCGTGCGCGGCGTACAGATGGTCGCCCCCAGATCCATCAACGCCTGCGCGAAGTCGCCGGGCCGCTCGACCGGGACAAGCGGCGCCAGCGCGGCGCGGATCGCCTTTTTCGCAGCAGGCAACGGGATTTCGATCAGGCGATGGCGCGCGATCACGCGCTCGATATTGGCATCGACAACCGTTGCGACCCGGCCAAAGGCGATCGCCGCGACCGCCGCCGCCGTATAATCGCCGACCCCGGGCAGGGTACGCAGCCCCGCCTCATCGTCGGGAAAACACCCGCCATAATGGTCCGCCACCATGCGGGCGCACGCGAGCAGATTGCGCGCCCGTGCGTAATAACCAAGCCCCGCCCACGCTGCCATGACATCGGCGTCCGCGGCGGCGGCGAGCGCCTCGACCGTCGGCCAGCGTTCGACGAAGCGCTGAAAATAGCCCGCTACGGCAGCAACGGTCGTTTGCTGGAGCATGATCTCCGCCAACCAGACGCGATAGGGATCGGGAATGGCCACGCTGCCCGGCGGCACCCGCCACGGCAGGACGCGCGCGGCGCGATCGTACCAGCCGAGCAGGCGGGACGCAAAATCGGCAGCGGGGTCGGACGGCTGGACGCTCACCCCCCGCCTATGGCATGACGCCCGCCATGACGAAAGCAGCGAGCGGCGATGGACCGGGCAAAAAGCCCAGGACAGGAAAGGCCGCACCAAAGGACGGGCCAAAGGAGCGCAAGGCTGCCAAGTCCGCCGCGCGCCCTTATGAGCGACCGCGCGGCGGCGAAGCGCGCGCGATCGCCGATCTGGTGCCGGGAATCGGCCGCACGGCATTTCGCAAATTCGGCTTTATCCAAAGCTCGGTCGTCAGCCGCTGGCGCGAGATCGTCGGGCCCCGGCTCGCCGACGTGACCCAGCCCGCGATGATCCGCTTTCCAGCCGGCGCCAAGGCCGGGGGAACTCTGCACCTGACGATCAGCGGCGCGCACGCCCCGATGCTCCAGCATGTCGCGCCCGATATCATAGAGGCGGTCAACCGCTTCTTCGGCTATGCGGCCATCGCGCACGTCCGCATGACCCACGGCCATGTCACCCCGGCCCCTGCCGTCCAGCCTCCCGCGATGCTGAAGCCCGTGCCCGAGGAACTGGGCGACAGCCTGCGCGACATTGGCGATCCCGAGCTTCGTACGGTGCTCGAACGCATGGCCGCCGGGCTCGCCACCACCCC
Source organism: Sphingopyxis sp. (assembly GCF_034380315.1). GTDB lineage: Bacteria > Pseudomonadota > Alphaproteobacteria > Sphingomonadales > Sphingomonadaceae > Sphingopyxis. The sequence goes on from NZ_JAXMPB010000001.1 coordinate 368,286, forward strand.
CAAGCTGCCCCGGATCAGTTGACGAAAGTGACCTTCATGCCCGCTGCCCTGCCCCGCCGCGTCGCCATTGCCGCCCTGTCGGCCGGTGCGCTGACGCTGCTCGCCGCCGCCGCCCCATGGTCGACAATGATTTCGACCAGCGCGATCGGTGCGCATGTCGTCGGCAACCCGGCCGCGAAGGTCCGGTTGATCGAATATTACAGCTATACGTGCAGCCATTGCGCGCATTTCGCCGCACTCGCGGCGGCGCCGCTGAAAAGCCAATATGTCGACAAGGGGCTGGTTGTCGTCGAATACCGCAATCTGGTCCGCGACCCGGTCGACATGACAGCGGCCCTGCTCGCCCGCTGCGGCGGCGAAAGGGCGTTCATGGGCAACCATCAGGCGATCTTCGCCGCGCAGCCGTCCTGGCTCGGCAAGGTGCAAAAGGCGAGCGAAGCGCAAATGCAGAGCTGGTATGAAGGCAGCGTGGGCGAACGCGCGCACAAGATCGCAAATGACACCGGCCTTGCGGCGCTGATGCACGGGCGCGGCTACAGCCCGGCGCAACTCAACGCCTGCCTCAACAGCGAGGTGGCACAGGCTGAACTGACGGCCATGACCAACATCGGCCAAAATGCCGACCGCGTCCGGGCGACACCGACCTTCTTCATCAACGGCCGCCAGACCGACGCCAACCAGTGGCCCGCACTGAAAACGCCGCTCGACCTTGCGCTCAAGGGCTCCTAAAAGCCCATCGACGGCCATTTTTCGGAGAGACACAGACCATGACCCCTTCGCTGCGTATCGCCCTTTTGTCTTCGCTCGGCGCGCTGGCCCTTGCCGGTTGCGGCGGTGGCACTGCCGATCCGGCCAAGGAACAGGATGTGATCGTAAAGGTCACGGCGCCCGCTGGCAAAAGCTGGTCGGAAACGGTCGCGGCCACTGCTGATGGCGGCGTCGTGATGGGCAACCCCGAAGCGCCGATCAAAGTGGTCGAATTCGCTTCGTTGACCTGTTCGCACTGCGCCGACTTTTCAAAGGATGGGATCGAGGAACTGAAGCGCGACTTCATCGACACCGGCCGCGTCAGCCTGGAAGTGCGCAATTTCATCCGCGACCCGCTCGACGCTTCGGCTGCCGCTGTCGTGCATTGCGCGCCGGTGGAGCGCTATTTCCCGCTGCTGGAAAACGCCTTTGCCTCGCAGGCCGAACTCTTCGCGGGGGCGCAGGGCAACCCCGAGGGCGGTGAGGCCGCGATGAAACTGCCGCCAGCGCAGCGTTTTCCGGCGCTGGCAAAAGCCTGGAAGCTCGACCAGTTCTTCCAGGCACGCGGCATGACCGCCGATCAGGTCAACGCCTGCCTCGCCAATGTCGACAACATCTCGAAACTGGAACAGACCACCAACGCCGCGATCGAGAAACACAAGATTGCAGGCACGCCCAGCTTCCTGATCAACGGCCAGCTTGCCGAAGGCATTGCGAGCTGGGGCCCGCTGCGCGATCGTCTGCGTGCCATGGGGGCCCGCTGACCCGCGCTTGGACGCATGGGGGTGGGACAGCCTACCCCCTTGCGACTCCTCCCATGGCGCGGCATGACTGATCCATGGGGGATATGTGACAAGCAGGTTGCAGCCTTTGCCGACCGATTCGCTGCGCGGGGATAGTCCGTGCAGATAAAAAGGCTGCGCCTGACCGGCTTTAAATCCTTCGTCGAACCGACCGAACTGCGCATCGAGCCTGGGCTGACCGGGGTTGTCGGGCCCAATGGCTGCGGCAAGTCCAACCTGCTGGAAGCCATCCGCTGGGTCATGGGCGAATCAAGCCCGAAATCGATGCGCGGCGGCGGCATGGAAGATGTCATCTTCGCCGGAACGACAACGCGCCCTTCGCGCGATTTTGCAGAGGTCGCAATCCATTGCGACACCGAAGGGTCGCTGGTCGCCGGCCTGTCCGACGCCGCCGACGGGCATGAGCTGGAGATCATCCGCCGCATCGAACGCGGCGCCGGCAGCGCCTATCGCGCCAACGGCCGCGACGTGCGCGCCAAGGATGTCGCACTGATCTTTGCCGACGCCGCGACCGGCGCCCACAGCCCGGCCTTGGTCAGCCAGGGCAAAATTGCCAATGTCATCGCCGCCAAGCCGACCGACCGCCGCGCGATGCTGGAAGAAGCCGCGGGGATTGCCGGGCTGCACGTCCGCCGCAAGGATGCCGAGCAAAAGCTGCGCGCCACCGAAACAAACCTCGCGCGCCTCTCTGAAATCGTCGCGGATATGGAGCTGCGCGCCAATTCGCTGCGCCGTCAGGCCCGCGCGGCCGAAAAATACAAAAAGCTGAGCGACGACATCCGCATCGCCGAAGGGAGGCTGATCTATGCCCGCTGGCGCGATGCCGCCGCCGCCGCCGATCAGGCGCGGCGCGACGCGGACGCCGCCGAAGCCGCGGTCAAAACCGCGCAGGGCGAGCTGGAAACCATTTCCAGGGCGCAGGCAGAAGTCGCAACGCGGGTGGCATCGGCGCGTGCCGACGCGCAGACACAGCGCGATGCCCTGGCCGAAGCGACCGCGACGCAGGTGCGCCTGCAGGGTGAGGAGCGCGCGGCGCGCCAGCGGCTCGAAGACCTCGCGGCGCAGCAGCAACGGCTCGCCGACGACCGGGCGCGCGAAGGCGAATTTGCACGCGAGGCGCATGGAGCGCTGACCGCGCTCGACGAAGAGGGCAAGGCGCTGGCGCGTGACATCGCTGCGCATGGCACCAGCCGCACCGCGCTGGTCGAGGCCGATCAGGGCGCACAAGCCCGGCTGCGCGATGCCGAGGTAGCGCTCGCACAGGCGCGCGCGCGCGCGGCGAGTGAAGCCGCCGACCGCCGCATCGCGGTGTCGGCGCGCGATGCGGCCGAAGCGATGGTGCGGCGTATCACCGGCGAACAGACTCGTGTCGAGGCCGAGGTGGCAGTGTTGGGTGACGGCGACGCACTCGCCGCCGCCCAGCGCGACAGCCTCGCCGCCGCAGCGGAGGCCGAAGCGGCGATCGGAACCGCCGAAAACGCGTTGCAGGAAGCCGAAGCCGATCGCGAGGCCGCCGCCGGTGCGGTGACCGAAGTCGAAACCAGCCTCTCCGACGCACGCGCTGCCCTTGCCGCACTCGAAAGCGAAATGGCGACGCTTGAACGCGCACTCGCCGCGGCGCGCAGCGATGCCAATCCCCTGCTCGATCAGTTGCGCGTCGAGCCCGGCTATGAGGCCGCGCTGGCCGCTGCCCTGGGCGACGATCTCGACGCGGGGACCGACGCGGCTGCCGCGCGCAGTTGGGGTAGCGCGGAAGCACAAAAGGGCGACCCAGACCTGCCTGTCGGTACCCGCGCGCTGGCCGCGGTCGTCCGGGCTCCCACCCTGCTCGCACGGCGTCTCGCGCAGATTGCCGTCGCAGACCGCGACGACGGCATGATGCTCGCCGTCGGGCAGCGGCTGGTGACAATCGATGGGGTGATGCGACGCTGGGACGGTTTTGTCGCCCGCGGCGACGGCGCGACCGCGACCGAAAGATTGGTGCGACAGAATCGACTGGACGCGCTGACCGCGCAGCGCCCCGATGCCGAAGTGACCATGCGAAAGGCAACAAACCGGCGCGATGCGGCGGTGGCGACGCTGGCCGAGGGCAGCGAGGCGGTAGCGCGTGCGCGCAAAGCGCTGTCAGAGGCCGATGAAACACGGCGGAATGCGCTACGCTCGGTCGATCAGGCACAGGCGGCACTTGACCGCCACCGCGACGCCACCGCGCTGTTCGAACGGCGGCGGCAAGAAATCGCCGCAGCAGCAGCCGAGGCCACCGAAACGCTCGCCGCGCAGCAGGCGGCACTCGACGCGCTGCCCGACGATAGCATCGCCCGCGCTGCGCTGGACGCCGAAGAAACCGCCGCCGATCGCGCGCGCAGCGATGCCGGCTCGGCGCGCGAGGCCCTCGCCGCGCACGACCGCAGACTCGCCGCGCTCAGCGAGCGGCAGGCGGTGGTCAGCGCCGAGATCAAGAGCTGGAAGGCGCGCGCGGGCGAAGCGGCCCGCCGTGTCACCGAGATGGACAAGCGCGCCGACGCACTCGCCGCCGAAGCCGCGAAGCTTGCCGATATTCCCGACCGGCTGGCACGCGAACGCGCCGCGGCCGAAACACGGCAGGCCGAACTGCGCGACAAGGTCGCCGCCGCCGAAACGCAGGAGCGCGAAGCCGAAGCCGCGCTGCGCGAAGCCGAAACTGCGCTCACCGCGATCCGCGAGCGCGTCGCAGCCGCGCGCGAAACCCGCGCGGGCGCCCTCGCGCGCTCCGAAAATGCCGAACTGCGCCGCATCGAAATGGGCCGTCTGTCGGGCGAGCGTTTCGAATGCCCGCCGCCCTTGCTGCCACAAAAGGCCGGTTTCGAAAGCGCCGACGTCGGCGAGGCAAGCGCCGAATCGGCCCAGCACGACCGGCTGATCGCCGACCGCGAGCGGCTGGGCCCGGTCAATCTGGTCGCCGCCGACGAACTCGCCGAACTCGATACCGAGCGCACCAAAAATGCGGCGGAGATCGAGGAGCTGCAACAGGCGGTGAACCGCCTGCGCGGCTCGATCGGCAATCTGAACCGCGAGGGCCGGGTCCGCCTGCTCGCCGCGTTCGAGACGGTAAACGGCCATTTCCAGCGCCTGTTCACCACCTTGTTCAACGGCGGCCAGGCGCATCTCGAACTCATCGATTCGGACGATCCGCTCGAAGCGGGCCTCGAAATCATGGCGCAGCCGCCGGGCAAGAGGTTGGGAACGCTGACGCTCTTGTCGGGGGGTGAACAGGCGCTGACCGCCGTGGCGCTGATCTTTGGCCTGTTCCTAACCAACCCGGCGCCGATCTGTGTCCTCGACGAAGTCGACGCCCCGCTCGACGATGCGAATATCGAACGCTTCTGCGATCTGCTCGATCGGATGAGCCGCGAAACCGCCACCCGCTATCTGATCGTCACCCACAATGCGGTGACGATGGCGCGCATGCACCGCCTGTTCGGGGTGACGATGATCGAAAGGGGGGTCAGCCGCCTCGTCTCGGTCGATCTCGGCGGTGCCGAGGAACTGCTCGCGGCGGAATGAGCGGTCGCCTCAGGACGCGCTGCCCACGACCAGCATCGCTGCGAAAACGAGCAGCCCCGCAAAGCGGTTGCTGCGGAATTTGGCGAGCGCGTCGGCGCCGTTGGCGGGATCGAGCGTCACCACCTGTCCAGTGAAGTGCAGCGCCGCCGGGATGAGCGCAACGAATACCAAGGGATCGGGGCGCACCGTCCACAATGCCCCGCCCCACAGCGCAAGCGCCAGGCCATAGCAAAGGCCGACCCCGCCGCGGACATGCCGCCCCATTGCCCGCGCGCTCGACTTGACGCCGATCAGCGCGTCATCCTCGACATCCTGCAGCGCATAGATGGTGTCATAACCGATGACCCAGGCGATACAGCCGGCATAGAGGAGCGGCAGCGCCATCCCTTCGGGGCCGCCGGCGGCGACCCAGGCGACAAGCGCCCCCCAGCTGAACACCAGCCCGAGCCACGCCTGCGGCCACCAGGTGATGCGCTTCATGAAAGGATAGGCGGCAACCGGCGCCAGGCTGGCGAGCGCGACGATCTGGGCGCGCCAGGGAAGCTGGATCAGCACGAACAGGCCAAGCAGCGACAGAAGGATCATCCACAAGACGGCGTTGCGCACCGGCACCGCTCCGCTCGCGACCGGGCGCGACGCGGTGCGCGCGACGCGCGCGTCAAGATCGCGGTCGACGATGTCGTTATAGACGCAGCCCGCGCTGCGCATCGCAATGACACCCAGCATCAGCCACAGGAACAGCGGCCAATGGCCGACCGCCCCGCCGGCCAGCGCGATACCAAAGGCGCAGGGCCAATATTGCAACCAGATGCCGATCGGCCGGTCGAAGCGCGCCAGCAAGGCATAGGGGCGTACGCCCGCCGGAAGCAGAGCGACCAGCCCCCGATGCTGGCTGTCGGGCGGATGAAGTGCCGTCATGGCGAAGCGCGATAGCAGCGACGCCGGGACGGATAAATGGGGGATCGTTCGGGAAATGTGCGCGATCGCTTACTGACAGCGCGACACCGTTGCCCCTTCGGCGTTATAGATTCGCGTCAGATCGCGGCCTTCGCGAATATTGAAGGCGGCGGTCGACCGGATCCGCTTCGGTCCCAACCAACTGCCATAGGCCAATGGCTGATAGTCATAGACGATTTCGACGAACATCACCGCCGTTCCGGCGCTCGCCTTGACCTCCTTGTCGACCTCTCCCATTCCGGGAAAGCTCGTGCCCGTGGCGCCGTCACCCTCATCGCCATAGCTCGAAGCAACGGCCAGATCGCCAAAGCAGCGCTGCCAGCGAATCCACTGCCCACCTTCGGGATTCTGCTCCAGGCTCGAAAGGATCAGACGGCCATGCTGCTTGAAATCCAGCCGACCGGTCTGCTTTTCGACCCCTGAAAAGACGTCGTTGACATCGCGTTCTCGTATCTGCGGCAGCGCCAGATTGCTGCCATAGGCTATGCGCGCCGCATTATCGGCCGCGCTGAGCCCGGTTTCGCTGATCTTGGTGGTGGTCAGCGTCAGATAGGCGATTTCGAGTCCGGCAAAACCCAGCAAGACGACGACAGGCACAACAAATGCCATTTCGACCATAACAGCCGCGCGGGTCTGCGCCTTCAAGCGGATCGCGAAATCGCGCACCCTGAACAAGATACCGTTCATCTGCACTGGACCGGATTGGCATCCGCCCCCGCGTTAAACGGCTGGTTGCGCAATACCGTCGATGCGCTCAGCGTTACCTGCTGCGGCTGCCCCAGCATTTTCCAAACCGGCAGTACGCGGTCGAACTTCACACTGGCGGTATAAAGGACAACGTCGTCGGCGCCGCCGTTGCCATCCCGGCCACGATCCGCATCCCAACGCCCGTTGCCATTGATATCCTCGAAACATTCGCCGGCATCATATGATTCATTCTTGTTGCTGTCGGTATAGGGTTCGGCGTCGCCGACCTCCTCGAAACTGTCATAGGCCTTGCGGACGAATGTGACTTCCGAACCGCTCATCACCGTCTGAACAACATCGCGAACCTGATTGTCGAGTGCGGCCTGGTCCGCGATATTCTCTTCCAGCGTCGCATCGCGCGCGGCCTTTGCAACCGCACCATCCAACACCTGCTGCGTATACATCTGCCATGTATAATCGAAGATACCGAGAAGCAGGAGGAGGAATATCGGCGCGGTCAGCGCATATTCGACGATCGCGACCCCGCGCTCGTTGTGGCGTACTCGGCGCCACAAGGGGACACGCCGCGTCATTTCGATAGCCTCAGGCGCGAAATCTGCCCGGCGATCGATTTGAAGATATTCTCCAGCTGCTCGTTCGTTCCGGCCTGAAAGGCCTTGCCGGGCGTCGCGCAGGCGTTGAGCGGGACGTCATCGCTGATCGTGCCGCCAAAACCGATCACCCAGACAATCACGCCCTCGGCACGCGACCGGTTGCAAAGCTGAACGAAGCGATTGCTGTGGCGCCGGTCGGCCTCCGAACTGCTCGTCGTCCCGATCCGCTCGATCGCCTGTTCAAGGCCCTGATGCGCATAATAGCTGACCGGGGTATTGATATCGCCATCGGTCATGAAGATGACGTGCCGACCGATTGGGCGCCCATTTTCGGCCTCGGCATTTTCGTCAGCGAACAGACCGTTCGGCGATATCAACCGTGCGCCCCAGGCCATGCCGGCGTCGTGATAAGTATTACCGGCCGCCTGCAAAGAACCGATCAGCGAACGAAACCGGGAAACCCCGGCATTATCCATCGTCGTGAGTTTCATCGCCGGGGCAGGACAGGCGCCGTCACCAAAGCTGCTGGTGTTGCTTTGTGTATCCGAATCGGGCGCGACAGCCTGCGACGACGAGCGCGCAGGCCGGTTATAGGCAAACTGCGGCAAAAACAGCTTCCATTTGGTGTCGTCACCACTCGTCGGCACGCTCGCAATGTCCATGTCCAGCGCACCGGACGGCGGAGCGCTGGTCGCACCGAACGGCACGGTCGCGCGTTCCATCACGCAACCTTCCCATACCGTGGACACATTGGCGCCTCGTCGTCCCGTATTGAATGTCAGTGACACTCCCGCCTTGGGTGATTTTCCGCTGCGCACGTCGAAGGTTCGATTGGTCCGTCGATACCAGTCTTCCTGGACAGTCACATTTTGACAGCCCCGCCGATCGCACTGCTGCTCGGTATATTGCTTCAAATAATACTCACGCGACGGGACCGTCACCGTGTCCGACAGCCAGGCCGGATTCGCATCGTACAAGATCTGGCCGACATTCGCGGTGCTGGCATAGGGGACGACCCCGACACGCAGCACCCCATCGCCCGCATCGGCGGACAGCAATGTGTTCAGAAACAGATTAGATGCGTTCTGTAGCGCGGTAAGACGCGACCCCGCCATCGATCCGGTCACGTCAAGAACCAGCATCACGTCGGTATTCGAAATTTCCAGGCGCGCCCCGCAATTGACCGTGAGGTTGAATTGCTCATTGCCAAAAATGGCCATGACAGTGGTAGGCAGGATTGCGGTGGCAGTGCCGATGACATCGCTCGCCCCTTCGGGCTCTGACTCGAACAACGACGCCTTTGACCCGTAGATATTCTCGCTGAAGTTATGCTGGAACATCTTGTCGGCTTCGGCCCTGGCCGTCGCATCATATTCCCCGCCCGCCATGGCGCGGCGTCCCGCAAGAACGCCCGCGTCGCACGCCTGCTGCAGGCGGAGCTTGGTCATATAGGCCCGGCCGATATCGACGCTCGATCCGACGATCGCCAACAAGGGCAACAGCGCTGCCCCGGTCAGGATCAGCGTATTGCCGCGTTGATCGGCGAACAGTCGCGCGGCGCCTGTGCGCAGGCGGCGGAAAAAGGTCCCTCGCATGGTCAAACCCCTCTATGCCGACCGCGCGGCCCACTAGATGCGCGACTGGCAACCTTGCACCTAGGGCGGGACTGCTTACCAAAATGCTAATCGCCCCTAGCCACACGCGGCCGCCGGACAGGATGTGATCCGTTCCGGGACAGATCGGCCCAAGTCGTGCCGGTGGATGCGCGCGAACGGACCATATGCTATCGCCGGGCCATGCCCGCGACTCCCGCCTGGCCACCTGCCAGCACACCCCGCCTTTTCATCGATCAGCCGCTGACCGCCGATTCTTCGCCCGTCATCGACGGCGCTGCGGCCCATTATCTGTTGAACGTCATGCGACTGAAAGCCGGCGATCCGATCTTGCTGTTCGACAATCGCAGCGGCGAATGGCTCTGCGAGACTGTCGACACCGGCAAGCGGTCCCTTCAGCTGCGCGCCCAACAGCGCTTGCGACCACGCGAGGAGGTACCCGATCTCTGGCTTTGCTTCGCCCCCGTCAAAAAGGCGCGGCTCGACTGGATCATCGAAAAGGCCACCGAGCTTGGCGTCGCCCGGCTTCAACCGGTGATCACCGAACGCACGATCGTCGAACGCATCAAAAGCGAAAGACTGGAGGCCCAGATTGTCGAAGCATGCGAACAATGCGGACGGACCGCGCTGCCCGAACTGGCCGACCCCGTGAAATTGCCCGCGCTTCTGCGACAGTGGCCGACCGCGCGCGCGCTGCTGTTCGCCGACGAAGCGGGCGGAGAGCCGATGGCCGGCCTCCAGGCAGCGGCTCCTGCCGCGATACTGACGGGCCCCGAAGGCGGGTTCACCGATCGCGAACGCAGCTTGCTGTTGGAGCATGACGCCGTCCGCCGCATGGCGCTCGGTCCCCGCACGTTGCGCGCCGAAACCGCCGCCATTGCCGCCATCGCGCAATGGATGGGGCTGCATGGCGACTGGGGCTGACCACACACCGAAACCGTCCCAAAGTCGAACAAAAAGGCGCGCCCTTAACCGGCCATTAGGGGTCGCTGCGGCATAAGGCGGGTCATGCAACGGCGGGACCAGAGCCGATATTGCTGGCGTGGGGGCCGGCATGCGCAGCCTTGTGGAGCATGGATCATGCTCTTCTGGCTGCTGCTTGCCTGTGCAGCCGCACCGGCAAAGGCACAGACAGCGACAACCTACGGCAACACCGCTGGCGCGGCGATCGGCGGCGGCACACCGTGCAGCTCGCCGCTGGTTCGCAATTTCGCCGTCACGGCGAACGGCATCGTCACCGACGTCGACCTCGGACTGCTCGCCACCCACAGCTGGCGCGGGGATATTCGCGTGACGTTGCAATCCCCGGCCGGAACGCGGGTTCAACTGGTCAACGGTGATGCGGACAATATCAAGGGCAACAATTTCAACGTCCGCCTCGATGATTCCGCGAGCCAGCTCGTCAACACCGATGGCAACAACGCCAACCATTCCGCCACCGCACCGCCCTATCAGAATGTTTTTCGTCCCAATGCACCGCTGTCGGCGTTCAACGGCGACAATATGCAAGGCGTCTGGCGACTGGAAATCTGCGATCTCTTTCCTTCGAGCGATGACGGGAGCTTCATCCGCGCCGACCTGTATCTGACGTCGGTCCCCGCCGATCAGGCCGACCTTTCGCTGACCAAGACGGTCAGCAACAACGCCCCCGCGCCGGGTGCCGGCATCAGCTATACGCTGCGCGTCACCAATGCGAACACATCACCGCAAACCGCGACCGGCGTCACCGTCGAGGACCAGCTTCCTGCCGGCTTCAGCTTCGTCGGCGCGTCTGGATTTGGCACGTACAACGCCGGAACCGGCGTATGGAGCGTCGGATCGGTTCCGCCGGGAACGACACGGGTGCTGACGATCAACGGCACCGTTGCGGCAACCGCTGGCGCCTCGATCACCAACCGCGCCGAAATAAGCGCATCATCGGCACCAGACCCCGACTCAACACCCGGAAACGGCGTGACGGGAGAGGATGATCAGGCCTCGGCGACCTTTACGGTGTCCGGGTCGCGCACCGCCGGGACCGCACCGGCGCTGACCTGCCCCGCCGGCATCACTGCCCACGACTGGGACGCCATCGCCTGGAGTGCCGGCACGACGAGTGCCAGCCATGCGGTGCCGGCCATCGGCGCCGTCGGATTCGACATCGCCATCAATGGCGGCGCTTTCCTCAACAACGGCACCTATGGCGGACAATCCCCATCGCGGCAAAATGTCGTGAACGGCGGCAACACGGGACAATATTCGATTTTCGAACTGGTCGATTTCACCAGCCAGTCGGGAACCGTGGCGACGACGATCACCCTGCCGACGGCTGTCCCCGGGGCGCAGTTTCGCCTGTTCGATATCGACTATGCCGCAGGACAATTCGCCGACCGGGTCGTGGTGACGGGGCGTTACAATGGGGCAATTGTCTATCCCGTCCTGACCAATGGCGTCGCGAACTATGTCGCGGGCAACGCCGCCTATGGCGATGCCCTGTCCGCCGATGCCAGCGCCGACGGCACTGTCGTCGTCACCTTCAGCGCGCCGGTCGACACTATCCGCATCGAATATGGCAGCCACGCCCTCGCGCCAGCGAATCCGGGCCAGCAAGGCGTTGCCCTTCACGACATCATCTTTTGTCGTCCCGTCGCGAATATGGCGATCGCAAAGACCAGCAGCGTCGTTTCGGACCCCGTCAACGGCACAGCGAACCCAAAGGCGATTCCGGGCGCGACGATGCGATATTGCATCGTCGTTACCAACAATGGCAGCGCGACCGCCACGGCCGTCAATGTCGCAGACCCCCTGCCCGCTGCGACCAGCTATGTCGCCGGATCGCTGCGCAGCGGATCGAGCTGTGCCGGGACCACCACCGTCGAAGACGATGATGCGACGGGGTCCGATGAAAGCGATCCGTTCGGTGCATCCTTTACCGGATCCGGCGTTGCTGCGACCGCACCCAGCCTGGTCGCCGGGGGGTCGCTGGCCATCGCCTTTACAGTGATCCTCGACTGAACAGCCGGTCGCGATCAACAAAGCCGTTCGGGCGCGATTGCATTTTCCCGTGAAGCACTTACTTGCGTGGCATGAGCACGCGAACGGCTTCGGATCAGAACGATCCCATCATCGAGCACCGCGACCAGCTGGCCGCACCCATGGCCAAGGGTGAAAAGCCGCGTGAGCAATGGCGGATCGGCACCGAACACGAGAAATTCGTCTATCGCACCGACGATCACCGCGCGCCGAGCTATGACGAACCCGGCGGCATCCACGACCTGCTGATGGCGCTGACCCGCTTCGGCTGGGAACCGGTAATCGAAGGGGGGAAAGTCATCGCCCTGTCGGGCAGCGACGGCACCGTCAGCCTGGAACCGGCGGGACAGCTCGAACTGTCGGGCGCGCCGCTCGAAAATCTGCACCAGACCTGCGCGGAAACCGGCCGCCACCTCAAACAGGTCAAGGAAGTGGGCGCCGAACTCGGCCTCGGTTTCCTGGGGCTCGGCATGTGGCCCGACAAGACCCGCGACGAACTGCCGATCATGCCCAAGGGGCGTTACCGGATCATGCTCGACCATATGCCGCGTGTCGGCAGCCTCGGCCTCGACATGATGCTACGCACCTGCACGATCCAGACCAACCTCGACTATGGGTCCGAGGCGGATATGGTGCAGAAATTCCGCGTCAGCCTGGCGCTGCAACCGCTTGCGACCGCGCTCTTTGCCTCCTCGCCCTTCACCGAGGGACAACCCAACGGCTTTTATTCCTATCGCAGCCATATCTGGACCGATACCGATCCCGCGCGCACCGGGATGCTGCCCTTCGTGTTCGAAGACGGCTTCGGCTATGACCGCTATGTCGACTATATGCTCGACGTGCCGATGTATTTCGTCTTCCGCGACGGCCGCTATATCGATGCCGCAGGTCAGAGCTTCCGCGATTTCCTGAAGGGCGAACTCCCCGCGCTGCCGGGCGAAAAACCCTATCTCTCCGACTGGAACGACCATCTGTCGACCGCCTTTCCCGAAGTGCGGCTCAAAAGCTTTCTCGAGATGCGCGGCGCCGATGGCGGTCCCTGGAACCGCATTTGCGCGCTGCCCGCGCTGTGGGTCGGGCTGCTCTATGATCAGGGCGCGCTCGACGCCGCCTGGGATCTGGTCAAGGGATGGAGCATCGCCGAACAGCAGGCGCTGCGCGACGCGGTGCCGCGTGAGGGGCTATGCGCCGCCGCGCCCGGCGGCGGAACCCTCCGCGACCTCGCGGCCCCGGTGCTCGACATCGCGGCGGCGGGCCTCGCCGCGCGCGGCGAAGTAAATTCGATGGGCGACAACGAGGTCGGCTTTCTCGAACCGCTGCGCCAGATCGTCAAAAACGGAAAATCGCCCGCGCACGACCTGCTCGACCGTTATCATGGCGCGTGGGGCGGCGATCTGTCGAAAATCTACGACGAGCTCAGCTTCTAGGCGACCGGCCCAACCCGCACATCAGGCTCAAGCCGGATCAGGGGGCCGTCGCGGCCGGTCAGTTTCGCGAACAGGCGCGGGACAAGGGCATGGCCCTGCGCCCAGTTCCAATAGGCGACATAGGCAGGATCGCCGAGCAGATGCTTTTCCTCGGTTTTGGCTCGCCAGTAATAGATGGCGCTGACCAGGCCGAGCAGGATGACGTTTCGCGCGCCCTCGACCCAGCCGCCAGCCGTGACGAGGAAGGGCATCGACCCCAGCCACCAGCTCAGATTCTTTGCCACATAAGCCGGATGGCGCGTGAAGGCATAGGGGCCGTGGGTGATGATCCCGCGATGCGTCAGGTTGGAAAAGCGAATGCCGAACGCCATTGTTGCCCAGCTATAGATCGCGATCAGACCGATCAGCATGATGCCCCAGGCGATGATCAGAATGTCGTGCCCGGCCAGCCAATGCCCCCAGTCGGCGCCATTGATCCGATAATCGAGCGGCCCGCCATTCATCAGGATGAAGGGCGGATAGCAGACGAGCGCCGCGACCCACGCCATGCCATAGGGGTTGGCCGTCCGGATATGCGCATCAAGCGGCTTCAGCGTCAGAATATAGCCGACCGTCGCGATATGGACATCGACCAGATAGAGCAGGTTGAGCGCCCACAGGGCGGTCATATAGGGATTGGCGAGCACCTCGGTCATCGACACCGTGACCAGCGCCGAAAAATTGCCCGGCACGATCGACAGCATGAAGGCCGTGAAAAACCCCTTGACCGCCCAGGCCCGGAAATGATGCGCGATCGCGCGCCCATCGACCGGCCGTCCCGGCGCCAGCAACCAGCGGCCAAAGGCATAGCAGCCGTCGCGCGGTTCGATCATGCGACGGTCGAGCCACAGCATATAGGGCACCGAAACCAGGAGCAGCCAAGGCGCGACCCGTTCGAGCAAATCCATCGAAAAGGCATATTGGCCGAACCAGTAATAACGCATGGTGACATAGGTCAGCGCGATCAATCCCCATGTCGCCCACAGGCCGACGATCTTGGTCAGGCTGATGTCCACCGTTTCCCGCCATGGGCGGCGCTGTGCCCAGTCGATCCCGGTTGATGGATTGCGATGCACCTTGTCGACGAACACCGACCACAGCACCATCGGAATGCCGCAGGCGAGCACGCTGGCGATCGCCGAATTGGGTCCGCTCATCGGTCCCCGGTCGCCCCAGTCGACACCCAGGACGGCCGCGACCTCGGGCGCATAGCGCGCCAGCAGAAGATAAAAGATCAGCCCCGCCAGCCCGACCAGCCCGACACCGGCACTGACCGCCGAGCGCGGGCGCTCGGACGGCACCTGCGGCATGGCGGCCGACATAGGCGCCGCGCTGGAGGTGGAGGTTTCAACCATGGACGTCACCCCCTAGCCCTAGCCAAAAATGGTAAGCAAGCCGTCAATGATTTCGCGGCGATTCGCCCGAAGAATCCAGCCAAATTGGCGGCGTTCCGCGTGTTTCACACCGTTCACCCCGCCACATGTTCGATTCGCCGCGAGTCGCCCCCCAAAGATTCGCGCCCCCTCCCTCGGCCTGTTAATGGCCCATTCCAGTCGGGGCGGAGGGCTCCACAAGAACAAAAAGACGGGGTCGTGACTTGTCTTCGCAAACGACGGGCCTGCGCCATTGGCGCCAGCGCTTTTCCGCGCTGTTCCAGGACCATGAAATTTTCATCCGCACGCACGGACAGGTTCGTTTCGTGCGGATCAGTGCCAAATGGCAAAAGCGCGTTGCGCTGATCCTCGGCGCCGTTCTGCTCATCTGGGCCGCCGCCACCCTGTCGGTGCTGGTCAACCAGTTGCTGACGGCCGACGAGCGCGCCGAAGTTGCCGAGAAGCAGGCGGCGGCGGCAGCCGCTGAAAAACGCATCGCCCAATATCGCGACCGCGTCGGCGAGATCGCTGCCGACCTCGACGAACGCCAGGCGCAACTCGAAGAATGGTCGAAGGTCCATTTCGGCGTCGAACCGGGCGCCCTGACGGAAAAAGCGGATGCCACCCCGGCCGAGGCAGAAGCAGAGGCAGTTGACGCGGCCAACACGCCCAAAACCAGTGCACTGATCGATCCGCGCCTGCCGCCGGAGGCACAAAGCCTGGCCCGCCTCGAAGCGCGGCAGGAAGCCTTTGCGGCACGCCTGCTTGCTGCGGTCAAGGAACGCGCCGACAAGGCCGAGGTCGCGGTTGCCCAGCTCGGGCTGAACCCGGCGGCACTGGTCCGCAACGCCTCGCTCGGTCGCGGTGGTCCCTTCATTCCCTATCGCAGCGGCAACGGCAAGGCGAAGGCCTTTGGCCCCTCCTTTGCCGCACTCGAAGGCGCGCTGTTCCGTATGGAAGTTCTGGAACGCACCCTGGTCGCCGTCCCGTCGGGCAACCCTGCCGATGTACTGATGATGTCGTCGGGCTTCGGCTATCGCAGCGACCCCTTCACCGGCGCGGGCGCGATGCATGCCGGGCTCGATTTCCGCGGCCCCGTCGGCACCCCGATCCTGTCCGCCGCCCCCGGCCGTGTCAGCTTCGTCGGCCGCAAATCGGGCTATGGCAATGTCGTCGAGGTCGACCATGGCCAGGGCATCATGACCCGCTATGCCCACTTGTCGGCCTTTACCAGCCGCGTCGGCGATCAGGTCGCCGCGGGGCAACAGATCGCCAAGATGGGCTCGACCGGCCGCTCGACCGGCAGCCACCTGCATTTCGAAGTCCGTTTGAACGGCGTCGCGGTCAATCCGCGCCGCTTCCTGGAGGCCAAAGCCGATGTTCTCGAAGTCAAAGCAGACGCCCGACAGCGAGTCGGTTCCGTCGCCCGCGGTGCAAAGTAAAATGGCAACCGGGGCACGCCACACCACTTTTTCGATCCTGGGGTCGGATGTCGTCGTCACCGGCAATGTGTCGGCCACCGTCGATCTGCACGTCGATGGCAAGATCGAGGGCGATCTGAAATGCGCCAACCTCGTGCAGGGCGAAGCCAGCGAGATCAAGGGCGCCGTTGTGGCCGAGACCGCAAAAATCGCCGGACTGGTCGACGGTTCGATCGAAGCCAAGACGCTGGTTGTGCACGCCAGTGCGCGGATCACCGGCGATGTTGCCTATGAGAATATCACGATCGAAACCGGCGGCAAGGTCGATGGCAAGCTGAGCCATCGTCGGCACGGCGCCGGCGCGGCAAAGGCGCCGCCGCCACTGGAAGTCGTCGAAAACAAGGCGATGTCGCAGGGGCTTTGATCCCCTGCCCTGTCAGGACGATAACCCCCGGGACGGCAATGGGCCGTCGCTCGGCAGCGTGCCGGGGAATGCAGGGTTCGGCGATTCATCGCGGCGCCGGATGACCACGCGGTCACGCCCCTCACGCTTTGCGTCGTAAAGCGCCTCATCGGCCAGCCGATACAGATTCTGGAAATCGCAAGCGGGACGCACCACCGCGACCCCGACGCTCGCGGTAACGACCCGGTCGCCCAGCAGCGCCCCGTGATCGCAAGCGGCGATGCCGCGCCGAACGCTTTCGGCAAAGCGTTCCAGGATGATGCCTTCCATCCCGATCGTCACCAACCCGAACTCTTCGCCGCCCATCCGCGCCACCGTGCACATCGCCCCTTCCCAGCGCGCGATACGCCGCCCGATGGCGCACAGGACGGCATCGCCCGCCTCATGGCCGTGAACATCGTTGATCGACTTGAAACGGTCGATGTCGACCAGCAAAAGGGCGGCCGGCAGATTGTCCGATCGCGCCCTGTCCAGCAGCGGCGTGACGCTTTCGATAAATCCGCGGCGATTGGGCAGTCCGGTCAACGGATCATGCCGCGCGAGGCGGCTGGCCTGTGCCTCGGCCGCCCGGGCAATGTCGCGCTCGACGCGCAATTGTCCCAAACGGCGCGTCGCGGCGGCGGCGAGCCACAACGCCTGCCAGGTAGCGGCAAACAGGACGGGAAGCTGCGCGCCGCCGCCCCAGATTCCTTCGCCGACATCGACGATATGGATGAAGGCCAGCGTCGCCATCGGCAGCCCCCAGGCTGCCAGGAAATCGCGAGCCTCAACCGAACCCCGCCGCCACGCCAACCCCAGAAAGACCGTCACGACGATCAGATCGGCGAGCACCGCGAGACCCAATATCTGGCCCCATAGCTCGAGATTGCCGCCCGGCATCCACGCGACCGGAAACCCGGCGATCCCCACGCCAGCGCCCAGGGCCAATGCCGCGCGCCGCAGCACGGCCGATCCATGGTTGCGGTCGATCGCCTTCACCGCGCTGACCGACGCCAGCGCCACGGCCGCACAGGCCAGAAAGGTGCAGGCCTGTGCCGTCACCGTGCCGGCCATCCCCGGAAACAGCGCCAGATGCACCTGCGACCACAGGGCACCCCACAGCAACATGGTTCCCGACCATCCCGCCTGCCAGGCCAGATACTGGCGGCGTACCGCCACGGCGAGCGACAGGCTATAGATCGCGCCGACCAGCAACAGCGTCAACGCGGCCCCCACTGCCGCTGCCATATTGGCCGACTGGACGACCGCATCGCCCTTGGGCATCAGACGGGCGCGGATCAACGCATGATCGGCCATGCCGTCAAAGCGCATGATGACCGCACGGATCGGCGCGCTGCGATCAGGCGCCTCGAACATGATCTGACCACCGACCCGCCAATGCGATGCGTAGTCACCCTGCCGGACATGCTGCCAGCGGAGGATACCGTCGGCATAAAGAAAGGCGACCGCCAGCCGATCAAAGCGCGTCTGATGAACCATCAGCGCCAGATCGCGCGGCGGCAGGGACAGCCTCGACAGGTCGGCGCGCAGCCACAGGCTGCCGCGGCGATAGTCCGTCGGCGTCCCATCGCAGGCGAAGGTCAGGCGTGCGGCCATATCGTCGGACGGCTCGGTGCCGCCAACCGCATGGCACAGCGTATCGTTGAGGCGCAGCGGTGCCGCCTCGGCAGGGGACGAACCAAACGCAAGGACAAGCATCGCGAAAAGCATCGCGACCCCGTTCCTCCAAGACAAAACTCGTACCCCCACCATGGTCATAGCCGCCTGTATCACGCAAATATGTTTGGATTTCTTTACCGCGCCCCGCGCGCGGGCGGGCTAGTGCCCCGGCGACGCCCTCATGACAAGGGCTGCGCGACGCAGATTCGGTCCATGATCCGATTCAGGGGCGGGATCCTAGTTGCGCGGCACCTGCCGCCGATAGCCGAGCGCCTCGGCAATATGCTCGCGGCGGACGTTCTCGGCACCCGCAAGGTCGGCAATACTGCGCGCGACGCGCAGGATGCGGGTATAGCCGCGCGCGGACAGGCGCATCGCCTCCGCCGCCTGCGCAAGCAACCGCCGCCCCGCCTCATCGGGTGTGGCAAACTTTTCGAGCAGTTCGCCATCGATTTCGGCGTTGCTGCGCGCCCCTTGCCCGGCATAGCGCGCGGTCTGAATATCGCGCGCCGCCGCAACCCGCGCCGCGACCTCTGCGCTTCCTTCTACCGAGGACGGCAGCACCAGATCGGCGGCGCTCACCGCCTGCACGTCCACGTGCAGGTCGATCCGGTCGAGCAGCGGCCCCGACAGCTTCGCCTGATAGTCGGCGGCGCAGCGCGGTGCCCGGCTACAGGCCAGCGCGGCATCACCCAGATGGCCGCAACGACACGGATTCATCGCGGCGATCAACTGCACGCGCGCCGGAAAGGTGACATGCGCATTGGCCCGCGCCACGCTGACCTGACCCGTTTCGAGTGGCTGGCGCAGGCTGTCGAGAACCGCGCGCTGAAACTCGGGCAATTCGTCGAGGAACAATATGCCGAGGTGCGCCAGGCTGACCTCGCCCGGACGCACGCGCAACCCACCGCCGACCAGCGCCGGCATCGAGGCCGAATGATGCGGAGCGCGGAACGGGCGAGCCCGGACCAGCCGTCCGCCCTCGAGTTGCCCCGCAACCGAGGCGATCATCGACACCTCAAGCGCTTCGGCCGGGGTCAGGTCGGGCAGGATGCCCGGCAGGCACGCCGCCAACAGCGATTTTCCCGCGCCGGGCGGCCCTGCCATCAGCAGATTATGGCCGCCTGCTGCCGCGATTTCGAGCGCCCGCTTCGCCGTTTCCTGTCCCTTGACCTGCGCCAGATCGGCACCGCGCGGCGCGGCATCCACCGTGCCGGGTTCGGGCGGAGCAAGCATCGCGGTCCCTTTGAAATGATTGAGCAATGCCAGCAGATCCGGTGCCGCCAGAACCTCGACCTCGCCTGCCCATGCCGCCTCGGGTCCCTGCGCCACCGGACAGACCAGCCCGCGCTGCTCGCTGCCCGCGTGGATTGCCGCGAGCAGGACGCCGGGCGACGGGGCAATTCGGCCATCAAGGCCGAGTTCACCCACGACGACATAAGCGCTCAATGTTTCGCGATCGACGACCCCCATCGCGCCGAGCAGCGCAAGCGCGATCGGAAGGTCGTAGTGCGATCCCTCTTTGGGCAAGTCGGCGGGCGACAGGTTGACCGTGATCCGCTTGGGCGGCAACGCGAGCCCGATCGCGGACAGCGCCGCGCGCACCCGTTCGCGGCTTTCGGCGACCGCCTTGTCGGGCAGCCCCACGATGGCAAAGGCGGGAACGCCCGCGGCAAGCTGGCACTGCACCTCGACCCCGCGCGCCTCGAGCCCGAGATAGGCGACGGTGGATACGATCGCGACCATGAAGCCCTCCCCGCGCCTGTTCCCGTTGTTGTTGCCGCCTTCGCCATATCCGCAACAGGCCGCACCACTTCTGGCGGATCGCAAAAACAAGGTCGAGAAAAAACAAGAAAGATGTAATCGTTCGCCTCGAAACAGCGACGTGCCTGCAATAACATTCAAGAGACCAGGCGAACGAAGGCGCAAATTCGCTCTCCCTCTTCTTTTGCCATCGGCGCAATCGACCCCGGATGCGCCATGCGTTGCGTAGGCCCCTTCGCCACCTTCTCCCTCTGTTGGGATTCCGCGCCGACCCGACGCTTATCGCGCGATCGAAACGACCGGCATCACCGCCGACCCTCTGCGAATCGCAGAGCCGCCCACCCTTCCGAACAGCGAATCCATCGCGGCGAGCGCAGCCGAATCGCGCACAAATCCTCAGGAAAGCCACATCTCTTCGGAGTTGTTTGACACCATACCAACTGGTTGGTATGCATTACTCATGACGAACAGCCGCGCCCTATCCTCCTCATCGGACGCCCCGGCCGCCGCAAAACGCCCGCCGCGCGGCAGCGCACGGGCAAAGCTGATCGCCGCCGCGCATCAGACGGTGCGCAAACAGGGCTATGCAGCGACCACGGTGGACCAGATTTGCGCGGCCGCCGGCGTGACCAAGGGCGCCTTTTTTCACCACTTCGAATCGAAGGAAGCGCTGGCGGTTGCGGCGGCGGAGGCATGGACCGAACGCGCCCGACCGTTGTTCGAAATGCCGCCCTACACACGGCTGGCGGATCCGCTCGACCGGCTGATCGGCCACATCGACTTCCGCTTTTCGATGCTCGACGGACCGGTTGAGGAATTCACCTGCTTTGTGGGGACCATGGTGCAGGAAGCCTTTGCGACCAGCGACCCGATCCGGCTCGCCTGCGCGGCGAGCATCGACGCCTATTGCGAGGCGCTGGCCCCCGACATCGCGGCGGCGATGGAAACCCATGGCGCCCCCGAAGGCGTGACTCCCATTGGCCTCGCGCGGCATGTCCAGGCGGTTCTGCAGGGCAGCTTCGTTCTGGCGAAAACAACCAACGACCCGGCGATTGCCCGGGAAAGCGTCACCCATCTGAAGCGTTATGTCCGAATGCTCTTCGCACGCGAGATCGGATCATGACCGCCGAGGTAATTGCCGGGCGCCGCAGTTCACGCTGACGCTCGGTTCCGCCTCCCCCCCTCCGAAGGAGAAAATAGCATGAGCAAGATGATATTCGTGAACCTGCCGGTCGCCGACCTCGAACGGTCGAAGGCTTTCTACGAAGCGGTCGGCGCAACGAACAACCCTGCATTCACCGACGACAGCGCCGCGTGCATGGTTTTTTCCGATACGATTTTCGCGATGCTGCTGACCGCAGAAAAATGGGCGCAGTTCACGTCAAAGGCGATCCCCGACGCACGAACCCATGCTCAGGTGCTGCTGTGCCTGTCGGAGGACAGCCGCGACGCGGTCGACAGCCGGGTCGCGCTCGCCATCGCGGCAGGCGGCAAGGCCGATCCGACCCCGACGCAGGATTTCGGTTTCATGTACGGTCGCAGCTTCGAAGATCTCGACGGCCACATCTGGGAACTGATGTGGATGGACCCGGCAGCGGCGAGTGGCAACCAGGCCGCGGAAACCGCCGCCTGATCGCCGCGGGCGATGGCGGCTGCTCCCCCTCCCTTGCTCCGCCGCCATCGCCCGCCCGACCAGAAGACCGAGACAGGAGCCCGCCCATGTCGTTTCAGACCTATCTAGACAATATTCAAACCAAAACGGGCCAATCCCCGGATGCGCTGAAGGCCAGGGCGATCGGAAAGGGGCTCGCCGATCCGGCTGGTCTCGCCCCTGGCGTAAAGGCGACGGCACTGATCGACTGGCTGAAGGCGGATTTCGGCCTCGGCCATGGCCACGCGATGGCGATCGTCGCCTGGATCAAGGGCAAACGAAACTGACGGCCGCCCGCCGCCCTCGATAATAACAAACGCGCCCCCCCAAGGAGAGAGAAAATGCCAATATCCCCCCAAGCCGATCTGGAAATAACCGCCTTCAACTGGGTTCCCGATTTTGCGCGCGGCTTCGTGCGCGACCTGCGGCCCCGATGGGCGTGCGAAGAAATCGGCCTCGACTATTCGGAAAAGCTGATCAGCGCCGTCGAGCGTCCGGCCGACCATTATCAGGTCCAACCCTGGGGGCAGGTGCCGGTGCTGCGCGATGGCGATGTGACCCTGTTCGAAAGCGGTGCCATCCTGTTGCACCTCGGCCAGAAGGACCGCCGACTGATGCCCGACGATCCGCAAGGCCGCGCCAGCGCGACCGCCTGGGTTTTCGCGGCACTCAACAGTGTCGAACCGATGATCTTCGAACTCGGCAATGTCGACATATTCTCGAAGGACGAGGAGTGGGCAAAGCTGCGGCGCCCGGGACTGATCGCTTTCATCCGAACTCGGTTTGCCCGCCTGTCGGACGCTCTGGGCGACAAGCCATTCCTGCTCGGCGAGTTCAGCGTCGCCGATATTGCGATGGCCACCGTGCTGCGTGAAGCAGTCAAGGCGGGTATCGTCGCGGAGTTTCCAAATCTCGCCGCCTATCTCGACCGCTGCGTCGGGCGCCCGGCCTTTGACCGCGCGCTCGCCGCGCAGCTCGCGGCTTTCACCGAAGAACCGGTCGCAGCGTAGAAACACCTCCACCCGCCCTGCGGGATGGCGACAATCAGGAGAGAAACGATGACTTATATCGAAGGATTTGTGTGCGCGGTGCCGACCGCGAACAAGGAAGCCTACATCAAACAGGCCGCCGACGCTGCGCCGCTGTTCAAGGAGTTCGGGGTCTTGCGCCATGTGGAATGCTGGGGCGACGACGTGCCCGACGGCAAGCTCAACGACTTCAAGGGGGCGGTACAGGCAAAGGAAGACGAAACCGTCGTGTTCAGCTGGTTCGAATATCCGGACCGGTCGACGCGCGATGCCGCGAGCGAAAAGATCATGGCCGACCCGCGAATGAAGGCGCTCGGCACCGACATGCCCTTCGATGGCCAGCGGATGATCTACGCGGGTTTCGCCCCGATGCTCGACCAGCGCGGCGAAGGCGCGACCGGCTATGTCGACGGCTATATTCTTCCTGTCGCCCACGGCAACAAGGATGCCTATTCGGCGCTCGCTCAAACGGCTTCGACCGTTTTTCTGGATCATGGCGCCGTGCGCGTCGTCGAATGCTGGGGCGACGACGTACCCGACGGCAAAGTCACCGACTATCGGCGCGCCGCCCATGCCGTTGACGGAGAGAATGTCGTCTTCAGCTGGGTCGAATGGCCCAGCAAGGACGCCCGCACCGCCGGATGGGAAAAGGCGATGGCCGACGAACGCCTACACCCGAACGAGCGCGAAATGCCCTTTGACGGCAAGCGCATGATCTATGGCGGCTTTGCGCCGGTCTTTGATGCCTGACGCCCGACGAACGGAGAAAACGGATGTCCCGAACCGATGATCGCGTCGCGATGCGCAACATCAACAGCCCCGACCATATCGTGCGCGTGGAACGCGCCAAATATGAAGCGATGCGCGACGCGATGCTGGCGGTCGTCCCGGCAGACAAGCCCGGACTGACCGCGGCGGAGATCAAGGCGGGCTTGCTGCCGCTTTTGCCCGACGACCTCTTCCCCGGCGGCGCCAAGGCCGGCTGGTGGCAAAAGGGGGTGCAGCTCGACCTCGAAGCGCGGGGCGTTTTGGGACGCGCCGACACCAAGCCACTGCGCTTTCACCGTCTCTAGCCGATCGCACCGCACGGCGAATGATCATGCAAGGAGCAGGATGATGGATGACACCAAGGGCCAGTTCATTTGGTACGAACTGATGACCGGCGACCCCGATGGCGCCGCTGCCTTTTACGGCGCGGTGGTCGGCTGGACGATCGCCGCGCACGGCGACCCCGGCGCGCCGGGCGGCGCGGATTATCGCATGATCGTGCGCAGCGACGGCGGCCATGCAGGCGGCGTGCTGGCACTGAACGCCGACATGCTCGCCGGCGGCGCCCGGCCGGCATGGCTGGCGTATGTCCGGACGCCCGACGTCGATGCGGCGGTTGCCGCCATCACCGCCGATGGCGGCAGCGTCCATATGCCGGCCACCGACCTGCCCGTCGGGCGCATGGCGATGGTCGGCGATCCGCAAGGCGCGGTCTTCTACATCATGAATCCCATCCCGCCCGCGGGTATGGAGGATAGGCAAAGCGACGTCTTTTCGGTCGAGCGCGAACAGCATTTCCGCTGGAACGAACTGTCGACGAGCGACCCGGAGGCCGCGATTGCCTTTTACCGCAAGCATTTCGGCTGGGGACAGGAAGGCGCGATGGATATGGGGGCACTTGGCGCCTATCGCTTCCTCCAACAGGGGACCGTCGGGATCGGCGCGGTCATGCCGATGATGCCCGGCACCCCGACGCCTGGCTGGACCTTCTATATCGGTGTCGATGACATCGACCGCGCTGTCGCGGCCGTGATGGCGGGGGGCGGACAGATAATTCAGGGCCCGCATGAAATCCCCGGCGGTGAATTTTCGGTCAACGGCATCGACCCCCAGGGGGCTGGCTTTGGCCTCGTCGGCCCGCGCCCCTGATCCACCCCTATCGAAACAAGGAATATAATGATGACCAAGCCCCCCGTGACATTATGCCTTTGGTACGACAAGGATGCCGAGGCGGCCGCCAATTTCTATGCTCAGACCTTTGCCGACAGCCGTGTCGGCGCGCTCAACCGGGCGCCCAGCGACTTCCCGAACGGCAAGGAAGGCGACGTCCTGACGGTCGAATTCACCGTCCTTGGCCTGCCCTGCATCGGGTTGAACGGCGGCCCGACCTTCCCCCAAAGCGAGGCCTTTTCCTTTCAGGTCCATACCGACAGCCAGGAAGAAACCGACCGCTTGTGGAATGCTGTCGTCGAAAATGGCGGTCAGGAAAGTGCCTGTGGCTGGTGCAAGGACAAATGGGGACTGTCGTGGCAGATCACGCCCCGCGCCTTGACCGACGGGATGGCCGACCCCGATCCTGCGACCCGCAAGCGCGTGTTCGACGCCATGATGACGATGCAAAAGATCGACATCGCGGCGATCGAGGCGGCACGGCAGGGAAGCTGATCTGGCCGCCCCGCCTTACGGCGCGGCATAGAATCTGCGTGTCACCATCACCTAGACGGCGGTCGTCCGCTATCCCCTTATTTTCCCGGCGGCATCCCTGATCGCGGCCGTTTTTCCCAACCGGAGCAGAACCATGTCCGACCCTCACCAACTTTCAATCTCCATCCTGATCGACGCCACCCCCGAAAAAGTGTGGGAGGTCATGACCGGCCGCATGGCCGAATGGTGGTGCCCCGCCCCCTGGACCATGTCGCTGGACGACATCGACCTGCGCTCGGGCGGTCGCTGCGCGATGACGATGCACGGACCGCAAGGCGAAAAGGTCGTCAGCGACGGCCTGTTCCTCGAGGTCGTCCCGGGACGCCGTTTCGTGACGACCGACGCGGTACGCCGCGACCCCGACGGCCGCCTGGCACCCGCCGCCCCCTTCATGATCGGCGGCTGGGAAATCGAACCCGAAGGCGGCGGCACCCGCTATACCGGCTGGGCCCGCCACTGGAACGACGCCGCACGCCAGCAGCATCAGGAGATGGGTTTCACCCCCGGCTGGACCGCGGTCGGCGAACAGTTGAAGGCATTGTGCGAAGCGGACTGACTGTCCCGCAACGCGGTTAACGCCGCGATGACGCTGACGCTTTGCCATTTGGTAGCTGCGCGCGCGCGAAAGCAGCGGCATGGTTTCGCCTGCCGCCCTTTTCCGGATGCTGACCGTCGCGCTGCTCGCGGCGGTGCTGGCGTTCGCCCCGGCACGGGCCCAGCAATTCGTGACGATCACCACGACGACCACCGTGACCACGACCGTCTGGACCATCGAGGATGATGGGGCCGGCGCGGGGATCACCCCCCGGATCGACGATGACGGACAGGCGATCGAAATCGCGGATCCGGACGATGCCGACCGAACCGCGACCCGGCGCTATGCAGGAATGTCGGCACTGCCGGCTCCGGTTGCGGCGCTGGCGCGCTTCGGCCCCTTTTCGGTCGTCGACGCGCGCACCGCTCGCATGGAGGGCGATGTCGACAGCGCGACGCCGCGCCAGTTCGCCGCCATGCTGGCCGCCTTTCCCGCATTGAAGCGGCTCGAGATGATCGATTGCCCAGGCAGCCTCGACGAAGCCGCCAATCTGATCCTGGCCCGCGCGATCCGCCGCGCAGGCCTCGAAACCAGCGTTCCAAGCGGCGGGTCGGTGCGATCGGGCGCGGTGGAACTGTGGCTCGCGGGGACGCGCCGCAGTGCCGCGGCCGATGCCGAATTCGGCGTCCATAGCTGGGCCGACGAATATGGACGCGAGGCACAGGATTATCCGGCGAACGACCCGGTCCATGCCGAATATCTCAGCTATTATCGCGAAATGGGGATGGATGAGCCGACCGCCCGCGCCTTTTACGCGATGACCAACAGCACCCCCTTCGACCAGGTACGCTATCTGACCCGCGACGACATGGCGCGCTTCGTTGCGCTGAACTGACCGGACCGCACAGACGGCCGCGCCCGACACATACCCTGCGATTCCGGACGATCCGCCTGGACTGGCTTGGCCGGTCACGGATAAAATTGACACGCCCTATCAATCTTTTAGACACATTCCCTTGACGGCAGCGGCCGACGGGACGCCCCGCCTCTTTCCACGGTGACGGCCCGCGCTGCGCCTGCAAGGGAGAGAAAGACAATGCACCCGAAACGCCCCCGCCTCCCCATCGCAAGGCGGATCCGCACCCTGCGCGGCAAGGTGATCATGGCCTTGCTGCTGTTCTTCGGCCTTGGTGTCCCGGCGGCGGCGCATGCGGCGCCCGGCGAGCTGCTGTGGGATTTTCGCACCGACGGACAGATATGGAGCCCGCCCACCCATGATCGCGGGACGCTCTACTTCGGCAGTGACGACGGCCATATCTATGCGCTCGACACCCGGAGCCGCGCCCTGAAATGGAAGTTCGCGACCGGAGGCAAGGTACGGTCCAAGCCAGCGGTCGACGGCGACCTCGTCGTTGCGGCCAGCGACGACGGCTATCTCTATGCGCTTGACCGGTCGAGCGGAGCGCAGCGCTGGCGGTTCAGCCTCGAATCGCATGATCTGCACCGGCGCCTCCCGGCGCTGTCCAATCCCTATTACGACTTCCTCCATTCCTCTCCGCTGATCCATCAAGGCCAGATCTTCATCGGATCGCTGAGCGGCACCCTGTTCGTCATCGACGCGGCGCTGGGAAAGCTCGCCTGGCAATATGGAACCGGCGACGCCATCCGCAGCACGCCCGTCGTGGCCGATGGCCGTCTCTATTTCGGAAGCTGGGACGACCATGTCTATGCGATCGACCTGGCGACAAAGACGCTCGCCTGGCGCACCGACAGCGGCGGCATCGTCCAGTCCACCCCCGCAATCGGCGATGGCAAGCTCGTGGTCGGAAGCCGCAGCGCAAAGCTGATCGCGCTCGACACCCAAAGCGGCACCGAAGCATGGCATCGCAAGATCGCCGATGATTCATGGATCGAATCCTCCGCCACCTTTGCCGACGACCGCTTCTACGTCGGAAGCTCCGACTCGCTTGTCGTGTCCGCCCACGCCGCTTCGGACGGGCGCGAACTCTGGGCGTTCAAAACCGGCGGCTGGACCTGGGCGACCCCGCGGATCGCAAAAGGCACGCTCTATATCGGCGGCATGAGCGCTTTCCCTTATTATTTCGACGGCGTGACGCTGACGTCGGGTTTCTTCGCGGTGGATGCCGAAACCGGACGCGAGAAATGGCGCTTCGTGCCCGAAACGGTCGCCGGCTATGTCACCGGCGGCGTCGCCGTCGCACCCGAAATAGCCGATGGCGTGGTCTATGTCGCCGCCCTCGACGGCCGCCTCTATGCCCTACGCGAATGAACAGGCCGCAGCGCCCGACGAACGCCCCGTCGCTGCCTTAGCCTTGCAACACGCACCGCCGCGCCCCACATGGCCCGTCATGCGACGACCCAGCCTTTATCAGCGACTCCGGTCGAACGCGCAGGTTCGCTTTGCCCTGTTCGTCGCCGGGCTGCTGCTGATGGTTATCGCGGTGCTGATCGGCCCCCTGCCCGGTCCCGGTTTTCTGGTGCTGTTTCCGGTCGGGTTGATGCTAACGCTGCAGAACAGCCTGTGGGCAAAGCGGCGCTATGTCGGGTTCAAGCGGCGACATCCGCGCTATGGCGAATGGGCGGACCGGGTGATGCGCCGGGTCAGCGCTGCACGCCGCCGAGCGCGCCGACGGCTGGAACGCGCACTCGATGACGATTGACTTTCCTCCGACTCTCGCTTATCCGCGCCTCCACTGGCGGCCGCCCGCGTTTGGCGGCCATTTTTCGTTGCAACGATTGAAGAGATTTTGGGGATTACGCGATGAAGCGCACCTATCAACCCAGCCGCCTCGTGCGCAAGCGCCGTCACGGCTTCCGCGCCCGCAAGGCCACCGTTGGCGGCCGCAAGGTTCTTGCCGCCCGTCGTGCGCGCGGTCGCAAGAAGCTGTCGGCCTAAGCGTCGGCGCTGCACCGGCCCAACAAAGGTCCGGGCAGGTGCGAACCTTAAGCAAGCGTAGCGAATTTCTGGCCGCAAATCGCGGCCTTCGCTTTCCTATGCCCGGCTTCGTTTTGCTCGTCCGCCCGCGCGGCGACGGCGACGACGTGCGGGGCATCGGCTATACGGTCAGCAAAAAGGTCGGCAATGCCGTTGTCCGGAACCGGATGAAAAGGCGGCTTCGCGAGCTTGCCCGCGCCGCGATACCCGTCGCGGGAATCGCAGGCGCCGACCATGTGTTGATCGGACGCCCCGGCGGCAATGACATCGCCTTTGCCGAACTCGGCGATCATTTTGAAAGCGCGTTGAAACGCGCCGCAAAGAAGCTGGCGCAATGAAGTTCTGTCCTACATTGCGCAAAAGGCGCAACGTTCCGGCATGAGCTTCGACAACGCCCCATCGCTGCGAATCGCGCGTGAAGTTCGGCTGTTTTCTGCCGCTTCGCGCGTAGCGACGCCTTCGCCTTTTCGCTGTTCCGGTTTTGGTCAGCGGCTCCGCTTCTCGACTATGCGGCGCGTACGTCCGGATCATGGCCGCAGCAACGATGGAACGGCACGCCGCCTGAAGATGCGAATCGCGAGTAAAGTTGCGCAGTTTTCCGGGCTTTTCCGATGATAGCGAAATTGCTGATCCTGGTCGCCCGCGGATGGCAACTCGGCCCGTCGCGGATCCTGCCACCGACCTGCCGCTACGCGCCATCGTGCAGCGAATATGCCATCACCGCCCTGTCGCGCCACGGTGCGATCAAGGGTGGCTGGATGGCGACAAAGCGGCTATTGCGCTGCCATCCATGGGGTGGGCACGGATATGACCCGGTTCCGTAAACCCACATTCACCCGACAGTTTTGACGAAGAGAGACCGAAGAGCGTGGACGACAAGCGTAATCTGATCGCGGCAATCCTGTTGTCGGTGGCGATATTGATCGGCTGGAACTTCGTAGCCGAAAAATTCTTTCCGACCCCCGACAAGCCCGACGTGACCACCACGGTCGCCGGAAGCAACGGCGCTCCCGCTCCTGCGACGCCGGGCCAGCCAAGCGCGCTTCCCGCCCCCGGCACACCCGCCGCATCGGTCGCCGCCGCCACGCGCCCCGTCGAAGCCATCCTCGCCGAAGGCCAGCGCATCCCCATCGAAACACCGGCCCTGTCGGGATCGATCAACCTCGTCGGCGCCCGTGTCGACGACGTCACGCTCAACAAATATCGTCAGACGATCGAAAAGGATGCGCCGCCGGTGCGTCTGTTCGCTCCCGCCGGCACCAAGAGCGCCTATTTCGCCAGCCTTGGCTGGTCGGCGCAGGGCGTCGAAGTTCCGGGGCCGAACACTGTCTGGACCGCGAACGGCACCAAACTGACCCCGGCGACCCCGCTGACGCTGAGCTGGTCGAACGGCACCGGACAGAATTTCCGCATCGAATATAGCATCGACGACAATTATCTGATCACCGCGAAGCAGACGATCGCCAACACCGGCGCGGCGCCGATCACGGCAAGCAGCTTTGCTCTCATCGATCGCCTGGGCAAGCCCACCGATCCGCACGAACAGGACAGCTGGACGATCCATGTCGGACCGACCGGCTTCCTTGGCGGAAAATCGGTGTTCGACGTCAATTATGACGATGTCGAAGAAGCCGACGGCCGCAGCGTTCGCTATAATTCGGCGGCTTGGCTTGGCTTTACCGACAAATATTGGCTCGCCGCGATCGTTCCGGCCAAGGGCGAGCGCGTGACGGCCGCGATCAGCTCGCCGTCAGCCAACAATTACCAGACCCTCTTCGCGCGCGATTTCGCCGCTGTGGCTCCCGGCAAGCAGGTGACGGTGACAAGCCGCGTCTTTGCCGGGGCAAAGGAAGTGAACATATTGTCGGCCTATCAGGACGACCAGGGCATCACCCGCCTGTCGAACGCCATTGACTGGGGCTGGTTCGAATTTTTCGAGGTGCCGATCTTCAAGCTGCTCGATTGGCTGTTCAAACAGGTCGGAAATTTCGGCGTCGCGATCATGATCTTGACGCTGATCATCCGTGGCCTGATGTTCCCGATTGCACAGCGGCAGTTCGCATCGATGGCGCAAATGCGCGTCGTCCAGCCCAAGATGAAGGCGCTGCAGGAACGCTACAAGGAAGACAAGCCCAAGATGCAGCAGGAGCTGATGAAGCTCTACAAGGATGAAAAGATCAATCCGCTCGCGGGCTGCCTGCCGATCCTGATCCAGATTCCGATCTTCTATGCGCTGTACAAGGTGCTGATGCTGACGATCGAAATGCGCCACCAGCCCTTCGCGCTGTGGATCAGGGATTTGTCGGCGCAGGATCCGGCGATGATCCTGAACCTGTTCGGATTGCTGCCCTTCACCCCGCCCTCGCTGCTCAGCATAGGCATCCTCGCGGTAATCCTCGGCATCACCATGTGGCTGCAATTCCGCCTGAACCCGACACCGACCGATCCGGTGCAGGAACAGGTGTTCAAGATCATGCCGTGGCTGTTCATGTTCATCATGGCCCCCTTCGCGGCGGGTCTCCTGCTCTACTGGATCACCAACAACCTGCTGTCGATCGCGCAGCAGCAGTGGATGTACCGCAAGTTCCCGCAGCTCAAGGCGGCTCCGGCAAAGTGATCCGGCCCTCCCTCCCTTGCCTTTCCCACGAGAACGGGAATGTAGAACGCGAAAGCGCGAAGTCCGGTGTCTGTTCGCCGGGGCTTCGTGCACGCGGGGGTGGCAATGACGGATAATGCCGCCGCCGAAGACCGCGCCGAGCGCGCGCGCAAGCTGTTCTCCGGCCCGATCGCCTTTTTGAAATCGGCCCCGGCGCTTCAGCATCTGCCGACACCGACCGTGCCCGAAATCGCCTTTGCCGGGCGTTCGAACGTGGGCAAATCGTCGCTGCTCAACGCACTGACCAATCGGAACGGCCTCGCGCGGACGTCGGTGACGCCGGGACGGACACAGGAACTCAACTATTTCGACGTCGGCGAACCGCTGCAGTTCCGCCTTGTCGACATGCCGGGTTACGGCTTTGCCAAGGCACCGAAGGATGTCGTCAAAAAATGGCGCTTCCTCGTCAACGACTATCTGCGCGGGCGGCAGGTGCTGAAACGGACCCTGGTGCTGATCGACAGCCGCCACGGGATCAAGGACGTCGATCGCGAAGTGCTCAAGATGCTCGACGTCGCGGCCGTCAGCTATCGCCT
Source organism: Sphingopyxis sp. (assembly GCF_034380315.1). Lineage (GTDB taxonomy): Bacteria > Pseudomonadota > Alphaproteobacteria > Sphingomonadales > Sphingomonadaceae > Sphingopyxis. The sequence continues at coordinate 400,242 of NZ_JAXMPB010000001.1, forward strand.
TGTCCTGACCAAGACCGACAAGATCAAGGCCAGCGACCTTGTCGCGGTCCAGGCCGCAACCGAGGCGGAGGCCCGCAAGCATCCCGCCGCCCATCCCCAGATTATCGCGACCAGTAGCGAAAAGGGCATGGGAATCGCCGAACTGCGAGCCGCGGTGCTGGAGGCGGTGGAGAGTTGACGTGACCACGCCCCTCCTGCCTGCGGGAGGGAGAAAAAAGGGATGGCGCATGAAATTGTTCATAGGCAACAAGGCCTATTCCAGCTGGAGCCTGCGTGGCTGGCTCGCCGCGAAACACAGCGGCCTCCCCTTTGAAGAGATCACGGTTCCCCTCTATGACGAGGATTGGAGCAAGAGGCGCGAAGGCGACGAATTCGCGCCATCGGGCGGCAAGGTCCCGATCCTGTGGGATGGCGAGGACATTGTTGTCTGGGACAGCCTCGCCATCATCGACTATCTGAACGAAAAGACCGAAGGCGAAAGGGGCTATTGGCCCGCCGATCCCGCCGCGCGCGCCATGGCCCGTTCGATGGCCGCCGAAATGCATTCCAGCTTTGCGGCGCTGCGCCGAGAGCACAGCATGAACATCCGTCGCATCTTCCCCGCCGGATCGCTTACACCCGAGGTACAGGCCGACGTCGTGCGGATCATGCAGATATGGGCCGAGGCGCGGGCGCGTTTCGGCGGCGCGGGCGACTATCTGTTCGGCGATTGGTCCGCCGCCGACATGATGTTCGCGCCGGTTGTGACCCGTTTCATCACCTACTCTATTCCCATGCCGCGTTTTGCCCTGCCCTATTGCCAGGCGGTCGTCGCCCACCCGTATATGCAGGAATGGATCGGCGGAGCGCAGGCGGAGGATTGGGTCATCGAGAAATTCGAAGGCGCGACGGAGGGATAGGCCCGGGCCGTTCAGTCAGGGGAAGGCTTGGTTTGCTATGATCGGCCCATGCCCCGGCCAGTCCTGCTCTCCGTCGCCATCGCCGTCGCCGTGTCCGCGGTTGTCCTTGTCCCCACCGCGACGCAGGCGCAGCGCGCCGCCGATTGGGTCATCGGCCCGATCATCCGCGGCAAGAATTATTCGCAGGGCATGCCGCTGCAACCCCGGCCTGCCCGGCAAGGATGGCGCTTTGACTTTCCGGCGCCCGACCGCGACGCCGGGCACGTCCATTATGTCACCTTCCACCCCGGATCGCTTGCAGGCAAGTCACGGATCGTGGCCCGCTATCGAATCGACGCGCCCCCCGGAACCCGCTTCGTACCACAGGAAAGTCCCGACCTCCCCGCAACACTGTCGCTCTATTTCCAGCGGCGCGGCGACAATTGGGGCGCCAAGGGCCGCTACCAATATTATCGCTGGTACGCCCCCTCAGCCACGATGCAGAAGATCGCCCCCGGCGAATATCGGGTGGAAGTCCGTTTTGACGATCCGGACTGGATATCGGTGCTGGGCCGCAAGGCCGCAGACGCCCCCGATGCGTTTCGCGCCGCGATGACCGAAACCGATCAGGTCGGCCTGGTATTCGGCTCGGCCAGCGCGCGGGGCCATGGCGTATTCGCTACCCGTCCCGCTCGCTTCACCCTGCTCGATTTCGACATATTGTGAACGCACGGCAGACACCGCTTGCCCGGCCCTTCATCGGGCCGCCGTCACCGCAAACCAGAATGCGACGCCGACGATCGCCAGCGCAAGCGCCCGGCGGACCCGCCGGGTCCGCACCGGGTCCGCGATCCATCCGCCAACCCGACTGCCGGCAAACACGATCGACAGATGAACGACCGTCGCAATGGCAATGCTGGTCAGGGCCAGTGCGATGGCCAGACCGAACCCCGGAACCTGTCCGCCGTTAAAACGCGGGATGACTACGACATAGAACAGCATTGCCTTGGGATTGAGGAGATTGACGACCATGCCCGACAGGAAATGGCGGTGCGGGCTCGCCGTCGCCATGACACGCGCCGGCGAATTTTCGCCGGCGTCGCGCCAGCTTTCCCAAGCAAGCCACAAGAGGAACAACGCGCCGCCCCAACGCAATATCTGCCATAGCAGATCACTCTCGGACACGATGAAGGCGATACCGAGCGCGGCCGCCAGCGCATTGACGAAAAGACCGATGGCGATACCCGTCGTCGCCGCAAGACCGGCGCGCCGTCCATCGCCGATCGACAGCGCTGCCAGCCATGCCATGTTCGGCCCCGGCGTCAGTTCAATCAGCAGGACCGCGAGGGCAAAGCCTATCCAGTCGGCTTCACTCACGGCAATCGGCTGGTGGGATAGGCTGTTCCGTCCTTGTGAAAATAGCCGTCAGGCGTGAATTTCATGTCGATGTCGGAATATGCTCCGCCCGTATCATATCGCTTCCCGCCGCCGAGGGCGACAAAAATGCAGTCGGCGTCCGACTCGTTGATCAGGTGATGGCCGTTCGTGATGCCCTTGGGCCACACCGCAATATCGCCAGCACGCATGACATGTCGGCCGTCATCCTCGACCAAGACAGCCTCGCCCGATATCATCACAAGCATCTCATCCTCTCCATCGTGCCAGTGACGCTGCGACGACCAGGCGCCGGGTTTCAGCACGACATGGCTCGCGGCAAAATCGGCTAGGCCGGTCGCCGGGGCGAGGCGGCGGGACCAGCGCCCCTGAACCGGGGCATCGAATGGCGGCGGATAGCCCGTGGCATTGGTTTGCGGAATCGAATCGAGGTTCAGTTTGGGCATTGTCAGTCCTCCTGCATCTTCTTGGCGTTCGTCACGGGCGAAGTCGAGTTGTGCGCATATTATCCTGTCTCGACTAAGCCCGACGCGGCGGAGTAAAGGGCAGTCATGACCCGGACTTCCGACCCCATCGAACTCGCCAAGGCGCTGATCGCCGCGCCCAGCATCACTCCAGCGACCGGCACCGTGTTTGACGTGCTCGAAGCCGCGCTGGCGCCCCTTGGCTTCACCGTCGAACGCTTCATCGACGGGATAGAGCCCGACGGGCCGGTCGAAAATCTGCTCGCTGTCCGCAAAGGATCTGGGCCGCGTCACTTCGCCTTTGCTGGCCACCTCGATGTCGTGCCGCCGGGTATCGGATGGCACAGCGACGCCTTTACCCCCGAAGTGCGCGGCGACCTGCTCTATGGTCGCGGCGCGGTGGATATGAAGGGGTCGATCGCCGCCTTTGTCGCAGCAGCCGCAGCAACCCCCGTTGATGCCGGAACAATAAGCCTGATCATCACCGGCGACGAAGAAGGTCCGGCGGTGTTCGGCACGCGCGCGCTAATGGAGCATATGGATGCCCGCTGCATAAAGCCCGACATGATCCTCGTCGGCGAACCCACGTCGGTCAACCGCCTCGGCGACATGGTGAAGATCGGGCGGCGGGGATCGGTCAATATCTGGATCGACGTGCCGGGAACGCAGGGACATGTGGCCTATCCGCACCTGGCCGATAATCCGATCCCCAAACTGATCAAGATTCTGACCGCAATCGACGCCATAAGCCTTGATTCGGGGACCGACTGGTTCCAGCCGTCGAACATCGAGTTCACCGACATAGAGGTCGGAAACGGCGCCACCAATGTGATCCCGGCATCGGCGCGCGCACGGCTGTCGATCCGGTTCAATGACCGTCATCGGGGCGCCGATCTGGTCGCGATGATCGAACGGCTGGCACAGGATGTCGAACCCCTAGCTCGCGTGCTGGGCAAGATATCGGGCGAATCCTTTCTGACCCCCCCTGGGGAATTGTCGGAACTGGTCGCCGAGGCGATCCGCGCCGAAACCGGGCTGACCGCCGAAATGTCGACAAGCGGCGGAACATCGGACGCGCGCTTCCTGTCGGCCCTGTGCCCGGTGGTTGAATTCGGCCTGACCAACGCAACGATGCACAAGCTTGATGAGGCCGTTGCCATCGATGATCTGCGCGCCCTCGATCGCATCTATCGTGGCGTTCTGATGCGCGCTTTTCTCTGATGCTCTAGGGTCAGGCTTCACGCCCGCGGCGCAGGATGACATAGACTGCACCGGCGCCGCCGTGGCCGACGTGCGCAGGACGCAGCGCGACGACCTGGTCGGCGTGAGGAGACGCTGCCAGCCAGTCGGCAAGAGAAGCACGGATCGCGCCGCGTGGCCGCGGTTCACCATGCATCGGCGGCAGCCGATCGGCGCCCGGCCGCAGCCGCCCCGCAACCACGAGCAACACACGCGCGCCTCGGAGCAGCGCCCGCCCGATCGCTTCTTCGAGCAGTGCCTGCGCGGACAGCAAGCTGTGGCCGTGCAGATCGATACTGACATCGGGACGGACATGCCCCTTGCGCAGTCGCCGGTCCCAATGGCCGTCGAGCGTTGCCTGGCCGTGCGTTCGGCGCGGCGGAGGAAGCGAAACTGACGAGGGCTTGAGAGCCGACGAACTTGCGGACACCTTGCCCGCCGCAACAGGCTTTGGAGGGCGGATCGTGGGCGGCGTGACGGGTGGAAGGGAGATCGCAGCCTTGCGCAATGGCTTCACCGTCGCTGCGACCTTATTCCACAGCGCGGCTTCATCGGGAGCGAGGCGCCGCGGCATCGCGGGCTCAGCGCGCCGTCAGACGCGCGACGCTGACCCGGGGTAGCAACAACAATGCCGAACCGCGTGCCGCCATACCGCCCGCAATGGCCCGCGCGTCGGCTCCCGCTCCCCAGAAGCTGTCGAAACGGTTCGCTCCCTTGATCGCACCGCCGGTATCCTGCGCGATCCAAAGTCCGTTGGGCTCGGCTCGGTCGACCGAAAGAAAGACCGGCGCGCCGAGTGGCACATATTTGGGATCAGCGGCGAGGCTCGCACGACCAGTTACCGGCAGACCAAGTGCGCCCAAGGGACCCGGCCCGGTCAGCTCGCGAAAGAAAACCCAGCTGGGGTTCTCATTCATGACGGCAGCTCCGCGTACCGGGTCGGCACGCAGATAATCGAGAATGCCCTGCATCGAAGCCTGGCCGGGCTGAAGATCGCCGCGGTCGAGCAGCAGCTTGCCGATACCGACATAGTCACGGCCGTTCTGGCTGTCATAGCCGATCCGCATCACACGGCCATCGGGCAGACGAAGGCGCCCCGATCCCTGTATCTGCAAGAAGAAGAATTCAGCCGCATCCGCGGCCCAGGCGATCTCCAGCCCGCGCCCGGCAAGCGCCCCCCGCTCTATCGCTGCGCGATCATAATAGGGAACGAAATTGCTGCCATCGACGCGCCCGCGAATCTTGCGGCCTTTCAAGCCCTCAGAAAACTGACCGAGATCGACGTCGATAAGGTCGGCAGGGCGACGATAAACAGGAACATCATAGCCCGCCTGCGGCGTCCGCGAGCCCGCTATTTCCGGTTCATAGTACCCGGTAACAAACGACGTCCCGGCTCCGATCTGAACCGTACCGAAATACCGACTGAAGAAATTTGTCGCATCGCGATCGGACCAGGCGGCCGCTGCTCGGCAGCTTTCGGTCCATTCGCCAGGCTGCGTCAACCCGCTCACATCGGCGCGACGCTGGACGGCCGGACAGGAGATGCGAAAGGCCTTGAGCGCTGCTGTTGCCTGCTCCGCTGTCACCGCCAGTTCGGTAAATTCGGGTCCAACGACCACCCCGCTCGTCGCAGCGCTGGTCGCATCGGCAGGAACCGGCGAAGCCGCCAACGGCGGGCTTGGGATAGCAGGGATCGGCCGGGCCGCGGCAGTAGAGGGGACCGAGGGGCGGGGCTGATAGGGACGGGGCGTGCCAGATACGGGTTGCCCTGCCTCTGCGACAGGCGACGGGGCCGGAGTCGAGCTCGTCGGTCGTGAACCGGCGTCGGGAATGACCGACGCGCAGCCGCCAAGCATCGGCAGAAAAGCGAAAAAGGCGACTCTAAGGGCGCGCGAACGGCGCGGGCGACGTATCAGCACCGCCGTCACCGGGTCAGGCGGCCTCGGCTTCGTCGAGAAGCCAGTTGGGATCGCTACTCCCGATGACACGGCGGAAAGTCCACAAATCATTGGTCTGCGAAGCGTCACTCATCGATCCAGCAATCAGCTTGCCGTCGGCGTCGCGTGTCACGGCACTGATGTCGGCCTGATAATGAACCGTGATACGAGCCTCATGGCGCGTAACCTCGACCGCCGTAATCTTGGCGGCATCGATCCCCATCAGACGATTTTCAAGCCGTTCGCCACGCGCATCGCGTGCGGTGATCGCTTCGACAAAAGCATCATAGCTGTCGTCATCGCAAAGGTCGCGGAGTGTATCGCGGTCGCCTGACCAAAAAGCCTCCAGAATCATGCGATAAGCGGCTTTCGCTCCATCCATGAAGCGCCCGGCATCAAAGCTCGAATCACTGGCGAGCAACTGACGCAGCCCAGGTTCGGCCGCAGGCTCATAAATCAGCCCCGACGCATCTGCCGTGGCTTGCGACGCAGGGGCGTTCTCGCCATCGTCGAGCCGCAAGGGCGTCGGCGTCGGCCGTTCCTCGCGGCGCGGGAGCACGGGTTCCTGTTCATGCCCCGTGCGCTTTCCCAGCACCGAGTAAAGGCGCATGCCCAGAAATGCGGCAATCATGGCGAGCAGGACAATCGAAAAAGCAGTCACGGGCATCAGTCCAATTTGGGCGGAGAGAAAGAAATTTTCTGGATCGATATAGGCGATCCGCAAGCATGTTTCAAATCCACATGGCCGCGCAGCGGCGACAGGTCAACGATTTGCGGGCCACACGTGCGCCCCATTGTACTTGCCGCCCGCCGCTGCTAACGCCGCCGCGAACCGTTTGCCGCGGGCCGAGAACGGTTTGCGGCAAGACATCATGCACTCATGACCACGAACGAAAGCACGACATCATGGCCGAAGAGACCAGCAACGACATCAACCCGGCCATTCAGCCGAACGGTGAGGACACCAGCCCCGCCATCGGCCTGATTTCGCAGTATGTGAAAGATCTGTCGTTCGAAAATCCGAACGCTCCGGCAGCGTTTCAGTGGCAGTCGGCGCCGAATATTGACGTTCAGTTTAACATCGCGGCCGACAATGTAGTCGAGAACCTTTACGAAGTGTCGTTGAAGATCGATGTTTCGTCGAAGGCAAGCGAGGGAACGGCCTTTGTCATCGAGCTGAAATATGCCGGCCTGTTTGGCGTTCGCAACGTCCCCGACGATCAGCTCCAGCCCTTCTTCCTGGCCGAAGCCCCGCGCATCCTGTTCCCGTTTGCCCGCCGTGTCGTCGCCGACGCCGTGCGTGACGGCGGCTTCCCGCCGCTCCTCCTTGAACCCATCGACTTCCACGGTCTGTTCATGCAGCAGATGCAGGCGCAGACCGAAGACCAGGCCGATATCCCTGCGCCCGTCGGCCAGGCGTAAGCTCACCCTGGCAGGCCCGCTCGCGCGATGAGCAGCCTTGTCAAAAGCGTCGGAACAATCGGCGGTCTTACCTTGGTAAGCCGCCTGTTCGGCTTTGCTCGCGACATGCTGTTGTCGCGCATCCTGGGCGCGGGCGGGGTCGCCGACGCCTGGCAGCTCGCTTTTCAGCTGCCCAACATCTTTCGCCGCCTTTTCGCCGAGGGGGCCTTTGCCGCCGCCTTTGTCCCGCTGTTCAACCAGCGGATGACCAAGGAAGGCGAACATGGCGAGGCCCGCGCCTTTGCCGATGCCGTCATGGCGGTGCTGATCCCGATCCTGATCGTCTTTTCGGCGGTGCTGCTGATCGTCATGCCCTGGGTCATGGGATTGTTCGCCAGCGACGCGCTGGAAGCCGATGCGCCGGTGTTCGACCTGGCCGTGCTGATGGCGCGAATCGCCTTTCCCTACCTTGCTTTCATGAGCCTGGCGACGCTGTTCGCCGCGATCCTGAACAGCCTGTCGCGCTTTGCCGCCGCCGCCGCCGCCCCGATCTTTCTGAACATCTGCCTGATCGCCGCGCTGCTGCTGGGCATGGCCCATGGCGACGGCGGCATCGCCGCGCGCGAGGCCACCGGGCTTTATCTGGCGATCGCCGTCTCGGTCTCCGGCCTCGTCCAGCTTGTATGGCTTTATGTATGGCTTCGCCGCGCCGGTTTCACGCCTGCACTGCGTCGGCCGCGTTTTACACCCGATGTGCGCGAGATGGGAATTTTGATCCTGCCGGCGGTGTTCGGCGCCGGCGTCTATCAGATCAGCCGCTTCATCGACCTGTTCTTCATCGCCACCCTGCCGGACAAGAGCATCACCTATCTGGCGATGGCCGACCGGCTGAACCAGTTGCCGCTGGGGATCATCGGCATCGCGCTGGGCACCGCCATCCTGCCCGCCCTGTCGCGCTTCATCGCGCAGGAGAACAGGGACGGCGCCTTTCGCCTGCAAAGCAATGCGGTCGAGCTTGCGATGCTGCTGACCGTCCCCGCCGCCGCCGCGCTGTTCGTCGCGGGCCCCGCGATCACCAGCGCCTTTTACGTCGGAGGCCATTATACGCGCGCCGACGGCCTGGCGACCGGCGCGGTCGTCGGCGGGCTGGTCGTCGGCCTTCCCGCCTATGTGCTGGTCAAGGTGCTGGTGCCCAATTTCTTTGCGCGCAAGGACACGCGCACCCCCGTCATCACCGCCGCGATTTCGCTGATCATCAATGTCGCGCTCAACCTGGCGCTGATCCCGCGCTTCGGGATCGTCGGCCTGGCGCTCGCCGGATCGGTGGCCGCCTGGTGCAATGTCGCGATGCTTTATACCCTGCTCCACCGCAGCGGCGCCTTTCACCTGACCGCACAGGTCGCGGGCCGCATCGCGCGCATCGCGCTGGCCGCCGCGATCATGGCCGCGGGACTGGCGCTGGCCCTGCCGGTCGCCGGCGATGCCTTTACCGGCGGCGTTTTCGAACGCATCGCCGCGCTGCTGGCGCTGGTCGCGACCGGCGGCATCCTATTCTTTGGTTGCGCCATTCTGTTCGGCGTGGTCAATCGCGACACGATCGGCCAGTTGCGCCGACGCCAACTTTAAAACAGCCAAGCTCAAGACAGGAAGATCATCATGCGCGTCCTTTCGGGCATTCAGCCCACCGGAAACTTGCACCTCGGCAATTATCTGGGTGCGATCCGCAACTGGGTGCGCATGCAGGACGAGGTCGGCGCACAGGGCGGCGACTGCCTGTATTTCCTGGCCGATCTGCACGCGATATCGATGCCCCACGTCCCGGCCGAGCTGACCGCGAACACCCGCGCGATGGCCGCTGCCGTCGTCGCCTGCGGCATCGACACCGACCGGTCGATCCTGTTCAACCAGGCGCGCGTCCCCGCCCATGCCGAGCTGCAATGGCTGCTCAACGGCACCGCGCGCATCGGCTGGCTGAACCGGATGACCCAGTTCAAGGACAAGTCGGGCAAGAATCGCGAGGGTGCGTCCGCCGCGCTTTATACCTATCCCGTGCTGCAGGCCGCCGATGTCCTGATCTATCAGACCACGCACGTCCCGGTGGGCGAGGACCAGAAACAGCATCTGGAACTGGCGCGCGACATCGCGCAGAAATTCAACAATGATTTCGCCAGCGAGGATGCGCCGGTCTTTACCCTGCCCGAACCGATCATCCCGCCCGGCGCCGCCCGGATCATGAGCCTGCGCGACGGCAGCGCGAAAATGTCGAAATCGGACCCGTCGGACATGAGCCGGATCAACCTGACCGACGACGCCGACACGATGATGCAAAAGGTGAAGAAGGCGCGCACCGATCCCGAAGCGCTGCCGTCCGAGCCCGCCGGGCTGGAAGGCCGCGCCGAGGCGCGCAATCTGGTCGGCATCTATGCGACGCTGGCCGACATGACGGTGGCCGATGTGCTGCGCGATTTCGGCGGCCAGGGTTTCGGCAGCTTCAAACCCGCGCTCGGCGAATTGCTGGTCGACCGGCTCGCCCCGATCAACGCGCGCTATGTCGCGTTGAAGGACGATGCGGCCGCGCTCGACGCGATTCTGGAAAAAGGCGCGCAAAAGGCGCGCACGCTTGCAAAACCGACGCTCGACGCCACATATGATGCGCTGGGGCTATGCCGTTGAAATAAGAACGGGGGGCCCCGGACGCGACAAACGGAACTGCGACGAAACGGGTTCAACCAAGGTTAAGTCGCATCGGCGTAGTCATGCTGGTGAGTGTGGCTGACGCGCACCGAATGACGGAGCATGACGATGATCAAGACGAACCTTCGACGTCTGGGGCTGGCCGCGATGACCGGCGCGGCGCTGGCGCTGGCCGGTTGCGCCACGCCCTTTCGCGCCGATGTCGCGCGTTTCCAGACGCAGCTTCCCACCCCGCAGGGGCAGAGCTTCACGATCGAGGCGACCAATCCGGCGCTCGACGGCGGCATCGAGTTCAACCGCTATGCCAGCCTGGTGGCGGGCGAGCTGACCCGTTACGGCTATCGCCCGGCGGCGCCCGACGAAAAGCCCGACATGCTGGTCCGCATGGATTACGGCATCGACAAGGGCCGCGAGCGCGTCCGCTCGACCCCGGGGTTCAGCGACCCCTGGTACGGCGGCTTTTACGGCCCCCGCTATTACCGCCCGGTCGTCGTGCGCGGCCCGAACGGCCGCCGCTATATCTATGGCTGGCGCGACCCCTTCATGTGGGGCGGTTTCGGCCCCGGCTGGGGCGGCTATAACGACGTCGAAAGCTATACGGTCTATACCAGCGACCTCACCCTGCAGATCAGCCGCGCCGCGGACGGTTACCGCCTGTTCGAAGGCCGCGCCGAGGCGCAGTCGCGCGACAATGACCTGACCCAGATCGTTCCCAATCTGGTCGAGGCGATGTTCACCGACTTCCCCGGCAATTCGGGCGAAAAGGTACAGATCACCGTGGCCCCGCCCGAAAAACGGTAAAGGCACGAAAGACAAAGAAAAGGCCCGCCCTTCACGCGAAGGGTGGGCCTTTTTTGTTCGAGGTGGAGCGGGCGGCGGCTCGGCACCATCGGCTCCGCCTCTGCCCGTGACCGGTTGCGGCCGTTTGTGGACGTTCGCGCCTAGCAAATCCCGTTCGCATCGAGCGAAGTCGAGATGCCCCTCGGGCCAGGTGCGGTGTCGATGGGTGTCTCGACTTCGCTCGACACGAACGGAAAAGGAGGTTCGTCGGCTAGCGACCGGAAGTTGACCTATCCATCATCGTCACCCCGGACTTGATCCGGGGTCCCGCTTGAGATCGAAGGCGATCCGCGCCTCAAAAGAGCGGGATTCCGGATCAAGTCCGGGATGACGAAGGAGGGCAACGTCCGCTTGCCCCCCAAAGTCGCCGTTCACCACCGATTTGGATTGAATGGCAGGAAACGACCCCATTGCGGACATCTTTTCAGCTTTGACCCGAGGATCTATGGAAATGGATATCAGGCAAGGGTTTCAACATGGTTCGATGGCTTATTACGCTGGCGTTAGTTGCACAGATGACCCCGGCTCTCGCGCAGGAGAAATGCGGGAGCAGTCGCCTTACCCGCGGCCATCTAAGCGTATTCGTAATGTTGAAGCAGCAGGGCGAAGACCGGCCCCTCACGAATCATATTAGCTTTACGTCGCGAAACAGCGACGGGACGCTAGCGATTAGTGTGCCCTATACAATGGACGCGGGCGATTTGCTCAATCCCTACATGCTCTTTATCGAAGCTCTCCCAAATCTCCCGCCTGAACGAAAATCGCCCGAAATCATCAAATGGCAGTTTAACGGAGGGAGCTGGGCTACGTTTCCGTATCGCTACAACTATCCGGATCAGAGAGGCAATTTTAGCTACAAGATCGCTCAGTTGGGATCGCCAGCACTATCTTTCCAGACCGAATGGCTGGACAAGCTACGACAAGGCGGGCGTTTCACGGTCATAAGACTGCTCGAAGATGGGCAGGAAGTCGCAATGGGCTCGGTCGATTACCCTGACAGTGAGGTAATTGCCGACGTCTTTGGTGAAGCCCGAAATCAAGCTTTGGGACGGTTGGCGCCATGTAAGCCGTCGGTTACAATCGTCCCGGCTGCTCCTCGGAACTAAATATCCGCTTCCCACCCCATTTCGGCCGCTGCTGATATGGATCGAATGACGGCTAGGCGACCGGCTGGTTCGTCCGGATCCTCCCTGTCGCGCTCCATCCCGAAACGCCGTTTCGGCGGTCGCTGGCGCCGGGGTTTAGCCGGCGATACCGCTCCACAGCATCGCGGCGACGCCGGCCGCGGCGCCTGTAAGCGCGGTTAGCGCATAGCGCCACCAGACGCGCCGTTCGCCGCGTTCCCACATCAGCGCAATGTCGGGCAGCGGCGGCGCGGGCGGGGCAGCGCCCTTGCGCGGCAATTGTTCGTCGAGGCGGCGGATGATGTCGGGGATCAGCGCCAGCGTCTTGCCCTGTTCGCGAATGCCGTCGGCGAGCGCCGCTTCGGGGCCCAGTTCGTCGCGGATCCAGTTCTTCACAAACGGTCCCGACACGTCCCACATGTTGATCTTTGGATTCAGCATCGTCGCGACGCCCTCGACCATCACCATGGTCTTTTGCAGCAACAGCAGGTGCGGCTGGGTCTGCATGTCGAAATCGCGGGTGATCGCGAACAGCCCGTCGAGCATCTGGCCGACGCTGAGTTCGCTCACCGGCTTGCCGCGCATCGGTTCGCCCACCGCGCGCAGCGCCGTCGCGAATTCGTCGACATTGTGATAATCGGGCACATACTGCGCCTCGAAATGAATTTCGGCGACGCGGCGGTAATTGCCGGTGGTCAGCCCATAGAGGATTTCGGCGAGCCAATAGCGCGCCTGGCGGTTGATCCGCCCCATGATGCCGAAATCGACCGCGGCGATCGTCCCGTCGGCCTTCACGAACAAATTGCCCTGATGCATGTCGGCGTGAAAGAAACCTTCGGCAATTGCCTGGCGCAAAAAGGCGTGGACGAGGTTCGCCGACAATGCGTCCATGTCGTGCCCCGCGGCGATCAGCTGGTCGCGGTGCGAAATCTTGATCCCGTCGATCCAGCTCATCGTCATGACGCGGCTGGCGGTGCGGTCCCAGTCGATCGCCGGCACTTCATAGGTGGGAACCGCGGCCATCGCGTCGGACAGCTCCGACGCCGACGCCGCCTCGCGCCGAAGGTCGAGTTCGCGCAGCGTCCAGCGGCGGAAATTGGCGATCACCTGGCGCGGGCGCAGCCGTGCGGCCTCGCCGCCCAGCGCCTCGAGATGCGCGGCCGCCCATTCATAGGTTTCGATGTCGCGCGCGAACTGCTTGTCGACCCCCGGACGGCGGACCTTCACCGCGACCTGGCGGCCGTCGGTGGTCACGGCGCGGTGGACCTGCGCGATCGATGCCGACCCGACGGGTTCGGGATCGAATTCGGCATAGAGGCTTTCGAGCGGCGCTTCGAACACCTGCTCGACCTCCTGCCGGATGCGGTCGAAGGCGACGGGGGGCAGTGCGTCCTGCAGCGTCAGCAGGTTGCGCGCGGCTTCCTCGCCGACAAGGTCGGGGCGCGTCGCGAGCGTCTGGCCGAGCTTGACCGCGGCGGGGCCGATCGCCCGAAAGGCGGATGCATAGTCGGGGACGCGCGGCTGGATGGTGCCCAGCCGCGCGATCCGGCACAGCCGCTTGACCCCCGGCGGGGTTTGCGGCGCCGATTCGATCCCGCGCAGCGCCCCGTGGCGCGCCAGGATGCGCCCCCATTTCAGCAGGCGGGCGATATGGGTGATGGGACGGGTCAAGCTTTCCACCCGCTGTGGATCGCGACCAGCCCGCCCAGGATCGGCTCGACCTTGACCGCGGTGAAGCCCGCGGTGCGGATCATCCGGGCGAATTCGGGCATCGGCGGGAAACGGCGGATCGATTCGATCAGATAGCGATAGCTGTCGGCGTCGTTCGCGATCAGCTTGCCGAGCCGCGGCACCATATGGTGCGAATAGGCGTCATAGGCCTGCGCGAAGCCCGGCCATTCATTGGTCGAAAATTCGAGGCAGAAGAAACGCCCGCCATAGCGCAGGACGCGGTGCGCCTCGGCCAGGGCGGCGGGAATGTCGGTGACGTTGCGGATGCCGAAGGCGATGGTGTAGGCGTCGAAAAACTGGTCGGGAAAGCTCAGCTTTTCGGCGTTCTGCTCGCTCCACACCAGGCTGTCGATGCCGCGCCCGGCCGCGCGCTCCATCCCGACGCCCAGCATGTCGGGGTTGATGTCGGCGACGGTGATGCTGGCGCCCGAGGCTTCCATGCGAAAGGCGATGTCGCCGGTGCCGCCCGCCATGTCGAGGATCTGTTCGCCGGCGCGGGGTTTCACCCGGCGCACGAAACGGTCCTTCCACAGGCGGTGCATGCCGCCCGACATCGCATCGTTCATGATGTCATATTTGCGCGCGACGCGGCTGAACACCTCGCCGACCATCGCGGCTTTCGCGGTCGCCGGAACCTCTTCATACCCAAAGCTGACGGTGTCGGGGGTGGCCATGATCTGCGCCTTTGCGGGGGGAGGGTGAAACTGTTGTCCGGGCCTTTAGCCGGGCCTTGCCGCGCGCGCAAATGGCGCGTAGCCGCTATGGCGATATGCCCGAGCTACCCGAAGTCGAAACCACCGTCCGCGGCCTCGCCCCCTTTCTCGACGGACAGCGGCTCGTCGCCGTCACCACCTTTCGCCCCGACCTGCGGCGCCCCTTTCCCGCCGATCTTGCGCAGCGGCTGACCGGCGCGACGGTCACGGGCCTGTCGCGGCGCGCCAAATATGGCATCATATCGACCGACCGCGACGATCATATGATCTTTCACCTCGGCATGTCGGGGCGCTGGCGGACCGAGGGCGGCGCGGTGGGCAAGCATGACCATCTCCTCCTCGAAACCGCAGCCGGGCACCGGTTGTTCCTTCACGACCCGCGGCGATTCGGGTCGGTCGATCTGGTGAGCGGCGATCCGCTCGCCGCCTTTCCGGCCTTTGTGACGCTGGGCCCCGAGACCTTGTCCGACGCTTTCGACGCCATCGCCCTCGCCCGCGCGCTCGCCGGGCGCCGCGCGCCGATCAAGGCGATGCTGCTCGACCAGACGGTCGTTGCGGGGCTGGGCAACATCTATGTGTGCGAGGCGCTCAACATGGCGCGCATCTCGCCGCTGCGCGCCGCGGCCGACGTGCCGAAGGCGAAGCTCGACCGGCTGGTGCCCGCGATCAAGCAGGTGCTGGCGTCGGCGATCGCGGCGGGGGGATCGACCCTGCGCGACTTTCTGAGTCCCGAAGGCGACCTTGGCTATTTCGCAAAGGAATGGCGCGTCTATGGCCGCGAAAGCGAGCGCTGCGAATGCGGCGGCACGATCCGGCGCACCGTCCAGGCCGGGCGTTCGACCTTTCATTGCCCCAAATGCCAGCGATGACCGGGCATCTTTTTCCCGAAAACCGTTGACGTTCGGGGGCTCGCTGGCTATGGGCGCACCCTTCGAGCAGGGTCCGGTCATCCGGAACCGGCCGCATCCGGACATTGATTCGCCGCACATGCGCGATTCGGCTGCCCCGATATGGCTGTGCTCCGACCGTTGAACCGATTGGATATTTTGAGGAACTTATGGCCAACACGCCGCAGGCAAAGAAGCGCATCCGCCGGAACACCGCGCGCACGATCGTCAACAAGAACCGCGTGTCGCGCATCCGCACGCTGGTGAAGAAGGTCGAAGCCGCCGTTGCTGCCGGTGACAAGGCCGCCGCGACCGCCGCTCTCGCCGCCGCTCAGCCCGAAATGGCGCGCGGCGTTGCAAAGGGCGTTCTTCACAAGAACACCGTTGCGCGCAAATATTCGCGCCTGACCAAGAGCGTGAACGCCATCGCCTGATTCGGCGGCGTCCCGCTACGGAACAAAAAGGACCCGCCGGTACCGATCCGGCGGGTCCTTTTTTGCGTCCGCTATTGTTACCGCGTCATGGCAATAGTGTTGCATCGCGGTAAGCTACGGAATTATCGCGATTCGTTCCGGTGCGAGCACGGCCATGCAATTAAAGCACTGAAAATAAACAATAAAATCACCTGCTGGCGCTTTTTCTAGGGGGTGAACGAGTCAAGATTTTTATTTCAGTATTTTTACACCCGCGACCCTTGATCGACTCGCCGGGCCCTGACTAGACAGGGGGAGTCATCGGCCTTCGTCGACGGCCGCCACATCGACATGATTCGCTTTTTTTCGGACCCGTGAGTCCGGGACAGGATTTTTGCGTCCTGCGCCAGGCGAAGGCGATGCATGGCCGGCCGCGGCAAGGATGGAGGCACGGACAAACAGGGGGCGACACGGCGTGACATTCAGCGGGGACAGGCATGACGCAGACGCACGGGAAGGAGCAATGAGCGGGGATGACGCCGCGACGCTCTGGCCGCGCGTTGCCGAAGGGCTGCGCCGCGACCTGGGCGCCCGCACCTTCGACCATTGGCTGAAGCCGGTGCGCTTTGCCGATTACTGCACCCTGTCAGGGGTGGTGACGCTGGAAACCGCCAGCCGCTTTTCCGCCAACTGGATCAACGAACGATTCGGCGAGCGCCTGGCGCTTGCGTGGCGCCAGCACCTGCCCGGCGCGCGCAGCGTCAACGTGCGCGGCGGGGCCGCCGCCGCCGACCGGGCCGCCGCGCTGTCGCAGGCGCCGCTGCCCAACATGGGCGCCGCCGCCGCGCCGGCCGCGCCGGTGTCGCCGGGTCTGCCGCTCGCCGCGCCGATCGCCGCCAGCATCCCGTCGACCTTTGACCCGCGCCTGTCCTTCGACCGTTTCGTCGTCGCGCGCAGCAACATCCTGGCCGCCAATGCGGCGCGCCGCATGGCGATGGCCGAAGCACCGCAGTTCAATCCGCTCTACCTGTGTTCGGGGACCGGACAGGGCAAGACGCATCTGTTGCAGGCGATCGCCCAGGCCTATGCCGCCATTCGCCCGACCGCGAACATCATCCTGATGTCGGCCGAAAAATTCATGCTCGAATTCGTCGGCGCGATGCGCGGCGGCGACATGATGGCGTTCAAGGCGCGGCTGCGCGCCGCCGACCTGCTGTTGCTCGACGATCTGCAGTTCGTGATCGGCAAGAATTCGACCCAGGAAGAATTGCTGCACACGATCGACGATTTGCTGACCGCGGGCAAGCGGCTCGTCGTCACCGCCGATCGTCCGCCGGCGATGCTCGATGGCGTCGAGGCGCGGCTGTTGTCGCGCCTGTCGGGCGGCCTGGTCGCCGACATCGAGGCGCCCGAGGCGGACCTGCGCGAACGCATCATCCGCCAGCGGCTGGCCGCCATGCCGATGGTCGAGGTGCCCGACGAAGTCGTCGCCTATCTGGTCAAGCATTTCACCCGCAATATCCGCGAGCTCGAGGGGGCGCTGAACAAGCTGCTCGCTTATGCCGCGCTCACGGGCACCCCGGTCGATCTGACGCTGGCCGAAGACCGGCTGGCCGAAAATGTCCGCAGCGCGCGCCCGCGCATCACGATCGACGAGATTCAGCGCGCGGTCTGTGCGCATTACCGGCTCGACAAGTCGGAAATGGCGTCAAAGCGCCGCGTGCGGACCATCGCCCGGCCGCGCCAGGTCGCCATGTATCTGGCCAAGGAACTGACGCCGCGCTCCTACCCCGAAATCGGCCGCCGCTTTGGCGGGCGCGACCATTCGACGGTGATCCACGCGGTCCGCACGGTCGAGGCGCTGCGCGTCGCCGACAGCGAACTCGACGCCGAAATCGCCGCGATCCGCCGCAGCCTGAACGGCTGATCCACACCCCATCCCGGATTCATCCCCGGACTTGTCCACATGGCGCAGGTGCAGCCACCCGCGCGCTCCCGGCGGGGTGGCCATGAGATACCGAACGCGATAGCCTGTCCTTTTGGGGGACGGTGGTGGAGGGGCCGCGACGTGGCGCCATAGCTACCCCACAGGCAGGATCCGGACGAACCAGCCGGTCGCCTGGTCGTCATTCGAACCATATCAGCAGCGGCCGAAATGGGGTGGGAAGCGGATGTCCCTCATTTTCGTCACCCCGGGCTTGACCCGGGGTCCCGCTTGAACCACTTTTCCTCGATGGAAGGGGCAAGGAAAGGCGGCTGGGTCTATATCATGGCCGACCGCTACCGCGGGACAATCTATGTCGGCGTTACAGCAAATCTACCCGCCCGCATCCATCAGCACCGCACGGGTGATGGCTCCGATTTCTGTGCCAAATATGGCCTCTCTCGCCTTGTATGGGCTGAACCCGGCGACGACATTGTCGCCTGCATCGCGCACGAAAAGCGCATCAAGCGTTGGCGCCGGCAATGGAAGTTCGCGTTGATCGAACGCGGCAATCCCGATTGGCAGGATCTGTTCGATAGATGGGTCGGATGAAAAAGCGGGACCCCGGATCAAGTCCGGGGTGACGATGATGGATAGGTCAACTTCCGGTCGTTTCCGGCCGTTCCGCCGCGAACCACGCCGAACGGCGAAAACCGGGGTGGGAAGCGGACGTTGCGCAAGTGCCAGACTTTGCTAGCTAGGCAGAGAAGTTGCTAGACATCAGATTTGAGAGGGCGCCGGATGATCGTCGGTTTTTTGCTCATGGCGCAGGCTGCTACCCAATTGAAACCGCCAACGCCGCCAACGCCGCCAATGATGTCAATTGAAGCATTGACGGACAGCGCAGAGCGTCAAACGCTTCCGGCATACAAAGTAAATTGTAAGCTCCACGACAGTGGCGGCAATATCGGCCAGCTCAAACTCGAGCAAACGGGGGGGCGCGGCGTCCGAGGAACAAAAGGGGAGCTTTGGACCATGCCGGCTTGGCGGGGATTTGTGAGCACACCCGTAGCGCTAAAAGTCATACGAGATGACAGCGGGCTTTTCGAAAATCCGCTCCTTGAAGCCAGTACTGGTGATAAGCACTCTCGCCTCGAAACATATCGTTGGGATGCGCCCTCGCGCTCAAATTACGATTCTCTCATGCAATTTCGAGACGGTAAGACGTGGGTGATGATACAGCTTACCGACACGCCCGAGCAGTCGGGCAGTGCGTCTGGGCCGTTGGTGTATGGTGCTGTGATCACACACCGAAGAGACAATAGAAATCTGCCGGGCGCGCATCTCGGATTTTGCTCGATTGAAAGCAGCCCTCAAAAGCCATTGTCGCAGGCGGAAGAAGCCCAGTACCGAGACCAATAATATCGCTTCGTTAGCGTCCGCTTGCGAGTTTTCCGTCTTGCCGAATGAATGACCGGCTTCGGTCGTTTCCTGCCATTCAATCCAAATCGGTGGTGAACGGCGACTTTGGGGGGCAAGCGGACGTTGCCCTCCTTCGTCATCCCGGACTTGATCCGGGATCCCGCTCTTTGAGGCGCAGATCGCCTTCGATCTTAAGCGGGACCCCGGATCAAGTCCGGGGTGACGATGATGGATAGATCAACTTCCGGTCGCAACCGGTCGCTAGCCGATGGACCTGTTTTTCCGTTCGTGTCGCGCGAAGTCGAGGCACCCATCGATGCGGCGCCTGGCCCGAGGGGCATCTCGACTTCGCTCGATGCGAACGGGTTGAGGAGGCGGAGACGGCGGCTTCGGGGTCGATAGCGGTCATTTGACCCAGATCGGCACCAACGACCGCGGCGGCGTGCGGGCTTCCCGATGTGTAGGCGCCGATATCCCCGCTGGCAGGAGGAGGGGCGCATTGCCGCGATCCTGTGGGTGGGCCGGATGGTTGTGCCCGGCTCTGGATTTCGGGGCCGCCTGCCCCTAAGGAGCGCCTATTCCCGATCTTTGCACTTGTTCGAGGGCCGTGCCCCCCCCTGTGCGCATCCGTACCGGAGCGACGATGGCCCTGCACAATGATTTCCGCCGCGACTGGCTGACCAACCCGCGCGCCGAGTTTCTGTCGGGGCTTGCCGTCGCGCTGGCGCTGATCCCCGAGGCGATCGGTTTTTCGATCATCGCCGGCGTCGATCCGCGCGTCGGCCTGTATGCCAGTTTTTCGATCGCGGTGATCATCGCGATGGTCGGCGGGCGCCCCGGGATGATCAGCGCCGCGACCGCCGCGGTGGCGGTGCTGGTGGTGCCGCTGGTGCGCGATCATGGCGTCGAATATCTGTTCGCCGCGACGATATTGATGGGGATATTCCAGGGCGTGGCGGCGTTGCTGCGGCTCGACCTGCTCATGCGGTTCGTCTCGCGCTCGGTCATCACGGGTTTCGTCAACGCCCTCGCCATCCTGATCTTCGTGGCGCAATTGCCGCAGCTGACCGGCGAGGCGATGACGCTGACCACCTATGCGATGGTCGCGGCGGGACTGGTCATCATCTATGGCCTGCCGCGCCTGACCACCGCCGTCCCCTCGCCGCTGGTCGCAATCGTGCTGCTCGCCGCGGTTTCCATCGGCTTTCGCATCGACGTCTTTACCGTCGGCGACATGGGCAAGCTGCCCGACAGCGTGCCGTGGTTCCATTGGCCCGAGGTGCCGCTGACGTGGGAGACGCTGCGCATCATCGCGCCCTATTCGCTCGCGATGGCGGCGGTCGGCCTGCTCGAGAGCCTGCTCACCGCATCGATCGTCGACGACATGACCGAAACGCGCAGCGACAAGCGCCGCGAAACCTGGGGACAGGGGCTTGCCAATTTCGTCACCGGCTTCATCGGCGGCATGGGCGGGTGCGCCATGATCGGCCAGTCGGTGATCAACATCAAATCGGGCGGGCGGCGGCGGCTGTCGACCTTTGTCGCCGGCGTCATGCTGTTGGTGCTGATCGTCGCGCTGGGGCCATGGGTCGCGCAGATCCCGATGCCCGCACTGGTCGCGGTGATGATCTTCGTCTCGGTTTCGACCTTTCGCTGGAAAAGTTTTTCCGAGACGCTGCACCACCCCTGGCCGTCGAATGTCGTGATGATCGCGACGGTGGTGATGGTCGTCGCGACGCACGACCTGTCGATCGGGGTGCTGACCGGCGTGCTTTTGTCGGGCATCTTCTTTGCCTGGAAGGTGCGGGAGCTTTTGACGATAGAAACCCGGATCGAGGGCAGCACCCGCCGCTATGTCGTCGGCGGGCAGATATTCTTTGCCTCGGTCGACCGGCTCTATGAAGCGATGGAGTTTAACGAGGCGGCGGTCGATACCGTGATCATCGACGTCCATGCCGCGCATTTCTGGGACATTTCGGCGACGGGGATGCTCGACAAGATCGTGCTGCGCCTGCGCCGCGAGGGCAAGGCGGTCGAGGTCATCGGGCTCAACCAAGCGAGCGCCACGCTGGTCGACAAATATGGCGAGCATCAAAAGCCCTTCGCGAGCCTGGGCATGGTCGGGCATTGATCATCGCCCCCGATGCGCATACCTTATGCGCAAGGAGAATGGCGATGAACCGTCCGACGCGATTCGAGGGGCCCAAGAAGGCAACCAATGTGTCGCTGAACGCCGAGCTGGTCGAAGAGGCCAAGCGGCTGGAAATCAATGTCAGCGAAGCGTGCCAGAGCGGACTTGCGAGCGAGGTGAAGAAGGCGCGCTGGGCAAAGTGGAAGGAAGAAAATCGCGCGGCAATCGATGCGTCGAATGATTATGTCCGCAAACATGGCCTGCCGCTCGCCAAATATCGGCTGTTCTGATGGCGCAATTCGACGTGTGGCGCACGCCCGATGGCGATCTGGTCGTCGACTGCCAGTCGGACCTGCTCCACCATCTCGATACGCGATTCGTCGCGCCCTTGCTGCCCGCCGACCAGTTCGAGGTGGTCGCACGGCGACTTAATCCACTCTTCACGGTCGAAGGCGTCGAGCATGTCATGTACACGCAATTTGCAGCCGCCGTTCCGGCCCATCAGCTGGACGACTTCGTCGTGAGCCTTGGCGATCGCGGCTTTGTCATTATCGACGCGCTCGACGTGCTGTTCACAGGAGTCTGACGATGGCCGCCAAACGCATCCTGCTTATCATCGGCGGCGGCATCGCCGCGTACAAGAGTATCGAGCTCGTCCGGCTGCTGCGCAAGGCGGGGATGACCGTGCGCTGCGTGCTGACCCGCGCGGGCGAGCAGTTCGTCACCCCGCTGACGCTGGCGGCGCTTTCCGAAAACAAGGTTTACACCGACCTGTTCGACCTGAAGGACGAGGTCGAGATGGGGCATATCCAGTTGAGCCGCGAGGCCGATCTGGTCGTCGTCGCGCCCGCGACCGCCGACCTGCTCGCCAAGATGGCGGGCGGCCATGCCAGCGACCTTGCCACCACCCTGCTGCTCGCGACCGACAAGCCGGTGCTGGCGGCGCCCGCGATGAACGTCCGCATGTGGCTGCACGCGGCGACCCAGCGCAATGTCGCGACGCTGCGCGGCGACGGGGTGACGGTGATGGAGCCCGACGAGGGCGAGATGGCGTGCGGCGAATATGGCCCCGGCCGCCTGCCCGAGCCCGAGGCGATCAAGGCGGCGATCGATGAACAGCTCGCCGCGTCGCGCGCAGGATCGCGTGTCTCGACTTCGCTCGACACGAACGAAGTTTTGCAAAGCCAGCCGGATTTTGCGCCCGCCAATCACCGCCCGCTGCACGGCCGCCGCATCCTGATCACCGCCGGGCCGACGCACGAGCCGATCGACCCGGTGCGCTATATCGCCAACCGGTCGAGCGGAAAGCAAGGCTTTGCCATCGCCGCCGCCGCCGCCGAGGCGGGCGCCGAGGTGCTGTTGATCGCCGGGCCGGTGCCGCTGCCCACGCCGCCGGGCGTGATCCGCATCGATGTCGAGACCGCGCGCGAAATGGCGGCCGAGGTCGCCGCCGGCCTGCCCGTCGATGCCGCGATCATGGTCGCCGCGGTCGCCGACTGGCGCGCCGCCGAAACGCAGGGGCAAAAGATCAAGAAGGACGGCAGCGGCTTTGTTCCGCCGCTGGCCCTCGCCGAAAATCCGGACATATTGGCGAGCGTCGCACAAAGCCCCGACCGACCGCCGTTGCTGGTCGGGTTCGCCGCCGAGACGAACGACGTCATCGCCCACGCGCAGGCAAAGCTTGCCCGCAAGGGATGCGACTGGATCGTCGCCAACGATGTTTCCGCCGACCCGATGGGCGGCGCAAGCAACCGCGTGCATATCGTGACGCCCGCCGGCGTCGACAGTTGGGACCGACTGCCCAAGGACGCCGTCGCCCGCAAATTGATGGAAAAGATTGCCGATGAACTCGACGCCCGTGCCCCCCCAGAATCCACTCATGCCGCCGATTGAAATCGCCATCCAGCGCCTGCCCAACGGCGGCGGCCTGCCCCTGCCCGCCTATGCGTCGGACGGTGCGGCGGGGATGGATGTCGTCGCGGCGGAAACGCTGACCATCCGCCCCGGCACCCGCCACGCGGTCGCGACCGGTTTCGCCATGGCGATCCCCGCGGGCTTTGAAGTGCAGGTGCGCCCGCGATCGGGCCTGGCGCTCAAGCATGGCATCACCTGCCTCAACACGCCGGGAACGATCGACAGCGATTATCGCGGCGAGGTGAAGGTGATCCTGGCCAATCTGGGCGACGAGAATTTCGAGATCCGGCGCGGCGACCGCATCGCCCAGCTTGTCCCCGCACCGGTCCAGCGCGCGACCTTTGCCGAGGTTGCGGCGCTCGACGACACCGCGCGCGGCGCGGGCGGTTTCGGATCGACGGGCGTTGCGAGCGGCGCGGCCGACGAAGAGGACACCGCCGCCGAGCCTGCGGGCGTCGCCTCGCTTTCCGGCCTCAAACTGCGGCGGCCGGGCGAATAGGCTTGCTGTCGGACGCCGAACTCGACCGTTACGCCCGCCAGATCATCCTGCCGCAATTCGGCGGCGCGGGACAGGCGAAGCTGAATGCCGCGCATGTCGCGATCATCGGCGCGGGCGGCATCGGCTGTCCGGCGATCACCTATCTGGCCGCCGCGGGCGTCGGCCGGCTGACGATCATCGACCATGACCATGTCGAGCGGTCGAACCTTCACCGCCAGCCCCTGTTCACCGACGCCGACATCGGCGCGCCCAAGGCCGCGGTCGCGGCCGAGGCGGCGCGGCGGATCAACCCGCATGTCGCGGCCGAGGCGCGGATCGAACGGATCGACGCGGGCAATGCCGAAAGCCTGCTGGACGGCGCGACGCTGATCCTCGACGGATGCGACAATTTCGCGACCCGGCTGGCCGTCAATCGCGCGGCGGTGGCGCGGCGCATCCCCCTGTTGTCCGCCGCGATCGGCGCATTCGAAGGCCAGGTCGCACTGTACGAAGGATGGCGCGAGGACGCGCCCTGCTATGCCTGCCTGGTCGGCGACGATCCCGACCGGCCGGGGATCAACTGCGCCGAGGCCGGAGTGATGGGCGCGCTGGCGGGCATGATCGGGACGATGGCGGCGCTGGAGGCGGTTCGCGCGCTGACCGGATGGGGCCAGCCGCTGAACGGGCGCCTGGCGATCATCGACATGCTCGACCGCCGCTGGCGCGAGATCGGCATCGCGAAGGATCCGGAGTGCCCGATATGCCGGGGCTGAACATCATCGTCGCGGCGCCCGACGGCGCGCGATTCTATGCCGCGCTGGAATGCGCCATGGCATGGTCCGCGCTGGGCCGGACGGCGCGGCTGTTCCTGCAGGGCGAAGCCGCCGCGCTGTTGCAGGCGCCGGTGGGCTTTCCCGGCGACCGCGCGCGCACCGCCGCCGGCCAACCCGACCTTGCGGCGCTGGTCGCCGAGGCCGCGGCGATGGACGTCCGGATCATGGTTTGCCAGTCGGGGCTGGCGCTGGCGGGCGTGACGGCCGACCGGCTGGCCCCCGAGGCGGAGGTCGGCGGCCTGCTGAGCTTTCTGGCGGCGACGGCCCCCGACGACCATCTGCTGACCTATTGACGATCGCCGCGCGGCGAACAGGGAAATGAAGGGGCGGATAGCGAAAGACGCACCCTGCCCCCTGCCCACTGCCCTTCGGGGCTTCTGGCTCAGGGGTTCTTGCACACCTTGATCGCCGCCGGATCGGGCCGGGTGCCCGACGGCACGAAGCGGGCAAGATAGCCGCCCGCATGCTGTTTATCGTCGTAGGACAGCAATTTATATCCGACCGCCTGAAATTCGCAGACGAGCAGGCGGAAGGGCGTGCCATGCTGGGAGATCGGGCGGTCGCCATCGACGACGATCACCTGCCCGTCCTTGCGCAGCGCCGGACGCAGGCGCCAGAGGAAGGCATAGGGTTCGCCGATCTCGTGATACATATGGACCATGAAGACGCGGTCGAAGCTGGCGGCGGGCAGGCGCGGGTCGTCGATCGCCCCCAGTTTGAGCGACACATTGTCGAGCCGATCGCGCGCGACGCGATCCGCCAGCCGTTCGATTACATCGGGAATGATGTCCTGTGCCAGCACGCGCCCCGACGCGCCGACGCGCGTCGCGAGGCGGACGGTGTAATAGCCGTCCCCGGCCCCGATGTCGGCGACGGTCATGCCCTTGCGGACATCGGCCGAATCCATGACGTCGTCGGCCTCGTTGAGGCGATCGCGCGCCTCTTCGGTCGACCATTTGGTCGAGACCGTCTGGGCCACCGGCCGGTCGGCAGGCGGGAATTCCCGCGCGGTTTCGATCCGGCCACCGCCATCGTCCCACGGCATGTCGCAGCCGCCGAGCAGCGGCACGAGCGCCAGCGCGGCCATCGCCGACCGGGCGCCCGCACGGCGCATCAGTCGATGTCCTCCACCTCGACCTTTTCGCCCGTCACCTTCTGCGACAGGGCGGCGGCCATGAAGGGGTCGAGCGCGCCGTCGAGGACGTCGCCGGGCGCGGTCGAGGTCACACCGGTCCGCAGATCCTTCACCAGCTGATAGGGCTGGAGGACATAGGATCGAATCTGGTGGCCCCAGCCGATTTCGGTCTTGGCCTGATATTCACCCGATGCCTCTGCCTCGCGCTTTTGCAGTTCGGCTTCGTAGAGGCGCGCCTTCAGCATCCCCATCGCGGTCGCGCGGTTCTTGTGCTGCGACCGGTCGTTCTGGCTGGCAACCACGATGCCGGTCGGAATATGGGTGATGCGGACCGCCGAGTCGGTCGTGTTGACATGCTGTCCGCCCGCCCCCGATGCGCGATAGGTATCGATCTTGAGGTCGCCTTCATTGACCTCGATCTGGATATCATCGTCGATCACCGGATAGACCCAGACGCTGGAAAAGCTGGTGTGGCGGCGCGCCGAACTGTCATAGGGCGAGATGCGGACAAGGCGGTGAACGCCGCTTTCGGTCTTGGCATAGCCATAGGCGTTTTCGCCCTTTACCAGCATCGTCGCCGATTTGATCCCGGCCTGTTCGCCCGCCTGATATTCGACGAGTTCGACCTTCATGCCGCGCTTTTCGGCCCAGCGCATATACATGCGTTGCAGCATTTCGGCCCAGTCTTGGCTTTCGGTGCCGCCCGCGCCCGCATGAACCTCGATATAGCAGTCGTTGGCATCGGCTTCGCCCGCCAGCAGCGCCTTGACCTTGTCGCTTTCGGCGCGGTCGGCAAGCGCGGCAAGGCTGGCGACGGCATCGTCCACCAGCGCTTCGTCGCCTTCCATTTCAGCCAGTTCGATCAGTTCGGCGGTATCCGCCATCTCGGTCTCGATCGCGCGCGTCGCCCCGATCGCCTCGTCCAGACGGCGGCGTTCGCGCATTACGTCCTGTGCCGCCCGGGGATTGTCCCACAGGGTCGGATCCTCGACCTTCGCATTGAGTTCGTCGAGACGGCGCAGCGCGCGGTCCCAATCGAGAAAGCGGCGCACCAACGCCATGGCGGCGCCAATCCTGTCGATATGATCCTGCGCTTCGGCGCGCATAGTCTTGCTCCTGAGAAATATCGGTCATGCCCTTAGGCCCTGACGAGCCCAAGGGAAAGTGGGAGCGCGGCGTCAGATGATGCCGCCGCGATCCTCGAGAAATTCGCTGTCGCTTCGGCGGCCGCCGTCTTCGCGAACCGGGGCATCCTGTCGCTTGGCCGGGGCCGCGGGCTTGATTTCCTCTTCGCGAATCGTGCGCCGCGGCTCGCTTTCGGGCTTGAAGGCTTCCCAGATGATCGACGCCTTGGGATCGCTGCCCGGCCACGCGCCATAGACGCGGCGTCCGGTGCGCCGGTCGATACGCACCATGCGGATGCCCTTGGGCGCGGCAAAGGGGATCGGCTGGCGATCGGAGAGCGATTCCTGATAGAATTGCTTGAAGATGGGACCCGCGAGGCTGCCGCCCTGGGCATAGCCGCCCATGTTGCGCGGCTGGTCGAAACCCAGATAGACCCCCGCCACGACATCGGGCGTGCCGCCGACGAACCACACGTCCTTCGGACCCGAGGTCGTTCCCGTCTTGCCGAACATCGGCACGCCAAGGTCGCGCAGCCGCTGTGCGGTGCCGCGCTGTACCACGCCTTCGAGCATGTGGACGGTCTGATAGGCGGTCATCGGGTCCATGACCTGTTTGCCGGTCGGCGCGAAGCGCGGCATCGGCCGCCCGTCCCAGTCCGCCATGTTGCACCCGTCGCAGGGGCGCCAGTTTTTCGGGAAAATCACCTTGCCGCGGCGATCCTGGGCATAGTCGATCAGTCGCGGCTTCAGCTCGCGGCCATGGTTGGCGAGCATCGCATAGGCGTTCACCAGCTTTTCCACCGTGGTCGAACCGGCGCCCAGCGCGGTCGAAAGATAGGGTTCATGCTCGCCGATGCCCATGTCGCGGATCGTTTCGACGATCGGTTCCATGCCGACCTGGCTCGCCGTCTTGACCGTCATCAGGTTGCGCGACTGTTCGAGCCCCCAGCGCATCGTATGCTCGCCCGCGCCTGCCGATCCGCCGAAGTTGCGGAAGCATTTGTTGCCGAAACGGGCGCCCTGATAGACGCAGAAGGGGCCGTCGACGATCAGCGACGCGGGCGTCATCCCATTGTCGAGCGCGGTGGCATAGACGAAGGGCTTGATCGTCGAGCCCGGCTGGCGTTCCGCCTGGGTCGCGCGGTTGAAGGGCGACAGGCGGACGTCGAAACCGCCCTGCATCGCATAGACGCGGCCCGAGTGCGGACTTTCAGCCAGGAAGCCGCCCGATACCTCGGGAATATTGCGCAGCGCATAGTTGTCGCCGCCGGTCGATTTGACCGCGATCAGATCGCCCGCGCGCATCGCCGAAAAGGCGCTGCCGCCGGTCTTGCGATACCCAAGGGTCGCGGCCCCGGCGGGCAGGCGCCCGGTGCTTCCGTCCGCAAAGCCGATGCGCGCTTCGCCCGCCGATTTCGACAGCACCGCGGCGATCCGCCAATTGTCGTAATCGATACCGATGAAGCTGGAGGCAAGGCGGCTGGCCCATTGGTCGTCGGCCTCGATCGTGGCGACCGGTCCCGACCACCCCTTGCCCGCATCATAGCGAATCAGGCCCGCGCGCAGCGCGCGCGTCGCCGCGGTCTGCATCTTCACATCATAGGGCGTGCGGACCCACAGGCCGCCGGCATAGACGCTGTGCGGTCCGTCCTCGGCGGTTTCGCCGAATTCGGCGATCAACTGCCGCCGCACTTCTTCCATATAATAGCCGCCGGCCTGGGCGACCGCGTTGCTGCCGCCACTCGTCAGGCCAAGCGGCATGGCGCGCGCCGCGTCGCGCTGCGCCGCGTTGATCCAGCCGTTGCGCTCCATCGACCCGAGCACAAAGTTGCGGCGCGTCAGCGCCTCTTCGGTAAAGCGCGCGCGGCCGTATTTTTCGGGCGCCTTGGGCAGGATGGCGAGAAAGGCCATTTCGTGGAGCGCGAGCTGGTCGACATCCTTGTCGAAATAGGCGCGGCTCGCCGCCTGGACGCCGAAGCTGCGCCGCCCGAGCGGGATTTCGTTGAGATAGAGCTCCAGAATGCGCTCTTTCGACAGCGCGCTTTCGATCCGCATCGCGAGGATCGCCTCGCGAATCTTGCGCCGATAGCTGAGCTCGTTGGTCAGCAGCAGATTTTTGGCCACCTGCTGTGTGATCGTCGAGGCGCCGACCGGGCGCCCACTGCTGGTCAGATTGGTGATGACCGCGGTCGCGATCCCCGGATAGTCGATGCCGCCATGGTCGAAGAAGGTCTTGTCTTCCGCCGACAGAAAGGCGCGGACCAGAAGCTGGGGATATTCGCTGTAGTCGAGCTGAACGCGGCGTTCGCGGGCATAGGTGTGGACCGGCACCCCTTCGCCGTCGCGCACCATCGTCGGCAGCGGCGGCTGATAATCGCGAAGCTGGTCGACCGAAGGCAGATCGCGGGCGAAAACCGCCCAGATCAACGCCAGACCGGCAAGCCCGGCCGCCGCCATATAGCCGAGCCAGCGGAACCAGCGCCGCGCCCACATGTCGCGAAACCAGGCAATGACGGCATTGCCGTCGCGGCGAAGGCGAAGGCGGAAATCGGTCGGACTATCGGCGGCCATAGGGGCAAGCCTCTAAAGCCTGTGCGACCGAAAGGGAAGCATGGTTGCGGCAGGGCGGTCATCCGGGCAGCAAGGAACGCAAAATCGCGGCGACGTCGGCGAGCAGATCGTCGGGGGCGATCCCGTCTTCCTCGTACAGCATCTCGTCCGCCGCAAAGCCGATCTCGACCGCCAGACGCAGCCGGCGCCACAACAGGTCGCGGTCGACGCCGGGCAGATGCGCGGCGCAGGCGTCGGTCAGCCGGTCGGTCACGAAGCGGTGCGAGCCAAGCCGGACGTGGACGAGACGCGGCGAGGCATGGAGCGCGCGCAAGATCCACACCGCCCCCGGCTCTGCGCGCGTCACCGCGCCGTTTTCGGCCAGAAGATCGCCAAGCCCGGCGGCCATCGCCGCGATGCCCCCCGGCGCATGGCGGACCAGCCACGCATCGAGCACGGCATTCTGCCGCGTCATCAGCCGTTCCCCCAGCGCTTCGAGCAGCGCATATTTATCCGCGAAGTAGCGATAGAGGGCGGGTGGGGTCAGCCCAGCGCGCGCCGCGACGAGGTTCGTCGAGATGCGCTCCATCCCCTCTTCGGCCAGCAATTCACCCGCGACATCGAGCAAGCGTTCGCGGGTCGCGGCGGCGCGGGCCTGGCGGGGCGGCGGCTTCATCGTGCGCGGCCGCGCGCGCCGACCGGCCAGATCGCGACCAGCATGTCGTCGGCAACGACATGATAATGATCATAGAGATTGACGGTCGGATCGCAGTGCGGAACGGTCAATGTCACCGGATCTCCGGGCCCGAGCGCATCGCCGATGCCGGGCGACACCAGCGCAGCATGTTCGTCGCCCATGAAGGCAAAATGGGCCTGTTCGGGCGCGCCGCTGCGCACGAGGGCGACACCGCCGTCGGTGGACAGCGATTTGAACCCGGCATCGATGGTGACGAGCGCGGAATGATTGGCGCTGACCACCCGCGCATCGACGCCGAGCGCGGTTTCGAAGGGCCGGGTGCCGTCGCCGGTGAGGTCGCAGGCAAGATATTGCTGGTCCATGAAAATATAGGAGCCCGCCTGCAGTTCGGTAAAAACCCCGAGGTCGAGGTCGATGCGGTGGGTGCCGGTGCCCGACCCGGTCACGATCGCGGGGGGATGCCCCGCCCCGGAAAGCGCGGCGATGACGCCGCTCAGATAGACGGTCCGTTCGGCGATGGCAGAGCGGCGTTCGGCATAATCCTCGATATGCTGCTGCGTCCCGCAATAGAATTGCACGCCGCAATAACGCAGATTGGGCAGCCCCGTGACGACCCGCGCCAGGTCGACCGCCGCGTCCGCCGACGCGACCCCGGTGCGCGCAATGCCGGGATCGATGTCGACGACGATGTCGAGCCGCGCTCCGACGGCCGCCAGCGCCGCATCGATCCGCGCCGCGACGTCCGGATGATCGATCACCGCCATCAACCGGTCGGCGCGGCCCGCCAGCGCGGCCAGTCGCTCGATCGCGCGCGGCGCCGCCACCGGCGAGGTGATCAGGACCCCCGCAATGCCGCCATCGACGAGCACCTCCGCCTCGCCGATCTTGGCACAGCAAAGGCCGACCGCCCCGGCCGCCACCTGCCGCTTCGCGATATCGACGCTCTTGTGGGTCTTGGCATGCGGGCGCAGCGCCACGCCGCGCGCCGCGACGAACGCCGCCATGGCGGCAATATTGCGGTCGAGCGCGGCAAGGTCGAGCACCAGCACGGGCGTATTGAGATCGGCGCGGCCGCCCTGGCGCCCGATCAGGTGAGAGTGCAGCAGCAGATCGTCGCTCATGAAAACAGGGCCTCCATATGGGGGTTCAGAAACTTGCCCGCCGGATCGGCGGCACGGCGCACCGCGCGATAGCGATCACAGAGCGGATAGAGCGCATCGACGTCGGCGCGCGTCAACGTGTGGCGCTTGGCCCAATGCGGGCGCCCGCCCCCCGACCGGAAAATCGGCTCGGCATCGGCGAACAGGCGCTGCCACGGCATCCGGGCATATTGATGCATCGAAATCGCGGCGACCGGCCCGGCATTCATCGGGCTCATCCAGATGTCGTCGGCCGCGACGGTTCGATATTCGAAGGGAAAGGTGACGGGCAGCCGCCGCCGCCGAATCCAGCCGACCACTTCGGCCAGCGCGTCGAGCCCCACGGCGCGCGGCATTTCATATTCCATCTCCTCGAACCGGATCGTGCGATCCGACGGGTAAATGCAATGGGCCGGTCCGCGGCGGCGGCCGTTCAGATCGGTCCGCATGATCGCGCGCTGAAGCCAGGGGGTCAGAAAGGGCAGCCGCGCCGAGACGTCGAGGACACGGCGAAAGGCGGTTTCGTCCATATCGGTCGTCGAGGCGGGCGGGTCGCACGGATCGCAAGGGTCGAGCGTCTTGACGATCACATCGTCGGAATAGGGAAAAAGCCAGAATTCGACGTGCCGATGCCGCGCGGCCAGATCGTCATAGCTTTCGCGGATATCCGCCCACGATCGTTTTTCGATCCGTTCGGCAAGATGAAAGGCGGGAACGACCGCGACCTCGATCGCGGTCGCGATACCGAAGAGGCCGAGCGACAGGCGCTGCGCCTCGAACAGGTCGGCGTCAGTCGCGGCGTCGCACCAGCGCACCTCTCCATCCGCGCCGATCAGCCGAAAGCCGCGCGCGAAGGTCGAAAGCGATCCCAGCTCCGCCCCCGTCCCGTGCGTCCCCGTGGCCATCGCCCCCGCCAGCGACTGCGGATTGACGTCGCCCTGATTGGCAAGCGCCAACCCCTCGTCCCACAGCGCGGCGGTCAGGCGGCGGATGCTCCATCCTGCCGGGATGCGCGCGCTGCGCCGATCGGCGGCGATCGAGAGCGTGCCGTCCAGGGCATCGAGACTGACGATCAGCTCGCCCGAATCGCAAAGCGGCATGAAACTGTGACCGGCGCCCGTGGCCCGCACCATGCGCGCGGCGCGGATCATCTGCGCCAGTTCATCCTCGCTTTGCGGCCGTGCCACGCTTGCCGTAGCGGCGACGCTGCCCGACCAGTTTTTCCAGGCCATGCCCCCTCCTTCCGCCCCTGCGCTGCATTCGGAGGGCAGACTGACCGACCAAGAAAGTTAGTCAAGACTATATTTTCGAAGAGAGGCGAATGGACCGCGCGCCAATATCGGGCGCGCAGCGACCGGGACCGCACGCCGATCAGCCGCGGAGCGTGGTTCCGGCCGGCCGCGACACCCGCGACATCGAAGGAAATCAGTTGCCGAGCGCGGCGATGCGGCGTGCGAAATGAATCTGCACCGCGTCACGCACCCCGCGCGCGACCTTTTTCTGGCCGTCCGCAGAGGCCAGAAATTCGGCATCATCCTTGTTCGAGATAAAGCCGGTTTCGAACAGCACCGACGGCGTATCGGGCGCCTTCAGGACGACGAAGGAGGCAAAGCGGTGCGCGCTGGTGCGGAATTTCACATTGTCCGCCGCCTCGCGCTGGAGAAGGCGCGCGAAATCGGAGGCGACATTCATCGTTTCGCGCTGCGCGAGGTCGAGCAGGATCGAAGACACGTCGCCGCTGTGCGCGCCCAGATCGACGCCGTTGATGATGTTCGCCTTGTTCTCGCGCGCCGCAAGCCGGGCCGCCTCGCGGTCGGAAGCGACCTCCGACAGCGTATAGATGGACGCGCCGCTGGCGTCCTGATTCTCGGCCGCGTCGGCGTGAACCGAAATGAACAGATCGGCCTTTAGCCGCCGCGCGATGCCATAGCGTTCCTCGAGCACCAGATAGCGGTCGTCCGACCGCGTCAGCGCGACGCGCACACGGCCGCTGGCCAGCAGGTCGTCGCGAATCGCGCGCGCCAGCGCCAGCGTGATATCCTTTTCCCGCCGCCCGCTGTGCGGCGAGATCGCCCCCGGATCATGCCCGCCATGCCCGGCGTCGATCACCACCAGCGGCAGGCGGTCATTCGCCGGCCCCTGAATGCGGGGCAAGGGCAGCGCCGGCTTGGCCGTGCCGATCGGCACGCTGACGCTGTACCGTTTTTCGGGTGGCTTGGCGCGAAACTGGGCCGGGGGTTGAAGTTCGACCCGCGGCGCGCGCGCGGCGCGTTGAAATTCGTCGGCCGATACCGGCCGCAGGCGCAGCGACAGGCTGCGTCCGTCGGCCGCGAAACGCGCGCTGGAAACGAGCGCGGGCTGCGCCAGATCGAGCACGACGCGCGCGGTTTCGCCGTCCTGACGCCCCTGGCGCACGGCGCGCACGATGCCGCCGCCGGCGGGCGAGCGCCCGGGCTGCGCGCCCGCGATATCGAGCGCGATCCGATCGGGCCCGGCCAGCAGGAAGGCCGAGGCCCCGGCGACAAGCCCGTCGAAGCGTAGCGTAATATCCGAATCGCCGATTTCGACCGCGCCGATCTGGCCCGCAAGGACCGGCAGCGGATTCAGCATCGCGGCAAGCAATATGGCAGTCAGACCCATGGAGCGTTTATGCCGCCCGGCGCGCGCGATGGTCCAGCGCTTATTCGATTTCATGACGCCCCCGGCCACCGATCAAGATGAAGGGGTTGTTAGCCATCGGAGGTCAAACCCCCGTCAACCGGCGCGGTTAACAGGCGATTCAGTATGATCGCACGCCCCCGCCCGATTGCAACGGCGTGGCGGCTTCCTATCTTTCTGTGGTGGTTGAGGTTGCCGTCGGTCAAAGCCGATGCTAGCACGACCATCACCGACGGTGCCCTTTCCGGTCCCGTCCGGCCTTTTGAGGGGAAAGGCGCCGATCTCGCGACACTGCGGGAACGCGGCCGCCCCGGTGCCGGACGCGCGGGGAATGGCGCCCTGCCGTCGGTCCACCCGGTTGACCGGAAGGTCGGGGCGATCGCCAGACGCCCGCCCTGCCCGCCCGATCACCCCAACAGGTTGATGCCGCATGAGGCTTGCCATGCCCTCTTCATTCCGTCGCGATGCGGGCGCTTTCGCCCCGGTCGTCGCCCGGAACGAAGACTGCATGCGCGTCCAACACCGGACGCAGGCCCTTTGCGGCAATAACGTCTTTTTTTCTTTCACCCTTATCCGCCGCGGCCGCCGATCGGGCGCATCCGCGGGATTTTTGATTGGCGCGCCACGGCGCGCTTGGAGTGTTTATAATGACCACGCGCATGTTGATCGACGCGCGGCACCGGGAAGAAACCCGGGTCGCCGTCACCAAGGGAAACCGCATCGAGGAGTTTGATTTCGAGTCCGCCGAGCACAAGCAGCTCAAGGGCAATATCTATCTGGCAAAAGTGACCCGCGTTGAACCGTCGCTGCAGGCGGCATTCATCGAATATGGCGGCAACCGCCACGGGTTTCTGGCGTTCAGCGAAATCCACCCCGATTATTACCAGATTCCGAAGGAAGACCGCGAAGCGCTGCTGCGCGAAGAGGCCGAACATGCCGCCGAAGCCGCGATGCGCGCCGAGGAGGATCTGGACGAACTGGAAGGCGATGTCGCCGACGTCGAAGGCCATGACGAAGACGACAATGGCGACGGCCCAGCCGCGCCCGAAACCGTCGGCGAAGACAGTGACAGCGATGCCGATGCGGACGCCGAGGACGATCATGGCGAGGCCGGCGAAGGCGAAGGCGACGACGCGGCCGAGGAAGGCAAGGACGACCGGGGCGGTCGCCGCCGCCGCGGGCGCAATAACGGCCGCAAGGGTCGCGGTCGCAGCCGTCGCAGCGACGACGAGGACGGTGAAAACCGCATGTCGCTGCGCCGCCGCTACAAGATCCAGGACGTCATCCGTCGCCGCCAGGTGATGCTGGTCCAAGTCGTCAAGGAAGAGCGCGGCAACAAGGGCGCGGCGCTGACCACCTATTTGTCGCTCGCCGGGCGTTACTGCGTGCTGATGCCGAACACGATGCACGGCGGCGGGATCAGCCGGAAAATTTCGAACGGCGCCGATCGCCGCAAGCTGAAGGCGATGATCGACGAGATGAATCTGCCGCCGACGATGGGCTGCATCGTCCGCACCGCAGGCATGAGCCGCACCAAGACCGAGATCAAGCGCGACTTCGACTATCTCGCCCGCCTGTGGGACGAGATTCGCGAAAAGACGCTGGCGTCGAGCGCCCCGGCGCTGGTCCATTCGGACAGCGACCTGATCAAGCGCGCGATCCGCGACATTTATCATCGCGACATCGAGGAAGTGCTGGTCGAGGGCGACGAGGGATATAAGGCCGCCAAGCAGTTCATGAAGCTGTTGATGCCGAGCCACGCGCGGCGCGTGAAGCAATATGCCGATCCCGTCTCGCTCTATCAGCGCTATGGCGTCGAGGATCAGCTTGCCGGAATGTTAAACCCGGTCGTCCAGCTGAAATCGGGCGGCTATCTGGTGATCAACCCGACCGAGGCTTTGGTGTCGATCGACATCAACTCGGGCCGCTCGACGCGCGAGCATAATATCGAGCAGACCGCGCTCAGCACCAATTTGGAAGCCGCGCACGAAATCGCCCGCCAGCTGCGCCTGCGCGACATGGCCGGGCTGGTCGTCATCGACTTCATCGACATGGATCATGGCTCGAACGTCCGCAAGGTCGAGCGCGCGATGAAGGAAGCGCTGAAGAACGACCGCGCGCGCATCCAGATCGGCCGCATTTCGGGCTTTGGCCTGATGGAAATGAGCCGCCAGCGGCTGCGCACCGGCGTCCTCGAAGCCTCGACCCGCCCCTGCCCGCATTGCGAGGGCACCGGGCTGGTCCGCACCGCATCGTCGGCGGGCCTGAGCGCGCTGCGCCTGATCGAGGAAGAGGCCGCCCGCGGCAAGGGCAGCAAGATCACCCTGCGCGCCAGCCAGGAAGCGACCTTCTACCTCCTCAACGAAAAGCGCCGCGAACTGCGCGAGATCGAAGAATTGTACGGCGTGACCGTCGAAATCCTGCCCGACGGCGAGACCGAGGGCGCGCGCATGGCGATCGAGGTCGGCGGCCCGCCCCCGACCCAGCGCCGCAACTTCGCCCCGATCGCGCCGATCGAGGAAGAAGAGGACGAAGATATCGTCGACATCGACGAAGAGGATGAGGAAGAGGAAGCCGCCGAACGCGCCCCGCGTCACGAACGCGACGACGCCGATGGCGAGGGCCGCAAGCGCCGCCGCCGCCGCCGCCGTGGCCGCCGCGGCCGCCGCGACGATGAAGCCGGCGAAGGTGCCGAGGGCGAAACCGAAGGCGCGTCCGACGATGCCGCCGAGGCCGTAGCCGAAACGGAAGAAGGTCTGGCCGAAGAGGCCGCGGCAGAGGCGAACGAAACGGCCGAAGAGGCCGTCGAAGCCGAAGCCAAGCCCAAGCGCCGCCGCGGCGGACGCGGCCGCAAGGCGAAACCCGCCGAAGCCGAGGCCGCGCCCGAAGCCGAAGCCGCAGCCGAAGCGCCCGTCGACGCCGCCCCCGAGGTAGCCGCCGAAACGGTAGCCGAGGCGGCCCCGGCCGAAGACGCGCCGGCCGAAGCGAAGCCGAAACGCAAGCGCGCGCCGCGCAAGACCAAGGCGGCACTCGCCGCCGAGGCCGAAGCGGCAGCGGCAGCCGCCACGGACGAGGCCCCCGCAACCGAAACGGTGGCGACCGAAACCGAAACCGCACCGGCCGCCGAAGAAGCCCCGGCCAAGCCCGCGCCGAAGAAGCGCGCGAGCCGCAGCAAGAAGGCCGCCGCAGCCGCCGCGCCGGAAGCCGAAGCCGCAGCAGCCGAGGCCCCCGTTGCGGCCGAGGGCGATGCGGTCGCCGCCGAAGCCGGAGACGACGCCCCCGCAGGCGAACCCCGCCGCGGCTGGTGGCAGCGCACCTTCGGCAACTGATCGCAGATGGTGGCCGCCTGATGGCGGCCACCATTGCGAAATCCCATGCCGGGCCTTGCGCCCGCGCCCATCGCCCCCCACAAAGCCCCTATGGCTTCAGTTGAGGTTCAGACGCGCGGAGCAAGGCAGGGGGCAATGACCCCTTCGCTGTTCCTTGGCCCCCGCCCGGCGCACGCATTCCGGGCCCTGTCCCGCATGTTCCTGTTTTTCCTGACGGTTCTGGCGCTGTCGGCGCGGCCCGTCCTGGCGCAATCGATCCTGCGCGACGCCGAAACCGAAGTGTTGCTGCAGGACATGATGGACCCGCTGACCGTCGCGGCGGGGCTGCAGCGCGGCCAGGTCCGCGTTCACCTGCTCGGCGACCGCAGCATCAACGCCTTCGTCGCGGGCAGCCAGGACGTTTATGTCTTCAGCGGCCTGATCGAAGCCGCCGACAGCGCCGAAGAGGTTCAGGGCGTGCTGGCGCACGAACTGGGCCACATCATGGGCGGCCACGCGATCCGCGTGAATGACGGCGCCAAGACCGCGACGAGCATCTCGTTGCTGAGCCTGTTGCTGGGTGCCGCGGCCATCGCGGCGGGCGGCGGCGAGGCCGGAATGGGCATCATGATGGCGGGCCAGCAGGCCGCGCTGGGCAAGTTCCTGGCCTTTACCCGGGTCCAGGAATCGACCGCCGACGCCGCCGGCGCGCAATATCTGTCGACCGCAGGCATCAGCGGGCGCGGAAGCCTGGCCTTTTTCAAGAAGCTTCAGAATCTGGAGTTTCGTTATGGCATCAAACAGGATGACGATCAGGCCTATGGGCGGACCCACCCGATGTCGGGCGACCGCATTCAGGCGCTGCGCGAAGTCTATGTGATCGACCCCGCCTGGGAAAAGCCCGCCGATCCCGAAATCGAGCGCCGGTTCCAGCGGGTGAAAGCGAAATTGTCGGGTTTCGTATCCGAACCCGAACGCACGCTGCGCAAATATCCCGAAAGCAACAACGGCATTCCGGCGCGCTATGCCCGCGCCTATGCTTGGCACAAGAGCGCCTATCCGCAAAAGGCGCTGGCGGAGGTCGAAGGGCTGTTGGCGACCAATCCGGAAGACCCCTATTTCCTGGAGCTGGAAGGCCAGATACTGCTCGAATCGGGGCGCCCCGGCGAAGCGATCGCGCCGCTGCGCAAGGCGGTCGCCAATTCGCGTTCGCAGCCGCTGATCAGCGCGCTGCTCGGCCATGCGCTGATCGCAACCGAAAATTCCGCCAATTACCCCGAAGCCGAAAAGGTCCTGAAAACCGCGGTCGCGCTCGACAACCAGAACCCCTTTGCCTGGTACCAGCTCGGCATCGTCTATGCGAACAAGGGCGACCAGCCGCGCGCGGCGCTCGCCTCGGCCGAGCGCTATCAGTTGATGGGTGGACAGGCGCCACTCGCGCTGCGTAATGCCGAAGTCGCGATGCAGGGCCTGCCCCAGGGATCGCCCGACTGGATTCGTGCACAGGATATTTCGCTGGTCGCTCGCGCCGAGGTGGAACGCGAGCGCAAACGGCGTTAGATTCACGGCCAATCATTCGGGCGCATCGCAAATCCGTGATGCACAAGGGTAAGAAGTGACCGACAAGAAAGACGATTATTATCAGCCGTGGCTGCGCGACCCCACGCCGCCCGCGCCCCCGCGGGCGCCGGGGCCGGGTGGCGGGCATCATGCGGGCGCGGACCAAGGGTTCGGCGCGGGATTCGACGGAGGATCGGAAGGAGGCCTTGCAAAGCCGAAGGATTCGCCCCCGGTGGGCATGGACCTGTCCCGATATCCGGCGCGCGACGAGCGCCCGCGCGAACCGCTGGTGAAAGCCGAACAGGTCAAAGCCGGTGCGACGCGCGTCGCGCAGGCGCTGCGCGACGGCGCCGAGGCCTTTGCCGACTGGACGATCCGCGTCGGCGAGCGCGCCGATATTCCCGCCCGCGTCGAGGCGATGGAAATTCCCCGTCGGTCGCGCATCGCCGCCGAACGCAGCGCGATGATGGCGGGTGCCGCCGCCCGGGCGATGGCCAGCGGCGCGGCGCGCGCCAGCCGCACCGCCGCCGACGCCGGCGGCCGTGCCTGGCAGAAAATGGCGCTGGGCGACCGCGTCACCCGCCTGTCGAACGAAGCCGGTCGCGGCCTGGGCCACGCCGCCGACAAGACCCGCGCCGGACTGGAACAGGCCGCGCGCGACGCCCGCGACGGGCTGGGCGAGGCCGCGACCCGGCTGCGCCCGGCGCCGCGCGAAGAAGCGCCCCCGCCGCCGTCGGGACTGGAACAATTGCTGGCGCGCGAAGCGGCCGAAGCCCGCGAGGCCGAAATCGCCTCCGCCCCCGATTTGCCGCTGTTCGCAAGCGAGCCGCCCGCCACCATATCGGCAGCCGCGCCGCAGCACCCATCGGCCGAGGGGGCGGTCCCCCCAACGGCGGGCGCGACATCGAAGCCGGCGGGCGGTAAGGGGGGCAGCGCGAAAGCCATGACAGCGCAGCGTTTGCCGCGAATCGAGGGGGCACGAATGGATTCGGTTTCACCGCGTATGTGGATGTGGGGCGGCGGCGCCTTGCTTGCGCTGGCGCTCGTCTTTTGGCTCGGTGGCCGCCTTGGCGGCGGGCTCAGCAAGAGCGAGGTCGAAACCGTCGTCGCCGATTATATCAAGGCGAACCCCGAAATCATCCCGGCGGCGCTGGAAGCCCAGCGCGACCGCGAAATGGCGCGCGCGATCGATTCGATCCGCCCGGCGCTCGAAAAACCCTATGCCGGCGCCTGGGCGGGCAATGCCGACGGCGACGTAACGCTGGTCGTCTTTACCGACTATGCCTGCGGCTTTTGCCGCGCCAGCGTTCCCGACGTCGACCGGCTGATCCGCGAGGACAAAAGGTTGAAGGTCGTGTTCCGCGAGTTGCCGATCATCGCGCCGCAAAGCCGCGATGCCGCGCTGATGGCGCTCGCCGCCGCGCGGCAGGGCAAATATGACGCCTTCCACCACGCGATGTTCCAGGCCGGATCGCTCGACAAGAGCGCGATTGCGGCGGCAGCCGAACGCGCAGGCGTCGTCACCGACGGCACCGCCGATGCGACCGCGAACGAAGCAATCTTCCAGCGCGAACTCGACAGCAACCTTGCCATCGCGACCCAGTTGCAGCTCAATGCCACCCCCACCTGGGTCATCGGCAACCAGTTGCTGCAGGGACAGGTCGGATATGACACGCTGCGCCAGGCGGTGGCCAAGGCGCGGGCCAAGAGCTGAAAGGCGCGCGGGTGATGGCGACCGTCTCGCACGATCAAGCGATTGCCAACGCCCGCCACCTGCTTCGCGATCAGCCCGGCGCGGCGCTGGCCCAGGCCCATGCCATTTTGGAGGCAGTGCCGACATCGGCCGCCGCACACCGGATCGCGGCGCACGCGCTGCGCGCGATGGGACGCGAAAGCGAGGCGCAGGCGGCATCGCTCGCCGCCGTATCGGCGACAGTCCACGACCCCGCCATGGTCGATGCGGCGCTGGCGCTCGCCGAAAACCGCCTGCCCGATGCCGAGGCCGCGCTGCGCGCGCGGTTGAAGGAGGATGCCACCGACGTCGCGGCGATCCGCATGCTCGCCGAACTGGCGGGGCGCATCGGCCGCTATCCCGACGCCGAAAAGCTGCTGACCCGCGCGCTCGAGCTGGCGCCGGGCTTTGGCGCGGCGCGCGCCAACCTCGCCACCGTCTATTACAAGCAGAACCGTTTCGCCGACGCCGCCGAGACGCTCGACGCGGTGCGTGCCGAGGATCCGGGCAATCCGGCGCACGCCAATCTTCATGCCGCCGCGCTCGGCCGCATCGGTGGCTATGACGAGGCGACGGCGCTGTACGAGGAATTGACGCAGCGCTTTCCCGACCATGCCAAGCTGTGGATGAGCTATGGCCACATCTTGAAGACGGTCGGTCGCCAGGATGACAGCATCGCGGCCTATCGCCATGCCCTGCGCTGTGACCCCGGTCTTGGCGAATTGTGGTGGAGCCTTGCCAACTTAAAGACGATCCGGTTCGATGCCGACGACCGCGCGGCGATGGAGGCGGCGCTGGGCGCCTCCGACGCAGAGGCCGAGGCACGCGCCGACGACCGGCTGCACCTGCATTTCGCGCTGGGCAAGGCCTATGCCGACGCCGACGCACCCGACGCCGCCTTTCGCCACTATGCCGCGGGCAATGCCATCCGCGCCGAACAGCTCGGCTATGACCCCGCCGAAACACGGGCGATGGTCGACGCGACGATCGCGACCTCGACCGCCGAATTTTTCGCGGCGCGCGCGGGCATGGGCGACCCCGCGCCCGACCCGATCTTCATCCTGGGCATGCCGCGCGCAGGATCGACGCTGATCGAACAGATTCTCGCCAGCCATTCGGCGATCGAGGGGACGATGGAACTGCCCGACATTCCGGCGATCGCGCTCGGCCTTGGCCGCGCCGCCAAGGCCGACGGGCGGCGCTGGATCGAGGCGCTGGCCGAAGCGCCCCCCGAAAAGCTTGCCGAACTGGGTGCGACCTTCCTTCGCGCGACCGCCGTGCAGCGCAAGACCGCCAAGCCCTTTTACATCGACAAGCTGCCCAACAACTGGCTCTATGTCCCGCTGATCCGCCTGATCCTGCCGCGGGCAAAGATCATCGACGCGCGGCGCCATCCCCTCGATTGCTGCTTTTCCAATTTCCGCCAGCATTTCGCGAAGGGACAGGCGTTCAGCTATGACCTCGCGGCGATGGGCGCCTATTACAGCGACTATGTGCGGTTGATGGCGCATATCGACGCGGTGCAGCCGGGCGCGGTTCACCGGGTAATCCACGAAGCCCTGCTGGACGATCCCGAAACCGAGGTGCGCGCCATGCTTGCCTATCTCGGCCAGCCGTTCGAGGCGGCGTGCATGGCCTTTCACGCCAATGACCGCGCGGTGCGTACCGCATCGAGCGAGCAGGTCCGCCG
The DNA here is from genome assembly GCF_034380315.1 of Sphingopyxis sp. Classification (GTDB taxonomy): domain Bacteria; phylum Pseudomonadota; class Alphaproteobacteria; order Sphingomonadales; family Sphingomonadaceae; genus Sphingopyxis. Next base: position 442,253 of record NZ_JAXMPB010000001.1, read on the forward strand.
CCCGATCAACCGCGACGGGGTCGACCAGTGGCGCCCCTATGACGCCTGGATCGGACCGCTTCGCGACGCGCTGGGTCCCGTTCTCGACGCCTATCCGGAGGTTCCCGCGCGTTTCGCCTGACGCAACCGGGGTAAATTCGTTGCCTTTGGGCAACAGGTGCCGAAATTTTCGACCAACGAACGTCCCACAGCGACGTCGATACTTGCGCTCGGCGAACGGGCCGTCATTCTTTGCTCCATAGCCGTCATGGAGGGGGAAACTCATGCGGAATGGGACGACAGCGTTTGCAAGGGGCGGCGCGTTGCTGCTCGCCACGACCATCTTGTGCACATCGGGAACCGCGCTCGCGCAGCAACAGGCGCAGCGCAGCAGCAATGACGACAATGACATCGTCGTCACCGCGTCGAAACGCGAAGAAAATCTGCAGGACGTCGCATTGGCGATCACCGCCATCGGCAATGAGCGGCTCGACGAGCTTCAGGTCAAGGAATTCCAGGACGTCGTCAAATTCCTGCCGTCGGTAACGATCCAGTCGGCGGGCCCCGGTTTTGCCCAGGTGTATTTCCGCGGCGTATCGTCGGGCGAAAACGCCAACCATTCGGCATCGCTGCCGACCGTCGGAACCTATCTCGACGAAATGCCGGTGACGACGATTCAGGGCGCGCTCGACATCCATGCCTATGACCTCGCGCGGGTCGAGGCGCTCGCCGGGCCGCAAGGCACGCTCTATGGCGCGAGTTCGATGGCGGGCACGATCAAGCTCGTCACCAACCGCCCCGACACCAGCGGCACCTATGGTTCGGTGGGGCTGGAGGTCAACAGCGTGGCGCATGGCGATTTCGGCGGCGTCGCCGAAGGCTTCGTCAATGCCGCGCTCAGCGAGCGCGCGGCGCTGCGCCTCGTCGGCTGGTATCGCCACGATGCGGGATATATCGACAATATCCCAGGGACGCGGGTTTATCCGATCAAGCAAAACATCAATGGTGACCTGGTCGACTTGCCGGGCGACGACATTACTCAAACCAATGCGGGGTTGGCAAAGAAGGACTATAACGACGCCGACACCTATGGCGCGCGGCTGGCGCTCGGGATCGAGCTTGACGACGACTGGACGCTGCGCCCGACGATCATGGGCCAGGTCCAGGAAAGCAACGGCAGCTTTGCACAGGAACGATCGAGCGCCGTCACCCGCAAGCTGCAGACCGTGCAATATAATCCCGAGCATTCGAAGGACAAATGGCTGCAGGCCGCGCTGACGATCGAGGGCAAGATCGGCAGCTGGGACCTGACCGTCACCGGCGGCCATCTGCGCCGTAAGACCAAGGTCGAAAGCGACTATTCGGACTATGCCTATTTCTATGATTCACTCTACGGATACGCCGTCTATTTCTATGACAATGACGGCGATCAGGTGAACCCGAACCAATATATTCAGGGCATCGACCGTTATAAGAAAAGCTTTTTCGAGGCGCGCGTCGCCTCGCCCGCCGATGCCCGCATCCGCTTTATCGGCGGTGTGTTCTGGCAACGCCAGGCGCATAATATCGAGCAGCATTACATCATCGACGACATCGCCGATTCGATCACCGTCACCGGGACCGACAGCAATATCTGGCTGACCAAGCAGAAGCGCGTCGACCGTGACTATGCCGCCTTCGGCGAACTGAGCTTCGATATCACCGACAAGCTGACGCTGACCGGTGGCGGGCGCGTTTACAAGTTCGACAACAGCCTGGTCGGCTTTTTCGGCTATTCGGCCGGATATAGCAGCCGCACCGGCGAGGCCGCCTGTTTCGGCCCGGCGCAGGTATCGGGATCGCCCTGTACCAACCTCGACAAAAGGACGAAGGACACCGATTTCATCCACAAGTTGAACCTGACCTACAAGTTCAACGACGATGCGATGGTCTATGCGACCTGGTCGCGCGGGTTCCGTCCCGGCGGGATCAACCGGCGCGGCACCCTGCCGCCCTATGGCCCCGATACGCTCGACAATTATGAGCTGGGGTGGAAGACGAACTGGGGCCCGGTGCGGTTCAACGGCGCCGTCTATCAGGAAGATTGGAAGGATATTCAGCTGTCCTTCCTAGGGCTTAACGGGCTGACCGAAATCCGCAACGCCGGCATCGCACGCATTCGGGGGATCGAGCTGGATCTCGGCTATCGCCAGAACGGCTTTTCGATCAACGCGGGCATGAGCTATAATGACGCCGAAATCCGCCGCGATTTCTGCCGCATCGCCAACCCGGCCTTTGATTGCAGCCTGCCGGGGGGTGATGGCCGCGCCAACGCCCTGCTCGCGCCCAAGGGCACCAGCCTGCCGGTGACGCCGAAGTTCAAGGCCAATCTGGTAACGCGATATGAATTCCCGATCAGCGGGCTGGACGGCCATGTCCAGTTCGCGGTCAACCATATCGGCAAGCGCCGCAGCGACCTGCGCACCACGGAAAACGGCATCAAGGGCATGTTCGACGCCTATACCACCGCCGACATCAGTGTCGGGGTGAAGGGCGAAAGCTGGAAAGCCGAGCTGTTCGCGACCAATTTGTTCGACAGCAACGGCGTGGTCAATGCAGGTGTCCAGTGCGTGGAGACGACGTGCGGCGACCCCGACGGGGTCAGCAATACCGGCGGCGTTTTTTACGATACGGTCATCCGGCCGCGCCTGATCGGGATCAAGGTCAGCAAGGACTTCTGACCGGGTGTCCGATGCGATGACCGACACCAAGAGGCCGGGCGGCAAGCTCGGCCTCTCGATGTGCGTTGCGCTGGTGATGGGCAATATGATCGGATCGGGGGTATTTCTGCTCCCCGCCAGCCTTGCCCCCTTCGGATGGAATGCGGTTGCGGGCTGGGCGCTGACGATCGGCGGCGCGCTCGCGCTGGCCTTTGTGCTGGCCCGGCTGACCGTCACCCATCCCGAGGCGAGCGGCCCGACCGGTTTCGTCGAACGCGCCTTTGGCCGCATCCCCAGCTTCATGATCGGCTGGGCCTATTGGGTGTCGGTGTGGACCGCCAATGTCACGCTGGCGGTGGCGAGCGTCAGCTTTCTCAGCATCTTCTTTCCCATGCTGCACGGCCATATGGCGATCGCCACGATCGCGCTGATCTGGATCGTCACGGCGGTCAACTGGCGCGGCGCGCGCGCCGCCGGTCGTTTTCAGGTCGCGACGCTGGCGATCAAGCTGGTGCCGCTGCTCACCATCGTCATCCTGATCCCGCTCGCTTTCGGGCGCGCCGAACCCGTTCCCGTCATGCCCTTTCCCGCCGAGGGATTGTCGGCGGCGGCGGTCGGCGGATCGGCGATCCTGACGCTGTGGGCGCTGCTGGGCTTTGAATCGGCAAGCGTCGCCGCCGACAAGGTTCACAATCCCACCGTGACGATCCCGCGCGCGACGATGATCGGTACCGCGGCGACCGGCATCCTGTACCTGATCGTCTGTTCGGCGATCGCGCTGATGCTGCCCGCCGCCGATGTCGCGAAATCCGACGCGCCCTTCTCGCTGTTCGTCGAGCGCTATTGGGCGCACGAACCCGCGCTGTTCATCGCCGCCTTTGCCGCGATCAGCGCGCTCGGCACCCTCAACGGCTGGACGCTGATCCAGGCCGAACTGCCCGCCACGCTCGCCCGCCAGGGGCTGCTTCCCGCCTGGGTCGCGCGCGAAAACCGCCACGGCACCCCGGCGGCGGCGCTGCTGCTGTCCAGCGTCATCGCCACCGGCTGCGTCATCCTCAACAACAACAAGTCGACGAGCGAGATGTTCACCTTCATGGCGGTGCTGTCGACGTCGGTGACCTTGTGGCTCTACCTCGCCTGCGCCGCGGCCGCGCTGCGGCTGCGGGTCGCGGTTCCGGTCGCGCTGATCGGTCTATCCTATGCGCTGTGGACCTTGTGGGGCGCCGGGCTGGGGGTCAGCGCGCTCAGCCTGGTACTGATGGCCGCGGGGCTTCCCCTTTATGTCTGGACGCGGATGGCCGCGCCCCGCTCAGCGCCAGCGGGGGGCGAATAGGCCGCGGTCACGCAGGATGACCGCCGCCGCATTGTGCCCCGGCGCCCCGGTGACGCCGCCGCCGGGATGGGTTCCGGCACCGCACATGTAAAGCCCCTTCACCGGCCCGCGATAGCCGCCGTTCCCGAGCACCGGGCGCGCCGCCCACAGCTGGTCGACGCTCATATTGCCGTGCATGATGTCGCCGCCGACAAGGCCGAACTTGCGCTCGAGCCCCTTGGGGCTGAGGCGCGTGCTGCCGACGATGCTGGCGCGAAAGCCGGGAGCATATTTTTCCACCGTATCGATGATCGTGTCGGCCGCCGCTTCCTCCTCATCGTCCCAGTCCCGGCCATCGGGCAGTTCGGGCGCGAACTGCTGGCAGAAAAGGCTGGCGACATGACAGCCCGCGGGCGCGAGGCTGTCATCGACGGTCGAGGGGATGAGCATTTCGACGATCGGCTCCTTTGACCAGCCGTCACGTTTCGCGTCGAGGAAGGCACGGTCCATATAGTCGAGCGTCGGGGCGATGATGATCCCCGACTGATGATGCTCGCCGGGTTCGGGAAGGCAGGTGAAGCGGGGAAGCTCGCTCAGCGCGACATTCATCCGGAAGGTGCCGCTGCCGGCCTTGAACCCCTTGATCCGGCGCTCGAAATCACCCGGCAGATCGCTCGCGTCCATCATCCGCTCGTAAAGCAGCTTGGGCCCGACATTGGCGATCACGCGCGCGGCGGCGATTTCCTCTCCGCCCACCAGCTTCACCCCGACCGCCTTGCCGCCATCGACCAGCACCCTGGCGACCGGGCTTTCGAGGCTGATCTCGACCCCGGCGTCGCGGCACACCTTGGCCATGATCTCGGTGATCCGGCCCATGCCGCCGACGCTGTGCCCCCAGGCGCCCTTTTTTCCATTCACCTCGCCGAACACATGGTGGAGGAGGACATAGGCGCTGCCCGGCGTGTCGGGCGAGGCATAGTTGCCGACCACCGCGTCGAAACCGAACGCCGCCTTGACCGCCTCGCTTTCGAACCAGCCATCGAGCATGGTGCGCGCCGATTTGGTGAAGAGGTCGAGCACGTCACGCTGTTGTTCGAGGCTGAGCCCCGCAAAACGCCGCCCCTGCCGCGCGCCGTCGAGCAGGGTGCGCAGCCCGTCGCCGACATTGGGCGGCGCCTTCAGCGCGAGGTCGCGGAGCAGTTCGGCAACATTTTCGAGCGCGTCATAATAGGCGGGCAGCACGTCGGCGTCGTGGGCGCTGAACCGCCGGAATTCGGCCTGGGTCCGTTCCAGCCCGCCACCAAGCTTGAGATAGCCGCCATCCGTCTGCGGCAGGAAATTGCTGATCGGCCGTTCGATCACGCGATAGCCATGGTCGGCAAGCCGCATGTCGGCGATGACCTTGGGCTGGAGCAGACTGACCGTGTAGCTGGCGACCGAGTTGCGGAAACCCGGCGCAAATTCCTCGGTCACGGCGGCGCCGCCGACGACATCGCGCGCCTCGACAATCCGCACCTTCAGCCCCGCACGCGCGAGATAAAAGGCGCAGACAAGCCCGTTGTGACCGGCCCCGATGATCAGCGCGTCATAGTTTTTTGTCATTATCGGCTCCATCCCGCCCCGGGGGCGTTCTCCATCCGTGCTTCGGGGATGATCGCGCGCATCCGGGCACAGAAATGCTTGAGGCAGACCTCCTTGTCGGAGAGCGGCCCCATCGAAAAGCTTTGCGACTGCATCCCCTGCTGCACCCGGTTGATCAGCGCGGTATCCTCTGCATTGACCTGGCGGTTGATGCGCCAGTTGAGATAGCGCGCCGCCCGCATCTCGCGCCGCGCATCGGGCAGGACATAGGAGATTTCACGGATCAGACAGCTGGTCGGGCCGGTCGGCAGCCACTGCATGAAATCGACCTGATCGGGATAGATGTCGAAAGCGACATTCGGCCACAGCTTGAAATAGAGCCAGTGGCGCTGGCGATCGGCGGGCAGATGCGGAACCGGTGGCAAGAGGCGCTGGTACAGGCGTTCGGACCAGTTCGCCGACGGCCGGTCGGCCAGATCGCCCCACATGCGGTCGACCCGGTCCTGCGCCTCGACGCCATAGCTTTTTCCGAACAGGCGGGTGAGCCCGGGATGGGCGACGGGAATGTGCAGGCCGTCCGAATAATTGTCGCCGACATTTTTCCAGTTCACATCGCGGGGGCGCAGCGTGACGCGGCCGAGCGCGCCGAGCTGTTCGAAACGATAGGGTTCGATCATCGCTTCATAGGGCGCCATCATCGCCGCGACCGACGGGCCGCCATCATCGTCCAGTCGCACGAACCAGAAACCGCGCCAATTTTCGGCCTCGACCGGCACAAGCCCGGCGCGCCCCTTGTCGAGGGTCGGATAGCTTGCCGAATCGGGGACGCCCGACAGCCGGCCGTCGAGTTCATAGGTCCACGCATGATAGGGGCAGACGAGCTTTTTCGCGCAGCCCGCCGCCCCATCGACCAGACGCGAACCGCGGTGGCGACAGACATTGGTGAAGGCCCGCACGGCCCCGTCGCCGCCACGCACCAGAATGACGCTTTCGCCGACATAATCGATGCTGTGCCAGTCGCCGGGGTTCGCAATGTCGCTGTCGTGGCAGACGACCTGCCAGCTGGGGCGAAAGATGCGGGCGACCTCGGCCGCGTAAAAATCGGGGTCGCTGTAGGTCCAGGCCGGGAGCGACCAGCCGTCGAGCGGATCGCGATGCGAATCGGAAAGGGCTGCGGTTGCCATATCTCGCTCCTTGTTATACGATCGTATAACAACATGACAGCCGCTCGCCAAGCCTTTACGCGCGAAAGCGCCGATGCCCGCCGCGCCGCGCTGATCGAGGCGACCGCGGCGTGCCTCGCCGCGCATGGGCTGGCGGGCACCAACGTCCGCGCGATCTGTGCGCGCGCCGGGGTGTCGCCGGGATTGCTGCGGCACTATTTCGAAGGCATCGACGATCTGATCGCGGCGACCTATCGCGCGACGAGCGACCGGATAGACGCGATATTCGCGGCAGCGGTGGAAGGGGCAGGCGCCGATCCGCGCGTCCGCCTGAATGCCTATCTGACCGCCAGTTTCCGCGCCCCCGTCACCGACCCCGAACTGCTCGGTGCCTGGACCGCCTTTTGGGCACTGGCGCGTAGCGACGCGCGCATGGCGGCGATCCACGCCGAAAGCTATGCGGGCTATCGCGCCCGGCTGGCCGACCTGTTGCATGGATGCGGGGCGGACCCCGACCGGGCCGAGCGGCTGGCGGTGATGTTGACCGCGATGGTCGACGGGCTGTGGCTTGAACTGTCGCTCGACGCGACGAGCTTTGGCGCTGCCGCCGCGGCCAGCATGGTCGAACAGGCGGTGGCCGCGCTGTTATAAGCGCGCGCCGTCCCGGCCGCAGGCTTTATTTCGAAAGGTCGCGCAGCAGGCTGTCCCAATGCGCGAGCGCACCGGGGATGGCATCGACCGGCACCCGTTCGTTGAGGCCATGGGCAAAGCTGTCGCTGGCCTTGGAAAACAGGCCCGCGACGCCATAGCTCGGCACCCCCTGGGCACGAAAATGCAGGCTGTCGGTCGCGCCCGCGCTCATCGACGGAATGATCGGCAGCCGGGGGAAGCGCGCATGAACCGCCTTTGTCACCGCAGCCATCACATCGCCCCGAAGCGGCGATGCGTCGCTGGCCGTCGGATCGTCGATTACCGTCACCTTGATCGCCGGATCGGCGATGACCCGTTCAAGCTCGGCCTTGACGGTATCGATCCCGACCCCGGGAAAGATGCGGCAATTGATGTTCGCCGTCGCGCGTTGCGGCAGCGCATTTTCGGCGTGGCCGCCCTTGACCAGCGTGGGAACGCAGGTGGTGCCGATCTGTCCGACATATTCGGGTTCGGCCCGGATCGCCGCAATGGCACCGGCGTCGGCGGGGTTGGCGGCGAAGGCGCGCAGCGCATCCCCCATCGCGCCGCCGACCTGATCGGCAACGATCGGCATCCCCACTTTCGTCAGTTCATTCTGCTGCGGCGCGAAACGATAGCGCCCCACGCGCGCGAGCGCATTCGACAGCTGGACAATCGCGTTCGTGTCGGACGGGCGCGAGCTGTGCCCGCCGGGGTTGGTGACTTCGAGAAGATAGTCGGCATAGGTTTTCTCGCCGGCCTGGAGCCCGTAATATTTGGGCTTTCCATCCTCGCCGATCAGGCCGCCGCCGCCATCGCCGTTGAGCGCGAGTTCGGCCCCGCGATACTCGGCCGCCAGCGCCTTGGTCGTCGCCATCGAGGTTTCTTCATCGCCCGACAAAAGGAGGATGATCGTCCGTTGCGGCCGGAACCCGTCCTTCTTCAGTTGCGCGAAGGTCGCGACCATCATCGCAATGTCGAACTTGTTATCTTCCGAACCACGACCGAAAATATAGCCGCCCTCTTCGACCGGGACGAACGGGTCGCGCGTCCAGTCCTTCGCATCCGCCTCGACCACATCCATATGGCCCAGCATAAGGATCGGCTTGCCCTCGCCCCGCCCCTTCAGCGTCGCGGCGAAGGTCGCGGTCTCGCCCATCGGGGTGATGCGGATATCCGCGTCGGCAAAGCCAGCAGCCTTGAGAACCCCGGCATAATAGGCCGCAAGTTCGGGCACCTTGCCGCGTCCGGCAACGGTCGGGATCGCGATGCTGTCTTTCAATATCTGCTTGGCGACGTCGGGGTCGGCGGGCTTGGCCTGGACCGGCGAGACCGCGAGCAGGGCGGCGGCAAGGGCGAGCGGGGCGTGGACGATGCGCATGCGCCGACTATGGCGTCTTCGCGGCGCTTCGCAAGACGGAACAGGAAGATGCCGGAACCGGGATCGAGCAGGCCCGGGACAGGGGAAGAAAAACGCGAACGCCGATCCTATTCGACAAAATCCGCCTTCACGGTCACGGTGTCGGCGTCCCATGCCGGAACCGCCTGTGCATTCATCGGCACCATGAAGCGCTTGCCATCCGGCTTCTCGATTTCCAGAATGTCGCCAGCGCCAAAATTCTCGACCCCGGCAACATGGCCGATCGCGGCGCCAGCCGTCGAAACGCACGGCAGGCCGATCAGGTCGTGGTGATAATATTCACCCTCCCCGAGCGGCGGCAGCGCCGAACGCGGGACGGTAAGCAGGGTGCCGCGCAGCGCCTCTGCCGCGCCGCGATCGGTGATTTCGGCAAAACTGGCCACCGCCCCCTGATTGACGGGACGCACCGATTGCAGGGTCAGCTTTCGCGCGCCCGCGTCAAAAACGGAAAAGGCGCGCAAAGCCTGCGCGCCTTCGCCGAACAATTTCAAACGCACCTCGCCCCGCACCCCATGCGCGCCGGCAATGGCGGCGAGGGTAACGGGACGATCGGCGTTCGCCAAAGGCTTAACCTTCGGCCTTTTCTTCGCCAGCGTCGGCCACCGGGCCGCCTTCGGCGATTTCCTCAGCGATCGCCGCCGCATCTGCGGCAGTCGCGTCGGCGGGAACTTCGTCGGCCACCGCTTCGGCGACGGCTTCTTCCGCGGGCGCGGCAGCAGCAGCGGCGGCAGCCTCGGCGGCTTCCTTCGCGGCTTCTTCGGCTTCAGCGATCTTCGCGGCCTTTTCCTCGGCGCGTTCCTTGGCCTTTTCGCCCGGTTCGGCCTTCTTCGGGTTGTTGCGAGCGGCACGTTCCTTGACGCCCGCGACGTCGAGGAAGCGAGCAACGCGGTCGGTCGGCTGCGCGCCCACCGAGATCCAGTGCTTCGCACGCTCGGCGTCGATCTTCACGCGCTCGGGATTGTCCTTGCCGAGCAGCGGATTGTAGCTGCCGATGCGTTCGATGAAGCGGCCGTCGCGCGGGCTGCGCGAATCGGCGACGACGATCTTGTAATAGGGGCGCTTTTTCGAACCGCCGCGCGACAGGCGAATGGAGGTAGCCATGATATTGTCCTTTTACGTCTAACTTGGTTTTCCGAAACTACTTCTTTTTATTCATCAGGTTGGCAAGGTCGGGCGGGATCGCCCCACCACCGAGGCCGGGCAGTCCGCCCAGGCCCCCGCCGCCGCCAAGACCGCCCATGCCGGGGATACCCCCGCCGCGCCCGAGCAGCGCGCCGAGCCCCTTGAGCCCGCCCATCTTGCGGATCTTCTTCATCGCGGTGGACATTTCCTGGTGCATCTTCAGCACCTTGTTCACCTGTTGCACCGTGGTTCCCGACCCGTTGGCGATGCGGATCTTGCGCTTGGCGTTGATCAGCGCGGGGTTGGCGCGTTCCTTGGGGGTCATCGACCCCATGATCGCGTCCATATGGATCAGCGTCTTGTCGTCGACGCCGCCGGTCGCCATCGCCGCCTGAGCTTTTTTGAGCCCGGGGATCATCCCGGCGAGCGCCCCGATGCCGCCCATGCGACGCATCTGGTTGAGCTGGGTGCGAAGATCGTCGAGGTCGAACTGCCCCTTCGCCATCTTCTTCGCCATCGCCTCGGCCTCTTCGGCCTGGATGGTTTCGGCGGCGCGTTCGACAAGGCTGACGACGTCGCCCATGCCGAGGATACGATTGGCAATGCGTGCCGGGTGAAAGGCCTCGAGCCCGTCGAGCTTTTCACCGGTGCCCGCGAATTTGATCGGTTTGCCCGTGACGGCGCGCATCGACAGCGCGGCACCGCCGCGCGCATCGCCGTCCATACGGGTCAGCACCACGCCGGTCAGCGGCACCTGGTCGGTGAACCGCTGCGCGACCTGAACCGCGTCCTGACCGGTCAGACTGTCGACGACGAGCAGCGTTTCGGCGGGGTTCGCCGTACGCGACACCGCCTGCATCTCGTCCATCAGCTGTTGATCGACGTGGAGGCGGCCCGCGGTGTCGAGCATCAGCACGTCAAAGCCCTGAAGCTTTGCCGCCTGCAACGCGCGCTGGGCGATTTCGACCGGCTGCTGACCCGCGATGATCGGAAGGGTCGCGACGTCGATCTGATTGCCGAGGACGGCAAGCTGTTCCTGCGCAGCCGGGCGGTTGACGTCGAGCGACGCCATCAGCACCTTTTTGCGTTCCCTGTCCTTCAGCCGCTTTGCGATCTTCGCGGTCGTCGTCGTCTTACCCGACCCCTGAAGGCCGACCATCATGATGACCGCGGGCGGCGTGACGCCGAGGTCAAGCTCCGCCGCTTCGGCGCCGAGCATTTCGGTCAGCGCATCGCTGACGATCTTGACCACCTGCTGCCCCGGCGTGACTGAACGCAGGACATTCTGGCCGATCGCCAGTTCGGTGACCTGATCGACGAAGCTGCGCACCACGGGAAGCGCGACATCGGCCTCGAGCAGTGCGATGCGAACCTCGCGCATCGCGGCGCGCACGTCGGCCTCGGTCAGCGCACCGCGACCGCGGAGCTTTCCGAAAACATCGCCCAGCCGTTGGCTCAGACTGTCGAACATGGCGCCTTCAAATCCTTTCTCGCAATCCGCAACGCAAAAGACGCCGGTGAGCGAAACCTCGCCAACCAGCGGCTATCCGTGGACAGAATTTCCGTCGCGGATGTCGATATGCCCCGCCACGCCATGCGGCCGGACGGAGCGCCCCTTACGCAAAAGTCGCGCAAATGGCAAGGGGCGTGGAAGGGGCCGGCCAGGGACCGGCAAATTCCGGCGATTCCCGACTTAACCCAAATTTCACGGCTTTCCGCCCATAACCGCTTTACTAGCGGGGGGTTAGCGAATGATATCGACCGGCGACGAGTCGAAACGATATGACCGGAGCGAAAGCGCAAGGCGGGATTTGATCACCGGCGGCGTTGTCGTCGCCGCCATCCTGCTGTTCGTCGGCAACGGCAGCAACATGATGCAGGCGATCATCCGCGCGCTGATCGGGCTGGGCGGCAGCCCCGACCGGGTGCTGACCGTCGCGCTGATCCTCAACATCGCGCTGATCCTGTTCGGCTGGCGCCGTTATGACGACCTGAACCGGGAAATCAAGGAACGCACCGAGGCCGAACAACGCGCCCGCTATCTGGCCGACACCGACCCCTTGACCGGATTTCTGAACCGCCGCGCACTGATGGCCAGGGGGCAGACGCTGATCGGCGAAGCCGCCGCGCTGGGCCGCAAGATCGCGCTGTTCCTGCTCGACCTCGACCATTTCAAGACCGTCAACGACATTCATGGTCACGCCGCGGGCGACCGCGTTCTGCAAGTTGCCGCCGAACGCATATCGAACATCCTGCCGCCCAGCGCCACGCTCGCCCGGCTTGGCGGCGACGAGTTTGTCGCCCTTCTGCCCTTTGAACCCGCCGCGCGTCCCGAAATCGAAGCGCTCGCGAACCAGCTCGTTTCCGCGCTGGAGGATTCGGTGCCGCACGACGCGCACCAGATTCGCGTCGGCGCATCGCTGGGCATCGCGCTGGCCGACGATGACAGCGCGACGATGGAAACGCTGGTCCGCCAGGCCGACATCGCCATGTATCATTGCAAGGCCGAGGGACGGAACCGCAGTTGCTGGTTCGAGGCCGGGATGGAAATGGCCGTGCAGGTCCGCAACCAGATCGAAACCGGGATTCGCAGCGGTATGCCGCGCGGCGAATTTTCCCCGCATTTCGAACCGCAGGTCGATATCGCCAGCGGCCGCATCGTCGGGTTCGAAATGCTGATGCGCTGGGAATCGCCCGAATATGGCATGATCCCGCCGGAACGCTTCATTCCCGTCGCCGAGGAAAGCGGATTGATCGGCGAATTGTCGTTGCTGGTCATCGGCCAGGCGATGGAGGTCGCCAAAAGCTGGGATCCGTCGATCATGCTGGCGGTGAACATCTCTCCGCACCAGTTGAAGGATCCGTGGTTCAGCCAGAAGCTGACCAAGCTGCTCGTCGAAACCGGCTTTCCCGCCAGCCAGCTGGAGGTCGAGATCACCGAAAGCTCGCTTTTCGAGAATCTGCCGCTGGTCCGTTCGATCGTCACCAGCCTGAAGAATCAGGGCGTGTCGCTCAGCCTCGATGATTTCGGCACCGGATATAGCTCGCTGTCGCACCTGCGCGCTTTGCCGTTCGACCGGATCAAGATCGACCGCAGCTTCGTTTCGGCTCTGCGCGACAGCGCCGACGCGCAGGCGATCGTCGTCGCGATCGTACGGCTGGGCGAAAGCCTGGCCATGCCGATCACCGCCGAAGGCGTCGAGGATGAAGCGACGGCGATCGAACTGACCCGCCTCGGCTGCGCCAAGGGGCAGGGCTGGCATTTTGGTCGCGCGGCGTCGGCGCGGGAAACCGCCCAATTGCTCGCCGAGCGCGGGCTGCTGCGCGCGGCGGAGCCCCCGCACGCCGCACCGGACGCCGCCGGGGATGCCGAGGATGCCGCCCTGCGCAAGGTCGGCTGACCCCGCGCCGCTTTTCACCGCGCGCGCATCCCACCCCGGAACAGCAAGAAACCGGCGGCTCCGCTAGACTTCGCCGCGCGGCGCTCTTACATGCGCGGCTATGGCGGATCGCTTCACCAAGATGCACGGCCTCGGCAATGATTTCGTCGTCATCGACGCGCGCGAAAGCGCGGTCGCGATGACGGCGGCGCGCGCGCACGCCATCGCCGACCGGCGCCATGGCATCGGATGCGACCAACTGATCCTGCTGGAACCTTCGACCAAGGCCGATGTGCGAATGCGCATCTTCAACGCCGACGGCAGCGAGGTCGAGGCCTGCGGCAATGCCACGCGCTGCGTCGCCACCCTGCTCGGCAAACCGGCGGTAATCGAAACGCTGGGCGGAATGCTGCGCGTCACCCCCGCCGACGGCGGCGCCGAAGTGATGCTGGGCGAACCCCGATTCGATTGGGAACATATCCCGCTCGCCATGCCGATGGACACACGCGACATGCCCGTCGCCTGGGACGAGCTGGAGCATGGGGCCGCGGTGAATGTCGGCAATCCGCACATCATCTTCCTTGTCCCCGAGGCCGACGCGGTGCCGCTCGCCGAACTCGGGCCGCGGATCGAAACCGATCCGCTGTTCCCCGAGCGCGTCAACGTCAATGTCGCCAGCCTCGACGGCCCCGACCGCCTGCAACTGCGCGTATGGGAACGCGGCGTCGGCCTGACCCAGGCGTGCGGCACGGGCGCATGCGCGACGGCGGTAGCCGCGATCCGCGCCGGACTGGTGCGGTCGCCCGTGACCATATCGCTGCCCGGCGGCGACCTTGTCATTCGCTGGGCCGATGGCGAACCCATCGTGATGAGCGGTGCGGCAACGCGGGTTTTTGATGGCGAAACCGACTGGACCCGCTTCGGATGAGCCGCGACCCGCGCGTCGAGGTCGTCAACTTCGGATGCCGGCTGAATATCGCCGAGGGCGAAGCCGTGCGCAGCGCCGCGTCGGCGGCCGGTGCCGACGGCGCCATCATCTTCAACAGCTGCGCCGTGACCGACGAAGCGGTGCGCCAGGCTCGCCAGGCCGTACGCCGCGCGCTGCGCGAACGCGGCGATGCCGACGTGATCGTGACGGGGTGCGCGGCCGAACTGGAGCCCGAACGCTTTACCGCGATGGGCGCGCGGGTGGTGCGCAACGACGAAAAAGGACTGGCGGCGAGCTATCGCGCCGATGACGCCCCCCCCGAAACGGGCGCGCCCCTTGTCCCCTCCCCCTATTCCCCGGCCCTTTCGGGCGCCGATCATGCGCGCGCCTTTCTGGGCGTCCAGACCGGCTGTTCGCACAGCTGCACCTTTTGCGCGACGGTGATGGCGCGCGGCGGTGCCCGTTCGGCCAGTATCGACGCGGTGGTCGAGGCGGCGCGCACCGCCATCGATCGCGGCCAGCGCGAGATTGTCCTGACCGGGGTGGACCTTGCAAGCTATGGCGACGACAACGGTCCGACGCTCGCAGCGCTGGTCGAGGCGCTGCTGCGCCTTTCCGGCCTGGCGCGCCTTCGCCTTTCCTCGCTCGATCCCGACCGGATCGACGATGCGCTGTTCGCGCTGATCACCGGCGAGCGGCGCATCATGCCGCACGTCCACCTGTCGCTGCAGGCGGGCCATGACATGATATTGACGCGCATGAAGCGCCGACACCGCCGCGCGGACGCCGTCCGGCTGGTCGAACGGCTGAAGACAGCGCGCGCAGAAATTGCGATCGGTGCCGACCTGATCGCGGGATTTCCCACCGAGGATGACGACATGTTTGCAGGCAGCCTGGCCCTGATCGACGATTGCGATATCGTCTTTGGCCATATCTTTCCCTATAGCCCGCGCGCCGGGACGCCCGCCGCACGCATGCCGCAGGTCGGACGCACGGTCGCCCGCGAACGCGCAGCGCGGCTGCGCGACGCGAATGCCCGCCGCCGCCACAGCTGGCTGGACGCACAGCGCGGACAGCGCACGGCAATGCTGGTCGAACGCGATGGCGTGAGCGGCCATGCCGAAAATTTCGCGGCGCTGACGCTCGGCACGCCCGCCGCGCCGGGCCAGATCATTCCGGTACGGATCGGCGCGCGCGAGGGCGATCGCCTGCATGTCGCAGTGGAACGGGAAATGGCGGCATGAGCGGGACGAGCTGGAGCGAAAGGCTGCTCGGCGGCCTTCGGCGCACGTCCGAACGGCTGGGCGAAAACCTGTCCGGGCTGACCGGAAAGGCGCGGCTCGACGATGACGACCTCGACCGGATCGAGGAAGCGCTGATCACCGCCGACCTGGGCCCGGCGATGGCAGCGCGCATCCGCGACCGGCTGGCCGAACGCCGCGACGTCGCCGCGAACGGCACCGAGGAACTGCGCAAGATCGTTGCGGAAGAAATCGCCGCGGTGCTGCGCCCGGTCGCCGAACCACTGGACATCGACGCCTTTCCCCGCCCGCAGGTCATTCTGGTGATCGGGGTCAACGGGTCGGGCAAGACGACGACCATCGCCAAGCTGGCGCACCTGTTCCAGGAACAGGATTATGGCGTGATGCTGGTCGCCGGCGACACGTTCCGGGCCGCCGCGATCGGACAGCTGAAGGTCTGGGCCGAACGGCTGGGCGTTCCCATCATGACCGGCCCGGAGGGAGGCGATGCGGCCGGCATCGTCTTCGACGCCGTCAAGCAGGCCACCGCGACGGGCATCGACGTGCTGATCGTCGACACCGCCGGGCGGCTTCAGAACAAGCGCGAGCTGATGGACGAGCTTGCCAAGATCAAGCGCGTGCTCGGCCGCCTGAACCCCGCCGCGCCGCACGATGTCGTGCTGGTCCTCGACGCGACCACCGGGCAGAATGCCCTGTCGCAGATCGACGTATTTCGCGAGGTCGCGGGCGTGACCGGCCTGGTCATGACCAAGCTCGACGGCACCGCGCGCGGCGGCGTTCTCGTCGCGGCGGCCGAACGCCACGGCCTTCCCATCCACGCGATCGGAATCGGCGAAACGATGGGCGATCTGCGTCCCTTCGACCCCGATGAAATCGCCGCCATCATTGCCGGGAATATCCGATGACTGCCCCAGACATTCCGCCGAGCGGACCCGAACCCGTCCCCGCCCCGCCCGCCGCCAAGCATGGCGGGTTGAACTTCGCGATCGATTTCGGTCCGCTGCTCATCTTTTTCCTGGTTTATAAATTCAGCTCGGGCGGCGAGGGCGCCTTTGCGGCAACCACCGCGGCGATCAAGGGCACGCTGGCCTTCATGGCCGCGATCGTCGTCGCCATGGCGGTGTCGAAATGGAAGCTCGGCAAAATCTCGCCGATGCTCTGGCTGTCGGGCATATTGGTCGTCGGTTTCGGCGCCCTGACCGTCTGGTTCCACGACGAACGCTTTATCGTGATGAAGCCGACGATCATCTATGCCGCCTTTGCCGTACTGTTGCTTGGCGGATGGGCCACGGGCCGACCGATGCTGAAATATCTGCTGCAATCGGCGCTCGACGGCATTTCCGAGCGAGGCTGGATGCTGCTTTCGCGCAATTGGGGCCTGTTTTTTGCCGCACTCGGCATTGCCAATCACATCATGTACGTCCTGATCCAGCGCGGACAGTTCAGTTTCGACACGTGGCTGACGGTCAAGGTCTGGGGCATTACCGCCCTGTCTTTCCTGTTCACCCTCACCCAATTGCCGGTGATGCTGAAAAACGGCCTCTCGCTTTCCGACGACGGCGCCGACAAGCAAGCTTGAGCCCCCGCGCCTGCGCTGGCATATCAGCGCACCGGCGCCGCGAATAACGCGCCTGCCGGACAGGGAGAGGGGAGCAACATGGGCAAGTTTTTCGAGAATCTGCATGCCGTTCTCGGCGCCGGGCTGGTGCTGACAATCGTCGTCATGCTGTGCTTCAACGGCCAGAATTTCGAGGATGGCATCGCCGCAGGCAACGCCATCATGCGTTGGCTCCACACATTTTTCGGCATTTTGTGGATCGGCCTGCTCTATTATTTCAACTTCGTCCAGATTCCGACCATGCCGAAGATTCCGGCCGAACTGAAACCCGCCGTCGGCAAGCATATCGCCCCTGCCGCGCTGTTCTGGTTCCGCTGGGCCGCCGCGGCGACCGTGCTGTTCGGGCTCGGCATCGCCTTTCACGCCAAATATGCGATCCCCGCCCTGACGCTGCAGGACCCCTACAAACTGATCGGGATCGGCATGTGGCTGGGCCTGGTCATGGCCTTCAACGTCTGGTTCGTGATCTGGCCGAACCAGAAAAAGGCGCTGGGTATCGTCGAGGCCGACGATGCCACCAAGGCGGCTTCGGCACGCACCGCGATGATCTTTTCACGGACCAACACGCTGCTGTCGATCCCGCTGCTCTATACGATGGTGAACGCCAACAACGGATAGTCCGGGTCGAGCCCCTTCCGCCCCAGCCGGGCCGGGAGGGGCCCCTATCCTTCGATCGCGGCCTTGTGCATCCGGCCGTTCATCACATAATGGGCAACGCCCATCTGCATGCCCGCCGCCTGGGCATCGTCGATCGCCCGCACCCGCCGCGCGGGAGCACCGGCCCATAGCTCGCGGTCCGGAATTTCCTTGTTCTCGGTCAGCAACGCCCCCGCCGCGAGCATTGCGTCGCTGCCGATACGGCACCCGTTCATGATCGTCGCCTTCAGCCCGACGAAAGCCCGGTCGGCGAGCGTGCAGCCATGGACCATCGCCAGATGCCCGATCAGCACATCTTCGCCGATGATCGTCGGAAAGCCTTCCGGGCGGTGCGGCATCGGCCCGTCGCAGTGCAGTACGCTGCCATCCTGGATGTTCGAACGGGCGCCGACGCGAATGTGGCTGACATCGGCGCGCAGCACGCAATTGTACCAGATGCTGACATCGGGCCCGATGACGACGTCGCCGATGATCCGGCATCCCGGCGCGATAAAGGCGCTGGGGTCGATCTGCGGCGTCTTGCCATTCACGCTGATGATGCTGACGTCCTGATAGGTCATTCGTTCTTCCCGATAATATTGTCCCACAGCAGGATCGGCAGGGTCGACGCATAATCGTCGGTCCAGCGCTCGAAACCCTTCCGTCCCGCCAGCGCTACCCAATTTCCGTCCTTCTGGCGATCTTCGCTCGACACAAGGGGGCCCGTCAATTGCGCGAGCCGTTGCGGTGTCGGGGCAAAGGCAACCCAGCTGGACGCGGTCAGATTGGCGCGGTCGCCGCCCTCGCTTCCGGGATCATGTCGGATCGCCGCGGCAAAGCCCCGCGCCTTCGCCTCGGCATCGAGCACCGGTTCGAGCCCGAAAAAGCGGTTCGAAATATGGATGAGCAGGAGGCCGTCGGGTTTCAGCGCGCGTGTATAGATGCCGATCGCCTCGCGCGTCAGAAGGTGCAGCGGGATCGCGTCGGACGAAAAGGCGTCGATCACCAATATATCGAAGCGCGCAGGCGGCCCGTTTTCGATCTGGAGCCGGGCATCGCCGATGACGATGGGGGTCGTCCCCGCGCAGCGCGACAGGAAGGTAAACTTGGACGGATCGCGCGCGATGTCGACCATCACCGGATCAATCTCAAAAATGGTCCATTGCTGCCCCGGCTTGCGATAGCAGGCGAGAGTCCCCGTACCGAGCCCCACAACGCCGATCGCCGCATTGGGACCGGCCAGCGCCTCGGCCTTGCCAAGCGCCAGGCCGACCCCGGACTGGTGCCCGTAATAGGTGGTCGGTTCCCGCTCGCGCCCAGCCTCGGTCCGTTGCAGCCCGTGCAAGGTCGTCCCATGCGCCAGGCGGCGCTGCCCCCGATAGGGATCGTCCGTCACGGTATAGATGCCGAAATAGCTGCGGACCCGCGAACCTTCGACGCTTTCGGCCATCGTGTCCCATCCGCCCATGCCCAGCATGAGCAGCCCCAGAACAGCGACATAGGCCCAGCGCCATCCGATGACCAACAACCCCACACCCGCAAGGACGGCCGCCCAGATCAGGAAGGACCCGGCAAAACCGCCGGTCCAGTCGGTGACCATGTGCCAACAGGCAAAGGCAGCGATCGCCAGCAATGCCGCCAATGTTCCGCGGACGCCGGCGGGCGACAAGGCCAGCCACTTGTCCCATGGGAACAGAACCGGCAGCGGCAGCAATGCGGCAGCGCCAAGCACGAGCAGCGGATGCTCATACACCCAGTCGAAGACCAGCGGGGCGACCAGCGCGGCGAACAACCCGCCGAGCACGCCGCCTGCCGACATAATCAGATAGAATAGCGTCAGATAGCGCGGCGAGGGCCTGAGGTGGTGGAGATAGCCGTGAAGCGATGTCGCGACCAGAAACAGCATCACCAGGCTGGTCATTGCGATCAGCATCGAACCGCCGCCCGAACTGAGCAGCGCCAGTCCGCCGACCATCAGCAGCATCGTCGGCGCGATGAAGGTGATCACCTCCGTCACGCGCGTGAAGGTCGAAAAGGCGATCGAGAAGCTCAACAGATAGAGGCCGAGCGGCAATACCCAAAGCAATGGCATCGCGACGATATCGGTCGTGAGGTGCGTCGTCGTCGACAACATCAACCCCGAAGGGACAGCGGCGATCAACAGCCAATGAACCATGCGCCGCCACGTCGGGGGCGGTCCCGCCTCGTCGAACGCCTGGGCCGCTGGTGCGGCGGCGCCAGCGCTTTGCCACCGCGCGGCCGCGCTGGCCGCGACGAGCAGCAGCAACGCGGCATAGCCCGCCGTCCAGCCCCAGCTTTGCGCGGCCAGCGGCATCGCGGGTTCGACCAGCGCCGGATAGCTGATCAGTCCGGCAAAGCTGCCAAGGTTCGATGCGGCGTACAGATAATAGGGATCGCCCGCGTCGCGGTCGGCCGCAAACCAGCGCTGGATCAGCGGTGCCTGCGCCGACACAGCCAGAAACACCGGCCCGATCGATGCGACGAGCAGCAGCGGCACCCACAAGGCCTCCTGCCCCGGGGTGGGCGGCGCCATCTGCGCGATGCCGATCGGCAGCCATAGCGCCGCGACAAGCAGCAGCCCGATATGGATCAGCGCCTGTCGCCGCAGCGCGAACCGGCCCAGCCAATGCGCATAGGCGTATCCGCCGAGCAACAGCGCCTGATAGACCAGCATCGCGCTGTTCCAAACCGCCGGCGCCCCGCCCAGCTTGGGCAGCACCATGCGCGCGACCATCGGCTGGACAAGGAACAGCAGGAAACTGCCGACGAGGATCGTCAACACGAAAAGCCAGCGCCGCGGCGATGGAGAAGTGGATAAGGTCATGCTTTTTCACTCGTCGAGCGCGTCATCGAATAGGCGACATGCGGCCGCAGCGGGTCGTCCGCCATTATTTTGGGATGATTGAAGTCGAGTTCGGGACGGTGCCGCATACCGAGCCGCTCCATCACCGCACGGCTTCGAGCATTGCCGCGCCAGGTAATTGCCCAGATATCGTCGTCGGGAAGATTGGCAAAGGCCCAGTCCCGCGCGCCACGCGCCGCTTCACTCGCATATCCCGCTCCCCAGCAGTCACGCGCTAGCCGCCAACCCAGTTCGGCTTTGCCATCGACCGGCCCGGCGCTGCCGCGGATCACACCGCACCAGCCAATAAGCTTTGCGTCTGTCCGTCGCTCTACGGCCCAGAAGCAATGGCCATGCCCGCACTCCATCTCGCGCATGCGATCGATAAGCGCTGCCGTCTGCGCCATGTCGAGTGGCGGCCCGAGCGTAGCCATGACCGCAGGATCGCTGCAGATCGCCTGAAAAGTCGCGACATCGTCGTCGCGCCACGATCGCAGCACCAGCCGCTCGGTCTCGATCATGCGCCAAGCAACCTCGCGGCGTGCAGGGCGTGATAGGTCAGCACCCCCGACGCCCCGGCGCGGCGGAAGCCGAGCAATGTTTCGAGGACCAGCGCGTCGCGGTCGCCCGCCCCGGCCGCGGCCGCGGCCTCGATCATCGCATATTCGCCAGACACCTGATAGGCATAGACGGGAACCGCAAACCGATCCTTCACCGCGCGCACGATGTCGAGATAGGGCAGCCCCGGCTTCACCATCACGCTGTCGGCGCCTTCGGCCAGATCCTGTTCGACCTCGCGCAGCGCCTCTTCGGCGTTCGCCGGGTCCATCTGATAGCTTTTCTTGTCGCCCTTGAGCAGCCCACGCGAACCCACCGCATCGCGAAACGGGCCATAGAAGGCCGAAGCATATTTGGCGGCATAGCTCATGATCTGGACATGGCCGAACCCTTCGGCCTCCAGCGCACGGCGGATCGCCCCGATGCGGCCGTCCATCATGTCCGACGGGGCGATGATATCGGCGCCCGCGCGTGCCTGGTTCAGCGCCTGTCCGACCAGCACCGCGACCGTTTCGTCGTTGAGCACATAGCCGGCATTGCTGAGCAGCCCGTCCTGTCCGTGGCTGGTATAAGGATCGAGCGCCACATCGGTCAGCACGCCGATGGCGTCACCCAGCGCATCCTTGATCGCTGCCGTCGCGCGGCACATCAGATTGTCGGGATTGAGCGACTCGCGCCCATCGTCACTGCGCCGATCCGCCTCGGTATAGGGAAAGAGGGCAAGGCACGGGATGCCGGCATCGGCCGCTTCGCGGGCGCGCTCCACCAGCAGGTCGACCGACCAGCGCGACACGTCGGGCAGACTGGCGACCGGTTCCTCCGCGTTCGATCCGGCGCAGACGAACAGCGGCCAGATCAGATTGGCGGGTGACAAATGGGTTTCGCGCACCATCGCGCGGCTCCATCCTGTTCGGCGGGTGCGGCGCAGGCGCAGGTCGGGAAAAGCGGCTCGGGTCATGCCGCGTGCATAGCCGCGCATCGCCGCCGGGCAAATGGATAATGGCGATAGGGCCGGGCCGCCGGGCCCACCCGCGAAAGACAGGCGGTCAGTTCCCGCCTTCGGCGCGCTTTGCCGCAACGTCGGCGAGCGAACCCAGCATCGGCGTTTCCACCTGCTTCGGCGCGATCGGGGCCAGCGCCGCCCCCGGCGTCACCGAAGTCATCTGACGAATGCGCGCCCGGAAGTCGGCAAGTTCCTTGCCCTCCAGTTGCGCCTTGGTGACGAATGTGACCGATGACGGGTTCACCGCATGGCCGTTGCGATAAAGCTCGTAATGAAGGTGCGGGCCGGTCGAGAGGCCGGTCGAACCGATATAGCCGATCACCTGGCCGCGCGCGACGCGCTGGCCCGACCGCACCGCGATGCGGCTCATATGCCCATAGCCGGTGCCGAGCCCATTGCCATGGTTCAGCCGCACATAATTGCCGTAGCCGCCCTGCCGGCCGGCGACCGCGACCACACCGTCGGTGACGGCATAGATAGGCGCGCCATACCCCCCGCCAAAGTCGATGCCGCTGTGCATCCGGCGATAGCCCAATATCGGATGGCGCCGCATCCCGAAGGTCGAGGTGACGCGGCCACCCGTCGGGCGGACCATGCCGCCGCGTTGTTCGCCGACGCCCGATGCCTCGAACCATTGGCTGCGACCGTTCTTTGTCCATTCGAGCATCGAAAGGCGCGACCGTCCGCCGCGGATCAACCCGGCATAAAGCAGTTTTCCGGTCTCGCTTTCGCCGGTTTCGGCGCGGCGATAATCGACGACGATATCGAATTCGTCGGTCGGGCGAATGTCGCTGCCGACCGATATCTGTTTGCCGATTACGCGCAAATAGGCCTGAATCGCCTCAGGCGGGGCACCGGCGGCACGCGCCGAACGATACAGGCTGTCGCCCACCCGCCCGCGAATGCGAAGCGGCATCGTGTCGACCGCGATCGGAATGCGCCGCATCACCAGCCGCCCGTCGATCCGTTCCATCTCGACGCGAAGGTCGAACCGGGCGCGCATCGCCAGCGCCTCGACCGGGCGCGGCATGGTGCGCGCGGCCCGGCGGCCAAGCACCAGATCGACGCGCGTTCCGGGCGCGATGTCCGCGAGCGGCACCGCTGCCGACAATTGCTGCGCCAAGGCCTGCGCCTCGCCGCCACCGACACCAGAGCGTTCGAGCAGGCGGGAAAAACTGTCGCCGCGGCCCAGTGTCGCGGTCAATTCGATCTGCGGGCGCTCGGGCGTCTGGGTAAGCGGCCGCACGGCGTCGGTCGCCGCCATATGGCGCCCCGTATCGCCGCCATAGGCCAGCGGCACGATCATCTGCGCCCGCGCCTCGTTGAAATCGGCGGCATCGAGAGCAGGGGTGCCACCGGTCTCGAGCGGCTTGATTCCGGGGAAGGTCGAGATGGCGGTTCCGCACAGCAGGGTCAGCGTCGCAAGACCCCGCCACCATTCGGCCGAACCGATATTGTCGCCAAGGTCGGGAACCAGATCGATCGCCGCCAGCCGGTCGCGCCACGTCGGCGCCGGATCACCCGACTGGACCGCCTTTTGCAAGGGAATGGCCTGCGACATCGCCAATGCGGCCGCATTGCCAGTCATCCCCGCTATGGGTTCGTGGCGCTGAAACAAACTGCAACCCCCGCTGGGCGGGCTCCCAAATGCCCGGCCATCCGTCATTATCTCACAGACACGTCTGTAAACAAAGGGCGTTAAAGTCAATTTAACGGGACAGGTTCGCCGCCGCCTTGCGACGGGCCGTTGCGCGGCCGGGACATGACGTTCCGTTACCCGGAAATCCGCGATTTCCCCGCCCCTCGTGTCGATCACCTGTTGCGCACGCGCGCCGCCCATGCCAGCGTAGCGCGAAAGACAATGCCGCTATCCTCCTCCCGTCCGGTCAAGGCTGTCCTTGGCCCCACCAACACCGGCAAGACCCATTTGGCGGTCGAGCGACTGACCGCCCATGCCAGCGGCATGATCGGTTTCCCGCTGCGACTGCTGGCGCGCGAGGTCTATGACCGGGTCGTCGCCATCAAGGGAACCGCGGACGTCGCCCTCGTTACCGGCGAAGAGCGGATCATGCCCCCGCAAGCCCGCTATCTGCTGGGAACGATGGAGGCGCTGCCGGTCATGCGCGACGTCGCCTTCGTCGGTATCGACGAGGCGCAGCTCGGCGCGGACCCCGAGCGCGGGCACGTTTTTACCGATCGCATCCTGCGGGCACGCGGGCGCGAGGAAACGATGATCCTCGGTTCGGCGAGCATGCGCGGACTGGTCCGCGACCTGGTTCCCGACGTGGACATCATCACCCGCCCGCGCTTTTCGACGCTCAGCTACGCCGGGGCGTCGAAACTGTCCCGCCTGCCGAAACGATCGGCCATCGTCGCCTTCTCGGCCGACGAAGTCTATGCGATCGCGGAAATGCTGCGCCGGTTTTCGGGCGGCGCTGCGGTGGTGATGGGGGCGCTCAGCCCCAAGACGCGCAACGCGCAGGTCGCCATGTTCGAAGCCGGCGAGGTCGATTATCTGGTCGCCACCGACGCGATCGGCATGGGGCTGAACCTCGACGTCAGCCATGTCGCCTTTGCCAGCCTTCAGAAATTCGACGGCCGGCGGCTGCGGCGGCTGACCATCGCCGAAATGGCGCAGATCGCGGGGCGTGCCGGGCGACACCAGCAGGACGGCAGCTTCGGCACCGTCGGGACGCCGCAGGGCGGGTTCACCCCGGAGGAAATCCAGGCGATCGAGGGGCATCATTTCCCGCCGCTCACCAGCCTTTTCTGGCGCAACCCAACGCCCGAATTCGCCTCTCTCGACGGACTCCTCGCCGATCTGGCGCGGGCGCCCGATCATGCCGCGCTGCGCCCCGCACCCGAGGCGGTGGACCTTGCCGTGCTCAAGCATCTGGCCGGCGACATGGAGGTGCGCGCACGGGACCGGGATTCCGACGCGGTGCAGCGGCTTTGGGACAGTTGCGGGCTGCCCGATTTCGAGCAGCTGGGCGCCGAACATCACAGCCGCACCGTGCTCAAGCTGTGGCAATGGCGCACGCAGGGCGACGGCATGATCGACGCCGACTGGTTCGCGCGGCGGCTGGCGCGGCTCGACGCCACCGATGGCGACATCGACCAGCTCGCCAGCCGCATCGCGGCGGTCCGTACCCTTTGCTTCATCGCCCAGCGCGGCGACTGGATCGCGGGCGCGGCGGGCTGGGCCGAACAGACAGAGGCGCTTGAATCGCGGCTATCGGACGCGCTGCACGCCGCGCTGGCGCAGCGCTTCGTCGACCGGCGGCTGGCATTGCTGCTGCGCGACGCCGGACAGCGCCGCGCCGCCCTGCCCGTCGCGGTCGCCGCCGATGGCACCGTCGCGGTCGACGGCGAACCGATCGGGACATTGCATGGCTTTCAGTTCAAGGTCGACCCGGTGGCGCGGGCCAGCGACCATCGCATGATGCTCGCCGCCGCCGAGCGCCACCTGAACGCCGAACTGACGCGCCGTGCCGCCGCGCTTGCCGAGGGCGATGACACGGCCCTGACGCTGATCAGCGAAGCGGGACTGCCGCCGCGCCTCGCGTGGCATGGCCACCCCGTAGCGACGCTGACCAAGGGACCGACGCTGGTACAGCCAACGATCCAGATCGACGCATCGCTGCGGCGCCTGGAACCGCCCCAGGTCCAGGCGATTTCCGAACGGCTGCACCGCTTCGTCGCTGCCCAGCTCGCCCGACATGCCGGACCGCTTGCCGCGATGGGCGAAGCGGCAGGCGACCTTTTCACGCCGCCGCGGGTGCGCGCGCTGCTCGCCGCGCTGGTCGACAACAGCGGCACGATCGGTCGCGCCGCGGTCGAGGAACAGTTGCACGCGATCAGCGCCGAGGAAAGGCCGCAACTGCGCAAGCTGGGCCTGACCATCGGCTCGCTCGACATTTTCCACCCCCAGTTGCTGAAGCCCGAGGCGGTACGCTGGCGCGCGGCGCTGCTGGCCGCGCAACAGGGGACGCCGGTATCGGCGCTGCCCCCGCACGGCGCGGTGCTGCAGAAATCGGGCGCGGAGGCCGGGCTGCGGATCGCGGGTTTCCGCCGCTGCGCCGCCGGTTGGCTGCGCATCGACATGGCCGAAAAACTGGCGCGCCAGGCCCACGCCGCGCGGATGCAGGCATCGGCCCCGCCCACCGCGCCGATCGCCGGCAGCGCCGGTCATCATGACCTGCATTCCGACGACGGCGGCGAGCGTGAGGACGAAAGCCACGGGGACGCCGCGGCCCCGCCGCCTGGCTTTTCCATCGACCCCGCGCTGGCCACCTCGCTCGGTCTCGACGAGGAAACACGGCGCGCGCTTCTTCAAAGCTTCGGTTTTCGGGCCGTCGGCGATCCCGCGCTGCAGCGCTGGCGCTGGGCCGGGCTGAAAAAGGCCGACCGGCCTCGTGGCCGTCGCGGTCAAGTCGGGCGCAAGAAAGGCGAAGCCCCCCTGCGCAGCACCGAGGTCAAACGACAGGGCAAGCGCGGGGCCGCCGATGCACCGCACGGCAAGGACGGCAAGAACCGAAAGCCCGGAAAGCCGAAAAAGCCGGAGCGCGGCGGCCAGTCGGCATCCACTCCCGCGTCGCGCCCGTCACAGCCGCCACGACGCGGCCCGTCGCCGCACAGCCCCTTTGCCGGTCTCGCGGCTCTTTTGGCCGAAGGACGCAAGGACGGATGAGCAGCCCGGGCGCAGCGGGCAGCATCCGGCTCGACAAGCTGCTCTGGTTCCTGCGCTTTGCCCGGTCGCGCAGCATCGCCCAGGCGATGGTCGAGGCGGGGCATATTCGACTCGACGGACGGCGGATCACGCGCTCGTCCAGCGCGGTCCACGCGGGCCAGGTGCTGGTTCTGCCGATCGGCGAGCGGATTGAGGTCATCCGGCTGCTGCACATCCCGCTGCGCCGCGGCCCCGCGTCCGAGGCACAGTCCTGCTATGTTCGGCTTGCCGGCGAGGACGGGCAGGCTGCGAGCTGAACTATGGACGGGGAAGAAAATACTCGCTCCATCCGCCGCGCCATGGCGCCTAGAATGGCAGCGCAGAGTGAAAGTGATTCGCAACTGCCCGAAAGCGTTGACGTGCCGCCTCCACGCGGCATAGAGGCGAGCCAATATCTGTATCTGGGCGGCGATTTCGCTGTCATCGAATGGAGCTGAAAACCCATGACCTATGTTGTCACCGACGCCTGCATCCGGTGCAAATATATGGACTGCGTCGAGGTTTGCCCCGTCGACTGTTTCTATGAGGGCGAGAATATGCTCGTCATCAACCCGAACGAGTGCATCGATTGCGGCGTATGCGAGCCCGAGTGCCCCGCCGAAGCGATCCTGCCCGACACCGAAAGCGGCCTAGAAAAGTGGCTGGAAGTGAACAGCAAGTTCAGCGCCGAATGGCCGAACATCACGGTCAAGAAGGACAGCCCCGCCGACGCCGACGAATATAAGGGCGTCGAAGGCAAGTTCGAAAAGCTCTTCTCCGCCGAACCCGGCGAGGGCGACTGACGGGTCGGCCCGGCGATCGGTCGGGCCGCGCCATCGTAACGATCATGGCTTGGGCTTTGGCCCGCACTGGCTGACGTCGCCTGCCTTGCACGCGGCGACAGCCGCCTCCCAACTTGCCTGCGCCGCCTTTGCCTTGCGCTCATTCTCGGCGATCAGCGCCTCGCGGTCGGCCACCGCCTTGCGATAAGCCGCCTCCTTCGCGGCCTGTTCGTCGGCCACCGCCTTCTTGCGCGCTTCATAATCGGCCATCTCGCGCTTCGCGGTCGCGGCCTGCTGCGCATTCAGCGAACCTGTCGCCGCCTGCTCGGTTTCGGATGACGCAGCGGGCGCGGTAGAAGCGGAGGATGGGGTCGCGGGCTTCGCGGCGACAGGCTTCGTCACGGGCGGCGCCGCGCCACCATCGCGCGTATAGAAAAGGCCGGATCCGCTTTCGGTCATCCGCCGCTTTTCGGGATCGATGGTCAGGGTGCAGGGCCGTTCACGGCGAACGACATTGCCGCTCGCCATGCGATCATAGGTGGCGCAAACGGCCTTCAGCCGGCAGCTGCGGTCACCACCGTCGCGATAGATGGCGGTGAATTTGTGCTGCCCCTTCGGCCACCAGCCTTCGGGATGATTGAACAGCAGCGCATTGCCGCCCGGACCATTTTTGAACACATGGACACCGACGATCGGGACGTTGGCACCGTCGCTCCGCCGCCAGTCGACCTCCACATCCTCGCGCCCGCATGTGGTCTCGGCCGTGATCGGTTTCGCTCGCGTCCAGACGCGGTCCGACACGAATGCCTGCGAACCGCCCTGCACCGTCAGCGTGTTCCTTGCCGTATCGACCACCAGCTTGCACGCATTGGCGGACGACAGATTCGCGCCGCACTGCGCATCAAAGGTGCAACCATCGCCATTCTGCCGGATGCGCGAGGCGATCACCGTGCCGTCGCCATAGGGCGCCGATGCGAAGCCGCGCGTGGTGCCCACCGGCGCGCTCGCGCCGCGTTCGGTGGCAAAGACGATCTGCACCTGCGGTTTTTGCTTCGATTCGCCGCTGCGCTGCCAGGCACCGAGATAGGCATCGCCCTTGCACGTCCCGGCCGCGGGGGTCGGCGGCGCCGCACCGACCTTTCGCACGACCATCGTACCGCTGCTGATCCCCACCGAGCCGTATTTCTGGCTCCTGCAGACATTGAGCGTGAAGGATTGCACCGCATAGCCCAGGTGACGGGCGAACGCGCGGCCGATACGTTCCTTGTAATCGCAGCCTTTCGACTTGTCATAAAGCGACGCGTGCCAGTTCGCGATATGGTCTGCACCCGGTGGATCGCGCTCGATCTTCAGGACGAAATTGCCCTCGGCGAAATTCACCTGATGCTCGATCGCGGGAACCAGCTTTCCATCGCGCAGCACCATCGCCTGATCGACCACCGCGAACCGCGCGTTCGGCATCTTGCCGAAATCGATTTCCTCGCTGCCCGTCCCGTGCGCCAGCACCGCCGCGGCCGCGCTGGCCAGCACCAACACGGGCAATATCCGTCCCAGCATCGCCATCCCTCCTGGCCCGAAACGTCCGCCGCAACCCCTTGCGAACCGTTCCCGCCCCTGTTTCGAAACCGGCCCCGAACCGGCGTTTCGGCGGGCGATCTTTCGCTGCCGCCGCTCCGCACGGGTCTATCGCATCGCCCGTTCGGCACAATGCCCATTTTAGACCCATTTTGGATCGCGCCGCTTTCGGAAGGCGGGACGCGGGCGGCAGGAGCCAATATCCCTCTTGAAACCGTCGCTTCGGGCGACGATGTAGCATCAGGTGGGGGCAGCCAGCCGGTTCTCGGCAGGCGTCCCGAATAATGAAGGACGAAATTCCAATGATCGACCCGCTCGCTGCCCTTGTTCCCGTCGTCGTCGAACAGACGAGCCGCGGCGAACGCAGCTTTGACATTTTCTCGCGCCTGCTGCGCGAACGGATCGTCTTCGTGACCGGCGAGGTCGAGGATAATATGGCGTCACTGATCGTCGCTCAGCTTTTGTTCCTCGAGTCGGAAAATCCGAAGAAGGACATCTATATGTACATCAATTCGCCGGGCGGGGTCGTCACGGCGGGCATGGCGATCCACGACACGATGCAATATATTCGTCCGCGCGTCGGCACCGTGTGCATCGGCCAGGCTGCCTCGATGGGCAGCTTCCTGCTCGCGGCGGGCGAGCCCGGTATGCGCGTCGCGCTGACCAATGCGCGGGTGATGGTCCACCAGCCGTCGGGCGGCGCCCGCGGCATGGCATCGGACATCGAAATCCAGGCCAAGGAAATCCTGCGCATCAAGCGGCGCATGAACGACCTGTACGTCAAATATACGGGTCGCAGCCTGAAAGAGATTGAAAAGGCGATGGATCGCGACACGTTCCTCGAAGCCGACGAGGCCAAGGCCTTTGGTATCGTCGACCATGTCTATGACCGCCGCCCCGGCGCGGCCGACGCCGACGCACCCAAGGATGTCAGCGAAGGCCCGACGCCCTGACGCACCCGGTTTGCCCGGGCATCCCCCGGGTACCCGGCAACCTTCCGGTAACTGCGTTCATTGACGCGCCATTGGCGCCGCGTCGCTAGGCCGGACTGTCCGGCATGTCACCCAATTGCCATATTGTAATTGGGCGACCGCGGGCTAGGATAAGAATGACGGCACGCTTCCCGTGGCCGTTCGAAGGAATTTTATGACCAAGCTCTCTGGCTCCGACAGCAAGAGCACCCTTTACTGCTCATTCTGCGGCAAGTCGCAGCACGAGGTTCGCAAGCTGATTGCGGGCCCGACCGTCTTCATCTGCGACGAATGCGTCGAGCTGTGCAACGACATCATCCGCGAGGAAATCAAGGGCGGGGTTGCGGCGCGCAAGGACGGCGCGGTGCCGACACCGCTCGAAATCTGCCAGCATCTCGACAATTATGTTATCGGCCAGAACACCGCCAAGCGCGTGCTGTCGGTCGCGGTGCACAACCATTACAAGCGCCTCGCCAATTCGGGGCGCGGTGAAGAGGTCGAACTCGCCAAGTCGAACATTCTGCTCGTCGGCCCGACCGGCAGCGGCAAGACCCTGCTCGCGCAGACGCTCGCCCGCTTCCTCGACGTGCCCTTCACCATGGCCGACGCAACGACGCTGACCGAGGCCGGCTATGTCGGCGAGGATGTCGAGAATATCATCCTCAAGCTGCTCCAGGCGTCGGATTACAATGTCGAAAAGGCGCAGCGCGGTATCGTCTATATCGACGAGATCGACAAGATCAGCCGCAAGGCGGAAAATCCGTCGATCACCCGCGACGTGTCGGGCGAAGGCGTGCAGCAGGCGCTCTTGAAGCTGATGGAAGGCACCACCGCGAGCGTGCCGCCGCAGGGCGGACGCAAGCATCCGCAGCAGGAATTCCTCCAGGTCGACACGACCAACATCCTGTTCATCGCGGGCGGCGCCTTTGCCGGCCTCGAAAAGATCATCGGCGACCGCCTGCAAGGCAAGTCGATCGGTTTCGGCGCCCATGTCGCCGGGCCCGACGAGCGCCGCGCGGGCGAGATATTGAAACAGATCGAGCCCGAGGATCTGTTGAAATTCGGCCTGATCCCCGAATTTGTCGGCCGCCTGCCGGTGATCGCGACGCTCGAGGATCTCGACGTCGATGCGCTGGTCAAGATTCTGGGCGAGCCCAAGAACGCGCTGGTCAAACAGTATAAGAAACTGTTCGACCTTGAAGAGGTCGCGCTGACCTTCACCGACGATGCGCTGGTCGCGGTCGCCAAAAAGGCGATCGAACGCAAGACCGGCGCACGCGGGCTGCGTTCGATCGTTGAGGCGATCCTGCTCGACACGATGTTCGACCTGCCCGACCTGACCGATGTCGTCGAAATTGTCGTCGACAAGGATGTCGTCGAGGGCCGCAAGGACCCCGTGCGCGTCTATGCCGACAAGGCAAAGGAAGCAGGCGACGCCGCCTGATCCGAGTCGCCCGGCGAGCCGATTTCGCCTCGCCGGGCTCCTCGCAATGTTGCATTGCAGCAACAGTTGCGCAGAAAAACGCAAGCGCGCTTGTGGATAATTCTGCCGCGCGAACGCAAATCCGCGCTTTTCCGTTCCCCGTTCGCCAGACCTTTGCCGTGCGGCTTGCACTGTAACAATTGCTGTCACAATCGTGCCACATGCGGGCTTCAGGGGCGCTCGCAGGTCAGGCGCGCCCCTTTGTTGCGCGCCAACCAGTTTCACCACTAAGGGGACAACCTGACATGCATTTCCGTCACTATTTGGCTGCCAGCGCCGCTGCGCTGAGCATGGGCGCCGTTCTCGCTGCGCCCGCCGCCGCGCAGGAAACCTCTTCGTCGGTTCGCGGAACCGTCGAGTCAGCTAGCGGCCCGGTCGTCGGCGCAACGGTCACTGTAACCCACATCCCGTCTGGTACGGTGTCGCGGACCACAACCGATAGCAGCGGCAATTTTGGCGCCAATGGTTTGCGCATTGGCGGCCCCTTCACCGTCGAGGTGCTGGCCGACGGGTATGAATCGACCCAGATCACCGATCTTTTTCTTCAGGCTGGCCAGCCCTATCGGCTGCCGATCATGCTCGAAGACACAGCGATCGTTGTTACCGCATCGTCGGTAGGCGGGGCACTTGAAACATCAAACGGCCCGATCACCGCGTTGAACCGCGAAGCGATCGAAGGCGCTGCCTCGATCAACCGCGACATCCGCGACCTTGCGCGCCGTGATCCTCTGGTCACGCTCGACCTCGCCAATGCCCGCACGATCGAAGTCGCGGGCAACAACGGCCGCCTCAACCGATTTTCGGTCGACGGCGTCCAGTTCAGCGACGACTTCGGTCTCAACAACGGCGGCCTGCCGACCTCGCGCGGCCCTGTTCCCTTCGATGCGATCGAGCAATTTTCGGTAAAGGTCGCTCCGTTTGACATCGCCGAAGGCGATTTCCAGGGCGGCGCCGTCAATGTCGTGCTCCGGTCTGGCACCAATAAGTTCCAAGGCGGTGCCTTCTTCACCTACACCGACGACAGCCTGACCGGCAGCCGCAGCCGCGGAAACAACGTCTCGTTGAGCTTCGATAGCAAGCAATATGGCGCGAACCTGAGCGGCCCGATCATCAAGGACAAGCTGTTCTTCATGCTTGCCTATGAAAAGACCAAGGAAAGCGACCCGTTTGACGATGGCTTCGGCCCCGGTTTCGCCAATCAGGTGCCCGGCCTGACGCAAGCCGTGATCGATCAGGTGAGCAGCGTTGCGCAGTCACGCTATGGTTATGATACGCTGGGCCTGTCACCCAACGCTGTCGAAGAAGATGAGAAGATCATCGGCAAACTCGACTGGAACATCAGCGACACCCAGCGCGCCTCGCTGACCTATATCCGCAACGTCGGCACACAGCAGTTCCAGCAGAACACGTTCCTGACCTCACCCTTCGCGCTCGGCTTTACGTCGAACGGATACGAACTCGCAGAGGAAGTGAACTCGGGCGTTTTCGAACTCAATTCGACTTGGTCAGACCGTTTTTCGACCACGCTGCGGGCCTCGTATCGGGATTATAACCGTGATCAGACCCCCTTCGGTGGCCGCGATTTCCCGCAAATGGAGGTCTGTACTGACGCAACTTCAGCTACGCCGACAGGAAACGGATCGACAAGTTGTAACGGCACGCGCCTGTTCTTTGGGCCTGATGTCAGTCGTCATTCCAATGATCTTAATACCGAGAATCTTTCGGTAGATTTTACCGCGCGCCTCGACGCCGGCAACCATGCTCTGCGCTTCATGGCGGGCTATACCGACGTGTCGGTTTTCAATCTCTTCCTCCAACGCTCACTGGGCGATTTCTATTTCGACAGCCTTGCCGATTTTGTGGCCGGAAACGCCAATCGCCTTCGCCTAGGCGGCGCGGTACCCAGCTTGGACCCCAATGATGCAGGCGCCAGCTTCGGCACACAAAATTATACCATCGGCATCCAAGATGATTGGCAAGTCACGCCGGACCTGATGCTGTCGCTTGGCTTGCGGTATGACCTGTACGGCAATGACGCCAAACCGCCGCTCAACCCGAATTTTCTGGCGCGTTATGGTTGGCACAATCGTGAAACCTTCAACGGCCGCGACGTGCTGCAACCCCGCTTTGGCTTTAACTGGCAGGCCAATGACCGCCTGATCGTACGCGGCGGTGTGGGCATTTTCTCGGGCGGCACGCCCGATGTGTTCCTGTCCAACGTCTTCTCGAACACCGGCCTGCTGACCAACTCGGTAGATATCAATCGCTCCAATTGCGCTGGCTCAAGCACGTGCGGAGCGCTTAATGGTATTACGGACGGAACCATTCCCTCCAGCGTTACCGATTTCCTGGCACGCAACGTAGGATCGTTGGCAGCGGCTCCAACCGACAATATCGACCCGAACCTCAAGATCGCGCGCAAGTGGAAAGCCTCGCTGCAGGCCGACTATGAAATTGGCGACGGCTGGTTTTTCGGTGGTCAGTTCCTCTATGACAAAAACATCTACGGCTATACTTGGACCGATCTGCGTTCGGTACCCATCGGCACGCTGCCGGACGGCCGGACTCGCTATGGCCCCTTCGGCGGCGCTACGACGACCAATCGTGACCTGCAACTGACGAACAGCGAAAAGGGCCGCGCCTATTTCGCGACCGCCCGCTTCTCGAAGGCGTGGGATTTCGGCTTGTCAATCGACGGCAGCTACACCTATTCCAACGTCAAGGATGAAGCGGCGCTGACATCGTCTACCTCGTCGTCGAACTATGGTAATAACGCCTTCGTCGATCCCAACCGTGCCGCTTATGGCCGCTCGATCTACGAATTCACCCATCAGTGGAAGTTCGGGGCCGACTTCAAGCGCGAGTTCTTTGGAGACAATGAAACGCGCATCAGCCTGTTCGGCGAATATCGTTCGGGTCGCCCCTACAGCGCGACGATGCTCGACAACAGCGGCGGTCGCGGCGCGGTCTTTGGAACTGTGGGCAACCTCGGCAATATGTTGCTCTATGTTCCGCAGCTGAACGACACTAGCAAAGTGGTGTTCGACACGGCCGCCAGCGAAACCGCGTTCAACAACCTGATCACCGAACTGGGGCTGGACAAGGCTCGGGGTGGCATTGTCAAGAAGAACAGCCTCACGTCGCCGGACTTCTTCAAGGTCGATCTTCACTTTAGCCAGGAAATTCCGGCCTTTGTGGGCAACGCAAAGTTCAAGGTGTTCGCGGACATCGAAAATGTCCTGAACCTCATCGATAGCGACTGGGGCTCGCTCCGGCAGGTGAGCTTCCCGTATAATTCGGCACTGGTCCGCGTCGCTTGCGTTGCAGACGGCACGAACAGCTGTGCAAAGTATCAGTACAGCACTGTTCGTGCTCCGAACGAGGTTCTCTCGACCCGCGTATCGCTCTACGGCGTCCGCGTCGGTGTGAAGGTGAACTTCTAAGCCATCAGGGCTTCGACCAAAAAAAATCAGGGCGCGGAAGGAGACTTCCGCGCCCTTTTTTGTGCGTGGTGAAGGAAGGGTGGTCGGCGGCGCGCGCTATCCGGCGGCGGTCAGCCTGCGGCGATACGCCGCGCGGTGTCCTGGATCAGCGCGATCATGTTGGGGACGCCCTGGGTGCGGTTCGACGACAGCTGACGCGTCAAGTCGAAGGGAGCGAGCGCGGCGGCGACGTCCATGTCGGCGACCGCGGCGGCCGGGCGGTCCTGCACAGCGGCGAGGACGAGCGCGACGATGCCCTTGGTGATCGCGGCATTGCTGTCGGCCAGGAAATGCAGCCGCCCGTCATCGTGCGGCACCGGATAGACCCAGACGCTCGCCGAACAGCCGCGCACCAGGGTCGCATCGGTCTTGAGCGCGTCGGGCATCGCTTCGAGCCCGCGGCCAAGTTCGATCAGCAGGCGATAACGATCGTCGCCGTCGAGAAAATCATATTCTTCGAAAATATCGTCGAGGCTGCGCATGCCGGGCCAGTGGCAGATTTGCGGGACGCTGTGAAGAGGGAGCCCTCCCCCCTTTCCATCTCGCTGAACCATCTCGCGGGCCATCCCGCCTTGCCCTCCCGTCGCGGCGAGCGTGGCGACGCCACCCAGGGCGGTTGCGCATGGTGCACGGCGCTGGATGGCGTTGCTACGCTCGCAATGTCGGTGACGGCCTGTATTTACAGGTCGACCCCCGCCGCAATGGCTTCGAGCTTGCGCAAGCGCTCCTTGAGATCGGCGATTTCGATCCGCGATCCGGCATGCGGAACCGTCGGGTCCTGCGCCGGGGCTATGCCGGCCGCAAGTTCGTCGCGCTTGAGCTGGATCCAATCGCGCCAGCCGCGCAGCGCGACCAGGCTGATGATCGCCAGCGCCCCAAGCGCGGCAGCGGCCATGACGAGATTGATGCTGAGATCGGATGCAATGGCGGCCATGGTTCGGCTCCTTCTTCGTTACATCAGGGGAGGGAACGATCGCGCAGCCGTTCGATTTCCTCGTCCAGGCTGGCGGCGCGATTGTTGTCGGTGGCGATGCGTTCGAGCACCTGGATGCGTTCCTTGAGCGCGCGGATCTCGGCCAGCAGCGCCTTGGTCTCGGCATCGTTGGAAACCACATAGTCATGACCATTGCGGTCGCGGCGGACGCCATATTTGGCCCGGACGATGCTGCCGATCGTGACGATCAGAACGATACCGATGACCATTTCAAAGGGGTTCATGGGGAGTATCCTCTCGTTTCTCTTCTAGTTCAGCGGCGCGTCGCGCAGTTTCTCGATCTCGTCGGCGACATCGATGCCCCTATCGGTCACGATGCGTTCCAGAACGCGGACGCGCTGTTCGAGCCTTTCGGTCTGCGCCGCATATTGAGCGGCCTTTTCAGCGGTTTCGTTGGTGATCGCCTTGAGCTGCTTTTCCTTAAACTTCAGGTGACGCTCATAGGCGGCGTAGGCGATACTTGTGAGCGTGGGGATCCCGACCACAATGAAGAAGAAACCAAGGACAAAGAGATTCTGGCTCATGGCCCTTCTCCTTAGTTCGCCGGACGCCGCAGCGCCTCGATCTCGTGGCTGAGCCGGTGGCCTTCGTCGGTGACGATGCGCTCGACCACCGCCAGGCGATCCTTCACCGACCCCAGTTCGGCGCGAAGCTGCGCATTTTCCTGGCTGATCAGCTTGACGCGCTCCATCGCTTCGTCGTTGGTCTTGGGATAGACTGCCTTGCCCCAGCTGTTTTCGAGCGGGTAGCCGTTCTTGATCCGCAACCAGGTGGTCGTGACCCAGCCCGCAACGCCGAGCGCGACAATAACCGCAAGCATCGGTGCGATTTCGGTCAGGAAGATCATCTTGTCCATTTTACTGTTCCCCGTTTTCAGCGCAGGCTGTCGATCTGGTCGGCGAGCCGAGCCGCCTGGCCATTGTTTTCGGTGGCGATGCGTTCGAGAACCGAGAGCCGATCTTCCAGCCGGACAATCTTGTCGGCGAGCTTGGCATTGTCATCGGTCAGCAGCGCAATTTTTCGATCAGCGTCGGCATCGGTTCGATGAACCGTACCGCCCCATTCATTTTCGATCGGATAGCCGTGCTTGGCACGGATCCATGTGGTGAACATCCATCCGCCGATCGACAATGCGATGATGGCGAGGACGAAAGCGGGACCACCCCAGCTCATTTTTCCAATCTCCCTGTTGCCTTGTTCCTGCCCCGCACGGGATCAACGCAGTGCGTCGATCTCGTCCGCGAGGCGGCGGTTGTGGCTCGTGTAGTAAAGCTCGATATCCGCGAGGCGGCGATCGATATCGCGAAAGCGCGACTTGATGTCGCGGGTCGAAGCGGTCGGGTTGCTGCGCACGCCCTGCCAGAATTTCGCTTCTTCCTGCGATCCGTAAAGCGCGAGCGGCTTTGGCGTCCCCATCCAGGCGACCGCCCAATAGGCGATCAGCGTCCAGGGAAAGCCCCCCATCAGCGTCAGCAGAACCGCGCCGACCCGGACCCAGAGGACATCGACACCGCTATAGTCCGCGATCCCTGCACAGACGCCGCTCCATTTGGCGTTCTGCTTGTCGAGATAAAATTTCGTGCGGCTGGCAGCCATCTCAGTTCCTCCTGTTCATTTCGATCTGCGCCAATTCGTCATCGCTGCGTACCGCAGGGCGAAAATCGGGATTGTCGGCGCTGATGATCCGTTCGACGGTATGGAGACGGTTCTCCAGCCGCCGCGCCGTATCGTAAAGTTCGTCGAGCAGCTGCTCGTCCTCTCCGGTCAATGTCTTGGCCTGCTTCCACTTCGTCACATAGTGGAGGATCAGCCAGGGCAGACCGAGGAAGATCGCGGGAACCACGACGATCGGGACGATCACATCTTCCATCGGTCCGTCTCCTTACTTCTTCGCCTGGGCCGCTTTCAGCGCCGCGAGTTCGTCGGCGACCTTGTCGGCTGCCTGCAACTCGGCGATTTCCTCATCGAGCGACTTCTTATAGCCCAGACCCAGCGCATCGGCACGGCCTTCGGCCTCGTCGACGCGGCGCTCGAGCATCTCAAAGCGCGAGAAGGCGTCCTCGACCCGGTCGCCATGGGTCATTTCCCGCAGACGATAGCGGTTTTCCGCGCTTTCGAGACGGTTGACGACGCTCGACTGGCGCGCGCGCGCTTCGGACAGTTTTTTCTGAAGCTTCTGAATGTCGGCTTCATAACCCTTCAGCGCATCATCGAGCACCGCGATTTCCGCCTTCAGCCGTTCGGCCATGTCGCCGGCCTTCTGCTTTTCGACCAGAGCGGCGGTGGCGAGGTCTTCGCGGTCCTTCGACAGCGCGAGCTCAGCCTTTTCCTTCCAGCCGTCCTGCAGGCTTTCCAGCTTGGCGATGTGGCGGCGCATTTCCTTCTGATCCGCGATGGTGCGGGCGGCAGACGCGCGTACTTCGACCAGCGTTTCGTTCATTTCGAAGATGATCTGGCGGATCATCTTTTCCGGATCTTCAGCCCGGTCGAGCAAGTCGGTGACGTTGGCGGCGATGATGTCGCGGGTGCGTGAAAAAATACCCATTGAATAAACTCCTGTCGAAATTCTTCTTGAGACCTTCGTAAAAATGGCTGGTGCCGGGGCGGGGCAAGGGGGGAGAGTTGCCCCGGCACCAGTGCCGGTCAGGCCAAGGGACTGACCGCCGGGGATGCAGCAGCGGCCACCAAAGCACCGGTGGGGGACCCGGCCATCTGGGCGGCAACCGACTGGTCGATCGTGCCAACGAGGATCGCCAGCGCGCCCGCTGCGCTGAGAGCGAAGGTGGCGGCCTGGGTGAACGTCGTTTTCATGAATCTACCTTCCTGTTTTCGCTGCTCCGGCGCCTCACACGCCGGTTCGCTCAACACTATGCAGGGGGCGTGCCAATTGCCCATAACCCCAGAAAAACGAGGGTTTTTGCTTGCGCCCGATCCTTCGATCCGATTTAGCTTGCCAATCAGCGGGAAATTTTGCCAATATTTGGGAATGGAGCGCGAAACACAGTTCATCGGCCAGTCGATGGCCTTTCAGGACGCGGTCGAACGCGCCAGCCAGGCCGCGACGCTCGACCGCCCGGTACTGGTCATCGGCGAGCGCGGCACCGGCAAGGAACTGATCGCCGAGCGCCTTCACCGCCTGTCGGCGCGCTGGGACCGCCCCTATGTCATCATGAACTGCGCCGCGATGCCCGAGACGCTGATCGAGAGCGAGCTGTTCGGACACGAGGCGGGCGCCTTCACCGGCGCGACGCGCAGCCGCGCCGGACGCTTCGAGGAAGCCGACGGCGGCACCCTGTTCCTCGACGAGCTGGCGACCATGTCGATGGGCGCACAGGAACGGCTGCTGCGCGCGGTCGAATATGGAGAGGTCACGCGCGTCGGCGCCTCGCGCCCGATCCGCGTCGATGTCCGCATCGTCGCGGCAACCAACGAACATCTGCCCGCGCTGGTGGAGGACAATCGCTTTCGCGCCGACCTGCTCGACCGCCTGTCGTTCGAGGTCATCACCCTGCCCCCCTTGCGCGCGCGCGAAGGCGACATCGAGGTGCTTGCCACCTATTTCGGACAGCGGATGGCGGCGGTTCTGGGCTGGGAGGAATGGCCAGGCTTCGGCCCGCGCGCCCTGGCGGCGATGGAGGGGCACGACTGGCCCGGCAATGTCCGCGAACTGCGCAACGTCATCGAACGCGGCATCTATCGCTGGGCCGACCCCGCCAAGCCGGTCGACGCGCTGAGCTTCGACCCCTTTGCCAGCCCCTGGCAGCCCAAGGCGCGCCCGGCCGCGCCCGCGAGCGGCAGCACGCCGCCGGCCGCGCCCGGCGATGCCGCACCGGCACAACCCGAAGCGCCCGCCGCCTCGGGTACGCCGGTCAGCGATCTGCGCGCGGCGGTCGACGCATTCGAACGCCAGATATTGTCCGATACCATGGCGCGATGCCGCTATAATCAGAAGGTGGCGGCCGAGGCGCTGGGACTGAGCTATGACCAGATTCGCCACGCGCTGAAAAAGCACGGACTGAACCCGTGATCCGACGAGCCCCTTGCGGCGCGCCCGCCGCTATTGCCCCGGCAATTGCGCGGCCAGCGCGGCGATGATCGCATCCTGCGACGCGACCATGTCGGCCAGCCGGTCGCGCAGCGCATAAATGGCGGGCATCCCGTCGACCTGTTCATCGATACTGCGCTCGACATAGAGCCGGTCGATATCGGCAAGCGCCGCCGTCGCCGGGGCCCGCGCCGCCACCATGCGCGAAATCGCCTGCTGGGCCACCACCCAGCGCTCCGACCCGACCGCCGCGCCGCCGGAGGCCGCGACGAGCGGTGACGCGGCGTTGCGCTCGGCGGCAAAGGCCTGCTGCGCCGCCGCTCCATCGGCATCCCAGCGCGCGAGACGCCCGGCAAGATCGGTCGGCAGCGGCCCCGGCGGATCGACCGCGACCACCGGCGGGGCGATGTCGAATCGCCCCTCGACCGCACGCTTGGCAAGCGAGGGCGTCTGCGGCCCCTGGGCCGCAGCACAGCCCGACAACAGCAATAGCGCCGTGAGCGGCACGAGGGAAAGCGAACGCATCATCACGCCCCTGATATGGGCCGCCGACGCCGGCAGCAAGGCCGAATCGGACGGCGGAACCACGCCGCCGCCGCCCCGGCGACCCGCCCGCCCCCGCTCCGGCGCCGAACCCACGCCATCGCCTTTCACGCAATATTCGTGCAGATTATCGCCGCCGCGCCTGATTCGCGCATGGGTGCGGGCAAGTTGCCGGAAAGCACGGGAATTGGCGGTTGACAGGCGGCAGCAGGGTCGCTAGTGGCGCTGACTTTCCCGCATGCCGGAAAAATCGCCTGCTTCGGCGGGTGACTGGCGGCGCGGGCAATTTGTTTTTTGATTGGATGGAAGACCATGTTCGCAATCGTGCGCACGGGCGGCAAGCAGTATCGCGTCGCCGCTGGAGACAAGATCGCCGTCGAGAAGATCGAGGGTGAAGCTGGCGACACCGTGTCGCTGGGCGACGTCCTGCTGGCCGGTGACGGCGGCGAGGTCAAGGATGCGAAGGGTCTGACCGTTTCGGCCGAGATCATCGCCCAGACGCGCGGCGAAAAGGTCATCGTCTTCAAGAAGCGCCGCCGGCACAATTATCGCCGTCGCAACGGCCACCGCCAGTCGCTGACGCTGCTGCGCATCCTGGCCGTCGGCGAAGCCAAGAAGGCTGCCCCGAAGAAGGAAGCGGCTCCGAAGGAAGACGCTGCCCCGGCCGCCGAAAAGAAGGCCGCCGCGCCGAAGAAGGAAGCCGCCGAACAGGCCGCTCCCGCGAAGAAGCCCGCCGCCAAGAAAGCGGCCCCCAAGAAGGAAGCCTGAGCGCGAATCCCGCAGCTCGGCCCCTGGAACGAATCAAGGAGTATAGGTCATGGCACATAAGAAAGCAGGCGGTTCCTCGCGCAACGGTCGCGATTCAGCCGGCCGTCGCCTTGGCGTGAAGAAGTTCGGCGGTCAGGAAGTGATCGGCGGCAACATCATCGTGCGCCAGCGCGGGACCAAGGTGTACCCGGGCGTCAACGTCGGCATGGGCAAGGACCACACGCTGTTCGCCACCGCGGACGGCCGCGTCCGATTCCACGACGGCAAGCTCGGCCGTAAATTCGTATCGGTCGATATTATGGCGGACGCCGCCGAATAAGGGACGGTCTGCCAGGGTCGTCCACCAAGGGATGACCCGGAACGGTCCTTTCCGCCCCAAGCGGAAACAAAGTTCGAAAAGAGGGAGACGGGTCACCCCGATCTCCCTTTTTTCTTGTCCGAAATCCGTCGCTTGGCGGATGGGCGCAAAAAAGGGTCCGATCATCTCCCTCAGCATTAGACTGTCCTCAAAGCGTCACCAAATGGCGCCAGGGCGACAGGCAAATGGGAGTGACAAAAATGTTTGCGCGTACCGAAAGATTATTGCTGCGGCCCGGCTGGCACGAAGATGCCCCCGCGCTCGCCCGGGCGATCGGCGACGAGATGATCGTCCGAAACCTTGCCAGCGCCCCCTGGCCCTATCGCGAGGACGACGCCCGCGCCTTCCTCGCCGGATGGCTGGACGGCAGTCCGAGCAAGTTCCTGATGGTCCAGCGCACGACGAGCGCGCCGCGCATCATCGGCTGCATCGGCCTCGACGCGATGGCCGACGGGTCGGTCGAACTCGGCTATTGGGTCGCTCGTCCGCACTGGGGCCTCGGCTATGCGACCGAGGCCGCCCGCCATATGATCGAACTGGCCCGCACCATGGGCATCCGCCGGATCGTCGCGTCGCATTTCGTCGACAATCCCGCGTCGGGATCGGTGCTGCGCAAGCTGGGCTTTCGCGCCACCGGCTGCCGACCGATGCGCCAGAGCCTTGGGCGCGGCGCCGCTGCACCGACGGTCGAATATGTCCGCGACATCGCGGCACCGGGCAATGACGGGGGTGACAGCGACACCCCCGTCACGATGCGCGACGCCCGACGCTGGCCCGACGCGCTGCGCGAGGAATGGCGCCTGGCGGCCGCCTGACGCCCCTTCATCGGCAAGGGGCGCCAGCGCCGCGCCGTCAGCGGCCGAGCTTGCCCGCCATGCCGATGATGTCGTCCAGCGGGTTTCCATCGCCGTCAAGGTCGAGCAGGCTGCCGAGGCCGCCGAGCCCGCCGCCCGCTGTTCCGGTGGCCGAACCGCCGCCCAGCAGGCCGCCGAGCATCCCGCCAAGCCCGCCGCCGATCAGGTCGCCGAGGCCGCCCTGCGCCAAACCGCCTGCGGCCCCACCGCCCTGTTTGGCCATATAGCCCGCGACCAGCATCGCGAGCATCGGCAGCATCTTTTTCAACAGGCCGCTGTCGATCCCGGTTTCGGTCGCCGCATGACCCGCGACCGACCGGCTGACATCCTTTGATCCGAAAATCTGGCCGAGCACGTCATTGCCCTTGTCCACCGGGGTTGGCTGTGTTCCGAGCACCGCGTCGAGCAGCCCGCCACCGCCAAGCTGGCCGATCATCCCGCCCAGCCCTTCGATGCCGCCCGATTGCGCCTGTTTCTTGAATCCGCCCAGAATGGCGGGCAGCAGCGCGTCGGCGCCCTGGCGCGCGACCGACGGCGGCACGCCCAATTCCTTCGCCATCGATTCGATGCCGCCCGCCTGGGCCAGGATATCGGTCAGGTTCATCTGGTCATTCTCCCACAAAGGCGCGGATCGAAACGCGCCGACAGGCATTGTTATAGCAGCGGGCGGGCGCAGGACGAGCCGTTCATTCCCCTGTCATCCGCGCGCGTCATAAGTCAGGCTGTCGCCCCCCATCCGTTTGCGGGGCACACCGACCAAAGTGGGAGCCATGCAATGGGTATTTTCAGCAAGATCAAGGATGCCATCTTCGGCAAGAAGGCCGAGGCCGCAGAGCCCGCCGCCGCCGCGCCGCCCAGTCCCGTGGGGACCGCGCTCGACGCCGCAACCAGCGCGATGGCCGCCGCATCCAGCCCGGCGATCAGCGAAGTCGATGTCGAGGCGATTCTGGCAGCAGAGGCGGCGAAGGCCGGGCAGCCGTTGAACTGGCGCACCTCGATCGTCGACCTGATGAAGCTGCTCGATATCGATTCCAGCCTCGATAACCGCAAGGAACTGGCCCAGGAACTTGGCTATACCGGCGAGCTCAACGGCAGCGCCGAAATGAACATCTGGCTGCACAAGGCGGTGATGCGCGAACTTGCCGCGAATGGCGGCAAGGTGCCCGCCGACCTGACCGACTGAATCCAGCCTTCGCCCTCCCTCCTCCACCGAGGGAGGGCGAGCGGCTTCACGGCGCAACCGCCGGGCGGCCTGCGCGCTCAGGCGGGTGCGGGCGCTTTGCTTTTGCCGCGGCGCTACGGCCCGCCTTTCATGCCCGGCATTGACCGCGACGCTTGCCCCCTTCAGACAGGTTTCAACTGAAACAAGTGTCGCAAGGGAGCCCCAGTGTCCGCCACCATTTCTTCGCCCGTGAACCGCCGCCAAACGCTCGCCATGCTGGGCGCGGGCACAACCGCGCTCGCCCTGTCGGGCTGCGGCGCCCGCGCGGTGGAATCGGCCGTGTCGGTCCCGCCGACGGCGCCGCAGAGCCCGGCTGCCGCCGCGACGCAGTTGCTCGATTCGATCGCCGAAAATCTGCTCGCCCATTCGCCCGAGGGCGCGACGTCGCTTGGCATCGACACCGACGCGCGCGCCGCGATGCGCGGGCGGCTGACCGATCGCTCTCCCGCCGGACAGGCGGCGATCGCCGCCACGCTGAAAACCGACCTGGCGCGCGTCCGGGCCTTTGACAAGGCGGGGCTCGACCACGGCACGCGCACCAGCCTGGCGGTCGTGGAAAGTGCCTATGGCGTCGCGCTCGACGGTTTCGCGCAGCCCTATGGCGATGTCGCGGTCGGCGGCTGGCGCAACACGCCCTATGTCGTGATCCAGAATGTCGGCGCCTATCTCGACGTGCCGCGCTTTCTCGACAGCGACCATCCGGTCAAGACCAGCGCCGATGCCGAAGCCTATCTGGCGCGCCTTGGCGCCTATCCCACCGCGCTCGACGGAGAGACTGAGCGGCTGAAGGAAGCGGGAGCGCGGGGACTGATCGCCCCCGGCTTCCTGATCGACAAGGCGGTAC
The DNA here is from genome assembly GCF_034380315.1 of Sphingopyxis sp. Taxonomy (GTDB): domain Bacteria; phylum Pseudomonadota; class Alphaproteobacteria; order Sphingomonadales; family Sphingomonadaceae; genus Sphingopyxis. Next base: position 487,075 of record NZ_JAXMPB010000001.1, read on the forward strand.
GGCAGATGGAGGCCAGCCTCGCCGATGCGCGCCAGGGCGGCAGCCTGGTCGAAAGCCTCGTGAAGCGGGCCCGCGAGGCCGATATCGCCGGCAATTGGGGACCCCAGGCCGAAAGCATCACGCGCGGCGCGGTCGTCCCCGCGCTCGAGCGTCAGCTTGCCGAACTGAAGGCGCAACGACCAAAAGCCACCGACGATGCGGGAATGTGGGCACGCCCCGGCGGCGACGAATTTTACGCCTGGGCGCTGCGCGCCTCGACGACCACCCGCATGACGCCCGACGAAGTGCATGAAATGGGCCGTCAGCAGCTGGCCGAGCTGCACGGCCGCATGAACCCGATCCTGAAAAGGCTGGGCTATACCCAAGGATCGGTCGGCGACCGGATGAACGCACTGGCCAAGGACCCGCGCTTTCAATTCCCCGACAATGATGCCGGCCGGGAAGAGATCAAGGCCTATATCCAGACTTGGCTCGGCAAGATTCGCGCTGAGTTGCCACGCGCGTTTCGCACGCTGATGAAGGGCAATGTCGAGGTCAAGCGATTGCCGCTGGCCGAAGAACCGGGCGCGCCCGCGGCCTATGGCGGCGCGGGGTCGATCGACGGCAGCATCCCCGGAAAATTCTGGATCAACCTGCGCACCACCGATCTCCACAGCAAATATTCGCTTCCCGACCTGACGATGCACGAAGCGATTCCGGGTCATGCGTGGCAGGGTGAATATGCCAACCAGATGCCGCTGATCCGTACGATGCTGGCCTTCAACGCCTATTCCGAAGGTTGGGCGCTCTATGCCGAACAGCTCGCCGACGAGCTTGGCCTCTATGACGACTTCGAGGTTGGGCGGCTCGGCTATCTGCAATCGATCGCCTTTCGCGCCTGTCGGCTGGTGGTCGACACCGGGCTTCATGCCAAGCGCTGGACGCGCCAGCAGGGGGTCGATTTCTTTGTGAAGGAAAATGGCTCCAACCCGCTCGAGGTCGCAAGCGAGGTCGACCGCTATTGCAGCTGGGCGGGCCAGGCCTGCGGTTACAAGGTCGGGCATAGCGAGATCGTCCGCCAGCGGGGCCACGCCGAGGCGGCGCTCGGCGCGCGCTATGACCTGCGCGACTTCAACAATGTCGTGGTCGAGGGCGGCAATGTCCCGCTCGACGTGCTCGCCCAGAATGTCGACGCCTATATTGCGGCGGCGAAGGGATAATTTCGCACGCCATGGCGTAGGGCTCCGGACCCGATCCGGAGCCCCCGGGGCTGGGCAATGCCGCCCCGCGGCCGCGACTATTTGGCCTTCACGCTCATTTCGGTCGGAACCGCTGGTGCGATCGTTTGTGTCGACACACGACCGGTCGATGCGATCATGACATCGAGGAAATCGCCGCGCGCCCTTTGGCGTTCGGCCTCGTCCTTGGCGTCACGTATCTGGGCCAGCAATCCGTCGATCCGCGACTTTTGCGCCGCATAGGCCGATTTAAAAGTCGCCAGATCCTTTTCCACCCAGCCCGTACTGCTGAGCTCCACGGCCTTCAGCAGATCGCGCAGCGCCGCCTTGTCGGCGTCGGTCAAAGCCGAATTCAGCGCGTGGTTGCCGGTTGCGCCTTGGCAAAGCTTGCGCCGAAGGTCTTCGCTTTCCAGCGCCAGACAGATAAAATTGGGCTCATCGCCGCTCGGCGTTTCCAAAAGCCATTTGATCAGTACCGCCTGACGCGGCGTGATGCCCGGCACATTCCCCGGCGGCGCGGCGCCCGACAACAGCGCCGCAATACGATCGAAAAGCCGCTCAAGATGGGGGTCGAGACCGCCCTTTACCGCCCCGTCCCTGTAAACGACCTCAATCTCGCCCGCATCGACCGCCTCGTTCACCAACCGCCGAATTTCGTGCGGCGTACAGATGCTCTGATGACGTTTGATGGCCCGGACCATCGCATCAAAATCCTTGGGAACCTGGGACGGAGCGAATGTTTCGGCGCGCAGCACCGCAAACGCATCGGCAACCAGACGCTGGACCTTGCCGACCTCGGGCGAAAAGAAAAAGACGTTGGAATAATTGTCCAGCGACGAGAGCGTCGCCCCGCTCAGCAGCCCCGCCCCGGTGACGGCATTGTCCGAAGCGCTGATCAGTCCCAGCGTTGCCGTCAGCGCGCTTGTCAGGATTTCAACCTCGCGGTGGATAAAATCCATCTTCTGTGAACCGCGCCCGATCGAGGAAAAGAAGAGCTCGCAGCGCAGTTCGACCAGCGTCATGCCAAGCTTTGTCGTCTCCAGCGCCTTGACGTCCATGTCCTGCTTGTCGCCGCTGGGCAGACCCGCGTCCCACAGGTCGCGATAGCGACGGATGAAGGCGTTGGCCAACGTGGGCGATTGCAGGCGCGGATCGGTGTCTTTGATCGCGTGATCGTAAAGTATCCTGTCCGGCGCGTGGGTATCGCTGACAATACCGGGCGGCGGCACATGATATTTGTCGATCGAGGCGCACCCCGACACGAACAGAGCCAGCCCCGCAATGCCGGCGAACTTGAAACGGCCCATAAGCGCCTCCCCCAAGCCGCGCAGGCTATGCCGGGGGAAAGGACAGGCAAGTAACGATCTGATCCGCTTTGACGCGTATCAGCTATGCCAAAGGCGAATGATTGTCCGAAAATGGCGCCAGATCGGGTTCGACAAAGCCGCGCCGCGCGGCGACCGAAAAGAGCAGATCGCGGCTGTAGAAACGCAGCGGCCAGTCGCGGCGCCCCATGTCGGACAGCAGCAGCGCGTTGACGCGGCCCACGAGCGTCGTTTCGGGCGTCGCCGCAAGGAACAGCCTGACCCCGGCAACATAGGCGCGGGTGATGCTGTCGTGATAGCCATTATGGTCGTCGTTCACGCCCCCGACGCTCTCGTTGAAGCGGCAGATGATGTCAGCAATATCGGCATCGACATCGATGTCGGGGCGCTCGGCGATCAGCCACAGGCAGGCGCCGAGATGCGCCTCGTGCGTCCACGCCGCGCGCGGCAGGGTGCAGGCAAGCAAGCCTTCGCCAATTGCCCTGATGTCGTCGTCGCGTTCGAACAGGCGCGGGGAATATTCGGTTGTCATTATCCGGTCCTTCCGGGGGATTGACCACCCGGAGGAACCGGGCAGGATTATGCTGCGATGACCGCTTTCGGTGCGGCCTGGCGGACGCCTTCATCGACATGGTCCGCGAATTGCGCGAAATTGTCGATGAATTGCCCGACCAGCGTTTGCGCGGTGCGGTCATAGGCCGCCTTGTCGGCCCAGGCCTCGCGCGGATCGAGCAGGCCCGAATCGACGCCCGGCACCGCGACGGGAACCAGGAAACCGAAATTCGGGTCCTTGCGGAATTCGGCGTCGTTGAGGCTGCCGTCGAGCGCGGCGTTGAGCAGCGCGCGGGTCGCCTTGATCGGCATCCGTTTGATGCCGTCCATCGTCGCCATCCCGCCGGTCCAGCCGGTGTTGACAAGCCAGCACTGTACCCCGCCCTTCGCGATGCGATCTTTCAGCAGATTGCCATAGACCGACGGATGGCGCGGCATGAACGGCGCACCGAAACAGGTCGAGAAGGTCGCCTCAGGCTCGGTCACGCCAATCTCTGTCCCCGCGACGCGCGCAGTATAGCCGGACAGGAAGTGGTACATCGCCTGGTCGGGGGTCAGCTTCGCGATCGGAGGCAGCACCCCATAGGCATCGGCGGTGAGCATGATAATATTCTGCGGCACCGGCCCCATGTTCTTTTCCGACGTGTTCGGAATGAAATCGATCGGATAGGAACCGCGGCTGTTTTCGGCGAGGCTATTGTCGTCGAAATCAAGTTCGCGCGTTTCGGGGTCGATCACGACATTTTCGAGCACGGTACCGAAACGCTTCGTGGTCGCGAAGATTTCGGGTTCGGCCTCCGCCGACAGGCGGATCATCTTGGCATAGCAGCCGCCTTCGAAGTTGAAGACCGCGGTGTCCGACCAGCCATGTTCGTCGTCGCCGATCAGCGTGCGCGAGGCGTCGGCCGACAGCGTCGTCTTGCCGGTGCCGGACAGGCCGAAGAAGACCGCGGTATCGCCGTTGGCGCCGATGTTCGCCGAACAGTGCATCGGCATCACGCCCTTTACCGGCAGCAGATAGTTGAGGATGCCGAACACCGACTTCTTCATCTCACCCGCATATTGCGTGCCGCCGATCAGCACGAGCTTTTCGGAGAAATTAACCGCGATAACGGTCTCGCTGCGCGATCCGTGACGGGCCGGGTCGGCGCGGAAGCTCGGCAGGTCGATGACGGTATATTCGCTTTCGAACGCCGCCAGTTCCGCGGCCGTCGGGCGGCAGAGCAGCGTGCGAATGAACTGGCTGTGCCAGGCGAATTCGGTGATGACCTGGACCCCGACGCGATGCTCGGGCTGCGACCCGCCGAACAGCTGCTGGCGATACAGGCGCTCGCGCGACGCGAGATGGGCGAAGAAATCAGCCTTCAGCGCGGCAAAATGCTCGGGGGTCATCGGCACATTGGTCTTGCCCCACCAGATGGTATCGGCGGTTTCCGCGTCCTGAACGATGAACTTGTCCTTGGCGCTGCGTCCGGTGTGCTTGCCTGTGGCGACGACGAGCGGGCCATCCTTGGCGAGCATGCCCTCGCCATGACGCAGCGCATCCTCGACAAGCTGCGCCGTGCCCCAGTTTTCGGCCACGTCCGCCTGTGTCTGGACGGTCGTATCGCCGATCACCACTTTCGTCATTGTCTTCGCCTTTCTCTCATCCGCCGGGCCATTGCATAGGTATGCGACACCTGCCGAACAGAAAGGCAGGCCCGCATTTGGATGGGTGCCGACGTGACGCCGATTCCGTAGATGGCGCCCGCGTTAGCGATCCTGCCCCGGCAGGTCAAAAGATTAAAGCGCCATTTCCGCCGCCCCGCGCCGTCATCGGCACCATGCTGCGGCGACCGGTTGTCGCATGGCGCGCAATCGGTTAATTGCAGCGCCCGGGTCCGCCCAATGGAAAGATCATGACGGCAACCATCGCGCTGGTCGACGACGACCGCAACATCCTGCAATCCCTGTCGATCGCGCTGCAGGCCGAAGGCTTTGTCACGCGCGTCTATTCCGACGGCGAGGCGGCGCTGAAACCGCTGATCGACAATCCGCCCGACCTGGCGGTTTTCGATATCAAGATGCCGCGCATGGACGGGCTGGAACTGCTGCGCCGCCTGCGCGAGAAAAGCCAGCTTCCGGTGATCTTCCTGACCAGCAAGGATGACGAGATCGACGAAGCGCTGGGCCTCGCGATGGGCGCCGACGATTATATCGCCAAACCCTTTTCACAGCGACTGGTGATCGCCCGAATCCGTGCCATATTGCGCCGCGTCGAACTGAACCGCGAGGCCGCCGACGCGATCGACGAACCCGTCGCCGAACCGATCACCCGCGGGCGGCTATCGATGGATCCCGCGCGCCACAAGGTCAGCTGGGACGGCAAGGATGTGACACTGACCGTCACCGAATTCCTGATCCTCGAAACCCTTGCCGCGCGCCCCGGCATCGTGCGCAGCCGAAACCAGTTGATGGACGCCGCCTATCAGGACGATGTCTATATCGACGACCGCACCATCGACAGCCACATCAAACGCCTGCGCCGCAAGTTCCGCGAGGTCGATCCCGATTTCGACGCGATTGCCACCCTATATGGCGCGGGTTACCGCTTTTCCGACGATGGCTGAGGCACGTCCGCCCGAAGGCAGCATCGCCGAACAGGAGGAGGCGCCGCTGGTCTGGTCGGCGCGCTGGTCGCTGACCACACGCATCCTGGCGGTCAACATCCTCGCCATCGCGCTGCTGATGGGTGGTTTCTTCTATCTCGATACCTATCGGACGCGGCTGATCGACACGCGCGTCACGGTGATGCAGGAACAGCTGGCGATGCTCGATGCGGCGCTGGAAGCGGCACGCCCCGACCAGCGCCAACATCTGATCGACGCCTTTTCCCGCGCCACCGAATCGCGGCTGCGCTTTTACGCGGGCGATGGCCGGCGCCTGTCCGACAGTTTCGAGACCGGGCCGGAAACCTATACACTGCGCGATCCCGACCTGCAGCCCTGGAAACGCGACGCCGCGCGCGCGATGGACCGCGGTATCGACTGGATCGTCGGCGCCCCTTCCTATCCCGCGTTCGAGGAACCCGCGATCGACACCGCATCGGCGTGGCCCGAAGTCGTCGAGGCGCAACGCAGCGGCGAGGGCGCCAGCCGCTTTCGCTACGCCCCCGAGCGCACGCCCTTGCTCAGCGCCGCGCGCGTCGTCGATCTGGAGACGCCCGAGGTCGTATTGATGACGCTCAACGCGCGCGACATCACGCGCACGGTGCGGGCCGAACGCTTCCGGCTATCGGTCGTCGTCGCCATGGTGCTGACCGCATCGGTGCTGCTATCGCTTTTCCTGGCCCGGACGATCGTGCGCCCTCTGCGCCGCCTGGCCCGCGCGGCAGTGCGCGTGCGCCTGGGGCGCGCCCGCGAAGTCGTCGTTCCCCGCCTGCCCAGCCGCCGCGACGAAATCGGCACGCTGGCCCGCGCGCTCAGCGACATGACGCAGGCGCTGCGCGAACGGATCGACGCGGGCGAGCATTTCGCCGCTGACGTAACGCACGAGCTGAAAAACCCCATCGCCTCGATCCGTTCAGCGATCGAAGGCCTGGGGCGGGTGACGGGGGACGATCAACGCGCGCAGCTGCTCGCCATCGTCGATGAGGATGTGCGGCGGCTCGACCGGCTGGTGAGCGACATCAGCGACGCGAGCCGCATCGACGCGCAATTGTCGCGCACCCATTTCGAGCCTGTCGATGTCGGCATGATGATCGGATCGATGCTGGCCGGACGCTGCGCCCGGGCAGAGGCCGATGCCGAAGCGAACGGCGAAACCCCGCAGCCGCGCCTCGCCTTTGCCCGCCCGCGCAAGGACACGACGCTGGTGATGGGCGACGGGCACCGGCTGGAACGCGTAATCGACAATCTGATCGACAATGCGATCAGCTTTTCACCCGCCGGCGGGCTGGTGTGCATCGCCGCGACGCGGCTGGGCGACGAGGTGCATATCCGCGTCGATGACGACGGCCCCGGTATCGACCCTGCCCAGCGCGAGGCTATCTTTCGCCGCTTTCACAGCGAAAGACCCGAAGGTGAAGCGTTCGGACGCCACAGCGGCCTGGGCCTCGCAATCGCGCGAACGATCGTCGAGGGGCATGGTGGAACCATTTCGGCACGCGACCGCGACGACGGCCAGCGCGGCGCCAGTTTCCTCGTCACGCTGCCCGCCCACGATGCGAACGAAAAGGGCAATTGATCCCCGCGCCCCGTACCGCAACGAAACGGTTTGCCGCCTTGCGGCCCTGCTTCGTCGCCGGTAAGCCTGCGCCATGTTCGCCCCCGCCCGGTCCCAGTCAGAGGTTGTCAATATCCACGCCACCTGCGTCGCCGCAGGCAATGGCGGTGTCCTGATTCTGGGCCAGTCGGGCCAGGGGAAGTCGGACCTTGCACTGCGCCTGATCGATCGCGGCGCGCGGCTCGTCGCCGACGATCGCTGCGACATATGGAGCGAGCGCGGCCGCCTTTGGTGCCGCCCGCCCGAAGCCTTGGCCGGCAAGCTGGAGATTCGCGGGATCGGCATCGTCGAAAAGCCGTGGACCGCACCCGTGCCGCTGGCGCTCGCGGTCCGGCTGACCGACCGCTATGACCGCATGCCCGCGGTGGGCCAGGTCGAAACCATCGCGGGCCACGCGCTGCCCGCGCTCCTGCTGTCGGCGTTCGAAGTATCGGCTCCGATCAAGATCATGATCGCACTCGAACGGCTGGCGCCCGCAGCATGACTCAATCCGCCGATTCGCGCCTGCTGCTCGTATCCGGCCTGTCGGGGGCCGGTAAATCGACCGCGCTCAAGGTTCTGGAGGATCTGGGGTGGGAGGTTGTCGACAATCTTCCGCTCGCATTGCTCGACGCGCTGATCGATGCCCCCGCCCAGCGCGGCGAGGCGGCGCGCCCGGTCGCGGTCGGCATCGACAGCCGCAGCCGCGGCTTTCGGCCCGCCTTGCTCGTCAAGCGTATCAAGGAACTGCGCGACACGGGCGGGCGCGACATCCAGACGCTGTTCCTCGATTGCGCGGGTGCCGAACTCGAACGCCGCTTTTCCGAGACCCGGCGGCGCCATCCGATGGCAGAAGACCGCCCGGCCGCCGACGGCATCGCACGCGAACGCGAGATGATGGAATCGCTGCGCCGCTGGGCCGAGCATGTCGTCGACACGACCAAATATACAAGCAACGATCTGCAGCAGGAAATTCGCCAGCGCTTTGCCGATATCGGCGACGACGAACCAGTGCTCAATATTTTGAGCTTTGGCTTCGCCCGCGGCCTGCCCCGCAATGCCGATCTGGTGTTCGACATGCGCTATCTGCGCAATCCGCACTGGGACGCGGCGCTGCGCCCCGGCACCGGTCTGGACCCCGACGTCGCCGCCTATGTCGCCGCCGACCCCGCCTATGAAACGACGGTCGCGCAGATCGAATCGCTGCTGCTCGCGCTGCTGCCCCGCTATCGCGCAGAGGGCAAAAGCTATGTCACCATCGCGTTCGGCTGCACCGGCGGACGGCACCGTTCGGTGCATGTCGCCGACCGGGTCACCAAAACGCTTCGCACGGCGGGACACCGCCCCACTCTCAGCCACCGCAACCTTGACTCGGCCCCGCAAGATGGGCTTGAGGGCAAGCCCCCGCCCGCATCTCCCGCGCCTGGCGGTTCATCATAAGGGTTCTGCATTTCATGCCCACCGATAAAGCAATGCCGCTGCTGGGAATGGTCCTCGTCACCCACGGCCGCCTGGCCGAAGAAATGGTGCGGGCGATGGAGCATGTCGTCGGGCCGCAGCGTGCCATCGCGACCGTGTGCATCGGCCCCAATGACAATATGGAGATGCGGCGCCGCGAGATTGCCGACGCGATCCGCGCGGTCGACGGCGGGCGCGGTGTCATCATGCTGACCGACTTGTTCGGCGGCACCCCGTCGAACCTCGCGATCAGCCTGCTCGAACAGGGACGGACGGAAGTGATCGCCGGGGTCAATCTGCCGATGTTGATTCGCCTCGAAAGCGCGCGCAAGACGATGGAATTGCGCGAAGCGGTGATCGCGGCGCGCGAGGCGGGACAGAAATATATCTCGGTCGCGTCCGAAATGCTGGGAGTGGGGCCGTGAATGAAGTCAGCGAGACGGTCGAAATCACAAACCAGCGCGGCCTGCACGCGCGCGCGAGCGCCAAGTTCGTCACCTTCGTCAGCCGCCTGCCCGAATGCGTGACGGTCGAGGTTGAAAAGGGCGGCAGCCGCGTCAACGGCACCTCGATCATGGGGCTGATGATGCTTGGCGCAGCCAAGGGCGACAGCATCACCATCCACACCAAAGGCGAAGGCGCCGACGCCGCGCTGCTGAAGCTTGTCGGGCTGGTCAAGGACAGTTTCGGCGAGGATTGATCCCTTGGTGGGCTTTTCAGGCCCGGTCGGAACGCCCCAGCGCGGGCACGGCGCCGCCAGTCGCCAATAGCGCGTAAAAAGGAAAAGCCATGACGGGCCGCCGTTCCACAATCGAAAGCCTGTCGAACCCGCTGATCAAGCGGATGCGGTTGCTGCGCGAAAAGCGCCACCGCCGCGCCGAGGGACTGTTCCTCGCCGAAGGGCTGCGCATCGCCACCGAAGCGCGCGAGGCCGGAGTGCTGCCGCAATGGCTGTTCCTGGCAGCCGAGGGCGCTGCCCATCCGCTCGCCCGCGCGCTCGCAGAGGCGACGATGGCGGCCGGGGGCGAGGTGATCGACACGACGCCAGCAATCCTGTCCAAATTGTCGGGCAAGGATAATCCGCAGACGGTCGTCGGCATTTATGCCGAGCCGGCCACCCGCCTCGCCGATCTCGACCGGATGACAGCGCCGATCTGGCTGGTCGCCGAACGTCTGCGCGACCCCGGCAATCTCGGTACGATGCTGCGCACCGGCGACGCGGTCGGCGCGGGCGGACTGATCCTGCTCGACGAGAGCACCGATCCCTATGCCGTCGAGGCGGTGCGCGCCAGCATGGGGGCGATTTTCACCCAAAGGCTGGTGCAGGCACGCTGGGACGACTTTCACACCTGGTTGCGCAGCGGACCGGGCGAACTGGTCGCGACGTGGCTGGGCGACGACAGCATCGATTATCAGGCGGCGCGCTATGCCGCGCCGACCTTCATTCTGGTCGGCAATGAATCCCAGGGATTGCCGGCCACCTATGCCGCCGCCGCCGATCAGCGGGTCAAGATGCCGATGATGGGCAAGGCCGACAGCCTCAACGCCGCGGTCGCCGCCGCGGTCATGGCCTATGAAGTGTTGAACCAGCGCCGCCGAAGCTGAACGCTGCCCGATCTTTTCGTTCAGGAACAGGCCAACCCGCGGCTATTATCGGGCCAGCCCTCCCCCCAGACAACTGAACGGAAAAAATGCACATCATGTCCAATGTCCCGACTTTCATCGCTGCGATCGCCGCCGTCAGCCTGGCCGGTTGCACCGCCGCTGCCGGTACGCCGCGGGTGCCGGGCAACAAGCCGGCGCCCGACACCTATATGGCGGTCGGCACGGAACCTGGCTGGACACTGGAAATCACGCCCGATCGCCTGAATTACCATGGCGACTATGGCGAAACGAAAATCGCCGTCCCCAACCCCGGCGCGCGCGCGTCGATGAACGGCCGCGCCTATGTCACCGACCGGCTGTCGGTGGTCGTCAAACATGCGCCGTGCAGCGACGGGATGAGCGACCGCCGCTATGCCGACACGGTGCGCATCACCGCCGACGGCAAGACGGTCAAGGGCTGCGGCGGCGCGATCCTGGCGCCCGACACGCTCGCGGGAACGAATTGGACCTTCGTGTCGATCGCCGGAAAGCCGGTGTCGCCCGACCGCCCGACCTCACTCGCCTTCGAAGGCGACCGGATGAGCGGCAGCGCTGGCTGCAATCGATTTGGTGGTGGCTATGCGGCGGACGGCAAGACGCTGACCCCCGGCCCGCTCGCGTCGACCATGATGGCGTGCCCGGGTGCCGGCATGGAGCAGGAACGTGCCTTTTTCGACCTGATGGAAGGCCCCGTCACGCTGGACTTTCCGGCCAACGGCGCACTGGTCCTGACCGGCAAGGACGGCAAGACAGCGGTGCTGCGCCGCGTGATCTGACGCGCCCGGCCACGGCCTGTCCCGCTTGATTGCAGTCGGGTGGGACAGGTGTCGACGGCGCGCGCCTATTCGCCGTCGTTGACCGCCGCCGGGCCGCTCGCCAGCTTCGCCAGCGGGCGCGCTGCCTGTTCGGCAACGGGCAATACCGGAATCTCCTTACCCCCCGTTTCGATGTCGAGCGCCTCGAAACGCTTGGCCTGGGTCAGCACCTGACTTTCGAAGCTGCCGACAAAGGCGTTGTAGGCGCCGGTCGCCTGATCCAGATTCTTGCCCACCCGTGCGATATGCGCGCCCATCACCGCCATGCGTGCATAAAGCTCCTTGCCCAGCGCGGCGATCTCGCGCGCTTGGCCGGCGAGCTTTTCCTGCCGCCACACCGCCGCGACGGTACGCGCGATGGCGATCAAATTGGTCGGGGTCGCGAGCAACACCTTGCGGTCAAAGGCATAGTCCCACAGCTCGTGATCATGATCGAGCGCAGCAGCCAGAAAATGCTCGCCGGGGACGAACATCACGACATAATCGGGCGCGTCAGGGAACTGGTTCCAATAGGCCTTGGCGCCAAGCGCGTTGACATGCGCCTTCATCGCTGCGGCGTGCGCGGCAAGATGCGCCGCCTTTTCCGCCTCGTCGACGGCGCCGAAGGCATCCTGATAGGCGTTGAGCGAAACCTTGGCATCGATGACCAGGCTCTGCCCGCCGGGCACCTTGACGACGACATCGGGGCGCAGCCGCCCGCCGTCGCCGTCCGCCATGCTCACCTCGGTCTGGAAATCGGCATGTTCGGAAAGCCCGCAGCTTTCGAGTACGTTGCGCAATTGCTGTTCGCCCCAGCGGCCGCGTGCCTTGGGCGCGTGGCGCAGCGCGTTGACGAGCTTTGCCGCCTCGCTCGACACCCGCTCGGTGCCCTCGCGCATCGCGGCGATCTGGCCGCTCAACAGGCCAAAGGCGTCGCGGCGTTCGGCCTCGACCTTGGCTACCGCCTGCTCATATTTTTCGAGCCGGTCGTGGACGGGGTGCAGCAGTGCCTTCAGATTCTGCCCGGCGCTTTCCTCGCTCTGCTTGAAGCGCGCCTCGGCGCGGTCGAGGAACGCCTTTTGCGCCTCGCCCAGCATTGCCTGCCCCACTTCGCGAAACTGGGCGGTGAGCACGCCTTGCGCTTCCTTCAATTGCGCGATCTGCGCGTCATGTGCGGCATCGCGCGCGCGCTGTTCGGCGAGAAGCGCCGACAATTGCAGGTCTGCCGCCTTGCGCGCCTCGCCCTCGGCCGCCAGATCGGTCACGGCCGCCTTGAAGCGTTCGGCAAACCCGTCCCGCTCGGCCTTCAGCCCGCCTGCCTGCCGCCCGGCGAACAGCCAGCCGATCAGGGCACCAAGAACAAGCGCGGCTAGCGCAGCGAACAGCGAGACCATATCCATGAACGGAACATAGGACGAACACCAAGCGCTTGGCTAGGGACTAATTGGCGATAGGGCCGGCGGCGCGTGTTCGGCAGGGCTCATCCGCCCGAGCACATCCGCTATAGCCGCGACCATTCGGCAGCGGCCACTCCGTCAAAGGGCAGGATCGCCCGATACGCCTCCACCCCCGGCGCGCCGGCGATCGTCACGCCCTGGGTCAACAGCCAGTAATGGCGCACGATTTCCGCCTGCTGTTCCAGCCCATAGCGCGCCAGCGGCCATCCCGGTTTCAGGCTGTAGCCATATTGCGCGAACGGATGGCGCATCAGCACCAGATACCAGCGCCCGCGCGTCTGCGCCTGCCACACATGCACCATTTCGTGGATGAACAGGCCCTTCAATGCCTGCGACGCGGCGCCGAAATCCTCGCAATATAGATCGCCGTGCGGGTGGAAATGCAGCACCCCCATCGGCGCCATCACCACCCGGCGCGGTTGAAAGAATATCCACTTCGATCGCGACACGCGCACCCGGTCATAGGCGATTGCGTCGCCGAACACGCTGCGGGCGAGCGCGATTTCACCTGTCGTCAGGGAACGCGCGTGACGCGCCACGCCGGATTATTTCTTGGCCGCCGTTTCGCCGCCATGGTCCATCGCGCCATGGCCCATCTCTTCACCGGCAGCGCCCGCCGCAGCTTCCTTGATCACCATGTCGAACAGGATGCGTTCATTATTGTTGTTGGTGAAGACGAACTGCATCGGCAGCTTGCCCGCGCGCACCGCGGCGGGGTTGATGTTCCAGATCATCAGATGCTTGCCGCCCTGCTTGAACACCAGCTCGCCCTTTGCCGGCACCTCGGCGCGCAGCAGCGGCTTCATCGTCATCACGCCGTTTTCCTTGACGCTTTCGTGCATCTCGACCCGCTGGGCGAGGTCGGCGGTGACGGCCATCAACTCGACCGTGCGGGGGCCGCCCTGGACACGAAAATAGCCGACGGCGGGGCGGTCGGGGGTGGCGCCCATCACGATATGGCCGCTCACCACATTCAGCGGCTTGGTCTCGCCCAGTTTTTCTCCGCATCCCGAGAGCGTCAGGGCAGCAGCGGCAAAGGCGGCGAGGGGCAAGGGTTTCATTTTGGGAGGACTCCGTAAAAGCGCCGAAATTTCACCCTCCAGATAAGCCGTCAAAGCCCTTGTGCCAAGGACAAGCGCACCTATATCGCCCCCAGAAACTCCCAAGGGACCAACGGACGGCGTGCCTTTTCAGGGCGCCGGAGAAGCAACAAGGACTTTATACCCATGGCAAAAGTGATCGGGATCGACCTCGGCACCACGAATAGCTGCGTCGCGGTGATGGAAGGTGGCAAGCCCAAGGTTATCGAAAATGTGGAAGGGACGCGCACGACCCCGTCGATCGTCGCCTTCGCCAAGGACGGCGAACGGCTGATCGGCCAGCCGGCCAAGCGCCAGGCGGTCACCAACCCCGAAAACACCATCTTTGCGGTGAAGCGCCTGATCGGCCGCCGCTTTGACGATCCCATGACCAAGAAGGACATGGAACTCGTCCCCTATAATATCGTCAAGGGCGCCAATGGCGACGCCTGGGTCAAGGCGGGCAGCGAGGATTATTCGCCGTCGCAGATCAGCGCCTTCATCCTTCAGAAGATGAAGGAAACCGCCGAAGCCTATCTGGGCGAAAAGGTCGAACAGGCGGTGATCACCGTCCCCGCTTATTTCAACGACGCCCAGCGTCAGGCGACCAAGGACGCCGGCAGGATCGCGGGCCTGGAAGTGCTGCGCATCATCAACGAGCCGACCGCGGCGGCGCTCGCCTATGGCCTCGACAAGTCGGAAAATAAGACGATCGCAGTCTATGACCTTGGCGGCGGCACCTTCGACATCTCGATCCTCGAGGTCGGCGACGGCGTGTTCGAGGTGAAATCGACCAACGGCGACACCTTCCTCGGCGGCGAAGATTTCGACAGCAAGATCGTCGCCTTCCTGGCCGACACGTTCAAGAAGGACGAAGGCATCGACCTGCGCGGCGACAAGCTGGCGCTGCAGCGGTTGAAGGAAGCCGCCGAAAAGGCGAAGATCGAACTGTCGTCGGCCGCGACGACCGAAGTGAACCTGCCCTTCATCACCGCCGACGCCAATGGGCCGAAGCATCTGGTGAAGACGATCACCCGTTCCGATCTTGAAAAGCTGGTCGAAGAGCTGATCAAGCGCACCCTTGAACCCTGCAAAAAGGCGATCAAGGACGCCGGCATCAACGCCAGCGAGATCGACGAAGTCGTTCTGGTCGGCGGCATGACCCGCATGCCGCGCGTTCGCGAAGTCGTGAAGGACTTCTTTGGCAAGGAACCGCACACCGGCGTCAACCCCGACGAAGTCGTCGCCATCGGTGCGGCGATCCAGGCAGGCGTGCTGCAGGGCGACGTCAAGGACGTGCTGTTGCTCGACGTGACCCCGCTCAGCCTCGGCATCGAAACGCTGGGCGGCGTGTTCACGCGCATGATCGACCGCAACACCACCATTCCTACCAAGAAGAGCCAGGTCTATTCGACCGCCGACGACAATCAGTCGGCGGTGACGATCCGCGTCTTCCAGGGCGAGCGCGAAATGGCGGCGGACAACAAGATGCTGGGCCAGTTCGATCTGGTCGGCATTCCGCCGGCGCCGCGCGGCGTGCCGCAGATCGAGGTGACGTTCGACATCGACGCCAACGGCATCGTGTCGGTCCACGCCAAGGACAAGGGCACCGGCAAGGAACAGCAGATCAAGATCCAGGCTTCGGGCGGCCTCAGCGACGCGGACATCGACCAGATGGTCAAGGACGCCGAACAGTTCGCCGAAGAGGACAAGAAGCGCCGCGAAGCGGCTGAGGCGAAGAATAACGCCGAAAGCCTGATCCACACGACCGAACGTCAGCTCGAAGAGCATGGCGACAAGGTCGATGCGGGGCTGAAGTCCGAAATCGAAGCCGCGATCGGCGAAGCCAAGGCGGCGGTCGAAGGCGGCGACAGCAGCGCGATGACCGAAAAGGCCCAGGCCCTTGCCCAGGTCGCGATGAAGCTCGGCCAGGCGATCTATGAAAAGGAACAGCAGGCAGCGGCATCGCCCGCCGCCGAAGCTGGCGAGACCAAGGCCGACGAAGATGTCGTTGATGCCGAATTCTCGGAAGTCGAAGACGACAAGAAGTAAGACATGAACCCTTCGCCCTTTCCCCAATCGGGAAAGGGGCGGGGAGAGGAGGAGGCAACCGGCCTGGCGACAGGCCCCGCATGCCCCCTCTCCCTCGAAGGGGAAAGGGCTATTATCCATGTCGCTCGACATCGATTATTATGAATTGCTGGAAGTCGAGCGGACCGCCGACGATGCCACGCTGAAATCGGCCTATCGCAAGCTGGCGATGAAATATCACCCCGACAAGAATCCGGGGTGCGGCGACAGCGAGGCGCGATTCAAGGCGATCAACGAGGCCTATGACTGCCTGAAGGATCCGCAAAAGCGCGCCGCCTATGACCGGTTCGGCAAGGCGGCGTTCCAGAACGGAGGCCCCGGCGGAGGCTTTTCGGGCGGCGGCAACGACTTTGGCGACATCGGCGACATTTTCGAATCGATCTTCGGTTCGGCATTCGGCGGCGGCGGCCGCCAGCAGCGCGGCCCGGCGCGCGGTGCGGACCTGCGCTATGACATGGAAATCCGGCTCGAGGACGCCTTTACCGGCTGCACCCGCGAGATCGATGTCGATGTCGCGGCGCGCTGCGACAGTTGTGAAGGCTCGGGCGCCAAGCCGGGAACCAGCACCCACCGCTGCCAGACCTGCGGCGGCCACGGCAAGGTCCGCGCGCAGCAAGGTTTCTTCATGGTCGAACGCACCTGCCCGACCTGTCAGGGCGCGGGCGAGGTGATCGCCGATCCGTGCGGCACCTGCATGGGCGAAGGCCGCGTCGACCGGCGCAAGACGCTGACCGTGACCATCCCGCCGGGGGTCGATGAAGGAACGCGAATCCGCCTGTCGGGCGAGGGGGAATCGGGCGCACGCGGCGCGGCGCCGGGCGACCTTTACATCTTTCTGCATCTGGCGCGGCACAAGCTGTTCGAACGCGAGGGAACGACGCTGTTCACCCGCGCACCGATCAGCTTCACGACCGCGGCGCTGGGCGGTGAAATCAGCATCCCCGGGCTCGACGGAGCCAAGCATGACATTCACATCCCCGCGGGCATCCAGTCGGGCAAGCAGCTGCGCCAGCGCGGCGCGGGGATGCCAGTGCTGAACGGACGCGGCCATGGCGACCTGGTCGTTCAGATCGATGTCGAAACCCCGACCCGGCTCACCGCACGGCAAAAGGAATTGTTGTGCGAATTCCGCGAAACCGAAACTGGCGAGGAATGCCCCGCCAGCCAGGGCTTTTTCGGACGCATCAAGGATATGTGGGACGATCTGACGGACTAAGCCGTCACCCGTCAAAGCGTCGGGACCAACGCAGCGCAGCAATGACAGCGGCGGTCAGCCGATCTCACTCCGCAATTCTGCGATCAGAGCGGCGACCTTGGGCAGCCGCTCTTCCTCTTCGTCGAGAATCGCACGAAAGGCGCGGCGCTTGATCGCCGTCAGCTGTTCGCGCGCCAGCGCGTCGGCGCCCGTCACGCTGCTCGCGACGATATCGATCAGCCGGTCAGCGCCGTGGAGTCGCCCCCACAGATAGTCGTTTTCGCGGTAGGCACGGCTGAAAAAGGCGCCGAAGCTGTTGAACTCTATCCCCTTCAGCATCGCCGCCGCACCGCCGGTTCGAATCGCGGTCGCGTCCGAGGGCGAAATGCGGTCGATCTTGATCGGGTCGAACTCGTCGAACCCCTCCCCCTGAAGCAGCGGCAGGGTCGCGATGTCGAAAAAGGGGTAGCCGAGATAGGCGAGCAGCATCACGCGCCGGTCGTCCTTGGGCAACAGCGCCAGCGCGTCGGCGATCATCGCATCGGCGACACCATCGATCCCGACCAGATCCCGACGCGCCGCGATTGCGTCGATCCACGCGCCCGGCCCGGCATCGACCGGCACATCGAGATCGGCGAGCCATCGGTCACCCTCGCGCTCCAGATAGTGGCCGAGCGCGGTAAAGATCGCCTCGCGCATCGTGTCGCAGGCCGGGTCGTGGCCATCGCGCCGCGCCTCGACCGATGCATCGAGTTCGCGCGCCAGAAAGCGCAACCGGCGGATACGGAAACCCAGATCATGAACACGGAAAAAGCCGATGGCATCGCCGCTGGCGCCCAGCCCCTTGCGCCCCGAAATCCGGTCGAGCCCGCGCGCGCGCACCTCGTCCCACAGCATCGCCCGCCGGTTCGTCCGGTGGGTATCGCCTTCCGACGGCGACAGCCGCTCGATCGTCCCGGCGAGTTCCTCGACGACCGCCGATAGTTTCAGATGGCCATAGGGCGCATAGGCAAAGCCGGCCCGCGCGGCCGCCTGCTCCTGTGCCTTGGCGCGCCATTTTTCGAGCCGCGCCGGGGTTGGCGTGTCGAGGAAAAAGGTGGTGCCGAACAGGATCGCGACCTGTTCCTCCACCTCGACCTTCATCGCATCGACGATATGCTGCATTCGCCGGATCCGGCGCGACATCCCCTCGATCGCCTCGACACTTTCGCGGATCGGCTGTTCTCGCGGAATTTCAGAGAGGGCGCCCAGGATCGTGGGCAGAAATCCGGGCAGACCCGCGCGCGCCTCTTCACCCTCGCCATTATTCGCCCCGCGCCCGAAGCTGATCGAACGATAATCGGGCTTCGGATCGATATAGACGAAACGGCGATCGATCTCGCGGCGCGCCGGCCGCTGTTTCAGCGCCGCGATAGCAGGGCGAAAGGGCGCATTGGCAAGGACCGATCCGTCGATCAGCACGCGGTCGACGGAATCGCCCTCTCCACCGAAAGGAAGTTGGGCGTGGATGAAATCGGCGCGCCCCGGCCAGTCGATGGCGCGTTCGGCCAGCACCTTGTCGAGCTCGCGGATCGTGAAGGGCGGAAAGGCGCCGGGAAAGCTCGCCGTCGCCCGCGCCGCAGCGGCAAGGGCAGGAACATCGTCCATCCTTGTTCCGGGCCGCCCATCCTGCCGGAAATGCAGGACCAGCCGATGCTCCTGCTCGCTGACCCGTGGCGGGCTGTTGAGCCGCAGCGGCATGGCATGTCCGGCAAAGTCGGTGACCGATACGAACAGGTCGACCGGCTGACCCGCCGGCACGAGTTCGGGACCGCGCGGCCCCGCTTCCATCGCGTCAAAGGCGTCGAGCAGCAAACCGGAGAAAGTCGCGCCGCCAAAGGGCGGTTCGAACCAGCGGGCGCGAACGAAGCGCGACAGCTTGGCGCGCACTTCCTCCTGCGCCGCCTCGCCCACCGTGCGATCGATCGCATTGCCCCGGCGCTTCATCATCCACCCGGCGATCGGCACCGCCCAGAATTTGGTCGCCGCCGACAGCGGCCGCGCATCGGGGTCGATCAACCGATCAACATCGGCATCGTCGAGCCACAATTCGGTGAGCGGGTCGAGCGACTGGCCGGTGGTCAGCGCGCGAGCCAGGAAAATCCCGTTGATGCCGCCGGCGCTGGCACCCGCAACGATGTCGGCCAGCACGCGCAGCCGCACACCGCTGTTCGCCAGAATAGCATCGAACAGTTCGATATAGGCCGCACCGACACCATCCTGCACCTCGCCTTCGTGAAAGGCCCGCGAAGCGGCGGCGAGTCGCCACACCTCCTTGGTGACGCCGTGCATATACACCGCCAGGCTGATGCCGCCGTAGCAAATCAGGGCGAACCGCAATTCCTTCTCGCGCATGAAAGGGTTGATAGCGCGCTTTGCCACGCCTGTCCCCCCTTGCGCGCGGACCGCGCAGCGCCGCGCTTTTCCCTTGCATATGCAAATCGCTCGCATTAGCGGCGCCGCAAGACAGGAGATAAATAAGAATGATTCGCAAGATCGTCGTCGCTGCGCTGCTTGGCACCGCGCTTTCCTCGCCGACGCTGGCGCAGGAAGCGGCGCCGGTCGATACCGACGAAGGCACGGCCGCGATCATCGTCACCGCGGCGCGCACCATATTGCCGCCCAATGCCCTGCCGCTGACGATCGACATCATCGACAAGGACGCCCTCGATCAGCAGATCGCGATCGCGGGGTCGGTGACCGATGCAGTGGCAACGCTGACCCCCAGCTTCTCTCCGACCCGCCAGAAATTGTCGGGCGCGGGCGAAACGCTGCGCGGACGCGCCCCGCTCTATGCGATCAACGGCATTCCGCAATCGACCCCGCTGCGCGACGGCAGCCGCGACGGTTTCACCATCGACGGCTTTTTCATCGACCGGGTCGAGCTCATCTATGGCTCGAACGCCCTCCAGGGGATCGGCGGAACCGGGGGCATCGTCAACCAGGTCACGGTCGGCGCCCCGACGCGCGAAGGCCTGTCCGGCCGCGCTCTCTTGCAGGCGAGCGCCGATGATGAATTTTCACGCGCCGGAATGGGCGGAAAGCTCGCCGGCCTTGTTCAGTACAAGGCGGACAGGTTCGACGCTTCGGTCGGCGCTGCCTATGAAATGCGCGGCCTGTTTCGCGACGCGGCGGGCCGTCCGATCGGGGTCAACGTGACCCAGGGCGAAACGATGGATTCCAAATCGCTCTCGCTGTTCGGGCGCTTCGGCTATGCCGTCACCGACACGATGCGGCTCGACCTCATCCTCAGCCGCTATGAACTGAAGGGCGACGGTGATTATGAAGCGGTCGCGGGCAATCGCGCCACCGGCCTGCCGACCAGCGCGAAACGCGGTACCCCGCCCGGAAAGCCCGCCACCAGCCGCACAGAAAGCGCCGCCCTGTCGCTGACCGACGACGATCTGGGCGGCGGGCATTTCATGACCCAATTCTTCTGGAACCGCACCCACGACACCTTCGGCGGCGACCCCAATCCGATCGCCAGTTTCCAGGATCCGGCGATCGCGCCGGTCGGCACATTGTTCGACCAGTCGCAGAACCGCAGCCGCAAGCTCGGCGCGAAGATCAGCTATGAACGCGCGGTCCCGGGGTTCGAGGCGCTGACCCTTGTCGCCGGGTTCGACGCGCTGTGGGACAAGACCGAACAAAGGCTGATCGCCACCGACCGCATCTGGGTGCCTCCGACCCGGTTCCGCAGCTTTGCGCCCTTTGGCCAGGCCAATCTGAAACTTGCGGACGGTCTCCTGCGCCTCGCGGGCGGCGTGCGATACGAGGATGTGAAGATCAGCATCGACGATTATCGCACCCTGTCGGCGAACACCTTCGTAGCCTGCCCGGCGCCGCCGCGCGTACCGACCGGCCCGTGCGGTCTCGCCAGCTATGGCGGCGTCGCCGTCTCGGGGGGCAGCCCCAGCTTTCACGACACGCTGCTGAACGGCGGCATCATCGTCGAACCCGCCCCCGGCATCCGCGCCTATGCGAGCTATGCCGAGGGATATACCGCCCCCGACGTCGGCCGCATCACCCGCGCGGTCAAAGTGACGGGGCTCGACATCGACCAATATCTGAACATCCGGCCGATCGTGTCGAACAATCGTGAGATCGGGGTCGAGGTGAAGCGGGGTCCGCTCGACGCCAGCGCGACCTATTTCTGGTCGACGAGCAAGGAAGGGCAGTTGCTGATCGCGCGGCCCGACGGCATTTTCGACGTCATCCGCCAGCGCGTCGAAATCCAGGGCCTCGAAATCAACCTGGCGGTCAAGCCGCCGGTCGACGGGCTGACGCTGTCGGCGGGCTATGCCCATCTCGACGGACGTTTCGACAGCAACGGCGATGGCCAGGTCGATACCGACCTCGACGGTGCGAATATCTCGCCCGACCGGCTGAACCTCGCGGCGAGCTATGCCCGCGGCCCGCTGTCTGCACGGATCCAGACGCAATTCTACCTGAAACGCCGATTCGAAGGCCCCGTCCCCGATCCGCGCAACGATTTCGATGGCTATACGCTGACCGACGCCTTCGTCCGCTATCAGACCGGTCTGGGCGGGATCAGCCTGTCGGTGCAAAATATGTTCGACAAGCAATATGTCAGCTACGCCAGCGACACCCAGCGCCCGACCGATAATTTCTTCAATTTCGCCGGGCGCGGGCGAACCTTCACGCTCGGCTGGGACTATCGTTTCTAGGTCATGCTCCAACTGCTCGACACGCTTCACCGCTGGGCTGGGGGCATCATCGGCCTCGTTCTGGCGCTGCTCGGCCTGACCGGTACGATCCTGCTCCACAAGGATGCGTGGATCGGCCTGCCGCATGTCGAGGATGTCCAGCGCACCGACCTGACCGCCATCGCCGCCGCGACCGAAAAGATCATGGCCTTGCCCGGCGCGCCGCAGGGCATCATCTATGCTCGCGACAGCTTTGGCCTGCACCAGATACGGCTGGACGCAGGCGCGGGCCTGTACACCGACCAGTCGGGCGCCATTGTCACCCGCTGGGCCAGCCAGTGGGAACGCCCCGAATTGTGGCTGTTCGATTTTCACCACCATCTTTTCACCGGCGACACCGGCGAATGGGTGATCGGTATCGCCGGGCTCGCCGGGCTGTTCTTCATCCTGTCGGGCGTCATTCTGTGGTGGCGTACGCGAAAGACCTTCCAGTTCCGGCTGTGGCCGAAACGGATGAGCCGCCCCGCGATCCTGATGCACCACCGCGACCTCGGCATCATCGCGGCGCCATTGCTGCTGCTGTCGGTGGTCACGGGCACGATGATGATCTTTCGTCCCTTTGCGATGATCGTCGTCGCCCCCTTTGGTTCGGTCGACGAAGCGGAAAAGGCGATGGAGGCACCCAA
Source organism: Sphingopyxis sp. (assembly GCF_034380315.1). Taxonomy (GTDB): domain Bacteria; phylum Pseudomonadota; class Alphaproteobacteria; order Sphingomonadales; family Sphingomonadaceae; genus Sphingopyxis. Next base: position 509,521 of record NZ_JAXMPB010000001.1, read on the forward strand.
GTACAAGGGCGGCCCGCTGGCCGCGACGCCCGATTATGCCGCCATGCTAGCGGAGGCACACCGCCGTTTTCCCGACGCCGAATTTCGTATCCTCAGCCTGCCGCGCGCAGCGGGTGAACCGATCATGCTGCGTCTGCGCCAGCCCGCCGAGTGGTTGCCCAACGGCCGCACGACATTGTGGTTCGACGCCGCGACCGGGCGCGTCCTTGGGGCACGCGACGCGCTCGTCATGCCTTCTGCGGCGCAGGCGTTCAACAAGGCCTATCCGCTTCACGCGGGCAAGGTCGGCGGCCTGCCTTATCGCGTCGCCATGACGCTTTCGGGCCTCGCCCTGACCCTGCTCGGCAGCTTTGCTGTCTGGACCTTCTGGTTCCGCCGTCCAAAGCGCACGGCGCGCCCGGCTGGCAAGGCCGCGCTGGCCGCGCGCTGACCGTCTTTCCATACCCCCGTCGGCGGCATCGCGGCGGTGGGTGCGCCGCGATGCCGCGACACGCGCTTTCCTATTTTGTGCGCGCGCCTATATCCTGCCCCAACATGACCCGCGCCCGCGTCCTCCTTTTGACCGCCGCCCTCGGCCCGCTCGACTATCGCGTCCCGCAGGGCAGCGCGGCACCGCTCGGCAGCGTCGTCGTCGCGCCGCTGGGGCCGCGGCGGCTGGGCGGCGTGGTATGGGAGGATGGCAGTTTCGGTGCCCCCGACCCCGTCGGCGACAACCGACTGCGCAACCTGTATGAAATCGTGCCCGTCCCGCCGGTGCCCGCCCCGCTGCGCCGCCTCGTCGAATGGACCAGCGACTATTATTTGAGCCCGCCGGGATCGGTGCTGCGGATGGTGCTGCCCGGCGTCGCCTTTGCCGACGCGCGGCGCCCGATCATCGAATATCGCGCCACCGGCGACCTGCCACCGCGCATGACGCCGCAACGGACCGTCGCGATCGAGGCGATCGGCGACCGCCAGGGCACGGTGCGCGAACTCGCCGCGCTCGCCAACGTCAGCGAGGCGGTGATCCGCGGCCTCGTCCAGACGGGCGCGCTCGAACCGGTCAGCGTCGCCGCCGACGCCCCCTATCCCGAACCCGATCGCAGTTTCGCGCCGCCCGACCTGTCGGACGAACAGCGCGCCGCCGCCGGCCAGTTGAAGGCGGCGGTCGAAGCGCGGCGCTTCGAAACGCTGCTGCTCGACGGCGTCACCGGATCGGGCAAAACCGAAGTCTATATGGAGGCGGTCGCCGCCGCGCTCGCCGCGGGGCGCCAAGCGCTGATCCTGCTTCCCGAAATCGCGCTCACCGAACCGATGCTGACGCGCTTTGCCGCGCGTTTCGGCTGCGAACCTGTCGCCTGGCATTCGGGGCTGCGCCAGGCCGAACGCCGCCGCGCCTGGCACGCGATCGCCAGCGGCGGGGCAAGGATCATCGTCGGCGCGCGTTCGGCGCTGTTCCTGCCCTATGCCGATCTTGGCGCGATCATCGTCGACGAAGCGCATGAAACAAGCTTCAAGCAGGAGGATGGCGTCCATTATCACGCCCGCGACGTCGCGGTGATGCGGGGGCATTTCGAAGGGCTGCCGGTGATCCTCGCCAGCGCGACCCCGGCGCTCGAAAGCCTCGCGCAGGTCGAGGCGGGGCGCTATCGCCACATCGTCCTGCCCGCCCGCTATGGCGGCGCGACGCTGCCCGACCTCGCCGCGATCGACATGCGCGCCGACCCGCCCGATAGGGGCCGCTGGCTGGCGCCGCCGCTCGTCGACGCGCTCGCCGACCGATTGCACAAGGGCGAACAGAGTCTGCTCTTTCTCAACCGCCGCGGCTTTGCGCCGCTCACCCTGTGCCGTACCTGCGGCCACCGCATCCAGTGCCCGAACTGTACGGCGTGGATGGTCGAGCACCGGCTCGTCCACCGCCTCGCCTGCCACCATTGCGGCCATGTCATGCCGCCGCCGCGGCTGTGCCCCGAATGCGAGGATGAGGACAGCCTGGTCGCCTGCGGCCCCGGCGTCGAGCGCGTCGCCGACGAGGTGGGCTTGCGCTTTCCCGAGGCGCGGACGGCGATCGTCACGTCGGACACGCTGTGGTCGCCGGCCAAGGCCGCCGAATTCGTCGACAATGTCGAGGCAGGGCTGGTCGACATCATCATCGGCACCCAGCTCGTCACCAAGGGCTATCATTTCCCCAACCTCACCCTCGTCGGGGTGGTCGATGCCGATTTGGGCCTCGACGGCGGCGATCTGCGTGCGTCGGAACGCACCTTCCAACAGATTGCGCAGGTCGCGGGCCGCGCCGGGCGCGGGGTAAAGCCCGGCGAGGTGCTGATCCAGACGCGGGTTCCCGACGCCCCCGTGATGGCGGCGCTGGTCGCCAACGACCGCGACGGTTTTTATGCAGCCGAGGCGGCGTCGCGCAAATCGGCGGGTGCACCGCCCTATGGCCGTTTCGCCGCGCTGATCATCTCGTCGGAGGATCTGGAGGTTGCCCGCGGCCTTGCCCAGCGGCTGGGGCAAAAGGCGCCGGTGCTCGACGGCCTGTCGGTCTATGGCCCCGCCCCCGCGCCGCTCGCGATGCTGCGCGGCCGTCACCGGTTTCGCCTGCTGCTCCACGCCCCGCGCAGCTTTGACCTGCAGGGTGCGATCCGCGACTGGGTCGGCGCCATCGACTGGCCCGCAAAGGCGCGGTTGGCGATCGATATCGACCCCTACAGCTTCGTCTGATCTCGCGGCGCTTTACATGACCCCGGCCGGATGGCACGATGGATAGATAAGTATATCCGGGGGAAAGATGCGTAAAATTGGGATTTTTGCAGCTATTGTAGCAATGACTGCATTGCCGCAACCCGCCGACGCCAAATGGCTCCGCGCCGATACCGACAATTTCATCATCTATAGCGAAGGTTCGGAAAAATCGCTGCGTGAATTCTCTGAACTTCTCCAGCGCTTCGACGCGACCCTGCGTACGCGGTTCGGTATCGGATCGGGGCTGGAGCCCAACAGGCTGACGATTTTCCTTTTGCCCCGTTCGACCGACGTCCACAAACTGTCACCGCGCACCCTCGGCCCGTCGATCGCCGGTTTCTACAGCCCGTCGCTCGAAGGAACCTACGCCGTTTCCAACCGCGAAAGCCACACGGTAAAGGGCACATCGCAGGCGCAACAAACGCTGTTCCATGAATATACCCATCATTTCATGCGGCGTTATTTGTCCGCCGCTTTTCCGGCGTGGTTCGTCGAAGGTTTCGCCGAATATTATTCGACCACCGACTATACGAAGACCGGACAGGCCAAAATCGGGATGCCGGCCTATGCCCGCGCCTATGGACTGCTCAACCTACCCAAGGTTCCCGCCGAGACATTGCTGTTCCAGCGGCCTGGCGCCATGCGCAATTCGGGACAGATGGACGTATATTATGGGCGCGCCTGGCTGCTCACCCACATGCTCTACTACCACCCCGGACGAAGCGGCCAGCTCGCCACCTATATGGAGGCGCTGAACAAGGGGGACGACAGCAAAAAGGCGGCGGCCGACGCCTTTGGCGACCTTGCCGAACTCGACAAGGATTTGAATCGCTACATGACGAAACCCATGTCCTACCGGTTGACGGCGACACCGATCCCGATCAGCGGATCGATCACCATCCGGGCGCTGTCACCGGCCGAAGATGCTGTCCTTCCGCTTCATCTGCGGCGAAAGGCGGCACAGGACGATGAGCAACGGAGCAAGATTCGCGACGACCTTCGGAAACTCTCGGCCACCCATTCCACCGACGCCAGCATCTGGTTCGAAACAGCAGCCGTCGAGTGGGACATGGACGAGGACGTACGGGATCTCGCCGCCGTACGGACCGCGCTCGACCGCACCCTTGCGATCGAGCCCAAGCATGTCCACGCCAATGTCCTTCTCAGCCGATTGCTGATCAAGGAACTGGATGACAAGGGCGGCACCGACGCTGCGGCCTGGAACGCCGCGCGCAAACCGGTGATCCTCGCCAATCGCACCGACCCGAACAGTCCGTGGCCATTGTATATCTATTTCACCAGCTTCCTTGCCCAGGGAATCGAACCGCCGGCTATCGCCTTCGACGGATTGGCCCGTGCCTTTGACATCGCGCGCGAAAGTCCCAGTGTCCGGATTCTCCAGATCCAGGCCCTGGCCGACCAGAAAAAATTCGACCAGGCGATCGAGCTTGCCAAGGTTCTGGCTTTCGACCCCCACGACAATGGAAGCGGCGAAGCCTTGCTCGATCAGATCGAGCAAATGCGCGCGATGGCGAAGAAAACGGCCAGAGCGAAGGCCGCGGCTTCCGCCGAAGCGGAATCCGAATGATCCCGTCCCCTCAATAGTCGGGCTCGCCGCCGTCCAGCACCTTTTCCGCTTGCCCGGTCAGCCACGCCATCGCCGCCGCCCAGGGCTGATGACCGTGGCTGATCCGCGCAACACCCAATGCGGCGAGTTGCTTGTGCGTCGGCCCGTCGCGGCCACGCAAGATATTGACCGGCAGCGGCGATGCGTCACAGATCGCGCCGATACAGCGCGCATCGCGCAAGAACGGGACGAACAGCGACCCTGCCCCCGCATCGGCATAGGCGCGTGCCCGTTCGAGCGTCGCGGCGACCAGCGCATCGCCCTCTGTCGCGGCGTCGCGGCCACGGAACATGTCGCAGCGCGCATTGACGAAGATGCCGGTATCGGCAGCGGCGCGGTAGCGCGCCTGCGCCTCGGCAAGCGGCAGCAGCACATCGCCCCCCGGCATCCGGTCTTCCATATTGATCCCGGCCGCACCCGCCGCATAGGCCAGGGCGACCGAGGCCCCCACGGCGGCGGGATCGGCACCATAGCCCGACTCCATGTCGATCGAGACCGGCAAATCGGTCACGGCCAGAATCCGCGCCAGGTTGGCGAGCACATCGGAAAGCGGGAAATCCTCGCCATCGCTGCGCCCCTGCGCCTCGGCGACGCCATAGCTTCCGGTTGCGATCGCCTTGGCGCCCGCCGCCGCGACCGCCCGCGCGCTCCCCGCATCCCAGATGTTGACGAGGATCAGCGGATCGCCGGGGATATGCAGCGCCGCAAAGGCGCGAGTTTGATCCTTCATTTCATTCTCCTCTTCCATCCCGGCCGCCACCGGTCAAAATTCATCGAAACGGCGCTGGCCCGGCGCCTTTTCGCGGCGCAGCAGCTCGTCCTTGATCGGCAGGCCATAGGCATAGCCGCCGAGCGATCCGTCGCTGCGCACGACGCGGTGGCAGGGGATCAGCACCGCGACATTGTTGGCGCCATTGGCGCTGCCCGCCGCGCGCACCGCCCCCGGCTTGCCGATCGCGGCGGCGATATCGGCATAGCTGCGCGTCTCGCCCGCCGGGATTTTCCGCAGTTCGCGCCACACCGCTTCCTGAAAGGCGGTGCCCTTCACATCGATCGGGATATGGTCAAAACCGTTCACCGGTGCCTCGACCGCATCGACCACCTGTTTCAACAGCGCTTCGAAATCGGCACCGCCCTCGACCAGGTCGGCGGCCGGGAAACGGTCCTCAAGCGCCGCGCGCCCTTCGTCGAAGCTCAGGCGGCAGACCCCCTTCCCGGTCGCGGCGACGAGCATGTCGCCAAGGCTGGTCGGCACCACCGCCCAGTGGATCGTCACGCCCCTGCCACCGTTCACCCACGCCGAAGCGGTCATTCCCATGCGCCCCTCCATATTCTCGTAAAAGCGCGACGACCCCGAAAAGCCCGCGTCGTAAATGGCGTCGGTCACCCTCGCCCCCTCGCTCAGCGCCGCGCGCGCACGCTCCTCGCGCAGCGCGCGGGCATAGGCGGCGGGCGACAGGCCGGTGTGGCGGGTAAAGACGCGCTGGAAATGGGTGGCCGAATAACCGGTGCGGCGCGCCAGATCGGCGAGTGCCAGCGGCTCCTCGCTCGCCTTGATCGCCTGGATCGCCGCAATCACCGCGCCTTCGTCACGCGCGACATCGTCGGGCAGACAGCGCTTGCACGGGCGAAGCCCCGTTGCGCGCGCGCCCTCGCCGTCGGCGAAGAAGCGCACATTTTCGCGCAGCGGATGCCGCGCCGCGCAGCTCGGTCGGCAATAGATGCCGGTGGTCAGCACCCCCGTCACAAAGCGCCCGTCAAAGCCCTTGTCACGGCGGCGAACCGCAGCCCAGCATTCATCGTCGGTCATGGACAGGCTCGTCATTCTCCGGTCCTCGTCACCCGCGCCGCGAAACAGCCATGCGCGGCATTATGGGCATCGATATAGGAAATGCGGTCGTCGGCGAACAGGTCGCGGATCGCGGCATCGGCTTCGCCCGGCCCCGCCAGCCGCGCGGTCTGCAGCATTCCCTCCGTATCAAAGGCGCGCAGTGCGAACCAGCGCCCTTCGAACACCGGCGGCATTTCATCGACAAAGGTGGCGCTCTCGGCACCCGAGCGGACATAGATGGCATAGGCGCTGCGATAGGGCGTCGCGACATCGTGGCTCACATGGTGCAACAGGATCAACGCCTCGCCCGCCTTCGCGTCGCAAAGGCTGACCCGGCACGGAAAGCCGCGATCGGCGGTGGCCGTGACGCACCGGGCATGATGCGCCGCCAGCCCCGCATCGTCGAGATCGAACAGCGGTGCAAAAATGTCGGGCGACAGCCCCTGAATCACATAGGTCATAGTTCATCCTTTCCGGTCCGATGACCCATGTTTGCCATGCGGCGGCAGCTTCCGCGTCCCGATGCTTGCGTTCAAAAGCCTCTGAATCCACTGCATTGCCGTTCTACAACATTGCATCACTGAATTTCTTGCGGCACTTTCCCGGTGAAGTCGGGAAACATGCCATGGCGACGATCGACGCCTCCCCCTCGAACCGGCCCGCTCCATCCACGGCACCGCGGCGCTCGGACATGCCGCAACGCCCGGGCCAAAGCCTGGGTCGCGGCCTTGCTGGTGATCGCGGGACTTGTCATCCTCGCGGGCAGCGCCGGGGCATGGGCGGTGATGTGGAGCCCATAGCTGTAACTTCCCCGCCGCCCCTTGCCTTCACCCGCCCAGCGGCTAGGGTCGCCGCCATGATCCGTATTCTCGCCCTGCTGCTCGCCCTGCTGACCGCCACCATCACGATTCCCGCCCGCGCCGCCGACGATATCAGCGCCGTGTCGCGCAGCGTCGTGCGCGTCGTCACCGTCGCAATGATGGAGGGCGAAGTGGTCGGCTTTGGCCATGGCAGCGGCATCGCGATTTCCCCGACGCGCATCGTCACCAATGCGCATGTCGTCGAATCGGCGGTCAAATATCCGAACAATGTCGCCCTGGGCGTCGTCCCGTCGGAAGGGCAGAAAAGCTATCCGGCGCGACTGATCGCGATCGACACCGCGCGCGATCTGGCGCTGATCGAAATCGGCGAAGGCCGCCTGCCCGCCGGCGCCATCTATTCGGGGCCGCTCGACGCCGGCACCGATGTCGTGGCGCTCGGCTATCCCGGCAACGTCGATCTCGCGACCGCACGCAGCGCCGCCGATTACATCACCCCGCGCACCCCCGTCCGCAGCGAAGGCAATATGTCGAACCTGCAATCGGTCGACGGAGTTGCGATGCTGGTCCACACGGCAAAGATTTCGCGCGGCAATTCGGGCGGTCCGCTCGTCGATCAATGCGGCCGCGTCGTCGGGATCAACACCGCGATCACCCGCGCCGACGACGGCGACTCGCCCTTCGCCTTTGCCATATCGGTACGCGAACTGGCTCGTTTTCTGGCCGATGCGGGCCAGCAATATACAAGCGTCGGAACCGCGTGCCTGTCCATGGCCGAAGCCGATGCACGCGACCGCGCGACGCTCGATGCCGCCGCCCGCGCCGAAGCAAAGGCCAACGCCGCCCGCGAAGCCGCGGCAAAGCTCGAACGCGACCTCAAGCTGGCGAAAGCCTCGGAAGAAGCGCTCGCCGCACGCGAAAACCGCATCGCATTGGCCGGGGTACTGTTCGTGATCGGCGCGCTCGCCGCCGGAGCAGGCCTGCTCTTTTACGGGCAAAAGAATATACGCAACGCAAAGATGGCGGGCGGCGCGGGGGCTGTGCTGATGGTCGGCGCGGCGATCCTCTTCGTCACACGCCCCGACGCCCACGCCGACGTCCCCGACGATGCTGCGGTGCCGGGCAGCAGGGCCGATGTCGGCCCGCCGCTGGCCGAGGGCAATTTCGTCTGCACCATCCAGCCCGACCGCAGCCGCATCACCGTGTCGTCGACCACCGACGTCCCCGTCGCCATCGACGCCAGGGGCTGCGTCAACGACCGCACGCAATATGCGCAGGGTCCCGATGGCCGGTGGCAGCGTATTCTGGTGCCCAATGAAGAAGCGACCGTGACCGTCGCCTCCTTCGATGCCGCGGCAAAGGAATATCGCGTCGAACGCTATCTGCTCGACGCCGAGACCATGACCCGCGCCCGCGAAACCCGCGCCGGCACCAACATCAAGGGATGCAAGGCCGACAGCGAGGCGCTGGCAGCGCTTGGCGCGCAGCAGGACGCGATCCGCAGCACGCTGCCGACCAGCCCGAACGAGCGGCTGGTCTATCAATGCCAGAAGGTGGCCAAGGCGCCCTGACCGCCCATCCCGAAGCCCCGGCCGATGGGAGCCGGGGAGAATTCAATCCCGCTCCGTGTCGCAAAGGCCGGCCTGTATCCGCCTTATGATCTCGCCGATTCGGCCCGACGCCAAAAGGCCGGGGCCCAGAGGGCCGGAGCGATTCTCGCCGAGCGGCGGCAGCGAACGAAGCGCGGCCCGCACCGCATCGGACATATGGACCATCTGCCACGCGATTTCCTGTTCGGCCGCCTCCGGCCGGTCGGGCGCCGACAGGCTCGCGGCCTCGACGGCATAGGCCGCGGCCCCCAGGGCATGCGCCCCCATATGGCAAACCGCCGAAGCCTGCCCCGCCGCCCTGGCTGCTGCTGCGGCGGCGGGTGATCGGGCATCGCGCACGGCACTGCCACCGCCAAAGCGGCCGCGGATTTCCGATGCGGTGTCGCGTTCGCCCCGCGCGAACCCCCTTGCCCGCCCGATCGCGGCGCGGGGACGGTCATCGCCGGGGTGCTCGCCCTCGAACAGCCCCAGCACCCGTTCGGCGCAGGCCGCGCTCCATTCGGCGACCAGCCGCCGGTCGGCTTCGCTCAGCGTCTGTATCGATCTCGTCATACCGCTCTCTCCGCAACCTCAACCCCTGGCGTTTCGATACGCCCGATACGCGCCGCCACGCCCAAGCCTCCGAATCCGGATGGGATGAACACCCTCAAAACGCCTACCCGGCACTTTCGGGCGCAACCGCATCGACCCAGCGCGCCAGCACCGCCTGCCCCGCGGCGGTATAGACCAGTTCATGCCCCGCGCCCGGCACCAGCAGCGCGGTCGCATCGGGACGCGCCTGTTGCAAGCGGCGAAGGTTGGACGACGGGACGACCCGATCGGCATCGCCATGCAGCAGAAAGACCGGCGCCGCGACCTCGGCCAGCTTTGCTGCATTGTCGAAGCGATCACGGACCAGCCAGCGGGGGGCAAGACGCACATGGCTGCGCACCACGTCGGGCAGGCTGGAAAACCCCGACACCAGGATCAGCGCCGCGACGCGGTGGCGCGTCGCCACCTCGGTGGCGGGCCCGGACCCCATCGAATTTCCGACCACCACAATGTCGCGCGCCGCGATCCCTTCCGCCGCCAACCAGCGCATCGCGGCTTCGCCGTCGCGATAGAAGCCCGCTTCGCCGGGCACGCCGGGATTGCCGGCATAGCCACGATATTCGACCAGCATCACCCCATGGCCCGCCGCCGCAGGACCGCGCGTCGCCTCGATCGCGCCCAGCATATTGTCGCCATTGCCGTGAAAGAAGACCAGCGTCTTCTTTCCTTCGGCGGCCGCACGGTAAAAGGCGGACAACCGCAATCCGTCGCCCGTCCGTGTGTGGACCAGACGATAACCGGGCGGCGGCGCGGTGGGATAATCGCCGGGCGCGGGAAACAGGATGCGGCGCTGCTGGGTGTAAAGAAGCAGTGTCGCGACGAGCACCGCGACAAGCGCCCCGATCAGCACCTGAATCGCAAGGGACCGCATGCGACTATGCGCAGCCCGTCTGGTCGGCACGCGCTGCGCCGCAGAGCGAGAGCGACCGGGCGCTCACCCGCCGCACGCCCGGAACAGCATCAGCGTGCGTTCGCGTGCCAGCGCCTCGCTCGGCTCATGATAATCCTTGCGGCGGTCGCTGTTGAAGCCATGCCCCGCCTCATAGACGAAGACTTGCGCGGTCGGATGGTCGCGCGCGATCAGCGCCTCGACACCCTCCATCGGAATGCCGCCATCGAATCGGCCGAAATGGGCAATCGTCGCGCATTGCGGCGCCTCGTCCTTGAACTGTGTCGGGACCAGGCTGCCGTAATAGGATGACGCCGCCGCCAGATCGGGGCTGATCTGCGCCATCCGCCATGCGACCGACCCGCCATAGCAATAGCCGATGATGAAAACGGGGCCGCGCCCCTTGAGCGCGTCGATGCACGTCTGGGCGTCCTTCAAGCTCTGCTCGAACGGGTGAAGCTCGCGCGCGAGCGCGACCGCACGCTCGAACTGCGGCCCCGAATAATCGCTCTCGAACCCCGGATGCTCGCGGTCGAACAGGGCGGGCGCCAGCACCTCATATCCGTCGGCGGCATATTCGTCGCAAAGCTCGCGGATATGGTCGGTGACCCCGAAAATCTCCTGCACCAGCACCAACCCGCCGCGCCGTTCGCCTGTCGCCTCGGCATGATAGACGGCGATTTCGGCGCCATCGTCCATCCTCATTGGAACCATCTGGCCCATCGCGCACCCTTCCTTCGCGGTTCATTTTTGACCTGCGCCCGTCCCTACCGAACGAGGGGGCAAAAGCAATCGCACCCCCACCTTGCATTGCAACAGAATCGTTGCTAGGCGCGCCGCGACTTCGTGCGGGGGGCATTCCCAGAATATCCACCAAATCCGCGCGACCCATCCCCCACGGGATCGTTAAAGAAGGACTTTCGCGCGTGGAGAATTCCGGCGGCATTCAGGGCAACATCACGGCAGGCCTCGCGGGCCGCTATGCCAGCGCGCTGTTCGACCTGGCTCGCGAATCGAAGCAGATCGACAGCGTTCAAAAGAGCCTCGCTACATTGAAGGCGGCACTTGCCGAATCGGCCGACCTGTCGGCCCTGGTCGCAAGCCCGGTCGTGAGCCGCACCGATGCCGCCAAGGCGGTCGAGGCGGTGGCAAAGACGATGAAGCTCGATTCGCTGACCGCCAAGTTCCTGGGCGTGCTCGCCGAGAATCGTCGCCTGGCCGACCTGCCCGCGATGATCGACGCCTTTGACGCGATCGTCGCGGCGCACCGCGGCGAAGTCACCGCCAAGGTTACGAGCGCCCACCCGCTGAGCGCCGCGCAGTTGAAGGCGCTCACCGCCAATCTGAAAACCCGTGTCGGTCGCGATGTCCAGATCGCGACCACCGTCGACCCCGCCATCCTCGGCGGCCTCGTCGTCCAGCTGGGCAGCCAGCTGATCGACGGCAGCATCCGTACCCGTCTCAATAGCTTCGCACAGGCGATGAAAGGCTAAACAATGGAAATCCGCGCCGCTGAAATCAGCAAGGTCATCAAGGACCAGATCGCCAATTTCGGGACCGACGCCACGGTCAGCGAAATCGGTTCGGTGCTCTCGGTCGGCGACGGCATCGCCCGCGTCCACGGCCTCGACAATGTCCAGGCCGGTGAAATGGTCGAATTCGCCAATGGCGTGAAGGGCATGGCGCTCAACCTCGAAGCCGACAATGTCGGCATCGTGATCTTCGGCTCGGACTCGGAGATCAAGGAAGGCGACACCGTCAAGCGCACCGGCACCATCGTCGACGTTCCGGTCGGCAAGGGCCTGCTCGGCCGCGTGGTCGACGGCCTCGGCAACCCGATCGACGGCAAGGGCCCGATCAAGGCCGACAAGCGCATGCGCGTCGAAGTCAAGGCGCCGGGCATCATCCCGCGCACCTCGGTCCATGAACCCGTCCAGACCGGCCTCAAGGCGCTCGACGCCCTCGTCCCGGTCGGCCGCGGCCAGCGCGAACTGATCATCGGCGACCGCCAGACCGGCAAGACCGCCGTCGCGATCGATACCTTCATCAACCAGAAGCAGGCGAACGCCGGCGACGATGAATCGAAGAAGCTTTACTGCATCTACGTCGCCGTCGGCCAGAAGCGCTCGACCGTCGCGCAGATCGTCCGCCAGCTCGAAGAAAATGGCGCGATGGAATATTCGATCGTCGTCGCCGCGACCGCGTCGGAGCCTGCCCCGCTGCAGTTCCTCGCGCCCTACACCGGCTGCACCATGGGCGAATATTTCCGCGACAATGGCATGCACGCCGTGATCGTCTATGACGATCTGTCGAAGCAGGCCGTCGCCTATCGCCAGATGTCGCTGTTGCTGCGCCGCCCGCCGGGCCGCGAAGCCTATCCCGGCGACGTTTTCTATCTCCACAGCCGCCTGCTTGAGCGCGCCGCGAAGATGAACGAAGACAATGGCTCGGGCTCGCTCACCGCGCTGCCGATCATCGAAACCCAGGCGGGCGACGTTTCGGCGTACATCCCGACCAACGTGATTTCGATCACCGACGGCCAGATCTTCCTCGAAACCAACCTGTTCAACGCGGGTATCCGTCCGGCGATCAACGTCGGCCTGTCGGTGAGCCGCGTCGGCTCGGCCGCGCAGACCAAGGCGATGAAGAAGGTGTCGGGCTCGATCAAGCTCGAGCTCGCGCAGTATCGCGAAATGGAAGCCTTTGCGCAGTTCGGTTCGGACCTCGACGCATCGACGCAGAAGCTGCTCAACCGCGGTGCGCGCCTGACGCAGCTTTTGAAGCAGCCGCAGTTCCAGCCGATGCCGTTCGAGGAACAGACCGCGTCGATCTTCGCCGGCACCAACGGCTATCTCGACAATGTCTCGACCACCGACGTGTCGCGCTACGAAGCCGCGATGCTCGCCTATCTGCGCAGCGATCATGCCGACGTGCTGAAGGCGATCCGCGACACCAAGGACCTTGGCGACGACGCCAAGAAGGGCCTTGTCGCGGCGCTCGACGCCTTCGCCAAGATTTTCGCGTAAGCCAAGTTACCGTGAGCCCGGCCACCCGCGCCGGGCTGACGAACAAGAGGGGCCGTAATGGCATCGCTTAAGGAACTCAAAGGGCGCATCGTCTCGGTCAAATCGACCCAGAAGATCACCAAGGCCAAGAAGATGGTCGCCGCCGCCAAGCTGCGCAAGGCACAGGCCGCGGCCGAAGCCGCGCGTCCCTATGCCGAGCGTCTCGAAGGCGTCGTCGCCAGCCTGGCGTCGAAGGTCGGCGCGTCGGATTCGGCGCCGAAGCTGCTTTCGGGTACGGGCAAGAGCGATACGCACCTGCTCGTCGTGCTCAACAGCGACCGCGGCCTGGCCGGCGCGTTCAACTCGAACATCGTCAAGGCCGCGCGCGACAAGGCGCTCGAGCTGCAGGCCGAGGGCAAGAAGGTTCTCTTCTACCTCGTCGGCCGCAAGGGCCGCCCGGTGATCGCACGCCTGTTCCCGGGCCAGATCATCGAGCAGTATGAAACGACCGGCATCCGCGACATCGGCTTCGAACAGGCGAGCGAAATTTCGGCAAAGCTGATGGAGCTTTACGAAGCCGGCGCGTTCGACGTCGCGCATCTCTTCTATTCGAAGTTCCGTTCGGCGCTGCTCCAGATCGCGACCGGCCAGCAGATGATCCCGGTTCCGCCGCCCGCCGACGTTCCCGCCTCAAGCGGCGCCGCGGTCGAATATGAGCCGGGCGAAGAGGAAATCCTCGCCGACCTCCTGCCGCGCAACGTCACCATCCAGATCTTCAAGGGCCTGCTTGAGAACGCAGCGTCCGAGCAGGGCGCGTCGATGACCGCGATGGACAATGCGACGCGCAACGCAGGCGACCTGATCAACAAGCTGACCATCGTTTACAACCGTACGCGCCAGGCGGCGATCACCACCGAACTCATTGAAATCATTGCAGGCGCGGAAGCGCTCTAAGCTATCCAAGCAAGGAAGAAAGTAATGGCAACCGCTCCCGAGAAGAAGGCTCCCGCCAAAAAGGCCGCCGCGCCCAAGGCTGCTGCGCCGAAGAAGGCCGCTGCGGCCAAGGCCACCGGCACCGCGACGGGTCGCGTCGCACAGGTCATCGGCGCCGTCGTCGACGTCCAGTTCACCGGCGAGCTGCCCGCGATTTTGAACGCGCTCGAAACCGACAACAACGGCAATCGCCTCGTCCTCGAAGTCGCGCAGCACCTCGGCGAAAACACCGTCCGCACCATCGCGATGGACGCGACCGACGGCCTGACCCGCGGCCAGCCCGTGACCGACACCGGCGCGCAGATCTCGGTTCCCGTCGGCCCGCAGACGCTCGGCCGCATCCTGAACGTCATCGGCGACCCGATCGACGAACGCGGCCCGGTGAACAGCGACATGGCCGCGCCGATCCACGCCAAGGCTCCCGAATTCGTCGACCAGTCGACCGAAGCCGCGATCCTCGTCACCGGCATCAAGGTCATCGACCTGATCGCGCCTTATGCCAAGGGCGGCAAGATCGGCCTGTTCGGCGGCGCCGGCGTCGGCAAGACCGTTCTCATCCAGGAACTGATCAACAACATCGCCAAGGGCCACGGCGGCGTGTCGGTGTTCGCGGGCGTCGGTGAACGCACCCGCGAAGGCAACGATCTTTATCACGAATTCCTCGACGCCGGCGTTATCGCCAAGGACGCCGACGGCAACCCGACCCCCGACGGGTCGAAGGTGGCGCTGGTGTTCGGCCAGATGAACGAACCCCCGGGCGCGCGTGCCCGTGTGGCGCTGTCGGGCCTGACCATGGCCGAATATTTCCGCGACCAGGAAGGCCAGGACGTTCTGTTCTTCGTCGACAACATCTTCCGCTTCACCCAGGCGGGTTCGGAAGTGTCGGCGCTGCTCGGCCGCATTCCCTCGGCCGTGGGTTATCAGCCGACGCTGTCGACCGACATGGGCGCGCTGCAGGAACGCATCACCTCGACCACCAAGGGCTCGATCACCTCGGTGCAGGCCATTTACGTTCCCGCCGACGACTTGACCGACCCGGCTCCCGCAACCTCGTTCGCCCACTTGGACGCGACGACGACGCTGAGCCGCGCGATTTCGGAACTCGGCATCTACCCCGCGGTCGATCCGCTCGACTCGACCTCGCGCGTGCTGACCGCCGCGACCGTCGGCCAGGAGCATTATGAAACCGCCCGCCGCGTTCAGGAAACGCTGCAGAAGTACAAGTCGCTGCAGGACATCATCGCGATTCTCGGCATGGACGAGCTGTCGGAAGAAGATAAGCTGGTCGTCGCCCGCGCGCGCAAGATCCAGCGCTTCCTGTCGCAGCCGTTCCACGTCGCCGAAGTCTTCACCGGCATCCCCGGCAAGTTCGTCGCGATCGAAGACACGGTGAAGTCGTTCAAGGCTGTCGTCGACGGCGAATATGACCACCTCCCCGAAGCGGCCTTCTACATGGTCGGCGGCATCGAGGAAGCGGTTGCCAAGGCCGCCAAGCTGGCCGCCGACGCGGCGTAATCATGGCCCGCTTCCCTTCGGGGGAGCGGACTATAGGAACGAAGATCATGGCTCTGAAGTTCGAACTCGTCACCCCCGCCCGCCTCGAGCGGTCGAGCGACGTCTATATGGTCACCGTGCCGGGCAGCGAGGGCGATTTCTCGGTGCTCGAAGGTCACGCGCCTTTCATGGCGACGCTGCGCAACGGTCCGCTGACGGTCTATGCGACGCAGGGCGCCGAGCCCGAGACGATCGAAGTCGAAGGCGGATTTGCCGAAGTCAGCGAAGCGGGCCTGACCGTCCTTGCGGAGCATGTGACTGCGGGCTGAGCCCGGCGACATGTGGCAAATAACAAAAGGGGGCTGCGGCCCCCTTTTTTCATGGCTCAATCGCCGCCGCCATCGGCGCATAGCTCCATTCCACCGGACGGCTATCGTCCGCCATCGATATGCGAGCCTTGAGATACGGACCGTCGCGCCAGTATCGCACCCTCTGCGGGTAATCGTTCGCGATATTTGTGAACGTCACCCCGTCGCTGTCGTCCGCCGACCAGGCAAAGGTCGTCGTCCACCCGGTACCGCCCGGCGCCGCCACGAACGCCATGCGCAAGGCCGGGCCATCGCCATGGGGTTCCGCAAGCGCAATCCGCATCACTTCCCATTCGCTTAACCGGTCGTCCTCCCCGCGCCGGCCGCTGCCGATCATCATGCCGCCGCGCGGCACCGTCCAGCATTCCTCGGCCCAGCGCGCGCCGTGGCGCGTTTCCCAGCAGCCCGCCATCCACGCCGGCAGCTCCGGATCCTCGTCCTGCACGACTGCCGGAGCGCCGACCGCAAATGCCATAGCCAACAGGATCAACCGCATAGCCATCTTCCCCCATGCCGTCTGTCCGGAGATGCTGCGCGGGCATTAGGAGAATGTCAAAGTTTCCGATCTATTCACCCTGTTGATTGGGGGGTCGTCTGCTTCGGCTGCGATACGCCCATGGATATAATTCGAAAGCAGGACAGCATCATGAGCGCATTCGGACGCCGACCCGGTACCGCAGGACGCCCCGCCTTTGGCGTGGCGAAGCCGATGCAGGGCGGCCCTGGCTCGGCCGGTGGTGCGCAGTTCCCGCCGATCGACACCCCTGCGCCGCCGCCCGCGAGCGATCCCGCGCCGAACCACACGCCGATGTCACCCGAAACCGAGGCGATGGACCGGCTGAACCAGCGCTCGTCCGCCGAATCCATGGAGCCCGAGAAGCTTCAGGGCTTTGAAGCCAGCGTCCACAAGATCAAGGAACAGGTGCTGCCGCGCCTGCTCGAGCGCGTCGATCCAGAGGCGGCCGCGACGCTGAGCAAGGACGAGCTGACCGAGGAATTCCGCCCGATCATCCTCGAGGTGCTCGCCGAACTGCGCATCACCTTGAACCGCCGCGAACAATTCGCGCTCGAAAAGGTGCTGGTCGACGAACTGCTCGGCTTTGGCCCGCTCGAGGAGCTGCTCGCCGACCCCGATATTTCCGACATCATGGTCAACGGCCCGTACCAGACCTATGTCGAGCGCAAGGGCCAGTTGGTCATCGCGCCGATCCAGTTCCGCGACGAACAGCATCTGTTCCAGATCGCGCAGCGCATCTGCAACCAGGTCGGCCGCCGCGTCGACCAGACCACCCCGCTGGCCGACGCCCGCCTCAAGGACGGCAGCCGCGTCAACGTCATCGTGCCGCCGCTGTCCTTGCGCGGTACCGCGATCTCGATTCGTAAATTCTCGGCCAAGCCGATCACCCTCGACATGCTGTGTCAGTGGGGGGCGATGAGCCAGAAGATGTGCACCGCGCTGAAGATCGCGGGCGCCAGCCGCTTCAACATCGTCATCTCGGGCGGCACGGGCTCGGGTAAGACGACCATGCTCAACGCCCTCTCCAAGATGATCGATCCGGGCGAGCGCGTGCTGACGATCGAGGACGCCGCCGAACTGCGGCTGCAACAGCCGCACTGGCTGCCGCTCGAAACGCGCCCCGCGAACCTTGAGGGCAATGGCGCGATCCACATGGGCGATCTGGTGAAGAACGCGCTGCGTATGCGCCCCGACCGCATCATCATGGGCGAAGTTCGCGGCTCCGAATGTTTCGACCTGCTCGCCGCGATGAACACCGGTCACGACGGGTCGATGTGTACGCTCCACTCGAACAGCCCGCGCGAATGCCTCGGCCGTATGGAAAATATGGTGCTGATGGGCGACATCAAGATTCCGAAGGAGGCGATCTCCAAACAGATCGCCGATTCGGTCGACCTGATCGTCCAGATCAAGCGCCTGCGGGACGGTTCGCGCCGCGTCACCAACGTCACCGAAGTCATCGGGATGGAAGGCGACGTCATCGTCACCCAGGAATTGTTCAAGTTCGAATATCAGGACGAGGACAAGGACGGCAAGATTATCGGCGAATATCGCTCGATGGGTCTGCGCCCCTATACGCTGGAAAAGGCGCGCCAGTACGGTTTTGACCAGCCTTATCTCGAGGCGTGCCTCTGACCCCCTGCGCCCCTTCCACCCTTCCGCTTCGCGCGGGCGGGGAAGGACCGGCGCGCGGCTAGCCGCCCTGGTGTAACCACAGCGCAACGCTCAGCAGCGCGGCAGCCGCCGACCACAAAGCGATGCCGCGCCAAGGCATGAAGCCGACCTTGTCGACATCGCGCCGGTTGTTGCGGCGCCAGTTGGCGATCTCCGCAATCCCGAACAGCGCAGCGGCGCCGAGGCTGACGGTCAGCATGGACACTTGCATTCAGCCCCTTCCCTTCGCACTATGCGGCCTCCAGAACAGGGCCGGTACGACCCGCCCGCCCCCCAGTCGAGAGGTTTGATATGCGTCCGTTTTTCCTGGTTGCAAGTGCCGCCGCCCTGACCATCTGCTCCGCCGCCGCGCAGGCCGACCCACACGCCCACCATGGCGCCGACGCGCACAAGGCGCATCAGGCAATCGCCGCCGCCGTGGCCGCGCCGAACCGCACCGCCGCCAATGTCGCGCGCGACAAATATCGCAACCCGGCCGAAACCCTTGCCTTCTTTGGCGTCAAGCCCGGCGATACCGTCGTCGAACTGTGGCCCGGCGGGGGCTGGTACACTGAAATTCTTGCCCCGCTCGCCAAATCGGGCGGCGGCACGCTGTATGCTGCAGCGCCCTGGGAACGCGGCCTCAACCGCATCAAGGAATGGCAGGGGGCCAATGCCGACGTCTATGGCGGCATCCAGCTCGCCGAATTCCCGAACGCCGGCACCAATCCCAAGGTGGCCGACGGTAGCGCCGATGTCGTGCTGACCTTTCGCAACGTCCACAACTGGCGCTTCGGCGGCGCCGACAATACGGCGAATGCCTTCCAGCAGATTTTCGCGATGCTGAAGCCGGGCGGCGTGCTCGGCGTCGTCGAACATCGCCTGCCCGAGGGGATGGATTCGGCGATGGAGGAAAAGAGCGGCTATATGAAGCGCTCGTCGGTCGTCGCCTTTGCCGAGGCCGCGGGCTTCAAGCTCGCCGCCGAAAGCGATATCAACGCCAATCCGCGCGACACCCACGATTATGAAAAGGGCGTCTGGACGCTTCCCCCGGTTCTGCGCGAAGGCGACAAGGATCGCGAAAAATATCTCGCGATCGGGGAATCGGACCGCATGACGCTGAAATTCGTGAAGCCCGCATCCTGACGAAACACCCGGAAAGCATCGACCCCGCGCTGCTCTTGAGCGCCTATGCGCAGGGGCTTTTCCCGATGGCCGACGGGGCGGACGACCCGTCGGTCCATTGGGTCGAACCGCGGCTGCGCGCCATCCTTCCGCTCGACGGCTTTCACCTGTCGCGCAGCCTGAAAAAGACGCTGCTCGGCGATCCTTTTCGCGTCACCACCGACACCGCCTTTGCCCGCATGATGGCGCTATGCGCCGAATCGGCCCCCGACCGGCCGACGACCTGGATCAATCCGGTGATCCGGGCGAGCTATGAACGATTGTTCCGCCTTGGCCACGCGCACAGCGTCGAATGCTGGCTGGACGGCGAACTGGTGGGCGGCCTTTACGGCGTCTCGCTCGGCCGCGCCTTTTTCGGTGAATCGATGGTCAGTCGCGCGCGCGATGCGTCCAAGATCGCGCTCGCGCATCTCGTCGCGCGGCTCATCGCCGGCGGCTGGCAATTGCTCGACTGCCAGTTCATCACCCCGCATCTGGAAAGCCTGGGCGCGATCGAAATTCCCCAGGCCGATTATCTCGGCCGGCTTTACTCGGTGCTGTCCGCCGGCGCCGATGGGGCAGCCGGAGCGGGGCTCGGCGCGGCGACGGCTGGCGTGTCGCCGCCATTCGCGGCGGGTGACTGGGGCGCACTCGACGCCTTGGGCGCGGCGGCCTTGGGCGCCGAACGCTCGACGGGTTCGCCGCCCGGATATGTCATCGCACAGCTTTTGACGAACACGTCATAGATCGGGTGCTGGATCACATTGCGGTCGGGCCGTTCCTTGAACAGCCATCCCGAAAAGACGCGATACCATTTGTCGTCGCGCTGATCCTGAACGGTCAACTGGACAAAGGCCCCGGTTTCGGGCGGATCTTCCCACGGTGCTGTCGTCTCGCAGGCGCGCAGACGCACAATCGCGCGGCCGACGCGCGCCGAATCGCCGGGCTTCATCTCCAGATCGCGGACCAGCCCGTTGCGCTTGTTCAGCAGGCCGACGACCGCGACGCGGTCGGCCATCGGGGTTGCCCCCTCGATCCCGCCGACTTCATCGGGAACCCGTTCGGACTTGCCGATATCGGGCGCCTTGCGCGCGCCCTTTTCGGCTTCTCCGCCGGACCGGTCGCATGCCGCCAGCGTCGCCGCCGACAACAGCATCGCCAGCGCCGCCGGCCAGGGTCGCGACAGGCGAGCGCTCACTCGGCGCCCGGCCGCCAGGCTTCGTAATCGCCGGTCGCCGCCGCGCGGCGTCCGCCGCGTTCCAGCGCGCCGGCGGGGCGATAGGCCCCCGTGCTGCCGGTCAGGTTCGGCGTCGGTTCGGCCTGCCAGGCGCGCGGCGCGGGCAGCACGTCGGCGGGCATCTCGTCAAAGGTGCGGTGCAGCCAGCCATGCCATTCGGGCGGCACGCGGCTCGCATCGTTGGAACCATTATAGATGACCCAGCGGCGGTCGCCCTTGCGCGCCCGATAATAACGGTTGCCCAGCCCGTCCTCGCCGACGAGCTCGCCGTTTTTCCAGCTGTTCAGCAGCGTGCCGACGGTCGCGCCGTCCCACCAGGTGAAAATCTTGCCCAGGATGCTCATGGCGGTGGCGTTTACAGCCAGAGGGCCCGGCTTCGCAAGCGCCAAACCGAAACGCCGGGGCCTTTATCGCCCGCTTTGGCCATCTTTCCACGTCACCGTCGCGCTTTCATCGACATTCAGCCGCGTCACGGTGCCGCCAGCCAGTTCGAGCACCGCGGCGACCTCTCCCCCGCTCGCCACCGGTTCGAGCGATTCGGGAATGGTGTTTTCGGCAATGCGGTCGATGCTGCCGTCGGCACGGATGAAGATCATGTCGAGCGGGATCAGCGTGTTCTTCATCCAGAAACTTGCAATCCGCGGCTTTTCGAAAGGAAAGAGCATTCCTCCATCGACCGGCAGCGCGGTACGGAACATCAATCCTCGCGCCTGCTCCTCCGCGCTCCGCGCCACTTCGACCTCAAAGCGATGCACCTGTCCCGCCATCTGGATGGTGACCGGCAACATGCCAGCCTGCTCGTCCGCGCTGCCTGCCCGGTCCGAACAGGCCGCGAGCGGCGCGGCGAGCACGAACGAAAAGGCAAGGAACATGGCACGCATGGCGGTCTCCCAATATCCGGTCGATGATGCCGGTCGCCCCGGCCCCGGCGACACGCCCCGGGGCCAGGCAGCCTTGCCCTAATCTGCCGCCAGCAGATCGTCCAGCGCATCGCTGTCGCCCGGCACCACGGCAAGGATTCGGCGCGCCAGACCGGGGGCGTGGCCCGCCCGGACGAAAGCCGCCACCTGGCGCTCGCGCTGGGCCGGATCGTCGGACGCGGCCGAGGCATAGGGGCCGAAACGCCGCCGCCGGGCAAAACCCAGCGCCGCAGCGGTCGCCGATTCTTCCGCTGCCGCAATCGCCGCATCGGCGTCGGCTTCGGCGATCCCATCGACGCGCAACTGCATTTTCACGCGCCGCACGCCCAGCCCCCGGCGCGTCATCGCACCGCCGCGCATCGCGGCATATTGGCGGTCGTCGAGGAAGCCCAGCCGTTCCATCTTCAATGCCAGCGCTGTGCAGACTTCGGCAGGATCGCGATCTTCAACCCATTGCGATTCGGCAATTTTGCGGGAAAGATAGCGCGCCAGCTTGGCTTTTGATGTTGCAAAGCGCGCAACATAGGCCAACGCCAGTTCATCGAGCCGCGCTGCGCCCAATGGCTTGGGAGACCGGTCGGATCGAGGGCGACGGCTGGACATATGCCATGTTTGTGCCACAGTCGGGCCTGATTGAGAACGATCAGAAAAGCCATATCGGGTGACAACGCCCGAAAAAGGGCCAATTTGTCCAATATTTCAGGGATCGCACACGGGAACCATGACTCCGAAAGATGACATGATTGTTGCCGCGCGTCCCATTTCCCGGGATCAAGCACCGCTTATGACCGAAAATCCTGCTCTCGCGGCCGACACGCTCGTGTCGACGCCGACCGAATGCGCCCAGCCGCGCCGTTTTTCCGATTTCGCCACCGTTGGCGAGGCCCTCGACTATGCCGCCGCCGGCACCCGCGGGCTCAATTTTCATGATCCGCGCGGCAAGCTGGTGCGCGCATACAGCTATGCCGAGCTCAAACAGGATGCGCTGGCCGCCGCCTATCGCCTAGTGGCCGCCGGGATCAGGCCCGGCGACCGCATCGCCCTGGTCGCCGAAACCGGCGCCGAGTTCGCGGCGCTGTTCTTCGGCACCATCTATGCGGGCGCCTGGCCGGTCCCCTTGCCGCTTCCGACCAGCTTCGGCGGCCGCGATTCCTATGTCGGCCAGCTCGTGGTCCAGCTCAAAAGCTGCGATCCCGTCATGCTGTTCTTTCCTCCCGAAATCGCCGCGATGGCGAGCGAAGCGGCCGAATCGCAGAATGTGACCCCGATGGACTGGACCGCCTTTGCCGCGCGTCCGTCCCCCGTCGCGACGCTTCCCGAACAGAAAAGCGACGAAACCTGCTACCTGCAATACAGCAGCGGCTCGACGCGCTTTCCCCACGGCGTCGCGGTGACCCACGCCGCGCTGCTCAACAATCTCGCCGCCCATGCCCATGGCATGGAGTTGCAGGACAGCGACCGCTGCGTTTCGTGGCTTCCCTGGTATCATGACATGGGCCTTGTCGGCTGCTTCCTGTCGCCGGTCGCCAACCAGGTATCGGTGGATTATCTGAAAACCGAGGATTTCGCCCGTCGCCCGCTCGCCTGGCTCGACCTGATCAGCCGCAATCAGGGCACGACGCTCAGCTACTCGCCGACCTTCGGCTATGACATTTGCGCGCGCCGCATTTCCAGCCAGAGCCATGTCGCCGACCGCTTCGACCTGTCGCGCTGGCGCGTCGCGGGCAACGGCGCCGACATGATCCGCCCCGACGTGATGCAAAGCTTCGTCGACGCCTTTGCCGACGCCGGATTCAAGGCAAGCGCCTTCCTTCCCAGCTATGGCCTGGCAGAGGCGACGCTGGCCGTCAGCATCATGCCGCCGGGCGAAGGGATCATCGTCGAACTGGTCGAGGAAACCGAGTTGTCGGGCGCCGCAGGCGATGCGGACAGGCCGACCCGTTACCGGGCGATCGTCAATTGCGGCCGCGCGGTAAAGGACATGAAGATCGAGGTTCGTGACGAGGATGGCAATCTTCTGCCCGACCAGACGGTCGGAAAGGTCTGGTGCACCGGTCCGTCGCTGATGACCGGATATTACCGCGATCCTGCATCGACCGACGCCTGCATGAAGGACGGCTGGCTCGACACCGGCGACATGGGTTATTTGTCGGGCGGCTACATCTATATCGTCGGCCGCGCCAAGGACATGATCATCATCAACGGCAAGAATCATTGGCCGCAGGATATCGAATGGGCGGTCGAACAGCTGCCCGGCTTCAAATCGGGCGACATTGCCGCCTTTGCGATCACCACGCCGGGCGGCGAGGAAACCCCGGCGGTGCTCGTCCAGTGCCGCACCAGCGACGATGCCGAGCGCGCCGCGCTGCGCGACACGATTCGCGACCGCGTCCGTGCGATTACGGGCATGAACTGCCTGATCGAACTGATCCCGCCGCGCACCTTGCCGCGCACCAGTTCGGGCAAGCTCAGCCGGTCAAAGGCGCGCGCGCAATATCTGGCAGGCGAAATCCAGCCGCTGGCGATTGCCGCCTGACGCGGCACTCAACGGGCATTGGCACGCCCGAAAACATGACCTGTCCCAAATTGGGTTAAAAATCGATTCATCATGCCGGCGCGGTTACTTTCGAGTAACCCACCGCGCTTAAACAGGCGGGGTGAACAACCAGCCGCCCGACCCTTTGGCTTCGGACAAGATACCGGTGCGCACGTTGCTCGGCCTCGGGCCGCACGATGCGAATGCCGAAACCGTCCGCCGTTACCAGCTTGCCCCGCTGCGCGGGCGCGGGCGCCATCGGCTGTGGATCGATCTCGGCATGGCACTGATCGCCGGGCTGACGATGGCGCTCCACCTGCCCTGGACGCTGATCGGGGCGTGGCTCCTCGGCGCGCTGGTCTTTGGCCTCTGGTCGCAGCGCGCGATCACCGCGATGCGTATGCGCGCGGCGTCCCTGTCGCCGACCGAGGAATATCGCCTGTGCAACAGGCATGCCTTCTATACCGCGCTGCTGTGGGCCACGCCATTCTGGCTACCGGGTTTCAGCCCGCCGCTCGACCATGTGCTGTCGATGTGGACGATTGCCTTGCTGCTGATGCTGACGCTGGCGATGCTGGCGCACAGCCTTCCTTCGGCTTGCATCCTGTTCATCGCCCCGGTCAGCCTGTCGGGTGCCGCCGCGCTGCTGCGCGCGGGGGCGCCGCAACTCGCCGCCGTGGCCCTGATCGCGGGGCTGGTGCTGTGCAATTTCTGCATCCGCTTTGCCCTGACCCATGTGCGCATCCGGCGGGCCGAAGAAGCGGTGCAGGAAAAGAGCGAAACCGTCAGCCTGCTGCTGCGCGAATATGAGGAGACCTCCGCCGACTGGCTGTGGCAGACCGACAGCGCCCGCCGCCTGATCCATGTCTCGCCGCGGCTGGCCCATGCGCTCGGCGCGCCCACCGAGGGGCTGGAAGGAACGCCGCTGCTCCAGGCCCTGTCGGGCGATGCCTGGGAAGCAGGCAATTTCCCCAAGACGCTGCACGATCTGGCCGAGCGCATGAAAAGGCGCGAAAGCTTTTCCAACCTGACGGTGCCCGTCACCATCGGGGGCAAGCCGCGCTGGTGGGAATTGTCGGCCTCGCCGCGCCTTGACGACAAGGGCAAGTTTCTGGGCTTTCGCGGGGTCGGATCGGACGTCACCGAAAAACATGCCACCGCGCAGCAGATCGCGCATATGGCGCGCTTCGACAATCTGACCGGCCTACCCAACCGGCTTAACCTCAACGAAAATCTGGCACGCGCCCTGGCCGATGCCCAGGCGTCGAAATCGCGCTGCGCGCTGCTGATGATCGATCTCGACCGGTTCAAGGCGGTGAACGACACGCTCGGCCACCCGATGGGCGACAAGCTGCTGGCGCAGGTCGCGGCGCGGCTCAAGGGCTTGATGGATTCGGGCATGACCTGCGGCCGTCTGGGCGGCGACGAATTTGCCGTCGTGATGCCCAATGTTCCGGCCGCCGCGGTCGCCGAGGAGCTGGCCAAGCGTATCATCGCGACGATCAGCCGTCCCTATGTCGTCGACAATCACCAGCTGTTCGTCGGTGCCAGCATCGGTTTCGCAATAGGCCCCCAGGACGGGTCGACGGTGGAAACGCTGACCCGCAACGCCGACCTTGCGCTCTACAAATCCAAGGACAAGGGGGGCAACCTGGTCGCCGCCTATGTCGCGTCGCTCCATGCCCAGGCCGAAGAACGGCGGGTCATGGAACAGGAATTGCGCGGCGCGCTCGAACGCGGCGAGTTCGAACTCCACTATCAGCCCGTTGTCACCGCCGACGACGGCACGCTCAACGGCTTCGAAGCCCTGCTCCGCTGGCGCAGCCAGAAACTCGGCAACGTGTCGCCTGGCCGCTTCATTCCGCTGGCCGAAGACGCCCGGTTGATCGCCCCGATCGGCGAATGGGTTCTGCGAACCGCCTGCCACGAAGCGATGCGCTGGCCCTCGAATCTCAAGGTCGCGATCAACGTATCGGCCGAACAGCTCACCGATCCCAATTTCGCCTCGGTCGTCGTCTCGGCGCTGGCACAGAGCGGACTGCCGCCCCAGCGGCTGGAAATCGAAGTGACCGAAAGCGTCTTTCTGCGCGACGGGGGCGGCGCAGCGCAGTTGCTGGACCAGCTGATCGGGCTTGGTATCCGCCTCAGCCTCGACGATTTCGGCACCGGCTATTCCTCGCTCGGCTATCTGCGCAAGACGCAGTTTTCGACGATCAAGGTCGACCGCAGCTTCGTCGTCGGCGCGGCGCGCGGCAGCATCGAATCGATCGCGATCATCCGGGCCGTGGTCGCCCTCGCCGACAGCCTGGGCATGTCGACCACCGCCGAAGGCGCGGAAACCGAGGTTGAGGTCGATACGATCCGCGCGCTGGGGTGCAGCAATATCCAGGGCTATTATTACGGGCGCCCGATGCCTGCTGCGGACGTGCTGACGCTGTTCCGCCCGCCCGAAGCGATGGGCATCGCCGCCGCCTGATTCCCGCATCCAGCGCGGTACGCCGGGACATCGCTGCGTCCAGACGCCTTGCACCGTCGACAAATGGAGCAACTTAACAACGGGTTCCCCGGTCCACCGCAACGACGGCGCAACTCGTCGCTAGATGGCTGGTGACTTTTGCGCCGCGTGGCAAACAGCCTCCAACGCTTGAAGACAAGCCATTGGGGGTTCGCATTCCATGCTTCGCAGCCGTTTTCTGAACAGCGCCATCGCGTCCGTGCTGATGCTCGCTGGGGTCATCGCCAGCGTCCCCGCCGCTGCGCGCGACTATCTGCAGTGCGTCCCCTTCGCCCGCTCTGAATCGGGCGTCGAAATCTATGGCAATGCCAAGACCTGGTGGTCGCAGGCCGCCGGCAGCTACGAACGCGGCAACGAGCCGCGCAAGGGCGCCGTCATGGCCTTTGCCGGTACCCGCGGCATGCCGATGGGCCATGTCGCGGTGGTCAAAAAGGTTCTGAACGATCGCGAAATCCTGATCGACCACGCCAATTGGTCGCCGATCAACGGCCGTCGCGGCCAGATCGAACGCGGCGTGCGCGTCATCGACGTCAGCGACGCGGGCGACTGGAGCATGGTTCGCGTGTGGTACGCCCCGATCGGCGACCTTGGGCTGCGCGCCAACCCGGTTCAGGGCTTCATCTATGCCGATGGCGAAGCGGCGCCTGAGCGTCCGCGCTTCGATCAGCCGATCTGGACCCGCAACGACTGGAAACCCGGCAACGGCCTGACGCTGGTTGCCGCCTCGCTCGGCCAATAATCCCGCCGACCGGCACGCGCCTGCCCTTGCGGCGGCCTGCGCCTGACGACTCTTCCTTGCGCATCATGGCACCAGGCGGCCGTTCAGGCTGCCCTCTCCCGCCGGGCGAGAGGGGGATGATATTCAGTCAGCGCTACCTTCGCCGGCATCTTCATTCGCGGCCGCTGCATCTTCGAACCAGGCCTCGACCTCGCCCGACAGCTTGATCGTCATCGGCTGGCCGAAACGGTCCTTCGACTTGCCCGCCGCAACGCGGATCCAGCCTTCCGAGATCGAATATTCCTCAACGTCGGTACGCTCCTTGCCCTTGAAACGAATGCCGATGCCGCGCTGCAACACTTCCATGTCGAAATGCGGCGAACGCGGATTGGTGGACAGGTGATCGGGGGGGGTGTCGGTCATTGCATATCTCCGGAAATTCTGGCCGCTGCCGCTAGGCCAGGCGGCGGGGCAAATCAAGTCCGCGCCGCCGCGCGCGAACGGCGGCGGTCAACTCGCGGCCCGTTCCATCCGGTCGCTCAAGGCCTCGGCGGCCGGATAAAGCTCGCCATTCTCACGCGCGATACGCACCCCCAGCACGTGCAGCACCGCCTCGGTATCGGCGCAGAAGCCGGTCCAATCGGCCTCGACCGCGGCGACGGTCCATTTGGCGTCATAGGCCGCGAAATCGGATGCGATATGTCCCATCTCGTCGACAAACGCCGTCGCCAGATCGCCGAGCGCCGCATCGCCGCTTGCCTTCAGCCCCGGATACAGCACCCAGTCCTCGCATTTCAGGTGGCGGGTCAGCGTATCGCGCAGCAGACCGCGCAGCGCCAGCAGTTCGGTCGGACGCGGCGGCGCGGCGGCGCGCACCAGATCGAGCAACAGGCCGGAAAGCGAGGCCAGCGCGGCATGCTCGGCACGCAGCCGCTGTACCTCGTCGCGCAGGCGCATAGGGACCCCTTGCATCAAACGGTCCCTCAAGTCCGTCCATAACAGACCCCGGTTAAAAGGAAACCACCTGCCTGGCCCGCATTCAACGATTGCAGCACGCGAAGGCAGGACCATCACGCCTCGCGCCATTCCCCCGGCGCCAGATCGCCGACCTCCCACGCGCCGACCCGCCAGCGCACCAGCCGCAACGTCGGAAAGCCGACCGCCGCCGTCATCCGTCGGACCTGCCGGTTGCGACCTTCGGTGATGGTCAGTTCGATCCAGCTGTCGGGGACGCTCTTGCGATAACGGACCGGCGGGTCGCGGTCCCACAAGGGCGGCGGGTCGATACGGCGGACGCGCGCCGGACGGGTCGGTCCATCGTTCAGCGTCACGCCGGACCGCAACCGTTCAAGGCTCGCCGCATCGGGCTCGCCCTCGACCTGCACCAGATAGGTTTTGGGCGTCTTGTGCCGCGGCGACGCGATACGCGCCTGGAGCGCGCCATCGTCGGTGAGCAGCAACAGCCCCTCGCTGTCGCGATCGAGCCGTCCCGCCGGATAGACGCCGGGGATGCCGATATGATCGGACAGGGTGGCACGGGCGGTATCGGTGCCGCGATCGGTGAATTGCGACAGCACGCCATAGGGCTTGTTGAACAGGATCAGCCGCGTCATGCTGCGGCTCTATACCGGCGGCGCAGCGCGCGCCAGCCGCCGAATGCGGTCAAAACAATTGATCGAAATTTCCCTGCAGCCATGGTAAAAACCCGGGCCTTTGGGCGGCATCGGGGGTTGTTTGGCGAGTCGCCCGCAAGCGGGAGCGCATGATCATGTCGAAACAGGGAACCTCTTTACTCGGCGCAATAGTCGGATCATCCTTGCTGGCGAGTCCAGTTTACGCAGAAAATGCCAGTCAATTGACGACTTTAAACGGACTTAGTGCCGATGGGGCAGAAAGCGCGCTGCAATCGCGCGGTTTCAAATATATCGACAGCAACACCAATTCGATGGGCTACACCTATAGCTATTGGTGGGACAATGGCGACAAGCATTGCGTGCGCGTCGAGGCCCATCGCGGACGCATCGAATCGATTATCGACGCGAAGAACGCCGATTGCCACCAATCGGGAGGCAACACCGCCGCCGCGGTGGGCGCGGTCGCCGGGCTGGCGATACTCGGCGCGGTGCTGGCGCATAAATCGAACCATCATTCCGACGGCAGGCACAGCGACGATGCCCCGACCGAACAGCAATATGATCGCGGTTATCAGGACGGGCTCTATAACGCGCCCTACCATAATTTTGACCGTTCGGACGCCTATTCGAGCGGCTATGAAGCCGGGGTCGACCAGCGCAACGCCAATCTGCGCAGCCATCACGGCCGCGGCGGCTACACCGCCGTCGCGCAATATCAGGATCTACAGGGGGCACGCGCAGCGGGGGCGATGGACGAACTGACGCGCCGTGGCTTCGTTCAGGTCGATAATTTCACCTCCGGCAATGCGCGCTACAGCATTCAGTGGCGCGCCGCGTCGCGCCAGTGCCTTCAGGTGATCATCGCCGACGGCCACATCGACGACGTGCGCGACATCGGCCGCCACGACCGCTGCCGCTGACGGAGGAGGGTATCATGCGCAAGACGATGATTGGCACGGGCGCCGCTGCGCTAGTGCTCGCGCTCGCCGCCTGCACCGGCGAGGCCGACGGAAGCGCCACGCCGCATGAGGGGGCGGCCGCGGCGGCAAAGCCTATCGCCGAAAGCCTCGCACCCTTCGGCGACGGCTATCCTGGCGTCGGCGACCCGTGCCGCCGGCTCGGAGAGAGCGCGGCCACCTCGGCCTATCTCGACGACAGCATGATCCTCGTCGGCTGCCCCGACCAGGCGTCGGCGGCGGCGTTGGGCGGAACAGCCATCGGCATGGTCGAGGGTGCGCATCTGGTCTCGATGCCAATGGACGATGCCGACGCAGCGATGGATGAGAACGGCCCGCCTCCGCCCGCCGACCCGACCGGCGATGCACTGGTGCCCGGCACCGACTATCACGCCACGACCCAGATCAGCTGCGGCTTTGGCGGTGCTGCGCCGACCGGCCAGTGCGCGGCGGGCGTCAAGCGCAACTTCGATGGCGAAGGGACCGCTGTGGTCGAAGTCACCAAGCCCGATGGCCGCAAGCGTGCGCTGTTTTTTCAGGGGACAACGCCGATCGGCGCCGACAGCGCGCAATCCGACGGGTCGGCCGGCTGGGATTTCAAGGTCACGCGCAAGGGCGACCAGAGCAGCATCCGCTTTGGCCCCGAAGCCTATGTCATCGTCGATGCGCTGATAGAGGGAGGCTAGCGCGGGAGAGCCAAAAGGGGGCCAGGGGCCGGATCACCCGGCCCCCGCGCCCGCCCCTTATGCGGCTTCCTTTTTGCGCGACGCCTTCTTGCGTTCGTGCGGATCGAGGATCGCCTTCCTCAGGCGGATGTTCGCCGGGGTCACTTCGACCATTTCGTCGTCGTCGATATAGGCGATCGCCTGTTCCAGCGTCATCCGCTTCGGCGGCGTCAGGCGGATCGCATCGTCCTTGCCCGTCGAACGGAAGTTGGTGAGCTGCTTCGACTTCATCGGGTTGACTTCGAGGTCTTCGGGTTTGGCATTTTCGCCGATGATCATCCCTTCGTACAGCGCCTCACCGGGCGAGACGAACAGGATGCCGCGCTCTTCGAGCGGGCCCAGCGCATAGGCAACGGCTTCACCCGCACCGTTCGAGATCAGCACGCCGTTCTTGCGGCCTTCGATCGTGCCCTTGTAGGGGCCATATTTTTCGAACAGGCGGTTCATGATGCCGGTGCCGCGGGTGTCCGACAGAAACTCGCCATGATAGCCGATCAGGCCGCGCGACGGCGCCGAAAAGGTGATGCGGGTCTTGCCGCCGCCCGACGGGCGCATGTCGGTAAGCTCGGCCTTGCGGATCTGCATCTTTTCCACAACCGTGCCCGAATGTTCGTCATCGACGTCGATGACGACGCTTTCATAAGGTTCGGTGCGCTGCCCGGCCTCGTCCTCGCGGAACAGCACGCGCGGGCGGCTGATGCCGAGTTCAAAGCCTTCGCGGCGCATCGTTTCGATCAGCACGCCAAGCTGCAACTCGCCGCGGCCCGCAACCTCGAAACTGTCCTTGTCGGCGCTTTCGGTGATGCGGATCGCGACGTTGGTTTCGGCCTCGCGCATCAGGCGGTCGCGGATCATCCGGCTCGTCACCTTGCTGCCCTCGCGTCCTGCCATCGGCGAATCATTGACGGCAAAACGCATCGACAGCGTCGGCGGATCGATCGGCTGCGCCGGGATCGGCACGCTGATCGACGGATCGGCGATGGTGTTGGCGACGGTCGCCTGGGTCAGTCCGGCGATCGCCACGATGTCACCGGCCCGCGCTTCGTCGACCGGAACCCGCTCCAGCCCGCGAAAGGCAAGCAGCTTCGACGCGCGGCCGGCTTCGATCACCTTGCCGTCGCGGTCGAGCGCGTGGACCGGCTGGTTGACCTTGATCGTGCCCGACTGGACGCGGCCCGTCAGCACGCGGCCGATGAAATTGTCGCGGTCGAGCAGCGTCGCCAGAAAGCTGAACGCCCCCTCGGCGTCGAGCCCCGGCGCGGGAACATGGCCGACGATCGTTTCGAACAGCGGGGTCAGGTCGCCTTCGCGTGCTTCGGGGTCGTGCGAGGCAAAGCCGGAACGGCCCGAGGCATAAAGGATCGGGAAATCGAGCTGTTCGTCATTGGCGTCGAGCGTCAGGAACAGTTCGAACACCTCGTCGAGCACTTCGGCGGCGCGCGCGTCGCTACGGTCGATCTTGTTGACCACGACGATCGGCTTCAGGCCGAGGGCCAGCGCCTTGCCGGTGACGAATTTGGTCTGCGGCATCGGGCCTTCGGCGGCATCGACCAGCAGGATCACGCCGTCGACCATCGACAGGATGCGCTCCACCTCGGCGCCGAAGTCGGCGTGGCCCGGCGTGTCGACGATATTGATGCGCGTCGCGGCATCGCCTTCGCCCCATTCGACGCTGGTGCATTTCGCCAGAATGGTGATCCCGCGTTCCTTTTCCAGGTCGTTGGAATCCATGGCGCGTTCTTCGACGCGCTGGTTGTCGCGGAAGGTGCCCGACTGGCGGAAAAGCTGATCGACGAGGGTGGTTTTGCCATGATCGACGTGCGCGATGATGGCGATATTGCGCAAAGACATGCGGATGACCTTGATGGAGGGAGGCGGTGCACGGAGCGCCGCGATTGGCGGCGCCCCTAACAGAAGCGCTGCTGCGGCGCAACAAAATTGCCGGGGGCACGCAAAGCGGCCGGGGCAATTTGCCCAAGTTCGTGCCCGTGCAAAGCTGTGATACTGTCGCAAGACATCGGGGCGCCCGGCGCCCGCCGGCAAACGGGGACACAGCAATGGACGGCCTCGATCCGCTGATGCTCGCGCGCATCCAGTTCGCAGCGAACATCAGCTTTCACATCCTCTTCCCGACGATCACCATTGCGCTCGGCTGGGCGCTGCTGGGCTTCAAGATCGCCTATAACCGCAGCGGCGACGAGGCGTGGATGGACGCCTATCGCCTGTGGGTGAAGATTTTCGCGCTCAGTTTCGCCATGGGCGTCGTCTCGGGCATCACGATGAGCTTCCAGTTCGGCACCAACTGGCCCGGCTATATGGAACGGGTCGGCAATGTGGCGGGACCGCTGCTAGCCTATGAAGTGCTCACCGCCTTTTTCCTCGAGGCGGTCTTCCTAGGCATCATGCTTTTCGGCTTTCGCCGCGTTCCGGGATGGCTGCACACGCTCGCGACCCTTCTGGTCGCAGCCGGGACGACGCTGTCCGCTTTCTGGATCATCGCGCTCAACAGCTGGATGCAGACCCCCGCCGGCTACGAGATACGCGGCGACGTCGTGCACGCCGCCGACTGGTGGGCCATCATCTTCAACCCGTCGATGCCGTACCGGTTGGCCCATATGCTGCTGGCCTCTGCCCTGACCGTATCCTTCCTGATCGCGGGGATGAGCGCCTGGCGATGGCTGCGCGACGGCGGCGGCGAAGGCGTCCGGCGCACGCTGAAAGCGGCAATCTATGCCGCCGCGCTCCTGATCCCCGTCCAGATTTTCGTCGGCGATCAGCATGGGCTCAACACGCTCGAGCACCAGCCACAGAAAGTCGCGGCGATGGAGGCGAATTGGGAAACCCGGCCGCACGTGCCACTGGTCCTGTTTGCCATTCCCGACAGCGCGGCCCGCACGAACCATGTCGAAATCGCCATTCCGTCGGGCGCGAGCCTGATCTTGAAACATCGCGCCGATGGCGTCGTTCCGGGGCTCAATGATTATCGGGACAACCACCCGCCGGTCGGCCCGCTGTTCTGGGGTTTCCGCATCATGGTCGGGCTCGGCGTCCTGATGCTGGCGTTGTCGTGGCTGTCCGCCTGGACGATCCGGCGGCGCGGCGTCGAAGGCCTGCCGCGCTGGCTCGCCCGCACGCTCGTCGCGATGACCTTTTCGGGCTGGCTCGCAACGCTGGCGGGTTGGTACGTCACCGAAATCGGGCGCCAGCCGTGGCTTGTCAGCGGCGTGCTGCGCACCGCAGACGCGGTGGGACCGGTCGGGCCCGGCATGGTCGCCGGGTCGCTGGCACTGTACCTCACCGTCTATGCGGTGCTGCTGACCGCATATATCGCCGTGCTCTACCGCCTCGCCCGGCTGGGCAAGGCCGCGCCGCAGGGCAAGCCCATGTTCCCCATTCCCGGGGCGGCCGACGCCACGGCGGCGGCGCAGGAGAAACCGGCATGACTCCTTTTCTGGATCCCTGGTGGCTGCCCGTCATCTTTGCCGGGCTGATGGGGCTTTCGATCCTGCTCTATGTCATTCTCGACGGATATGACCTGGGGGTCGGGATGCTCACCCGCCTGGCAAAGGACGCCGACCGCGATCTGATGGTCGCCTCGATCGGCCCCTTCTGGGATGCGAACGAGACCTGGCTGGTGCTTGGCATCGGCCTGTTGCTCGTCGCCTTTCCTCTCGCCCACGGCCTGATCCTGACCCAGCTCTACCTGCCCGTCGCGCTGATGCTCGTCGCGCTGATCCTGCGCGGCGTCTCCTTCGAATTCCGTGCCAAGGCGCCGCCCGCGCACAAGCACCGCTGGGACGACGCCTTTTTCGCGGGCTCGCTGCTCGCGGCGCTGTGCCAGGGCTATATGCTGGGGGCCTATGTGCTGGGCTTCGATCAAGGCCCGGCCGCGGTGATCTTCTGCCTGCTCGCCGCACTCGGGCTGGTTGCGGGCTATCTCTTCATCGGCGCCTGCTGGCTGATCTACAAGGTCGAGGGCGAGCTCCAACGGCGCGCGGTGCACTGGGCACGGGTCGCGCTTTGGGCGACCGCCGCCGCCATGGCGGTAATTTCGATCGCGACCCCGCTCCTCTCGCCGCGCATCTTTGCGCGCTGGTTCCACTTGCCCGAGATCATCGCCCTGCTGCCGATTCCGATGGCATCGGCGACCCTGTTCGTCGGGCTCGCCATTTTCCTGCGCCGGCCGCTGCGCGAAAGCGACGCGCTGTCGTGGGTGCCGCTTGCGGTCGCGGGCATTCTCTTTGCCCTCGGTTTCATCGGCATCGCCTACAGCTTCTACCCCTATCTGATCGCCGACCGGCTCGACATCTGGCAGGCCGCCGCCTCACCCGAATCGCTGAGCATCATCCTGATCGGCGCGCTGTTCGTGCTGCCGGTGATCCTCGGCTATTCGGTTCTGGCGCACTGGATCTTCCGCGGGAAAGCCACGCATCTCAGCTATGAGTAAAACCACGCCCGGACCCGGCCCCGCCGATCACAGCATCGCGATCAGCCGCTCGACCTCCGCCGCCGCAATCCGCGCGGCGCGGGAAAGGTTGGCGTGAAAATCACCGCCGCTCGCGTCATTGGCGTCGTCGGTCACCGCCTTGATCGCGCCCCATGGCAACCCCAGCCGCGCCGCGACCTGTGCGACCGCACCGACCTCCATATCGACGAGCGTCGCGCCAAGGCTCGCCCGTAGATCGGCCGCCGCCGCGGGACAGGCGACGAAGCTGTCGCCGCTGGCGATGCGCGCATGGGGAAGGCCGAGGCCGGGGTCCGCCATCGCGGCAAAATGCGCCTCGCCCGGCTCGCCCAGCGGCCAGTCGCCGGCGCGGTAACGACGAAAAAGGCCGGGTTCGTTCGCGCCATAATCATGCTGCACCGCCTCGGCGAGCCAATAGGCACGCCCCGCCTCGGCCCCCAGCGCGCCGCACGTGCCGGTCATCAGCAGCATGTCGGCCCGGCCCGCGAGCATTCCGGCGGCGAGCGCGGCGTGGACCTTGCCGAGCCCGCACGTCGCGATGACGACATCATGCCCCGATGCCGCAACGCGCCGGACGGCAAACGGGCCGCCTTCGCGCGTGCCTTGGCCGGGGAACAGCGCATCGCCCTCTTCGGGCAGCGCGGCGAGGACGAGAAGCGCGGACATGTCAGCCTCCTAACGCCGCCGGACGGCCTTGCAACCCTTTGCCCGCTGTAACCCTTTGCCCGATCCCGGCGAACCCGTCGGCAACCCCATGCCCGAAAAAAGGATGATATCATGCGCCGCCTCTTCTCGCCCCTGCCCCTGCTCATCGCGGCGGCTGCCATCGCCATCCCGGTGACGACCGCCATGTTGGTCCGGCCGGTCGCGGCCGCCGACGCAGGCGTGAAATCCGTCCCCTTCAGGCAGGAAAGCTTCGACGCGGCCCGCGCGGCGGGCAAGCCGATACTGGTCGATGTCCACGCGCCATGGTGCCCCGTCTGCGCACGCCAGCAACCGGGCATCGCGGCGGCGCAGCGCGATCGGCGCAACGCCGGGCTGATCGTCTTTCGCCTCGACTTCGACAATCAGAAGGACGCCCAGCGGCCGCTGGGGGTGACGCGCCAGTCGACGCTGATCGCGTTCAGGGGGCGCAAGGAAACAGGGCGCCTGCTGGGCGTGACCGACAAGGCGGCGATCGCCCGCCTGATCGCCTCGACACGCGGCTGAACGCCGCCGCGACCAAAGCCCTTTCATGGACATTCTGACCCTTGGCGCCGCACTTCTCGCCGGCGTCCTCACCATTTTGTCGCCGTGCATCCTGCCGATCCTTCCGATCGTCCTGGGGTCGGCGAACAGCGCGCACCGCTGGGGCCCGGCGGCGCTCGCGCTGGGCCTTGCGACCGGTTTCGCGTTGCTCGGCCTGCTCGTTGCGACGCTGGGCGCTTCGGCCGGTCTCTCGCCCGACCTGTTCCGCTTGGTGTCCGCATGGCTGCTCATCCTGTTCGGCCTTGTCCTGCTTGTCCCGGCGGCACAGCGCGCGATGACGCGCCTGCTCGCGCCGCTGGCCACGCTTGCCGATGCGCAGGTCGATCGGCGATTCGGACCGCGACCGGCGCAAGGGCTTGGCGGACAATTTGCGCTGGGCGCGCTGCTCGGCGCAGTATGGAGCCCGTGCGTCGGCCCCACGCTCGGCGCGGCCCTTTTGCTCGCCAGCCAGGGCCAGCACCTCGGCCAGGCGGCGGCCGTGATGCTCCTTTTCGGGATTGGCATCGCCATGCCGCTGGTCGCGATCGGCATGGCGGGCGGCCGGGCGCTGCAACGCATGCGCGGCGGGCTCGGGCGATCGGCAATGCTGGGCAAGCTGCTGCTCGGCGGCGGGATGCTGGTCGCCGGGCTGCTCGTTGTCACGGGCTGGGACAAACTCATCGAAATCTGGTTCGTCGAAAACGGGCCGGAGTGGGCGAACGCGCTGTCGACCCGTTTCTGAAACCCGGCGCGCTTCGCCCTTGCCAAGCCGCCGATGGGCCGCCATCGCTCGGGCCATGCTCGCGCGCCTGTTTCCCGACCGCTTCGTCCCGATATTGTTCGCGACGATCCTGCTCGCCAGCCTGCTGCCGGTACGCGGCGACGCGGTGCCGGTCGCGCAGGGCATATCGACCGCGGCGATCGTCCTGCTCTTTTTCCTGAACGGCGTCCGCCTTCCGCGTGACGAGGTGCTGCACGGCATCCGCAACTGGAAATTGCAGGGCGGCGCGCTCGCCTTCTGCTTCGGCGTCATGACGCTGATCGGCCTCGGCGCGCAGGCGGCGCTCCAGCCGTGGCTGCCCGCGACGCTTGCGCTCGGCTTTCTGTACCTC
This sequence comes from Sphingopyxis sp., assembly GCF_034380315.1. Classification (GTDB taxonomy): domain Bacteria; phylum Pseudomonadota; class Alphaproteobacteria; order Sphingomonadales; family Sphingomonadaceae; genus Sphingopyxis. The sequence goes on from NZ_JAXMPB010000001.1 coordinate 546,850, forward strand.
GGCATTCTGCCCTCGACCGTCCAGTCGGCGACCGCCGCCACCTCGATGGCGGGGGGCAATGTCGCGGCGAGCGTCGTCGCGGCCGCGCTGCTGAACCTCACCGGCGTCATCGCCTCGCCGCTGCTGTTCGCGGCGCTGGCCGGAAGCGCGGGCGCCATCAGCGGCGAGGCGGCGCTGCGCATCACCCTGATCCTCCTCCTTCCCTTCATCCTTGGCCAGTTCGCGCAGCGCTGGCTGCGCCCCTGGGTGCTCGAACACCGCAGCCTCGCGACCCTCATGGATCGCACGGCAATCGCCATCGCGGTCTATGTCGCCTTTTCGGCGGCGGTCGTCGCGGGAATCTGGGACCAGCTCGACGGGCGCGAAGTCGCGGTTGTCCTTGTCGCAGTCGCGGTGCTGCTGGCGCTTTCCTTCGGCGGCGCCTGGGCGTTCGGCCGCCTGCTCGGCCTGGCGCATGGCGACCGGATCGTCCTTCTCTTTTCCGGGGCCCAGAAAAGCATCGCGGTCGGCGCGCCGCTCGCCGCGACGCTGTTTCCGCCGGCCATCGCCGGCATGGTGCTGGTGCCGATCCTCGTCTATCATATGGCGCAGTTGATCCTGTCGGCATGGATCGCGCCGGTGTTGAAGCGCTCGACACAGGTGTAGTGCTTGAACAACACAGGTCCGCGTGCCATATTGGCAAGCGACCCTGGGGCAATTGGGGTTGGAAGGAATAGGAATGAGCGAACAGACTGCAACGGCGACCGCGACGGACGAACTGAAACTGACCCCGCCCGAACCCGTCCCCGCCGTGACGCCCGAAAAGGCCGCCGGGCTCGTCCCGCTGTCGACCGACCAGAAATCCAAGCTGGAAGAGCGTGTCGACAGCTTCATCGACGATCTGGTCGCACAGGATGAAAACTCGCCCGAATTCGGCAAGCGCGTCGACCAGATCACCAACATGGGCCGCAAGGAGATGCTGGAGGCGGCGAACCATTCGAACCGTTTCCTCGACCGGCCGGTCAAGGCGATGGAGCGCGACAACGATATTGGCATGAACCTGATCGAGCTGCGGAACACCGTCGAACGGCTCGACCCGTCGGCGAACGGCAAGCTTTTGTCGAAGCGCGGTTTTCTCGACAAGATCTTCGGCAGCAAGCTGACCAATTATTTCGCGCAATATCGCAGCGCCCAGTCGCACATCGGCGGCATCCTGACCGCCCTGTCGAACGGCAAGGACGAACTGTTGATGGACAATGCCGCCATCGACGTCGAGCGCCGCAAGATGTGGGAATCGATGGGCAAGCTCGAACAGATGGTCCACATCGCCAACACGCTCGACCAACGGCTGGAGGCCAAGGCGGTCGAACTCGACGGCAGCGATCCGGCCAAGGCAAAGATCCTGCGCGAAAATGCGCTTTTCTATGCCCGCCAGCGCACCCAGGATCTGCTCACCCAGATGGCGGTGACGGTGCAGGGCTATCTCGCGCTCGATTTGGTCAAGAAGAATAATGTCGAGCTGGTAAAGGGCGTCGATCGCGCCTCGACCACCACCGTCGGCGCGCTGAAGACCGCGATCACCGTCGCACAGGCGATGACCAACCAGAAACTGGTGCTCGAACAGATCACCGCGCTCAACACCACCACCGCGAACATCATCGACGGCACGTCAAAGATGCTCAAGGACAATACGGCGCGCATCCACGAACAGGCGGCGTCGAGCACCATCCCGATGGAAACATTGAGCCGCGCCTTCCAGAATATCTATGACACGATGGACGCGATCGACACCTTCAAGCTGAAGGCGCTCGACACGATGAAGACCACCGTGACCGCGCTCGAAGGCGAGGTGGCGAAGTCCAAGGGATATATCGCGCGTGCCGAGGGCGCCGCGCAGGCGCAAGCCAGCGTCGGCGGCACCGACAGCCCGCTTGCCGCGCTCGAAGGATAAGATATGGCGATGAGCGAGGTCGATAAGATCAGCGCGCTCGGCAACGCCGCGATCGAACGGTCGCGCGGCCGGCGGCGGCCGATCGGCACCAAGAGCGTCGCGCTGCGCCGCCAGCATCTCTACCGGAAACTCGGCCGCATGCTGATCGCGGGCGGCGTCGTGCTGCTCGGCGCGGCGCTGTTCGGCGCGCTGATCCAGCCGCTCGGCTTCACCGGCCTGCTCGCGCTCGTCGTACTGCTCGTCGGGGTCGCGGTGCTGTTCGGCAAATGGCCGCCCTTTCCCGAACCGCGCCAGGCCGACCTGCCCAAGGCCGACCTCAAACAGCTCGCCGGACGCACCGAAATATGGCTCGAGGCGCAGCGCCCCGCGCTGCCTGCCCCGGCGCGCCAGCTTGTCGACGGCATCGGGGTGCAGCTCGACCTGCTCGCGCCGCAACTCCAGACGCTCGACGCCTCCAGCCCGGCGGCGACCAATATACGCAAGCTGGTGGGCGAAGACCTGCCCGAACTGGTCGCGGGCTATCAGCGCATTCCGGCGGGTTTGCGGACAGAGGCCCACGCCGGACGCACCCCCGACGAAACACTGGTCGGCGGCCTCAAGATGCTCGAACGCGAAATCGGCGACGCGGCGCGCAGCCTCGCCGCCGGCGAGCTCGACAAGCTCGCGACGCGCGAACGCTATCTCCAACTCAAATATGAAGGGCTAGAGCGCGAGGACGGCTGATCGGGCGGGGCTAGCGCCCCTTCGATTTGGCGGTCGGCGGTCATCCGTCACCCATCATCCCGTCATCCCAGCCGGAGGCGCGCATCCGGTCGATTCCTGACGGACCCAATTTGTCCGCGCCGCCTAAACCCCTCCCCTTCAGGGGAAGGGTTGGCTGAAACCTTGCGCAAGGGCGATGGCCCCCACCCCAACCCAGTGCCGAGTCGTGCAGCTCCCCCGGATTGGACTTGGACTGCCTGGGGAGTAGCCGTGAGGGAGAAGGGCCTGATTCCACCCAAACAGGGCAAGCCTTAATCCTTTGTATCCGCCGATATTTCGGCAATTCGATCGGCTATCTGTTGCTCAAACCGATAAAGGTCGATGGGGCCAGCAACCGGATGCCGCGTTTCCTCTTTGCCGACAAAGCTCCCAAAATAACGGGCCGTCGAGCTGTTGAAATGCAGCCTCGCAATCGTCCGGCGGTTATTGTCGTCGAGCAGAATGGCACAATAGGATTTCTGGTCCCGCATGACGATGCGGGCCGGATCGACGAAGCGCGCGCCGATCGCGCGGAGAATGTTGAAACCGTCGATCTCGTCCTGCGTCGTGACAATGCCGTCGTCTTCCAACGCGGCCGCGCCATTCGGCGCATCCGTGTCGAGCGGGTTCGAAACCTGAAGCGCCGAGGTCAAACGCGCGTTCACCTTGTCGCGTACAATGGAATTGATGGAATTGACGATCAGCGCCTTGAATCGCTCTTTGATCGCGGCGGTGACCTTGCCGTCGTGGACCCGGCTTGCGATCAGCTTCACAAACTCATCCGACGGATCGGCAAATTGCTTGTCAAGCTCCGCGGCAACCAAGGTTTGCATCTTGAGATTGCTTGCTTCCGCTACGATTTTTTCGATGTCGAATTCGCCTTTCACGAAATTCGACAAGGTCCGAACATCGGCCTTTTTCACCGCATCGAGCTGGAAGGTAAAAAAGGGCTTTTCGTCCATCTTGTTCGGCGTGTCGATGTCGGAAAAAAACTTGAACTCCACACCGTTGGTCAAGATCGCGATGCGCGCCTCCCTTGTCGAGAAATAGCGAAAAAGTTGCGAGGCATGATTCAAATTCAATTCGGCATTAACCGGCTTGCATTCGATCAAAATCGACACCTTGCCATCGTTGCAAATGGCATAATCGACTTTCTCCCCTTTCTTGGTTCCCACATCGCAGGTGAATTCCGGGACAACCTCTGATGGGTTGAATACATTGTAGCCGAGGGCCTGAATAAAAGGCATAACCAGCGCATTTTTTGCTGCCTCTTCTGTTAAAAGAACCTCTCTATGTTCGCGGATCACTTTCGCAAGATCGGCAAGTTTTGCCTCAAGATCCATGCCCCACCTCCCCAGTTGAATTTTCCGGGTCAATCTAACCCAACCCTTCTCGCCTGCAACATTTTCCTTTCATCTTGCACAATATTGCGCAAGTAAAAGCATTACACCTCTCATAAATACTTTCAAATCTGTGATATTTTGCGAAACAATCCGTTCGCCCCGATCTAATCGGCCGCCTAGGCGGCGTGGACGAATTCCGCGATCGCCGGAAGGGCCGTTTTGCGGGGGCGCCAGCTATATGAGGCGGCCGTCATCACCGCGTCATCCCGTCATCCCAAGGCGTGCATCCGTTCGATTCCCAACGTGCCGAATGTGTCCACGCGGCCTAAACCGTACCCTCTTCGCGCTCGGCCTGCTGGCGCGCCCACATTTCGGCGTAAAGGCCGTGCATGGCGAGGAGGTCCTCATGGGTTCCGGTTTCGGCGACCCGGCCACGGTCGAGCACGATGATCCGGTCGGCGTTCACCACCGTCGACAGGCGGTGCGCAATCACCAGCGTCGTGCGGCGTTCGGCGATACGCTCCAGCGTCGCCTGAATCGCGGCCTCGGTCCGGCTGTCGAGCGCGCTCGTCGCTTCGTCCAGGATCAGCAGCGGCGGATTTTTGAGCAGGGTGCGGGCGATCGCGACGCGCTGTTTCTCGCCGCCCGACAGCTTGAGCCCGCGCTCGCCGACCTCGGTGTCATAGCCCTGCGGCAGGCTGGCGATAAAGGCGTCGATCGCCGCGCCCTCGGCGGCCGCGGTGATCGCCTCCGCGCTCGCGCCTTCGCGGCCATAGGCGATATTATAGCCGATGCTGTCGTTGAACAGCACCGTGTCCTGCGGAACGATGCCGATGCCCGCGCGCAGGCTGGCCTGCGTCACCTGCGATATGTCCTGCCCGTCGATCAGCACCCGCCCGCCCTGCGGGTCATAAAAACGGAAGAGCAGCCGCGCGATCGTCGACTTGCCCGCCCCCGACGGCCCGACGATCGCCAACGTCTCGCCGGCGCCGACCGCAAAGCTGACCCCGTTCAGGATCGTGCGATCGGGGTCATAGCCGAAGACCACATTGTCGAACGCCACCGCCGCGCCCCGGATTGCCAGCGGCGGCGCGCCGGCTGCGTCGCGAACCTCGGGCGGGGTGTCGATCAGGCGGAACATCGCCTCCATGTCGATCAGCCCCTGGCGAATGACGCGATAGACCATGCCGAGCATGTCGAGCGGGCGGAACAGCTGCGCCAGCAACGTGTTCACCAGCACAACGTCGCCGACCTGGAAAATCCCCCGCGACCAGCCCCACACCGTATAGGCCATGGCACCCGCCATCGCGGCGTTGGTGATGAAGCTTTGCCCGACATTCAGCCAGGCCAGGCTGTTCTCGCTCTTCACCGCGGCGCGGGCATATTGGTCGGCGACATCGCGGTAACGTGCCGCCTCGCGTTCTTCGGCGCCGAAATATTTGACCGTCTCATAATTGAGCAGGCTGTCGACGCTGCGCCCGACGGTCAGCGTGTCGAGGTCGTTCATCCGCATCCGCAGCGCGTTGCGCCAGTCGGTCACGCGGCGGGTGAAGATGATATAAAGGACGACCATCAGCGCGGTCGCGCTGGCAAGGCCAAAGCTGAACTTGGTCCAGAAGATCACCAGCACCGCGATCAGTTCGATCAGCGTCGGGGCGATATTGAACAGCAGGAAATAAAGCATCGTGTCGATGCTCTTCGTTCCGCGCTCGATCACCTTCGTCACCTCGCCGGTGCGCCGCGCGAGGTGGAAACGCAGCGACAGCGCGTGAAGATGGGTAAAGGTCGTGATCGCCAGCTCGCGCGTCGCATCCTGCCCCACCCGCTCGAACACGACATTGCGCAGATTGTCGAACAGCACCCCGGCAAAGCGCGCGCCGGCATAGGCGATCACCAGCCCGATCGCGAGCGCGGCGCCCTCCTCCATGCCCGGCGCCATGCGATCGATCGCGGCGCCATAAAGGAAACCCATCGACAGCTGCACGCCCTTCGACGCCAGCACGATCAGCGCGGCCAATATGATGCGCAGCTTGTGCCCGCGATGCCCCGCAGGCCAAAGATAGGGAAGAAAGCGCTTCAGCGTATCCAAAACCGGGGGTTCGCGCGAAGCGTCGACGGAGGTGGCGGTATCAGGCGGCATCGCCGCCCCATGTAGGGGGCAGGACGCCCGGCGCCAAGAAGCGGCAACCGATCGCCAACGTTATGCGGCGGTTTGGCGCTGCGCGATCAACCTGCGCCGTGCCGGGCCTGGTGACGGATGATCCGGTCGATCAGGCGGCGCTCCTCGGTCGTGGGGCCGGCGACGGCCGGTTCGGGCGGCGGATCGCTGCGGCGGCCAAACAGGGGACGACGGGACGGAATCAACCGGGACAGCGGCATAAGGGCGCCTTTCGCAGTGCGGCTCGCCCCCCGGCTCCGCGGGTCACTGGTCCCCCGTCGCGACCATCGCCCGCCATGCTTTCGAAAATGTGAAAGTGGCTGGTTACTGCTTTCTTTCCGGTACCGTGAAGGTGCCGGTCACGCGCCCGCCGGTGCCGCCCGCGACCGGGTTGCCGTCGGGGCCGCGCGCCGCGCCGCGTCCATCGACCGTCGCGCGCCCGCTGTTGAGATCGATCACCAGCCGCCCGCCCGACAGGCGGTTGCCACGCTGGCGCAACTCGACATTGCCGACCATGGTGATCAGCCGCCGATCGAGATCATAGATGGCGACATTGCCCGACGCGCGCTCGTCGCCCTTGGTCACGACGACCCCGCCCGATGCGTCGAGCCGGTTGACGTCCGTGCCCCCGGCACGGGTGTAGGCGACCGTCATCCGCTGGGCGGTCAGGGTCAGCCCGGCCTGCGTCACGCGGACATTGCCCGCGATGACGACGCGATCGGCGCGGTCCTGCACCTCGATTACATTCGCCGCGAAATCGACCGGCGCGTTGCTGTTGTGATTGGCCAGCGCCTGGGCCTGCGCAGCGGGACCACCGATGCCGCCCGACAGCAGGGCCATGCTGGTCAGCGCAAAGCTCGCGCCCGCGAGCGCCACGCTCGTCCTGTTCCAAAGGCCCGTCATTTGAGCACTCCCTGATTGATCCGCAGCCGGGCATTGCCCGACAGGCGCACGACCCGCTCGTCGAGGTCGGCGGAAAGCTGGTTGGCCGAAAATTGGCCGATGTTCAATGTGCCGTCGACACCGCCGGTCCCCGACAGGCTGCGCTCCTTCATGTCGATTGCGACATTATGGGCGTCGATGCGATATCCGTTGGCGCTTTTCACCTGCACCAGCCCCGGCACCAGCACCTTTTCGCTGTCCATGTCATAGGCGCCGCGGGCCGCGGCGATCGTCGCCGGCCCATCGGCCAGCCGGATCGCCGCCGACAGATTTTCCATGCGCACCACGGGTTCGGCAGAGCTTTGCTGCACCGCACTGCCCGCAACCAGCGCAAAGGGCTGCCCCTTGGTGTCCTGGCCGCGATATTCGGCGCGGGTCACGCGCATGCGCTCCTTCGCCACCTCGACCTTGTCCTTGGCGAGCAGAAAGCTGATCTCGCTGCGCTGGGTAAAGGGCGAAAAGACCAGCACCGCGCCGACCACGCCGATGACAAGCGGCAGGCCATAACGCAAAATGCGCACGACGCGGTCGTGGTTCGACCCGCGGGCCGCCCACATCCGGCGCATTGTGCGATCCAGTTCGGCGCGTTCCGACATGCCGTCCTCGCTGTCCGTCGCTCAGCTGTGTGCGAAAATATCGACCTCGGGCCAACCCGCAAGGTCCAGCGCCGCGCGCGTCGGCAGAAAATCGAAACAGGCCTGCGCCAGTTCGGTGCGTCCTTCGCGCGCCAGCCGCGCGTCGAGCACCGCCTTCATCGCGTGCAGGAAGCGCACGTCGCTCGCCGCATAGTCGCGCTGCGCATCGCTCAGCTCGGCGGCACCCCAGTCGCTCGACTGCTGCTGCTTCGACACTTCCTGCCCCAGCAGTTCGCGCACCAGTTCCTTCAGCCCGTGGCGGTCGGTATAGGTGCGGACCAGCTTCGACGCGATCTTGGTGCAGTAAACCGGCGCCGTCACGACGCCCAGCGCATGCTGCAACGCGGCGATGTCGAATCGCGCGAAATGGAACAGCTTCAACCGCGCGGGATCGGTCAGAATCGCCTTCAGCACCGGCGCGTCATAGTTGCTGCCGGGACCAAAGCGCACCAGATGCTCGTCGCCCGATCCGTCGCTGATCTGGACAAGGCACAACCGGTCGCGCAGCGGGTTGAGGCCCATCGTCTCTGTATCGACCGCCACCGCACCCGGGCCCAATGCGCCTTCGGGCAGATCTTCTTCATGGAAATATACCGTCATGCCGCCCGCCTTAGGCCATGCAGCCTTGCCGCTCAATGACTGGTTTTCGTATCGCGCAAAGCCAAAATGGCGCGCCGCACGCAGCCCCCGGCAAAGCATGAATAATCACCTGCCAGCCAATTGAATTTTCTGTTCGCAGAAGCGACTGCGATAGGTTATAAGTTTCGCCGTTAGCGGCATGGGGCGAGTCTATGCCCGTGGTGAACTGCGTCCCCGTCCGGCGCAATGAGCCGGTTTAATGGGGTGTGGACGAACCGAAAGCGACTACTAGGCAATGAGTTTCAACAAGGATCGCCGCGGCCACCGGGGACGCGGCAAGCGCGATGATTTCGGCAATTTCGATAGCTTCGAGCCCGCACCCTATGGTGGTGACAGTTACGGTGGCGGACGTGGCGGCTTCGGCGGCGACCGTGGCGGCTTTGGCGGTGGCGATCGCGGCGGCTTCGGCGGCGGCGACCGTGGCGGCTTCGGCGGTGGCGATCGCGGTGGCTTCGGCGGCGGACGCGGCGGCGGCATGCCGGCGCAGGTCGTTGGCGAAGGCCAGGGCACGGTCAAATTCTTCAATGGGTCCAAGGGCTTCGGCTTCATTGCCCGCGACGATGGCGGCGAAGATGTCTTCGTCCACATCAGCGCGGTCGAACAGGCCGGGCTGCAGGGCCTGGCCTCGGGCCAGCCGCTCGGCTTCACGCTCGTCGAACGCAATGGCAAGGTGTCGGCCATCGATCTGAAGATCGAGGGCGAACCGATGCCGGTCGAGGAATTCGCACCGCGCCGCGACGATCGCGGCGGCGAACGTCCGGGCGGCGCCCGCGGCCGTCGCCAGCTCACCGGCGAACGCACCTCGGGCACGGTCAAATTCTTCAACACGACCAAGGGCTTCGGCTTTATCGCGCGCGACGATGGACAGGCCGACGCCTTTGTCCACATCAGCGCGGTGCAGCGCGCGGGCATGGCCGGCCTTGACGAAGGCGATCGCGTGGCTTTCGATATCGAAGTCGACGACCGCGGCAAATTCGCTGCCGTGAACATCCAGCCGCATCAGGACTGATCGGCCGGACACAGGCGAACAGGAAAAGGGCGGCTCTCGGGCCGCCCTTTTTCTTTTGGTGCGGCGCGGCCGTTCAGGCGCTCGCGGTGGCCTTCAGAAACCAGATGCGCTGTTCGGTTTCGTCGGCCCAGCCGTCGACAAGGCCGCTGGTGGCGATATCGCCGCCTTCTTCGGCCGCGGCTTTCACTTCGCGAATCTGGGCCAGCAGCATTTCATTGTCGGCCGCCAGGTTGCGGACCATCGCGTCGGCGTCGGCGTCGACCGCGGCGGCGTCATCGTCGCGGATCGACTGACGGCGGCCGACCTCGCCGATCGAACGCAATGTCGCGGCGCCATTCTTGCGCACCCGCTCGGCAATCAGGTCGGTGGTCGCCAATATTTGCGCCGCCTGTTCGTCGAACAGCAAGTGCAGGTCGCGAAATCGCGGCCCCTGAACATGCCAGTGATAATTTTTCGTCTTGAGATAGAGTGCGAAACTGTCGGCGAGCAAGGCGTTCAGCGCGTCGGCGACAGCGGGTTGATTCTTCTGGGACATGGGACATCCTTTCTGTTGCCCTGAATATAGGGACAAAAAGGGTCCGGCGCCCATGAAGCGTGCCGCTTTCTTTCATCGAAAAAATCGATGAAACCCTTGAAGGATGCACCTACCCCTCGATGAGGCCGAAAGCCGTCATCGCCGCGCGCGCGCCCCACAGCAACAGGATCGCCGCGCTTGCCCAGCGCAACCGGCGCGCGGCGCGCCCTTCGCCAAGGTCGGCGCCAAAGGCCAGAAAGGGCAGCATCGACAGAACCCAGCCGATCAACCCGCCCGCCGCGGCCCAATGACCCGCGCCGCTGGTCGCGGCGAGCGCCCCGATCAGGAAATGGCTGCGATCGCCAAGCTGCCCGATGCCAAGGCGCAGCGCGAGGACCGGATAGGACACAGGCGCCAGGGCCGCGGCATCGGGGGTCAGCCGTCCGCGCCACAACAGCGCGGCAGCCGCCGATACCAGCGCAAAGGCGACGAACAGCGCGACCACCCCCTGCCCGACCATTCGCGACAGCGCGGCGCCGAACAGCGCGGCGACCAGTGCGTTGGCGACAAAGGCGCCGACGGCGATCATCACCACCGGCCGCCGGTCGCTGCGCAGCGTCAGCAGCCGCGACAGAAAGGCGCCGCTGCGTCCGTCGGCATTGGCCAGCAGCACAGCCACCAGCGCGATCATGATTGCATCCATGGAACAGCTGCCTGAAAGCTTAATCGCCGCCCGTCAATGGCCGAGCCGCACCGCCACCGATGCCAGCCACGCTTCCTGCGCGGCGGCGGCAAGCGGTCCGCGCGGCGCCTGCGCGGCGTCGTTCATGGCGTCGAGATAGGCCAGGATGGCGGCGTGCTGTCCGCCCGCGGCCATCGCCGATTCCAGGCGGCTCGCCAGCGTTTCGACGGCGGCAAAGCCATGGTCGCGTGCCAGACAGCGGATATCGTCGACCCCTTTCGCCATCTGGGCGAGCGCGCAATGCGGCAACGCCGCCGCGAGTGCGCCGATCTGGCCGGCAAGGCGGCCCTGGATATCATGGCCCGGATCGTTGCAATTCAGCATCATCCACCCCCCTGTTTCCTCCAGGGAGAGGATCGCGCAATCCGGTTAACAGCAGGTTAGGCGTATCAGCGGTGTCCGGCGGGGCCGCCCAGCCCCTGTTTGCACCGATACATGTCGCGGTCGGCGGCGGCCAATATGTCCGATTCGGTGGCGCCGCTGGTCAGCATCGCAACGCCGAAACAGGCCGACAGCGCGATTTCATGCCCATCATAACGTGCCGGGGTCGCGCTCAGCGTCTGGCCGAGCCGATCGATCTGCGCCCGCGCACCATACTCGCTCGACTGGTCCAGGATCAGCCCGAATTCGTCGCCGCCGATCCGGGCCGCCACGTCGGTCGACCGGATCGATCCGGCAAGCCGCTTGGCGATTTCCATCAGCGCGAAATCGCCCCCGGCATGACCGAAATTATCGTTGATATATTTCAGCTGATTGACGTCGACGAACACCACCGCGGCGGTTTCGGCGTGGCGTTCGAACCGCGCCAGCCGCTGGTGGATTGCCGTCAGGAAGTAACGGCGGTTGAACAGCGGGGTCAGCGTATCGCGCTCCGACACGCGCTCCAGCTCGGCGACCGCGATCTTCAGCACGCGATTTTCGCGGCGCAAAGCGTCGCGCTCGCGCCGCATCTCGCGCAGTTGGTCTTCGATGGAGTCGACGGGCATGATACCGATCTGATCGACCGCGATCCTTGCCCCCCCTACACTATCCATTCCCAGTCCCCGTGCATTCTGAACTGGCCGCCGACTGAAAGCCAACGTCCGAATTAACCGAAGACATTAGCCAGCACTTGATACCAATCGGTAAACGCCCGCCCAATCATTCGCGCGGCGTTGCCCACGCCTTCCCGACTCGCTAGGGGGAGTGCCGTGGCGATGAATCGCCGGAACAGGAGAATAGGGACGATGGAGGGCAGCGCACCGCGCGTCGGGGTTATCATGGGAAGCCAGTCGGACTGGACCACCATGTCGCACGCCGTCCATATCCTGGAAGAGCTGGGCATCGCGCACGAGGTGCGTATCGTGTCCGCCCACCGCACCCCCGACCGGCTGGTATCCTATGCCAAGGAAGCCGCTGGGCGCGGGCTTCAGGCGATCATCGCCGGGGCCGGCGGCGCCGCGCATCTGCCCGGCATGGTCGCATCGATGACGCGCGTTCCGGTCCTCGGCGTGCCCGTCCAGTCCGCGGCCCTTTCGGGTGTCGACAGCCTCTATTCGATTGTCCAGATGCCCGGCGGCATTCCCGTCGCCACCTTTGCCATCGGCAAGGCGGGGGCGACCAATGCCGCGCTCTTCGCCGCCGCGCTGCTCGCCAACAATGATCCCGATCTGGCAGCAAAGCTCGATGCATGGCGCGCCGCGCAGACCGAGGGCGTTGCCCCCATCCCGGTTCGCGAGGGCTGACCGCTTGTTGCCGCCGGGTTCGACGATCGGCATTTTGGGCGGCGGCCAGCTTGGCCGCATGCTTGGCCTCGCCGCCGCCAATCTGGGGTACAAGGTGCATATCTATGCCCCCGATGCCGAAAGCGTCGCGGCAGAGGTGACGGCGCACCACACCCAGGCGGCGTGGGACGACGAACCCCGGCTCGCGGGCTTCGCCTCGGCGTGCGACGTCGTGACCTTCGAATTCGAAAATGTCCCCGTCGACACGGTGCGCTTCCTGTCGGGCCATGTCGCGGTCCGTCCGGGCGCCAAGGCGCTGGAAATCGCGCAGGACCGGCTGACCGAAAAGGATTTCGTCGCGGATCTCGGCGGCCGCCCGGCGCCCTATGCGGCGGCGCCCGACCGCACCGCGCTCGACACCGCGCTGGACCGGATCGGCACCCCCGCGATCCTCAAGACCGTGCGCATGGGTTATGACGGCAAGGGCCAGGCGCGGCTGAGCACGCCCGACGATGCCGACGACGCCTGGGACGGCATCGGGCGCCACGCCGCGGTGCTCGAAGGCTTTGTCGCGTTCGAGCATGAATTTTCGGTGATCCTGGTACGCGGCATCGATGGCGAAACCCGTTTCTGGGACAGCGCGGTCAACGTCCACGAAGGCGGAATCCTGGCCTCTTCCAGCCTGCCGCCGCCGCCGCTCGTCGCCGCGCAGCAGGACGAGGCACGCGCGATGATGGCGGCGATTGCCGATGCGCTCGACTATGTCGGCGTCCTGACCGGCGAATTTTTCGCCACCGAAGACGGGCCCGTGTTCAACGAAATGGCACCGCGCGTCCACAACAGCGGCCATTGGACGATCGAGGGCGCGGTCGCCAGCCAGTTCGAAAATCATATTCGCGCCGTTGCCGGGCTGCCGCTCGGCAGCACGCGCACCCTGGCGCTACCCGTCACCATGCGCAACCTGATCGGCGGCGCGATCGCCGACGTCCCGGCCCTGCTCGCGGACGAAAACGCCCATGTCCATCATTATGGCAAGACCGAGGTGCGCGACGGGCGCAAGCTCGGCCATGCCACCTGGGTCGGAGCTCCCCCTGCATGAATCGTCCGGACATCACGCTGATCCTCGCCCGCGCCGCCAATGGCATCATCGGCGCCGACGGCAAGATGCCCTGGCACATTCCCGCCGACCTCCGCCGCTTCAAACAGCTCACCATGGGGCGCCCGATGATCATGGGGCGCAAGACCTATGACAGCCTGCCGGCGGTGCTCGAGGGGCGCCGCCATATCGTCCTGACCCGCGATCCCGAATGGGAGGGCGAGGACGCCGAACCCGTCGCCAGCGTCGAAGAGGCGCTGCGCCTCGCCAATGCACCGCAGGCGATGGTGATCGGCGGCGGCGAAATCTATCGCCTGTTCCTGCCGCTCGCGACGCGCATCGAACTGACCGAAGTGGCGCTGGAACCCGCGGGCGATGCCAGCATCGCCTATCCCGACGCCTCCCAATGGCGCGAAACCGCGCGCGAGGATCATGCCGCGGCCGAGGGGCGCCCCGCCTACAGCTTCGTCACCTTCACAAGGAAAAGCTGATGCGCCGCTGGCTTCTGATCGTCCTGGCCCTGCTGATTATCCTGGCCGGCGCCTTTTTCATTTTTGCGCCCGGCTATATCGAACGCGGCACCAATCGCATCGACGGCAAGCCGCTGGCGACCGTCAGCGAACGCGCCCGCGCGCTGCACCAGACGCTGACGATCGTCGATCTGCACAGCGACACGCTGCTTTGGAAACGCGACATCCGCGATCGTGCGACACGCGGCCATATGGACCTGCCCCGGCTGGAGGAAGGCCATGTCGCGCTGCAAATCCTGTCCAGCGTCACCAAATCGCCCAAGGGACAGAATTACGACGCGAACAGCGACGACACCGACAATATCACCAGCCTCGTCATCGCCCAGCTCCAGCCGATGCGGACGTGGAACTCGCTGCTCGAACGCTCGCTGTGGCATGCCGAAAAGCTGCACCGCGCGGTCGCGGCCTCGCAAGGCGACCTGCGCGCCGTGACGGCCCCCGCCGACATCGCCGCGCTGCTCGCCGCGCGCCAGGACAAGGCTGCGCCCGTCGGCGCGATGCTCAGCATCGAAGGGCTGCAAAATCTCGAAGGCGACATCGCCAATCTCGACAAGCTCTACGCCGCGGGCTTTCTCATGGCGGGGCTCACCCATTTCTTCGACAATGATCTCGCGGGGTCGATGCACGGGCTCAAAAAGGGCGGGCTGACCCCCCTCGGACGCGACGTGGTGACGCGGATGGAGGCCAAGGGGATGATCGTCGATATCGCCCATTGCAGCCAGGCCTGCGTCGCCGACATATTGAAAATGGCGCGCCGTCCGGTCGTGTCGAGCCACGGCGGGGTCCAGGCGACGTGCAAGGTCAATCGCAATCTTTCGGACGAACAGATTCGCGGCGTCGCCGCGACCGGCGGTCTGGTCGGCATCGGATATTGGGACGCCGCCGTCTGCGACACCTCGCCCGCCAGCATCGCGAAGGCGATGAAGCATGTCCGCGACCTCGTCGGCATCCAGCACGTCGCGCTCGGCAGCGATTATGACGGCGCCACCACCGTCCGCTTCGATACGTCGAAGCTCGTTCAGATCACCCAGGCGCTGATCGACGCGGGCTTTTCCGACGACGAAATTCGCGCCGCGATGGGAGGCAATGCGATCCGCATCCTCAGCGCCGGGCTGGTGCCGCTGGCGCCGCCGCCGTCCGTTTCGGCCCCATGACGCGGCTCGACGGCCATCATCCTGTCGCCGAACCGCTGCGCGGCGGGGTGATCGCACTCGGCAATTTCGATGGCTTTCACGCCGGGCATCAGGCGGTCGTCGGGCGCGCGGTGCGCCATGCAAAGGATGAAGGCCGCCCGGCGATCGTCGCGACCTTCGACCCGCATCCGGTGCGTTTCTTCAAACCCGACGTTCCGCCCTTTCGCCTCACCACGCTCGACCAAAGGCAGGAACTGTTCGCCGCCGCAGGCGCCGACGCGATGCTCGTCCTGCCCTTCGATGCCGCGCTCGCCGGGACGAGCGCGGCGGATTTCATCACCGACCTGCTCCTCGGCCGTTTTGGCGCGGCGGGGGTCGTAACCGGCGCCGATTTCGTCTTTGGCAAGGGGCGCAGCGGCGATGTCGTCACCCTCGCCGATCATGCCCGCCGCCTCGGCTTCTTCACCGAAATGGTCGCGCCGGTCGATGACGCCGCAGAGGTGATTTCATCGAGCCGCATCCGCGAAGCGCTCCAGGCCGGCGACTGCGCGACCGCCGCGCGTCTGCTGACCCGTCCCTTCACGGTGCGCGGCATCGTCCAGCATGGCGACAAAAACGGCCGCCTGCTCGGCTTTCCCACCGCGAATATCGACATGGGCAGCTATTTGCGCCCGCGCTACGGCATTTATGCCGTTACCGGCCGCCTCGCCGATGGCCGCGTCCTCAAGGGCGCGGCGAACCTCGGCATCCGGCCCAGCTTCACGCCGCCCAAGGAATTGCTCGAACCGCATTTTTTCGATTTCGACGGCGATCTTTACGGTCAACAGATCGATGTTGAATTTCGTGCCTTTATTCGTGGCGAAGAAAAATTCGACGATATGGATGCCTTAATGACGCAGATCGCATTGGATTGCGACGCGGCGAAGGCGTTACTTTCCGCTCGCTAAGTCCCCGCGCGCCCCGCTGGCCCGCGACTGTCCCATTTCTACGCCGCAACGCTCCACCATGCCCGGAAAGGATTGGCTCGCGCCGAAAAAGGGGATAATCGCCAAGCAAGTTCAAGGTGATGGCCGCGGGGGAACGCATGACCGACAATAGCGACGACTGGGCCGCCGGGCTCGAAGGCCCGGCGAAAAAGCCGATGCGGCCGGCGACCCGCATCTTCCTCTGGGCGTTCGCCGCCTTCGTCGCCTGGGCCGTGCTCAGCAACGCAAGCTGGCTCGCGCCCTCACCCGAAGGCAAGCCCAGGCTGATCGCGCATCGCGGCGTCTATCATCTCTATGACAAGCGCGCCGCCTTCGGGCGCGACACCTGCACCGCACAGCACGCCCTGCCGCCAAGCCATGAGGTGTTTGAAAACACCCCCGAATCGATGCGCTGGGCGGTCGGGCTCGGCGCGAACATGGTCGAGGTAGATGTCGCACCGACGAAGGACGGCCGCATGGTCCTCTTCCACGACTGGACGGTCGATTGCCGCACCGACGGCACGGGCGAGACGCGCGACCTGACGCTGGCCGAGCTCAAGGCGCTCGACATCGGCCATGGCTATACCGCCGACGGCGGCCAGAGCTTTCCCTTGCGCGGCAAGGGGGTCGGCAAGATA
Organism: Sphingopyxis sp.; assembly: GCF_034380315.1. Lineage (GTDB taxonomy): Bacteria > Pseudomonadota > Alphaproteobacteria > Sphingomonadales > Sphingomonadaceae > Sphingopyxis. The sequence goes on from NZ_JAXMPB010000001.1 coordinate 563,568, forward strand.
CCGACGGTCGAGGAAGGGCTGGCGGCGCTGCCCGTCCACCCGATCCTCTTCAACTTCAAATCGAAAAATCCGGCCGAGGCCGATCAGCTGTTCGCGATCCTGAAAGCCTCGGGCCGCGACAGCGCAAAGATCGGCGACGCCTTTTACGGGGGCGAACGGCCGGTAAAGCGGATGCGCGAATTGATGCCCAACAACTGGTCCTTCGACCTCCAGCGCGGCGCACGCGCGTGCAGCAAGGATTATATTACCTATGGCTGGACCGGCATCATTCCCGAAAGCTGCCGGAACGGCGTCCTTGCCATCCCGATCAACTATCAATGGGCCTTCTGGGGCTGGCCCGACCGGCTGATCCAACGAATGGACAGCGTCGGCGCGCGTATCATCGTCTTTGGCCCCCATGAAAGCGGCAAGTCGAACGAGGGGCTGACGACGCCGCAACAACTCGCGAAGGTGCCCGCGAGCTTCAACGGCTTTATCTGGGTCGAGGATATCCGCGAAGTCGGCCCCGCGCTCAGGCCGCGGCAGAGATAGATACTGGCCTATCCTTCATCGTCACCCCGGGACTTGATCCGGGGTCCAGCTTCTCGACGTTGCTGAGCTGGACCCCGGATCAAGTCCCGGGGTGACGAGGTGGGTATCATCCTGCTCCCAATTTCTTTGCTCCCACGCGAATCTGCGCTAAGCGCGCGGGCCATGACCGACAGCACCTCCGCGCCCGAAGCACGCGACTATCGCGACACCGTATTCCTGCCCAAGACCGACTTTCCGATGAAGGCCGGCCTGCCGCAGAAGGAACCGGCGATTCTGGCCAAATGGGTCGAGGGCAATCTGGAAGGGCAGATTCGCGAAGCGCGCCGCGGCCGCGACCAGTTCATCCTCCACGACGGCCCGCCCTATGCCAATGGCGACATGCACATCGGCCATGCGCTCAACCACATATTGAAGGACATGGTCGTCCGCACCCAGACGCTGAAGGGCAAGGACGCGCCCTATGTTCCCGGCTGGGACTGCCACGGCCTCCCCATCGAGTGGAAGGTCGAGGAGCAGTACCGCAAGAAAAAGCGCAACAAGGACGAGGTTCCGGTCGAGGAATTCCGCGCCGAATGCCGCGCCTATGCGCAGCATTGGGTCGACACCCAGCGCGAGCAGTTGAAGCGCCTCGGCATCGGCGGCGACTGGGACCATCCGTACCTGACGATGGATTATGAGGCCGAGGCCACCATCGTGCGCGAACTCCTGAAATTCGCCGCGAACGACATGCTCTATCGCGGCGCCAAGCCGGTGATGTGGTCGCCGGTCGAAAAGACCGCGCTCGCCGAGGCCGAGGTCGAATATGAGGATATCGTCTCGACCCAGATCGACGTGGCGTTCGAGATCACGGAGAGCCCGATCGCGGAACTGGTCGGCGCTTATGCGGTGATCTGGACCACGACGCCGTGGACGATCCCGGTCAACCAGGCTTTGGCCTATGGGCCGGAGGTTGAATACGACCTCTTCAAGCTGAACCTCGCCGAGGGCGAGAATGTTCGAGAGATGCGTGTACTCGTTGCCCGACCGCTTGTCGGTGCCTTCATGAGCCGCCTCACGGCCGATCTTAAGGCGAAGTTTGGCGACAAAGGCTATCCCGCTGGCTTCGACTTCAAGACCATCAAAGGCTCCGACCTCGCCGGCACAATCGCGCGTCACCCGATGCACGCGCTCGGCGGCTTCTTCGCGCGTCCGCGCCCCTTCCTCGCGGGCGAGTTCGTCACCACCGACAGCGGTACGGGCCTTGTCCATATGTCGCCCGACCATGGCGAGGATGATTTCGACCTGTGCAAGGCGAACGGGCTCGACCCCGTCTTCGCGGTCGAGGGCGACGGCAAATATCGCGCCGACTGGGGCTGGCTCGGCGGCCAGGGCAGCGTGATCAACCCCAAGTTCAACGCCCCCGACGGCCCGATCTGCACCGACCTGCGCGAAGCCGGCGGCCTGCTCGCCGCCAGCGCCGACTACAAGCACAGCTATCCGCACAGCTGGCGCTCGAAGGCGAAGGTCATCTATCGCTGCACCCCGCAATGGTTCGTGCCGATGGACAAGGTGATGACCCATATCGAGCCCAAGGCACCGCGCGAGCAGCGCTGGGAATCCGAAGGCGGCGCGATCAACCCGGCCGAAGAGGGCCTGTGCGACGCCCCGACCTTGCGGCAGGCGGCGATGCAGGCGATCGACGACACCCGCTTCGTCCCCGCGAAGGGCCGCAACCGCATCGGATCGATGGTCGAGGGGCGCCCCGACTGGGTGCTCAGCCGCCAGCGCGCGTGGGGCGTGCCGATCACGCTCTTCGTCGACCGCAAGAGCGGGCAATATCTCAACGACCCGCTGGTCAACGATCGCATCGTCGCGGCGGTGAAGGAAGGCGGCGTCGACGCATGGAGCGACGCGCGCGCGCAGGAATATCTGGGCGACGCCTATGACGCGGCGAACTACGAGCGCATCACCGACATTCTCGACGTCTGGTTCGATTCGGGCTGCACCCACGCCTTCGTGCTCGAAAGCGGCAAATGGCCGCACCTCGTCCGCCACGACGGTTCGACGCACAGCGCCGACCTGTACCTCGAAGGGTCAGACCAGCATCGCGGCTGGTTCCAGTCGTCGCTGCTCGAAAGCTGCGGCACCCGCGGACAGGCGCCGTACAAGGCGGTGCTGACCCACGGCTTCACCATGGACGCCAAGGGCTTCAAAATGTCGAAGTCGCTCGGCAACACGATCAGCCCGATCAAGGTCATGGAAACCAACGGCGCCGATATCATCCGCCTGTGGGCGCTGTCGGTCGATTTCACCGAAGACCACCGCATCGGCGACGAAATCCTGAAAGGGGTCGCCGACCAGTATCGCAAGCTGCGCAACACCTTCCGCTACCTGCTCGGCGCACTCGACGGGTTCAGCGAGGAGGAGCGCATCACCGACGTCGCGGCGATGCCCGAACTTGAACGCTATATGCTCGGCCTGCTCGCCGATCTCGACGCCCGGCTCGCCCGCGCGGTCGATGATTTCGACTTCAACGGCTACACCCGCGCCCTCGCCGATTTTGCGGGCGAGGATCTGTCGGCCTTTTACTTCGACATCCGCAAGGACCGGCTCTATTGCGACGTCAATCCGGCGACCGGCTATCAGACCGCCGAGCGCGCCGCCTATCGCACCGTCCTCGACACGCTGTTCCACGCCCTCGTCCGCTACGCCGCGCCGGTGCTGGTGTTCACGAGCGAGGAAGTGTGGGGCACCCGCTATCCCGACGCCGGCAGCGTCCATCTGCTCGAATGGCCCGAACTCGGCGCGCACACCGCGTCCGACGCGGCCCTTGCCGCGCGGTGGGACAAGGTTCGCGTCCAGCGCGAGACCGTGACCGAAGCGATCGAACCCTATCGCCGCGAAAAGACGATCCGCTCCAGCCTTGAGGCAGAGATCGCGATCGCCGATCCCGCGCTCGACCTCGCCGCGCTCGAGGAGGTGTTCATCGTGTCGGCCGTCCGCACCGGCGAAGCGCTCACCGTCACCCGGACCGAAAACCACAAATGCGGCCGCTGCTGGCGCCACTTGCCCGACGTGTCCGAAGACGGCGCTTTGTGCAATCGCTGCACCACTGTATTGGATGCGGCATGACCCAGTCCCGTTCCCCGCATCTGCGCCTTGGCCTGTTCATTGCCGCGATCGCCTTTCTCCTCGACCAGATCACCAAATGGATCGTGGTCGTGCCGCTGTCGCTCGAAACCAAGCCCTATGGCACCATCGAACTCATGTCGGTATTCAACCTGACCTGGGCCGAAAACTGCGGCATTTCGCTGTCGATGTTTGCCAATTGCAACGACACGACGCGCTGGACGCTGGTGGCGGTGACCGCCGTCGTCGCGGGCGCGGTCGCGGTGTGGATGACGCGCGAAAAGGCGCGCGGCGACGTGATCGCGCTGGCGCTGATTCTGGGCGGTGCGCTCGGCAATATCGTCGATCGCGTCCGTCACGGCTATGTCGTCGACTTTGCCGATCTGCACTTCGGGGATTTCCGCCCCTTCATGATCTTCAACGTCGCCGATGCATGCATCACGATCGGCGTGCTTTTGCTGGTTGCGCGCGCGCTGCTCTTGGGCGAAAAGGCGCCAGCGGCGGCCGACAAGCCTGCCAAAGAGTAACGGGGCGCATAGGAGAGTTTTTCAAGTGAAGTCGACCAAGATCATTCTCGCTGCCTCGATTGCCGTCACGACCCTGTCGGCCTGCGGCTCGAACAATTTGTTCAGCCGGGACCGTCCCGACGAATTCGCCGTGTCGCGCCAGGCACCGCTCGTCGTTCCGCCCGATTATTCGCTGACCCCGCCGGCGCCCGGATCGGCGCGCCCCGGCGGCGAATCGACCGCTGAACAGACGCTCCGCGCGCTCTTCGGCGGCCCGGCACCGCGCAGCGCGACCGAAAGCGCGGTCATCGGCAGCGCCGACGGCCAGCGCGCCGACCCTGGCATCCGCAGCAATGTCGGCAGCCCCGACACGCAGGTCGTCGACAAGGGCCTTGTCGTGCGCGACATCCTTGCCGCCCCCGAAGGCGACGGCCGCGACGCCAGCTCGGCGATTCCGGGCGCCTGAGCGCCGCTCGCAACCCAAGGCAAAAGGGCGGCCCGGCCGCCCTTTTTCTTGCGCGACCTTCGCTCAAGCGGGATCGTTCGCGACCGATCGGTCGAGGGCTTCCTGGATTCGCCTGCGCAGTTCCCGCGATTCAAGGTCGGCCTCTTTCAGCATCGCCTCGATCGCATCTCGCTTGCGCCAATAGCTTTCCCAGATATCGGCCGGCGCCAGCGCCTCGATATCAAGCGCCCGCAATCGCCCCAGCCCCTCGAACGCCTCCAGCTTGGCGATCCGCTCCTCCATGTCGACGCATCCCCGGCCGCGCGGGGATTTCTTGCTGCCCGAACGCAGAAAGTCCCGCCAATGCTTCGACCCCTTGGCGGAATTGCAATCGCTGCACGCCGGAACCCTGTTCCATGCGCTGTTGATATATCCCGATGGGCGCTTGTCCTTCACATAGGCGTAAAGATGGTCCCATGTGCCGCCGGGCGCGCCGCAATAGACGCACAAGCGCTGTTCGGTTCGCTGCCCGAAAAATGCGAGGACCGCGCGCTCTTCTTCGGGGTCCGGTCTGGAATCGGGCAGGATGCTCTGGACGAACGCGTTGGTTACCGAAGTTTCGCGGCTGCGAATCGTTCGTGTGCCGCCCCTGCCGCTCAAGCCCGCGCCCCGGCCTCCTCGACCCCGGCGCTGTTGTGGCGCAGCGCCTTCAGCACGCAATCGACGATCTGCGGCGCGTTGAGCCCCGCCGCATCATATTGCAGTTCGGGCTTGTCCTGATCCTGAAACACATCGGGCAGCCGCATCGTGCGCAGCTTCAACCCCGCGTCGATCAACCCCTCGTCGCTCGCCAGCGTCAGCACATGCGCGCCAAGGCCGCCGATCGCGCCCTCCTCGATCGTCACGCACACCTCGTGGCTGGCCAGGGTCTTGCGGATCAGCTCCTCGTCGAGCGGCTTGGCAAAGCGCAGGTCGATGACACTGGTGGACAGCCCGCGCGCCTCCAGCGTGTCGGCCGCCTTTTGCGCCTCGGCCAGCCGCGTGCCGAGCGAAAAGATCGCGACCGTCTTGCCCTGGCGCACGACTCGGCCCTTGCCGATCTCCAGCTTTTCGGGAACCGCGGGCAGCGGCACCCCGGTGCCATTGCCGCGCGGATAGCGAAAGGCGATCGGGCCGGCGTCATATTCGGCCGCCGTATAGGTCATATGGACCAGCTCGGCCTCGTCGGCGGCGGCCATCACCACCATATTGGGCAGGGTGGCAAGATAGGCGATGTCGAACGACCCGGCATGGGTCGATCCATCGGCGCCGACCAGCCCGGCGCGGTCGATCGCAAAGCGCACCGGCAGATTCTGGATCGCCACATCATGGACCACCTGGTCATAGGCGCGTTGCAGGAAGGTCGAATAAATCGCCGCAAAGGGCCGCATCCCCTGCGCCGCGAGCCCCGCTGCGAACGTCACTGCATGTTGTTCGGCGATGCCGACGTCGAACGTCCGCTGGGGATGCGCCTTGGCGAATTTGTCGACCCCGGTGCCCGACGGCATCGCGGCGGTGATCGCAACGATGCGCTTGTCGCTGTCGGCGAGCTTCGCGAGCGTTTCGCCGAACACATTCTGATACGCGGGCGGCCCCGGCGGGGCCTTGGCCTGTTCGCCGGTGATGACGTCGAATTTCTGGACGCCATGATATTTGTCGGCGGCCGCCTCGGCGGGGCCATAGCCCTTGCCCTTCTGCGTCACCGCATGGATCAGCACCGGGCCATGGTCGCTGTCGCGGACATTTTCGAGCACCGGGATCAGATGCTCCATATTGTGCCCGTCGATCGGCCCGACATAGTAAAAGCCAAGTTCCTCGAACAGGGTGCCGCCCATCGCCATGCCGCGCGCGAATTCGTCGGTCTTCTTCGCCGCCTTGTGCAGCGGCTGCGGCAGGCGGCGCGCGAAACGCCGCGCCACTTCGCGCAGTTCGAGGAAGGGGCGCGACGACACCAGCCGCGCCAGATAGGCGCTGAGGCCCCCGACCGGCGGCGCGATCGACATGTCATTGTCGTTCAATATGACGATCAGCCGGTTGCCCGCCTGCTTGGCGTTGTTCATCGCCTCATAGGCCATGCCCGCCGACATCGACCCGTCGCCGATCACCGCGATCGCGCGGCCGGGTTCGTCCTTCAGCTGGTTGGCGATGGCAAAGCCCAGCGCGGCGCTGATCGAGGTCGACGAATGGGCGGCGCCGAACGGATCATATTCGCTCTCGCTGCGCTTGGTGAAGCCCGACAGGCCGCCGCCGGTGCGCAGGGTGCGGATGCGGTCGCGGCGGCCGGTGATGATCTTGTGCGGATAGCATTGGTGGCCGACGTCCCACACCAGCTTGTCGCGCGGGGTGTCGAACACATAATGGATCGCGACGGTCAGCTCGACGACGCCCAGCCCGCTGCCCAGATGCCCGCCCGTGGTGCCGACCGCCGAAATCATCTCGGCACGCAGTTCGTCGGCGAACTGGCGGAGGTCTTCGGGCTTCAGCTTGCGGAGGTCGGCGGGGACATCCACCGTGTCGAGCAGCGGCGTATGCGGAACGTCGGTCATCGCGTCGTCATACTGGCTGGTGGGGGGCCTGTCGAACGAAAAGCAAAGCCGCGCGCCGCCTTACCCCGGGTTGCGGATATCCTCCACCAGCTCCCAACAATCGCGGGTGGGACGGAAAAGCAGATAGCCGCCCGGCCCGGTCGCGGCGATCAGCGTACCGGGGCCGTCGCCCTCGCCGGGCTCGAACCGACCGGGCAGCCAGTCGACGCGATAGCGGTTGTCGGAGGATCCGTTGAATTCGATCTGAACCGGAACCAGCTGGTCGGGGTCGCCGTCGGCGGCTTCGAAGCGGCGCATCGAATCGCGGGTGACATAGCTGAAATCGATCATCACGATCGGAAAGGCGTCGCGCTTTGCATAGGCGGCGGCCGATTCCACCTGCGACGATCCCGCCACGCCATGGCGTACCGAGGCAGCGCTATAGCGGGCGCGCACCGCGGCGCTGTTGGCGAAGGGCCACAGCAGCGACGGAAAATCGGCCGCCTGACAGGCCTGCTGCGCCATGTCGAGGAACATCTTGTCGCCCTCGTCCGTCGCCGCCCCGGCTCCCGCGTCCGCCGCGGCGACCGGCGCCACCGCGACCAGCAAAAGCGCCGCGGCCGTCCCGCACCATCCGTTCCGGCTGCCCGTCATTCGTCGCCTTCCTTTCCGTCGTCCCGCGTCGCGGCCGGCGCGTCCTTTGCCGCCGCCACCTGCGCATAGAGGCCGCGCACCATGATATCTGTGAGCACCAGCATAACGCCGATCATGCCGACCAGCAGCGCGACCGCCGCGACCGGAAACGGCCCCAGGCTATCGATCATCCCGCGCCGCATCGCCACCGCCAGCAGGGCCGCGGCGGCCATCAACGCATAGCCGGTCAGGCGTCCGGCACGGCTCATCGGGCGGAACGCGAACGGGCGAAAGCTTGGCGGCGACGGTGCATCGCCGACCGATGGACGCAAATGCCCCGCACCGCAAGCCGCCGCCATGAACCAGTACGCCGCAAAACGGGCTCAGCCAAAACCCGCGCCCCGCGCCTGCGCCTTCATCGCATCGATGAAGGCGCGCACGGCGGGCAGCGCGGCGCGCGACGCATCAAAGAGCAGGTGGACGGGAAGCGCGGGTGGCTGCTCATCGGGCAGCAAGGCGACCAGCCGCCCGGCATCGAGCGCGCCGGCCACCTGATAACTCAACATGTTGGCGATCCCCAGCCCCGCCTCCGCCGCCGCCAGCACGCCGTCGACGGTGTTGACGGTCAGCCGCGGCCGCCCCTCGATCCGCACGCGCGCCGACGCCAGCGCCCATTCGCGCGTCACGCGCGGCCCCATCGATCCGATCAGCTCGTGCCGGTCGAGGTCGGCGAAACCTTCGGGGGCGCCATGCCGCGCCAGATAGGCGGGGCTGGCGACCAGCATCTGGCGCACCGCGCCGATGCGGGCCGCCTTCAGGCTCGAATCGGACAGCGCGCCGATCCGCACCGCCACATCGATCCCCTCCTCGACGATGCGGACATTGCGGTCGACCAGCATCATCCGCACCGTCAGCGCCGCGTGCCGCGCCATCAGGTCGCGCACCACCGGCAGGACGTGCAACCGTCCGAACATCACCGGCGCGGTCAGGTACAGCTGGCCGCGCGGATCGGCCTCCACCCCGCGCGCCGCGCGCTCGGCCCCCGCCAGCTCGGCCAGGATGCGCCGCGCCTCGACCAGAAAGGCGGCGCCCGCGTCGGTCAGCGCGACCGCGCGCGTCGAACGGTGAAACAACCGCGTGCCCAGCCGCGCCTCCAGCGCCGCGATCCCGCGCGTGACCGCGGGCGGCGAACTGCCCAGCTTGCGCGCGGCGGCGGCGAACCCTCCTTCGCCCGCGACCGCGACGAACATCTCCAGCGTCAGCAACCGGTCCATAATTATTCCATATACTGGAATAGAAAATGACAAAAGCCGGTCATTATCTCCAATCGAGCAACAGCCTATCTCGGCCGGGCGAACGAAGGGCTTCCCTCTACCCGATCCGCCTTTCGTTCGCGCCCATCGAAAGGCCGCTCTCCATGGCTCGCAACTATTATCGCATCCTGTTCGGCGACACCGCACGCGCGATGCAGGCGCGCTTCGGATCGCGCGATCATTATGCGCGCGCCGAAGAGGCGGAGGGCGTCGATCCGCTGACCGAAAAGGAACTGGGATTCATCGCGGCGCGCGACAGTTTCTATATGGCCAGCGTCACCGCCGATGGCTGGCCCTATGTCCAGCATCGCGGCGGCCCGCCCGGCTTCCTGCGTCCGCTCGGCGGCAATCGCCTCGGCTTCGCCGACTATCGCGGCAACAAGCAATATGTCAGCGCGGGCAATCTTGCGGACAATGCCCGCGTCGCGCTGTTCCTGATGGACTATCCCGCGCGGCGGCGGCTGAAACTGATCGGCACCGCGACGTCAATCGAATGCGACGACGACCCCGCGCTGGTCACCGCGCTGATGCCCGATGGCTATAAGGCCGCGCCCGAGCGCGCCTTCGTCATCGACGTCGCCGGGCTCGACTGGAATTGTTCGCAGCACATCACCCCGCGCTTTACCGAAGTCGACATGATGGCGGCGATCCGGCCGATGGCGGCCGAACTCAACCAGCTTCGCGCCCGGCTGGGGGTTGAACCGCCACGCGCCCCCGATCCCGCCTCCACCCCCCGTTCAGGAGAATGACGATGATCCGCCTTCACGGCACCGCCCTGTCGGGCAATACGCACAAGGTCCGCCTGGCGCTGTCCTTCCTTGGCAAAAGCTGGGAAGAGATGCCGACCGACGCCGCGATGCGCGCCTCCGACGACTATCGCGCGCTGACCCCGATGGCGCAGATTCCGCTCTATATCGACGGCGATTTCATATTGCGCGACAGCCAGGCGATCCTTGCCCATCTCGCCGCGCGGCATCGCCCCGGCGACTGGGATGGCCGCGATGCGCGCGAACGCGGACAGATTGGCGTGTGGCTGTCGCACGCCGCGAATGAAATCCAGAACGGCCCTGCCTTCCTGCGCCTCGCGCGCAGGTTCGACGCGCCGGTCGACGAGGCGCACGCCCTTGCGATCACCACGCGGTTCATGCCGGTGATCGATGCGCATCTCGCCGACCGGCGCTGGCTTGTCGGCGACCGGCTGACCATCGCCGACCTGGCCGCCAGTCCCTATCTCGCGCTGCTCGGCGATGCGGGGCTCGACCCCGCCGACTGGCCGAACGTCGCCGCCTGGACGCGCCGTATCGCCGCGCTGCCCGGTTTTCCCGCAATGCCGGGGTGGGGCGCGGTGGCCTGACCGCGACCCATCGGGCACCGGACGGCAGGGTCAAAAGCGCCCGACGAGCTGCACGCCGTAAAGCCGCGGTTCGGCGGGGATGAAGGTCGGGATGCCGAACGCCCCGCCGGTGTTGCCCGCGTCGAGCAGATAATCCTCGTCGGTCGCGTTGCGGACAAAGCCCGCAATCTCGAAGCGCCCGTCGGCAAAGCTCACCCCGGCGCGCGCATGGACGAGCGTCACCGCAGCCTGGCTGATCAGCGGCCGGTTCGGCACTTCAAAGAAGATCTTGCTGCGATGGGTGATCGTCGGCGTCGCGAACAGGCGCATCCCGCCCCCCAGCGGCGCGTCGATCGTAAAGCCGCCTGCCGCCTGCCATTCGGGCTGAAGGCGGAAACGATCGCCGGCAAAGACGCCGTTCGCGGCCTTGTCGTCGATGCCCCCATCGATATAGCCGACATTGCCGAACAGCTTCAGCCACGGCGTTACCGCGACGCTCGCCTCGGCCTCGACGCCCAGATTGCTCGCGGTGCCCGCGCTCTGGGTGATCGTCGTGCCGTCGGACTGCGTCACCGACACCTGGAAATTGTCATATTTCTGGTAATAGACGCCCAGCGACCCGGCAAAACTGCCGCGCGCGACCTTCATTCCGACCTCATAGTTCCAGACATTTTCGGCGGCGATCCGCCCGACATTGGGGATCGGCCCGGTCGCGGTGCGGCGCGCGTTCAGATTGACGGTCGGCGACCGGCGCCCCTTCGACACGGTCGCAAAGGCGTTGATGCCGCCGCCCAGGCGGTACAGGATGTTGAAACGCGGCAGAAAGGCCTGAAAACTGTCCTCCGACCAGAATGTCTGGCCGCCGGTATCGACCTGGCCGGGGATCAGCGACGGACCGCCGGTCAGCACCGATCCCGGAACTTGGGCATAATAGCCCGACCGGCGCTTTTCGATCAGCGCGCGGACGCCCGCCGTCACCTCCAGCGCCGCGTTCGGCATCCACGTCCCGTCGGCGAACACCGAATAGCTCTGGTTCTTGCCGATGTTGCCGAAGGTGGAGGCATAGGGGATTGCCGTCGCCAGCCCGCCGGTCAACAGGCCCGTCGCCGCGGCTGCCGCGACGCTGCCGTCGGCGGCGATACAGGGCAGACCGGGGATCACCCCCGCGGCGCATTGCAGGAATATGCCTTCCTCGCTCGAAAAGGGCACCGCCTGCGACCCGTCCTCGATGAAGGCGTTCCACCCGAACGCCCCGCGAAACCGATCGCTCGCATAGGAAAAGCGCGTTTCGTGGTTATATTGCCACCCCTTGGCGTCCTCGGCGAATTCCAGATACCAGGCGGCACTGCCGTCGGCGTCGAAAACCTCCAGCGAATCGAAATCGCGATAGGCGTTGACCATCGTGATCGTCCAATCGTCGGCGACCTGCCAGTCGAGCGTCAGATTGGCGTCGTAAACGTCGCGGGTCAGCCCCAGCTTCGCCTTGCCCAGCACCGCTTCCGACAATGGCGATCCGCCCAGCGCGGCGTCGCCGAACGGGTTCGCGGGGCCCGATGCGGTCGGATGGGTGCCCGATATGAAGGGCGTGCCGCTGTTGCGCTGGCGGTCATAGGTCAGGATCAGGTCGGCGGTGAAGCGATCGGTCGGCGTCAGCCGCAGCGACCCGCGCACCCCAAGCTGGTCCTGATCGTACAGATCATCCTGCCCGGGGGCGAGGTTGCGGACATAACCGTCGCGCTTTTTCCATTCAAAGGCGACGCGCCCCGCCACCTTGTCCGACCCCAGGTTCAGGAAACCGCCCAGCACCGTCGCATCATAATTGCCATAGCTGGCGTTCACCTCGGCCGAAAAGCCGGGCCTGGGCCGCGCCGACACGATGCTGATCGCGCCGACCGCCGACGCGGTGCCGAACAGCGTCGCCTGCGGCCCCTTGATCACCTCGATCCGGTCGACATCATAGATCGCCTGATACGACCCGCGCGAACGCGAAATGTCGGCGCCATTGTAATAAAGCGTCACGCGCGGCGCCTGCTGCGCCGATCCGCTGTCAGAGGTAATGCCGCGAATCACGATGCCGGGGTTGTTCGCGCTCTGCTCCTGGATGTTGAGGCCGGGGACATAGTTCGACAGTTCGTCGAGGTCGTTCACCCCCAGCGCGCGCGTCGCCTCGCCACTGTTCGCCGAAATGGTGATCGGCACGTCGATCGCGCGCTGTTCGATCTTTTGCGCGGTGACGACGATGACGTCGCCCAGCGCGTCGTCGGCGACCGGCGCCGTATCGGCTTGTGCCAGGGCGGGGGTCGAGGTGGCGGCAAGCAACAGGACGGCAAGGGGACGCGAGGCAGGAAGCATGGACAAGGCCTTCATTCGATGGTCGAAGGCCGCCCTTTGACGCCGCCACAGGTCAACGCCATGACCGCGTCGCTGCAAAATGATGACATATATGCGGTTTTTATGTTGCAGCGGCGATGGCGACCACCGCGCCTTGCCCGCCCCGCGTGCCTCGGCCTATGGCCTCGGCGCCGCGAAATCATGCACGAACAGCCCCGGCGTCCGCGCATCGAACTGCCGCTGCATCACGCAGCTTTCGGCCTTTTTCTGCTTGCAATAAAGCTCCGCCGCGGCGCGGGCGCGCTTCGCGCTCGTCTCGACCGTCGCGGTGTCGTCGCCGCCGTTCATGCGATAGGTCTGGATAATGCCATTGCCGCTCAGCGCGGTGACATTGCATTCCTGCCGCGTCGCGTCGGCGCATGCCTTCAGCGCCGCGGCGGTGGCCGCATCGGCGGTCGCCGCGCCGCCCGCGACATACAGCTTGCCGTCATAGGCGTCGCTCGCCGTCACCCACGCCCCGGCGGCAAAGGCCTTGCGCACGCCCGCGCCGGGCCAGCGCCGGCGGGTGCCCGCGCCATATTTTCCGAATTGTTCGCAAGGCAGCAATTGCTTGGCCGAACAATCGGCCATCACCTTCTTGCGCGTCGCGCCGCCGTCGCCCAGCCATGCGCTATAGAAATAGCCCTGCCGGTCGCGCAGGATCGCCATCGACGAATTTTTCCATTCGCCGATCGAGGAACAGCCGCCGCCCATCGCCTCGTTGCACGCCTGCAACGCGACGCGCTCGGCGGTGTTGGGGCCGTCGTAACTGCCCTCGACCCAGACATCGGCGGCCTCGGCGTGCCAGGCGATCGAGGCGACCGTGTCGACATAGGTGACGGGCGCCCCCGCGCCGCCACCGTCGCGCACGCACAGCGGCACCGGCGCGATACCGTTGCCGCCCGGCGTCATGCCGATCATGCGTTCGCCGGGGCCCGGCCCCGAACAGGGATAGGCCTGCGCGGCGGCGGGCGAGGCACCCCACAGGCACCACGCCGCGGCGATCAACAGCATATATCCCATCCGGCCGATCGGCATTCCCAAAACCCCATGTTCGTTGAACCTCGATCGCCCATAGCCGATTATGCCGCGCCTGGCTGTGACCGTGATGACACCGCTACATCGCGGCGCCCGCGCGATACGTCGCACGCAGCGCGACCGGCCATCGGCGCCGATGGACAGCGCGGGCGCGACGCGCTACATCGGTCGCCATCCCCGGGGAGCCTGGCGCGCAATCGCAGGTTGAGAGCGGAATAGACCGCGACCCGTTGAACCTGATCCCGGTAATACGGGCGGAGGGAGGGTTGGCGTTCCGCGGCAAACGGGCTCCCATTCTCGCTTCGAAGCATTGGAGCGACTGCACATGGCCGACATCGATTCCCGCCTCGACAAAAATGCCGCCTCGCCGATCGGCGTCACCACCGGGCCGATCCGCGGCAGCCGCAAGATCCATGTCGCCTCGCCCACCGGCAGCGGCATCCGCGTCGCGATGCGCGAAATCATGCTCGAACCCTCGTCGGGCGAACCGCCGGTGCGCGTCTATGACACCTCGGGCCCCTACACCGACCCCAATGCGACGATCGACATTGCAAAGGGCCTGCCCGAACTGCGCAGCCCCTGGATCCGCGCCCGCGGCGACGTCGAGGAAGTGACGCAGCGCGAGGTTCGGCCCGAAGACAATGGCCAGCTCGGCCCCGACCGTTCGGGCGGCGTCCCTGCCTTCCCGAACGTCAAGAAGCAGGTGCTGCGCGCCAAGCCCGGCGCCAACGTCAGCCAGATGCACTATGCCCGCCGCGGCATCATCACGCCCGAGATGGAATATGTCGCGACCCGCGAAAATCTCGGCCGCGAACGGCTTGCCGAATATATCCGCGACGGACAGGATTGGGGCGCGTCGATCCCCGATTATGTCACCCCCGAATTCGTCCGCGAGGAAATCGCGCGCGGCCGCGCGATCATCCCCAACAACATCAACCACCCCGAATCCGAACCGATGGCGATCGGCCGCAACTTCCTCGTCAAGATCAACGCCAATATCGGCAACAGCGCGGTCGCATCCGACGTCGCGTCCGAAGTCGACAAGATGGTCTGGTCGATCCGCTGGGGCGCCGACACCGTCATGGACCTGTCGACCGGGCGCAACATCCACGACACCCGCGAATGGATCCTGCGCAACTCGCCCGTCCCGATCGGCACTGTCCCCATCTATCAGGCGCTCGAAAAGGTCGGCGGCATCGCCGAGGAACTGAGCTGGGAAATCTTCCGCGACACGCTGATCGAACAGGCCGAACAGGGCGTCGATTATTTCACCATCCATGCGGGCGTCCGCCTGCCCTACGTCCCCCTCGCCGCCAAGCGCGTCACCGGCATCGTGTCGCGCGGCGGCTCGATCATGGCGAAATGGTGCCTCGCGCATCACAAGGAAAGCTTCCTTTACGACCATTTCGACGAGATTACCGAGATTATGAAGGCCTATGACATCGCCTACAGCCTCGGCGACGGCCTACGCCCCGGCAGCATCGCCGACGCCAATGACGAGGCGCAGTTCGCCGAACTCTACACGCTGGGCGAACTCACCAAGCGCGCCTGGGAACAGGATGTCCAGGTGATGATCGAGGGGCCGGGCCACGTGCCCATGCACAAGATCAAGGAGAATATGGACAAGCAATTGGAAGCGTGCGGAGAGGCGCCCTTCTACACGCTCGGGCCGCTCACCACCGACATCGCGCCGGGCTATGACCATATCACCAGCGGCATCGGCGCCGCGATGATCGGCTGGTACGGCACCGCGATGCTTTGCTACGTCACGCCCAAGGAGCATCTTGGCCTGCCCGACCGCGACGATGTGAAGGTCGGCGTCGTCACCTACAAGCTCGCCGCCCACGCCGCCGACCTCGCCAAGGGCCACCCCGCCGCCAAGGTCCGCGACGATGCGCTGTCGAAAGCGCGCTTCGAATTCCGCTGGCGCGACCAGTTCAACCTCAGCCTCGACCCCGACACCGCCGAGCAGTACCACGACCAGACGCTCCCGGCGGAAGGCGCGAAATCGGCGCATTTCTGCAGCATGTGCGGCCCCAAATTCTGCTCGATGAAGATCAGCCAGGAAGTGCGCGAGTTCGCGAAGCTGCAAAATCAGGACAGCGCCGGCTTCATCGCCGCCGAAGAGGCCGAAAAGGGCATGGCGAAAATGAGCGAGGTTTATGAGGAAACCGGGCGCGAGCTGTATATGGGCGCGGGTGGCCGGGAGCATGATTGAGGGTTAGCCTAAAGCCACGGCAGCTTCATCCCACGAGCATTTTTACTTCGAAGTGGACCAAATTTGGGCTTGGCTCCTTGAAAGCCCGCCTCCTCGTTGGTAGGAACAAGGAGAGAACGGCCTAAACATTGGCAAGCTTCGGAGCGCCGGAACCATGAAATCAGTAGAACTCTTTGCAGGCGCCGGCGGCTTAGGAATTGGAGTGAGCGAGGCGGGCTTTAAGCCCGTCCAGATCGTCGAATGGGACAAGTGGTGTTGCGACACGATCGAAGAAAATCGCAATAAAAAGGTCCATGTCGTACGAGATTGGCCGAAGCCGACTCTGGGAGACATTCGCCCGATAGATTTCCGACATCTGGAAGGTTCCGTAGACTTAGTAACAGGGGGGCCTCCCTGCCAGCCCTTTTCTATGGGTGGAAAGCATCGCGCATTTGACGACAAAAGAGATATGTGGCCGCAGGCAGTACGCGTAGTGAGGGAGGTTCGACCGAAGGCGTTTATCTTCGAAAACGTTAAAGGTATGACCCGCGCGGCTTTCGCCACATACTTTTCCTATATTGAGCTACAACTCCATCATCCGGCAATCTTGCGGCTGGATGGAGAAGACTGGCGAGATCACTTTGGCCGGCTCCAACAGCATCATACTTCTGACAGCAAAGTTCCGCCAGAATACAAGGTGGTTGCTCAAGTCTTGAACTCTGCTGACTACGGAGTCCCTCAAAAGCGTGAGAGGGTATTTTTTGTCGGATTTCGGAGCGATCTGAAAATTGCTTGGAAGTTTCCTCGGCCTACCCACTCCGCTGACCGTCTACTTTGGGATAAGTATCGGACTGGGGAGTATTGGGACCGGCATCAGGTTTCATCGGCCAATCGACACCCGTCAGAAACTGAGCGCGCGCGCGCTGAACGTTTGCGTGAGCGGCCACTAGAAGAAGCTTGGCAGACTGTTCGCGACGCGTTGTCGAAATATGGCGAACCCACGGAAACGGGATCAGGTCAATTCTGCAATCATAAGCTCCAGCTTGGCGCTCGCGCCTACCCCGGCCATACCGGTAGTCCCTTGGATCAACCGGCCAAGACGTTAAAAGCCGGCGTGCATGGCGTTCCGGGAGGCGAAAATATGCTTGTTCGCCCCGATGGATCGGTGCGCTACTTTAGCGTCCGAGAAAGCGCTGCATTGCAGACGTTCCCTGACCAATACGAGTTGCGAGGCTCGTGGACAGAAGCGATGCGGCAACTCGGCAATGCCGTTCCAGTTAAGCTGGCGAAATCGATTGCTTCTGACGTTCGTCGGAATCTAGAAGGCGTGAATGGATGACAGTGACCCTCATCATTTCACGTTCGATCTCGATGCGGGCATTCGCGCGCAGCTGGTCGAACATTTAGAAACGACGCCGAAACTTGCTCTTGAGAAAGGCGTCGGGCCACTTGAAAGCGGCCTGTACGCCATATTTTTAGACGGCGATCTCGTTTACATCGGCAAAGCAACAAAGACCTTCACCAAGAGCGGTCGAACGCTGCGTGCAAGGCTGGGAGAACACGTCGGCAAACTTTCAGCCCGTACTGGGGGCGATCTTAGTCGCTTTCAGGTGACGTATGCCACATTCGATAGTGACTGGTGGGTCGTCGCTGGCGAAGTCGCACTAATTCGGCACCTTTCTCCACCATGGAACGACAGTGGATTTGGCAGCAAAACCCCGGGTGTCGGCAGACCCGGGACAAACAGAGTCAGCGATTTCGACAGGCTATTTCCTCCTCCGTCCGACGATGATTGAGCATCCGGGTTAGTCCGGTTCGACGGTTGGCACCCCCACCCATGCGCGCCCGGAACCCCCTCTACGTCATGGCCAAGCCGCCGCCGGAGGTGCAGGCGGCGACCGTCGCGCTGCCGCTTGGGCGATCCCGGGCGCGGCCCCGACCTCCTCCATGTCACGCTCATCTCGCTCTACGACCTGCATTATGCCCCGCCCGCGTGGCTGCCCGCGCCCCCCAATGTTTCTTGACGGCTTCGCCGCGGCGCCCTTCCCGCTCCGCTTGTTGCCGGTAGAGAACCGCAAGGCGGTGACCTTGCGTACGCGCGATCCGCTGGCCGAGGCGCGGGCGTTCCAGAAGGCGCTGGTAAACCATCTGCTCGCCGCAAAGGCGCCGATCATGGACGGCAGAGTCTGACGTTTCAGAGGCCCCGAACCGCACATCCCAAAAAACGTCAGGCGCCAACTATCGCGGCGACCGGCTGAATGCCCAAAAGATGCCGCCGATCGGCTGGACGGTGGACGAGATCATCCTGACCGCAAGCATCGTCGGCAAGACCACCCATGTCGAACATGGCCGCTGGCGGCTGTGCGGCGGGGGTGGGGGTTGAGCGATAGCGGACGTGGAAGGGCTCTTCCTTCTTTCGTCGCCCCGGACTTGATCCGGGGTCCCGCTTAGCGACGGTGGAAAGCTGGACCCCGGATCAAGTCCGGGGTGACGATGAGGAGTGGGGTCGCCCCACCAATTTCCGCACCATCGCGCGCACCTCGGCGGGCGTGTCGCCGCTGACCACCTCGACATAGCCGATCCCCGCACGACGCAGCGCCTCGCGTTTCACCGCGTCGCGCGCGGCGGTGTTGTCGCTTTTGTGATGCCCCTTGCCCTGCATCTCGACCGCATGGAGCGGGCGGCAGTCGGCATCGATGATCAGCAAATCGACGCGCTTCGAATTGACCGCCAGGAACGCCGCCTCGTCGGGGCTCGCCAATATCTCGCCCAGCGACACCTGCCCCATCGCGCGCCAGCCGGGGCTTTCCTCGGCCAGCGCCTTGTCGAGCACCGACAACAGCCGCCGTTCGCCCGCGTTGAGCAGCGGGCGCGCCTGAAACTCCGCCTCCATCACCGCGCGCAATTGTTCGGCGGCGGTCGCCACCGGGCTCGGCGATCTCGCCGCCGCCGGGTCCGCGCGGAACCGGGGGTCGGGGCGAACGCTGGCGCCCCACTTCCCGCCCCCGCTCTTGCGCCGCTGCCAACGGCGGCGACGCTCGGCCTTGTTCAGATTCTCTCCGACCCGCTCGGCGGCCACCCCGCAAACCGCGCCGATGGCGAGGACCAGGGCGAGCAGCAACGGCTTGTCGATCAGGGCCTGAATTTCGGGCGGCATGGTGGCATCATAGAACAGGCAAGGCGGCAAAATTGCAAGAAGACTGGCGCCGCCCGATCCTATTTCGCACCGCACCCCACCAAAACCCCTTTCCTACATTGCCCGGCCCTGCTTCATCCTGTTGGATGACCCAGCCCAAAGCCGATGCCCGCCCCGCGCCGCCCAGCCTGACCGCCGCGCTGTCCTCCTTCACCCCCGCGCAGCTTCAGCGACAGCGCAGCAGCGGCTGGACGCCCGATCGCCAGCGCAAGTTCATCGAGGCGCTCGCGTCTTGCGCCTGCGTGACCGAGGCGGCGGCGAGCGTCGGGCTGTCGGCGACCGCCGCCTATAATCTGCGCCGCCGTCCCGATGCCGCGGCGTTTCGCCACGCCTGGGATGCGGCGATCGATTTCGGGATGCGGCGGCTCGTCGATGCGGCGCTGGCGCGCGCGGTCCACGGCGTCGCGGTGCCGATCTTTTACAAGGGCGAACAGGTCGGCGAGCGGCGCGAATATCCCGAACATCTCGCCATGTTCCTGATGCGCGCGCATGACCCCGATCGTTTCGGGGCGCAGCCCGCCGCCACGCCGCGGCCTTTCGACGCCGCCGGCCAGCATCTGGCGCAGGCGATCGACCATATGGACGCGCAGGCAAAACCCGCGCGGTGCGCGCCGCCGCCGCGCCTGACCGCCCCCGGGGGCGAAAGCGCAAACGCAAGCGAAGGCGAAAAAGAGGATGAGAACGAGAGCGGCGACACCGCGCCAAAGCCTTGATCCGACAAGCGGAGCGGTGACAAGTTTGACAAGTTAGGCCCCGCCGCCCGCCACGCCACGCCGCCCCGCCGCCGGGGATTCAGCCCGCGCCGGCCGCCGGGGGGCACAGCGCGACCGTCCGCGACCGCTGGTCGATCAACAGCGCGAAATGCTGCAGCGCGTGGGCACCGACCAGCAGTTCGGGAAAGCGGTCCGACACCCGCACCTCGACATCGGACAGGCTGGCGGCGCCGATGCGGAACGGGCCCGCCATCGTCGTGCGGGTGGTCGTGACCACCGTGTTGGTCAGCCCGCCCTCGCTCGTCTCGCCCGCCGGGCCGCCGCCCGCGCGTTCGAACAGCGTCTGCGGCACGACGAAGGCGACATTGGCGCCGGTGTCCAGATTGCCCTCGGTGGCCAGCGCGCCGATGCGCACCGGCACGCGAAAGGCGCGGTCATAGGACAGGACGCCGTCGGCGCCCGCCGTCAGCCCGGCGGCGCGGGTAAAGCTGATCCGCTTCGCCGGATAATCGATGACCAACAGGCCGTCGGCGAAAAATTCGCGGCCGATGATGCCCGCGAATTTCGCTTCGTCGCGCATCCGGCTGCCGTAATCGCGGGTGATCACCTCCAGGTCGCGGCGCTCGAACCCACCGAGCGCGAGCGCGGCCAGGCGGGTCGTGTCGACCTTTGCGGTCGCCACCCCGTCCGATGTGTGCGCCGTCCCCGTCACCGGCAACGACAGCGCCGCGACCAGGCTGGCGTCGGCGCGGCCCATGCCGCTGGCCCCCGTGTCGACCGCAAAGGTGAAGGGCCCCTCGCCGTTGACCCGCGCCTCGACATAGATGCGCCCGTCGACGGTGCGGAAAGGCACGCTCAACAGCGCATCGGCGGGCGCGCTCGCGGTCAGCGCACAGACGCCGGGCACCGCCCGATCGCCGGCCCTGGCCTCGGTTTCGGCGGCGGCCGCATGCGCGGGCGCCCCGGCCAGCAATGCCCCAGCCGCCAACATCGCCCCCGCCGCCAGCATCGACTTCGCCGTCACCATCGCCTGCCCGCCCCTGTATCCGCCCATCCCGGCCTCCCGTTTGCCGAACTGAGTTATTGCATTAATACACCATGCCACCCTGGGTCAATCGGAACGCGCGGCCTCGCGCTTGCACCAGTCGCGGCGTCGGCGGCCGCCTCCTCCGATCGGCCCGCAAAGCTCCGACAACTGCGCATCGGCGAAGTCCCGCACGCCGACGAGGGGGAGGCCATCCACGACGCCTTCCGCGACCATGCACGCCGCATGGACGTCGTTCATGGCCGACGAGGAATGGGCGGCGATCAAGCCCGAAACCGGCGCACGCCTTCGCCGTTCCGCTTATGCGCTAGGCCGCAACCTCGGCCGTCGCGGCCCTTTCGATCGCCGGCCGCCAGCGCGGATCGACCGGCAGCAGGAACAGGTCCCGCAGCGCATCCTCGATGGCGTCGGCGCCCAGGTGCCGCTGCTCGCTCGTTCCGTCGGCATGGCGAACCGTCAGCCGGTTGCCGCGCAGCGCATAGCGCCGCTGCGGCGTGGTCCGCGCGGCCACCAACAGGTGACGAAAATGCGAGGCCGGATGGGTCGCGGTGTACCAGTTGCCGACGTCATAATCGATCGCGGGGGGAACGATATCGTCAAGGACGTACAGCGGCATCCATTCGCCCGCAATATCGGCACGCACCGACCATTGGGCGCCGCGCCGCGCGACGCGATAGCGCTCATGGGCGGTCGCCTGCGGGGCTTCGCTGTCCATGGCCAGCGGCGCAGGGGGCACCGCCGAGCCGAAACCGACGTCGACCAGCCACGGCCGCCCGTCGATCCGGACACGCAGCGCCATATGGGTCCGTGGTGACGGCGGTGCGCTTTCCGGCAGCATCCAGCGCACCCGGCCCAGCAGCCCCTCGGCATCGAAACCAATCGCCCGCAACACGCGCAGGAACAACCCATTTTGTTCGAAACAATAGCCACCGCGCCCGCGCGCGATCAGCTTGTCCTCGATCGCCTCCGCGCCGATGTCGACATGGCTGTCGACCAGCACATCGATCGCCTCAAACGGGATGGCCGCCAGATGCGCGGCATGAACGGCCCGCAGCACCGCCATGGTCGGGGCAACCGGCCCCGCATAGCCGGTCCTCGCGAAATAGCGTCCCAGAAACAGCGTTTCGGCGTCCGCGCCGTCGGTCGAAATAGGGGACAGGGGGCGATGCAACATGCACGAATACTCCAGCGCTGCGAATCAGGCGCCGCCCTTGTGCAACCTCAACCAGAGTTGAGATCAACCCCTCGGCGCGGGCGCCGTCACGCGATATGCAGCCGCTGCCGGATCCCGGCGCGTTGCCATGCCTTTTCATGAAGGAAAAAGGCGACCGCGTTGATACAGGGTTCGATGATCGCGATACCGCCGGCCAGGGCAAGCGATCCGGTCAGCGCGTAAGCAACGCTGAAACCGATCGTCAGATGCAGGATCAGATAGGTCAGGGTCTTGGCGATATCGGTCGGCATAAGGCATCTTTCGGGTTGGTCAGATGCACAAATTAAGAATCATTCGCAAACTCCGCCAACGCAGTTCTTCCATCGCTCTGATCGACGCAAGCGCAAAAGGGCGCGGCTTTTGCCCCGTTGCTGAAAAACCGACGGTGATTCGCGTCACTCGCCCGAACAATTTTCATAAAGCACTGAAAAAGGGCCGAAGAAATTACGAAAGGCGCTTCATTCGTACCAGCGCCGTGTCCAACGCCTGCAAAAATTGCGACCGGTCGGCTTTGGAAAAAGGCGGCGGGCCGCCGATCTGGTCGCCGCCCGCGCGCAGATCGGCCATGATCGCGCGGGTCGCGATCGCGGGGCCGATCGACGCGGCGGTAAAGGGTTTGCCATTGGGCGCGAGCACCACCGCCCCCGCCTTCAGCGCCCGGTCGGCCAGCAATATATCGGCGGTGATGACGATGCTCCGCGCATCGGCGGCTGCCGCGATCCAGTCGTCGGCGGCATCAAAGCCGTCCGACACCAATATCCGTTCGATCAGCGGATGATCGGGTATGCGCAACCGGCTGTTGCTGACAACCTTGACCGCAACCTCGAGCCGCCATGCGACGCGATAGATTTCGTCCTTCACCGGGCAGGCGTCGGCATCGACCAGAATGACGGGCAAGGCGCTCATCCAGCGAGCCCGTCCCACATCAGCTTCGCGCCGAGCAGCACCATCAGCAGATAGATGAGGATATAGAATCGCGCCCCGTCGATTCGTTTCAGCCACCGCACGGTCAGCAGCGTCGAACCGATCGCCAGCGGCATCAGCAACGCCGCGGCCACGACGACGTCATGGGGAAAGGCGCCCAGCGCGACATAGGCGGGCACTTTCATCCAGTTGACCGCCGCGAACAGCACCGAACTGGTGCCCACAAAAGTCAGATGCGGCAGCTTGCGGGGCGCCACCCACATCTGGAACGGCGGACCGCCGGCATGGGCGATCTGGCTGGTGAAGCCGGTGAGCGCGCCAAAGATGCTGCCGACCCACCCCGGCGACTGCGAGGCCGCGGGGATCCGGCCGCCGCGTTCGATCCACAAACGATACAGGCCAAAGGCCAGCGTGATCGCGCCCAGCGCGGCCATCAACCGCGCCTCGTCGACCCCGTCGGCATAGAAATATCCCGCCAGAATGCCGAGCGCCGCGCCGGGCAACATCCAGGCAATGATCCAGCGGTCCCATGTCGCGCGAAACGACCAGACGCTGATCACGTCCTGGACGATCAGGACCGGCAGCAACAGCGCGGCTGCGGTCGCGGGCGGCAGCACGAGCGCGGCGAGCGGTGTCGCAAGCGACCCTACCCCCGCAAGGCCGCCCTTGGCCATGCCGAGCAGGATGACCGCGACGATCAGGATCGCCAGCGTCGCCGGATCGGATAACAGGGTCATGCGTCCGATGGGCCGTCCGTCACCGGGATCGCGTCGGGCAACCGCCAGTCGATTGCACCGCGCCCCTGCGCGGCCAGGAAATCATTCGCCTGGCTGAACGGCCGCGATCCGAAAAAGCCGTTGTGCGCCGACAGCGGCGACGGGTGCGGCGCGCGCAGGATCAGGTGTGGACTTCCCGCGCCAAGGCCCGGGACATCGGCGGCCTTGCGCTGGGCGTGACTGCCCCACAGGATGAAAACCTTGGGCGCCGGGTCGGCGGCAACCGCGGCGACGGCGGCGTCGGTAAAGCGTTCCCAGCCGCGCCCCTTGTGCGATGCCGCTTGCCCCGCCTCGACGGTCAGCACATTGTTGAGCAGCAGAACCCCCTGTTCCGCCCAATGCCCGAGATAGCCGTGGCGTGCCGGAGGAATGCCAAGGTCAGCCAGCATTTCCTTATAGATATTGACCAGGCTGGGCGGCGTGCGCACCCCCGGCTGCACCGAAAAGCACAGCCCGTGCGCCTGCCCCGGTCCATGATAGGGATCCTGACCCAGAATGACGACACGCACCTCTTGCGGCGGCGTCGCGTCGAGCGCCGCGAACCAGTCGCGCGGGCGCGGATAGATCGCCTTGCCCTTCGCCCGCTCGTCGGCAAGAAACGCCTTCAGCGTGGCCATATAGGGCTGCTCGAACTCGCCGCCGATCGCCGCGAGCCAGTCGGGATGAAGCTTGACCTCGGTCATGGCGGCCCTTCGACCAGAGCCGGGGCGCCTTGTCCAGTCGCTATCGGGCGGCTAGGGCAATCGGCCGAAAGGATTGCGGATGACACAGGATATTGGCGGCGCGCTGGCACGGCTCGAGGCGGTGGTCCGCGACAGGCTGGCTGCCGGCGATGCCGGGGCTTCCTATGTCGCCAGCCTGGCCGCCCGGGGACGCGGCAAGATCGCGCAAAAGCTTGGCGAGGAAGCCGTCGAAACCGTCATCGCCGCGCTCAGCGAAGACGATGCGGCACTGACCGGCGAGGCCGCCGACCTGATCTTTCATCTGACCGTTCTGCTTGCCGACCGCGGCATCGCCTGGAACCAGGTCGGCGCCGAAATCGACCGTCGTCACGGCACCTCGGGCCACGCCGAAAAAGCCGCCCGGACCCAATAGGCCCAAGAGGAGAGTTCCCCCCATGCCGATCGACGCGACCCAACCCTATGACGACAGCAATATCTTCGCCCGGATCCTGCGCGGCGAATTGCCGTCGACCACGGTTTACGAGGACGACCACGCCCTCGCGTTCCACGACATCAATCCGCAGGCCCCCCTTCACATCCTGGTGATTCCCAAGGGCCCCTATGTCAGCTGGGACGATTTTTCCGAACGCGGAAGCGACATCGAAATCGCGGGCTTTGTCCGCGCGGTGGGCAAGGTCGCGCGCGACCATGGCCTTGTCGCCCCGGGCTATCGCCTGCTCGCCAATGTCGGCATCGACAGCCATCAGGAAGTCCCCCACCTGCACGTCCATATCTTCGCCGGAAAGCAGCTGGGGCCGATGCTCGCCCGCTAGGACCAGACGGCCTGTCAGTGATCGCCGTCACAGCCGTTTCGCATGACGGGTTTAAGCGTGCGCCATGTGCGCCGGTGGGTGGACACACGCCCCTGTTTCCAGCAGGATATTAAGGGGTCGAAGCGGGGAGATGACGCGATGATTGGGATGTGGCGCGGGCTCGGCGAGCGGTTGGCCGGAAAGATGCGGTTGGCGCTGATCATCCCGCTCGGTATCGCCATGGCCGCAACCGCAGCCGCGGACACCGTGCCGCAGGTGACGCTCGCCACCCCGGGCAGCAGCGGCACCGGCGATGGCACGATCACGCGCTTCACCCTGCGCTTTTCGGAGGATATGGTGCCGCTGGGCGACCCGCGTGCCAAGGCTCCCGCAACCAATGATTGCAAGCTTCCGGCTTCCGGCCGCTGGGTCGACACCCGGACCTGGGTGCTCGAATTCGAACGCCCGCTCCCCGGCGGCAAGCGGTGTCATGTCGAACTGCGCCCTGGTTTGACCACGGCGCGCGGGGTGAATCTTGTCGGCAACGACCGCTTCGCCATCGATACCGGCGGCCCGTCGGCGCGCTCGGTGCTGGTCGGCGGGACCTATGGCGACATCGAGGAGGATCAGATTTTCCTCGTCGCCACCAATGTCGCCGCCGACCGCGCTTCGGTCGGTCGCTTCGCCTATTGCGCGGTGGACGGGATCGGCGAGAAAATTCCGGTCGACATCTTGCCCCGCGAAACCGCGGTGCAATTATGGGACGGGCTCGGCAACAACAATTGGTCGCGCCAGTCCTTTGCCTATGATGCCGGACTGCCGCTGCGCCTGCCCGAAGCGGGAAGCGACCGCGAAGCGGTGCTCGACCGCGTCGTCCCGGTAAAATGCCGCCGGCCGCTGCCTCCGGGGCGCGAGGTGGCGCTCGTCTGGGATGCGCGCATCGCGCAAAAGGGCGTGCCGTCCCGAACCGCCGGCCGCGATCAGCGCTTCGACTATGATGTTCGCCCGGCTTTCACCGCAAAAATGGCGTGCAGCCGCACCAACCCACAGTCCGGATGCAATCCGGTCAAGGATGTGGTGCTGAGCTTTGCCTCGCCGGTCGCGCGCGATACGTTGCTCGCCGCGCGCCTCGACACGGCTGGCGGCAAACAGCTGAAGCCGGTCATCGACGATGACGACCGCAATGACGCCTACATCACCAAGGTCCGTTTCAAGGGGCCGCTTCCCCAGAATGTCGATGCGACGCTGGTGTTGCCGGTAAATGTCACCGACCAGAGCGGTCGTACGCTCGCCAATCAGTCGAATTTCCCGTTGAAATTCCACATCGACCGCGCGCCGCCACTGGTCAAATTCGCGGCCGAATTCGGGATATTGGAGGCTGGCGAAGGCGGCGTCCTGCCGGTAACGGTGCGCGGCGTCGAGGCATCGCTGGTCCAGGACAATCTGAAAATGCCCGCGACCGCGCTGAAGGTCGGCGACGACGATGCCGCGATCGCACGCTGGCTGAAGCGTGTCGAAAGGGCCGACGACAGCGATTTTCGCGAGGAACGCGATCGCACGGGCAAGGACGTCACCGTCAACTACACCGGAACCCGGTCGGTCTTCGCCGACGCGCCCGCAGGTGGCGAGCGGCGCCAGCTCCAGCTTGCGCCTCCGGCGGGCGGCAAGGAATTTGAGGTCGTCGGCATCCCCCTTCGCGACAAGGGTTTTCATGTCGTCGAAATCGCCAGCCCCGAACTCGGCGCGGCGCTGCTCGGGCGGCGGGCGACCCGCTATGTCGCAACCGCCGCGCTCGTCACCAACATGGCGGTGCATTTCAAATGGGGGCGCGAAAGCTCGCTTGCGTGGGTGACGTCGCTCGACACCGGACAGCCAGTGGCGGGCGCCGAGATTCGCGTCACCGACAGCTGCACCGGCCGTCTGCTCGCGCGCGGAACCGCGGACAAGGCCGGACGCCTGGCCTTTCCCTCGGGCCTGCCCCAGCCGGAAACCTATTCCGGCTGCGAAGAAAAGCCGAACCCGGCCAACAGCGAGGGTCATGCGCTGATGATCAGCGCCCGCGCCGGCGATGATTTCAGCTTCACCCTGACCGACTGGGGCCAGGGCATCCGCCCCTATGACTTCGATCTTCCCTATGGCTGGTCCGAACGCACCGACCTGCTTCACACCATATTCGACCGCGCGCTCGTCAAGGCAGGCGAGGCGGTGAACATGAAGCATATCCTGCGCCGTCCGGTCGGCACCGGATTCCGCACCCCCGACCCGATGGCGGGCAAGCTGCGCCTCGTCCATCGCGGCTCGGACACCGAATTTGAAATGCCCTTTGCGATTGACGCGAGCGGCAGCGGCGACACGGTCTGGAACGTCCCCGCCAGCGCGCCGATGGGCGATTATGATCTGGTGTTCGTGACCAAGGACAAGGACGGCGAAGACAAGACGATCTGGTCATCGCAGTCGGTGCGGGTCGATGAATATCGACTGCCGACGATGAAGGCGACCGTCACCGGACCCAAGGCCGCTCCGGTGCGGCCGACGCAGGTGCCGCTGTCGCTGTTCGTGGGCTATTTGTCGGGCGGCCCTGCCGCCAACCTGCCGGTCGAGCTGCGGACCAATTTCACCCAAAGCTGGTCGCCGCCTCAGGATTATCGTGACTGGGATTTTGACGGCCAGCCGGTCAAGGAAGGGATCGTCCAACTCGACGATGATGGCGACGAACCCGCCGCCGAATTGCCGCTCGCGCGCTCCGTCCCGCTGACGCTCGGCGCCAATGGCAGCGCCAGCACCGTTGTCACGGTCGATCAACCGATCACCCAGCCGACCGCAATGGCAGTCGAAATGGACTATGCCGACGCCAATGGCGAGACGCTGACGTCCAGCCGCCGAATCACCCTCTACCCCTCTGCCGTACGGCTGGGGATGAAAACCGACGGCTGGCTGATGCGCGACGACGATCTGCGGATGAACTTCATCGCGCTCGACCTCGACGGGCGGCCAATCCGCGGCCA
Source organism: Sphingopyxis sp. (assembly GCF_034380315.1). Lineage (GTDB taxonomy): Bacteria > Pseudomonadota > Alphaproteobacteria > Sphingomonadales > Sphingomonadaceae > Sphingopyxis. The sequence continues at coordinate 591,952 of NZ_JAXMPB010000001.1, forward strand.
GCGCGTCGCCGTTGCGCTTTACAGCCGCGAGATCATCACCGCGCGGCGACGCCTGATCGGCGGGTTCTACGCCTATGACAACCAGATGCGCACGGCGCGCCTCGGCACCACCTGTTCGGCCGTCACCGACAAGCTCGGACGGGCAAGCTGTGCGATGGCCCCCGGCGTCTCGGGCGAGGTCACGGTCGTTGCCACGACCGCCGACGCCGACGGGAACGAAGCGCGCGCGGTGCGCTCGGTTTGGCTGGCCGGCGACAATGACTGGTGGTTCGGCGGCGACAATGGCGACCGCATGGACGTGATCGCCGAACAACCGCGCTATGCGGCAGGCGACACCGCCTCCTTCCAGGTCCGCATGCCGTTCCGCGAGGCAACCGGCCTCGTCACCGTCGAACGCGAAGGGGTGTTGTCGAGCTTTGTCGTGCCGCTGAAGGGCACCGATCCGGTGGTGAAGGTCAAGCTTCCCGCCACCTATGCGCCCGACGTCTATGTTTCGGTGATGGCCGTGCGCGGTCGCGTGACCGGCAGCGAAAGCTGGTTCCGCAAGATGAAACGCGCCGTCGGCTTCCAGATCGAAAATAGCGAGGGCGCGCCTCCGACCGCACTCGTCGATCTTGCCAAGCCCGCCTATCGCATGGGCGTCGCACGGATCAAAGTGGGCTGGGAAGGCCACAAGCTCGCCGTGAAGATACGCTCCGACAAGGAAAAATACGCGGTCCGCGAAACCGCCAAGGTGGCGATCGAGGTCAAGACCCCGAACGGCAAGGCGCCCGCCAGCGCCGATGTCGCCTTTGCCGCGGTCGACGAGGCACTGCTCCAGCTTGCTCCCAATGACAGTTGGTCGCTGCTCGATGCGATGATGGGCGAACGCACGCTCGACGTGCTGACCTCGACCGCCCAGATGCAGGTCGTCGGCAAGCGCCACTATGGCCGCAAGGCGCTGGAACCCGGCGGCGGCGGCGGCGGCGACCTCAGCGGCCTGACGCGCGAGGATTTTCGTCCTGTCCTGCTGTGGAAGGGACGTGTCCCGCTCGACGCAAAGGGACGCGCGGTGGTCGACGTGCCGCTGTCCGACAATCTGTCGGCCTTCCGCTTCGTTGCCATCGCGACCGACGGTTCGCAATATTTCGGGACCGGCGAAACCACGGTTCGCACCGTGCAGGACCTTGGCGTCTTTGCAGGAATGCCCGACCTCGTTCGCACTGGTGACAGCTATGACGCGCGCTTCACGCTGCGCAACGGCACCGACCAGGCGATGGAGGTGACGGCAACCGCAACGCTGTCGCCCGCCGTCGCGACCGCGCCGCCGCTTACCGTCACCATTCCCGCCGGCGGAGCGGTTCCGGTCAGTTGGGCCATGACCGCGCCCGATCAGGCGGGGCCGATCGAATGGACGGTCGAGGCCGTCTCGAAAAATGGCGGACAGCGTGACCGGCTGGTCGTCGAACAGACGGTCGAACCGGCGGTGCCGCTCGAAACATGGGCCGCAACCCTGCTGCGTCTGGGCCCCGACACGTCGCTGCCGGTCGCCATTCCGGCGGGGGCGCTGCCCGGCGGTTATGTCGATGTCGCGTTGGCGGGCACGCTGGCCCCGCCACTCGCCGGCGTGCGCGACTATATGGCGATCTACCCCTATAGCTGTTTCGAACAGAAAAGCTCGCAGGCGATCGCCCTCGGCGATCTCGGCCGCTGGCAGGCACTGGCGGGCGCGATGCCCACCTATCTCGATAACGACGGCTTGCTGCGCTACTGGCCGAACGAGCGGCTCGACGGTTCGATCGAACTGACCGCCTATATCATGGCGATCACCGCGGCCAACGGCTTCGCCCTTCCCGAGGCGCCGAAGCAAAGGATGGTCAAGGCCTTGCAGGCCGTCGTCGATGGGCGGCTGACGCGGCGGGGCTATGGTCCCTATGATATCCGCCCGGTCCGCGTCGCGGCACTGGCGGCACTCGCCCGCAACAATGCATCGAGCGCCAGCCTGGTTGCGGCGATCGACATGACCCCCGCCGACATGGCGACCGGCACGCTCGCCGACTGGCTGGTGGCGATCGAACGCACGCCGGGGGTCCGCAATGCCCCGGCGCTGCGAACCGCCGCCGAGGCCGAACTGCGCAAGCGGATCGTCTATGAAGGCACCCGCCTCGATCTGGTCGACGATGGCAAGGCGCCATGGTGGATGATGGTCAGCGGCGACGAGATGGCGATCAAGACGCTTGAAGCAGTGCTCGGCCGCAAGGGATGGGAAGACGACGCCGGCAGGTTGATGGTCGGCATCGCCCAGCGGCAGCGCCGCGGCCACTGGGACACCACGCCCGCCAACGCCTGGGGCGCCGTGACGGTCCGCCGCTTCGCCGAACTATATCCCGCAAACGCGATTACCGGCGTCTCGCGGATCAGCCTGGCGGGCAGCAGCGCCCAGCAAAGCTGGCCGATGCCCGACAATAGCGCGCCGCTCCGCGTGCCGCTCGCCGCCGCGACCATGGCGATGAACCACCAGGGCAACGGGACGCCCTGGGCGACGGTCAGCGTCAAGGCGGCGGTGCCGCTCAAGGAACCGCTCAACGCAGGCTACCGCATCAAGCGGACGGTCAGCGTGATCAAGGCGGCGAACAAGGACCGGCTGACGCGCGGCGACGTCATCAAGGTGCGGATCGAGGTCGTCGCGGCGGCCGGCCGCACCTGGGTCGTGATCAATGACCCCATCGCCCCCGGGGCGACGATCGTCGGCAACCTGGGCGGCCAGTCCGAAATGCTCGCGGGTCAGGCGAGCGGTTCGGGCGCTCAGCCAAGCTATGTCGAGCGCGGCCGCGATGCCTGGCGCGGCTATTTCGGCTGGATGCCCGCGGGCACCCATGCCGTCGAATATGTCGTCCGTCTGAATGGCTCGGGCCGCTTCACCCTGCCCCCGACGCGGGTCGAGGCAATGTATTCGCCCGCAATCCGCGGTCAGTGGCCCAATATGCCGATGACGGTCGCGAATGTCGGATCGTAAGGCCTTGCCCCCTCCCCGTCGGGGGAGGGGGTAAGGGCATGACCAGCATCGCCCCAAAGCCCGGTCACGGATATCATCGGCCGCCCAATCGTCGCTGGTTCGATATGGTCGCCTGGGCGGCGCTTGCAGCGCTGATCCTCACGACCGCCGCGCATCTTCTCACCCGCCCGCCGGACATGCCGGGCTATACCGCCGTGCGCGCCGACTGGAAGCCCAGCGAGGCATGGCTCTATGATCGCGAGGGGCGGCTGCTCGACAGCGAACGGGTCGATTTCGAGCGCCGCCGCCTCGGCTGGGTGGCGTTGAAGGACATCAGCCCGGCGCTGCGCGACGCGGTCGTGCGGGCCGAGGACAAGCGCTTCTGGTCACATGGCGGGATCGACTGGCTTGCAATCGCCAGCGCCGTCCGGGCGCGCTGGACGGGCGACCGCTCGCGCGGCGCCTCGACGCTGCCCATGCAGCTTGCCGCCTATCTCGCACCCGATCTGGCGCAGCCCGGTCGCCGCAGCTGGCTTGCCAAGATCCGCCAGATGCGCGCGGCGGAAGCGCTGGCGGCAAGCTGGTCGCGCGGCGAAATGCTGGAAGCCTATTTCAACCTGGTGCCTTTGCGCGGCGAGGCCCAGGGTATCGGCGCGGGCGCACAAAGCCTGTTCGGCAAGCGTCCCGCGGAAATGAACCGCACCGATGCCGCGCTGTTCGCCGGATTGCTCCCCAATCCCTCCGCCGACGGCCGCACGCTGGGCACGCGCGCCTGCCGCATCGCGGCGGCAAAGGATTGTACCGCGATTCGCGCGGCGGTGGCGACATTGCTGTCGGGTGAGCATGCGGCGCGTTTCGACCCGGCCCTGGCGCCGCACCTTGCCGTGCGCCTGCTCGACAAGCCTGGAAAGCGCGTCACGACGACGATCGACCGTGCGGCACAAAGCGCCGCCATCATCGCATTGCGGCGCCAATTGTCAGGGCTTGGCGCCAACCGGGTGCGCGACGGCGCGGTGGTGGTGCTCGACAACCGAACCGGCGATGTGCTCGCCTATGTCGGCGGCGTCGGGCTGAAATCGACCGCCGCGGCGGTCGATGGCGCCAATGCCCGGCGGCAGGCGGGCTCGACGCTCAAGCCGCACCTTTATGCGCAGACCATTGAAAAGGGCTGGCTGACCGCCGCATCGATTCTCGACGACAGCCCCGTACAGCTTGACACGGCCTCGGGGCTTTATGTTCCCAAGAATTACGACCGCAGCTTCAAGGGGCCGGTCAGCGTTCGCCATGCCTTGGCGAGCTCGCTCAACGTGCCTGCGGTACGGGCGCTCGTCCTCGACGATGTCCAGTCGTTTCGCGACCGGTTGTGGGCGCTCGGCTATCACGGCCTTGTCGAAGACGGCGAATATTATGGCTTCAGCCTCGCGCTCGGGTCGGCCGAGGTCAGCCTGGTCGAACAGGCCAATGCCTTTCGTACCTTTGCCAACCATGGACGCTGGTCGCCGGTTCACTTCATTCCCGGCAAGCGAAGCGACGAAGCCGAAACGCGCCAGATATTCAGCCCGGCCGCCGCCTTCATCGTCGGCGACATATTGGCCGATGCCTCGGCTCGTGCCGACGCCTTCGGTTCGGACAGCGCGCTGCGCCTGCCCTTCTGGGCCGCCGCAAAGACCGGGACGTCAAAGGGGATGCGCGACAATTGGTGCGTCGGCTGGTCCGACCGCTTCACTGTCGCCGTATGGGTCGGCAACCTCGAGGGCGATTCGATGCGGGCGGTGTCGGGCACATCGGGCGCCGCGCCGGTGTGGCGGGACGTCATGATGGCGCTCCACAGCGGCCAGCCGGGGAAACCTCCGGCGGTGCCCGAAGGGGTCGAGGCCCGGCAGGTCCGCCTTCCCGGTACGCGCGAACCGCCGCGCCGCGAATATTTCGTGCGCGGCACCGCGCAGGCCGAAATGGCCGCCACGCCGCCCGTCGCCCGTCGCCCCCGCATCACCAGCCCGGTCAGCGGCAGTGTCTATGCGCTCGACCCCGATATTCCCATCGATCGCCAGCGGATTGCGGTCGTCGTCAGCGGCTCGGTCGCCGGTTACCGCCTGATCCTCGACCGCAAGCCATTGGGCGATGCCGATACCGGACAACAGATATTCCCCCGACCGGGCAGCCATTTGCTGTCACTGGTCGATCCCGGCGGCAGGACCATCGACCGCGTCCGCTTCACCGTAAGGTAAAGTTGCCGTCACATCTATGAAATTAAGTTGCGCTGACCAGCGGAGCGGCTAGTCTGCACCGCCAGGAGAGGGGCCCGCACCGGAGCCCCATAAGGGGAATGCTGCATGATATTTGGACGCGTCAAACCACTCGACGCAATCTTGGCCACGGCCGAGAAAAAGTCGCTGCACCGATCGCTCGGTGCGTTCCAGCTTACCATGCTGGGCATCGGCGCCATCATCGGGACGGGTATTTTCGTCCTTACGGCCGAAGCCGCGCAGAAAGCTGGCCCGGGGATGATGTGGAGCTTCGTGATCGCAGGCCTCGTCTGCGTCGTCGCTGCGCTCTGCTATTCCGAACTCGCCTCCATGGTACCGGTATCGGGTAGTGCCTATACCTACACCTATGCCGTCATGGGTGAATTGCTCGCCTGGACCGTCGGCTGGGCATTGATCCTCGAATATGCGGTCGCCGCCTCCGCCGTGTCGGTCGGCTGGTCCGGATACTTCGTGGGACTATTGCAAAATGCAGGGATAAACCTGCCAATGGAGTTGACTGTCGGCCCCTATGCGGGCGGCATTCTCAACCTTCCGGCGCTGGTGATCGCCCTGCTTGTGACCTGGCTGCTGATGATCGGCACGACCGAAAGCGCCCGCGTCAATGCGGTGCTGGTGGTAATCAAGGTGGCGGCGCTGACGCTGTTCATCGTGCTGACCCTGCCGATGATGAAGGGCCAGAATTTCGATCCCTTCATGCCGAACGGCTGGTTCGGCGAAATGGCCGGTCTGGGCGCCGTCGGCGCGGCCGCATCGATCTTCTTCGCCTATGTCGGCTTCGATGCCGTTTCGACGGCGGCCGAAGAAACCAAGAATCCCCAGCGCAACGTTCCGATCGGCCTGATCGCGTCGCTCGGCGTCTGCACCATCTTCTATCTGCTCGTTGCCGCGGGCGCGATCGGCACGATGGGCGCTCAGCCGGTTGCCGGTCCCGCCGGCGAAATCCTCGCGCCGGGTTCGTCGGCTCTGGCCGAACGCTGCGCCTCGCTGGCGGCGATGGGTCAGGAACCGCTGGTCTGCTCGCGCGAAGCGCTGGCACACGTCCTGCGTGAAATCGGCTATCCGGCGATCGGCAACGCCATCGGCATCGCCGCCTTCCTCGCGCTGCCTTCGGTCATCCTGATCATGCTGTTCGGCCAGACCCGCATCTTCTTCGTGATGGCCCGCGATGGTCTGCTCCCGGAAAAGCTCGCGACGATTCACCCGCGTTGGAAAACGCCGCACATCGTCACGATGATCACGGGCGCGGCGGTCGCTTTCTTTGCGGCCTTCCTGCCGGTCGGCAAGCTGGCTGACATTTCCAACTCGGGTACGTTGTTCGCCTTCTTCATGGTGGCGATCGCCGTGCTTATCCTGCGCGTGAAGGACCCCAGCCGTCACCGGCCGTTCCGTACGCCGCTGGTGTGGATTGTCGCGCCGCTGGCGATTATCGGCACGGTCGGTCTCTATCTGAACCTGCCGTACGACGCCAAGATGGTGCTGCCGGTCTGGGGCGGCATCGGCCTGGTGCTCTATTTCCTCTATGGATATCGCAAGAGCCATGTTGGCCGCGGCCTGATCGAGGTGCACGAAGATGACCCCGACGCTCCGCCGCCGCCGGTTCCGCCCGCGCCGTCGCTGAACTGACGGAGAATGGGAATAGCAATATAGGGAAAGGGGGCTTCGGCCCCCTTTCTTTTTTGCCCGTTCAGAAGGGCGCCTTCGGGGCTGTTCCCGGCCGGGTGAACAGCTTGCCGCGCTCCGCCCAGAACACCAGCGCCAGGCCCGCCACGGCGCACACGACGAAGGCATAGGCCAGCGGCAGCGTCGACCCGTCATATTGCTGGCCGATCAGGGCGCCGGCGCTGGCGGCGAGCAGGGTGCGCGCGAAACTTTGGTACGATGACGCGACCCCCGCCATGTGGCCGAAATCCTCCATGGCAATCGCCCCGAAATTGCTGCCGATGAACCCGATCAGCCCGACATTGACCATCATCAGCAGGGTAAAGACCGCCAAGGTTTCCTCGCCGCTATAGGCCGCGACGATCTGGGCCAGCGATGTCGCCATAAAGGCGAAGACCGCGCTCTGCGACACGCGCCGGGCACCGAAGCGCTCGACGATCCGGGCATTCGAGAAATTGGCGATCGCAATCCCCACCGCGACACAGGCGAAAACCAGCGGAAACAGATCGCGCGCGCCGAACACGTCGCCGATGATCTGCTCGCTGCTGTTGAGATAACCGTACAGCGCGCCCTGCATCACCCCGGCCGCGATCATATAGCCCGCGGCGCGGCGGTGCCGCGTTACCGTCGCCCAACCGGCGACCATCGTGCGCCAGTCGAGCGGCCGGATATCGGCGGGGTCGAGCGTTTCGGGAAGACGACGCAACCACAGCAGCATCACGCCCCCCATCACCGCCAGAACGATGAAGATCGCGCGCCATCCGGCCACCGCCTCGACCCCGGCCCCCAGCGTCGGCGCGATGATCGGGACGATCATGAAGACCAGAAAGATCAGCGACATGCGCTTTGCCATCGCATCGCCGACGAACAGGTCGCGGATAACCGCAACGACGATGACACCCAGCCCGGCCGATACCAGCCCGTGTCCGAACCGCAACGCCAGCATCATGGGAAAGCTGGTGGCCAGCCCGCAGCCGACCGAAAAGATGATATAGGCAAGCAGCGCGGGGACCAGAACGCCCTTGCGACCAAAGCGATCAGCAAGCGGACCGTAAAGAAGTGACCCCGCTCCGACGCCCAGCAAATAAGTCGAAATCACATATTGCCGGTCGTTGGCGACCGCCACGCCCAGCCCTTCGGCCATGGCAGGCAGCGCGGGCAGCATGGCGTCGATCGCCAGCGCATTCAGCGCCATGACCATCGCCATCATGATTACCATCTCACGCTCCCCGGGAAGGCGGGGACGCGATGCGGACTCGGTGGGCTTGTGCATTGCAACAGCATATGCGCCCATGCATCCCCTTTGGATAGCCCCTCGGGCACGCCGGGACGACGCAAAGCTATGCGGCGCAACGAAAAAGGCCGCCCCGCATTGTGCGGGACGGCCCTTGATTCGCGATCGAAGTGACGATCAGCCCTGGCGGGTACCCGTCATCGCCATCGAACCGAACGCGCCGGCCTTGATCGTGCCGGTCAGCGTGTCGCCGTCGACGGTCGCTTCGCATTCCAGCGTCATCGGCATCGGCACCTTCATGTTCATGGTCCAGGTCAGCTTGTTGCCGTCCACCTTGCCATTTTCGACATCAAGCGAGCCCATCGCACCGGCATTCTGGCCCGTGAAGCTGTCGCCATCGCTGTTCACGGTGAAAACCGACTTCTGGTCGCCCATCGGCGACTTCGTCACGCAATCATAGCTGCCATCGACTTGGGACATCGCAAACTCTCCTATTGAAACCAATGTTAATTAGACGGTGTCGCTGTTTCCACGGACAGGCCCAATCCGTCAAGCTGTGGTTTCACGACCGCCGCATCACCGACGACGACATAGACCAGATCGTCGACCGACAGCGCCTTGCGCGCCGCGGCATCGACGTCGGCGGTCGTCATCGCTTCATAGGTCGCCGGCAAGCTTTCATAATAGGTGTCCGGACGTCCGAACTTGACGATCGAGCGCAGCCCGCCCAGCACGTCGCCCGACGTTTCGAAACTGCCGGGCAACTCGCGCACGCTCCCGTTGACGGTGCGTTCCAGCTCTTCCGTCATCGTCCCCTTGGCCCCCAGATAGGCGCGCAGGTCGCTTTGCAGCTCCTTGATCGCATCGCCGGTGCGGTCGGCCTGAACCGGTGCGGAAACGCTCCAGGTCAGGCGATCCTTTTCACCCGAAATGCGGGTCCGCACGCCATAGGACCAGCCCTTGGTCTCGCGCAGGTTCATGTTGAACCGCGACAGGAAATCGCCCCCGAAAATATCATTCGCCGCGCGCAGCACTTCCAGCGAATCCGTGCCCTTCGCGTCGAGCACCTTGCCCGCCAGAATCACCGATTGCGGAGACTTGGGTCGATCGACCAGAATGATCCGCGGCTGCGGCTTGGGGATCGCGATCTCGAAATGCTTCGCGGGCTTCGCCGGGGCGGGCGCGGCCCATTTGCCGAATGCGGCGTCGAGTTGCTTCTTCACCTCGGCAAGCGTGGTGTCGCCAACGACGAAGATGCGGGCATTGTCGGGACGGATCCAGCTCGTGTGGAACGTCGACAGCTGGTCGCGCGTCGCCCCCGCAACGGCCTGGGCACTGCCCAACCCCGACGGCGGCATACCATATGGGTGATCGGCTCCGTAAAGCGCCGGGACCAGCACCCGCGTCGCGATCGCATTGGGATTGTTGAGCTCGGCCTTCAGGCGGTTGAGCTGCTGCGCGCGCACCCGCTCCAGTTCCTGCGCGTCAAAGGCGGGGTTGCGGATATAATCGGCAAGCAAGCGAAGCGACGGTGCCAGATTCGGCTTGAGCGCGAACAGGCTGAAAATCGTCTCATCGGCATTCGCCGCCCCGCTGATCTGCGCCCCCAGCCGTTCCTTTGCCTCGGCAAAGGCAATGGAATCCAGATTGGTGGTCCCTTCGTCCATCAAGCTCAGCATCAGCGACTGCGTACCCAGCGCATCGCGCGGATCGGCCGCATAGCCCGCGTCGAAGCTCACCGCGACATTCACCGTCGGCACGGCGGCACGGCGCGCAAAGACGACCTCGATACCATTTTTCAGCTTCGCCCGCTCGATGGTCGGAAAATCCAGCGCAGTCAGCCCGAAAACCGCCGGAAACTGGGAACGGTCGGCAATCGCAGTGGCGCCGACGCCGATCGAATCCGGACCGACATCGCCCAGCGCGGGGTTCCAGTAACGGTCGGGCGCGACCGCCTCGGCCACCTTCGCCGGCACCGCCGCGCCGCCGCGATTTTCGCCGCCTTCGGTCCGCTCGCCGGGGGTATAGGTCAGCGAAAAAGCAGGGCGCGACATCCATTTGCGCGCGGCTGCGGCAACCTGTTCGGGGGTCGCCTTGGCCATCCGGTCGAGTTCTACCTTATAATAGGCCGGGTCGTTCGAATAAAGCGCCCCTTCGGCCAGCGCCACCGCCTTGCCGCCAAAGCCGCCAACCGATTCAAGCCCGCCGATCACGCCGCCCAGATAGCTGGCCGCCGCCCGCTGCAACTCGTCGGCGGTGGGGCCGCTTTCTAGGAATTTGGCGATTTCCTCGTCCAGCCTTTTGGCCACATGCGCCGGGTCGACGCCTTCCTTGACGTCGGCCTGCACCAACAGGATTCCTGCGTCTTCGAAAGCACTGGCTCCAGCGCCGACGCTGACCGCAACGGGATCCTTGCGGACCAGCGCATTGTCGAGCCGCGACGACGACAGACCGCCGAGCACCGTCATCGCCATCTGCAGCGGCACCGCCTCGGCGTCGTTGAGCCCTGGAATGGACCACATGCGATAGATGCGGGTCGTCGGGATCAGATCCTTGACCTCTTTCGCCAACGGCGCGGGCAGGGTCGGCACCGACGCCGCCACCGGCTTTACCGTGGGGCCGCGCGCGATGTCGCCGAACCAGTGATCGACCTTTTCCTTCGCCGTCGCGACGTCAATATCACCCGCCAGCACCAGCACGGCATTGTTGGGCCCATAATTGTCGGCGAACCATTTTTTCACATCGTCGAGGCTCGCCGAGTTGAGGTCGGCCATCGAACCGATGGTGCTGTGATGATAGGGGTGCCCCTTGGGAAAGAGGTTTTCGAAAATCTCGTAACGCAGCAAGCCATAGGGGTTGTTGTCGCCCTGACGCTTTTCATTCTGCACCACGCCGCGCTGATTATCGAGCTTTTCCTGCGTTACCGCGCCGAGCAAATGCCCCATGCGGTCGCTTTCCAGGAACAGGGCGCGATCGAGGGCCCCGGTCGGCACGGTTTCGAAATAATTGGTGCGGTCGAGCGATGTGGTGCCGTTGAAATCGGTGGCGCCGACCTGCTGCAACGGTTCAAAGAAATCGCCGGGAGCGTTTTCAGAACCGTTGAACATCAGATGTTCGAACAGATGGGCGAAACCCGTCTTGCCCTTGGGCTCATGTTTCGATCCGACCCGGTACCAGACCGACACCGCGACGACCGGCGCCTTGCGATCTTCATGCACGATGACGCGCAGCCCATTGTCGAGCGTGAAGCTTTCAAACGGAATGTCGACCGCCTTCACCAGTTCGGCGACCGGCGCCGGGTCGGCGGCCTTGGCCTTGGCGAGGGCCGGTCCGGCCGCAACCAGCGAGGTGGACAGGGCAAGGGCGATAGCGAAGCGGTGGAAACGGGGCATAAAACCTCTCTGGTCGATCGTGGCCGGAACACCCGGCCCGGCGGACAAGGCGAAAATACTGTATGATCGGCTTAGGACAGCCGCCCCCGTCGATCAAGGACGATAGACACGCGGCCGGGTCGCCATCAGCGCGGCGGGATCGAACAGCACCGGCTTGAGCTGGTGGCGAACGAACAGCGGTGCCTGATCATTATAATGCGGGCTTTCCGGCCGCGTCGTGGCTGCACCGAACGGCTGAATCGATTCCGACCGCACCTGCCCGGCGCGGTCCCATGTCACGAACATGATGAAGCTGTCGCCGTGACGCACCTTCAAACGCCCATCGGGTTCGACATCCCACAAGGTCGAGGCCCGGATCGTGTCGTTGCCGCCATCGAGCGGAAGGTCGATACGGCTCGCACCTTCGCCATGCCGCAGGCGCAGCACGGTGCCGAGCTTGGGATCGAGCGTCGCAAAATGCTTCTGCAGATGCGCCACCGTCTCTTTCAGGACGGTCATGGCGTCGGGTGCCGGGCGGCGCTGGTAATGGCGTCCATTGGCCGGGCGCAGCACCATCAGCGCCAGTGCATCGCCATGCCCCTTGCCATCGAGGTTCCAGTCCCAACGGCGCAGCAGCTCCTGCGCCTGCTTCAGCGCCGGGTCGCTGCCCACGTCAAGCGCGAGCAGCCGGTCGATCCACGCCTTTGCATAGCCGGTCCGTGCATAGCTGGTGTCATATTTGATCGCCTTCAAGCGATCCGCGTCGATCGGGCCGGAGGCTTCGAACAGGTCGATCAGCCGCGCCGCGCGGTTGGTCATGTCGTCCTCGATCCCGAGCAGCGGCGAGAAGGCGGCGGCGTCAAGCTCGTCGCCCGGCCCCGCCGCCACCCAGGGGGCGTTGTTGGCGTTCATCACATAGCCCGAGCGCGGATTGACGAGCGCTGGAACGCGGTCGAAGGGCAGCGTCTTGGTCCATAGCGCCGCCGATGTGTCACCCGGCAAAACGCCGCGCCAATTATAGCCCGCGGGGCGGTCGGGGAACATGGCGTTATAGAACAGCCCGATATTGCCCTTGGCATCGGCATAGATGAAATTGGTCGCGGGCACGCCCTGCCCCGCCATTGCCGCGCGCCATTCGGCGAAATTCTTCGCCTTGTTCAGCCGATAATATTGGGTGGCCATATTCGCCTGATCATATCCGGCATAGCGGATCGCAAAGGCGCCCTTGTCATTCTTGATCACCGGCCCATGGACCGAGCGCCAGACGGTGCGCGGCACCGGCAGGACGAAGGGGCCATATTTGACCTTGAGCCACACCCGCTTTTTCTCGAGCGGCCGCCATGCGCCGTCGAGGCGATAGGCCTCGCCGCTTTCGTCGAGCACCAGCTTGTAAAGGTCGATCAGGTCGGGCCGGTTCACCGTGTTGGTCCAGCCGAGATATTTATTGTGACCAAGGAACGGATAGGGCGAGCCGGGGAAATTGGCGCCGGCAAAATCCCAGCCCTCTTCGCTGTGGACGACCAGTTCGTACCAGGCGACCCCGCCGGTCCAGGGCTGGTGCGAGTTGGACACCAGCCGCGTCGCGCCGTCGGGCGCGCGCGACGGCGCGACCGCCATCGCGTTCGATCCATTGTCGCCGGGATCGCGTCCCACGGGGGTCAGCGGCCGCGCGACCGGCTGGCCGCCGGCGTCGAGCGGTGGGCCGCCCTCGCGCGCAAAGGGCTTATCCTCGACCAGCTCGCCCAGCACCGAATCGAGCCCGAAGAAAAAGGGCGAGCGCAGCACGAATCCCGCGACGACATCTTCGCCCGTCACCGGGAACAATCCCGACAGGCGAACCTCGCCGGGATGCTTGTCGGCATAATGGTTGAGCCCGGCGGCATAGGCAGTGAACAGCGCCCGCACATCGGCGGGCAGGCGCGGCCAATCGCGTGCGCTCGTCGCGCGAATGTCGAGCAGCGCGGCGGCATAGTCGACCTTCGCGCCGTCGGCGCCCAGCATCGCCCCGGCACGCCCGCGGGTCATCGCCAGCACTTCCTGCAACGACGCGAAATCATCCTCGGCATGTGCATAGGCGACACCATAGGCGACGTCGGCGTCGGTCTTGCCGAAAATATGCGGGACGCCGAAAGCATCGCGCGCGATCCGCACATCGGCCGGCTTGAAGACCGGGGCCGTCGGCGTATCGGCTGCCAAAGGCTCCCAGAAAGCCAGCGCCGCCGTTCCAGCCGCCAACAGCAGGACAAGTCCCAGAAACGCCCGTCGCAACATATGCTTGCCTTCTCCTGCGGCCAAGGCGCCTGTCTGACCCCCATGACGCAGGAAGGCAAGCCGCTGTCGTTCGTCGATGCCCGTTTGCGCCTGGCGGCTGGCCCGCTATGCAGTCCCGAACCATTTCTGATCCGGGGACAATCTCTATGCGCACCAAAAGCCTGCTCCTTGCCGCCTGCCTGTCGATCGGCCTTGCTCCCACCGCAATGGCGCAGGGTGTCGTCGGGTCGGGCATCGCACCGGCGACGGTGTCGAACAGCGCGGAGCGCGCGATCGGTTTCGCCGACACCGCTCCGGCGGGCGGCGTCCTCGCCATCCTGATGACCGACGCGACGCTGCCGCCGCTCGACGGCATCGCCCTCGGCGGCGCCGAACGGCAGGCAATCGCCGCCGCCATCGCTTCTGCGGGGTTCGAGGGGAAGGCCGGCTCGACGCTGTCGCTGCGCGGGATCGGCGACCGTTCGCGCATCCTGCTGGTCGGAACCGGCGCCACGCCGACCTCGCTCGCCCTGGCCGAGGCGGGCGGCAAGGCGGCACAGGAACTTCGGACGGACGCCCATCCGGTGTCGATCGCGGGTGCTTTTGGTGATCGCAGCGCCGCCGACGTCGCCTTTGGCTTCGCCCTCGGCCAATATCGTTTCGACCGTTACAAGACCGTCGACCACAAGGCGCCGGCAACCGGGGCCGTCACGCTGGTGGGGGCCAATCCTGACGCCGCATCGGCGGCCTTTACCGGCCGCTGGAAACCCCTGGCCGACGGCGTACGCCTGTCGCGCGACCTCGCCAACGAACCGGCCAGCGTCATTTATCCGGAAAGCTTTGTCGCCCGCGTGCGCGAGGCATTCGGCAACACCCCCGGCGTCAGCATCGAGGTGCTGGACGAAGCCGCGATGCGCAAACTCGGCATGGGCAGCATCGTCGGCGTCGGCCAGGGCAGCCCGCGCGGATCGCGCATGATGCTGGTTCGCTATCGCGCCGCCGGCGCGCCCGCCCAGCCGCTCGCGCTGGTGGGCAAGGGCATCACCTTCGATTCGGGCGGCCTGTCGATCAAGCCCAGCTCAGGCATGGGGAATATGAAGGGCGACATGTCGGGCGCGGCAACCGTCATGGGTGCCGCCTTGTCGCTCGCCAAGTCGCGCGCGCCGGTCCATGTCGTTGCGGTCGCCGCCCTCGCGGAAAATATGCCCGACGGGAACGCGCAGCGCCCCGGCGACATCGTCCGGACGATGTCGGGCAAGACGATCGAAATGGTCAACAGCGACGCCGAGGGACGCCTCGTCCTCGCCGACGCCAATGAATATGTCGCAAAGGCCTATGCGCCGGGCGCCATCGTCAACATTGCGACGCTGACCGGCTCGATCGTCGGCGCATTGTCCGATCAATATGCCGGACTATTCGCGCGTGACGAAGCCCTGGCATCGCGGCTGCTCGCCGCCGGGACGCAAAGCGGCGAGGAATTGTGGCGCATGCCGCTCCACAAAAATTATGCCGAGCGGGTGAAATCCGACATCGCGGATATCCGCAACAGCGGCGGCGATGGCCCGGGTGCCAGCCTCGGCGCGCACTTCATCGGCTTCTTCGTCGATGACGCGATGCCCTGGGCCCATCTCGACATCGCCGGAATGAACCGCAGCGAGAAAAATTCGCCGCTGGCCCCCAAGGGGATGACGGGCTTCGGCGTACGCCTGCTCGACCAGCTCGCACGCAGCGGTTCCTGATCCGCGCGCCGGAATTGCGGGATGACCGGCACGCTCCCCGAACCCGACCTGCTGGTCCGGGTTCAGGCGTGCCGCGCCTGCACCGATCTGCCACTCGGCCCGCGCCCGATCCTGCAATGGTCGCCGCACGCACGCATTCTGATCGCCGGGCAAGCGCCGGGACGGATCACCCACGAACGCGGCCGCCCCTTTGACGACGCATCGGGCGAACGGCTGCGCGGCTGGCTGGGGCTGTCCCCCGACCGCTTCTATGACGACCGGCGCGTCGCGATCGTGCCGATGGCCTTTTGCTTCCCCGGCTCGGGAAAGGGGGGCGATGCACCGCCCCCGCCGATCTGCGCGGCGCTGTGGCGCGATGCCTTGCTCGCGCCGCTGTCGACGCTGCGGCTGATCATTGTCATCGGCCGCCACGCCGCCGACTGGCACCTCCCTGGACGCGGATCGCTGACCGCTCGCATTCGCGACGATGCGGCGCACGGAAGCCGGCATGTCCTCCTTCCCCACCCCAGTCCGCGCAACAATCGCTGGCTTGTCCGCAATCCCTGGTTCGAGGCCGAACGCCTTCCGAAACTGCGCCTGCACGTCGCCGATATCCTCGGGACGCCGGGCTGATGCGCCGGATGACCGATGCGATGGGCAACGCCTCTTGTGTTGCTCAAAAGCCACACTATCTCTGATGACGAGAAAGGGGCCAATCTATGAACCTCGAAAAATTTACCGACCGCGCCAAGGGCTTCTTGCAGGCCGCGCAAACCATCGCGATCCGCATGAACCATCAGCGGATCGCCCCCGAGCATGTCGCCAAGGCGTTGCTCGAGGACAAGGAAGGCATGGCCTCCGGCCTGATTGCGAAGAGCGGCGGCGATGCCGCGCGCGCAGCCGCCGGCATCGATGCCCTGCTCGCCAAACTGCCCGCCGTATCGGGGTCGGGCGCCCAGGCGACGCCGGGGCTCGACAATGATGCGGTGCGCCTGCTCGACCAGGCCGAACAGATCGCGACCAAGGCAGGCGACGGCTATGTCACCGTCGAGCGCCTGCTGCTCGCGATGGTGCTTGCCGCCAACACCCCGGTCGGCAAGGCTTTTGCCGACGCCGGCGTCAAGGCCGATGCGCTGAACGCCGTCATCAACGAACTGCGCCGCGGCCGTACCGCCGATACGGCGGGCGCCGAGGACAGTTTCGAAGCGCTCAAGAAATACGCCCGCGACCTCACCGAAGTCGCGCGCGAGGGCAAGCTCGACCCGGTCATCGGCCGCGACGAGGAAATCCGCCGCACCGTCCAGATTCTCGCGCGCCGGACCAAGAACAACCCGGTGCTGATCGGCGAACCCGGGGTCGGCAAGACCGCGATCGCCGAAGGGCTGGCGCTGCGCATCGCCAATGGCGACGTCCCCGACAGCCTGAAGGACCGCCGCCTGCTCGCGCTCGACATGGGCGCGCTGATCGCGGGCGCGAAATATCGCGGCGAATTCGAAGAGCGTCTCAAAGGTGTGCTCGACGAGGTCAAGGGCGCCGAGGGCGAGATCATCCTGTTCATCGACGAGATGCACACGCTGGTCGGCGCGGGCAAGTCCGACGGCGCGATGGATGCGTCGAACCTTTTGAAACCCGCACTCGCGCGCGGCGAACTCCATTGCATCGGCGCGACGACGCTCGACGAATATCGCAAATATGTCGAAAAGGATCCCGCGCTCCAGCGGCGCTTCCAGCCCGTCTTCGTCGGCGAACCGACGGTCGAGGATTCGATCTCGATCCTGCGCGGGCTGAAGGAAAAATATGAGCTGCACCACGGCGTGCGGATCACCGACGGCGCGATCGTCGCCGCCGCGACGCTGTCGAACCGCTATATCTCCGACCGCTTCCTCCCCGACAAGGCGATCGACCTGATGGACGAGGCGGCGAGCCGCATCCGTATGGAGGTCGAATCCAAGCCTGAGGAGATTGAAAATCTCGATCGCCGCATCATCCAGATGAAGATCGAGGAAGCGGCGCTCGGCAAGGAAAGCGACGCGGCATCGAAGGACCGGCTCGCGCATCTCCAGGCCGAACTTGCGAACCTTGAACAGCAGTCGGCCGAGCTCACCCAGAAATGGCAGGCCGAAAAGGACAAGATCCACGCCGAGGCGAAGATCAAGGAACAGCTCGACGCGGCGCGCAGCGCGCTCGAACAGGCGCAGCGCGCGGGCGACCTCGGACTCGCCGGCGAGCTCAGCTACGGCACCATCCCCGGCCTTGAAAAACAGCTCGAGGCGGCGCAGGCCGCGGCGGGCAATGCGATGCTGCGCGAGGAAGTCACCGCCGACGACATCGCCGCGGTGGTCAGCCGCTGGACCGGCATCCCGGTCGACCGGATGATGGAAGGCGAGCGCGAGAAGCTGCTCGGCATGGAAGCAACGCTCGGCCAGCGCGTGATCGGCCAGGACGAGGCGGTGCGCGCCGTCTCGACCGCGGTGCGCCGCGCGCGCGCCGGGCTGCAGGATCCCAATCGTCCTCTCGGCTCCTTCCTCTTCCTTGGCCCCACGGGGGTCGGCAAGACCGAGCTGACCAAGGCGTTGGCGCGTTTCCTGTTCGACGACGACAATGCGATGGTCCGCATCGACATGTCCGAATTCATGGAAAAGCACAGCGTCTCGCGGCTGATCGGCGCCCCGCCGGGCTATGTCGGTTATGAGGAAGGCGGCGTGCTCACCGAAGCGGTGCGCCGCCGCCCCTATCAGGTCGTGCTGTTCGACGAGGTTGAAAAGGCGCACGGCGACGTGTTCAACATCCTGTTGCAGGTGCTCGACGACGGGCGCCTCACCGACGGACAGGGACGCACGGTCGATTTCACCAACACGCTGATCATCCTGACCTCGAACCTCGGCAGCCAGGCGATCGCGGCGCTTCCCGACGACGCGCCGGTCGAACAGGCCGAACCGGCGGTGATGGACGTCGTCCGGGCGCATTTCCGGCCGGAGTTTCTGAACCGACTCGACGAGATCGTGCTGTTCCACCGCCTGGGGCAACAGCATATGGGCGGCATCGTCGATATCCAGGTCGCGCGGGTGCAGAAACTGCTCGACGACCGCAAGGTGACGCTCGACCTGACTGACGCCGCACGCGCCTGGCTGGGACGCGTCGGCTACGACCCCGTCTATGGTGCAAGGCCGCTGAAGCGCGCGGTACAGAAATATCTGCAAGACCCGCTCGCCGACCTGATCCTGAAAGGCGAGGTCAAGGACGGATCAACGGTCAAAGTTGACGAAGGCGATGGGGGGCTGCATCTCAGCCCTAGTTGACAGGGGTAGGTGTTTGATGGACCTATTGCTTTCCCGTCGCGCCTTGCTGGCGGCGATACCAGCGCTGGCCGTTTCGGGCTGCGCCAGCATATCTTCGGGCGGAGGCAACGGCCCACGCTTCTATGCCGATGGCCTCAGCTTCCTGCCCGACGATATGGAGGAAATTACCGCCTCGGGGCTAAAGGCGATGATCTGCGACGTATCGACCGTCGAAGAGGTGCGCGATCCTGACGGAACGCCGCGCTATCGCCGGACCTTCGCCGCGAACGACAAGGCGATCGACGAAGCCGCGGCGCGGATTGCGGCCACCCCCAGCGCCTTCGTCGCCAATCGCGGTGCGGACATCGACCCATCCCGCGGCTGCGCAATGTTCCTGCAGTTCCAGTCGGCGGAACCCATGGGCACCGATCTGGGACGGGTCGAGTATTTTCATCGCAAGGGCCTGCGCGTCCTGCAATTCACCCATCATAACAACACGCTATGGGCCGGTGGCTGCCTTGAACTGGCGCCAAGCGGGTTGACCGCGCTGGGCTATGAGGGGCTCGCCGAGCTCAACCGGCTCCATATCTTGCCCGACGTCGCCCATGGGTCGGAACGGACGATGCTTGACGCCGCTCAGGCCAGCACCTCGCCGATTGTCATGTCGCACGGCGCCTGCCGTGCACTGGTCGATCATCCGCGTTGCATCACCGACCGAGCGATCCGAGCGATCGCCGACCGCGGCGGTCTCGTCGGCATCTTCATGATGAGCTTCTGGCTGACGACCGATCCGACCCCGCACCCCGACCATTGGGTGGCGCATGTCCGCCATGTGATCAACAAGGGCGGGTTGGAAGCGGTCGGCATCGCCAATGATTTTCCGATGGCTGGCCAAGCCAATCTCGTCCGGCTCGGCAACGACAATCGCCGCGGCGTCGAAGAATATCTCGAATGGTGGCGCGCGATGCGCAGGCTCGGCCTGCCCGGCTTTGCAAAGGATCCGGAGCATGTGGTGATACCGGCCTTCAACCAGATCAACCGCATGGCGACCATTGAACAGACGCTGGAACGCGCCGGTTTTCCCGGGCGTCATATTGATCGCATCATGGGAGAGAATTGGAAGCAAATCTTGAGAAGCTATACATAATTGACTTCCACATTCGCAAACTTGCCAAGGGCAGAGAATCACTATATTTAGGAATTATAACATACAAGGGCATTGGAAAGAATATTACACTCAGGAGATATCTAATGAGCATCTTGCTATCTGCGTTCCTGGTCATGACGCCTCCTCCGTCCGATACGAACAATTCGGTTACAACGCAGAATAACGAAGATGTTCATTGCAAGTGGCAATGGACCCGGGGATCGAGAATCTCGAAACGGGTATGCGCAGCAACTGAGGAAGATCGGTTTCGGGCCGCTGAAATTCGCATGCAGATCAGCAGCATTTATCACCCCACATTGGGAAGAAACTGACGCGCGGTTCCGCTACAAACCGAATAGCAAGCGCCTATCACAGACAGGCCGCCACCGTCGTCCAATGCTCGCTTGACATCGCGGCGGCTTTGTAATTTTATAATTTGAATTCATGTAGGTGTCTTGAATATGATAACGTCCCTTGCCCTCATATTGGCGGCTTCCAGCGCTACCGGAACGGAGCAGAACGAAGGCGAAAAGCCGAAACTTATCTGCCGCTATGAGAAAGATTTGTCGAGCCGCATCGTACGCAAGAAGGTGTGCCTGACCCCTGAACAGCGACGCGCCCGCACCGAGGCAACCCGTGAGATGATGGGTGACTTGAACAAGCGCCACCGCCCCGGAAACTAAACCCTCTGCCATCCTTTGATGCACGCGCTTTCATCATGATTTGGTGAAAGCGCACGCTCGCCCGAGCACGTTCCAGGATGCTTCTGGGTGGTACTCTCATTCACTGACGAACACAGATTGCGACGACGAGCGGGCGACAGTCATCATCGCGCAGCTTCATTTCTGGCGGGCGCCCTGCGCCGCACCGCGCGATGCAGGGCAAGCGAAAGCCATCGTCAAGAACTGACGTGCTCCCCTTGACGTGCTCCCCTGATTGTTACCAGTCAGAGGTAGAGTCCGGCTCCTTCATGATGGTTGATTGATGGGATGGCAATGGTCCTGGGGGCATGCCCCCAGGACCATTGGCCGGCGATCTCGGCGGGGG
>NZ_JAXMPB010000002.1:0-597333 GCF_034380315.1 Sphingopyxis sp.
CAACCTCCGCCTCACGTAGCTTGCCGATAATCTCTTCCGGGCGATGCTTTTTGCTCGGCATTCTATATCTCCTTCGTCGTCCAAAATATCATCAATTTTGGACCACTCAGAAGGGGGCAGATCAGTTCAATATGTCCATCGGAGAGTTGGCCAACAAGGCGTCAGGCTGAGGCTGCCATCTTCCATTACATCGACGGGTTCTACAATAGCCGTTGGCGTCATTCATATCCGGGCAGCATCAGCCCCCTCGCGTTCGAAGCCAAGGTCGCATAGTAAAATAGGTGACCGGCGCAAAACCGTTACAAGCCCAATGTGACGACCAACGCCAGCATAGCGCTAAAGAACTGCGCCCACGCTGATAAGCTATTGTGGGCTTCCAGGCACGGGATTAGGTCCATCATGACCGAAGCATATGACGGGGACAGACCCCTGTAATCCGACGTTGGCAGGGTTCTCTGAAAGTCTCGGAAATGTGGGATTTTCCGGACCGGGGCAATTAGTCAGGATTTAGGGACATAGATCGCTCCCCGCCGGTGGGGGATATATGGGTATATCTAAAGGGTTCCTAAGACGCCTGATCGAGGCATGGAGGAAGGACTGCAACGTTAGCCGTCCTCACTCGGCTCTTGGCTTTTTAACTCCGGCGGAATCTCTTTCCGGACCAGAAACTTGGCCTGCTCCGATCGGGGCACGCCAAGCCGGAAACTGACACCAGGTCCGGCGCACCATCTCCAAGCGCTTCACGAATGCCTTCATATGTTTCAGCGAAAGGACGTGAATGTCAGTGCGACCAGGACGAGTAGCGCTATTCGCGCCAGCCACCGGACAGGCGTGTCTTTCTCAGGATTGGGCAAAAGCCAATCGACCAAGACAAGCGAGAACAATTGATACATCGGCGCGCGTCCCTTCAGGCGTCGATCATAATCTTGGACGATTAAGAATAGGGAAACGCAGGGCGCGCGCCAAACTCGGCGCGAGCTGAAGCATTTTCGAAAATGGGCCGCCGTAAACTTGCGGAATGCAAAAAAGAGGGCGCGCGTCCGCGTGCAAGATAAGCGGCAGCGGCGCGAACGCCGCTGCCTGATATCAGTTTTTCGATCAGCGCGCCGCGATGACGATGATTTCGACCTTATAATCCGGGGTAGCGAGCTTGGCTTCGCCGGTTGCGCGGGCGGGGGCATCGCGTCCGCCGACCCAATTGTCCCAGACCGCGTTCATTTCCGCAAAGTCGGCCATGTCGGCGAGCCAGATCGTGGCCGACAGGATCTTTGCCTTTTCGGAACCGGCCTTGGCAAGCAGCTGTTCGATCTGCTCGAGGATCGCCTGGGTCTGCTTGGTCACGCTTTCCCCGGGGGCGCCGACCTGCCCGGCGAGATAGACGGTGTCGCCGTGGATGACGGCCTGGCTCATGCGCGCTCCGGCGTCGATACGGGTAATGGTCATGTCATTTCCTTTCTTGCGATGAAATATTGACGGATCAGCGTCCGCCGTAACGGGTGATGGAAAGATCGTCAGCTTCGATATCGGGGGTCGCGCCGCTCACCAGGTCCGCGATCAGCTGGCCCGACCCGCATGCCATCGTCCAGCCCAGCGTGCCGTGCCCGGTGTTGAGGAACAGATTGTCATAGGGGGTGGCGCCGATGACCGGGGTTCCGTCCGGCGTCATCGGGCGCAGCCCCGACCAATAGCTTGCGGCGGCGACATCGCCCGCGCCGTCGAACAGGTCGGTCAGCGAATGGGCCAGCGTCGCGCGGCGCCGTTCGGGCAGCGCGTTGTTATAGCCCGAAATCTCGGCCATCCCGCCAACCCGGATGCGGTCGCCAAGGCGGGTGATCGCGATCTTGTAGCTTTCATCCATCAGCGTGGATTCGGGCGCGCGGACTGCGTCGACGATCGGTACGGTGATCGAATAGCCCTTCACGGGATAAACCGGCAGCTTGAGGCCGAGCGGACGGAGCATCGCGGCCGAATGGCTGCCGAGCGCGACGACATAGCGGTCGGCGGTGATCCGGCCCGCGTCGGTGTCGACGGCGGCGATCCGTCCGTTTTCCACCGCGAATGCGCGGATCGTCTCGCCATAGCGAAAGGTAACGCTCCGTTCGGCGGCCATCGCCGCGAGTGCTTCCGTGAACTTGAAACAGTCCCCGGTCTCGTCGCCGGGCAGGCGCAAGCCCCCCATGATCTTGTCGCGTGCGCCCGCAAGGCCTGGCTCGACGGCGACGCAGGCGTCACGGTCGAGCAGCTCAAAGGGGACACCGCCCGCGCGCAGCACCGCAATATCCTTGGCGGTGCCGTCGAGTTGCTTTTGGGTGCGGAACAGCTGCAATGTCCCCAGCATCCGCTCGTCATAGGAAATGCCGGTGTCGGCGCGCAGCGCGATCAGCCGGTCGCGGCTATATTCGGCAAGCCTGACCATCCGTGCCTTGTTGATCGCATAGCGTGCGCTGGTGCAGTTGCGCAGCATCGCGACCAGCCAGCCGAGCATCTCCCTATCGACCTGCGGGCGCAGGATCAGGGGGGCATGGTGCATCAGCAACCAGCGGATCGCCTTTTGCGGGATGCCGGGCGCCGCCCAGGGCGAGGCATAGCCGGGCGAGATTTCGCCGGCATTGGCAAAGCTGGTTTCCAGCGCGGGGCCGGGTTGGCGGTCGAGGACGACGACCTCATGCCCGGCCTGCGCAAGATACCAGGCCGATGTGACGCCGATGACGCCGCTGCCCAGGACGACGACCTTCATGCCGCCCTCGCCTGGTGCCCGGCGTCTGCGGCCCGATAGCTTCGGTGATAACGGGTGCCGAGGCTGGTCAGTATCTCATAGGATATCGTCCCCGCATCGCGTGCAAGGGCGTCGACGGGCTGGCGCGGGCCGATCAACTCGACCCAGTCGCCGGGTTGCAGGCGCCCCGGCGGCAGCGCGGTGACGTCCAGCGTGATACTGTCCATCGATACCCGGCCGACGATCGGCAGGCGGACGTCGCCCAGCCACGCCGCGCCGCGATTGCCCAGCGTGCGCGGCAGGCCGTCGGCATAGCCCACCCCGATGGTCGCGATGCGGCTGTCCTGTGTGCAGCGATGGTCGTGGCCATAGCCTATGCCGCATCCGGCGGGCACGGTGCGAAGCTGGATCACCCGCGCGTCGAGGCCGACGACGGGCTGCATCGGGTTCGGCGCGCCATCATGGGGGGCGCCGCCATACAGTGCGATCCCTGCGCGCACGATGTCGCCATGAAAGGCGGGCGACAGAAAGGCGCCGCCCGAATTGGCGAGCGTGCGCGAGACATCGGGGAACAGCGAGGCAGCGGCCTCGAAGCGGGCGAGCTGATCGCGGTTGGCGGGATGGTCCGGGGTGTCGGCGCAGGCAAGGTGGCTCATCAGCATGGCCAGATCGACCGCTGCGTCGAACAGTTCGTCGCCGGCAAGCACCGCGAGGTCTTCGGGCGCCAGCCCCAGCCGGGACATGCCGCTGTCGACCTGAAGCACGGCGGGCAGGCTGCGCCCCGCCGCGTCGGCGGCATCGCGCCAGCGGCGGGCCTGATCGAGCGAGTTGAGGACCGGAACGAACCGAGAAGCCGCGCACAGCGCTTCGGTTCCCGGAGGCAGGCCGTTCAGGATGATGATGCGATCGTCGGCGGACAGGGCGGTACGCAGGTGCAGTGCTTCGTCGAGATGCGCGACGAAGAACAGCCGGCATCCCGCTTCGCGCAGCGTTCTGGCGACCTGTACGGCGCCAAGGCCATAGGCGTCGGCCTTGACGACCGCACCGACCGTGGCGGGGGCGCTGCGCATGGCCACCATGCGGTAATTTTGCACGATCGCGCCAAGGTCGATCCGAAGACGCCCGCTTTCATGGATTATTCTGCGATCATGCATATGGCTGTTTCCCCCAGGTGGATGGGATATCCATAGCCGAACATCATTCGAATATTTGTGCGATGAATGAATTGAAACGCGGAAATTCACTCCCTATTGCAATGATCGTCTGCCCAATTGGAATGATATTGCATCATGGATTCGATCGACCGTAACATCGTCCGCCTGCTGCGCCTCAATGGGCGAATTCCGAACAGCGAACTTGCGGCCGAAGTGGGCCTGTCGCCATCGGCCTGTCTGCGACGGGTCGGCAATCTCGAGGCGCGCGGCATCATTCGGGGCTATACCGCGATCATAGCCGCGCCGGAGGAGGCGGGCGTCATCGCCATCGTGCGAATTACGCTGGAACGGCAGACAGAGGCCTATCTCAACCGGTTCGAAGAGGCGGTGCGCCAGCATCCGGAGATTGAGGAATGCTATCTGATGACCGGTGACGCCGACTATCTGCTCCGTGCGTCGGCGTCGAGCGCTGCCACCTACGAGGAAATTCACAAGAATATCCTGTCGCGCTTGCCCGGCGTCGAGCGTATCCATTCAAGCATCGCGATGCGCAGCGTGCTGAACCAGCCCCAGCCCTCACGATTGCCACGCCGGTCGGGATCATCCTCCACGCTTGGCTGAACGGCGCGGAGCGGCAGAGTGGCTGGCGATCGATCGGCTCCATTGCGCCCTGAAATCATCGCCTGAAATCAGGATGTTCATATTGCGCTCGGGTTTGCGGCCTGTCATGTTGCGGCTGTGAAAGGGGCCAGGCGACCGGGCGCGCTTGTCGCCATATTCTTCGGTTTGCCGGGGCTGCGCGCTGGCGGCCCCGCCCCTTGGGTGACGATAGGCGGTCTTGCGCGCGAAAATGGGGCAAGGGAAATAGGGCAAGGGCGCCGTCCGATGCGTGCTGCCGTTTCGGTTGAAAGGAAATGGGCTTGAGCAGATTGATGGTTGCGACGGCTGCCGCCTTGGCATGGGCCGCGCCGGTGGCCGGCCAGGAACCCAACGTGGAAACGCAAGATATCGAACGATTTTTTTCGGTTTATGATGCGCATGGCGGAGCGCCCGACGCGGCGACGCTGCAGCGCGAATATTTCGATCCGGGCACCCGCGGGCTGGCTGAATTTGCAAAGCTGCGCCGTGTCTCCGCAGAAAGTATCGCCCGCAGATTGCGGTCGGATCCCGCGCTCTACGTCAATGCGCGCGAATGCGCGGCAGCGATCCCGCCAGTGCGCGTGCGCTTGCAAAAGGCTCTTGCCGAACTGCGCCGTTCCTACGCGGACGCGCGCATGGCGCCTCTCCATCTCGTAATCGGGCATGGAAAGCCGGTGGGTGTCGGAAATCCCTCGGGGGCTTACATCGGTGTCGAGGCCTTGTGCGCCTGGACGGTGCCCAATCCGAATGTAGAGGACCGGTTCGTGCACGTGATTGCCCATGAATATGCCCATGTGCAGCAACCCCGGGCTGAGGAAGTGAACGACGATGCGTCGGTCTTGCTTGCCGCACTGATGGAAGGCGGCGCTGAATTCGTCGCCGAACTGACGTCGGGTTCGGTCGCGTACCAACATTTCGCGGACGTGACAAAGGGGCGGGAGAAGGAGATAGAGGCCCAGTTCCTGCGCGACATCGATGCGACCGCGATGGGCTCGAAATGGGTGTACAACGGGTTTGGAACCAAGGAGACGCCCGGCGATCTCGGCTATTGGGTGGGCTACAGAATCTGCAAATCCTATTATCTGAACGCCAGGGACAAACGGCAGGCGCTTCGGGATATCATCGAACTCAGCGATGTACGGGCGATCCTCGACAAGAGCGGATGGGAACCCGGCATGGAATTACCTGCAAAACTGCCGCCAGTCGAATGAGCTTCGGGACACGCGCCCGGCGCGCGATCCGGTCAGAGGGTGGGGCGCGTCGATACGGCGCGCGCCCGATCCTTAACCCATCGGCATTGCCCTGAGCGCGGCGCCCGATCGCGCTCTTGATCCGGTCACGACCATCAGGCCCGCATCCGCGGCGGGTCAGTCCACCGGCAGCATCTGGGGATTCCAGGCGATTTCCCAGAGATGCCCGTCAGGATCGGCAAAGGCGATTTCCCAGAGATGCCCGTCAGGATCGGCAAAATAGCCCGCATAACCGCCATGGAAGCCATCTCGGTGACGGAAAGACCCGCCAAGCGGGGGGCGGGCCAACCTTCCCGAACCTAACCTGTTGCAGACGCGGGATTTATACCGGTGGGCCGATCCTTTCATCAACATCTGCGCGCACCCATCGGGCCCGGTCTTGACATGCGCGGGGCATGGCCCCGACCGTGGAGCAGCCGATCTTTCGCCACCGGACTTGGGAGTTTTCATAGTGCACGACCATGATGCAATCGTCGACGCCGAAGCCAGGCTGCGTACCGCCATGCTGACCAGCGACGTTGCGGCGCTCGACGATCTGCTCGACGACACGCTGTGCTTTACCGATCACGCGGGGAATCGTCTGTCGAAGGATCAAGACCTTGCAGTCCATCGATCGGGCCTGCTTCGGATCGAGACAATCGATGCCATGGCGCCACCCGTCATCCGCGTGCGGGGCGACAGCGCCACAGTCTGCCTGACCGCCGATCTAAGGGGCCTTTACAATGGGGCGGCCTTCTCCGGGCGCTTCGCCTATTCGCGCGTCTGGCACCGGGATGCGCGGGGGTGGCGTGTCGTGCTGGCGCATTGCTCGGCGCCGCCTGCATGATCGCGGCCTAAGGAAAGGGAAGGGGCACGCGCCCGCTGTCAAACGTCGCAGGGAGTGGCACGCAAAAATGCCTTTGCCGACCGGACCAAGGGCAATTTTGTTCCCAAAAGGCGCGGCGCCCTCATCCCATGGGATGAAAGCGCCGATGCCCGTTCAGCCCTCCGCGCGAATGCGGTCGGCATTGTCCAGGTCGGCCAGCGGCGACAGGATGCGGCGGTCGAACTCGGCGATCCCGGTGCCGCTCGCGGTACGCCGCGGCCAGTCGGCGTGCGTCAGGGCGCCGCGGCCGAGTGTAACCGCATCCACCCCGTGGTCGAGGATCAACTGCGCGGCCCGCATGGGATCGTGAAGCGATCCGTTCGCGAGGACCGGCAAGCCGCTGTGGCGCTTGGCCAGGCTGGCGAGGCTGGCGCCGCTTTCAAAGGCTGGCTGCCACGCCTCGAACTCGGTCGTGTGGATATAATCGATCGGGGCCTGTCCCAGCAGGCCGTAAATCTCGGCGGCCTCATCCGCTCCTCGCCATTTGTAGAGGAAGTCATTGACCTTGCCCTGCGAGCTGCGCACCCCGACGATGAAGTCCTGGCCGACCGCCGCGCGAACCGCTTCGGCGGTCTCGAGCGTGATGCGCAGCCGCTCGGCTACCGCCCCGCCATAGGCGTCGGTGCGCCGATTGACGCCTTCGGTCAAAAACTGGTCCAGCAAATAGCCATTGGCGCCATGTATCTCGACGCCGTCAAAGCCGGCCTCGCGCGCCCGGACCGCCGCGGCGGCGAAGCCGGCGATTGCTTCGTCAATCTCGCTTCGCGACATTTCCGACGGCATCCGATATGACCCCGATCCGCGGTAAAAGGCCATTTGCTCGCCGGACGGGCGGACCGCCGACGGGCCGCGTGTATCGGCGCGGAATCGATTGCCCTGGGACAGCGCGCCCGCATGCATAAGCTGCGCGATCATGTGCGCGCCGCTGGCATGAACGCGCTCGACGATCGGCGCCCAGCCATCTCGCTGCGCCGCGTCCGCGACGCCGGGCTGGAACAGATAGCCCTGCGAAAAGCTCTGGTCGGTGTAAAGCCCCTCGGTAATGATGAGCCCGAAACCGCCTTCGGCGAAACTGTTGTAATAATCACCCATCCGGGCCGTGGCATGGCCCGTCTCGGTCGCGCTGACGCGGGTCATGGGGGCGACGGCCAGCCGGTTCTTCAGTCCCAGCAAGCCGATTTTCATCGGGTCGAACAGGCGGTCCGTGGCCGCGCTTGTCGCGACTGTTGCTGCGGCGGTCATGTCACGCGGCTCCCGCATCGCGGACCGCGGCAATGGCTTCGATCTCGATCATGACGTCCGGATTATAGAGCGCTTTCACCTCGGCGATGGTGTCGGCGGGATAGGGCGCGGAAAAATGAGCGCGGCGCAGTTCGACGACATCCTTGAAATTGCCCATGTCGGTAACGAAGATCGTGACCTTGATAACATCGTCGAGACTGGATCCGCCCGCTTCGAGCGCCCGGCGCAGATTGGCGAAGGCCTGCTCGCCCTGGGCGCGGAAGCCGCCGTCCACGATCTTGCCGTCTTCGCCTGAACCCGCCTGTCCGGAGATGAAGAGCAGATTGCCGAACTTGATGCCTTGCGACAGCAGGAAGGGGGCATAGGTGTCGGGCGTGGTGATGACGCGTTCCAGATTCATCTTGTTACTCCATTCATGAACCGCCTGTGGTGAAATGATTTCACTTTTGCGGGGTTGGTAATCTGCTTATGTTACGATTATTGAATGGCGACAAACGTCGAATTTTCACTCGATAGGTTATTTGGATTCATCTATGGCGCGGCGCCTTCCATCTCTGTCGGCATTG
The DNA here is from genome assembly GCF_034380315.1 of Sphingopyxis sp. GTDB lineage: Bacteria > Pseudomonadota > Alphaproteobacteria > Sphingomonadales > Sphingomonadaceae > Sphingopyxis. Next base: position 8,433 of record NZ_JAXMPB010000002.1, read on the forward strand.
CGAGCTTTCGAAGCGGCGGCGCGCCACGGAAGCTTCAAGCGTGCGGCGGACGAGCTTTCGGTGACGCCGACCGCGATCAGTCACCAGATTCGCGCGCTGGAGGAACATGTCGGTCTTGCGCTTTTCGAGCGTCACGTGCGCCGGGTGGCCCTGACCGACGCCGGGGCACAGCTCTATCCGGTGCTGAGGGATGGCTTCGACGCCTTCGCCGAGGTGATCGGCCGATTGCAGCGCCGACGGGCGCGGACGCAGGTTTCCATTTCCGCAACGGTTGCCTTCACCGCGCGCTGGCTCGTGCCGCGCGTCGGCCGATTTCGGCAGCTACAGCCCGATATCGATCTCCAGCTCCAGGCTTCCGACGAAGTGGTCAACATCGATTCCGCGGGGATGGATATCGCGATCCGCTACGGAGAGGGCCCCTATCCGGACTTTGCGGTCCTGCCCTTGTTCGCGGATCGTTTCGCACCCGTGTTCAACCCCCTGTTGGGGATCGGGAGCGCGGAGGATCTGGCCCATCGGCCGCTGATCGATTTCGAATGGCGCCGGCGTCACCCCGACAATCCGACATGGTCGCGCTGGTTCGCCGCGGCCGGATCGGCGCCGCCGGCGGACCCGCCCGAGCTTCGTTTCTCGGATGAAAGCCATGCCATCCAGGCGGCCGTTGCCGGGCAGGGGGTGGCGCTGGCCAGCCTCGCACTGGTCCGGGATGAGCTGGCGGCCGGACAACTCGTTCAGCCATTCGGTCCCGCGATCCCGGGCTTTCGCCATCATCTGCTGATCAGAAAGGGCGAGACCAACGCGGCGGTCCGGAAAGTCGCGGATTGGCTTGTGGACGAGGCGGCCGCCATGACCACCAGCGGCTAGAGCGCGGACAAATCTCGGCTCCATGGGCGGGCCATGCGGATCGGCTTCCGGCGTGATCAGCGGGAACGGTCGGCGCAGAACAGCACCGCACCATCCTCCGTGACGCCGTGCAGGCGGGCACGGTCGAGCAGCGGAGCCAGTTCGTGCGCCAGATTGTCGGTGCATCCGGCCTCGGCCAATCGGCCCCGCGCCCGTCCTTCCATGACGTCGATCGATATGCCCTGGTGGACAAGGCGATAGCCCACATCGATTTGCCATCGCTCCGGTCCCGCGAACGCCGTCGCCAATGTCGCGGTGTCGATCACCGGAAAGTGGACCATGCCCAGTCGGCGGTCGAGATGCTTGAACCAATTGTCGAAATCGCGCGCGACCTGCTGTGACGGCAATGCGGTGTCGAACCAGGGATCGAGGATGAGAACCGCCTGCTTCGCGACCCTGGCGGCCTCCGACAGCGCACAGCCCAGAAACTCCAGGTGATGGGCGACATAATCGAGGACCACGACATCGAACGCCTTGTCTTCGAACGGGAGTTGTTCCGCGCGGCCGAGCCGGACGTCGAGCCCCGCGCCGGTCGCCGATCGGACGGTTTCGGGATCGACCTCGATCCCGGTGCACCGGGCGATGCCGCGCTTTTGCAAAGTGTCGATCAACTGTCCTTCGCCGCATCCGATATCGAGGACGGAAGCCGGGGTGCGATCCATGATCGCGGCGACCAGATCATTCTTGTAACGGACATGCGGGCGGATTGCGGCCGGGCCGGTTTGTGCGATTGTCACTGTCATTATCCTGTGCGGCTTTTCACGAATTCCGCAGATCATCCAGCCAGGCCGGATTGTCCGATAGAGGATATCGTGCCAAAAAATGGTTCGGAACGGACATCGGATTTTTCTGGACGGCAAAGCGAACAGCCATGGGAATCGACATTTGCCGCACCGTCTATCCGCCCGGATATCGAAGCGGCTGGCACGGCTGCGCGCGGGCGCAGCTTATCTATCCCGCGCACGGGGTTCTGACGATCCATCTGGAACGGGGGACGTGGATCGTCCCGCCGCATCGGGGCTGCTGGCTTCCTGCCGATATGCGGCACGATGTCGAAACGCCATTCGGTCTCGAAATGTACAGCGCCTATTGCGGCGGAGCGGTTCTGGATCGCGTGCCGCAGGAAGCCGGGATCGTCGTCGTGTCCGACCTTCTGCGCGCGGCCTTGCTGGCCTTGGCCGCGCCGGGGACGCGGTCCGATCGGCATATCGCCAATATCGAAAGGGTGATCGTCGACGAGATCGCGGTACGAACGCCGGCACCGCTCCACCTGCCCACCCTGCGGTCCACGCGACTGATCGCCATTCAGGCCGCGCTGTACGATAATCCATCGGACGGTAGAACGCTCGGCGATTGGGCGAGCGAGCTTGGCGTGTCGCCCCGAACGCTGGCGCGCGAGTTCCGGTCCGACGCGCATACGACCTTTTCCCAGTATCGGGCCCAGGTGCGGTTGCACAAGGCGGTCGAGTGCCTGGCTGCCGGACAAGCGGTCACGACGATCGCCTATGATCTGGGCTTTTCATCCCCCAGCAATTTTATCGCCATGTTTCGCAAGGCGACCGGGGCAACCCCCGGGGCCTATTATGCCGCGGACGGGGCGGTCGCTGGATAAAGGCGATGACTGTCGCTGCCGGGGCGGCCGATGGCTTCCCACGCGCCAGGACAAATCGATGCCATTTTTCGGAACAGGATGGCGGATTCGTTCAACGTGAAACGTCCTGAAGTGAGGCAAGCTCCGATCATTTGCCAATGCGTCAGGGGATTCTCCATGGAAAGCCGCCGCCATTTCTTGACATCTGCCGCCGCCGTTGCGGCCTGTTGCACGGTTCGACCGGCTTTCGCGATAGCCCCGGAAGAACCGGGCGGTGGGAAGCGGCTGATATCCCTGCTCGACGATGTGTTTGGCCGCATGATGGATTTCGATCCTGCCATCGCCACGGCGCTGGGGCTCGATGTCGGGGAACGTCAGGCCCTCAAGGCCCGGTGGAAAGCCTCTGGCCCCGATAATCGTCTGGGCGCGCAACAGGCGCTGATCGATGCGCTTCCCCGATTGCGAGGTTTTGATCGCAGCAGCCTCGGCGGCGCGGACCCCTATCACCTCGACACGGTGATCTGGGCGGCCGAACGAGCGGCGGATCTGGGATCCGCAGGTTTCGGCACGATCGACAATTGGCCGACCCCTTATGTGATCAACCAGATCAGCGGCAGCTATCAGAACGTCCCACTCATCCTGGCGCAACAGCATGGGATCGAAACCGCTGCCGATGCCGATGCCTATTTGGAACGGCTGGCCGATTTCGCCCGCCTTGTCGCCGTCGAGTGCGATATGGCGGCCGCCGACGCGGATCGCGGGATGATTGCGCCGGACTTCATCCTCGACCTCACCATCGCGCAGGCCGGTCGGCTGCGCGCGCAGCGGGGGCGTCAATCCGATCTCGTCGCCTCGCTTGTGCGCCGCACGGCCGAACACAATCTGGCGGGCGACTGGGAGCGGCGGGCGACGCGCATTGTGGAGGGGCCGCTGGCTGCCGCGCTCGACCGCCAGCATGCCTTGCTCTTGCAACTCAGGGCCCGCGCGACCGACCAGGCTTCGCTGGGGCGACGGCCGGGCGGAGGCGAATTCTATGCCGCCGCGCTTCGAATGCACGTGACGACGGCGGCATCGGTCGAGGATGTCCATCGGGTCGGGGTGGCCGAGGTCGCCGAACTCGGGGCAAAGATCGATGTCCTGCTGCGCGCGCAGGGGATGACGCGGGGCAGCGTTGCCGAGCGATTGGTGGCGCTCAACACGCATCCGGCGCAGGTCTATCCCAACGACGATATCGGCCGCGCCCGGATCATCGCCGATCTGGAACGATTGTTGGCCGATGTCCGGGCAAGGATGCCGAACTATTTCAACGATGTGCCAGCCGCCCCGATCGAAATTCTGCGCGTGCCCAAGGCCAATGAACTGGGCTCGGTCGCCGCTTATGCTGTTCCGGGCAGCGCCGATAACCGGCGCCCTGGCGCCTTTTACATCAATCTGCGCGACACTGCGGCCTGGCCCCGATACGCGCTTCCCACGCTTGCCTTTCATGAAGCCATTCCCGGCCATCTGTGGAATTCTGCGGTGACGCAGCGGACACAGGGCGTGCCCGCCATCAACCAGCATTTCTATTTCGCCGCCTATTCGGAAGGCTGGGCGCTCTATGCGGAGGAACTGGCGGAGGAGGCGGGCCTGTACGACGACGATCCGTTCGGGCGCATCGGGTTGCAACAGGCGCTGCTGTTGCGTGCGGCCCGGATCGTCGCCGACACGGGAATCCATGCGATGGGCTGGGGACGCCAGCAGGCGGTCGACTATATGGTTTCGACCGTCGGAATGCCCCTCGTTTCCGCGCAGGGCGAAGTCGATCGTTATTGCGTCCTGCCGGGTCAGGCGTGCGGATACAAGGTTGGCCACAGCGAGTTCAAACGTCTCCTCGCGCAGTCGCGTCGGGTCCTGGGCTCCCGTTTCGACCTGAAAGCCTGGCACGACGCCGTGCTCTCCGGCTCGATGCCGCTCGAGGTGCTGGGCGGACTGTTGAAGGATTGGGAGGGGCGCTGCCTGTCCGCGGCGGAGTGAATCGCCGGGGGCGGGACGGCGGCATGGCCGCGTTTCCCGAAAAAGGCGGTCCGCATCACGCCCATCGTTTCGCAAAGGTCACGAAGATGATGATCAGGCCGGTGGCCGCGATCATCGTCCACGCGACCGGTTCGCCCAGCAGCCAGCCCGCCAGCGCCAGGCCGAAGAAGGGTTGAAGCAACTGTAATTGTCCGACGCCCGCGATCCCCCCAAGTGCGAGGCCGCGATACCAGAAGACGAAACCGACCAGCATCGAGAATATGGAGACATAGGCGAGGCCGATCCAGGCGGGCGGGCCGATATCGCCCCATGATGTCGGGAGCGTCATCGTCGTCGTCAGCAGCATTATCGGGGCCGACAACAGCAGCGCCCATGATATGACCTGCCACCCGCCAAGGCGGCGCGAGAGCTTCGCCCCTTCCGCATAGCCGAGCCCGCAAAGCAGGATGGCGGCGATCATCAAAAGATCGCCCGTCTGCGACCCCGACCCGCCGCCCGACATTGCGAAGGCCGCGACCGTTCCGCTTCCCATGCACGAGAACAGCCAGAACAGCGGCTTGGGCCGTTCCCCGCCGCGCAGCACGCCGAACATGGCGGTTGCAAGCGGCAAAAGGCCGATGAACACAATCGAATGCGCCGACGTGACGTGCCGAAGTGCGAGCGCGGACAGCAGCGGGAAACCGACCACGACCCCGATGGCGACGATGGCCAGCGGCAGCATGTCGCTCCGCTCGGGGCGTGCCTGGCGAAGGGCCATGAGCAGCAATCCTCCCAGAAACGCGGCGATTACGGCACGCGCAGAGGTCAGAAAAAGCGGAGAGAAGTCGGCCACCGCCACGCGCGTCGCGGGCAGCGAGCCGCTGAAAATAATGACGCCGAGCATCCCGCTGCCCCATCCGTTCGCCGATGATCTTTCCTTGTCCATCACATCTCGCTTTCCCGGCGCGGGATGGACGATTTCGGCTCGCTCAATCAGGTACAAATCAATACAATCATGCCAAACTGTATTGGTAAAGGAGGTCATACACTTGAGCATCACGGGCCAGCCCATCGGCCGCAGGGGAACGCGGACCATCGATGTCATGAAGGCGATCCGGATCAAGGTCGCCAGTCGCGCGCTTGGCCCCGGCGATCGTCTGCCGTCCATTCGCGCCTTCGCTGCGACGATGGGCGTTTCGCCGTCCACGGTCGTCGAAGCCTATGACCGGCTCGCGGCCGAAGGGCTGGTAAGGGCAAGGCAAGGATCGGGCTTCTATGTCACCGCGGCGGCGCTTTCGCCTTTTGCGCTGGCGGAAAAGCTGGCCCCGACCGAGCGCGCGGTCGATCCGTTCTGGGTGTCGCACCAATCGCTTGACGCCGATCCCGCCGCGCTCAAGCCCGGCTGTGGCTGGCTGCCGCCCGACTGGATGCCGCAACAGGCTCTGCGCCGGGCTTTGCGATCGATCGCGCGGGCCGACGATGCCATGCTGTCGGACTATGGCAGCGCGCGCGGATCGGTCACGCTGCGCCGCATCCTGATGGGTCGATTTGCCGAAGACGGGATTGCGCTATCGCCCGACCAGCTCATACTGACGGCATCGGGAACGCAAGCGGTCGACCTCGTCTGCCGCTTCCTCCTTCGTCCCGGCGATACCGTGCTGGTCGACGATCCCTGCTATTTCAATTTTCGGGCCTTGTTGCGGGCTCATCAAGTGAAGGTCGCCGGCGTGCCATATACGCCGTCGGGACCGGATATCGCGGCGTTCGAGGCCATCGTCGCGGCGGAACGCCCGCGGCTTTATCTCACCAATTCGGCGCTGCACAACCCGACGGGGGCGACCCTCGCGGCGCCGGTTGCCCATCGTCTTTTGAACGTGGCAGCCGCTCATGGTCTCATCATCGTGGAAGATGACATATTCGCCGATTTCGAACCCGACGCTTCGGTTCGGCTGGCGGCGCTCGACGGGCTCAATCACGTCATTCGGATCGGCAGCTTTTCGAAAACTTTGTCGGCGTCGGTGCGCTGTGGCTATATCGCGGCACGCCCGGACTGGATTTCGGACCTTCTCGATCTGCAGGTCGCGACGAGCTTTGGTGGCCCCAGTCCGGTCGCCGCCGAAGTGATCGCCAATGTTCTGGCAAGCGGCGGCTATCGCAAGCATATGGAGGATATGCGCCGACGTCTCGGGCGAATGCGCCGCGAAACGGCGGCGAAGCTGCAGCCGGTAGGGATCGAGCCGTGGCTGATGCCGCGCGGCGGATTCTATCTCTGGTGCCGCCTTCCCAAAGGGTGCGATTCCGCCGACGTGGCGCGCGCGGCCCTCGCGGATAATATCGTCCTGGCGCCCGGCAATGTGTTCAGCGCATCTCAGGCGGCGGCCGGCTTCATGCGCTTCAACGTCACCCAATGCGACAATCCGGCCGTCATCGATGTTCTGCAACGTGCGATCGAGAAATCTCGCCTACCGCCCTGATCGCTTCGGGGAGTTCACGACGGCGCGTGCGCCGCCGTGGATGGATAGGATCGAACATTGGCGCTGGCGACGGACAAAGCGGGCTGTCAATTGGCTCCCGCGATCGAGGGCGAAGCCCATCAGGTGCGCGATACGAAGGGGACGACAAAAAAGGGGCGACGAACAAGGGCCCGCTTGGGCGCCGCGACAAGCGCCGTCTATTCAAACTTGTCGCGATTCGCGCGGCGGACCAAATCTGCCATTGCGGGCGTCAGCTTTCGCATCGCTTCGGCTTTCTTTTCATAGGCATAGGCATTGGGCACTTCGACCCGGCCGCTGGTCGTTCCGCGCCCGGCGCGGTACATGGCCGCCGCCTGCACGGCCCCGTCGATCTCGCCATGGTCGGCGGCGCGCTTGAACATCTCCAGCGCCTGCGCTTCATTCTTGGCCACGCCGCGCCCGTCGCGCAGGGCATAGCCAGCGGACAGCTCGGCCGGGCCATATCCCTGGAGCGCGGCCTTGGCGATATATTCGAAACCGCGCGCATGGTCGGCGGGCAGGGTTCGACCCGACAGCAGTTCAAAGCCAAGGTCGTTGGCGGCCAGCACGCTGCCATTTTTCACCGCGCGGTCCATGTAGAAGATATATTTGTCGAGATCGCGCAGCAGCGCGCCGCCATCGTCATTCTTGCCGGTGAAATAGAGCGAGGCGAGCTTGCGGCTCGCGAGATTGTCGCCGCGCATCGACAATTCGGTCAGTATCTTGATCGCCTTTGACGTGTCGCGCGGCAACAGAAAGTCGCCGGCCAATGCCTGCCAGCCGGACGATTGCGGCTGGCTGATTCCGACCCCGGCCCGCCAGGGATATTGCACCCCGGTCAGATATTTTGCCGCCAACAGATGCGCCGCGGCATCGCCCGGCCGCAATCGAACGGGCGTGGCATAGGCGATGGCCCTGGCAAGCACTTCGGACTTTTCCTTGCGATAGGCCAGCGATTGCGCACCGCGGTCCTGATCGCCCAGTCCCGCCGCCACGAGTTTCTTGTAATCGAATTTCAGCTCGCCCTTGTCCTCGCACACGCTGCAGTAGCTGGGATCGATCGCGATCCGCAGCAAGCCTGCGATCGCCTCGCGATTGCCCAGGGCCGCGCCCTTTTCATAATGGGCGATTGCCTCGCTGCGATTGCGCGATCGCTTCATTTTCCAGCTGAGATTGGGCAATTCGGCGATTTCCCCCAACCTTGCAAAGGCCAGCCCATTGTTCTGCGCCATCGCCAGCCCGTAATATTTCAGCATCTGCTGCTGGATCTTTTCGCGCGACCAGGCTTCGTCCAGCAGATCGTCGCGGATCTTGTCGGCGAACGCGACCTGCGCATCCGCATGGCCAGCATCGGCACGCGCCTTGAGCGCCTGGACATCGGCGTTTGCGAACCAGGCTTTCGCCCGCGCTTCGGATGCCGCGAGCGCGTCGGGCGAAACCGCCGGCCCCTCGACCAGCTCTTCCAGGCCGCCCGTTTGCGAATGGGCCGGTGCCGCCGCGATCATCGTCATCGCGAAAATCAGGGCGGGCAGGCGGCGGCTCGAACGCTTGGTCATCATTCTTCTCCCTGTTGCGATGGGCGCGGGCAGTGGCGGGTTTGCGGTTCTCATGTCCGTGTCGGCCTTCATTCGGGGCGCGGAACCGTGGACCAGGCGATTGCCTCGCGAAGCTGGCCCAGCGTGAATGTCACCGGTTTTGGATTTCGTCCGACGCCTTGGAAAAGCGCCCATTTGCCAGCGTCATCTTGCCACGCGACCTGGACGTCGGTGGCGTCGGCCTTGCCGCTAAGGGGCGCCAGCGCTGCCTTGGGCATGTCGAACAGCGACGAGCCAAGACCTGGCGATCCACTGCCGCTCCGTTTCGAAAAGGGGATGATGGTGCCATCGCCCAGGCGCAACTGAACCCCCGGTGCATTGCCTTTCAACCGGATCGTCCAGCGGCCTTTCTGGCTGAACAGAAGGCGGCCGTTCGGATCGCGGAAAAGCCCGGGGTTGGTCAGGGTGATAAAGGCCGTATCGGCGTCGCCGCGTTCGACAAGGCGATAGGTGTTGATCCCGTCGCGGCCAAGCGAACCGGTAAAGCCGCCGCGCCGGAGCCGCCATGGCCCCATTTCGCTGGCGATGATGATGGGGCGATATTTTCCGGCCAGCGTCGAACCGGGGCTTTTGCCCGTACCATCGCCGCCGTCGGCCCGCGCATTATCCTCCGCGTGCCACAAAAGGTCGAAACCGGCCTGCATAAGCCGGGATTCCTTGCCCGCGCGCGCGCATTCCGTGTCGACCAGGCCAGCGAACATTTTCTGCATCGCGTCGAACGACGCGCGATTTGGTCCGGCGTGACGGCGCGCGGCGATGTCGGCGACGATCGTCCAGTCGGAACGCGAAAGCTTGTCGATCATTCCGATTTGGCATTCGCCCGGATCGCCGCTCATCGTCGCGGGTGCAGCCTGTATCGCATGGGCGATCAGCCGGGCGTTCTCGATGTGCGTCCATGACTGACGATGCGCCCGCGGCGACAGACAGGCTTTCCATTCGGCTTGTGCCCGGGCGGCGTGGTCAAGCGAGGCGAAGACCTCTTTCGTCGTCGCCCGCGACAGATCACCGCTGAGCGTATCGCGCAGCGCCATCAAGGCCCGATACTCGCCCGCGTCGAGCAGGTCGCATCGCTCGTTGGCGCCCAGCGCATAGGTCGCGACGCCATAGAATTGCGCCATCGAACGCAGCTTTTCCTCGTTCGATTGCGCTTGCGCCGCCGTCGCCGGTGCAAGGGCCGCCACCACGACCATCGCGGCCGCCATGCTTGCAAGATTTTCCCGAATCTTCATGTATTTGATCGACCCGCCTTTCAAACCGGTGGAGGGGAGGTTGGGGCGCCTGCGCGGCAGGCTTCGTCGCTGCCAAACCGGCAGGCGCGCTCGCGCAGCCAGCCGGGGCTTTGGTCGGCGCGCGGCGGCGCCAGTCCGTCTTCGATGATCGTCGCCAGCGTTTCGCACGCCTTGGCCCAGCCCAGGTCACAGGCATGGCCGACAAGCGCGACCGAACGCGCCGGATCGACCGGGCCGCCGATGCCCTTCCTGTGCATGACGGCAAAGGCGAAACAGGCCTGAGCGACCGCGCCGTCACAGCCGGCGCGCATGAAACGGCGCGCTGCGGCATCATCCCTTGCGGCTGGCGGGCCGTTCGCGTGGAAAAGCCCCAGATTGGCGCAGGCGATGCCGATCTGTGCGGCGCAGGCCTCGCGAAGCGCGCTCGCTGCGCCGTGTATCTGCCGCTGGTCCTGGTCCTTCAGCAAGATCTCCAGCAACAAAAGGCAGCCATCGGCGCGCGCGGCAAGGCAGTGCACCGCGGCGCGTTCGGCGCTATCCCACTCGTCCGCGGATGGCATCGCCACCGGCAAACAACCCGGACGAGCTTCACGCGCACAGGCCCTCGCCGCATAGCGCTGGACCGCGGCAATGTCGGCGCCGCCACGTTCCTCTGCCCGCATCAGGGCGGCGGCGTCGTGACATGCGCTGCCCTTCGGGGCCGCGCGGCATTCCTCGCCCATTTGCAACAGGGCGATCGCTGCAAAACCCTCGGTCGATTTGGGCCGCGTGGATACCGTGCCCAGCGTGCGGCCCATTGCCGCGCAGGCAAAATCGCTGCCTGCAAGACATCCGGCGGCAAGGTCGTGCGCCGCGTCCATCAGCGCCGCCGTATCGACCGCCCGCTCGCGCTTGGCGAGCCCGGCCATCGTACAGGACGGCGCCAGGCCTTGAGCGCAGGCCCGAACAAAGCCATCGATGGCAACGGGTATTTCGCCCCGCTGCTCGGCCGACAGGGCGGCGTGAAACAGCGCGAACGGATCGGGCGCCGGTTCGGTCGCCCCCGCCGCCGTCATCGGGCCCGAAACGATCAGCGCGGCGACGGCGAACGGCCACGCCATGGGGCGCCGCAGCGCAAGACCCTTGGCGTGCCCGAAAATTGCCTTCAGCCATGATGTTGTCGTGTCAGCCACGGTTCGTTCAAAACGCCCGCCAACGATCGGGCTTCCTCCTGAATATTTCGGCGCCGCAAGGGTTGGGTGGCGGGATGCCGCCTTCCTCGCGCGGAAACCGAAGCTTGCGCATGGGCCGAATGAATTTCTGGCGGCGGTGCACCGGTCCCGATGGGACAGAAGCACCGCCGGCTGACGACCGTGGGTTGCGGATCACCGTCAGCGCTGGCAATCAAAGCCGAACCGTTCGTCCGGTTCATCCTCCAGATGGAGGATATGGCGCGTCTTTTTTATCCGTTCGAGGTGGTTGGGCCCCGGCGCGCGCTCTTTGCTGCGCTTATCATCGATGGCCGGTCGGTCCGGCGGCACCTCAAACGGGGAAGGGGGCTGGTGCGGCCGCCCGGCTACGGGTCATGCCGGTAAAGGGGCGCCGGGTGCGCGGCGAAAGGACAGGATCAGCGCCGCGACGAGCAGGGGCGACCAGCCCAGGAAAAGGCCCGGCAGGACCCAGTGATGCGCGGCGACGACGCCGATCGCGGCCAGCAGGCCGCCCGCCAGCGCCGCCGCGCCCACGATCTTGCGCCATCCCGGCTGCCGGAAATGGAGCAGGCCGGCGACCATGGTAACGACGCCGAGCAAGGCGAATTTGACGCGCGGGGCGGCGAACAGCGCGTCGATCGTCGATTGATCGCCGGGCAGTGTATCCAGCAAACGCAAAAGCTGGAGATTCTCGAACTGGTCCGCTGCCGCTGCGATGGCGGCGCACAGCATGGCAAGGCGCACGATCCGGTTGGCGCCCTGACCTGCTTCGCGGCGCAGCGCCAGCAATCCGAAGATCAGAAAGGCGGAATAGACCCAGATGAACAGGGCGATATCGACCCACAGGCCGGTGCGCTGCGCGGCGGCGTGCGACGCCCGACACGGTTCGGGGAACAGCGCCGCGACATCGGCCGGGGACCGAACCATTTCAAAGGCGAAGATCGGGTCGCCGCCGCCACATGCCTTCATGCCGTCGATCTGGCCAAAGCCGGCCATGATGATGGCGGTCAGAACCGCGAATATCGCGGTCCAACGCCACAGCGCCTGCGGTCCCGTCATGCTGATCTCCCCCTGCCACTTTCTCTCGCCCTAGGGATAGCAACCGGGCGGGGGGCGCAACAATCGCGCAAATTGTAGCGGTCCTTTCTGGGCCGCGTGCCGGTCAAGGCGCTCATTTCTGGCCTGCCCCCGATGCGTTTCGTGACTTTTTGTGTCCGCCCTTGTCCGGGAAAGTTGGAACCTTGGCCGATCCATCGATCTGAATCAGAATTGGAAACTGGTGTTTCGGATCGTCGCGATGCAGCAGGATCAACATTCCGTTGACGGAAACGTCAACTGAATGCTTGTCGAACCCGCGGCTCGATCCTAGCGTGGCGGACAGCAAGACTGGTGGAGAGTGCCCATGGCGACCGTTCCGAACGATCAAGCCCTTCCGGTACCGGACGCGGCGTGGCCAAGGATGACGCTGGCCGATGCGACCGCTGCGTTGACCGCGCCGGGGATGCGTTTCGAGATGGAGACGGTCGCGATCGACGGCATTCCGACGCGGACGTGGAAAAATGCGCCGCGCGACCTTGGCGCCTTGCTCGACCTGTCGCGTCTGCACGGCGATCGGCTGTTCACCATATTGGACGATGAGCGGGTGAGTTTCGAGGCGAACTGGCGCGCCGTCGCGGCGCTCGCCCGCGCGTTGCACGACCAGGGGATCAAAAAGGGCGACCGGGTCGCCTTTGCGATGCGCAACCTTCCCGAATGGCCGGTGATATTCCTGGCCATCACGACGATCGGCGGGATCGCGGTGCCGCTGAACGCCTGGTGGACCGGGGCGGAGCTGGGTTATGCGATCCGCGATTCCGGTGCGCGGATGCTGATCGTCGATGGCGAGCGTTACGACCGGGTCCGTGATCTGCTTCCCGACCTTACGGGGGTCGAACGGTTGATCGTCACACGCGCGGCGGCGCCCGTCGATGGTGCGGCGATGCTGGACCAGCTGATCGGCGCGCCGGGCGACTGGGCCGGCTTGCCCGACATGGCGCGCCCGGCGGTTGCCCTCGCCAGCGACGATGCCGCGACGATCTTCTACACCAGCGGGACGACCGGCCATCCCAAGGGGGCGCTGGGGTCGCACCGCAACCTGACGACCAACATATTGTCGAGCGGCTTTTCAGCGGCGCGCAGCTTTCTGCGGCGGGGAGAGGCGATTCCCGATCCTGTCCCCCGCACCGCTCTCACCGTCATTCCGTTGTTTCACGTGACCGCCTGTTCGGCCAGCCTGATGGGAAGCCTCGCCGCCGGGCACACCAGCATCTTCATGCGCAAATGGGACGCGGTGCGGGCGATGGAGATCATCGAACGCGAAAAGGTCCATATGACCGGCGGCGTCCCGACAATCGCCTGGCAGTTGATCGAGCATCCCGACCGCGCGCAATACGATCTCTCGTCGCTGGAGGCGATTGCCTATGGCGGCGCGCCCTCGGCGCCGGAACTAGTGAAACGTATATATCAGGAATTCGGCGCGCTGCCCGGCAATGGGTGGGGCATGACCGAAACCATGGCGACGGTGACGAGTCACTCGTCCGAAGATTATCTGAACCGCCCGACCAGCGCGGGCCCGCCGGTCGCGGTCGCCGATCTCGAAATCCGCGCCGACGACGGCCGCACGGTTTTGCCGGTCGGCACGGTGGGTGAATTGTGGGCGCGCGGCCCCATGATCGTGAAGGGCTATTGGAACAAGCCCGAGGCGACGGCCGAAACCTTTGTCGAAGGCTGGGTTCGAACCGGCGACCTCGCCCGGCTGGACGAGGAAGGCTTCGTCTATATCGTCGACCGGGCCAAGGACATGGTGCTGCGCGGCGGCGAGAATATCTATTCGTCCGAGGTCGAAAACGCCCTTTACGCGCATCCCGCCGTCACCGACTGCGCGGTCATCGGGATCGAGCATCGCACGCTGGGGGAGGAACCCGCCGCCGTCGTTCATCTCGCGCCCGGAAGCCACGCCAGCGAGGCAGAGTTGCAGCAATGGGTGCGCGACCGCCTCGCGGCCTTCAAGGTTCCAGTGGCGATCCGCTTCGCCGCCGACACGCTGCCGCGCAATGCCAATGGCAAGATACTGAAAAAGGACCTGAAAGCGCTGTTCGCCGATCGGGTGGGGCATCGATAGGCGATGACCGACATCGCGTCCCTGCTGCCCGCCCTCATGGCACGCATCGCGGGGCGGGGGACGGAGCCGGGCGCGTGCGCGGAAGGGCTCTCGGCGCTGGAACGCCTGTCGGGCGGCGCCAATATGGAAAGCTGGGCGTTCGACTGGGCTGGCCAGCCCTATGTGCTGCGGCGAGCACCGTCGGCGGACTATATGGCGGGGCGCCCCTTTGGTCATGCCGACGAAGCGGCGCTGGTGATGGCCGCCGCCGCCGCGGGGGTGAAGGCGCCGCAGGTGGTGGGCGTGCTGGAGGAAGCCGACGGGCTGGGCACCGGCTATGTCATGCGGCGCGTTGCGGCAGAGGTCCGCCCGGCGCGCATCGTGGCGGCGCCGCCGCCGTCGCTGCTCGCCGATCTGGCGCGCGAGCTGGCGCACATACATGCGATTCCGCGGTGCGCGATTCCGGCGGCGATCCCGCTGATGGACACCGCGGCGGCGCTCGCCGAACTGAAGGCGCGTTTCCTGTCCTATGGCGGCGGCCGGCCGGTGATCGCGCTGGCGATCCAATGGTGCGAGGAGCATCGCCCCGCCGCGGCCGATCCGGTGCTGGTGCATGGCGATTACCGGATGGGCAATATCATGGTCGATGCGGACGGCCTTGCCGCGGTGCTCGACTGGGAATTGGCGCATCTCGGCGATGCGCATGAGGATCTGGCCTTTGGCTGCATGACCGCCTGGCGTTTCGGCGCGCTCGACCGTCCGGCGTTCGGGATTGGAAGTCTCGACGAGTATTTCGCCGCCTATCAGGCGGCGGGCGGCGCGGTGGTCGATCCCGCCCGCTTCCGTTTCTGGCTGATCTACCGGACGCTCTGGTGGGCGCTTGGCTGCCTCCAGATGGGGCAGGCCTGGCGGAGCGGCGCCGACACGGCGGTCGAGCGGGTCGTGGTCGGGCGGCGGACCGCCGAGCAGGAACTCGACCTGCTCCTGCTCCTCGAAACAGAGGTGCCGGAGGCCGAGCGCGCGCGCCCGCTACCGCCGCCGCCGCCCGAAGCCGCGCTTGCCTATGGCGAACCGACGAACCGCGAGATGGTGCAGGCGGTGCGCGACTGGCTGGGCACGGCGATCAAGCCGGGGGCCGAGGGGCATGGCAAGTTTGAGGTCGCGGTCGCGATGAATGCGCTGGGCATCGTCATCCGCGATCTCGGCGCCGGCGTGCGGGCTGAGGACAAGGCGCTGGCAGAAGCGGCGCTGGCCGGCGAAGTCCGCCTGGGCGATCCCGGCGTGCTCGCGCGGCTGCGCCGTGCGGTGCTCGACAAATGCGCGGTCGACAGCCCCAAATATACCGCGCTGGCCGCCGCCCGCGCGGCGTGGGGCGTCTAGAAAAAGGGAGGGACAAGATGGATTTTGCGCTGCCCGCCGCGTTGCAGGCCTATCTCGATGAGCTTGACGCCTTCATTGCGGCGGAGATCAAGCCGCTCGAGGACGCCGACGACAATATCCGCTTCTTCGACCATCGCCGCGAACATGCGCGCACCGACTGGAACAATCAGGGGCTGCCCCGCCGCGATTGGGAACAGTTGCTGCGCGAGGCGACGCGGCGCGCCGATGCGGCGGGGCACTGGCGTTTTTCGGCGCCGAAGAAATATGGCGGCCAGGATGGCAGCAACCTCTGGATGGCGGTGATCCGCGAACATTTTGCGGCCAAGGGACTGGGGCTGCACAATGATCTGCAGAATGAACACAGCATCGTCGGCAATTTCCCCTTTGTCGAAATGTTCGAACAGTTCGGGACCAGCGAGGCGCAGAAACAGGAGTTCATCCTCGGCGGCTTTGAAGGCCGCCGCCGCACCGCCTTCGGCCTGACCGAACCCGACCATGGCAGCGACGCGACCCATATGGAAACGCGCGCGGCGCGTGAGGCGCGCGACGGCATCGACGGATGGCGCATCAATGGCGCCAAGATGTGGACGACGGGGATGCATGTTGCGACACACTGCGCGACCTTTTGCCGCACCGCTGGCGCGGATGGAGAGGCGAAGGGGATCACCTGCCTGCTGGTTCCCAATCCGTCGCCCGGCCTGGTGATTGAGGAGTATCTGTGGACCTTCAACATGCCGACCGATCATCCGCGGGTCAGCTTTACCGACGTGTGGGTCCCCGACAGCGCTCGCCTCGGCCCCGAAGGGGGCGGCCTGTCGATCGCGCAAAGCTTTGTCCACCAGAACCGCATCCGCCAGGCGGCGTCCTCGCTGGGCGCGGCGGTTTATTGCATCGAGGAAAGCGTCCGCTATGCCCGGACCCGCAAACCCTTTGGCGCGGCGCTCGCCCGGAATCAGGCGATCCAGTTCCCGCTCGTCGAACTCGCGACCCAGGCCGAAATGCTGCGCCTTCTGATCCGCAAGACCGCCTGGGACATGGACAATATGCCGCACCGCGAGGTCGAGCATCGCCTGTCGGATAAGGTCAGCATGTGCAATTATTGGGCGAACCGCCTGTGCTGCGAGGCGGCCGACCGCGCGATGCAGGTGCATGGCGGCATCGGCTATTCGCGCCACAAGCCCTTTGAACATATTTATCGCCACCACCGCCGCTATCGCATCACCGAAGGCGCCGAGGAAATTCAGATGCGCAAGGTCGCGGCCTATCTGTTCGGCTATCTGGGGCCGCGGCGGGAGACGCTGGGGCAGGGCTGAATCCCGCCTCGCGCGCGGCGCGACCGCAGATTGCAACCCTGGCGTTGCAAAATGGGAAGCGTCACGTCGCAAAATGCAAAAACCGGCGCCTCTTTCACGCCTCTTTGGTGCCATTTTCGAAGCATCGCCGCAAAGCGGACCCTTGGCACGCCCCTTGCTTCGTGACCGGCAGCAAAGGACCGTGCCATGAAGGGTGTGATTTTCAGCGAACTCGTCCGATGGGTGGAGGAGGCGTTCTCCCCCGCCGTCGCCGACGCGATGATCGTCGGGGCCGCCGTCGCCAGCGACGGGGTCTATACCAATGTCGGCAGCTATCCGCATGAGGAGGCGCTGGCGCTGATCGGCGCCCTGTCCGAACTCACGCAAAAACCGGTGCCCGACCTTGCGCACAGCTATGGCTATTGGCTGTCGGCCCGCTTCGTCGCGCTTTATCCCGAAATGTTCGATGGCTACACCGATGCGATTTCCTTTCTGCGCGACGTCGATGCCAACCACCACCGCGAGGTGAAAAAACTCTATCCCGACGCCCGCACCCCCAGTGTCGTCGCCGTCGTCGACGGGCAGGAACTGGTCGTCAGCTATGCCTCGCATCGTCCGTTCGCCGATGTCGCCCATGGCCTGATCCGCGGCTATATCCATCATTTCGATGCCGCGCTGGAAGTCGTGCGCGACGAAACGGCCCAGGGGCCCCATGCCGCGCGCTTCGTCCTGCGGCCGCTGCCGGCGGACGGCTGACGAGCGCCATGGAAAAGCCTGGCGCGTCTGGCACGAAAGGGGGCCCCCGCAGCGTCGAGCCCACGACTCCCGCGGCGCGGCTCGCGCTTCTCGAACGCCGCCTCGCCCGGTCGGAAGCTGCCCGCGCCGCGGCCGAAAATCTGCTCGAACAGAAGAGCCGCATTCTCGCCGCCGCCAATGCCGAACTGGAAGCCCGCAAGCAGGATCTCAGTGCCAGTCTCGAACGCCGGACACGCCAGCTTCTCGACGCCCAGCGCGTTGCCGGCTTCGGCACGATGATCTGGGACATTCGCGGCCATCGCATGGAATTGTCGCCCAATCTTCGCCTGCTGTGCGGGCTCGATGCCGATCGCGACATCCACAGTTTTCGTCCCCTCGTGCGGCGCGTCGTCGCGGCCGACCGCTCCAAATTGCTGCGCTGGATCCGTGACCGGTTGTTTGCCAGCCTGTCGTGCCGGACCTGCGCCGCCGATCAGCGCGTGGATGCGTGTCAAAGCCCCGATCTGCGGATCAAGATTCGCTGCCGCAGCGGCGATGGCGGGCCGGACATCGTGTGGTTGAGCGTGATGGCGCAGCTTGAATATGACGCACGTTGCCGCGCCTCGCTGCTGTTCGTCACGGTCCAGGACGTGACGCGGCAAATGGCCGCGCGCGCCGATGCCGAAGCATCGCAGCGCCGCGAACAGCGCCGATTGAAGGAACTGGAACAGCTCAACGCCCAATTGTCGGTCGCGCGGGAAAATGCCGAGAGCGCCAATGCCGCCAAATCGCGCTTTCTGGCGATGATGAGCCACGATATCCGCACGCCGCTCAACGGCATCATCGGCCTTCTCGATTTGCTCGAAGAGGATGGGCTGCGTCCCGGCCAGCGCCGGGCGCTCGATCTGGTGCGTTCCAGCGGCGAACAGCTGCGCGTCCTGCTCAACGACATCATCGACCTGGCACGGGCGGAGGCGGGGCGGCTGAAACTCGATCCCGCCCCTTGCCAGCCCGCCGTCGTGCTCGAGGAACGCGGCAGCTTCTGGCGCCATCTCGCCGATCAAAAGGATCTCGAACTGCGTGTCGAATTGTCGCCCCGCATTCCCGGCTGGATCGCGATCGACGCCGTACGCTTGCGCCAGCTTGTCGATAATCTGCTCAGCAATGCGGTGAAATATACCCGCGCCGGTTCGATTCTCTTTGCGGTCGATTATATCGACAATGCGCGGTTGCGCGTCGAGGTGAGCGATACCGGAATCGGCATTCCGGAAGGGCGCATGGCTGAATTGTTCGAAGATTTCGGCCAACTCCATCTGCATGGCGCCGAACCGGGCGGGGCCGGGCTCGGCCTCGCCATCTGCCGCCGCATCATCGACGTGATGGGCGGACGGATCGGGGTTACGCCGGTCGCGCGGGGGGCGGCCTTCTGGTTCGAAATTCCCTGTACGCCGATTTCCGGTCCGCCGCGCGTTGTCGGTCCTGCGACGGTCACGCTCGCGGGGCGCGACGGACGGCCGCTGCGCGTCCTGGTTGCAGAGGATCTGGCGACCAACCGGATCGTCGTTCAGGGCCATTTGCGGCGCCTTGGCTGCGATGTGACGCTGGTGCCTGATGGGCTTCAGGCGGTACAGGCGGTCGCAAAGGGCGGTTTCGATCTCGTCCTGATGGACATGGCGATGCCGGTCATGGACGGTACAGAGGCAACCCGCTGTATCCGCGCATTGTCGGGCGGCTCCGCCCGCGTCCCGATTATCGCGCTGACCGCCTTCGCCCGGGCAGAGGAACTGGCGCCAATCTTCGCCGCGGGGGCCAATGGCCATGCGGCCAAGCCGATCGTCGCCGATGAACTGCGCGCGGTCATGGCCGAAGTCCTCGACGCATCGCGCTGATGCCCTGATCCCCTGATCCCGCTCCTTCCATCGCACCGAAAACCGATCGCTCGGAAAATTTCGGCTGCTTGCATTTGGGCGGGGACTGGGTTTCTATCCCCGACATGGACTTGATCGACGAAGCGCTGGTGCGCGAACAGTTCGACGCGCTCGATCCCGCCACGACGGCGGAACTCCGCGATGCGATTGCCGCGGACCTGCGGTTGTGGGCCGGGCGCCTGTGCGCGGCGTGGGCGGCGGCGGATGCTGAAGGAATCAGCCGGGCGCGCCATGCGCTCAAGGGATTGTGCGGAAATTTCGGTGCCACGGGTATCGACGCGCTGGCCGCTGGAACGCTTGAAACCGAGCCGGAACGGGTCCGGCTCGGTCAGGGGGTAGAGGAAACGATCGCTGCGATCGAACGGATCGCCGGCCCTGCTCGATAGACGCCGTCAATAGGCGCCCCGCGCGGTCAGCACCGCCGGGATAGTGCGAAAGATCAGCGCCAGATCCTGAAGGAAGGACCGTCCGCGCAGATAGGCGATGTCGAGCAGGGCCTGCTGTTCAAAGGGGATGTCGGCGCGGCCGCTGACCTGCCAGGTGCAGGTAAGGCCAGGCAGGCCCGCCAGCCGCTCGCGCTGTTCGGGGGCATAGCGCAGTACTTCGCCGGGCAGCGCAGGGCGCGGGCCGACGACCGACATGTCGCCCGCCGCGATGTTGAACAATTGCGGCAGTTCGTCGAGCGACAGGCGGCGCAGCAGTGCGCCGACGCGGGTAATGCGCGGATCGCGCTTCATCTTGAAACAGGTGCCGTCGCGTTCGGACTGGGCACGGATCGCGGCAAGCCGCGCCTCGGCGTCGATGACCATCGACCGGAATTTCCACATCCGGAACGGACGGCCGCGCGCGCCGATCCGCGTCTGGCGGAAAAAGACCGGGCCGCCATCCTCCAGCTTGATCGCTGCCGCGACCGCCAGGAACAGCGGCAGGGCGATCAACAGCGCGGCGATGCTTGCGGCGGCGTCGAACAATCGCTTTCCACCGGCGGACAAACGCTGCGCCATCGCGCGCGTTTTCCACGCTTCGCCGACGGCGCCGAGCAGGAACAGCGGATTGCCGAGCAGATAGCGGCCCGCCATGCGCCGGGGTTCTTGCAACAGCCGCCAGGCCCATTCGCATCCGATCGCGCGCAGCGCGGCGGGGGCACGCGGGATCGCGCCCGAATAATAATCGAACAGGCCGCCGACTCCCATGACGATCGGCGCGGCAAGGCAGGGCCGGACGCGGTCGATCCATTTTTCCTGCAACGGCACGCCAAGGCCGACCATCACGATGGTCGCGCCCGATGCGTTGATCTCGTCGATCAGCATTTCCTCCTCATCGGCGCGCCAGAAACCGTGATAGGTGCCCGCGATGTGCAGGCCGGGCTGGCGCGTGCGCATCGTCTGCGCGGCGCGCGCGGCGATGCCGGGACGTCCGCCCAGCAGGAAAATCGACTGGCCGCGCTGCGCCGCGTTGCGGCAGATGTCGGGGAACAGGTCGGTGCCGTTCAGATTGTCGCCCAGCGGCACGCCCGCCAGCCGCGCGGCGATCGCGATGCCGCTGCCGTCGGGCAGCAACAGGTCGCTGCGCGCCAGCGTGCGCCGATAGGCGGCGTCGCGCCGCGCCCTATTCACGCAATGGGCGTTGACGAACTGGATCGTCGCGCGCTCGCCCGCGGCGGCCATGGCAACGATTTCTTCGGCCGCATGGGCGCGGGTCGCGCACACCAGATCGAGCCCGAACAGCCGGCTCGTCGGTGCCGTCGCCAGCGTATCGCGCCGCGCCGACCAGCTCCGCGTCCAGGTCGAAACCGAGGTGGGATCGATAAGGGTGTCGATGGCAAATCGTTTGAGCATGATAGATCTCCTTACAATGATCTTCACTCGGCAAACGCCGTGCCAATCCAGAAAATGGCTTTAATTCAGTGCATTGCATTGAAAGTGCGCGCGCGGCGGCCTTGCGAAAGGCAAAGGAAAGGCGGTTAATTTTGCAATATGAATTGCAAAAGGCGACGCCCCCGCGCGCGGCTCGCTATCGGGCCGCCGCATCGTCAATCATCGCCGCGCGGGAGCGGGACGCTGGGGCAGGGTGAGCCCCCGTTTGGCATCCACCGGACGCCGCACCACCCGACAGCTTCTGTCACCAGCCCGGCCGCCGCGCCCCTGTCGCGGAGCCCCTGTCGCGGAGCCCCTGTCGCGGAGCCCCTGTCGCGGAGCCCATGCGCCGCGGCCCGGGTTTCGCAGCATGAAACGCGCGCCGGTCATTTTTCGCATTTTGCATCGCATTTCGCGAAACAGCGCCCTGGACGGCGGCGCAACATCGCGAAAAATCGGCAAAAATGCGTGTTCCTCCGGCTTGGCACGCTTTTTGGAACGGGAAGGGCATGACCCGACTGTCCTCGCCTTTCCTGTCCATCGCGGCGCGCCTCCCGGCTCGCGGGCGGGCGTTCCCTCTGGGGCCGCTCGCTCGCGGGTTCGGCGCCATGGGAAGCGCAGAGATGGTGAGCCGCCTCGTCCGCCTGGCGACGACCGTGGTCATCGCGCGCCAGCTCGCCCCCGAAATTGTCGGACAGGCCGCGCTGGCGCTGACCCTGTTCGAACTGGTCCGCGTGCTCGAACGCACCGGAACGGGCCAGGAGATCATCCGCGCCGCACCCGAAGATCTGGCGCGTACCTGCAACGGCGTGCGGCAATTCTATGTCGCGTGGAGCGGCGCGCTGATGCTGCTCCAGCTTCTGGTCGCTGCCGCGCTGGGCGCACTATTTGGCCATCGCACCGCGGCGCTGATGCTCGCGGCGCTGGCCTTCGTCTGGCCGTTCATGGCGATGGGTCATGTCTCCTATTTCCTGATCCTGCGCGACCGCCGCGCCGGGCGCGTCGCATCGATCAACGCGAGCCAGGTGATCGCCGATCAGTTGCTGACCGCCGCGCTGCTGCTCGCCTGGCCCAGCCCCTGGTCGATCGTGCTCCCCAAATTGCTGACCGCGCCGCTGTGGCTCGCCATGGCCCGCCGCGCCGCGCCGTGGCGCTTTGATCCCGCCGCGGGCTGCCTGCCGTTCGCGGCGATCCTGCGCAACGCCTCCCGCTATCTGCTGGCCGACGGGTTCGCCGCGGTCCGCACCTATGGCGACAATCTGATCGTTGCGGCGACGATGGGCACGACGGCGCTGGGCACTTATTATTTCGCCTTCAACGCCGGCCTCGGCATCGTCACCTCGCTGGTCGGTGCCTATTGCACCATCGCCTTCCCGACGCTTTGCGCCGCATCGGAAGGGGACGAGCGCCGCGCCGCCATGCGCCGCATCGGGGCTGGCGCGGCGCTGGTCTTTGTACCGTTGGTCGGTGCCCAGGCCCTGCTTGCCCCCCTCTATGTGCCGCTCGTCTTTGGCGCGCATTGGGCATTTGCCGCGCCGCTGATCGCCACCCTCTGCCTCGCCGGGCTGCCGCTCGCCGCATCGATGCTTACCGCCACCTGGCTGCGCGCCCATGGCCGGGTCGGGACCGATGCGATTGCCAGCATGGGGGCCTGCGCCGCCGCGCTTGGCGGCCTCGCCATCGGTGCGAGCTTCGGCTCGTTGCAGGCGGCGGTCGTCGGGCTGGTCGCGGGCCAGGCCCTCGCATCGGCTTTCTATGCGGGCCGCATCCTCTGGCCCGTCCTGTTCACGCGCGAAAATCCAACCCTGCTGAAGGAGCAAATCGCATGACCAAGCCCCACGTAACGGTCGTGATGCCCGTCTTCAACGCCGCGGCCACGCTCGATGCCACCATCGCCTCGATCCTTGCGCAAAGCGCGGCCGATTTCGAACTGATCGCGATCGACGACGGATCGACCGACGACAGCCTGTCGCGGCTGCTCGCCCATGCGGCGGCCGACGATCGCATCCATGTCATCACCCACGGCAATTCGGGGGTGTCGGCGGCGCGCAATCTGGGCGCCGATCTTGGCAAGGCGCCGCTGATCGCCTTCATCGACGCCGACGATATCTGGGATCGCGACAAGCTGGCGCGCCACATCGCCTTTCACAAGAGCGACCCGGCCGCGGCGGGAAGCTATGCGCGCATCGCCTTCCTGCCCGAAGAGGCGCGGTCGCTGACCGAAGCGAAGACGGTGTCGCGCCTCTGCCGCCGCACGCCGCAATTGCAGGATGTGCTGGGCGAAAACCCGATCTGCACCGCGTCCAATCTGGTGCTGCGCCGCGACTGGTTTCTTTTCGGCGGCGGTTTCGACGCGCATCTTTCCTATGCGGAGGATCAGGAACTGGTCGCGCATCTGATCGCGCGCGGCGCCCGGATCGAGGGGATCGACGCGATCCTCACCGGCTATCGCTTCAGCCGGAACGGCCTGTCGATGAACCTGCGGCGCATGTACGCGGGCTGGCGCAAGGTCGCCCGGCGTCATCTGGCGGCCGACGAGTTGCCGGAGATGGAGGCGCTCTATTGCCGCTATCTCGCCCGGCGCGCCCTGCGCGGCGGTGGCCGCCCGGCAGAGGCGCTGCTCTATGTCTTCGCGGGGCTGCGGCTCGATGCGCTCAGTTTCATGCGCGAGGGGCGCCGCGGCCTGTCCACCCTCATCGCGGCGCTCGCCGCACCGCTGATCCCGGCGCCGCTGCGCCTTCGCCTTTTCGCCTGACTCACCGGCCCGAACGACAAGGGAGTGAAAACCATGCAACCGACCGTTTCCGTGATCATGCCCGTCTATAATGTCGAGGCCTATGTGGCCGAGGCGATCGACTCCGTCCTTGCGCAAAGCTTCGCTTATTTCGAACTGCTGATCGTCGATGACGGCGGGTCGGACCGCAGCATCGATATCTGCCGCTCCTACACCGACTCGCGCATCCGGATCATCAGCCAGCCGAACCGCGGCCTTGCCGGGGCGCGCAACACCGGGATCAACGAGGCGCGCGGGCGCTACATCGCGCTGCTCGATTCCGACGACCGCTGGCTTCCCGAAAAACTGGCGCTGCACGTCATCCATCTCGACAACAACCCCGACGTCGGGGTCAGCTTTTCGGCGTCGCGCTTTATCGACCAGGACGGCAAGCCGCTGCGGCTGAAACAGCGGCCAAAGCTCGACGGCATCACCCCCGGCGATATTTTTCGCCGCAATCCGGTGGGCAATGGATCGGCGCCGGTGCTGCGGCGCAGCGCGCTCGAAACCGTGGCCTTCCGTCACCCGACAGAGGCGATGCGCACCTGCTACTTCGATGAATCGCTCCGCCAATCGGAAGATATTGAATTGTGGCTGCGCCTCGCGCTGGTCGGTGATGTCCGCTTTGCTGGCATTGCACCCGCGCTCACCGAATATCGTGTCGGCGGCGGCGGCCTGTCGGCCCAGATCGTCCGCCAGTTCGATTCCTGGCTGGGCGTCGTCCAGCGGCTCGATGCCTATGCCCCCGATTTCGCGGAGGAGCATTTCGACCGCGCCCGCGCCTATCAACTGCGCTACCTCGCGCGCCGCGCGGTTCAGCTCGGCGACGCCGGCATGGCCATGACGCTGCTGCGCGAAAGCCTGGCGTCCAGCAAGCGCCCGCTGGTTGAAGAACCCTTGAAATCGCTGGCAACGGCTGCGGCGGCCATCGCCGCCCGGCTCCTTGGCCCCGCGCGTTTCGCTCGCCTGTCGGGCGCGGCGGCGGGGGGGAGGCTGGTGGCATGACCCGGCCCCGGCTCGTCAATCTGCTCGACGACTTCGCCCTCGGCGGCGTGTCGCGCGGGCTCGGCATCTTCGACTCGGCGGCGGTGCGTGCGGTGGTTCATCCTTCGGTCGTCGCCATCCGGCCCGATGCGATCGTCGCGCCGCGGCTCGACGCCGACATCATCGTCACCCATTTTCCGCCCAGCTGGAGGCGGCTGGCCTTCCTCGTCAGCCTCGGTTTGCGCAACCCCCAGGCGCGCATCATCCATGTCGAACACAGCTATACCCGCGCGTGGGAAGCGGCAAAGGTTCCCGCACGGCGACGCTTCCGCCTGATGCTGGGGCTGTCGTGCCGCATGGTCGATCAAATCGTCTGCGTGTCGCAGGCACAGGCCCGTTGGCTTGAACAGGCGGCAAGGCTCGATCCGCGCCGGATAGAGGTGATTTATCCGTTCGCCGAGAATCGCGGGATCGACGATCTCGCGCTGCCCGATTTCCAGCGCGCGGCCCCGCTTCGCGTCGGCGCCTATGGCCGGTTCCACGAAGCAAAGGGGTTCGATCGCCTTATCCGGGCGTGGCGTGACGGTGCGATGCCGGGCACCGAACTGCTGATCGGTGGCTTCGGGCCGCAGGAAAGCGAATTGCGCGCACTCGCCGCGTCGGTGCCCGGTATCCGCTTTGTCGGACGCATCGACGACGTTCCCGCATTTCTTGCCCAATGCGACATTGTCGCGGTCCCGTCGCGGTGGGAGGCGTTCGGCCAGGTCGCGACCGAGGCGCGGCAGGCGGGACGCCCCATATTGGTCGCGCCGGTCGATGGTCTGCCCGAACAGGTCGGTTCCGCCGGCATGGTGGTCGATTTCGCATCGCTGGGCGCCGTGGAACGCGCCTTTGCGTCGCTCGACCCGCTGCGTCTTGCCGTCATGGCGCGCGAAGCGCGGCGGGCCACCGCCGTTGCGGGACCGATCCGTCAACGCGAATGGGCGCGCTTGCTGTCGCGCTTGACCGCGCCCTGTCGCCGCGCGGCGGCCCGCGCCGTCGCGGCAACACCCCAACTCACCCATCGCTGATTGCCAACCAGGGGAATGACATCATGTCCATGCACTTCAAGATACCGTCCGCCACACCCGGCCCGGCCCGCAAGCGCGTTCGCAAGGCGGTTTTTCCTGTTGCCGGTCTCGGCACCCGCTTTCTGCCCGCGACCAAGGCGGTGCCAAAGGAAATGCTGCCGATCATCGACCGACCGCTGATCCAATATGCGGTGGACGAGGCGCGCGAGGCAGGGATCGAAGAACTGATCTTCATCACCGGTCGCGGCAAGACTGCGATCGTCGAACATTTCGACACGGCATTCGAGTTGGAAGCGACGATGAAGGATCGCGCAAAGGCGCTCGAAATCCTCGAACCGACGCGGATCCAGCCCGGCAATCTGCTCACCGTGCGCCAACAGGTGCCACTGGGGCTGGGACATGCGATCTGGTGCGCGCGGGCGGTTGTCGGCGACGAACCCTTTGCCGTCCTGCTGCCCGACGAGCTGATGATCGGGGCGCCCGGCTGCCTCCGCCAGATGGTCGATGCCTATGACATGCTGGGCGGAAATCTCGTCTCGGTCCTCGAAGTGCCGGAGGAAGAGGTGTCGAGCTATGGCGTCATAGCGCCGGGCTGGCGCGACGGGGCGCTGACCGAGGTGAAGGGTCTGGTCGAAAAGCCGCGGCGTGAGGATGCGCCGTCGAACCTGATCATCTCCGGGCGCTACATCCTGCAACCCGAAGTGATGCGGACGCTCGAAACCCAGGAAAAGGGCGCGGGCGGAGAGATACAATTGACCGACGCGATGGCGCGCATGGTCGGCGACCAGCCCTTTCATGCCGTCACCTTCGCCGGGCGCCGTTTCGATTGCGGCAGCAAGGCCGGCTTCGTCGAAGCGACCTTGACGCTCGCGCTCGAACGCGCGGACCTTGCCGCCGACGTGCGCGCGATCATGCAGAAACTTTTGGATCGGCCGGGCGCGGACTCCGTCCCCGCGACTGGCCTGGGCGCGGTGCTCGCAAGCGCCGCGTGAGGGGGGCTGCCGGTGTGCCCGTGGTTGGGGGCACACCGGCAGTTTCCGCCCCATCGCGGGTCCGGCCCGCTGATGGACCGTTTGACGGGTTTGTGTGGGGGAGGGAATGGCCGCTCGTTGATTACGGGCGGTCATTTCTTTGCGCAAAAGCCGCGGGCTTCAGCGCCATTCCGACGACCAACAGCGCGGGCCAGCCGATATAGGTCAGGACTTCCAGATTTTCGCCGAAACTGTACAGCCAATAGGTCAGCGCCATCGCCAGGCCAAGGCGGCCGATCGCGCTGCGGGTCGCGGCGATCAGGCAGGCGATCAGCATCCAGACCATCGGAACCGCCAGCGCGATGACGCCCAGCAGGCCTTTGACGAACAACAGGCCGTACCAGCTGTGATGGCTCCCGATCGGCATATATTCGACCAGGTGCGGGCCGCGTTCCACGATGCCGTGTCCGAACCAATAGGCTTCGTTCTGCCATCGCTCGACCGCGATCCGGCCCAGCGCCGCGCGGACCCGCGAGGAATCGGCGCGTGCTCCGGCGAAATCGCTCGTCAGCCGCTCGATCAGCGCGCCGATCTGCGGCGCGAACCAGCCTGCGACCAGCACCGCCGGAACGGCGGCGAACCAGGTCGCGGGGCGCTTGATCCGGCCAGCGGCGATGACCAGCGGGATGGTGATCGCCAGCGCCACCAGCGCCAGCCGCGACTGTGACAACAGCGCGACCGACAGCGCCGCGGCATAGCCGGTCCAGCGCCATCCGGCATGGCGCTCCTCGCGCGCGATCAGGAAATGGATCACCGCCACCATTCCGGCTGCGGGCGACCATGGCGCGAAAAACTGCCAGCGCGCTGTCCCTGCGCCGGGCTCGATCGTATAAAGCGTCACCGTGAAATATTCGTCGCCCGATCCGCCCAGAACGTGCAGCGGCGATACCCACAGATGCTGCGGCAGGTGGAGCAGGGGGGCGACCAGGAACAGCGGCAGCAGGAACAATGTCTGGCGGCCAAGGCGGCATATCGCGCGGGCCAGCACCTCCAGCCGGATCGGCAGGGCAAATCCGGCGAGCGGGAACAGCGCGAGCAGCGCCCAGCCCTTGGCCCAGCCGACCGCCGACTTCAGCGTCTGTGCCGCGCCAAGGCCGAAATTGATGTGGCCGATCAACAGGATCGGCAGCATCGCCGCCATGCCGATCAGCCAGGCCCAGATCGCGAGGGAGGGCGGGGCGGGGCGTTCCCCGGGCGGCAGAATGGGGCTCAGATAATAGGATCGGGCGACCATGAAGGCGAGGGTCCAGCCGAGCAGCGGCCCGGCGATATACAGCCCCCCGACCAGCCACAGCAGCCAGGTCGCGCCGATCGCTCCGGCGATCAGCCTTTCGGCAGCAGTTTGTCGAGGATCGGCTGCCGCAGCCATAGCAGTCCAAAGGCCAATAGGGTAAGGATGGATGCGGCGATCGCGCCCAGGATCGCGATCGTCAGCGACGGGCTCGACGGCGCCTTGGGCAGCGACGGCGCGGCCAGCGTCTGGACCAGCGGATAGGATGCGAACGGGTCCTGCTTGTTGGTGTCGACCCGCGCCAGCGCCGATGAAAAGACCGCCTCGGCGACGCGGTGGTCGCGCTGCAGGTCGGCCAGCTCCGACGCCTCCTCGATCAGACGCGGCGACTGCGCCTGTGCGCGGGCCAGGTCGCCGCGGATTTCGGCGAGCGCGCGGTCGGTTCCGGCGGCCTCGGCGTCCTGGACCGACATCGCCTGCATCAGGTTCGACCGCCCGTCGGCCAGCTGGATATCGACGCGCGACAGGATCGCCTTTTCGCCAAGGCCGGTCAGCTCGCGCCCACGCCGGACCAGCGCCGCGCGCAGTTCGGTCCGTTCGGCCTCGGCCTGCGCCATCGTCGCATGTTGCGGCCCCAGCGTTCCCGCCAGCTCGCTCGCCTGCGCGTTGCTCGCCGCATATCGCTCGGCAAGCTGCTGAAAGACCGGATCGCCGCGCAGCCGCATCGCGATATCGGCGCCCCCCGGTGAACTGTGCAGGCTGGCTGCCAGCCGCCCCGCGCTTCCCGCCGCCTGGCGCCGTTGCAGGCGCAGTTCGCGTTCCTTGTCCTTCAGCGTGTCGACCGCCGCGATACGGTTGTTGAACTGGTCGAGCGTCGCCAGCCCGTGGCTTGCCTGGAAAGCGATCAGCCGCCGCTGCGCCGCGCGCACCTTGTCCGACAATTGCTGCAGATGGCGCAGGTCCGACCGTTCGCGCATGTCCGCCTCGTCGGCGCGCAGCGTGTCGAGCTGGCGCAGAAAGGCGGTTCGCACCGCCTCGGCGCGCCGTTTCGCCTGGCCCGCATCGCCGGCGGAGATGGTGACGCGGATCAGGTTCGTCTGGTCGACCAGCTTGACCGCCGGACTGGGAAAGCGGTCGCCATCCTCGCGCGCGATCGCCGCGGCGGCGCGCAGCGTGACGTCGGCGGTCAGCAGCTGCTTGTAATTTTCGGTGGGGCTGAGCGTCGGGCTGGAAAAGGCCGAGCTCGCCGACGATTGCGCCTGGCCGATCGATTCGACGTTCAGCGTGCTGCCGACCCCCGATCCGGGTAGGATCAGCGCGAACTCGCTGCTATAGCTTTTGGGCACGAGCAACAGATAGGCGGCGGTCGACAGCCAGATCGCGCCCAGCACCGGCGCGATGCTGACGGCATAGCGTTTGTACCGCCCGACCGGGGGCATCCCGCGCCGCACGACGCCCCAGAAGCGGACGAGGCGCCGCTCGGCGACGATGTCGCGCATCGCGTTCAATTTTTCGTCAATCCATGGGCGAGCGCGGCGGGGCCGAGCAGGCTGCCGACCACCCCGACCGCGTCGACCAGCGTCATGGCGCTGCTGTCGTAACAGGCGATGGCGTCGCCGGGCATCAGAAAGGGGTTCATGCCGTCACGGCTGGCGTCCCGGACCAGTTCCTCGACATGGCGGGCGATGACGACCGAATGGCCGTTGGTCGGATTGCGCGAGATCAGCACCGCGCGCCGCGCCGCGTTCAGCGCCGATCCGCCCACGCAATTGGCCGACACCAGCCCCTCCAGCATCCGGGCGCCATAGGGAAAGCTCGTCGAATCGCGCCCGATGGCGGAGGCCGCGTTGCTCGCCGCCGGGCGCGACAGATTGGACAGATAGACCCGCACCCCCGGCGCCGTGACGCTGCTCGGGCGGACGAACTGCGGCTGGAAACAGCCCGCGCTGGGCACGATGATGCGGTCGCCCGCGGCGAGTTGCGGATCGGCGGGCACCCCGCCGCTAAAGGCCGCGGTGACGTCGATCACCGCATAATGGTCGCCGCGGATCAGATAGATGCTGCCCGCTGCGGCGTCGGGGCGGATGCCGCCCGCCGCGCGCAGGGCAGAGGACAGCGCGCGCCCCGCGTTGAAATCGCCCGCCGCCGGATGATCGACCGTGGTCGCGCGCGCGTCGGCGGAGCGCTCGCCCGCGCGCACCAGCCCCGGTTCGAACACCGCGCCCGAAACCGACACCTGCACCCCCGCAGCCTCGACGGCGCTGAGCTGGACATTGGCGGCGATGTCGCGGATCAACCCATTGGCCAGCAGCGCGCTGCGCAGGTCGCGCTCGACACGGCGAAGCGGGCGCCCGGCGGCGGCGATGTCCGCAACGCCGTCGATCGTCAGCCGCCCGTTGGCGCCGACCACATAGCTGCCGGACAGGATGTTCTTGTCGCCGCTCACCGCCAGCCGGAGCCGGTCGCCGGGCCCCAGCAGGTCGGGCGCCTCGGCCAGCGTTCCGGCCTCCACGCGGGCGAGGGCCGACAGGGGGGCGGGAACCGGGGGCAGGGCGCACGGCGCGGGGACCGCGCCCGACAATTGCTGTTCGGCCTGATATTGCGCGGCAGGCAGGTTGCGCGGCGTCGGCATGGTCGCGCATCCCGCGATCAGACAGGTTCCGGTCATCAGCGCTATGCTTGGTGTGATCTTCATGGCAAACTCCGGTTTCGCCACCACACACGGCAATGATTGTGCCAATTCGCAAATTATCGGACGAACTTGCCCGCTAATGCTGTATCGGGCAAGCAGTAAGCCCGGAAATTTCATCCATTTTTGCACAATGCAACGCTGGATATTTGCGATTTGCTAAGAATTGTCGTAGCAAAATGCAAAGGGTGACAAGGAAACCTCTGGGCTGGACCACTGGAGGAGTTGGCACGGTTCCTGCGTTTGGCGGGATAGGGTCAATGGAGAAGTGGTTTTATCATGCCCCGCACACGCATATTGATCGTCGAAGACTTGTCGTCGCTGGCCATTGCCTATGCGGCCCAGCTCGAAAAGGCGGGCTATCAGCCGGTCGTGGCCGATACCGCGCGGGCCGCGCTGAACGCGGTCGCCGAGGATGCCGATTTCGGGGCGATGCTGCTCGACCTGCAACTTCCCGATGCCGACGGGCTGCAATTGCTGCGCGATCATCCCGAACTGCTCCGCAATTTTCCGGTGATCGTCGCGACGGCCGATGCCTCGCTCGCCCGCGCGATAGAGGCGATGCGGCTCGGCGCTTTCGACTTTCTGGTCAAACCGATCGCGAGCACGCGGCTGGTATCGGTCGTCGCCAGCGCGGTTGAACTTGGCCGTGTGCCTGATGCGGCGGCGCGGACGGCGGCACCGCAACCCCGCGGCGAAGCGGGCCGGAATCCCGGCACGTTCATTGGGCGTTCGCCCCAGATGCGCGAAATCTATCGCCAGTTGCAATGCGTGGCGAGCAGCCGGGCAACGGTCTTCGTCACTGGCGAAAGCGGCACGGGCAAGGAGGTTTGCGCAGAGGCGATCCACCGCGAAAGCGGCCGTGCCAACGGCCCCTTCGTCGCGATCAACTGCGGCGCCATCCCCGAAAACCTGCTCGAATCCGAATTGTTCGGGCACCTCAAGGGCTCGTTCACCGGTGCCGTTAACGATCGCATTGGCGCCGCGCAGGCGGCGCACAAGGGCACTTTGTTCCTCGATGAAATCTGCGAAATGGCGCTGCCGCTTCAGGTCAAGCTGCTGCGCTTCCTGCAAACCGGGACGGTCCAGCGGGTCGGGTCGAACCGCGTCGAAGAGGTTGATGTCCGCATCGTTTGCGCAACCAATCGCGATCCGGCGCGCGAGGCGGCGGAGGGCCGGTTTCGCGAGGATCTTTACTATCGGCTGGCGGTGGTGCCGATCCATCTGCCGCCGCTGCGCGAACGCGACGGCGATATCCCCGAACTGGCCGAAGCCTTTCTCCAGCGTTTCGCGCGCGAAGAGAGAAAGACCTTCCATCCGCTCGATGCCGGGCACCAGGCGGCGTTGCTTGCCTATCACTGGCCGGGAAATGTCCGCGAACTCCAGAATATATTGCGGCGCGCTACCGTGCTGCACGAAGGGCCGGATTTGCCCGTCAGCGCCTTTCCTCCGGCGTCGCAGGGCGCGCCGCTCGGCGCAGCGGCGGCGGCGCCAGCTATCCCGCCCATTCCGTCGGGACCGGGCGGGGTACCGTCGGCATCGCTCGCGCCCGACCTTGCGCGGGCATTGAAGGGGCTGACGCTCGACGAGATAGAACGCCTCGCGGTCGAAGGGGCGATTGCCACGGCCAGGGGCAGCATACCCGCTGCCGCGCGGGCGCTGGGGGTCAGCCCCTCGACGCTGTATCGTAAACGCGAACGGTGGATGACGGCCGCGGAATCATGACGCCGCGGGCGCCCCCTGCCGCACCGCGTTTCGACCCGATGACGACCCGGGCGGGGATGTTGCTCGTCGTGCTGGCGGTGGCCGCGGCGCTCGAGGCCTGGCTGGTTCGCCAGCGTGCAATCCTGCCCGTGATCCAGTTTGCGCCAGGGCTGATCATCGCGGCGCTATATGTGCTGGAACGCCACTGGCGCGTGCGGTTCGCGGCTTGCGCCTTCATTGCCCAGGCCCTGGCGCTGTTGGCGGCGGGCAGCGCGCCGTCGGCGGCGGCATGGACGTCGGCCGAAATTCTTGCCGAAGCGGCCGCCGCCGCCTTTCTGTTGCGGCGGATCAGCCCCGACGGGCTCGACCTGACACGGGTGCGGGCGATCTTGTCGCTCGCGCTGGTCGCCTTCCTCGTCGTACCCGTGCTCGGTATCGCGATGCATGTCGCTGAAACCTGGCTGGGGGTCGCCTATCAATCGCCGTTCCACGACGTCGCGGTGGGACGGGACAGCGCCGAACTTGTCGCGCATCTGGTTCTGCCACAGGCGCTGGGGATCGTCCTGACCGCCCCGATCGCCTTTCACTTTCTGATCGATGCCCCGTCATCCCCGGCCGGGCCGAACAATCGCGAACGCCTGATCATCCACGCCGCCAATTTGCTCATCTGCCTCGTCGTCTTTTTCACCGACGGCCATGCGTTGCTGTTCGCGATCGCCCCGATGCTGGTCATGGCCGCGATCCGGCTGGGGGTTCGCGGAACCGCGGAGGTGCTGTTCGTCGCGCAGGTCGTCGGGGGTATCGCGACGGCGCAGGGGCATGGTCCGGTCATATTGATCGAAACCGATCCGCTGCACCGGCTGTTCTTCCTGCAACTGCTGTTCCTGTGTGGATATGCCAGCCTGCTGCCGGTTGCGGCGACGCTCGAAATTCGCCGCGCGCTCGAACAGGAACTGGCGACCAACCTGCGGTTTACCGACCGCATTTTGCGCAACATGCGCGAGGTGGTTTTTCGAACCGATGCCACCGGGCGCTGGACCTTTCTGAACCCCGCCTGGGAAGGCGTGACGGGGTACACGCCCGAAGAATCGCTGGGCTGGGAAACCACGCGCATGTTGACCCCGGAATCGCTCGACCAGTCGGTGGCGCTCTATCCCGATCTGGTCAGCGGAAGGGTCAAGGAACTCGTCCTCGAACAGCGTTTCGTCCGCCGCGACGGGCAAGTGCGCGATATCGAGGTGAACGTCCGCGCGCTGCGTTCGCCCGACGGAAAATTCGGCGGCACTGCGGGCAGCATTCGCGACGTCACCGAACGGCAACTCTATCTCCAGGGGCTCCGCCATAGCGAACAAAAGTTTCGCGAATTGTGCGATACCGCGCCGATCGGCATCATGCGTACCGGGCCCGACGGGCTGATCAACTATGCCAATCAGCTGCTCGAACTGATCCTGCTGACACCGCAGGATCGGCTGGTCGGGCGTTCGTGGCGCGACCTGATGCCGGGCGGGGTCGATGCGCTGCGCGATGCCATCGACCGCGATCTTGGCGTTCCGGGCGCCATGGTCGAGCGCGAACTGGCGATCCGGGACGCATCGCAGCAGATGCGGTGGATCAACGTCGTCATCACCGGCGAATTCGATACGGAGGCGCGGCTCGTCGGCTATATCGCCGCCATCGCCGATATCACGCATCGCAAGCATACCGAGGCGGCACTCGAACGCACCACCCGCGACCTCAGCCAGCTCGCCAGCAATATCAACGACATGGTGTTTCGCGTCGGGCTCGACAGCAATTGCCTGTACGTCACGCCGTCGATTCGCGCCGTGCTGGGTTTCCGGCCCGAACATGTCGTCGGGCATAGCGTGCTGAACCGCGTCCATCCCGATGATGTCGACGCGGTGCGTGCCGCCTTTGACGAACTGGCGCGCGGCGACCGCGACGATTTTTCGATATCCTATCGTTCGCTGCCCGCCGACGAGGCGCGGGGATATATCTGGCTCGAGGCAAGCTGCCGGTTGCTGCGCGATGCCGATGGCGCGCCGCAAGAGATCATCGCCGCGCTTCGTGACATCAGCTCGCGCAAGCAACTGGAAATCGAACTGGTCGAGGCCCGGCGGCGGGCGGAGGCGGCGGACCAGGCGAAAAGCGCGTTTCTTGCCAATATCAGCCACGAAATCCGTACCCCGATGAACGGCGTGATCGGCCTCACCGAATTGCTGCTGCAACGCGACCTCGACGCGACCGGGCGCGATTATGCCGCGCTCATCCGCGACTCGGGCGAAGCGATGATCGCGCTGCTCAACGATGTTCTCGACCTCGCGAAGATAGAGGCGGGACAGCTGCATATCGTGCGCGAGGAATTCGACCTGCACGCCAGCCTGAAAAATGCGATGCAGCTCATGACCGCGCGGGCGGCGCAGAAACAGCTCGCGATGGTCCTGACCATCGCTCCCGATGTCCCGCGCCGCTTCATCGGCGACCGGCTACGGATCAACCAGATCCTCTCCAACCTGATCGGCAATGCGGTGAAGTTCACCGACAGGGGGCGTGTCGAGCTGTCGGCGGAGCGGGCGGGCGACCGGCTGCTTATTGCCGTGACCGATACGGGCATCGGCATTGCGAAGGATTATCGCGAACATGTGTTCGAGGAATTCGTCCAGGCCGGACAGGATATCACCTCGAAATTCGGGGGAACGGGGCTTGGCCTTCCGATTTCGCGGCGGCTTGCAGAGGCGATGGGGGGCACCCTGTCGCTCGCCGATGGACCGGCGGATACCGGGGGAACGCGCATCGAGCTCGACCTGCCCGCCGATTTTGCGGACGGCGGCGAAGGCGATGTTGCCGGAACCGATCCGGTGCCGGCGCCGGCGCCAGCGCCGACGGGGCAGGGGCTTCATATTCTGGTGGCCGAGGATAATCGGACCAACCAGATCATCGTTGCGGGAATGCTCGACCGGCTCGGCCATGCTTACCAGCTCGCCCGTGATGGGCAGGAGGCGATCGACATGGTGCGGCGGGCGGCCGGTGACGGGGCGCCCTTCGACCTCATTCTCATGGATATCCAGATGCCGGGGTGCGACGGCTTCGACGCGGCGCGGGCGATCCGCGCGCTCGGCCTTTCGGCGGAGCGGCTGCCGATCATCGCGGTGACGGCGGGGGCGTTCGAGGAGGATGCCGAACGCTGCCATGCGGCGGGGATGCAGGCGCATGTCGCAAAACCGCTCCGGCTCGCCGCGCTCGCCGCCGCGCTGCGTCCCTACGCCAGACGCGCGCGCGCCGGCTGATCGGGCGGCCTGATCGGCTTGCCCGGCTATGAACGAACCGCGTTTTTCGCGACATTTTGCGACAATTTTCCGGTAAAACGGCAATGGCGTGGGACAAATACCATACAAAAAGGGGGTCACAGAGGCCGGATTTCCGACGGTCGACCGGACAGGAGCGTTAAAGTGTACAAAAATATCCTCCTCCTAACCCTACTCCTCCCCCCGCCAGTGCTCGCAGCACCTGGCAGTGAGCGCGATCACGGGGATGCAGATGGCAACGGCGTGGTCACGCGAGCCGAGGTTCAGGTGCATGCATCACGGATGTTTGCGAAGATGGACGTCAATGGAGACGGAAAGCTTGATGCTGCCGACCGCGCCGCGAAACGGGAAGCGATGCACGCCAAGATGTTCGAACGGCTTGATGCCAACAAAGACGGGAATATCAGCAAGGCCGAATGGGATCAGCATGCCGCCGACCGCAGTGCGAAGCGAGGCGCTACACGGGCGATGGATCGCGACATGGATGGCGGTAAGCGCCATGTCATGCGCGGCCATCACGGCAAGGGTAACGAGCGCCGCGACATGGGCAGTCGGATGATGACGATGGCCGATACCGACGGCGACAAGGCAATCAGCCCGGCTGAGTTTCAAGCGGCCGCGATTGCGCGTTTCGATCGGATGGACACCAACAAGGATGGCCAGGTCACGGCCGAAGAACGTGCTGCTGCGCGACAATCAATGCGGGACAAACGTATGGCGCCGCCGCGAACAAACTGATTGGCAGGCGGGCTGCGGCGAGGCTTTGGTATACCCCCCTCCCTGGCATTGCCTTTGCCGTTGCCCCCTGCCAGCTATCGCCCACCGGTCCGGTGATCGGTGGGCGAACCTGTTTCAGAGGGATGACTGATGACCGATCATTGCGCTGCGCGGATATTGCTGGTCGATGATGAACCATCCATTCGTGAACCGCTGTTGGAGTATCTGGAGGCGCAAGGTTTTGCTGTGTCTGCTGCTGCCGATGCCGCGGAGGCGCGTTCGATACTGCGCGCACAGGGGGTAGACCTGGTCGTCAGTGATATCATGATGCCGGGGGAGGATGGGCTGTCGCTGACCCGGCATTTGCGCGAGTCCGGGCCTATTCCCGTGATCCTGCTGACCGCACGGGCGGAGGATACGGAACGGATTGTTGGGCTGGAGATCGGAGCCGACGATTATATCGTCAAACCCTTCAATCCACGCGAGCTGGTTGCGCGCATCCGAACTGTTCTCCGTCGAACCCAGGCGAATGGTCGAGCGCTCGATCCTGGCGGGACTAGCTATGCTTTTGGTCGTTGGGTCCTTCGGGAGATTGAGCGCATATTGGTCGATGAAACTGGTCAGGAAGTCGCTCTGTCATCGGGCGAGTATCATTTGCTTCATGCGCTGCTCCGTCACCCGCGACAGGTGATGAGCCGTGATCGATTGCTCGATCTCGTCCGCGGGCGTGAAGCCGACATATTCGATCGAGCGATCGACAATCTGGTCAGCCGTCTGCGCAAGAAGATAGAGGATGACCCAGCTCACCCGCAGATCGTGAAGACCGTATGGGGTGGCGGTTATACCCTTGCCTGCGAGGTCCGACGCTTGGGGGCTCCGGTATGAGGTTTCGTTTGTGGCCGCGCAGTCTCGTTGGGCAGCTGGTTTTCGCCGTCGCGGTGATGCTGTTCGTCGCGCAGGCCATCAACTTTGCCTTGCTGGTCCGCGGTCAGAAACAACAGTTGCTCGCGCATGGCGGAGGCATGGCGGTTGCACGGATCATTGACGCCATGGATCGACGCCAGCGCGAACTGCTCGAAACGCCTGACGGGTCGCACAGAATGCGCCAGAACCCAAGGGTCAAGGTCGGGCCGCTGCCGCCCCCGTTGCCTGATGGCGTGGTCGCCTTGCCATCGTTGGCGAAGTATGTCCGAAGCTTGCTGGCGGAAGCCGACATTCCCGCCCAACAAGTGTCCGCCTGGGCCTTGCCACAGCCGCCGCGCATTGGTCGAACGCGGCTTCCCGGACGCACAGTGGTCGTGATTGCACGGGTCGATGGGCAGTTTTACGCGGTGCGCAGTCGCCTCGGCATGGAAGGATTCAGACTGCAGGGATTTTTGTTCTGGCAGACTCTCTCCCTTTATCTGTTGCTCTTGGTGCCGATTATGCTGATTGCGTGGCGGGCGGCCGCCCCGCTGCGTGATCTGACGCGTGCGGCGCGAGCAAATCCGGCTCTGCGGGATACTGAGCCGCTTCCTGAGGCCGGACCATCGGACGTCCGCGATCTTATCGGTGCTTTCAACGCCTATCGGGCGCGGATCGCGACAATGCTGTCGGACAAGGATCGTATGCTGGGCGCTGTTGGGCACGATCTTCGAACCCCGCTCGCCAGTCTTCGTGTCCGCGTCGAACAAGTTGATGACGAGCGACTGCGTGACAAGATGATCGCGTCGATTGAGGAAATGACGGCGATGCTGACTGACATATTGGCGCTCGCTCGTGCCGGTGCCGGTGCTGACAGGCAAGAGCAGTTGGAACTTCCCGCGATCATAAGCGAGTTGGCCGCGGACTATCGCGAACGGGGCAAGGACGTGTCGATGGCTGAGGTCGCCGATGTCACGGTGCGAGCCCGCGCGATGCTGTTGCGTCGAGCCTTGCGCAATCTGATCGAAAATGCGCTGGCGTATGGCGTGCGGGCGCGGCTATCCGTCGTCACGGCGGAAGGTAGAGTCCGCATCGTCGTTTCCGATGAAGGCCCCGGCATGACTGAGGAGCAGTTAGCCACGCTGATTGAGCCCTTTGCGCGTGGCGAACAATCGCGCAATCGCGCTACGGGTGGTGCAGGGCTGGGTCTGTCGATTGCGCGGGACATTGCCGTAGGGGAGGGCGGGTTGCTGACCCTTTCCAATCGTGCGGGCGGGGGGCTCGATGCGGTAATTGTACTACCGGTATCCATAGAAAGCTAAGCGTAGATTGCGATCCCTTGGCTGCCGCTGAGTACAGGTTCGCCGGCACGGTTCCACAGCATCATGTCCTGAACCGAAAAGCCACCGCGCGCATAGCCTGTTTTTGCCGACAGCAGCCACCAGCCATTATCGGTTTGCGGTGCTCCGGTAAGCATGTTGACTGTCCAGTTCATCGAGCTGATCGGGCCAAATTCGTGGCACAGCGCCAAGGCAGCGGGTGGTAGAGCGTCGCCCATTGCCAACAAGGCTACCATGGGATGGCAGGCAGGTTCCTCGACAAAGCGCACCCATGTCAGATACTCGCCGGTTTCCTCTTTCCAGCCGAACCGGGGGGCCGTGGTAGGCCGCATGTCGAAATGACGCGTGAAGGGAGGGCGCGCCCGATGTTCAGGCACTGGTTGCAGCATGTCCGGATCGGGAGCATCGGGCATGGCCAGGCGGTCGTGATCGAGGTGACTTTGACGGTCCGCTGAAAAAGCGAAAAGGGCCGCTGTTCCGAACCCTTGGTGGCTTGTTACCCCGGCATCGATAAACAGGCTTGATTTTGACCTGCGTAATTCACGCGTGGTCACAGTGCAATCGCCACTGACCGGCCCCACAAAGCTGATCTGGGCGTAGCGTAGCGGTGTCTCGGTGGGGTGCAGCGCCATTGTTGCAGCGAGCGCCACCGCCGAACTGATGCCGCCATAGGCGGTGCGGCCCTGCATCCAGCCTTCGTCGATATGTGCGGTAGCGGAGCCATCACGTAAACTAATCGTTGAAAGCAACGCGTCGAGCGCGCTTGGGGAGGTCGTCATGCGCGTTTCAGCCCTCAATCCGGAAAGTCAAACCTGCATGCTCGGTCAGGCGATCGATCAGCTTTTCGCCGAGCAGCGCGCCCGGCGTCCAGACACCACCATTTCCGTTGTTGTCGAGCATCGCCATGCCGGTTTCTGCGAGCATTTTTGAGGTCGAGCCATAGCCGGGGTCGCGATCGCCCTGGACGCAGGCGCGAATGGTCGCGCCGCCGGGATACTCGCCTATGAAGAGAAGGTCGTAATAGCCGTTCTCACGCTCTTCTCGGCTTGGCCCTTCACCAGGCTTCAGCTTGGACTCGCCGAAAGGATTGGCCTTTGTCATCGCTTCGGCCATCGCCTTTCCAGCGTCGCCGATGGTCGTCATCACCATTTCGTCATAGACCAGATCGGCGCCCCATGGGTGGTCGAGCAGGTAATTGGTGCGGTGGACGTTCTTCGTGTTGATCGGCGCCATGATGAAGGGCGCTGTCCAAGTGCCGGTCGCGCTGTCATATTCGGGAACGAGCCCGATCGGTTGCGAAGGTCCCTCAAATCCCGGGGTCAGCGCGAAGCTCGACTTTAGAAGCAAGGCAAGCGACGGCCGTTTTGCTACTGCCTTCAGCGTTTCGGTCAGGCTGGCGATGGTTCCGCCGGACGCTCCACCCTGCATTTTTCGGACTCGGCCTTTCACCCGGGGCGCAGGCTTCCCGTGGCGCTTGACTGCTTCGGCTTGCAAAAACAACACGCCAAGATCGAACGGGATCGAATCAAAGCCACAGCTAAAAGTGATACGCGCGCCCGATGCCTCTGCTGCCTCGTGATGCGTGTCGATCATTTCGCGCATCCAGCCTGGTTCGCCGCACAGATCGGCATAGGCAGTGCCCGCGCGGACGCAGGCGGCAACCAGTTCGCTGCCATAAAGTTGATAAGGACCGACCGTACTCAGCACGACACGCGTGCAGGCTGCCATCGCGTCGAGGCTGGAAGGGTTGCTGGCGTCGGCGACGATCAAAGGCGTTTCTTCGTTGGCGCCGATTATATCTCGGACCTCGGCAAGCTTGGAAAGACTGCGGCCGGCCATCGCCCATTTGGGCGCGTCAGAACAGCCTTTGTAATGATGCGCCAAATATTCGGCGACGAGGCGGCCGGTGAATCCCGTGGCACCATAAACGATAATGTCGTGATCCCGCGTGCCGTTCATGTCGAGGCTCCCATTTACGTAAACGTCAACTGAAGGCTAGCCTAGTTGGCGCGCGGAGCCAAGGGACTCTGAAAGGCGTCGTTTTGGTTTAAGAGACAGGCGCCTTGGCCCCTAAAATTTGATCATGACACGCCGGGCCAGCGCGGGGGAGATACTGTGGACGAATTGCAGTAGCTTGACCATGCCGACGTTTATCTCATGGCGTCCGGTCCGGATGCCATGAACGATCTCCGCCGCGCAATCGTGCGGGCTCATTTTCCGGCCCTGTCGCGCTGTCGTCATGTTTGTGTCAACGATCGGCGGTAGCGCCTCGATGACGCGCACATTGCTGTCGCGGAGCAGGTGACGTATCGCTTGGGTATAGGCGCGCAGCGCTGACTTGGTTGCGCAGTAAATGGATCCTCCGCTACGGGGCGCGATCGCAAGACCTGATGTGACGTTGACGATCACTGCCTGTGGCTGCGCTCGCAGCAATGGTAAAAGTCGGGTACACAAAGCGATGGGTGCATCGAGATTGGTGCGGATGCAATGGGTGGCGGAGTCGAGCGTCTCGGGATTTTCAGGATCGTAGTCGCTGCTGACCCCGGCGTTGTTCACGAGCAGTGCTAGCGGCTTTCCGGCGATGCCATCGACGATGGTATCAATGCCGGCTGCGGTTGAAAGGTCGCCGGCCAGCGTTGCGAACCCGAGCCCAGCCATCTTGCGCAGCTTTTCCTGCGACCGACCGGTAACGATTACCTGGGCGCCCGAAGCCTGCAGTTGCAGTGCGATCTCCCGACCGATGCCGTCGCTGCCTCCTGTGACGAGTGCGCACTTCCCTTGCAGGTTCATTGATATTCCCCTCATTATGCTTGCTCGGGACACTATGGCGGGCGGGATGCGCTTCGACTACATGGGAAATCATGGTTCGTCCCAATGCTCCCGATCGCTTCAATGAAGAGAAGGCCACTTATGTCATCCGAGGCGAGGGTGATGGGGCTGACATGCCGGATTTGGAGCGTGGCGCAGAAACAATTAGAGGCGTTGTACGAAAACTTCCCGGTCGTCCGGGCGTTTATCGCATGCTCGATGCACGCGGCGACGTGCTGTATGTCGGCAAGGCGCGCGCGCTGAAGAACCGCGTCACCAATTACACCCAGGTCGCGCGGTTGCCGCAGCGGTTGCAGCGCATGGTCGCGCAGACGCGCGCGATGGAGATCGTCACCACGAACAGCGAGGCCGAGGCGCTGCTGCTCGAGGCCCAGCTGATCAAACGCTATCGCCCGCCGTACAACGTCCTGCTGCGCGACGACAAAAGCTTTCCCTTCATCCTGCTGCGCGGCGACCATGATTATCCGCGGGTCCAGAAGCATCGCGGCGCGCGGCGCGCCAAGGGGCGCTATTATGGTCCCTTTGCAAGCGCGGGGTCGGTGAACCGCACGCTCAACGCGCTGCAGAAAACCTTTCTGCTGCGCAGCTGCACCGACAGTTTCTTTGCCAACCGGTCGCGGCCATGCCTGCTTTACCAGATCCGCCGCTGTTCGGCGCCGTGCGTCGGGCGGATCGGCAAGGCG
Source organism: Sphingopyxis sp. (assembly GCF_034380315.1). Lineage (GTDB taxonomy): Bacteria > Pseudomonadota > Alphaproteobacteria > Sphingomonadales > Sphingomonadaceae > Sphingopyxis. The sequence continues at coordinate 51,011 of NZ_JAXMPB010000002.1, forward strand.
GATTATGCCGAGCTGGTCGGCGACGCGCAGGATTTCCTCGAAGGGCGTTCGACCGCGGTGCAAAAGCGGCTCGGCGGCGCGATGACCAGGGCCGCCGAAGCGATGGATTATGAGCTGGCGGCGGTGATCCGCGACCGGTTGAAGGCGCTGACCTTCATCCAGGGCAGCCAGTCGGTCCATGCCGACGGGCTGGGCGATGCCGACGTTTTTGCGCTGGCGGCGAAGGGCGGGCAGCTGTGCATCGCGGGCTTTTTCATCCGCGGCGGCCAGAATTGGGGGCACCGCAGCTTTTTTCCCGCCCATGTCGCGGGGGTTCCCGAGGCGGAGGTGATGGCCAGTTTTCTCATGCAATTTTACGAAGGCGTGCCGCCGCCCAAGCTGATCCTGGTCGATCGCGCGCCCGAAGAAAGCGCGCTGCTCGCCGAAGCGCTTGGCGAGAGCGGAGGGCGCAAGGTTGAGATCAGCGTGCCGCAGCGCGGCAACCGCCGCCGGCTGATCGAGCAGGCGGTGCGCAACGCGGGGGAGGAACTCGACCGGCGGCTCGCCGAAAGCAGCAGCCAGGCCAAACTGGGGCGCGAGCTGGCCGAGCTGTTCGATCTTGATGAACCGCCGCAGCGCATCGAGATTTATGACAACAGCCATATCCAGGGCACCAATGCGCTGGGCGCGATGGTCGTCGCGGGGCCCGAGGGCTGGATCAAGGGCGCCTATCGCAAGTTCAACATCAAGCGCGCCGAAACGCAGCCGGGAGACGATTTCGCGATGATGCGCGAGGTGTTCCAGCGCCGCTTTGCGCGGGCGCTGGAGGAGGACCCCGAGCGCAGCAAGGGCGAATGGCCCGATCTGGTGCTGATCGACGGCGGCAAGGGGCAGGTGTCGGCGGCCGGCGCGGTGCTCGCCGAGCTGGGGATCGACGATCTGCCCTATGTTGGGGTGGCGAAGGGCCCCGACCGCAACGCCGGGCGCGAGACCTTCTATTTGCCCGACGGGCGCGAATTCACCCTGCCGCCGAACAATGCGGTGCTTTTCTATATCCAGCGGCTGCGCGACGAGGCGCACCGCTTTGCGATCGGTGCCCACCGGCAGAAGCGCGCGAAGGCGATGGGCAGCTCGCCGCTCGACGAGGTTCCGGGCATTGGCCCGGCGCGCAAAAAGGCGCTGCTGATGCATTTCGGCACCGCCCGCGCGGTGCGCGGCGCGAGCCTGGAGGATTTGCAAAAGGCGCCCGGGGTCAGCGCCGGGGTCGCACAGGCGGTCTATGATTTCTATAATCCGGGGGGGTGATGATTTGGCCCGCCCTTTTCGGGCGAGGCGCCTTAACAAGAGAGGAGCTGTTATGGACTTTGCCGCCGCCATGCCGCTGGCGAAAACGCTGGGCGTCACGATCGACGAGGCCGGCAAGGAGCGCGTCGCGGGCAAGCTGCCCGTGCGGCCCACCATCTGCACCGCAGGGAATATCGTCCACGGCGGCGCAATCATGGCCTTTGCCGACTGCCTGGGTGCGGTGGGGGCCTTTCTGACGCTTCCCGAGGGCGCCAGCGGCACGACAACGATCGAGAGCAAGACCAATTTTCTGAGCGCCGGACCCGTCGGGTCGGTGCTGGTGGGCGAAGCGACGCCGGTGAAGACCGGCAGGCGCCTGGCGGTCTGGCAGACGCATATCCGCACCGAAGCGGGCGATGCGGTGGCGCTTGTTACCCAGACGCAGATGGTGCTGTGGCCAGCCTGAGCGCCGAAGCCATCGTTTGCGCGGTGCGGCCGCATGGCGAGCATGGCGCGATTCTGCGCGTGCTGACCCGCGAGGCGGGGCTGGTTGCGGGCTATGTACGCGGCGGGCGGTCGCGGCGGCAGCGCCCGGTGCTGATGCCGGGCAATCTGGTCGCGATCGAGTTGCGGGCGCGGACCGCGGAACAGCTTGCGGCTGCGAGCGCCGAATTGCTGGTGAGCCGGGCACCGCTGCTCGCCGAACCGCTGCCCGCTGCCGCGATTGACTGGATCACAAGCCTGACCGCCGCGGCGTTGCCCGAAGGCCAGCCTTATCCCGCGCTTTATGATGCGCTGGCGGCGGTGCTCGACGCGATCGCGGTGGCGCCCGCGGCGCGGCATTGGGCGGCAGCGCTGGCGCGCTATGAGCTGCTGTTGCTCGCCGAGCTCGGCTTTGGGCTCGACCTCGACGCATGTGTCGCAACCGGGACGCGTGCCGATCTGGCCTTTGTCAGTCCCCGGTCGGGAGGGGCGGTCAGCGCCGCCGCCGCCGCTGGCTATGAGGCACGCTTGCTACGCCTGCCGCCCTTTCTGCGCGGTGCCGAAGGCGAACCGGCGATGGAGGATGTCCTCGACGCCTTGGTAATCACCGGCCATTTTCTGGGCCGCGATGTCCTGGACGGGCGCAACCGTGACTTGCTGGCCGTAAGGGAAAGATTGGCGGGGCGACTCAACAGGGCGGTTGCGTGACTCGCTGTCGCTGCCTAAGCGGCAGGCGAGAAACGAAAGGGCAGACGCTTGAACATCCTGTTGCTTGCCGGCGATGGCATTGGTCCCGAAATCATGGCCGAGGCCGAAAAGGTGCTCGGGGCACTGGCTCTCCCGGTCACGCTGGACCGGGCGCTGGTAGGTGGCGCGGCTTATGAAGCGACTGGACATCCGCTTCCCGCTGAAACGCTGCTCAAAGCAAAGGCGGCGGACGCCCTTCTGTTCGGTGCCGTAGGCGATCCACGTTTTGACAATGTTGAACGGCACTTGCGACCCGAACAGGCGATCCTAGGACTGCGCGCAGAGCTCGGCCTGTTTGCTAACCTGCGCCCCGCAAAGCTTTTTCCCGGGCTGGAGGATAGCTCGGCGTTGCGTCCGGAAGTCGCGAGGGCAATCGACCTGTTGATCGTTCGTGAACTCAACGGCGACGTCTATTTCGGCGAAAAAGGCATGCGCGCCAGCGCGACCGGTGAACGCGAAGGTTATGACGTCATGTCATACAACGAAGGTGAAGTACGCCGCATCGCGCATGTCGCGTTTCGGGCGGCTCAGGGGCGTCGAGGACGACTTTGCTCGGTGGACAAGGCGAACGTCCTCGAAACGTCGCAGCTTTGGCGCGATGTAATTATCGAAGTGGCTGCGGAGTACCCGGATGTCGCTCTTAGCCATATGTATGTCGACAATGCCGCGATGCAACTGGTGCGCAACCCGGGGCAGTTTGACGTGATCGTCACGGGCAATCTGTTCGGCGACATATTGTCCGACCAGGCGTCGATGTGTGTTGGTTCCATCGGATTGCTCGCATCCGCGTCGCTCAGTGAGGGGGCTCGGGGGCTTTACGAGCCGATCCACGGCAGCGCGCCTGACATTGCGGGCAAAGGCATCGCCAATCCGCTGGCAATGATCCTGTCTCTAGCGATGCTGCTCCGCCATTCCGGTGGCGATGAAGTCAGCGCGGTACGGATCGAAACGGCGGTTGCGAAAATACTCGCCGGGGGTGCGCGGGGCGCCGATCTGGGTGGAAATATGGGCACGGCAGCGCTCGGCGACGCGGTTGTGGCAGCTTTGAACGGATAAGGCAGATGAAGAAGACGACGGGTTTCGACCGCAACAGGACGCGAAAGTGGCTCCCAGCGACGCAGGCTGTACGCGGCGGCACATGGCGTAGCGAGCATGGCGAAACGTCCGAGGCTCTGTTTCTCACTTCCGGTTATACCTATGAGAGCGCAGAGGAAGTGGCTGCTCGTTTTGCTGGCGAAGAAGCTGGCATGACTTATTCGCGCCTGCAGAACCCGACCGTCGCGATGCTGGAAGAACGCATCGCGCTGATGGAAGGCGCCGAGGCGTGCCGCGTTCAGGCAACCGGTATGGCGGCGATGACGACGGCGCTGCTGTGCCAATTGTCGGCGGGCGATCATATCGTCGCGGCGAAGGCGGCGTTCGGATCATGCCGCTGGCTGGTCGATCATCTGTGTCCGCGTTTCGGCATCGAAACCACCGTTATCGATGGGCGCGACAATGCGGCGTGGGAAGTAGCGATCCGGGGGAATACCAAGGTTTTTTTCTTTGAGACTCCCGCCAATCCGACGATGGATATCGTCGATATGCGCCATGTCTGCGCGCTTGCGAAGGCACACGGCATCACGACCGTCGTCGATAATGCCTTTGCAACCAGTGTGTTACAGCGCCCGATGGACTTTGGCGCCGACGTCGTAGCCTATTCGGCGACCAAGCTGATGGAGGGGCAGGGGCGGGTCCTGGCCGGAGCCGTTTGCGGGACCGAAAAGTTCATTAACGACGTTTTGTTGCCGTTTCAGCGCAATACGGGTCCCAATTTGTCGCCGTTCAACGCCTGGGTGGTGCTGAAGGGACTGGAGACGCTGGATCTGCGCGCCCGGCGCCAATCCGAAAATGCGCTGGCGGTAGGGCAGTTCCTGGAGGGGCGGGTTCCGCGCATCCTGCACCCCGGCCTTGCCAGCCATCCCCAGCACAATCTGGCGAAAAGCCAGATGGAGGCATGCGGGCCGATATTCTCGTTCGTGCTCGACGGCGGACGCGAACAGGCCATGGCCTTCCTGAATGCACTGGAACTTGTCGATATATCCAACAACATCGGCGATTCGCGCAGCCTGTGCTGTCACCCGGCATCTACCACCCATTATGGGGTGAGCGCCGAGGCCCGTGCCGACATGGGGGTCGTCGAGGGCATGTTGCGGATCAATATCGGACTGGAGGATCCCCGCGACGTGATCGCCGATCTTGACCAGGCATTGACCAAAGTCGGGCTTTGAGCGAGTCTGGCCGCTCGATGATCGACTCCTTTTTCCCTTTCTCGGCGACCACCGGGCCGATCACGGTGCGGGTGTCGGTCAGCTATCTTCCCGAACAGTCGCATCCGGCGCTGGGCCGCTGGTTCTGGGCCTATCACATCCGGATCGAAAATCACGGCGCCGTCGCGACGCAGTTGATCAGCCGGCATTGGCAGATCACCGACGCGCGCGGGCAGGTGAGCGAAGTTGAGGGCGAGGGCGTCGTCGGCGAACAGCCGCTGATCGCACCCGGCGGCGCATTCGACTATGTTTCGGGCTGCCCGCTTCCCACACCCGAAGGAGCCATGGTGGGCAGTTACATGATGGAAATGGGTGACGGATCGCAGATGCTGGCCGCCATCCCCGAATTTCCCCTAGTGGCACCAGCGACCGCCTCATGAAGCGGACCCATCTGCCTCTCAACGCGCTGCGCGTTTTCGACGCGGCGGCCCGGCATTTGAGCTTCACGCGCGCCGCCGACGAACTGGCGGTGACACCGGCCGCCGTCGGGCAACAGATTCGCGCGCTGGAGGATATGTTGGGCGTCGTGCTGTTCCGCCGCACGCCCAAGGGACTGGAATTGACGGGTGAGGCGGATGCCGGGCTCGACGCCCTGCGCCAAGGCTTTTTGCAGTTCGAGGAATCGGTGCGTGCGATGCAGGCAGGCCAATCGTCGCAATCGCTGACGATTGCGGCGCCGCGCGACATTACCGCCAAATGGCTGGCCCCACGCCTCGCCCGCTATAGCCAGCAGGCGCCCGATGTGCGTTTCACACTGGTTTCGGCGGATAGCGCGATCGATTTCACCGAAGCCAATCTGGACCTTGCGATCTTCTGGACCGAAGGGGCCGGCGAACATGAAGGTGTTCCGCTGGCGGAAGCGCTGATGGTCAGTGTGACCGGACCGGCCGCAACGGCGGACACGCGCATCGCCTGGCCCGGCTGTCCGGTCGAAAAGGACGAACCCGCGCTGCGCCTTGGCGACGCCGGGCTCGCTATCGAGGCGGCCGCCAATGGGCTGGGCAGGGCCTGTGTTCCCCTGATGCTCGCCGAATCGGACCTTGCGGCGGGGCGGGTCCGACAGGTCGGCGAACCATTTGCCGCAAAGCAGGGCTATTGGCTGGTCGCTCCCCTGCCGCAATGGCGCCAGGCGAAGGTCAAGGCGCTGGTTGCCGCATTGATGGCCTGATTTTCATATTGCGGACATTCTTTTGTTGGTTCAGCCTTTCCCGAAGAAGGGGGCGGCAATGGTAACAGACGATGTCCGCGCGCAGCTTTACTATGACGCGCACAAAAAGTCGCAAGGCGCGGCCTATTTGCTCTGGTTCTTTCTAGGCGGGCTTGGCGCGCACCGTTTCTATGCCGGGCGGGTGGGGACCGGGATCGCCCAGCTGTTGCTGGCCCTGTTCGGATGGCTGCCCCTGTTTCTTGGATGGATTGTGCTGTCCATTTGGTGGATCGTCGATGCCTTTCTGATTCCCGACATGCTTCGGCAGGCCAATATGGCGGTTGCGGATCAGATCATGAGGAGGGGCCCGCGGCAGAATTTTCGCCGATGAGCTTTATGGCTTCCAGCTTTCGGTCAGCGCGAGCAGGCGCGTGATCATCGCGACGAGGGTTTCGGCGCTGACGTCGGCCTGATCATTGTTCCAACTGGCCGTGACGACGAACCATTTGCCGTCCGATTTGCGCTGCGCAAGCAAGCTCATCGACAGAACGCCGATTTCGGAGCCCCCCTTGTAGCCGACCCATGACCAGTTCCTGGTCGTGCCGGGCGCAACCCCGGAGTTGATCGCCATCGCCGCCAGCGCCGCGGGCGCGTTGCGGCGGCGCAGGTCGCGCATCAGCCGCGCGATGTCGGTAGCGCTGGCGAACCATTCGAGCCTGTCGATAAAGCGTGGTTTTCCATCGAAGCTGACGCCGTCCACATTTGCGAGGACCAGCCTGTCAGCGTTAACATCGATCAGGCGGCGTTGTTCGCGGTCGTCGGCTTTCAGAAAATCGGTACGCAGGTCCGCAAAATTATTCCCTTTCAACGCAAAGGCTTCGACCGTGGTCAAAAAGGGGATGTTGCGCGACGGGTCGCTATGCCCCGACGAGCGCATCCGCGCCTCGATGGCGTCGCGCCCAAGCAGATGGATCAGCGTGTCGGTGGCGCCATTGTCGCTTACCGAAATCATCCAATTGGCCAGCGTTTGCAGCGTCACCGGGGTTCCGACGGGCCAGTTCGCGGTTGCCGCCGACGAAAAACTGAGGTGCGAAAGGGGGACAACATCGCTCCATTTCCGTCGGCCCGCCGCAATCTGCGCGGCCAGTTCATCAAGGATATAGAGTTTGAAGGTCGAGCCGATCGCGAGTTGCAGCTCGGTGTTCGTCCCGGCGATGGGGTGGATTGCTTCGCCATCGAGCACCGCGACGAGAAAGGCCGTGCGCCCCGGCAGGGCAGCCAGATCGGCGCTGACCTGTGCGAAGCTGTCGGACAGCATTTTTACGTCGGTAACACGCAGCCCTTCGACACGCTGTTGCGGTCCCCCGCTTACCACCATTTCGAGCGTGCCCACCGCCTTTTCGAAGCGAAGCCGAAGGGTTCCGGCGTGGCCGTCGGCCGAGCTTGCACTTTCGATCGCCAGTGGCGCGCCATATTGTGCCGTCAGATCGGCGGTGATCGCCTGAAACTGCTCTAACGGAATGGCCTGTTGGAAAGCGGACGAGAAAAATTCGGTGTAAGGATAACGTCCGCCAAGCAGGTCCACGACCTGCGCCGCCCGGACCGCAAAGGGGCTGGCCGGATCGGGCGCGGTTTCAGTCGCGGGCTGGGCGAGCAGCGCCTGCGGGAACAGGGCGGCCGTCGAGGCGAGGACAAGGGCCCATATACGCTTCATTTTCATTCTCCATATCCCGTCGGGTCCGTCCATGACATCTGCTGGCGCAGCTGCGCGGCGGCCCGCCGATTGACAAGCCATATGATGGTGAAGAGCAGGACCAGAGTTCCTGCAGTCATGATGAACCAGATCCGCCCCTGACTGCCCATGACGATGGCCTGTCCAGCCAGAAACAGGCCGAGCCCCGGAAGCAGGGGGGCGAGATACCAGCGCCCTATAGCTTCGAGCATTTGGGCTTCGGTTTCCAGTCGATCCCGAAAATAGGTGCGAACGTCGGTGGCGGCCGCAACAGGGTCGGGACGGGAGGTGCGCCGCGACAGTTGCCATGCGACGAACAGCGACGCCAGGATGATCAAAAGGCTTCCCGCCTTGAGCAGCCATCCGGGCAGTATCCACAGCGTCGCGCCGAAGAAGATGACGCATAGCCCGGCGGCGACATATTCGCGCCGGTTCCGCCGGATGATCGCGTCGCCGAAGCGGTCGGCTTGCCACTGGAGTTGATCCGCATCCATCGGCGTGAACGCGGCCGTATCGGCCTGCCAGATGCGTTGCAGGCTGCCGTCGTCAATATCGGTCATCGGCTTTCTCCGCTGCCGGAAAACTGGTGTGAAAGCATGTTCTTGAAGCGGTGGACTTTTTGGGCAACCAAGTCGGCGGAAATGCCCACGATATCGGCGGTTTCGGCGGCGCTGACACCCTCCAGATATAAGAGCAATATCTGCCTGTCGGGTGGCCCGAGACGGTCGATTATGGAACGGATCAGCATCATGGCCTGGCCGTTTTCGGCAGCTTCGGACGGATCGGGGAGGCTGCTTTCGAGTTCCAGTTCCTCGATATTCACCCAGCGTTCGCGACGGTGCCGCAGGTGACGAAGGATGTGCGAAATGGCGCGATTGTGCGCGACCCTCCAGACCCAGGTGGGCAAGGCGCATTGCCCCTCGAAGCCAGGAAGGCTTTGCCAAAGGGCGATCTGGATATCCTGTTCCAGGTCGCGGCGAAGATCGGCATCGGCCTCATAGGCGCGTGCCATGCGGGCGAGCGCCCGACCGCATTGTGCCATGGCGTCCGCAAACAAGCGGTCGCGATCGGATCGCCTCATCCCCTTCTCCGGATCATTCCTGCCCATGACCTGTTAGTCACCGGGCCGAACATCTTCTGACAGGGAAGATGAAAAATATCCGGTCAGGCGTCGATGGCGGCTTCGTCGAGAGTGGCGGCATTCGCCTGGATGAACTGGAAACGATGCTCGGGGTGCTTGCCCATCAGCCGGTCGACCAGATCCTTGACCTGGTGCCGTTCCTCATACTCCTGGGGCAGGGTGACGCGCAGCATCGATCGCGTCGCCGGGTCCATGGTCGTCTCTTTCAGCTGGTTGGGGTTCATCTCCCCAAGCCCCTTGAAACGGCCCACCTCGACCTTCTTGCCTTTGAACTGCGTGGCTTCGAGTTCGGCGCGATGGGCATCATCACGCGCATAGGCCGACATGGCCCCAGCCGTCAGGCGATACAGTGGCGGCTGCGCCAGATAGACATGTCCCCGCCGGACGATATCGGGCATTTCCTGAAAGAAGAAAGTCATCAGCAAGGTCGCGATGTGCGCGCCGTCAACATCGGCGTCGGTCATGATGACGATGCGTTCGTAGCGCAGCCGGTCGGCATCGCAATCCTTGCGCATCCCGCACCCCAGCGCGAGCGCCAGATCGGCAATCTCCTGATTGGCGCGGATCTTGTCGGCGCTGGCGCTGGCGACGTTCAATATCTTGCCGCGGATCGGCAGGATCGCCTGGGTCTTGCGGTTGCGTGCTTGCTTGGCGCTGCCGCCGGCGCTGTCGCCTTCAACGATAAATAATTCCGTGCCTTCGGGGCCGTCATTGGCACAATCTGTGAGCTTTCCGGGCAGGCGCAGCTTGCGCGAGCTGGTCGCGGTCTTGCGCTTTACCTCGCGTTCGGCCTTGCGCTTCAGCCGCTCATCCATCCGCTCAAGGACAAGCCCCAGCAGCGCGCGGCCGCGGTCCATATTGTCGGACAGGAAGTGATCGAAATGGTCGCGCACCGCATTTTCGGTGAGCCGCGCGGCCTCTGCGCTGGTCAGCCGGTCCTTGGTCTGGCTCTGGAACTGCGGATCGCGGATGAACACCGATAACATCATCTCGCCGCCGTTGAACACATCGTCGGCCGTGATTTGCGCGGCCTTTTTCTGGCCGATCAATTCGCCAAAGGCGCGCAGCCCCTTGGTCAGCGCGGCGCGCAGCCCGGCTTCATGGGTGCCGCCCGCCGGGGTCGGGATGGTGTTGCAATACCAGCTGTACGAACCATCGGACCACAGCGGCCAGGCGATCGCCCATTCGGCGCGTCCCTGTTCGCCGGCAAAATCCTGCCGCCCGACAAAGGGTTCGGCGGTGGCGCATTCGCGGGTGCCGACCTGGTCCTTGAGATGGTCGGCCAGGCCGCCCGGGAACTGGAAGATCGCCTCGGCGGGGGTGTCGTCGCCGATCAGTTCGGCGGCGCATTTCCAACGGATTTCGACCCCGGCGAACAAATAGGCCTTTGAGCGCGCCATGCGATAGAGCCGCTGCGGCTTGAAACGGCCGTGGTCGCCGAAGATTTCGGGGTCGGGGATGAAAGAGACACTGGTGCCGCGGCGGTTCGGCGTCGGGCCCAATTCTTCCAGCCCGCCGAGCGGCGCGCCACGCGAAAAGCGCTGGCGGTAAAGCAGCTTGTTGCGCGCGACCTCTATGATCGTTTCGGTCGAAAGCGCATTGACCACGCTGACGCCCACGCCGTGCAGGCCGCCCGATGTCGCATAGGCCTTGCCCTCGAACTTGCCGCCGGAATGGAGCATCGTCATGATGACCTCCAGCGCCGACTTGCCCGGAAATTTGGGATGCGGATCGACCGGCATGCCGCGCCCGTTGTCGACGATGGTCAGCCGGTTGCCGACATCGAGGGTGATTTCGATCCGCGTTGCATGACCAGCGACCGCTTCGTCCATGCTGTTGTCGATGACCTCGGCGGCCAGATGGTGAAGCGCGCGCTCGTCGGTTCCGCCGATGTACATGCCCGGCCGCCGCCGCACCGGCTCGAGCCCTTCGAGCACCTCGATCTGCGAGGCGTTATAGGCTTCGGTGGCCGGGGCGCTGCTGTCGAACAAATCGTGACTCATGACATGGCTATAGGGGGCTGGAAAGGCGGCTGGCAAGGGCGGTTTTCAGCCGTTGCGAGCGGGCGGAGCGCGCGCTCGGTTCGTCGCGTTTTCCGCCCATGGGGGAACTTTGAAACCAAGCGACGGGTTTGGGAGGCGACTGCAAGGTCATAAAAAAGTGGAGTAACAATATGAAACTCGCCTCTCTCCTCGCCATTTCGGCGGCAACCCTTATCGCCCTTCCGGCGGCAGCGCAGGACAATCGCGACACGTCGAAAGACTTCAACGGTCCCTATATTTCGATCGGCGGCGGCGCCACGTTGCAGGGCAGCGATCGCGGCGAAACGCTGGTATTCGATACCGACCGCGACGGCACCTATGGTGACACCGTCAACACCGTCGGCGGCACGAACGCCTTTTCGCCCGGTTTTTGCAACGGCGCCGCGACCGGAACCGCCAATGTTGGCTGCCGTAACGACAAGGACGGTCCGGAATTTTTCGGCCGCGTGGGCTATGACAAGCGTATGGGCAATTTCGTCCTCGGCGCGTTGATCGAAGGTGGACACAGCACCGCCCGCGATAGCGTCAGCGGCTTTTCGGGCACGCCCGCAAGCTATACGATGAGCCGCGAAGCGGATTATCAGGCCAGCGCCCGGCTGCGCGCGGGCTATACGCCAGGTGGCGGCGCGCTCTTTTATGTCACCGGCGGTCCGGCCTATGCGCGGCTCGACAATAAATTCGTCACTTCCAACACCGCAAACAGCTTCGCCGACAATGGCAAGACCAACGCCTGGGGCTATGCGGCAGGCGGCGGCGCCGAACTGATGGTCACGAAGAATCTCGCGGTCGGCCTCGAATATCTGTACACCGATGTGAAGGACAAGGATTACACCGTCAACGTCGGAGCCGGAACGGCGCCCGCGACCAATCCCTTTCTGCTGAATGGCGGCGGGACCGATATTCGCCGCAGCGACCAGCATTTCCGCACCCACAGCGTACGCGGGACGCTGAGCTATCGTTTCTGATCAGCGGATTTTGATTTTGAAGAAAGGCGCCGAACCAGTTGGATTGGCGCCTTTTTCCTATCCGCTCAGCGGCGCTGAGAAAATCGCGAAATTGCCGTTGGCGCTCGCGACGAGCCGGTCGTTCTGAAACAGCCGGGCGTCGATATTCGCGATCCGTTTGCCCTGATGAACGACGGTCGCGTCGCAGGTCAGCATGCCTTCGCGGACGCCGACGTGATAGTTGAACTTGATTTCGAGCGTGGCGCACCACAGCCCGTCGCCGAGCCGGCTGGACAATGCGCCGCCCATGGCCGTGTCAGCGAGCGAATAGGCAACGCCCCCATGCGCCACCCCCTGGGGGTTGAAGTGGCGTATGGGGTCGATGTCGATCGCCATCCGGCAACGTCCATCGCCGCGCTCGACCATCTGAAAGCCGAGCATGCGTGCGAATTCGAACTCTTGCCCGAACGGCCTCACCGAACGCGGGGGCCGCCGAAGGGCGGCGGCGGCGGCGGGCGACGGGTGCCGCGCGGCAGCTGTGCCTGATAGGCGCGGCCGCAATGTTCGACGCAATAGGGAAAGCCGGGGTTCACGGCTTCGCCGCAGAAGTGAAAGTCGGGCTCGCCCGGATGGCCCATCGGCCAGCGGCAGATGCGGTCGTTGAGATCGAGCAAGCTCGTCTTGTCGGCGATTTCCGGGCTTGGCTTCGCGGGCACCAGGCGGCGCGGCGGCGCAGGCGGGATCGGCGCTTGCTGATCGCCGGGTCCCTGACGGATAAAACCGCCCGGGCCGATCGAGACGATGCGCGGTGCGTCGGGTTTCGGTGCGGCCTCCGCGGTCGAGGGATCGGCAGCCGGGGCAGGTGCCGCGGGCTTGGGTTCGGGGCGGACCGGAGCCGCGGACGCGCGGGGCGGGGCCGGGGCGGCGGCGCGAGGAGGCGGCGGAGCGGCCTTGGGAGCAGCCGGAGCCGCGGCCTTTGCCGGCTTGACCTTGTCCGCCGCCTTCACCGGCGACGGGCGTGATTTCAGGCCGAGGCGATGCGCCTTGCCGATCACGGCATTACGGCTGACGCCGCCGAGTTCGTCGGCGATCTGGCTGGCGGTCAGGCCCTTTTCCCACATGTTGCGCAACTGTTCGATGCGCTCGTCGGTCCATGACATAGTAAATTCCTCATCTTTCCACGCCGCGAGCCCGTGCGGTCCCCAACCTTTCCGGTCGGGCGCCGGAACGGCCCAGCTTGCGGTGAAGTCGGGGACGCGATAGGCGAGAACGCCATGAACGACCAGCCCCAAATTTCAGCCCGCGACTCCGGGGATTTCGCCGCAACGCAGAACTTTGCGGAGCCGGGCGTGCCGCACATCCGCACGCTGAACATTCCGGGCATGCAGGCCCTTTATGTCAAGGAGGTGCGGCGCTTTTTCAAGGTCCAGTTGCAAACTATTTGGGCACCGGCGGTCACGACCCTGCTTTTCCTGGTTATCTTCACCGTCGCGTTGGGCGGCGGCGGGCGCACGGTGATCGGCGTTCCCTTCGCCGATTTCATCGCGCCCGGACTGATCATGATGGCGATGCTTCAGAACAGTTTCGCCAATTCGAGCTTTTCACTGCTCGTGGGCAAGATACAGGGAACCATCGTCGATTATCTGATGCCGCCGCTGGCCGTCGGCGAACTGATCATCGCGCTGGTCGGCGCGGCGGTGACGCGGGCGATCCTGGTCGGAATGGCCCTGTGGCTGGCGATGCTGCTTTGGCCCGGGGTCGATGTGGCACCCGATCATCTGTGGGCGGTCGCTGTCTTTGGCGTCCTGGGCGCCATGATGCTGGGCTTTCTGGGTTTGATCACATCGGTCTGGGCCGAGAAATTCGATCATGCCGCCGCCGTGACCAATTTCGTGGTGACGCCGCTCGCGCTGTTGTCCGGGACATTTTATTCGGTCGATCGGCTTGCGCCCTGGTTCCAGAGCGTCGCCCACGCGAACCCGGTCTATTATGCGATAATGGGGTTCCGCTATGGTTTCATCGGAACGGTCGATTCGACCATCGCGCATCCGGTGGCGACCGCGATCGGTGCGCTGGTCGCCGCGAACATCCTGCTGGGTGTCGTAACCTATCGCCTGCTGGTTTCGGGCTGGAAGCTCAAGGCCTGAGCTTCCTCACCGTCCGCCCGTGATTAATGACGGTCGATGGCGCGCACGCGATACCGTCCCTGTTCCAGTCCGTCGAACAACGCATCCACTTGCGGATGATCGATCGGGCCGCCGTCGCCGTCGGCCACCAGATTTTGCTGGCTGACATAGGCGATGTACGAGGAGTCCTCATTTTCGGCGAACAGGTGATAATAGGGCTGTTCCTTCGCCGGGCGGATATCTTCCGGGATTGCTTGATACCATTCCTCGCTGTTCGCGAAGACCGGGTCGATATCGAACACCACGCCGCGAAAATCGAACATACGGTGACGAACGATGTCGCCCGGGGCGAAGCGCGCCCTTTCGATCAGTGGGGCGGCAACGGCACCAGGTGTCAGATCGCGATGATAGGGAAGATTCTGAACGGTCATACACCCCATTTATGACCTTCCGCCCGGCGTTCAAGGCGATTCCGTCCGAGAGCGCGGGGCCGCATAGGCGCGGGCTGTGATCCGGATTATAGTTTGCGTCGCGACTCGACCTTAAATCTCTCTGGCGACGCCTGAATGCCTGGCCCTGTTTGGGGGGTGGCCGGCGGCGTCCCGTCAACAGGAGAAATTGCGCATGACCGATACGCCGTCGAATAAGCCCGATCCCACCGCAGCTCAGGTCCAGGGGGTGATCGACAGAGCCAAGAATATGGTGCTGAAGCCCCAGGAAAGCTGGGCCGCGATCGATGGCGAGGCGGCAACGGTTCAATCGATCTATGTCCCATATGTGCTGGTGCTGGCGGCGATCGGCCCCGTGGCGCAGTTCATCGGCGGACAGGCCTTTGGTTTTTCGCTTCTCGGCGTGACCTATCGTCCCCCGATGGGCAGCGCGCTGGCGACGATGATCCTGTCCTACGGCTTCGCGCTTGCTTCGGTTTATATCGTCGCGCTCGTCATCGATGCGCTGGCGCCGACGTTTGGCGGACAGAAGAATCCGATACAGGCGCTGAAGGTTGCGGCTTATTCGGCGACGGCGGGCTGGCTTGCGGGCATTTTCGGGCTGGTTCCGGCCTTGGCCGTTCTGGGTCTGCTGGGCTTGTACAGCCTTTATCTGCTCTATCTCGGGCTGCCGATGCTGATGAAGGCTCCTCCGGAGAAGGCGCTCGGTTATACCGCCGTCGTCGTTCTGGTCGCCGCGGTCGTGATCATCCTGGTCGGTGCAATCGTCGGCGCGCTCGCAAGCTGAGCCGCCGCGAACATCGTCGCGGAGTGGTCGTCAGATAAGGGGAAAAATGGAGGAGAGTGAGGGATTCGAACCCTCGGTACCGTTGCCGGCACTTCGCATTTCGAGTGCGACGCTTTCGACCACTCAGCCAACTCTCCTCGCTGAGAGGAGTGCCCCCTAGCGACGGCGCGCGCGTCTTGCAACCCTCTCGTCACAAAAAATGCGATCCGTCGCAGAGGGGCCTGCGGCGATCAGGGGCGGGGCGCCTCCCACCAATAGCGGGTACGCTGGCGATCGCCGGTCTCCGTCTCGTTCATCGTCGCCGGATCATAGAGCCGCCCGCCCAGCATCACGCGGTGAATCCGTTCGGTGTTACGGATATTGGCGGTCGGATCTGCATCGAGGATGAGCAGGTCGGCGAGCTTTCCGGTTTCGAGCGATCCGACATCCTGCGCATAGCCGAGCGCGGTCGCCGGCATGATCGTCGCGGCACGCAGCGCGTCGATATTGCTCCAGCCGCCGCGCACGAAGGACCAGATTTCCCAATGCGCGCCGAGGCCCGCCTGCTGGCCGTGGGCGCCGATCGACACATTGCGTCCGGCGGCGGCGATCTTGCCCGCCTGGCGCGCCGCATCGTCGTCTACATAGTCGCCCTCGGGCGCGATCACCCGACGCTTGTTCGCCGCGGCCAGTTCGGCAGGTGGAGCATGGCGGCTGAGGATCGGATGCGTCCAGACATCGCTGTGGGCGCGCCAATAGGGATCGCCTGCCGGGCCGCCATAGGTGACGACCAGCGTGGGGGTGTAATCAACCTTGGTTTGACCCCAGAGCTGGACCAGATCCTTGTAGAAGATATGCAGCGGGATATTATGCTCGACGGTCGAATTGCCGTCCTGGATCAGCGATACGTCCATCGTATAGAGCGACCCGCCTTCGGGTACCACGGTCATCCCCTCGGCCTGCGCCGCCCGGACCACCATCTGGCGCTGTTCGCGGCGCGGCTGGTTATAGTTTTTGACGCTGTGCGCGCCCTGCGCCTTCAGCCGGCGGACATGCGCCAGCGCATCGTCATAGCCGTTGATTTCGGCATAGACGCCCGCCGCCTTTGCCCCATAGATGATTTCGCCGGTCGAAAAGATGCGCGGCGCGAGGATCAGCCCGGCGCGCTGCATTTCGGACGATACGAAGATTTCCGATGCGCGCGACGAAGGATTGTGGCTGGTCGTGGTGCCGAGCGCGAGATTGGCGATTTCCGACCAGTTCTGCTGCGGGATCAACTCGTCGGCGCCGTGCGGGCCGTGGGCATGCGCATCGACGAAGCCGGGGATGATCGTCTTGCCCGCCGCATCGACGGTCAGCGTTCCCGCCGGCACGGTGAGCGCGGCCGCCGGACCGATCGCGGCGATCCGGTCATTCTCGATCAGGATTGCACCATTTTCGATGATGCCGCCGTCCTTGTCCGCCATGGTGACGATCTTTGCCCCGGTGATGAGGACGCGGCCTTTGTGCTTGTCGGCAGCGCGCGTCATCGCGAGCGACACGCCTTCCGTCGGGGGTGTGAATTTGGGCGTCCTGTCATCGCCCGGCGCGGCGGCGAAGAGATTGGGAAGATCGGCGCTGAACAACGTCGCGCCGCGGGTCCAGTGCAGGCGGCGGCCACCGTTCGACCAATGGGCATAGTCCGCGCCGCTGCCGCTGACCCGGGTAACGGGCAGCGCACCGCTTTTGGTTCCCAGCGCGACATCCTGTCCGCCCGGCATCAGCGGGGTGACATAGACGTCATAATTCTGCCGGAACGCGAGGGTGCGGCCGTCGGGAGCGATTTCATAGTCGCTGACCAGTTCGCCGCTGGCATGGACGCGCTTGTCCTGGCCATTCAGGTCGGTGCTGACCAGCTGGCTTTTGCCGCCGTCGGCGGTGATCAGGAAGATGCGGTCATTGCCCACGCCGAATTGCGGCTTTGCGCCGTCTGCGGCGATGCGCTGCGCCGTCCCGCCGTTCGCGGCGATGCGATAGATGCCGGGATTTTCGCCCCAGCGATCCGACGTCAGCCCGCCGCCCGCACGGCGTTCAAAGGCAATCGCCTGTCCATCGGGCGAGAAGCGCGGTTCGGCATAATGGCCGGGAGTGCTCGTTACCTTTCGCGAGGCGCCGCCACCCGCACCGGTGACGTGAATTTCGCCGAGTCCAGCGTCGGTCCAGCGGACAAAGACGATCTGGCGCCCGTCGCGCGACCAGCTTGGCCAGAGTTCGAAGGCATCATCCTTTGCCGCAGTCAGCCGCCGCGCGGCGCCGCCGCCGGCGGTTTTGATCCACAGCTTGCCGAGCGTTTCAAACACCACCTGCTTACCGTCGGGCGACACTTCCGCCCAGCGCGGCATTTGCGTCGCAAAGCTGTCGGGCGCGACCGCGACGGCGGGGTGGATGGCATCGACGATCACCCGGTCGTCGGCAATCTGGAAGGGGATGACCCGTGCCTCGCCGCCCGACGCCGCGCCGACCCGACGCAGCTTGCCGCCCGCCCAAAACAGGATGTCGCGGCTGTCGGGGGTCCACGCCATATTGGGATAGACGCCGGTGACGGCCCAGGTTTCCTGCATGTCTTGGTCGAGCGTATCGTAAAGCTTGCGCTCGGTACCCGAGGCGATGTCCTTGACATAGAGTTTCGACTGGGTGCCCTCGCGCCGCACAAAGGCGATCTGTTTGCCGTCAGGCGAGGGGGTGGGGCGCACCGCGCCGCCATTGCCCGATGCCGCGGTGCTGATTTCACCACTTTGCAGGTCATAGCGCTCGATATGGAACAGGTCGGTGTTGCTGTCCTGCGCATATTCGAAGATCGCGCCCGGCGTGATGTTGCGGGTGTAATAGACGCTTTTACCGTCGGGGGCGAAGATCGGCTCGCCCAGCTCCTTTTGGTGGCGCTCGGTCG
Source organism: Sphingopyxis sp. (assembly GCF_034380315.1). GTDB lineage: Bacteria > Pseudomonadota > Alphaproteobacteria > Sphingomonadales > Sphingomonadaceae > Sphingopyxis. Next base: position 69,089 of record NZ_JAXMPB010000002.1, read on the forward strand.
GCCGCTTGACCAGCGGCACGCCCTGTCCGCCCGAAACATGATAGAGCCAGACTTCGCCGGTGCCGAGCGAGCGGCCCGTCGTGAAATGTTTCTTGGCGGCGATGAAATTGCCGTCGGGGCTCCAGCTCGGCTGGTTGAGCAGGCGGAATTCCTCTTTCGACAATTGCCTTTTGTCACTGCCGTCGCGGTTCATCAGCCAGATATTGTCGCCGCCGCCGCGGTCGGAAACAAAGGCGATGCGTTGGCCGTCGGGTGAGAAGCGCGGTTGATGCTCATAGGCGAGCCCCTCGGCGATGCGGGTCGGCGTGCCGCCCGCGATCGGCATGGTGTAAATGTCGCCGAGCAGGTCGAAAGCGATCGTCTGTCCATCGGGGGCGACGTCGATGTTCATCCAGCTGCCCTCGTCGACCGCGATCGGGACCTTTCGGGTCGTCAGCCCCGGGGGGGCGTTGACGTCCCATTTCTCTTCCTTCTTGGCACCGTCGTCGGCCGAGGCCGGTGCCGTTTGAGCGAAGGTCGAGGTCGAACAGGCGAGGCCGACGGCGAGGGTAAGGGCGAAGCGCGACATGATATTATCCCCGGTTGAAATATCCCGCGACCATATGGCCATGATCGCCGAGCGCAAGGGCAGGGCTTCGACGAAGAGGCTGGCCGCCTCGACCGGCGACTGCTAGCCCGGCGTCGACAAGAAAGAAAATGGGGAGGGGAATGTGCCGCTGAAGGGCCTGCGTGTTATCGATTTCGGCCGCTATATTGCCGGTCCCTATTGCGCGGCGCTGCTCGCCGACTATGGCGCCGATGTCATTCGCATCGAGGCCCCCGGCGGCAATGACGATCGCTATACGGTGCCGGTCGCCGACGACGGTTCCGGCGCCATGTTCCTTCAGATGAACAGGGCAAAGCGCTGCCTGACGCTGAAGCCCGGAAGCCCGGAGGGGCGCGAGATCGTACGCCGCCTGGTCCGCGACACCGATGTGGTCGTGGCCAATCTTCCACACGAGGCGCTGGTCAAGCTCGGGCTCGATTACGACAGCCTGTCGGCGATCAACCCGCGCATCATTCTGGCGACCGCCTCGGCGTTCGGCAGCGAGGGGCCGTTGGCCAGGAATGTCGGGTTCGATGCGGTCGGTCAGGCGATGTCTGGCGCGGTCCACCTGACGGGCACACCCGATCAACCCTATCGCGCGCAGGTCAATTACGTCGATTTCGGCACCGCGCTCCACCTTGCCTTTGGCGTCATGCTGGCACTGCGCGAGCGCGAGACGACGGGGAAGGGACAATGCGTGTCGGGTTCGCTGCTGGGGACCGCGCTTGCCATGACCAATGCGCTGACGATCGATCACGCGCTGAACGGTGTCGAGCGCCCGCCGATGGGAAATCGCGGTTTCAGTTCCGGGCCCACCGATCTTTTTCGGACAAGCGATGGGTGGATCGTCACCCAGATCGTCGGCAACGGCATATTCGCGCGCTGGGCCGAACTGGTCGAGCGTCCCGATCTGATCGACGATGCGCGTTTTGCCAGCGACATATTGCGCGGCGACAATGGCGCGGAACTGAGCCGGATCATGCAGCAATGGAGCAGCGAGCGGACGAGTGCGGACGCCATCGCCGAGCTGTCCGCCGCGCGCGTGCCCGCCGCCCCCATATTGCGTGCGGACGAAGCGCTGGCGCAGCCGCAGGTCGCCGCGATGGGGCTGGTCGAACCGACAAGCTATCCGGGCACGGCTGCGTTAGCCCCGATCATCCGGGCACCGGTGGAACTGTCCGCCAACGCCAAGGCCGCGATGCATCGCGCGCCAAGCGTGGGCGAGCACAGCGACGCGATACTGAAAGAGCTGGGCTATGACGCCGAAGCCATTTCCGCTTTACGGGCACAAAGGATAATTTGACCGCGCTTGCGGTGGACGGCGTAACGGTGCGTTCCTAAGTTGCGAACTACAACCGAACAACAAGCCAGGAGCCAAGCGATGAGCGAAGCGAAGGAATATGTCCCGCCGAAGGTCTGGACGTGGGACAAGGAAAGCGGCGGGCGCTTTGCCAATATCAATCGGCCGATCGCCGGTCCGACGCATGACAAGGAATTGCCGGTCGGAAAGCATCCGTTCCAACTCTATTCGCTCGGCACCCCCAACGGGGTGAAAGTGACGGTGATGCTGGAAGAATTGTTGGCCGCGGGCCACAGCGACGCCGAATATGACGCATGGCTGATCCGGATCAACGAAGGCGATCAATTTTCGAGCGGCTTTGTCGACGTCAACCCGAACAGCAAGATTCCGGCGCTGGTCGACCGCAGCGGCGCCGAGCCGGTGCGGGTGTTCGAGTCCGGCGCGATTTTGATCTATCTTGCCGAAAAATTCGGCGCCTTTCTGCCCACGGATCCGGCAGCGCGGGCCGAAACCCTGTCATGGCTGATGTGGCAGATGGGCAGCGCACCTTTTCTGGGCGGCGGTTTCGGGCATTTTTATGCCTATGCCCCGTTCAAGCAGGAGTATCCGATCAATCGCTATGCAATGGAGGTCAAGCGCCAGCTTGACGTGCTGGACCGGAGATTGGCCGCGAACGAATATGTCGCGGGCACCGCGTACAGCATCGCCGACATGGCGATCTGGCCCTGGTATGGCGCCTTGGTGAAGGGGCTCGTTTATGATGCGGGCGAGTTCCTGCAGGTTCAGGAATATAAGCATGTCCAGCGCTGGACCGACCAAATCGCTGCGCGCCCCGCGGTGAAGCGTGGGCGCATGGTCAATCGCGTGATGGGCGATCCGGCGAGCCAGCTTCACGAACGCCACGATGCGTCCGATTTCGACCTTCGCACCCAGGACAAGCTGGAACCGCAGGGCGCATCCTGATCCATAAGGCGGCACCATGCGCCGGGCTCTGTCGCGTCGGAGTTCGGCGTATGGTGCTGGACATGAGCCGGTGTTCGGCGCAGTCTTCCCTCAAGCCCGTTGCGACCAGCAACTTACCGTTTACGTAAACGTGAGTGGTCGCTATGGTAGGGCAAAGCCCAAGGGAGAATCGTCATGGACATGGAGTTCAGCCCCGAAGATCTCGCTTTCCAGAGGGAAGTGCGCGACTTCATCGCCGAAAATTACCCCGCAGAACTGCGCGGCAAGCAGGATGAGGGCGAGGAACTGTCCAAGGAGGATTTCCTCGCCTGGCACAAAATTCTGCACAAGAAGGGCTGGGTGGCTCCGGCCTGGCCGGTCGAATATGGCGGCACCGGATGGACGCCGACCCAGCGCTTCATCTTTTCCGAAGAGACCGCGCGCGCCGATTGTATCCGCCTGATGCCTTTTGGCCTGTCGATGGTCGGTCCGGTTATCTATACTTTCGGCACGCCCGAACAGAAGGCGCATTTTCTGCCCCGCATCCTGTCCGGAGAGGATTGGTGGTGCCAGGGCTATTCCGAACCCGGTTCGGGATCGGATCTTGCCTCGCTTCGCACGACGGCGGTCCGAGACGGCGACCATTATGTCGTGAATGGCCAGAAAACCTGGACGACTTTGGCGCAGCACGCCGACTGGGGCTTTTTCCTGGTTCGTACCGACAAGGATGCAAAGCAACAGGAAGGCATTTCCTTCCTGCTGATCGACATGAAATCGCCTGGTATCACCGTGCGCCCGATCATTACCCTGGGCGGCGAGCATGAAGTCAACGAAGTTTGGCTGGAGGATGTTCGCGTACCGGTGGATCAGCGCGTTTACGAGGAAAACAAGGGCTGGACCTGCGCCAAATTCCTGCTCGCCCACGAACGGACCGGGATTGCCGGGGTCGCGGCGTCGAAGCGCGGCGTGGAGCGTGTGAAGGAAATCGCCCGGACCGAGATTGACGGCGACAAGCCGTTGCTGTCCAACCCCTTTTTCAAGCGCAAGGTCGCCGAACTGGAAGTCGATCTGACCGCGCTGGAGTTCACCGAATTGCGCAGCCTGGCGGGAGCCAACGCCGGCAAGGGTCCCGGACCTGAATCGAGCCTCCTGAAGATCAAGGGATCCGAGATTCAGCAGCGGTTGACCGAACTGACCCTGGAAGCGGTGGGCCATTATGGCGCCCCATATTTCAGGGGTTTCGGCGCCAACGATTTGGGGGGCGACAACGAGCACCCGATCGGGCCGGAATATGCCCATCGCGCCGCGCCGACCTATTTCAACATGCGCAAGACGACAATTTACGGCGGATCGAACGAGATTCAGCGCAACATCATCGCAAAGATGGTCCTGGGCCTGTGACAGTCGGCTGGCCCCCGCAGCGGCGGCGGGTCAGATCGGCCGAAACCGGCATTGCAGTGTAAAACGACAGCGGCCCCCCGTTATGCGGGGGCGACGGGGATAAGAAGATGGATTTCACCTACACCGAAACACAGGACATGATCCGCGACACGCTGTCGCGTTTTCTGGCGGACACCTATGACTTCGAGACGCGCCAGAAGTTCATCGCGACCGACGAGGGGCGCGACCCGGCGATCTGGACCGCGCTGGCACAGGAATTGGGTATGCTGGGCGCGGCTTTTGCCGAGGATCATGGCGGGCTGGGCGGCGGCGCACTGGAAAACGCCATCGTGATGGAAGAAATGGGCAAGGTGCTGGGCATCGAACCCTATCTGCCCACGGTCGTGATTGCAGGCGGCGCATTGAAAGCCGTGGGCGGCGCCCAGGCCGACGCCATGATCCCCGAGATCATCGCCGGCAACGCGATCATCGCTTTTGCCTATGCCGAGCCTCAGGGGCGCTATGATCTGGCGAACCTCAAGACCACGGCGAAAAAGGACGGCGCGGGCTATATTCTCAACGGCCACAAGGCAGTGGTATATGCCGCGCCCTGGGCCACCCACCTGCTCGTCACGGCACGGACGGGCGGCGGACAGCGCGACGGCGACGGCGTGTCGCTGTTCCTGATCGACGCGAAGCTGCCCGGCATCGTTCGCCGCGATTATCCGACGGTCGACGGCAGCCGCGCAGCGGAAATCTATTTCGAGAATGTGGCGGTCCCCGCAGATGCGCTGCTCGGTGACGAAGGCGCGAGCCTGGCACTGGTCGAACAGATCGTCGACGAGGCGACCGTTGCGGTATGCGCGGAGGCAACCGGCGTGATGCAGAAACTGCATGAAGGCACGCTGGAATATACCCAGCAGCGCAAGCAGTTCGGGGTGCCGATTGCCAAGTTCCAGGTGCTGCAGCATCGTATGGTCGACATGTTCATGGAGGTCGAACAGGCCCGGTCGATGACGATCATGGGGACACTGAAACTCGACCTGCCCGCAACGGAGCGGATGGCAGCGGTTTCAGCTTGCAAGGCCAAAGTCAGCCGCGGCGCCAAATTCGTCGGCCAGAATGCGATCCAGACGCATGGCGGCATCGGTATCACCCAGGAACTCGCGATCGGGCATTACTTCAAGCGTGCGACGATGATCGAAGGGCAGTTCGGAAGCCACGATTATCACATGGATCGTTTCGAGCGCTTGACGCTCGCAGACTGAGGAGCCTTACCCCCGCTCCGACGGAGCGGGGGAGCTGTGTGAGGTTCGCGATCAATATGCGACGTCGACGGCGATGCGCAGCGTGCGCGGACGCAACGGCGTCAGATAACCGGCGCTACCTTCCACAAAGGGCGTACCGAGCGCGAAGCGGTTGCCGCGCGCGTCAAAAATATTGGTCAGCGTGAGCGACAGGCCGCGCCGTTCGTTGCCGATACGCATGGCAAGACCGGTGTCGACATAATTCCCCTGGCTTTCGCCGAGAATCGGCCCGATCCCCAGCCGCGACGGGCCGACATAGCTGGCCCAGCCGTTCAGGCGGAAATCTTCCTTGCCCAATGGCACGGCATAGGTCGCCGAACCGCGAAAGGCATATTCGGCCACATTCGGTATCTTCCCCAGGCGGGCGAGCAGCGCGGGCAGTTCCAGGTCGGCCTCGTTGGCGCCTGCCGCAAAGGCGATCGAGCGCAATTCGCTCGTGAACAGCTCCGACACGCGGCTGTGGTTGTACACGCCGCCGATTTCGATCGCGAGTTCGGGCGTAGCGCGCACTGCGACGGCTCCCGAAATGCTGGTGATCCGGCCATCGCCGATATTCGCGGTGCTGGGAAAGCCGTCGCCATCGACGAAATCGGCCTGAATGTCGCGCCAGCGGGTGTAGGATAGCGCGAGATTGGCATCGATCGGTGTGCGGCCCTTTTCACCGATCCGGATGCCGGCTTCCCATGTGTTGACGCGGTCGTTGCGGAACCGGCGAACAAACTCACGCTCCACTGCGAGGCCGCCGGGGCGGAACCCTTCCTGATAGCGGGCATAGACACGGACATTCTCGAACGGCGTCGCAAGCAACGATGCCGACGGGATCACATCGGTTTCGTTGCGTTCGGCCGTCACGGCGCGCTGCGACAGCGATACGAACAGCGGTATATTCTGGCCATCGCCGCCCAGTCGGGCATGGGCCAGTCGAATACCACCCGACGCCACCAAATTGGGAACGACCTCCACCGTGGCTTCGGCAAAACCCGTGATTTCGGTGATCCGGTTGGTCACGCCGGTCAGCGCGGTGCGCATCACCGAATTGCCGATTTCCCTTTGCTGACGGGTGCGATTGTCGATGACGCTGACCCCGGCGACCCAGCCCAGCCCGTCGTAATAGGGACGCGACAGCCTGGTTTCGCTGACGAACATCCGGGTGTCGTTGGCCTGATCGAGCGAGCGGGCCGGGTCCCCGGGACGTCCGGCGTCGAAGCGTTCGAACAGGCGGTGGCTGATATAGGCGTTGGACGATTGCAGCCGCAGATCGTTCCAATCCTTCGTCACCACGAAGGTCGCCATCGCATAGCGCGAGCGCGCAACCTGCTCGATCAGCGAATTCCGGATCAGCGGCGGTGCATTCTTGTCCGAATATTGCGCGTCGTCGGCCTGGATTGATTGATACACGCCGCCGATATCGACGGTCCAATCATTGCCGGCATCGAGGCGGAAGGTACCCCGCCCCCCGCGGACATGAACGCGATTGACGTCATTCTGTCCAAGCAGCGGGTTGTCGATATAGCCACCATCGGAAATCATATAACCGACAAGCCGCATGGCATGACCATTATTGCCGACGGGCAGATTTGCGATCGCCGCGATATCGCCGCCGGGTTGGCCATGCTGGGTCAGTGACACGCCGCCGATCGCCTGAAGCTGCATATCCCGGGGGTCGGGTGCGCGCGGCACCACGCGCACGATACCGCCGAGCGCCCCTGCGCCGTAAAGCGTGCCTTGCGGTCCTTCCAGAATCTCCACCCCGTCGATGTCATAGAGGCGAAGGTCCGGATCGGGGGCGTTGTAGCTGAGGCGGATGTCGCCAAGATACTGTCCCACGGTGGCCTGCGTCGGGCCGGTGAAGCTGGAATCGGCGATGCCCCTGATGAACAGCTTGTTCCGTCCCGAACCGAGATGGGTCGAGGACATGGTCGCGGTGCGCGAGAGGATCGATTCCATCCCGCGCTCGCCGCCAAACGCCAATTCGCCGCCATCCAGCATGGTGGCGACGCCCGCAAATTCGGAATAGGGAAGGTCGGTCTTGGTCGCGGTGACGATGATTTCGTCCTGCGGACCGGCGGCGATATGGGGAGCCGGTTCACGCGCGCGGGGCTGGGGAGGGCGCTGCGGCGGAGTTCGCCGGGTTACCCGCGTGACGGGGCGCCGCTCGATCCGCCAACTTGTCGCGCTCATCCGGACAGCCCGGGCGTCTGAACCCGCCAGCATGCGGGCTATCGCTTCCTCGACGCTCATGCGGCCGCGAACCGGCTTCACCCGCGCTTTCCACAATTGCGCGTCGGCGACGCTGATGCTGATGCCGCCCTGCCGGCTGATCGTGGGAAGGACGGTCGACAGGCTGCCCTTGGGCACGTCGAAACTGTGCTGTTCGGCCGCGACGGCCTGCACCGGAAGGCTCGCCAGCGCGGCTGCGAGAAGGGAAAGGCGGGTTTGGGCGCTCAGAGGGTCAATATCCATCCATCGCCGCGCCGTTCGGCCCGGGTTCCTGACAGGGTTGCAAGGTCGGCGACGGTGCGGCCGCGATCCTTATCGACAACCAGTGCCCCGCGAAAGGCCACATCCGCAGCCTCTGGCGAGACCGACAAGTTCAGCCCGGCCGTGCGCTTCAGATCTTCCGCGACGACCGAGAGGGGAGTGCCGTTATAGACCAGCAGCCCCGTTCGCCACCCGCCGACATTGGCGATATCGACCGGCCGCACTTCGGGCGCGGCACGGTCGTCGTCGCGCGCTTCCATGCCCTGACCTGCGGTCATCCGTACCTTGTCACGGCCCGAATCATAGACGACAATGCCTTCGGACACGGCGACCGATGTCGCCTTGTTTCGCCGGACGACGTTAAAGGCCGTCCCAAGGTCGACGATCCGGGCGCCGCCCGCCTCGACGATGAAGGGGGCTTCGTCGCGGTGAACGACGTGGAACATCGCCTCGCCCGATTCCAGCCGGGCAAAGCGCGGACGTTCCTTGTCGAGTTCGACGGCCGAGGCGCCGTTGATCTCGATCCGCGACCCATCAGCGAGTTTTATGCTCCGATGCTCGCCGGCGGCGGTTTCAATCCGCTGATTGCCGTTCATCAGCCCCAGATTGGGCAGCGTGACGATCGCAAGCAAGGCGGCGACGGCGCCGCCGAACCAGACGCGCCGCGGCATATGCCGCGGCGGGCGCTTTGCGTCGGCGACAATGTCGCGCGGCTGACGAGGCAGGGCGTCGAGATCCTGATCGAGGCTGGCCAGGCGATCATAGACGTCCGCATGGTCCGGGTTTTCCGCCAGCCACTCGGTAAAGCCATCCCAGTCGACGAAAGCGGGATCACGCTGCTGGATCAACCAGTCGATGGCCCGGGTTTCGATATCTGTTTGCGGGTCAGGATGCATCGAACTGCCTCCGTACAGCGGCGAGTGCGGCATAAACCTTGCGCAGGTCGGCTTCGACGGTGCTCAGGCTGACGCCCAGTTCGGCCGCGATCTCCCGCTGTGCCACGCCGTCGACACGAAAACGGCGAAAGACGTGCGCCGGACGTTCGCCGGTGGCGGTGATTGTGCCGTTCACCCGATCCAATTCTTCGCGAGAAATAAGTGACCGTTCGACCGAGGGCCCAGCGACCGCCGCTGCCTCCCCCCAGGCAGCATCGCGCAACTCGCGCTGGCGTGCAGCCCGATAGCGGTCAAGCATCAGATTGTTCGCAGCGCGCATGATATAGGCCAGGGGTTCCGCGACAGGACCGACCCGGCGTTCGCTCAGACGCATCCACAAATCCTGAAAAAGGTCTTCCGCACCATCGCCGGCCCCGCGCACGCGCAGAAAGCGGACGATCTGGTCGCGGTGGGCGAGCAGCACGCCTTCGATGCCTTGCATGGCGTCGTTCGGATCGGTCGCATCGGTCATGTATCGCTTGCTTTGGAACGCCGTTGATCGTTGCCGGAAAATGTCTCCCCGCACGCCCTTGGCCCCCGTGACGCGGCAACCATATAGCGTCACCGCTGTCGGGTGCAACCATGGTGCAGGAAAGATGGGGGCTGGGCGTACGGTCATTTCTTTCTTCATTTACAGGGCCAAGGCAAGGGGGAAGCGAGGACAGGAAGGGTGCTTCCCCCTTGCAAACGGGCCGGCCAAGGGGGGCTAGAGGCCGACCCGCAGGCTCGCACGGAAAGCCCAGGCCATACGGCTGTGCTGTTCCTCCGCGGAAAATTCGCCTCCGACCTGGAAGGCCGAATTTCCGGCGACACCGCGAAGACGGCCGACCCAGCCGCTCGTGCGATTCTCGGGAACCAGAGTGAAGGGATCGCCATCCTTGAACGAAGCGACGGTCGATCCCAGCGTACCGCTGACGATCTGGCGGCGGCCGCCTTCGATTTCGAAGCGCGTCCAACCGTCATACGGGTCGGCGCCGCCAAATTCGAAGCCGAGTGCGACCGTCCCGCTGACCGCCAGTTCGTCGCTGCTGCGATCGCGAACGGTCAGACGGAGGGCGTCATTGCCGCCGGTTTCGGCATAGCCGTCTTCCTTGAGCTTGTAATAGTCGACCGCAACGGTGGGACGCAGGGTGAAACCACCAAGATCGGTATCGTAAGCGACCGAACCCGAGGCTGAATAGAGTGTCGCATCCCATTTGCCGCGCATCGTTTCCTCAATGTCCTCCGCGCCGGCTTCGGCGGTGAACAGGCGGGTCCCCTTCAGCTTTACCGGCGCGCCGCTGACGCGAGCGTGTGCAAGGACACCATCGCTGCGCAGTCGCCAATGCAGGGCGCCTTCCCACTGGTTCGAGCGGACCTCATTGGCGTTGGCGGCGTTGCCGTTCTTGCCGCTGAGATAGCCGACCGATCCACCGAAATCGCCGATGTCGGTCTTGATCTCGGCGCCCATCGACAGGCCCCAGCCGCTGACGTCATAGCCCGCAGTGTTGCCGATGGCCTTGGACGTGCCCCAGATCGCCTGGTTCACCCAATATCCCCATTTGCCTTCGTCGCGGTAGGGCGCGTTGGGATCGAGCAGATAGCGGGTCAGCGCACGCGAACCGGACGTCAGGGTTTCGAACACGCCGCCCTCGTGGTCGGGGAGCATCTGGCCAAGCTGCTGGCGGAATTTTGCACCGTCGGTGATGCCCAGGAACACACCTTCGACCTTGGTATTCAAGGCCAAGGCATCGACCACGGCGTCGAAGGCGCTCGCTTCCGAACGGTTGAGGCCCATTTCGCCGACGCTCTTGCGCGAAACATCGACGATCAACTGGGTCGCGTTCGACGACAATGTACCCTTGTACAGGAAGGGAAGCAGCGTCGACGATGCCGTCAACTTGTCCGCACCGGTCAACGTCCCGGCAGTCAACACGACATGCCGACCTTCGGCTTCGTCGATGCTCTTGAGCTTGAGGAGCAGCTTGCTTTCGGCGGCGAAGCTGGCGGCGCCGTCAACGGTCAACGCCGTTCCGCCGGTTCCGCCCAGCGTTACGCCCAAAACGCCCTTGTCCGTGACGGCAAGCGAGTTGATCCGTGCGGCGCCCGCGACGTCGAACGTACCGCCGGCAACTGACACTGCCAGCCCCTGTGCGTTGGCAAGCGAGCCAGAGAAAACGGCGCTGCCGCCGATCGAGAGCGCATCGCTGCCGCCGCCGAAGTCGGCGGTGCCGCTGAACTTGGACGTTCCGGCCAAGCTCATCGTGTCATTGCCCGCGCCGAACAGCGCCTTGCCGTCATAGGTGGCGTCGCCCGACAGCGCGAGGCGGTTGTTGCCCGCGCCGAAGTAGCTGGTCCCTTTCACCGAACCGTCCGCGATATCAAACACATCGTTGCCGCCGCCGAAGCGGACGTCGCCGGTGATGCTGGGCGCGGTCACGCCCGAAGCCACGGCGGTCTGCTTGACCGTGGCGCCGCCGCCATTCGCCGACAGGTCGATCGCGACGTTGCGGGTCGAAGAAGCGAGCGCGCCGCTTGCGTTGATGATGCCGCTGTTTTCCACCGTGTCGACATTGCCCGACAGGTCGACGATCGCCCGCGCGGTGCCGTCATCGCCACCGGTCTTGGCGGAAATGGTGCCGCTGTTGCGGATGACGTCGACGTTGCCGCCGGCTTCGATGACGATTGCGGAGGCAACCGACGAAGCGACCTTTCCGGCGGTTACGGCCTCGACCTTCCCCGAATTGCGAATTTCGGGAACCGTTGCGCCAGCCCCGATACGGATCGCCGTTGCGGCGACATCCTTCGATGACGCGCCAACGGTACCGCTGATCCCCATGCCGCCGGCGATGGTGACATTTCCGCCCATGCCGCCGATCTGTAGCCCGGTGCCGGCCTTTCCGGCGTAAAGACCCTCGCCGATAACAGAGCCGTCGATGATCAGGCCCAGACCCGTGCCCGTGCCGGCAACCGCGCCAATCGCGACGTCACGGCCAGCCGCGCCGATGCGCATTGCGGGAGCCGAGCCATAGGAGCGGACAACCGCCGAACCTTCCTTGCTGTCCTCGATACCGTCCTTGTCTTCGTCCTTGTCGTCAGGCTTGGTGTCCTTGGGCGGAACGGCGAGCACGATCCCGCCCGACACATCGCCTTCGATCGAGAGCGCAGGGCCGCCGATGAGCAGATCGTCGGCATCAAGCTTGCTGGGATCGGCGGGCGGGGTGGTGGAGCGGTAACCGGTCGCAGTCAGCGCGCCCTGAACAACCAGCGCGCCAGTGATATTGCCCGCCAGCCGCGCGGCGACCGCATCCTGCCCGACAGCAGAGATCGTGCCGGCCAACCGGACGTTACCGGTGACATCCTGCAATCCAACGCCCAGGGCGCGATCACCCAGTACGGTGATCTTGCCGTCGTTCGTGAAGTTGCCAGTGAGGGGGCCGCCAAGGCGAATACCCGCCGAATCATTACCCTCGATCGCGATCGTGCCGCTGTTGGTGATGTTGCCCGTAAAGGCGCCCAATGTCTGGACCCCGACACGGTTCGTCCCGACGGCAAAGGGGCCGTCGATGTCGCCATCCTTGTCGATATCGGTCGGTGCGTAGCTTTCGTCGAGGGTGATCTTGCCCGACGCGCCGATGGTGATGCCGCTGGTGACGCCCGCATTCGCGACGATCCCGCGCGCGCCGTCGACGTTGGTCATCTCGATATTGCCTTCGTGAACAACCTTGTGGTTGCTGTCGATGGTGACGGCCGTGCCGCTGGTCGGTTTCACCGAGCCGGCAGAGCTGATCTTTACATCGTCAGGCGCCCCCGACTTGACGGTCGACGTGCGTACCGGCGTCGTGACGGCATTGCCGATCGTCGTTTCGGCGTGAAGCGGGGTGGCGAAAAAGGTGGCCAGGCAGGTGGAGGCCAGCAGGGTCTTGCGCATCGAGTTCCTCTTGTGATCGCGATCGGTTTGTCCTCCCGGGACAATCACGAGACGGAGCGGATCAACAGGAACCTTGAAAATAATTGGGTGGCGTGCGCATTTTCGTGTCGATACCCGCCGCAGTGCTGCAAGGATGCGGCCGAGGTATCGTGACGGCGCGGCTTCGGCCTATCGCAAGAGAGGGGCCGAAAGCGGGACGACAACCCTTTCGTCGGTGTAAAGGAACCGGGTAAAGCCATCGTTTCCGGGCTCTCCCAGCGCGACCAGCCGATCGTGCGTATCGAAATAGAGAGATGTGCCACCTTCACCCGCGACGCCAAGGACGTAGCGATCACAGGTGCCGGCACTAGCCGGGCAGGGACTTTTGACCGGTCCTGTCACAAAACCGGCCTTTCGGCCCTGGCTGCGTATGTTGGTGAGTGTTTCGACAACGGTAAGCGGCATCCGGTGCGCCGCACCCGCACCGGGCACCATCCCCAGTCCGGCAAGTTCGGCCCCAACCGACGCGGGCAGGCCGGGCGATGAGCCATATACGGCCCAGGGAAGCCGCCGCCAGCGGCCGTTTTCGTGATCGAAGCCGACCACGCCGTTCGCATCGGCAAAGCCCGGCGATGGCTCCTCGCTGCTTTCCATGCGCATGGCATCGGCAGTCGCGTCATAAACGACCCGGGCCCTTCCGCCGCTGTCGCTGACGATCATCGTTATGCCGCAAATCGTATTGCGGACCTCGATTTCGTCGAATGCCGCCCACGCCTGTTTGTCGGCACTGACATAGGCCTGCACTTCCAGCCTCACCTTTCCGGGGGTGCCGGGCGCGGTGAAGGTCAGGCCATCGATCGAGCCTCGCTGGGCACGCAGTTTCAGCGGCGGCAGTTCTCCGCCTTCGCCGTCGGTAAAGGCCAGCCGGATCTGCCCGGTCCCGCCCTTCGCCACGCAGCGCGGGCCGGTAAGGCTGATTTCCCGGGCATTCGCCACGAAGCGGGCTTGGGCCGGCTCGGTTTGCGCGGGACTGGTATCGGCGACGTTCGTTGCGCGCGCGAACAATGTCACCTCTGCGCCCTTTGGCAGAAAGGTACGGCGAAAGATGTCCTTGTCGAGCCAATCGCTTTCGACGGCCAGGCCGACGTGCTTGGGGGCGCTGCGGCGGTCGATATCGAGCGCGAAGTCGATCAGGCGGCTGCCGGGATGGGCGCCATCGGTGGGCGGCGCCATCAGGCTCGCATCCAGAACGGCGTAAAGCCCCGTGGCGGCGAGCGGCGCAATCGTCTGTGCGCTGCCGAACAGTCCTGGGGAACGGGTGGGAGCCCGTACCTTCAGCTTCGGTAGCGCGCCATCGGGGCCATAATAGCCCGGCTGGGTCGCGCGATGTCCCACGATCTGGCCATAGATATCGCGCAGCGTGCTTCCCTGCTTGCGCAGATATTGATCGAGCCAGCTGATCCCGGGGTCCATGGCGGTCAAGGTGAAGTCGTCCGGGCGACCGAGAAGCTTGATGACAAATGGCTCGGGCGCGTCGGGCCCCAGCGTCCGGAACATCCAGTACCAGAAATGCCCGCGATCATAACCGCCGGCGGTCACGTCGCCGAGAGGCAGATGGTAGGACGCGCCGCGGGGAAAGCGCAGGCGACCGGTCTTGAAGTGCGCGAATTCGACCCCGGCCGCTTCGGCGATGCCTTCCCCGACCCAAAGCCTGGCTTGTCCATCGACAAACGAACTGTTCGTCATTTTTCCGATCAATGTCTGCGCGAAATAGGCATGGAACAATTCATGTCCCACGATATTGACAAGGCCGTCCCGATAAAATGGATCACCTGTCGCGCAGAATACGTCAGGCGCCGAAAATGCGACGGCTTCGGAAAAGACGCTGTAATATCCGGGATTGTTGCGAAGCTCCGGATGCGCATCCAGCCGGCTCACGAGGGCGACATAGCGGCTGCGGTCGTCGCTCTTGTCGAGCCGCAAAGGGCTGTAGGCGCGTGCCTCGAACCAGTCGCGGGCACCGTCGAGCGTGGCCAGCAGATTCCGGATTTCAACCTGTTTTCCGGTACAGTCCGGAACCGGCGATTCGAACACGGGCGTCAGCGCGCAATCGACCTGCCACCGGTCACTTTCGAAACGCATCGGTTTTTGCACGTCTGTGCTGGCGCCTTGCGTATAGGCTTCGACGCAATCGGCGGCATATGCCATAGGGGGCGAACCCAGGCTCGCCAGGATCGCCACCGCTCCGGCCAGGCGCTGCGCATGTCTTGTCATCGAAACGTCCCCGATCCGTCGTGCGCGATCAGCTATGCGGAACGATGAAGTTCAGCTTCACCATCGCCTCGCTCGGCGATTGTTCGATCACGACGACCGACAGGCTGCGGCCGTCGGCGTGCTTGCCCTCGATCAGTGTCTCCTTGTTGTCGCGGACAACCGATGTTTGCGGCGGGCCCGGATCGAAACCGAACTTCCGCATCGACTGTTCATGAAAGGCCGCAACATCCGCTGGAGAAGCGCCTGCCGAGTACAGGAGCATTCCGGACCGGCGCAGGCTGTTGTCGCCGAAAGTCGCGGTCGCATAGCGCCCACCGGCATAGGTTTCGACGAAATCGGGCAGATTGTCCCGAGGAATGGGCCGCTCCGCTGCCGCGCTCTTGACCGTTTCCGCGATTCCCGTCGCTGCCGTTTCGGTTGCGCCAGGCGCCTGGTCGCTATTCCCGCATCCGCCGAGAATGACGATCACCGCGACCGCTCCCAAAACTCTTGCCATCTTGCTGCTCCCACTGCCGGTTCCCGGCCGATCGCTGAACCGCCCAAGCCTAAGGAATGACGCCGAAAACTTCGGCGTTCGATGGACGGCCTTTACGAATCAGGGGGAAGGAATGTCATACCCCATTGAGGGTATGCGTGGTTCCGCCGCCCGAGCCTGCGTCAGGCAAGCGAGAAAGGGGAAGGGATAAAAGCTAGCAAAACTAGTCGGTTAAGATCATGTATCGCAATGGGTGCACGCCTGCAAAACTTGTTGGAGCGGTGGAACGACATGCCTGACGATATGACCGTCGGTGATCAGATTGCCCGGTTGGCCTCCGGATCGGATGCGCCGCTTGCTGCGGGTTTTTGGGCGAACGGCGCATCCGAAAAGACGGCGATGCCCCACGCGGCCCTCGATGCGCGCTTCGAGATCGGTTCGGTGACGAAATTGTTCACCGGAACGCTTTTCGCAATGATGGTCGAGGCCGGCGACGTCGACCCCGAAGCGCCGGTCGACGACGTAACCGGCTGCCGGCTGGCATGGGCCGACCGTGCTCCCACGCTGATGGAACTGGCCACGCACCAGTCAGGATTGCCGAATACGGCTGGCGCCTTGTGGTGGCGCGAAGCCGTGGTGGCGCTGGGATGGTCGGTCAAGGACCCTTGGCGCGGTGTCGATGCGGACAACTATCGGTCCATGCTGGCGGTCGCTGCGCGCAAGGCGCGCGCCGGTCGGCGTGCCCGATACTCGAGCATGGGCATCGGGCTGCTCGGAGACGCGCTCGCCGCCGCGGGCGGGACGGCTTTCGATCGTTTGCTGGCCGAACGGTTGCTCATCCCGCTCGGCATGCATCGCACCGGCTTCGACAGGCCCGGTGAGGAGCCGGACGTGGTCACCGTCGGCGTGAATCGCAAAGGTCGGAAAGTCCCTTATTTGCGCGACCACATGCCCGCCGCCGGCATGTTGGCTTCGACCGTCGATGATCTCATCCGTTTTCTGCGCGCGGCATTGGGCGATGGCCCTGAGGCCGTTGTGGCCGGAATCCGCCGTGCGCAGACGCCCGTTCAGAAGTTTGGGGACATCGACATCGGTTGTTGCTGGTTGGTTGCCGATAATGAACGCGGTCGTGTCGCCTTTCACAACGGCGGGACCTGGGGTTCTCAAGCCCATCTTTCGGTGGCGCATGACCGTATGCGCGGAGCCGTGCTGTTGTCCGGAACCCACCGCGACCTTGACAGCATCGGAGGAAAATTCGTCGACCGTCCCTGAGTGTCCGCGTGGCCATGTAGTCGCTGCGTGGGCGTTTCGCCGCATGTGACCGCGGGCGGGGCCATCCCGGCAAGAAATGGCATCGCGTAGGCCGGTCGACTGGATTTGGCGGACAGGGTGGGAGTGTCACGCCCAAATCCTATCCAATTGATTTTCTTGACTCTTCTGACCCAGTCAACGCTCGCTCCGTACCACATCTCCGTACCTGCCTCAATCGGCAGCATGTTTTTTTCATAGTTTGGACGCCGCAACGTGTGCTGCTATCTTCGCCGCAGGGCTTTGGCGCGCGCTGCGCGCAATCGAATCCGGGCTTGATAGCGGGTTGCGAGGGCAAGTTTGGAATGGGGCAGGGGGTAATGTGATGGCTGATCACCATGATTAGGGATCGCGCCCACCTCCTAGAGTACGTCGCCACCGCAGGTAGGGGGTCGCACTATGTGTACCTGCTCCGGGTGCCTGATGGCGTCGAAGCCTTCGGCGCATTGGGTACTCCGTTTTATGTGGGCATCGGCCAAGGTGCGAGGTTGTTCGCGCATGAAGAGGAAGCTCGCGACCTCGGGATATCAAACGCCAAGCTAGATACGATAAGGTCCATCTGGGCGCGGGACGAGGAGGTGATCCGGACGATTGATAGCCTCCACACGGCGGAGCCATGGGATCGGGAAGAAGAGCTGATCAACGCCATTGGGCGGTTGGCCGACGGAACGGGGCCGCTTACGAATGCTCAGTCCTATGCTCGGTCAGTGAAGATGAGCGGAGTAGAGCTACGCAAGTACGCGACGGAGCACGCTGCCTCTGGTGACGTGGCATCAATCCCAGCCAAGTTCAAACTGCGCTCGACAAGGCTGATGGCCGGACCTGTTGAGCCTGCCTCTCGCACTAGCGTATTCGGCAAGATATTCACCGTGCTTGAAGCGAACCCGGGGATCACCGGCAGTGAACTGATCCAACTTCTTGCCGCTCTCGATTTCAGCTCGAACAGGTCCGCATATACGCAGAGCGGTCAGGTTTCTGGGTCTTGGCTCGCAGGCTACATAGAAGGCGGCTTTCGATCCGATCGATTGCACATTCAGCTGTTTCGCCCGTAAGCGCCACGGCGGATCGCGCTAGCCCGAACGGCCATCATCGCCCAAGGCTCGGCGCGCTTTGAGTTCCGGCACGACGTACGGCTCTGAAACGCCGTCAGACAGGGTGACAACGACGGGGCACCATGTCCGCAGAAACTGACCGAAGGTCGCAGCGAGCGAATGAATGAACTGCTCGGGGGTATCGACTTCTTCATCAAAGCGCAGAACCACGGGCAAGAACCATACCGAAGAAAGGGTGTAGGTCGATATTCCTTGCTCGGAGAGGACATGATCCGTTTCGACGAGGAGCTCTTGCCGGTATTCTTGAATTGATGAATGCGACCGGAGCGAGCGATCTCGTTCGGTTGCCCGAAGCGCCGCGAGGATCATAGCCGCATCCAAAACGTGAGGTCCGACTTCATCAGCCTTGAGGAACATGCTGGCGGTATGAGCTTCACCCGGTTCCGCGCTGCGGTTGCCGTGGAGCAAGGTCGAGGGCACCCACTCTTCCTGATACCCCTTGCGGACGAGCGCCTCGCGTTCTGCCAAGCTCTCGCGCTGCCACCACGTAAACAACTGCATGCATCCGCTCGCGACGGGAATATTCACAGTATGCAGAATGGGCGTCAACACGGTGCCGTCGCGCTCCAATGTATCCCGGAAGGCCTCTCTCGCGCTATTCCATTCGGCGCGCTTCTGTTCGCGCGCCAAAACTCGCGCCCGCTCGCGCTTTTCAAATCCATTCATCTGTGCCTCGTTGCTTAAAGAAAAAAGCAGGGCGCCGGACGGGCGAGGAAAACCCTATCGGCACTTCGAAATCAGATCGCGCAGTATCCGCTACTGTTGCTAGCGACAACCCAAAGTGGTCCGCAGTCGCCCTGATCCGCGCTCCGCCAGCCTTGCGCCAATCCTTCAAGCTCCCGCGAGCTCTCTTTTCTCCACCCGCTGGATCGCCGCGCGGCTGACACCGTAGGCTTTTGCGAGGGTGCCCAGTGACGCCCCTTCGGCCCGCTTAGCGCGTACCTCGGCCTCCTGCTGGTCGGTAAGGGAGCGGGGTCGTCCTAGGGCTCTCCCTTCGGCCTTGGCGCGGGAGAGGCCCGCTTGGGTCCGCTCGACGAGTAGGTCGCGCTCAAACTCCGCCATCGCGCATATCACCGTCATGACCATACGGCCCGCTGCGCTCGTGAGGTCTACCCCGCCTAGGGCGAGGCAATGGACGCGGACACCATCCGCCGACAGCCTGTCAACGGTGGCGCGGACGTCCATCGCATTGCGGCCTAGCCGGTCGATCTTCGTCACCACGAGGACATCGCCATCCTCAAGTCGATCTATCAGCCGCGAGAAGCCATCCCGCTCCATTGCCGGGATCGACCCCGACACCGTCTCCGCGACAACGCGCTTGGGGTCTAAGGAGAAGCCAGCCGCCTCCAGCTCGCGGACTTGGTTGTCGGGTGTCTGGTCAGCAGTGCTGACGCGGCAATAGGCGAACGTACGGGCCATGCTTGAAGCTCCTGTATCGAAAACATGGCTCGTATATAGAAGTGTATTGAAATGCCTGTCAACCTAGTTTCCGATACAGAAGCGGCGGATGACTCGAAACCGTTCCTTTTCGATCCAGCTATCCGGCGCCTGCATCCTGATCGATCGCCGGCTCTTGAACGCCGAGAGAGCCCGGACGGAGGGGCTCGCCTCTTGTCCATATCTGAGTCAGTTGCCCGAACGAGTCCACGAGAAGAAATAGTGGCGAGTCCAGCCCGGCGTAGCGGAAGCTACTCATGTCACGCACAGGAGAAACGCGATGCGCATGGTCGACAAGATTCGCTCGGTTCTTGCTTCACTCGGAGGCGAAGCCACGCTTCAAGCCATCTATGACGAGATTGCTCGTCAATTTTCGATACCCGTTCCGTCTTGGAGGCAGGCCGGAATCCGGAAGGAAATCCAGCGTCATTCGTCCGCATCCGCTCTTTGGAATGGCGCTCGGCCCGATTACTTCTACAGCGTTCACGGCAAGGGCAAAGGCGTGTGGGGTCTGCGGTAGATCGGTGCCCCGGTGTCGGCCGATGGTTGGCACCGAGTGAACATGGGACGACGCGAACTCTCGAGCGCCAGCGGCCGCCCCATACACGCCCCGGCACGGGGGGAATGCCGGAACGACCGCTTACGCTATCCCGCCTCAGATATTTTTGAGATTTTGTGGCGGCCCCCTCAGCCCGCCGTAGGCCAGGAACGTCACAGCTGTGCCGAGAAAGCGACTGTTAAGGGTAAGCACGGCAAACGCAAAGGGGAGTTGCGGCGCGATCAGGCCGATCAGATGGAGCATTGCCGTCGTCCTACTTCGTCCGCTCGCGCGGTACCGGCCGCACGGGGTGGAACAGGCAGTTCGAACTGCAGCACGCCGCCACCTGTTCGCGCCACGATCCCCAGCCCTTGGCGAACGGGTCGTAGATGCACGCCTTGCAATGGGCGTTGATCGCGCT
The DNA here is from genome assembly GCF_034380315.1 of Sphingopyxis sp. GTDB lineage: Bacteria > Pseudomonadota > Alphaproteobacteria > Sphingomonadales > Sphingomonadaceae > Sphingopyxis. The sequence goes on from NZ_JAXMPB010000002.1 coordinate 89,474, forward strand.
GCGGAGCGAGGCGCGGGAAGTCGATGTCATTTGAGTATTCCTACTGGCGCGCGAAGGTGTCCCTCTCGGTCATCGGGCGGGGCCTTGCAGGCATGGTTTCGGTTCATGGGATGATGCCGAGCGGAGCCCGCTCGACGGACAATCAATCGACCCCTGAGGGCAGGTTTCTTTGTCCCATAGTCCTGAGTAAATAGTCCTGACTATTTGCCATTCTCAGGCCCGCCAGAGCCGTTTCCGGCCGTATCACTGGGGTAGTAGCCGGCGCATGCTGTCGCCGCTCCACGAGTCCAGAAACCGCCGTAACGGTGGCTCAGGAAACCACCGCTTCCGGCGAACGGATCAAAGCAAAACTTGCCGCGCCCGGCCGCTGCCGACTAGTAGTCGGGTGAAGGGGGAATCGGTTCGTGAATCATCAAGCGCTTTCAGCATTTATCTGGTCGGTCGCTGATCTGCTGCGAGGTGATTACAAGCCCGCCGATTATGGCTCGGTCATCCTGCCGTTCACGGTGTTGCGGCGGCTCGATTGTGTGCTGGCGCCCACGAAGGCCGAGGTGCTCGCCGAAATGGAGCAGCGCGAGAAGGCGGGCCTCAACCCCGAGCCTTTCCTGCGCCGCAAGTCGGGCGCGAGCTTCTTCAACACCTCGACGATGGACCTGCAAAAACTGCTCGGCGATCCCGACAACATCGCGTCGAACCTGACGGCTTATCTTCAGGGCTTCTCCGCCGAGGTGCGCGACATCTTCGAGAAGTTCGAGTTCCACAACCAGATCGACAAGCTCGCGCGCGCGAAGCTGCTATTCCTTGTCACCGAGAAGTTCGCTGGGATCGACCTGCATCCGGACAAGGTTCCGAACAGCCAGATGGGTCTCGTTTTCGAGGAGCTGATCCGCAAGTTCGCCGAAGCCTCGAACGAAACCGCCGGGGACCATTTCACGCCCCGCGAGGTCATCTCGCTCATGGTCAATCTGCTGTTCGTCGAGGACGACGATGTGCTGTCCAAGCCGGGCGTAGTGCGGACGATCTACGATCCGACTGCGGGCACCGGAGGGATGCTGTCGGTTGCAGAAGAGCATCTTGCCGACCTCAACCCCGCCGCGCGACTGACGATGTCGGGGCAGGAACTGAATCCGGAATCCTACGCGATCTGCAAGGCGGACATGCTGATCAAGGGGCAGGACGTGACGAATATCGCGTTCGGCAACACCCTCTCGGACGACGGCCACGCTGGTGCTACCTTCGACTATATGCTCGCGAACCCGCCCTTCGGGGTTGAATGGAAGAAGGTCGAGAAGGAGGTCCGTCGCGAACATGAGCAGCAGGGCTTCAACGGCCGCTTCGGCCCCGGCCTGCCTCGTGTGTCCGATGGGTCGCTTCTGTTCCTCATGCACATGCTTTCGAAGATGCGGCCTGCAGCCGAAGGCGGCTGCCGGTTCGGCATCGTGCTCAACGGTTCCCCGCTGTTCACCGGCGGGGCAGGAAGCGGCGAAAGTGAGATCAGGCGGTACATGCTGGAGAATGATCTGGTCGAGGCGATCATCGCACTGCCGACAGACATGTTCTACAACACCGGCATCGCGACCTATGTCTGGATCGTGTCGAACCGGAAGCCCGCCAACCGCAAGGGGCAGGTGCAGATGATCGACGGCTCGGGCTTCTGGCAGAAGATGCGGAAATCGCTCGGATCGAAGCGCAAGGAACTGAGCGCCGAACATATCGGGCAGATCACCCAGTTGTTCGGCCGCGCCGAGGAGGCCGAGATCGCCGCCGTGATTGATGCCGATGGCAAGGAAGTCGCGCGCGAGATCGTGTGGGCAGGCGAAAAGGCCCCCGAGGCTCCGGAGGGCGGGAAGGTAAAGCTCGCGCCGCTGGCGCGGCTGTTCGCCAACAGCGCCTTCGGATACCGCACGATTACCGTCGAGCGCCCTCAGCGCGACGAGAATGGTAAGCTGGTGCTGGCCCAACGCGGCAAGGCCAAGGGCAAGCCGCAGCCCGACAGCGCCCTGCGCGATACCGAGAATGTCCCGTTGGACGAGGGTGTGGACGCCTACTTCGCCCGCGAAGTCCTGCCCCATGCCGAGGACGCTTGGATCGACGAGAGCAAGACGAAGGTCGGCTACGAGATTCCCTTTAGCCGCCAGTTCTACGTCTTCGAGCCCCCCCGGCCGCTGGAGGAGATCGACGCGGACCTGAAACAGGCGACTGATCGGATCATGGCGATGATTGAGGAACTGGCGGCGTGAGTTTTCCGGCCTATCCGAGCTATCGGGACAGCGGGGTCGAATGGTTCGGCTCGTTCCCAAGTCATTGGACAATATTGCCGCTCAAGTGGCTGCTTGTCGGCAATGACGGCGGCGTTTGGGGCGACGATCCTGACGGTGAAGATGATACGCTGGTACTTCGGTCGACCGAGCAAACGGTAGATGGGCAATGGCAGATCGACGACCCAGCAGCGCGGAAACTATCTGCCACTGACCGTAATAAGGCGTTGTTGCGTGCGGGCGACCTTCTCGTAACAAAATCAAGTGGAAGCGCGCTGCACATAGGCAAGACCACTCTTGTTGACGCTGAGGTCGCTGATCTGGGTGCTTGTTATTCAAACTTCATGCAAAGGCTGAGGCCGTCAGCGCGGGTTTTGCCTCGCTTGGCATGGTATCTTCTCAACAGTCAGGTTGCTCGTAAGCAGCTGGATTTGCTGTCGAACTCAACAACGGGCTTGGCTAACCTAAACGGGACGATGCTTGGTCTGCTCGAAACGCCACTTCCGCCACTCCCCGAACAAATCGCCATCGCCGCCTTCCTCGACCGCGAGACGGCCAAGATCGATGCCTTGGTGGAGGAACAGCGGCGACTCATCGAGTTGCTCAAGGAGAAGCGGCAGGCCGTCATTTCCTACGCCGTGGCCAAAGGGCTCGACCCGGCGGTGCCCATGAAGGATTCCGGCGTGGAATGGCTGGGTGACGTTCCGGCGCATTGGGAGATGCGAAGGATTGCGCTACTTTTTCGTCAGGTAGCGGAAGCAGGTACACAAGAGCTGCCCATCCTCAGCGTGTCGATACATCACGGGGTCTCAGACGATGAGATTCCCGACGATGAAATGGAACGAAAGGTCGTGAGGAGCGAGGATCGTTCAAAATACAAGGCAGTCAGGCCAAATGACCTTGTCTATAACATGATGAGGGCTTGGCAGGGCGGTTTCGGGACTGTCAAGGCGGACGGTTGCGTAAGCCCCGCCTATGTGGTGGCGCGCCCTATCGGCGAGCAGGACACTCAGTTCGTTGAATGGCTGTTGCGGACGCCGATGCTTGTCGAAGAAATGCGTCGACGATCTGTTGGCGTCGCCGACTTTCGGCTCCGCCTATATTGGGAAGAGTTCAAGGATATTGTGATCCCGGTGCCGCCGCTTTGCGAGCAACGCCAAATCGTAGATTCAGTACAGAAGGACATTCAGCGTTTTGACGCACTTGCAATTCAAGCCGATACCGCGATTGCGCTGCTTCAAGAGCGCAGAGCAGCTCTAATTTCTGCGGCGGTTACGGGCAAGGCTGACGTTCGCGGCCTAGTGATCAAACGCGCGGAGGCGGCATGACGGGCACCTTGGGGCGCTCTCTAGAGCTCTACTACATCGATGGGCGCCCAGACGGGATGCTAACGGCGGAACTGTTCAATTGGACGGGCCATGTCCTGATGGCTCCCCGCACACAGATCGCCGACGCGCTGGTCCGAACCGAGGCCAGTTACGCGGGGGTTTATCTGCTGATCGGCGAACAGGAAGGCGAGCCACGAGCTTATGTCGGCGAAGGCGAGGACATCTCATCGCGCATAAAGAGTCACGACGTCAGCAAGGAATGGTGGACGAGTGCCGTGCTCATTACCGCCGCCGCCAACAAGCTCAACAAAGCCCATGTTCGTTATCTGGAGGCGCGGTTGATTGCCGAGGCGCGCGCCATCGGCCGGGTGCCACTCGACAATGGCACCAACCCTGTTCCCGCCATCTTGAGCGAAGCAGACATAGCGAAGATGGAGGCCTTCCTTGAGAATCTCCTCATCGTTCTGCCAGCCGTCCGGGTCGATATGTTCATTCGACGGACGCGGCCGCCTGCTAAGCCTTCTTCGCCATCGCAGGCACTATCGCCACCGGATGGGTCATCGCGGGTAGAGGACGCGCAGGGGTTCATTCTTGAAACGAAGAAGCACGGCCTGCGCGCCACCGCACGGCTGAGCGATGGTGAGTTCATCGTTGAGGCTGGGTCGCGCGCACGGGAGGCATGGGTCGGGCCAGTCGGTCATAATTACGCCCAGCTGCATGCTGAGCTGGTTCGCGCAGGAACGCTGAAGATCGACAGCGGGTACAGCATCTTTACCGAAGATTATGTATTCAAGAGCCCGAGTGCAGCCGCAGCGACGGTGAACGGGCGCCCCTCAAATGGCCAAGTAGAATGGCGCACCGAGAACGGCGGACTGACTTACCGTGACTGGGAAGCGCGAAAGCTTGGCACGGTTGCGGGACAGTGAGGGGCGAAGAATGAAGCAGCGGCTTCACGAAGAGATCACCTTCGAGAACGAAGTCTGCGACGCGCTGGCCTCGAAACGCTGGCTATACCAGTCCGGCGACGCGCAGGCTTATGATCGCAAGCGCGCGCTGTTCCCGGCCGATCTGGTTGCGTGGGTGCAGGAAACCCAGCCCAAGGCGTGGGAGAACCTGAGCAAGACTCACGGCGCGGCCGCCGAGACGATCCTGCTCGACCGCGTTCGCAAATCGCTCGACGACCGGGGCACGCTCGATGTGATCCGCAACGGCGTCGACACCATCGGGGTGCGCGGCACGATGGCGCTGGCACAGTTCAAGCCCGCGATGGGAATGAACCCCGAAATCGTCGCGCGCTATGCAGCCAACCGGCTGCGCGTTATCCGGCAGGTCCGCTACAGCCTCGCCAATGAGAACTGCATCGACCTTGTCCTGTTCCTCAACGGCATTCCGGTCGCCACAGTGGAGTTGAAAACCGACTTCACCCAATCGGTGGAGGATGCGGTGAACCAGTATCGCTTCGACCGGCTGCCGCAGCAGAAGGGGCATGAGCGCGAGCCTCTTCTGAGCTTCCCGTCGGGCGCGCTCGTCCACTTCGCAGTCTCGAACCGCGAGGTGATGATGACGACGAAGCTGGCGGGGCCGAACACCTTCTTCCTGCCGTTCAATCAGGGCGACGGCGGCGGCAAGGGAAATCCGACGCCGCCCTTCGGGCACCCGACGGCATACCTGTGGGACCGCGTGTGGCAGCGCGACAGCTGGCTGGAACTACTCGGCCGCTATCTCGTCACCCAGCGCGACGAGAAGAAGAATATCCGCTCGATCATCTTCCCGCGCTATCACCAGCTCGACGCGACGCGGAAGCTGCAGGCGGCGGTGCTCACCGAGGGCGTCGGCGGCAAATACCTCGTCCAACATTCGGCCGGATCGGGCAAGACGAACTCCATCGCCTGGACTGCCCATTTCCTGTCCGAACTCCATGACGACAGGGACGAGAAGCTGTTCTCCACGGTGATCGTTGTGTCGGACCGCCGTGTTATCGACGGGCAGCTGCAGGACGCGCTGTTCGATTTTCAGCGCACGACCGGCGTCGTCGAGACGATCAAGAGCGACAGCGGTAGCAAGAGCGGCCAGCTCGCCGACGCGCTGAAGGCAGGCAAGAAGATCATCGTCTGCACGATCCAGACCTTTCCCTACGCGCTTCAGGCGGTGCGCGATCTTGCGGCGACCGAGGGCAAGCGGTTCGCGGTTATTGCGGACGAGGCCCACAGCTCCCAGACCGGCGAGGCGGCGGCGAAGCTGAAGGAGGTGTTGTCACCGGAAGAGATCGAAGAGCTGCAGGATGGCGGCGAGATCGATACTGAAGACCTCCTCGCGGCCCAGATGGCGGCGCGCGCGAGCGACAAGGGTGTGACCTATGTCGCCTTCACCGCAACCCCGAAGGCGAAGACGCTTCAGCTATTCGGGCGTCCTCAGGGACCAGAAGGGCTCCCTGCGCCGTTCCACGTCTATTCGATGCGGCAGGCCATCGAGGAGGGTTTCATCCTCGACGTCCTGAAGAATTACACGCCGTACAAGCTGGCGTTCAAGCTCGCGCACGGTGGTGCCGAGATGGACGATGCCGAGGTCGAGCGGTCGGCAGCCGTCAAGGGCATCATGCAGTGGGTCAGTCTGCACCCTTATAATATCGCGCAGAAGGTCCAGATCATTGTCGAGCACTTCCGCGAGAATGTGCAGCCGTTGCTCGACGGTAAAGCTAAGGCGATGGTCGTGCTGGGCAGCCGGAAAGAGGCCGTGCGGTGGAAGATCGCGGTCGACAAATATATCCGCGCCAAGGGCTATCCGCTGGGGACGCTTGTGGCCTTCTCGGGCGAGGTTCATGATCCTGAATCGTCGCCCGATCCGCTCACCGAGAGCAGCCGCGAGCTCAATCCGAATCTGAAGGGCCGCGACATCCGCGACGCCTTCAAGGCCGACGACTATCACGTTCTTCTAGTAGCAAATAAGTTCCAGACTGGATTCGACCAGCCGCTGCTCTGTGGCATGTATGTCGACCGACGGCTTGCAGGCGTGCAGGCGGTGCAGACGCTGTCGCGGCTCAATCGGGCCCATCCGGGCAAGGACACGACCTATGTCCTCGACTTCGTGAACAGCGCGGACGAGGTGCTCGCTGCGTTCCGAACCTATTACGAAACGGCCGAACTCGAAGGCGTCACCGATCCGAATCTGATCTTTGACATGCGGGCGAAGCTCGATGCCGGGGGCTGGTACGACAGCTTTGAGGTCGACCGCGTCGCAACCGTTGTGATGGACCCCAAGTCGACCCAAGGTGATCTTGCGGGCGCCGTCGGCCCTGTCGCGGATCGGCTGCTGAAACGCTTCGCAGCCGCGAAGGAAGCGAAGGTACGCGCCGACGAGCTGGAGGATGAGAAGGCTGCCGGGGCGGCGTCGGACGAGATGAACGCGCTCGCGATGTTCAAGGGCGACGCACAGACCTTCATCCGCATCTATACCTTTCTCAGCCAGATGTTCGATTACGGGAACACCGACATCGAGAAGCGATTCCTGTTCTTCAAATATCTCGTGCGCCTGCTCGACTTCGGCCGGGAGCGCATTGTCGTGGACGTGTCGCAGCTGCAGTTGACCCATCACACGCTGAAGCAGCTCGGGAAGCAGCCGATGGCACTTGGCGGCGATGCCGAGAAGATCAAGCCGGTTGACGGCGCGGGATCGGGGTCGCTTCAGGAGCGGCAGAAGGCGCTGCTCCGCGAGATCATCCAGCGGGTGAACGACCTGTTCGAGGGCGATCTGACCGACGGTGACCAGCTCGTCTATATAAATGAAGTCATCCGGGGGAAGCTGCTCGAATCGGACGAGCTCGTCACGCAGGCGAAGAACAACAGCAAGGCGCAGTTCGCCGCATCGCCCACACTCGACAACGAGCTGCTCAACGCCATAATCGACGCGCTCGACGCGCACCAGAAGATGAGCCAGCAGGCGTTGGGCTCTGAGAAAGTTCGGGCCGGGCTCAAGGACATCCTGCTCGGTCCTGCCCAGCTCTATGAAACCCTTCGCGGTTCGGCGGACGAGAATGAGCACGAGGCGGTAGGCTGAACGATAGCTGCTCCCTGCCCATTCTTACCGTTCCCAGTAATGGCTAAAGGTGCCCCCGAGGGAGCGGTCGTGGTGGAGATGGAGTTCATCCCACCGATCCTTGCCTTCAATAGCGCCAAGGGCTCCCCCACCTCCGCCTGAGCACGCTCCCGAACGGCATCAGAGGTCCAGCCAGAGATGATGGGCCAGCTTCCGATACCCGTCTGCTTCTTCAACGTCGCCCAATGAGCCATGAGCATGGCGTGACCGAGCGTCGCCTCGGCAGAACGGGGAACGATGAAGCTGTCGTGGACGGGTAGGCAGCAGATGTCCCTGAAGCGCATGAAACCCAATACCGTCGAGGCGATCTGGCTGTCGAGATATTGGAGTTCAACACCGCGCCCCTTCCGTAGCCATGACGATATGGGCGCATGCTGCATCTCGATCTGGCGGATCAGCTTGGCGTAGCTGGTGCCCTTTGGGAGCATTGCGCGGACGCCATCGGGGGCCTTGAGCCTGCGCGGACCGTCGACATTGACGAGCTGGTTGAACGCCACCTTGATCGCGCTTCGCACATTGGGGCCGCTGATGTCCTCTACGTGATATGGATCGATGCCGGGCGCCAGCGGGATACCTTCGAGATGATAGCAGAAGCGCGGATGCAGGGCGGCGAAGTCCAGTTCCACCGTCTCCTCGCCATCGATCAGCAGGCGGCGGCGATGCGCCGACGGAATCCGCTGCCACCAGCCGCCATAGAAGCGGCCGCCGTGGTCCCACCGTTCATTGTTGAAAACGCGGTAGAGGCGACGGCTTCGCTGGTCGGCCATGTCGGCCGGATCGTCGTTTGCCTGAACCGGCAGTTCCGAAGGAGCAACGGCCTGCGGTTCGATGTCGATCCTGAACTGGTCCAGAAATGCATTGTACGCCTGCAGCTCTGTCCGCAGGGCGAGCGTTGTATCTGTGTCGGAATAGGGAATGAGCCGCTTTGGACCGCCCCAGCGCTCGGCGGGCGCCTTCAAGCGTAGTAGCTCGGTCCAGTCGGCGGCGCCGAGCGATGCCGGAGAAACGCCGCTGTCCTCCAATAGCGCGGCAAGCTTCGCGCGAGCCCGGATACGCGAACGGAAACCGCTCCCGCCGCCAAAGCCATTGCGTGAGAATGATCCCCGCCGATGATCCGCCAGCCCAGCAGCGCCGAGGAAGTCGGCTACGGTCGTTGCCGTTAGCGTGCTGACGTCCGGGTGCAGGTAGCGGCGAAAGGTGGGACCGTAGTCGTCATTACGGCGCGAGTAGGCCAGCCATCGATCCTCCTCGGCCCTGTAGGTCGCGTAGAGGGCCAGCACGACCGCCCCGAGCACCTCGCGGAGCTTGCGGCGATCTACGGCCCTTCGCTGCCGCGAACGGGCCTCACGGGACTCCAGCAGGGCTAGCAAGGCATCGAGGGCAGCGGGCCAGCCCGGAGCATTACAGGTCCGGTCCCACGGGATCGGACGACTGTCTTCGAGATGGCTGCGGTCGCGCTGCGGTGGCGCGTCAGAAGGAGCAACAGACATAGTCGGTACCAGCGGCGGCTCTAGCCGACGCCAGCGACGTCATAGCGTGGTAGCTTCTCAACAGCTGCGCGCAGGTTCTCCAGCGGCTGCTTCCCGTACTTTTCACCCTCGGTGCGGGGGACGTGCCCTTGAATAGCGTCGCGCTCCTCCGCCGGGATACCCATCGACCGAGCAACGGTCTTGAAACGGTGGCGCCAGCCGTGATTCGGCTGTGGCGTAGTGACGCCAAGTGATCGGACCCACGAAGCTAGCTTAGATGCACGCTGCTTCGGGAGCGGATTGACGTTCGAGCCACCGCTTTCGGGAACATCATAAAACAGGGGAGTGGGGTCGTCCGCCTTCGCGAGTCCAAGCACACCCTGTTCGATCAGGTGCGAGTGCACGGGTACGGAACGTGCCTTGCTGTCCTTTGTGCTGCCAGCTTCGGGGGTGATGCGAAATACCCACACGCCTTCTTCTTGCCGGATGTCCATCGCGCGCAGCTGCGTAATCTCGCCGACGCGGGCGCCGGTATAGGCACAAATCCAAGGCACCCAGCGGCGGGCCAGCCGGTGACGCGCGGGCAATGAACTCGGATGCTCCGCCATTGCAGCCTTCAAGATCAACCTTGCAGTGTCGTCGCTGTGGTCCTTGTCTCGCGTTTCGGCTGCCTTCGGACCTCGCACCTTGAGGGCGCTAGCTGGGTTCGCGGGGATCAACCCATCGTCATAGGCGAGGGTGAAGCAAACCCTCACCGCAGGGAGATAACTGTCGGTGACTGTCTTCACCGCCAACCCGCGAGCCACGAGGGCTTCGGCCCAGCCGGTGAGGTCGTTCCGTTTCACGCGAGTCACGTCGTCGTGGCCAATATGATTCACAAATTGAAAGACTTGCGGTCGCCACTTGCTAATCGTTCGAGGGCTCGCGGTGCCGGACCCGGCGTATCGCTCAAACAGCCCCTTGATGGAAACGGCTGCCGAAGGAGCGGCTTTGGGCCTCGGTAGGGGTGCCGGAGCGATTGTGGCATCGGAAGCCGGCAAAGACATGAGTACAGGATCGACGGCGGTGTCACCACGGGCTCGTCGTTCGGCGCGATGTAATAGGGCTACATAAAGCTCAGCGAGCTCGTTCAGCAGCGTCGCTGCGCTGTCCTCCGTTAAGCGCAACCCTCTTTCTTCGAGGAGTTGGTCGCGTTCGTCGAGGAGAGTAGGGCCGGGGACGAAGCGAGATTCCCCCGTATTGCTGTCGAACTCCTCGTCAAAAAGACTTTCCCGTGTTGCTTCCCAATCGATTTCGTGGCCGTGCCACGCCGACGGTGCATCCTCCTCCTGCGCTGCTGCTGCCCGGTACCAATCGGCGGCGAGGGCCTTAGCCTGCTGGCGCGAAAGTCGGACCAAGCCGACCCGTTGCTGCTTGAGAAGGTCGATCGCCGATTCGATCTTCGCCCGCCAAGGCATATACTCGGCGAGCGCCTGTTCATGAGTCAGATGTGCGGGCCATGTCGCCTTCTCTTCGCGTTTCCCATATGCCGCCCGAATCCCCTCAGGGATTTCCTTGCGCCCCTGCCACAGCCCCGTCTTCGACCGCTTGAGGCCCACGCGCGCAATACCCATTCCGTACCTGCCTTCCGTACCAGATTGGCCGGAAGAACCTTGAAAAATCAACATACTGCTGAAACAAAACGACTTCTTGCAGTACCGGCGGACAGGGTGGGATTCGAACCCACGGTGAGCTTGCACCCACGGCGGTTTTCAAGACCGCTGCCTTAAACCACTCGGCCACCTGTCCGCTGCCCGCCGCCATAGCGGCTGCGGGCCGGGCGGCAAGCAAAACCTGTTCTCACGCCCCGCCGCAGGAATGACTCGCCCTGCCGTGGCGCCGCCTAGCCAAGGCACGTGCATCTGTGCGACATTATGCCTATGGGGAGGCTTATGACCCGCTTATCAAGTTTCAGAATCGGACGTCTTTTTTCCTCGGCCGGGGTTTTGCTGTCGGCCTGGATGCTCACCGCTTCGGCGCCGCTCCATGCGCAGGCGAGCGGCGACGTGGCCTTTGACGCCTATGTCCAGTCGCTGTGGCCAAAGGCGCAGGCCCGCGGGGTTTCGCGCGCGACCTTTGATCGGGTAACGGCAGGGCTGCGGTACAATAGCCGTGTCATCGCGCTCGACCGCGACAATCTGGGCAGCCCACCGAACCCCAATACGCCGATCCCTGCGTTCGCCCCCTATCGGGCGAGGCATGTCGATGCCGCGCGGATCAATGGCGGGCGGGCCGTGCATGACCGGCTGTTGCCGATGTTGGCGCGCATCGAGCAGCGTACCGGGGTGCCGACCAGCATCATGATTGCCATTTACGGGCATGAAACCGCTTATGGGCGCGTGACGGGCAGCTTTGACTTGCCTGAAGCGCTGGCGACACTGGCCTATGAGGGGCGCCGCCGGAGCCTTTTCGAGCCTGAACTGATCGCCACGATGGTGATGGTCGAACAAGGCGTGCCGCGGAGCGTGCTGAAAGGCAGCTGGGCAGGGGCCTTCGGCTATCCGCAATTCCTGCCCTCCGTCTATCTGCAGGTGGCAGAGGATGGCGATGGCGACGGTGTGGCCCGCATCTGGTCCAGCGAGGCAGACGCGATCGAATCCATCGGGGCCTATCTGCGCCGCGCCGGTTGGCGGGCGGGGCAACCGTGGGGCGTCGCGGTGCGTGTTCCGGCGGGTTTCGACCGGGGGCGCCATGCCAGCCGGTTGCAACCCACGCGCTGTCCGCGCGTCTTTGCCCGGCATAGCCGTTGGCGGAGCATGGCAGAATGGCGTGCCGACGGTTTTCAGCCGGTGGGCGGCAACTGGCCTGACGGACATATTCAGGCGGCGCTGCTGGAACCCGACGGTCCTGGAAAGACCGCCTATTTGCTGACGGGCAATTATCGTGCGATACTCGACTATAATTGTTCCAACTTTTACGCGCTTTCGGTGGGGTTGCTGGCGGATGAAATCGATCGTTAGAGGAGGGGGGCTGGCCAGCGCGATGCTGGCGCTTGCGGCATGTGGAGGTTTGGGAGGCAAGGACAAGGAAGTGGCGACGGTTCCGCCGTCCCCTGCCTCGGTCGGCGTGCCCGACACGCCCAGCATTCTGGGAGCACCCTTCACCATCGGCACAACGACCTATACCCCAGCCGATATCCCCGATTATGACGATGTGGGCTATGCGAGCCGTTATGGCGCGGATCGTGCGGGCGAAGCGACGGCCAATGGTGAAAGCATCGTTCCGTCCGCGATCAGTGCCGCGCACAAGACGCTGCCGCTGCCGAGCTATGTCGAGGTGACGGCGCTCGATACCGGGCGAACGATATTGGTTCGCGTCAATGATCGCGGGCCGATGGTGAACGACCAACTGATTGCGCTGTCGCATGGCGCCGCCGATCAGCTGGGGCTGAAGGATGGGCCGGTGGCCGTTCGCGTGCGCCGGACCAATCCGCCCGCGGCCGAACGAGCACAGCTTCGGGCGGGAAGGGCGGTGCCCGAACGCATCGCGACGCCCGATTCGCTACTCGCTATCCTGCGCCGCAAGGCAAAGGACCTGCCCGTTCCGGCAGCACTGACCGCGCAGCCGACCGGGCCGGTTCCGACGGCTTCGGCGGGATCGGCACCGGGGAGCGACCGCCTGGTCATTGAAAGTGACGAAAAAAAGCCGACAACCACATCGCCGCCCCCTGCCGCGACGGCAAAGCCCGCCGCGCCTTCAAGCGGGGCACTGTTCGTTCAGGTCGGCGCGTTCAGCACCCAGGCGCGGGCCGAGGCCGCCGCCAAGATGGTCGGCGGCACCGCCAGTAAGGCCGGGACGCTGTGGCGCGTCAGGACGGGGCCCTTTGGCGAGAAGGCCAAGGCGGATGCAGCGCTGGCGGCAGCTCGGGCAAAAGGATTTCGCGACGCGACGGTCGTTCGTGACCGGTGACGACGTGGCCGTGATGAAGAATAAGCTTGCCATGCGCAGCGCCGGAGCGGTGTTGGCCGTTGCCGCGGCTGGGGTCGCGCTTTCCGCTTTGCCCGCCGCTGGGCAGGCAACGCCGAAAGCGACTGCCGTCAGCCGCCCGCTTTACGTGACCAAAGCGCCCATCGTGATGTTGAAAGACCTCGATTCCGGGGCGGTCCTCTTCTCGCGCGGAACCGAAAAGCCATTTGCTCCCGCATCGATGACCAAGGTGATGACCGCCTATGTCGTCCTCGACCTCCTTAAAAAGGGGGAGTTGTCGCGCGACAAGAAGTTCCGGATGACCGAGGATATCTGGCGCAAGTGGAACAGTGGGACCGGCAGTTCTTCGATGTTTCTGCGTCCCGGGGAAATGCTGACGGTCGATGAGTTGATGAAGGGACTGATCACCGTTTCCGGCAATGATGCTGCGGTGTTGCTGGCGGTCGGAATCGACGGGAGCGAACAGGAATTCGTCAAGCGAATGAACCGTGTAGCGGCCTCTATCGGGATGAAATCGAGCCGGTTCGGCACCGCCAGCGGCTGGCCGGACGGCGGCGTCACCAAGGTCAGCGCCGCAGACCTGATCACGCTGGCCGATCGCCTGATCCGCGAACACCCCGATGGTTATGGCCGGTATTTTTCGATCCCCAGCCTGCGTCATGGCAAGGCTCCAGACGGCACGCCGATCGTTCAGCGAAACCGCAATCCGCTTTTGGGTCGGTTCGATGGTGCCGATGGCTTGAAAACGGGACATACCGCCGAAGCGGGGTTCTGCCTGTTGGGCTCTGCGAAGCGCGGAAACAGGCGCCTGATCATGGTGGTGGCGGGCATGGGAAGCGAGAAGTCGCGGCGCGATGAGGCCGAACGGCTGATGCGCTGGGGCTTTGAGCAGTGGGAAGGGCGCGAGTTGGTGTCCGCCGACGTCAGCGTCGCCCCGATCAATGTGGATCGAGGAAACCGCCCGATCGTTTCGGCGAAGACCGGCATGGCGGTGCGTATGACGGTCCCCAAAGGGCATTCGGGTGGCTATCGCGCCGTGATGAAAAGTCAGGCTTCGCTGTCGCCGCCGATCGTACGCGGCACCCCCATCGCGGAACTGATCGTGACGCCGGACGGGCTTCCCCCGCAAAAAACGCCCTTGCTGGCTTCGGATGACATCGTCGAAGGCGGATGGTGGGCCCGAACGCGCGCCGGATTCTACAGGTTGACCGGGTGGTGACGGGGCGTTTCATCACGCTGGAAGGCGGCGAGGGGGTCGGAAAATCGACCCAGATCGAGGCGCTGGCCGTAGCGCTGGCGCATCGGGGAATCGACGTCGTGGCGACACGCGAGCCTGGAGGCAGCGCGGGGGCTGAAGCGATACGTACGCTGCTGATGACCGGTGCCGACGATCGCTGGGATGCCCGCAGCGAAGCCTTGCTCTTCGCCGCCGCGCGCGCCGACCATGTCGCGCGCACGATCCGCCCGGCGCTGGAGCGTGGGGCATGGGTAATCTGCGATCGTTTCGTCGATTCCACCCGCGCCTATCAGGGGGGCGGCGGCGGGATTACCGATGCGGACATCATGGCGCTTCACCGCTTTGGATCATGCGGACTGCTTCCCGATCGCACCTTTCTGCTCGCCGTGGGCAAGGATGAAGCTACGCGCCGCCTCGTCCTGCGGGACGGCGACGGCCGCGATCGCATGGGAAGCAAGCCCGCCGACTATCAGACGCGCCTTGCCGAGCGCTTTGCCGAGATCGCTGCCGCCGAGCCTGCCCGCTGGCGAATTATCGATGCCGGCGCGGCGCCCGAGGCGGTGACAGCGGCTATCCTGGCGGAGCTTTCCGAATGGCTGGACTGATCGGGCACGAAGACGCGGAGAACGCTTTTCTCGATGCCTGGGGCAGTGGGCGGTTGCACCATGCCTGGTTGCTTGCCGGGCCGCAGGGGATGGGCAAGGCCGCCTTTGCCGCGCGCGCCGCCCGCTTTCTGATGACGCATGGGCGCGGCGGTAACGGCCGCCCGGAATCGCTCGACGATCCCGGCGATACCGCCGCCGGGCGACTGGTCGAAGCGGGCAATCATCCCGAAATCGTGCGCCTGGAACGCGCGCCCAAGGACAAGAGCAAGGATCTCGCCCGCAATATCACCATCGATCAGGTGCGCGGGATGATCCGCCGACTGCACCTGTCGCTATCGCTCGGCGACTGGCGGGTGATCATCGTCGATGCCGTCGACGATCTGGAAACAGATGGGGCGAATGCGTTGTTGAAAACGCTGGAGGAGCCCCCCGCACAGACCTTGTTCCTGCTCGTCAGCCATTCGCCAGGGCGCTTGCTGCCGACGATCCGCTCGCGGTGCAGAACGCTGCGTTTTCAACCGATTGAACATGACGTCATGACAGCATGGCTGCACGAAATTCGCTCGATGCTCGATATGGCCGACTTGCGCGCGATCGTGTCGGCGTCGGGCGGGGTCCCCGGCAAGGCGCTTGCTCTGGTCGACAGCGACGTCGCCGCGATGGAAAAGAAGCTGGCGACGATCGCCGCGACCGGCGACCCAGGTAACCGGCTACGCGAGGCGCTCGCGCGTGAGGTCGGCGGAACGGCCAACCGGGCGCGGCTCGAGTTGGCGATTGATATCGTGCCGGGCCTGCTGACCCGGATTGCCCGCGATCGCCCGATTGCCGAAATCGCGCCGGTTTTGGCGCAGTGGGACCGGGTTCAGCGCACCGCGCGCGACGCGGTTCGCGGTTCATATGACGGTGCGATGGTCGGCTTTGAAATCGGCAATTGCCTGGCCGAGTTGGCACCGCGTTCGCGGCAGGGCGCACGCTGACGCTTTCCCTTCGCCGCCGCACCGGCTAAGGCCGCGCGCATGTCCCAGGATAAGACCCCCTTTTATATCACCACCGCGATCAGCTATCCTAATGGCCGTCCGCATATCGGCCACGCCTATGAAGCGATCGCCACCGACGTGATGGCGCGTTTTCAGCGTGCGCGCGGCCGCGACGTGCGGATGGTCACGGGCACCGACGAGCACGGCCTGAAAATGTATCAGACGGCGCGCAATCAGGGACGCGCGACGATTGATCTTGCCGATGAAATGTCCGGATATTTCCGTGAGATGTACGCTCGGCTGAACATCAGCTATGACAATTTCATGCGCACCTCCGACGCCGCGCACCATGCCGCTTCGCAGGCGATCTGGCGCGCCATGGAGGCCAATGGCGACCTCTATCTCGACCGTTATGAAGGCTGGTATTCGGTCCGCGACGAGGCCTTTTACGACGAAAGCGAGCTCAGCGACGGGGAAGAGGGCGCCCGCTTGTCGCCGCAGGGGACGCCGGTTGAATGGACCGTCGAGGAAAGCTGGTTTTTCCGCCTGTCGGCCTATCAGGACCGGCTGCTTGCGCTCTATCGTGACAATCCCGACTTCATCCGCCCCGAAAGCCGCCGCAACGAGGTGCTGCGCTTTGTCGAGGGCGGGCTCAAGGATCTGTCGGTTTCGCGCACCAGCTTTGACTGGGGCGTGCCGGTACCGGATTCGCCGGGGCATGTCATGTATGTGTGGGTCGACGCGCTCACCACCTATTTGTCGGGACTCGGCTATCCCGACCCGGCCAGCGATTTCGCACGCTTTTGGCCCGCCGACATCCATATGATCGGCAAAGATATCGTGCGTTTTCATACCGTTTACTGGCCTGCTTTCCTGATGAGCGCGAACCTGCCCCTGCCAAAACAGGTGTTCGGCCATGGCTTCCTGCTCAATCGCGGCGAGAAAATGTCGAAATCGCTCGGCAATGTTGTCGATCCGATGGAACTCGCCGAACGCTTCGGTGTCGATGCGTTGCGTTATTACCTGCTCCGCGAGGTCAGTTTCGGTCAGGACGGCAGCTACTCGGCCGAAGCGATCGTGCGGACCGCCAACGCCGATCTGGCGAACAGCTTCGGCAATCTGGCCCAGCGCAGTTTGTCGATGATTTTCAAGAATATGGAAGGGGTGTTGACGGCGGATTATCGGGCCGCACCCGACGATGATGCGCTGCTCGCCGATCTTGGCGACATGGCCCAAATGCGTCTGCCGCGCGAATTCGAACAACTCGCCTTCTCGGTGGGGATCGAGGATTGGATCCGTGCCGTTTTTGCCTGCAACCAGTATGTCGACACGCAGGCGCCCTGGGCGCTGCGCAAAACCGATCCCGACCGTATGCGGGCGGTGCTGATGACGCTGTTTCAGGCCGTCCGCACGCTGGCGATTGCGATCCGTCCGGTCGTCCCGGCGGCGGCCGACAATCTCCTCGACCAGATGGGGATCGCAGAGGGTGCGCGCGATTTTGCAGCGCTCTCCGATGCCGACTGGTTTGCAAAACTGGCGGCGAGCGGCTTCGTCGTCGGACAGCCGAGCCCGATTTTCCCACGCCTCGAACTGCCGGAGGGTGAAGGGGAAGGGGAGGCCTGATGCTGGTCGATTCGCACTGCCACCTCAATTATCAGGGGCTCGCCGAACGACGGGACGAGGTGCTGGCGCGTGCCCGCATGCACGGCGTTACGGCGATGCTCAACATCGCCACGCGCGAGAGCGAGTGGGACGATGTACTGGACGCGGCCGAAGCGAATGATGATGTTTGGGCCAGCGTCGGCATTCACCCGCATGACGCCGATCATCATCCCGATGTCGATACCGCCAAGCTGGTGGCGCGCGCCGCGCATCCCCGGGTGATCGGTATCGGCGAAACCGGCCTCGACTATTATTACGACAAGAGCGACCGGGCGCGCCAGCAGGACAGTTTCCGCCGTCACATTCACGCGGCGCAGCACACCGGCCTGCCGATCATCGTTCACACCCGCGATGCAGAAGCCGACACGCTGGCGCTGCTGGGCGAAGAGATGGGCAGGGCGTCATACTCGGGCGTCATCCACTGCTTTACGGCGAGCGACGACTTTGCGCGCAAGGCGCTCGATATCGGCCTGTACATCTCCATTTCCGGGATCGTGACGTTCAAAAACGCCGCAGCCTTGCAGGCGACGGCCAAATGGCTACCCGAAGACCGGCTGCTCGTCGAAACCGACGCGCCCTTTCTTGCCCCGGTGCCCCATCGCGGCAAGCCCGGCGAACCCGCTTTCGTTGCCGACACGCTGCGTTTCCTTGCCGATCTGCGCGACACCGACACGGCCCGGCTTTCAGAAGTCACCAGCGCCAATTTCTACCGGCTTTTCAATAAGGCGCAGCCATGACATCGTATCGGGTATGAGAGTTCGTATCCTGGGTTGCGGAACGTCATCGGGCGTGCCGCGGATCGGCAATGACTGGGGGCAATGCGATCCCGACAATCCGCGCAACCTGCGCAGCCGCGCATCGATTCTGGTGTCGCTGGGCGGGTTCCGGCTGTTGGTCGATACCAGTCCCGATATGCGGCTCCAATTGCTCGATGCCGGGGTCGGGGCGCTCGATGGCATCATATGGACGCATGAACATGCCGATCATTGCCATGGCCTCGACGATCTTCGGCAGATCATGCACCTGCGCGGATCGGCGGTGCCCGCCTATGCGAGAGCCAATGTCCTCGACATATTGAAATGGCGTTTCACATACGCTTTTGCGGGAAATGCCGGCTATCCGGCGTCGGTCGATCCGATCGAACTGGCCGACCATCAATCGATCGGTCCCATCGAGGTGTCTGCGCTCGACATGCCGCATGGTCCGATCAAGGCAACCGGGCTCATCTTCAGCGATGGTGCGCACAAAATCGGATATGCCACTGATTTTTCGCGATTTACCGATGAGATGGTCGAGTTTTTCCAAGGCGTCGACCTGTTCGTCATCGATGCGTTGCGCCGCTATCCGCATCCGACGCACCCCCATCTCGCCATGACGCTCCAGGGCCTTGCCAAGGTGGGGCATCCGCGCGCCATTATTACCCATATGGACAATACGATGGATTACGATGACCTTGCGGCTGAACTGCCGCCGGGTGTCGAGCCCGGCTTTGACGGGATGGAGGTCCAGCTATGAATGGCAACACCGCGGTTGAACTCATCTGGTTTGCGGGTGCTTTTACCCTGGTTCTCAGCGCACTGATCGTCCGACGCTTGCCGGCGACGGCCTGGGTCAAGATGGGGCTGGCGTGGGCGGCCATATTCGCGCTGATCTTTCTGGTTGTCAGGATCTGGCAAACCGCGACGTGAATGTGTGGGATGGCTGAAAATCAGCACTAAGACACATGCAATTTAACATAATATATATTATCGGATTGCAAGGCTGTAAGCCCCGGATTGAAATGAGACGATTCTCCCAGTTCGAAATGAGACTCGCGTCTCCTAAGTCGCGCCAAACGTGGCGGAATGATGGAGCTTGCGATGACCGCGGGACATTTTCCGAGCAAGCTGGAAAACCAAAACGCGGCAGACACGGACGCTATGCGCGCTTGCGGAAATCCTGGGATCAAGGTTGTCTGCGCGAAAACCCCTGGGCCAAGGCCAGTTGAGCCCGCCAACGGCTCTGAATGGTGTAGATCTCGCAAGAGGGTCCATAGGCAAAGTAGATTGTGGCGGCGTTATCTTTGGGGCGAGACTTGGAGTTCATGTCCAATGAGCCCCCTTCCCTTCAGAATTTTCGACACGGTTCGCCGGATCGATGATCATTCACCGTCGGTCCTAGATCATAAGCGCCTTGGCACTGGTCTCACCGCCGCGAGCCCTGCTTGCGAGATCGAGCCGCGTCGTTATCAGACGATGCGCGACGCATCTGAGGATGCCTAATGATATCGCACGAGCGCCGCTTGGGGACATCCCAAGGCCGTCAAACGCCCATCATACCTGCTGTCGTCGCGCCATCGATGACATAGTCGGCGCCTGAGATAAATGCCGCCTCGTCAGACGCGAGGAAGGCAACCAGCGCGCTTACTTCGTCAAGCTGCGCCATCCGTTTCATCGGCGCCATACCCTCGAACGCCGCGCGGGCCGCAGTGGGGTCTGGCGCGCGGTCGATGACGCCGCGGATCATGTCGGTTTCGACCACGCCGGGCAGGATCGCATTGACGCGAATCCGATAGCCCTTGCCTGCGCAATGGATCGCCGCCGATTTGACGAGCGCGACGACCGCGGCCTTCGTCACCGAATAGGCGGCGTAATTGCCCATCGCGCGATGCGCATTCATCGACGAATTGACGATGATTGATCCGGCGGGTCCATCGGGATTGTTCGCCATCGCACGGATTGCATGCTGCACGGTCAGCATCACGCCGGTCTGGTTCACGGCGACGATATGGTTCCATGCATCGATCGTGATATCCTCGACGCTCGCGTCGCCCGCCTCGGTCCCGGCATTGGCGAAGGCGATGTCGATCCGGCCATATTCGGCCTGGATCTCCGTCATCAGCGCATTCCAGGCGGCGTCATCCTCGACGCGATGGGGCCGGAACACGGCGCCCGTATCGGCCTCGACCTTCGCCGCCGCCCCAGCATTCGAGCCGGTGAAGACAACCTGCGCGCCCTCCTGGCTCAGCCGCGCGACCGTCGCTGCGCCGATCCCGCTCGTCCCGCCCGTGACCAAAGCGACTTTTCCACGCAGTCGGTGCTGCATCGCGCCTCTCCCTTCGCTTGCCGTCTTGCCAGTTTCGCGCGTTGCGCGAACCTATCAATTGAGCAAGGTGACGCGCGGCCATCCGGATCGCATGATGCAACGAGCATGGGAGGAGAAGAAAAGAGATGAGTGACAGCGAGCATCCGCCCCGTATCAACTGCGTGCTGATCTGCGGCGGGGTCTGGCACGATATGGATTTCGCGCGGCTCGAGCTGTTGAAACTGCTCGCCGAGGATCCGCGCGTCCGGACGCGGGTGTTCGAAAACTACGATAATGTCGAAGCGATCGCCGCTGCCGACATATTGATCACCTATACCTGTGACGTCACGCCGTCGCTGCCCGCGCAGGAGGCCCTGAGAGATTGGCTGGCGAAAGGTGGACGCTGGTACGCGCTGCACGGCACGAACTCGATCTTGCGCCTGCTCGACAACGGGGTGTGGGATGCGCCGCGCTGGGCGCCGCTGATGATGGACCTTTTGGGATCACAGTTCATCAGCCATCCGGCGATCGAACCCTATACCGTGCGCGTCACGGATCCCGATCACCAACTTACCAAGGGCATCGAGCCGTTCGAGACGACCGACGAACTCTATCATCTCGAAACCCATGGGAACCTGCATATCCTGCTCGACACCGAGTGTAGCGGTCCTGGCACCGGCTTTGTCGAGGCCGACGGCGCACCCGGCACCCATCCCGTTTTCTATATCAAGCCGCATGGCGCGGGCGCGGTGCTCTATCTGACGCTCGGCCATTGCCGCGGCCATTACGACCTGCAGCCGATGATGGACTGGTGGCCGACGGTCGACCGCTGCGCGTGGGATTTGCCGGTCTTCTACGACCTGCTGCGCCGCGGGATCGGCTGGCTGAAGGAACGCGAACGAGTTTAAGCGGACCCGCGCAGCCGTCGCCGATCCTCGCGGATCAGCCCCGCCGCGCGCAACGCGAGCGCCATCGCAGGGGCGTTGGTATTCCCGGTGACGGGCGACGGGATAACCGAGCAATCGACCACGCGCAGCCCGCCGATGCCGTTGACCCGCAACCGCGCGTCGGTGACTGCGCGGTTGTCGCTGCCCATGCGGCATGTGCCGACAGCGTGCAGCCCACATGTGGCAAGGCGGCGAAAGGCCGCGAGAATCTCGGCGTCGCCCTGCACCGTCGCACCAGGGAGCAGTTCGCGCTCGATCAGTCCGGCAAGCGCGGGCTGGGCCATATAGCGGCGCATGGCGTGGACCGCGGCGATGGCCGTCCGTTCATCGGCCTCGGTCGACAGCCAGTTCGGCCTGATGTCGGGTGCCGCATCGCTGCCGGGACCCGTGATATGAATGCTGCCCTCGCTCGTCAGGCGGAGCAATTGGCCATAGATGGTTATCCCCGGCTGGCGATCGATGCTGCTGAGCGGCACCGGATGCTTGTCGTCGCCGAGCGCAAAGGTATAGCCGCCCAGATAAAGCTGGATATCGGGCCGCAAGTCGCCACTCGTCAGGTTCAGAAATGCCCCGACCTCGAACGGCCCCGTTGCCATGATCCCGCCGCGCGTCAGCATATACTGCGCCATCGCGCGCATGAGACCGATACCGAAAAAGCTGCGGTTGCTACCGACATCGCGGCTCAGGCGGTGTGGCATACTGAACCCCAGATGTTCGCGCAGCCGGCCGCCGACGTCGGGGACATCGACGATCGGATCGACCCCCGCCGTGCGCAGCACCTCGGCAGCTCCGATGCCCGAGCGCTGGAGCAGTAGCGGACTTTCCAGCGCGCCGCCCGACAGGATCACCTCGCCCGAACAATTGAAGCGTTGTGGCCGACCCGCGACCCTGGCTTCGATCCCGATTACGCGGCCCCCTTCGACGATCAGCCGCTCGGCGAGTGCGCCGGTAACGACGCGCAGGTTCGGCCGCCTAGCGGCACGCGCGAGAAAGGTCGTCGCGGCGCTCTCGCGCCTGCCGCGACGGATATTGTGCGCATAGAAACCGACGCGATCCGATGTCGCCGCGTTCAAATCATCGACCGGCTGCAGTCCCATCTCTATCCCAGCCTGCACCATCGTCTCGGCCAGTGGATAGGTGAAAATCTTGGGCGCGATGCCGACCGGGCCGCCTGCCCCGCGCAGGGAACTCGCACCCAGCCCATGATCCTCCAGTCGGCGAAAGGCATCGGTCATCGCCTCGCCGTTCCAGCCGGTGCAGCCCAGCCTTTCCCATTCGTCGTAGTCAGCGGGCTCGCCGCGGCTCCAGATCATGCCGTTGACCGCCGACGATCCTCCCAGCCCCTTGCCGCGGATCCAGACTTCGCCCACAGCCGCGCCGTCGCCGCGCGGCTGCGACACGCCATAGGCCCAGATATGGTCGGGATTGGTGACGAGCTTCGCAACGCCCTTTGGGATAGCGACCCATCGGCTGTCATTCGGTCCGCCGGCTTCAAGCAGCAGCACGCGGATACCGGGGGCGGCGCTCAGTTGTTCGGCAACGACACAGCCAGCAGAGCCCGCGCCGACGATGATATAGTCCCAATTTGCGCTCACGCCGCCTCTCCTGCTTCGAGGCAATTTGGAACGGGCAGCGCATGTATCGCACCTAGCGCAATAAATAGTCCCCTCGCCCCCTCCGCCGCACGATAGTGCCCAGAAAGCAAATGGAGGGTGCGATGACGGCAGTGGACGGACGTATCGCAGGCAAGACGGCCTTTGTTACGGGAGGCGCATCGGGACTGGGGCTCGACATCGTGCGCCGTTTCGTCGCCGAGGGCGCAAGCGTCGTGATCGCGGACATCGACAGCGCCGCGGGCGAGGCGCTCGCCGCCGAGCTCGGGCAGCGCTTCGTCAGGCTCGACGTGTCGAACGAGGCCCAGTGGCTTGCTGCGCTCGGCACCTGCGACCGCGTCGACATTCTCGTCAATAATGCTGGGATCACGACGCATGGCTCGATCGAGGATTTGACGCTGGAGGCCTTTCGCCATGAATTTTCGGTCGACGTCGACGGAGTTTTTCTGGGCTGCAAACATGTCATTCCGAGGATGAAAGATCATGGCGGCTCGGTGATCAACATGTCGTCGATGTGTGGCGTTCGTGCGCAGGGCGACCTCGCCGCCTATAACGCCGCCAAGGCCGCCGTGACGCATCTCACCAAGTCTGCCGCGCTTCACTATGCCCGCAAAGGCTATGGCATCCGCTGCAATTCGGTGCATCCGGGCGCGATCCACACACCGATCCTCGACAAGGTGATGGCGCAAGTCGACGACGGGCAAGCCCTCTATGACAGCTGGGTCGCGACACACCCCGTCGGCCGCCTTGGCCGGCCAGAAGAGATTTCGGCGATCATACTCTATCTCGCCTCGGACGAATCCGCTTTCGCGACGGGGGCCGAGTTCCGCATCGACGGCGGCAGTTCTCTTTAGGAGATTCGACATGGGTTTCGATGGACCGTGCGAAGACCGGCTGGCGCTCCGAGACTTGCTCGACAGCTATGCCGATGCTGTATGCCGGCACGACGCCGCCGATTGGGGCGCAACCTGGCACCCCGATGGTGAGTGGTTATTGCCCGGTTTCGGCCATTTCGTCGGGCGCGCCGCGATCGTCACGACTTGGCAATCCGCTATGAAAAACTTCTCCGGGATCGTCTTTCAGGCGTGGCCGGGGTCAATGCATGTCGACGGCGATTACGCCACCATGCGCTCTTACACCGCCGAAAACTATGTCCGCGACGGACGAATGCATCGCGATCTTGGCTCTTACGACGACAGATGTATCCGGCACGATCGGCGCTGGCTTTTCACACGCCGAGCCTTCACGCCTCTGCAGCGCTGGCCGGCTCGCGGATGAATGGCCGGCTGCTGGCGACCCAGGCACCCGCGCCGTGATCGCCTCTCTCGCCTCGGACGCCGCGCGTTTCTGGTCCGGACACGGGCTTTTCGTTGATGGCGGCGCAGCGCAACGTCAATAGATTCAATCGGTTCGCTATCCCTGCGACCCGCCTGATATTTTTGATGATTGTTCAAATCGGCCATTCGGCGGACCTTCCTTTCCAACGTGACCCGCGAGCTGATGCGCTGGCACGAGAGGGAGGATCGTCGATGCTCACACATGCCCGAAAGCTGCCCGCCGTCCGCGCGACGGTATCGCTCGCGGCGCTCGTCATTGCCCAACCTGCAATAGCGCAGGAGGCGCCGGCCGAAGGCAATAGCGGCGGCGCGATCCGCGAAATCGTCGTCACGGCGCAAAAGCGTCAAGAGAGCATCCAGTCGATCCCGATCGCCGTTACCGCGCTGGATGAAAAGGCCCTCGAGTCAGCGACGATTGACGATATTCGCGATATCGCCGGCCGCGTCCCCAGCCTGGTCGTCGACCAGGTTGGCGCCGGGCCAAGCGCGGCCGCGATCTCGATCCGCGGCATCAGTTTCGAGGACATTGAAAAGAGCTTTGACCCCGCGGTGGGCGTCGTTGTCGACGGAGTGTTCATCGGCACCAACACTGGCCAGCTGCTCGACAGCTTCGATCTCGAACGGCTGGAGGTTTTGCGCGGCCCGCAAGGGACATTGTTCGGCCGCAATACGATCGGCGGTGTCATCAACGTCATTCGCACCCGGCCGACCGAAGAGTTCGGCATGCGCGGCCAGTTCGCGTATAGCCGCTTCGACACCCGGCGAGCGCGCTTGGTGGTCAATACCGGAAAACTTGGCGATTTCATCGCGATCAAGGCCTTCGGCTATTATGACGACACCGACGGCTTCTATCACAACGTCACCAAGGATCGCCGTGAGGGCAAGTATGAAACACTGACGGGCGGCGTCACCGCGCTCATCACGCCGAGCGATGCGATCACCGCACAAATCACCTATCAGCATACACGCGAACGCGGCGAAACGGTTGCGTCGGCGCTATCCGAAACCGGCCGCGATCTTGTGTGCGCCGCGCCGGGCGCGCCCGGTTTTTCGCCGGCCGAGGAATGCGACCGCTGGCGGCTGCCGGCGCGCGGGCTCTATACCACCTATCAGAATATCGAGACCCCGGTTCGCAACAATGTCGACAGCGTAACGGGTAATATCGATATCGAACTCAGCGACACCCTCACGCTGTCATCGGTTACCGGCTATATCACGAACAAGGAGTCGGTAACGCAGGATTTCGACGGCAGCTCCGCCGACTTCTTCGACACCCGTCGCCAGCAGGAATATGACCAGTTCAGCCAAGAGTTGCGCCTGCTTGCCGAGTTCGATATGGTTAACCTGCTGATCGGCGGTTATTATTTCGACAGTTCCTATACGCTCGACCAGTCGACCAATTTTGGCGCAGTGCTCGGTCAGGGCTCCACGGCCGTGCTTCGGCAATATGTCGACCACAATGCGAAATCCTATGCGGGCTTTGCCGACGCACAGATCAGCCTGAGCGATGCATTCAAGATCGGGCTCGGTGCCCGCTACACCAGGGACAAAAAGTCGATCTTCAACAATTACGGACGGATTGGCGCGCTGGTCGGGATCACCCTGCCCGGCTTCGACGGCACATCCTGCGTTGCCGTTACCGGGACGACCAGCCCGGCACCAGGCGTGGTCATCCCGGTTTACAGCCCCGCAAACAATTGTTCGGCCAGTGACAGTTTCGACAAATTTACCTGGCGTGCCAATGCGGAATATACCATCGAACCAGGCAAGCTGGTTTATGCTTCCTTCTCGCGCGGTTTCCGGTCGGGCGGCTTCAACGGTCGGGCCGCGTCGCCGACATCTTTGGGTCCTTATCAGCCCGAGACGGTCGATGCCTATGAAATCGGGCTCAAGGCCGATTGGCTTGACCGCACGCTGCGCACGAACCTTGCCTTCTATTACACCAAATATCATGACAAGCAGGAAGAAGTGGTGCAGCCCGCGCCGCCGGGATCGTCAAATCCCCAAGAAACGGTGGTCCGGAACGCTTCATCCGCCGACATCAAGGGGTTCGAGGCCGAGATCATCGCGCAGCTGTCCGATGCGCTGAGTTTCAACGCCTCCTTCAGCTATACCGATGCGCAATATGATAGCTTTTTCAATGATATCGTCGGCCTGACGCCGGGCAGCGCGCCCGACGGCGTGCCCGACGATGTCTCGACACTGACGCTCCGCCGCGCACCCAAATATCAATGGTCGGCAGGCCTGAGCTATTCAAAGGAGACAAGCTCTGGGCGGCTCGATGCTTCGACACTGCTGCGCTATCAGAGCAAATATGCGACCTGCATCGCGCCGAACCGGCCGATTGTCCCGGGCAATGTCGTCAACGACAACCGCTGTTTTACCGAGGATCGTGAGAATCTATCGGCGCAGATCGGCTACACGCATTTCCTTGGCGGTGGCAGCGAGGTCAGCCTGGCGCTGTTTGGACGCAATCTCACCAACCACAAGGGTCTGTCGTCGACCTTGCCGGTTGCTGGCCTGTTCACCTTCGGCGCGGGGCAAGCCCCGCGTACCTATGGCGTCGAGCTGGGCTTCCGCTTCTGACGAACAAGGCTTCGCGTCACGGGCACGACGCGAAGAAAAAGGGAGCGGGGGCGGCGCACAGCACCGCCCCCCTTCTTCGCTCAAGCGCCAGCCTTTCCACGCCCACCCTCTTGGGAGCGACGAAACAATGACACAGGCCTTCTTCGACCATCCCTTTCTGTCGGGGCACCACCAGCCGGTGCGGTTCGAGGCGACCGCGCCCGACCTAATTGTCGAGGGTCGGATTCCGGACGACCTTGTCGGCGTCTTTTACCGCAACGGTCCCGAACCACTCTATCCGACGCGCGAGGGCGAGTATCACTGGTTCGACGGCGACGGCATGGTTTACGCCTTTCATATCGAAGGCGGACGCGTGTCGATGCTCAACCGGTGGGTAAGAACCGAAAAGTTCGAGCTGGAAAAAGCGGCGGGCAAACGCCTCTTCGGCCTGTTCGGCAATCCGATGACGGCCGATCCGTCGGTGCAGAACAAGCGCTACAATACCGGCAATACCAACATTATCGTCCATGGCGGCAAACTGCTGGCGCTGATGGAGGGAGCGCCCGCGGTCGCGCTCGACCCGCGCACGCTCGAAACGCTGGGTGAGGAACATTATGGGGGGACGATCACCACCACCTTCTCCGCGCATCCAAAGATGGATCATCACACGGGCGAGTTGGTCAACATTGGCGCAATGATCAACGGCCCGATGGGCGCGGCGCAAATCCGATACGACGTGATCGCGGCCGACGGCAGCGTACGCAAGGCCGAGATTATCGACATGCCGCACAACGCACTGATGCACACCTTTTTCCTGACCGAAAACTGGGTCGTTTTTCCGGTCATCCCGATCGACGTCGACCTTGGTCGCTTCATGAAGGGCGGACCGATGACAGCGTGGGTCAACGGCCGCCCGACCAAGTTCGCGGTGATGCCGCGCGAAGGGTCGGCCAGCGACGTACGCTGGTTCGACTATGAACCGCGGCACATGTTCCACGAACTCAACGTGTGGGAAGCGGAGGGCAAGATCATCGCCGATGTTGCCGCGGCCAATGGCACCGCACTTTTTCCCGACGAGACGGGAGTCAAGAAGACGCACGGGGATACGCAGCAGAGCCTTCGCCGATGGACGATCGATCCCGGAACCGATGGCAACGGGACGTGGATCAAGGAAGAGATGCTCAATGACCGCGACATCCAGTTCCCACGCCCGGACGACCGTTTCATGACGCGAGCCTCGCGTCACAGCTTTGCCAACATTAACCTCAACAGCCGCGATGGACGCGCCGAGGGGATGGACGCCGTGCTGCGCTTCGACACGGCGAGCGGGAAAGAGGATTATTTCCACTTCGGCAACGGCGCGTCGTGCGGCGAGCTGATCTTCGCACCCAAAATGGGCGCGGCGGGCGAAGGCGATGGTTACGCCATGACGCTGGTCCACCGCGCGGGTGCGGCAACCAGCGAACTGGCGATCTTCGACGCGCTCGACATTGCGGCAGGGCCGATTGCGCTGGTACATGTGCCGTTCCGCGTGCCATCGGGTTTCCATTGCAATTTCTATGCCGCCGACTCCAATCTGTACCGGCAGGCGTTCGGTAGCGCTTGATCAGGAGAGAGGAAGCCAGTGAAGGTCCCAGCTTTTCAGCGCGTAGCCGACGTAGCGCGGATCAACGCGCGCGAGCGCCCTGACCGCATCCTCTTTCACTTCGAAGGACGCGCCACCAGCTACGCCGATTTCGATGCAAACAGCAGCCGCGCCGCGAATGGGCTGATCGCGCTCGACCTGAAACCAGGCGATCGCGTCGCCTATCTCGGCAAGAACAGCGATCTCTATTTCGAACTGATGATGGCGGTCGCCAAGGCCGGGGGAGTGATGACACCGGTCAACTGGCGACTGGCGGTGCCCGAGATCGCGTGGATCATCGACAATTGCGGCGCACGCATCCTGTTCGTCGGGCCGGAGTTTACCGATCTTGTCGCCGCGAACCGCAAGGCCTTTCCGGGCGTCGAGCAAGTGATCGCGACCGAAGGCGCAGCGAACGGCTTTCCTGATTACCGGACCTGGAATGACGGCTTTTCCGCCACCGATCCGGCCGTGCCACGCGGCGAAACCGACGCAGTAATCCAGATGTACACCTCGGGCACCACCGGCAAGCCAAAAGGGGCGGTGCTCACCAACGGGTCGGTGCTGCGCTCGCAACTCGACCGCGATCCGGCCCTTCAGGCCGATTGGGAGCGGTGGGAAGAAGGCGATGTCGGGCTGGTCGCGATGCCTTGCTTTCATATCGGCGGCACCGGATACGGCATCACGGTGATGACCAACGGCGCCACGGGCGTAATCACCCGCGAGTTTGATCCCGGCGCTGTGCTGGACCTGATCGAAGCCTACGGTATCTCCAAAATCTTCATGGTGCCTGCCGCGATGCAGATCATCGTGAATCAACCCCGCGCGCGCGATGTCGATTTTTCGCGTTTGCGCCACATCGCCTATGGCGCCTCCCCAATCCCGCTCGGCCTCTTGCGCCAATGCATCGATGTGTTTCAGTGCGGTTTCGTCCAGATGTACGGAATGACCGAAACGTCGGGCACGATTGCGGCGCTTCCGCCCGAGGATCATGATCCCGCGGGCAATGAACGGATGCGGTCGGTCGGCAAGCCGCTGCGCGGGGTCGAGATGCAGGTAATCGACGCCGACGGCAATCCCCTGCCCCCGCGCGAAATCGGCGAGATCGCGATCCGGACGCAGGCGAATATGCGGGAGTATTGGGGGCGTCCCGAAGCGACGGCGGAGACAATCGACGCGGACGGCTGGCTGCGCACCGGTGACGCGGGCTATACCGACGAGGATGGCTATTTCTACCTCCACGACCGGGTGAAAGACATGATCATCTCGGGCGGCGAGAATGTCTATCCGGCAGAGGTCGAAAATGCGATCTATGGCCACCCGGCGGTTGCCGACGTCGCCGTAGTTGGTGTGCCCGACGACAAATGGGGCGAAGCGGTGAAGGCCTGCGTGGTGCTGCGCGAGGGCGCGCGCGCCGACGCGGATCAGATCATCGGATGGGCGCGCGAGCGGATTGCCGGCTACAAATGTCCAAAAACGGTCGACTTCATCGCCGCGTTGCCGCGCAATCCATCGGGCAAGATTCTGCGCCGCGATCTGCGCGCGCCCTATTGGGAAGGGCGTGCGCGGCAGATCAGCTAGCTTGCAGCTTCGCCATCGCGGCCCCCACGGCGGTGGCAATATCCGCCTCTTGCGGGTTGCCGCGGAGCGTCAAGCCACCATTGGGTTGCAGATTTTCGCCGGTGACAAACGCCTCGTCGCTTGCAAGCCATAGGCAGGCATTGGCGACATCGGCCGCTGTATTCAGCCGTCCGAGCGGATACCGGGGCAGAAAGGCATCGACCAGGCCAGGAGTCGCGAAAGCGTCTTTGGTCATCGGCGATTCAGTAAAGGCGGGCGAGACGATATTTGCCCGAATGCCGGCCGCACCGAAATCGTTGGCGACGCATCGGATCAGCGCTTCAGATCCGGCCTTGGTACCGATATAGGCGGCATGATTGCCGATGACCGCCCGCGTGGTCGCCGACGATAGCTGGATGATCGACCCTCCGCTGGGTTCGTTTTTCAACATCGCGCCGACAAATGCCTGCAAGAAATGATGTACGCCGGTGAACTGAAGCGCGACGATCGCGTCGAGTTCCTCTTCGGTTACGTCGAGTAAGGGCTTGAGCAGACCCCAGCCGCTCGCATTGACAGCGATATCGACCCCGCCCATCGCATCGCGCGCAGCGTCCGCGAGCGCAAAGACCGACGCCCGGGATGTCAGATCGCACACCGCCGCATGACCGCCGATTTCTTGCGCGAGCGCCTCGAGCGGGGCCTGCTTGCGGCCGGCCACCAGTACGCTGGCGCCTTCGCGCGCAAAAAGGCGGGCAACAGCCTGCGCCATATTGTCCTGCGTCGCCGCACCGATGATGACGGCGCGTTTACCAGCCAGTCTGCCCATAAAACCTCTCCCTTTGTCCATCGCAGCAGGTGGTGCCACAACGGGTGTCGCTGCGCGCTTGGCAAAAATGTGCATGGCCCCGTCCGTGAATGGAGACCAGACATTGGCGCAACAGCAGGGAGTGTGACCATGAAGATAGTGATCGAAGCGAAGATCGATATCGATCCGGCGCGCCGTACTGAAGCGCTGGAACAGGCGCGCCCATGGATCGAGGGTGCGCAGGCGCAGCCCGGATGCCTCGGCTATTTCTGGACCGCCGATCCGCACCACCCTGCGCGTGTTCACGTCTTTGAAGAATGGGAAAGCGAAGTGGCGCTCGCGCAGCATCTGGCCGGCCCGCAATATCGCGGTATGCTCGGGCATGTGTCGGGCTTTGGCCTGACGAACGCGGTAAGCCGCAAATTTGCGGTCGCCCGCGAAGCGCCGGTGTATAATGCGGCGGGCGTCGCGACGGCGGAGTTCGATTGAACCGCCGTCCTGATTTAGAGCTTCAACAACTGCTTGCCTCGGTTCTGACCGCTGAACAGGCGTTTAAGCGTCGCGGGCGCATTTTCGAACCCGTGCTGTACGTCCTCTCGATAGTTTAGACGACCATCGAGCACGAAGCCTTCGAGCCGCTTGCGAATTTCGGGAAACTCGCTCGCCCAGTCGAGCACGATGAAGCCCGCCATCGAACCGCGACGAAAGATCAGGTTGAAATAATTTTGCGGCCCGGCGGGCAACGTCCCCATCTCGTACCGGCTGATCCCGCCGCATACGACGACACGCGCGCCGGTCGCGATCTCACCGAGCATGTCGTTCAGGATCGCGCCGCCGACATTGTCGAAAATGACGTTGACGCCGCCTGGGCAATGCTCGCGGATCTGCCGCCGTACGTCACCAGCCTTGTAATCAATCGCGGCGTCATAACCCGCCTCCTCGACGAGCCAGCGGCATTTGTCGGCACCGCCCGCGATGCCGACCGCACGGCATCCGGCGATTTTGGCGAGTTGGCCGACGACCGAACCCGTCGCACCCGCCGCACCCGACACCAGTACCGTGTCGCCCGCGACCGGGCGTCCGACCTTGAACAGGCCGCAATAGGCGGTGACCCCCGTCGTCCCGAGGACCGAGAGCGTCGCCGTTGGCGACAGTCCAGTCTCGATCTTCACCAGCCCCTCGCCCTTCGACGCATGCCATTCGGTCCATCCGGTCGATCCCGTGACCAGATCGCCAACCATAAAGCTCGGATGATTGCTTTCGACCACTTCGCTGATAGCGCTCCCCCGCATCACGTCACCGATGGCCATTGGCGCGACATAGTCTGCGATATTTTCCATCCACCCCTTCTGCGCCGGGTCAAAGCCGAGATAGAGTGTCTTCAGCAATAGTTCGCCCGCGCCGGGTGCCCCGATCTCGGTTTCGACCAGCTTGAAATCGGTATCCCCGATCCCGCGTCCACGCGGGTGTCCGTTGAGCAGCCATTGGCGCGATATCGGCATCGATAGTCTCCCCTGTTTTCCTCCCGAAACTGCGCGCGCACCTTGGCGCCAGCCACCGCCAAAAGTGCCAGTCGCGTGAAAAGTGCCGAGGCGTAGGGTAGGATCAGGGAGAGCAAGAATGCCCGAGGTCCGCCGCAGTTTCTGCCGCTTTTGCCACGCCAACTGCGCGATGCTCATCACTGTGGATCAGGGCCGCGTCATCAGGGTACAGGGTGACCCTGACGACCCGGTGTTCGGCGGCTATACCTGCATCAAGGGTCGCCAACTTGCCGAGGCGCATCACGGGCCGCAACGTCTGACCGCGTCGCAAAAACGCGTCGATGGCCGGTTCGAGGAAATCGCAATGGATGCGGCACTCGACGAGATCGCCGCGAAACTGTCGGCAATCGTCGCCCGATACGGCCCGCACGCGGTCGCCGTCTATGCCGGCACCTATGCCTTTCAGAATAGCGCCGGGGTCGGCAGCGCGATGGCCTTCGCGCAGGGACTTGGTACGCGCAACATCTATACCTCGGTGACGCTGGATCAGCCCGCCAAGGTCTATACGACGATGCGCTACGGCAGTTGGATGGGCGGGACGCACACATTCAGCGATGCTGATGTCGCCTTCTTCATCGGCAACAACCCGATCGTCTCGCACTATGGCCCGCCGGGCGGCCTGCCTCCCTTCTCACCCTCGCGGCGCCTCCGCGATGCGCTCGACGGCGGCCTCAAGCTGATCGTCGCCGACCCGCGCCAGAGCGACGTCGCGGCGCTCGCGCATATTCACTTGCCTGTGCGGCCGGGCGAAGACCCTGCGTTGCTTGCCGGGATTATCCACGTGATCCTCGCCGAAGGGCTCTATGATCAGGCGTTCGACCACCGCTACGTCGACGGCTTCGACGAATTGCAGCGCGCGGTCGCGCTCTTTCCGCCCGGCGTCGCTGCATCACGCGCGGGCGTCGAGGAAATCCAGCTCGTTGCCGCCGCACGCATGTTCGCGAACGGGACCAAGGGCATCGTTTCGACTGGCACCGGGCCGGAGATGGCGGGCAATGGAACGCTCACGCAGTATCTTGTCTCGTCGCTCAACATCATCTGTGGGCGCTTTTGCCGCGAGGGCGAGAAAAGCTCGATCCCGCGCATCTTTACCCCCGTCATTCCGCGCCGTGCGCAGGTCGCGCCGCCGATGGCGCTCTATGGCGAGGGCTTTCCTGCTTCACGCATCCGCGGTCTCACGCATCTCGGGATGGAAATGCCGTGTAATGTACTTGCTGACGAGATGCTGACGCCCGGGGAAGGCCAGGTCCGCGCGCTGATCGTGATCGGCGGCAACCCACTCGTTGCCTTTCCCGACCAGGACAAGATGGTCCGCGCCCTGGGCGGGCTCGACCTGCTGGTTTCGATCGACGTCAACGCCGAATCGGCGACCGCCAAACGCTCCGACTATATCCTCGCCCCCAAAATGTGCCTCGAGCGGGAGGATATCAGCAATCTTTCGGAATGGTGGTATGAGATTCCCTATGCCCGCTATACCGAGGCAATGATCGAGGCGCCCGAAGGGCTGCTCGAGGAGTGGGAGATGCTCTGGGAACTTGCGCACCGCATGAAGACCGGCCTGCCCCTCGCGGGCGCCGCTTGTCCGATGGGCACGAGACCGTCGAAGGAAGCCTTCCTCGACCTGATGGTCGCGGGTTGCGCGGTTGCCCCCAGCAAGGTCCGACGCGACACCGAGGACGGCAAGGCTGTAATCTATGCAGATCTCCACCCGGTCGTCGAGGCCGGCGACCCCAATGCACCGGGCCGGTTCGACCTGACCGCGGGTGCAATGCCCGACCAGCTCATCGCCTATTCAAGCGTCGCGCAGCCGACGCCCGACTTTCCGTGGCGCATGGTCTCGCGCCGCAGCCGTCACCGATTCAACTCGACGGGGCAGAATCTGCCGGCGCTGCGCGCCAAGCGAACGACCAACCCTGCCTTCCTTCATCCCGACGACCTTGCGCGGATACCGTGCGCCGACGGTGACATGGTGCGCATCCGGTCGGCCGTGGGCGAAATCATCGCGGTGGCGCGCAAAGCGGAGAATATGCGCCCCGGTGTCGTCTCGATGGCGCATGCCTTCGGCGATCCCGATATCGGCCCCGACGGCGTCCACGATCATGGCGCATCGACCAATCGCCTGGTCAGCGAGACCGTGTCCTATGACCCCATCACCGGCCAGTCGCTGCAAAGCGCGATCCCGGTCTCCATCGTCCCCGCCTGAGGAGTTTTCATGCCTGATAACCGCCGTTTCCTGCTTATCCACCGCCCCAAAGGCGAACCCGCACAAGCCGATTTTTCGCTCGTCACCGAGCCGACACCCGAACTCGCCGACGGCCAGTTTCTGATCCGCAATCACTATGCTTCGCTCGATCCCGCGATCCGCGGCTGGATGGATGATGCACCGAGCTACATGCCGCCCATCCCACTCGGTACTCCGGTGCGGGCCACCACGGTCGGGATCGTCGAAGCCAGCAAGGCCGAAGACTTCGAACCCGGTCAGTGGGTGTTGGGCTTGAACGGGATCGAGGATTACTCGGTCGGGACCGCCGGCGGCTTCACCCAACCGATCGATGCCACGCTTGTCCCGTCGATCACCAACTATCTCTCGGTGCTCGGGGCGGTCGGGATGACCGCATATTTCGGCTATATAGAGGTGTGCGAGCCGAAACCCGGCGACGTCGTGCTCGTCACTGGCGCGGCGGGCGCGGTCGGCTCGCTCGTCGGGCAGATCGCGAAGATCAAGGGCGCGAGCAGGGTCATCGGCATTGCGGGCGGACCGGAAAAATGCGCCAAGCTGATCGATCGTTACGGCTTCGACGCCGCGATCGACTATCGCGGCAAGGATGGCGACGCCCTCGCCGCCGCGATCCGCGCCGAGGCACCCGAGGGCGTCGACATCATCTTCGAGAATGTCGGCGGCGATATCCTCGATGCGGGGTTGATAAACTTGCGCCACGGCGCGCGGATCGGCCTTTGCGGGCTGATCAGCGAATATAATTCGGTGGAGAAGGTCGGCGCGCGCAACATCTGGCAGTTGATCGTCCACCGCGCGTCGATCCGCGGCTTGCTCGTCGCCGATTACATCGACCGCTTTGCCGAAGGCGCCGCCGCAATGGCGAGGTGGCTGCAACAAGGAAAGCTGGTCGCCGACGAGCATGTCGACGACGGGATCGAAAACAGCTTCGACGCCTTCATGCGCCTGTTTGCGGGAAGCAATCAGGGCAAGATGATCCTGAAAATCGCATGAGCACGCCGCGTAACCTTCTCGTCCTGTCGGGCGGCCATCCCTATGAGGCCGAACCCTTCGCAGCGTTGTTGGCAAGCCTCGCTGGCTGGACCGTCACACACCTGATGCACCCCGACGCCGAAGCCGCGGTCGCCGAAGGCGCTACCGCCGACGCCGACGCAATCCTCTTTTATGACATGCCGGGCTATCACTTCGATGGCGGAAAGGCTGCAACACGGCCGCCCTCCTTCACCTATCGCCGCGCGATCACCGACTATTTCGCGCGGGGCGGCGGCGCGGTCGCGATGCACCATGCGATCGCCGGCTGGGCCGAATGGCCGGAATGGGCAGCCATGATCGGCGGGCGCTTCCTCTACGATCCCGGTGAAGCCAATGGCGAAGCGCATCTCGACTCGGGCTACCGCCATGAGGTGCGTTACGATGCCGTCGTCGTCGATCCCGATCATCCGGTTACTGCGGGCCTCCCCGCCCGTTTTCAGTTCTGCGATGAGCTCTATCTCGCGCCCGTGTGGGGTGCCGCGACACCGCTGCTCCGCGCGGATCATGCCTTCGTCCGCGATAATTTCTATTCGGCATCGCAGGCCGTGGCGGGGCGGATGTTCAGCAACGAAGGATGGGATCATCGTCCCGAAAGCGACCTGATTGCCTGGGAAAAGCCCGTCGGTGCCGGGACGCTGGTTTATCTGCAACCCGGCGACGGACCGCCCGCATACGCCGATTCGAACTTCCGTAAACTGCTTGCCAATGCGCTCGCACATGTCGCCGCCGCCTAACGAAAATGTGCATCGCACCGGCCAGGCGGCTGAATATAGTCGGGGGTGCGATGACACGATCGAGGAAAGAGGCGCGTGAACGATATTGCTGCAAGCAGCTTCTTTGATCCGCAGGTCATCGCCGACCCGTTCGATTATTATCGTGCGTGGATGCCCAAGAGCCCGGTGGTTCAATTGTCCGATGGCATGTTCCTTGTCCTCTCCTATGACCTCTGCGCGCACGCGACGGGCGACGTCGAAACCTTCTCGAACAATTTTCAAGGCACGCTGTCGGGCGCGATGGCCGAGGACGGCGATGTGGCGGCGACCCTGTCCGAAGGCTGGCCTCAGGTCGATACGCTCCTCACCGCCGATCCGCCGGTTCACACGCGCTTTCGCAAGCTCGTCAATCTTGCCTTCTCGATGAAGCGGGTCGCCGCGATCGAAGACGATATGCGCGGTGTCGTCGCCGGGCTGATCGACCGCATGGCCGAAAAGGGCGAAGCCGATTTCGTCCGCGATTTCGGTATCCCCCTGCCCGTCGCGATGATCGCAAGCCAGATCGGCATGGCGAATGACGATCTCGACAAGGTGAAGCGCTGGTCCGACGCCTTCGTCGACCGGCTCGGTCGGATGATCCCCAAGGAACGCGAACTTGAATGCGCGCGCGAGGTCGTCGAATTCCAGCATTTCGTCAAAGCCAAGATCGACGAGCGCCGCGCCAACCGCACCGACGATCTGCTCTCCGATCTCGTCTATGCGGAGGTTGATGGCGAACGGCCGCTGGAAGACGCCGAAATCCTGTCGGTCATGCAGCAGCTGATGGTTGCGGGCAACGAGACGACGACCTCGGCGCTCGCGGGCGGGTTGCTCCAGCTCATCGAGAACCCCGACCAGATGGCAAAGGCAGTCGCCGCCGCCGATACGGACGACGATCGCGCAATCATCAACCTCGTCGAGGAAATACTGCGCATCGAAAGCCCGACCGCCGGCATGTGGCGCATGGTGCTGAAGAATGCAGAGCTCGGCGGGGTCAGAATCCCGAAGGGTGCGATGGTTCAGCTGCGCTATGCTGCGGCAAACCGCGATCCGGCGAAATATCCTGACCCCGACCGTTTCGACATTGAACGGGCCAATGCGCGCAGCCACCTCGCCTTCGGCAAAGGCATCCACATGTGCGTCGGCAATATGCTGAGCCGCAAGGAGATGGCGGTCGCCTATTCCGAGCTGCTGAAGCGCCTCGCCGATTTCCGCCTTGCCGATGGCCATGTACCAAGCTGGCCGCCGAACATGCTGCTGCGCGGCCTCACCACCCTACCCATTACCTTCCGGCGGCGCGCATGAACTTTGACCTCGACGAAGACCAGCAGCTGACGCGCGACACCATCGGCCGCTTTCTCGGCCAGGTCGACATCGCCGTGCGCCATGCGATGCGAAAGGCCGATGGCGGCTACCCCCGCACGCGCTGGCAGGAGGTCGCCGACCTTGGCCTTCTCGCGCTCGCCGCGCCGCAAGTGATGGGCGGCATGGGCGGCACGATGGTCGATCTCGTGCTTGCTGCCGAAGCGCTTGGCCGGGGTATCGCAATCGATCCCTGGCTCGAGAATGGCGTACTGCCGATCCGGCTCGCTGCAGCAACGGGCGATGCGGGACTGGTAGGCGACCTTCTTACCGGCGCGCAGTTGGCCGCCGTCGGCTTTGCCGAGCCGACCCGCCGTTATGAAAACAAGGCCGTCGGCACCAAGGCCGAGGGCAATCAGATCGCAGGAGCCAAGACGTTCGTCCTCGGGGCGCCCATTGCTGACACGCTGCTGATCACCGTTGCCGATAACAAGCTCGCCCGAATCGCGAAGGACGCCATCGGCGTTGTCCGGCAGGATTATCCGGTGATCGACGGATCGTACGCAGCAACGCTCGACCTCCGCCGCGCGCCCGCCGACCTCCTCGAACTGCCCGAAGCCATGTTCCAGCGCGTCGTCGGTGACGTTCGCCTGCTCGCCGCCGCCGAGATGGTCGGGCTCGCGCAGACAATGTTCGACGACACGCTCGCCTATGTCGGCGAACGTGAACAGTTCGGTGCGGCGATCGGCAGTTTTCAGGCGCTCCAGCACCGGCTGGTCGAATGCTATGCCGCGCTCGAACAGGCGCGCTCGATGATACTACGCACCGCGATGCTCGATCCGACCAGCGACGATGCGGGCTGGCCGCGGATTGCTGCGGGCGCGAAGGCTTTTGTCGGCGAAGCCGCCATGCGGATCGGACTAGAAGCGGTACAGATGCACGGCGGCATGGGGCAGACCGACGAGCTGGCGATCGGCCATGCGCTCAAGCGCGTCATGCTGCTCGACAAGTTTCTTGGCGACCAGGATCATTGCCTGCGCAGCTTTGCGAGGGCGGCATGAGCGGCCTTTCACCCATCGCGCCCGGCCTGTGGACCGACGAGGCCGAACCGCGCCTCATCGGCGCGCGCCGCGCCGATGGAGAGATCGTCTTTCCGGTTCCGTCGGGCGATGCCGCCGCGCTCGTCGAGCCTGTCGCGCTGTCCCGGAAGGGGGCGCTCTGGTCTTGGACGACGCAGGACTTCGAGCCCAAGGAACCGTACAACGGCCCCCAACCCTTCCAGCCCTTTCTCATCGGCTATGTCGAGCTGCCCGGCGAGGTGATCGTCGAAACGCGGATCGTCGACGCCAGCCCCGCCGACCTCGTCATCGGGATGCCGATGACCTTCGCGGTCGTTCCCTTTGACGACACGCGATCGACCTATGCCTTCCGCCCGGAGCGCCAGTCATGAACGACGACGTCTATATCATCGGGGCGGGCATCCATCCCTTCGGTCGCATCGACGGGCGATCAGGACGCGATCAGGGCGTCTATGCGGTGCGCGAAGCCCTCGGCGACGCCGGGGTCGAATGGAGCGACGTCGAATTCGCCTATGGCGGCTCGGCGGCGGCAGGCTCGGCCGACATCATGGTCAACGAACTCGGCCTCACCAGCGTCCCCTTCATCAATGTCGCCAACGGCTGCGCTACCGGTGGCAGCGCGCTGACCGCCGCGCGCAACGCGATTGCCGCCGGCGCGTGCGACATCGCGCTGGCGGTGGGGTTCGACAAGCATCCGCGCGGCGCCTTCAACGCCAAGCCCGCCGAATATGGCCTGCCAGAATGGTATGGCGAGACGGGTATGATGCTGACGACGCAATTCTTCGCGCTCAAGATCCAGCGTTACATGGCGCTGCACGGGATCAGCCGTCGCAGCCTGGGTCTCGTCGCGGAAAAAGCCTTTCGCAACGGCACATTCTGCCACCATGCTTGGCGGCGGTCGCCGGTCGATCTCGACACGATTCTGAACGCCCCGATGATCAACGACCCGCTGACCAAATATATGTTCTGCTCACCGGCCGAGGGTGCGGTTGCGCTGATCCTGGCGAGCGGCAAGAAGGTCCGCGAACTCGGCTCCGATGCGGTGCGTATCGCCAGCATCGCCTTCCGCACGCGACCTGAAGGTTCGTTCGAGGTCTTTGCACCGTCGATCAGCGCGAATGGCGGCGGCAAACCGACCGAAATCGCCAGCAAGGCCGCGTTCGAAATGGCGGGTATCGGACCTAAAGATGTCTCAGTCGCGCAATTGCAGGACACCGAAAGCGGCGCCGAAATCATGCACATGGCGGAAAACGGATTTTGCGCCGACGGCGAGCAGGAACAATGGCTGGCCGAGGGATGGAGCGAAATTGGCGGCAAGATGCCGGTCAACACCGATGGCGGCTGCCTAGCCTGCGGAGAGCCCATCGGCGCTTCGGGCCTTCGCCAAGTTTATGAAAATACCGTGCAATTACGCGGTCGGGGCGGTGAACGGCAGGTCCCGAATGGCCCTAAAATCGGTTACTCTCATGTCTATGGAGCGCCCGGCCTGTCGGCGGTGGCGATCCTCGAGCGTTAGTGGACTTATGGATCTAGACCTTACCAAGGACGAACTGGAATTTCGCGAGGAGGTCCGCGACTTTCTGCGCACGTCACTGCCCGACCATGTACGCGACGGCGCACGGCGTACGCCCGGGGTCTTCGTCGAGCCCGACATCGGCCTCGTCTGGCACCGCATCCTCAACGACAAGGGCTGGGTCGCTTATCACTGGCCCGAAGATTGTGGCGGTACCGGATGGACGCCGATGCAGCGCTATATCTTTGAAAAGGAATGCGCGGTCGCAGGTGCGCCGGCGCTGTCGGTGCTCGGCCTCCGCCTTGTCGGTCCGGTGATCTGCGCTTTCGGCACGCAGGAGCAGAAGGATCGCTTCCTTCCCGCGATCCGCGCCGGGACCGACTATTGGTGCCAGGGCTATTCCGAACCGCAAAGCGGCTCCGACCTCGCCTCGCTGCGCACCCGCGCGCGGCGCGACGGTGATGAATATGTCGTCGACGGATCGAAGATCTGGACCACCCATGCGCATCACGCCAACTGGATATTCTGTCTCGTCCGCACCGACGGCGAGGTGAAGAAGCAGGCGGGGATCAGTTTCTTGCTGATCCCGATGGACCAGCCTGGCGTCACCGTCAGACCGATCATCACGATGGCGGGCGATCATGAGGTCAATCAGGTCTTCCTCGACGCCGCGCGCACGTCGGTCGACAACCGTATCGGCGACGAAGGCCAGGGCTGGACGATCGCCAAATTCCTGCTCGAAAACGAACGCGGCGGATCGTTCCACGCCCCCCGACTGATCCGCGCGATCGACCATCTCGAGCAGCTCGCAGGTGTTGCGCCGAGCGGGCACAATGGCGCGCTCGGCGGCGACATCCAGATCGCGACACGAATCGCGAAGCTGCGGCTCGAGGCTGAAGCGCTCGAAACCACCGAACTTCGCATCCTCGCCGACATCGCAAAAGGCCGCCCTGCGGGACCACAGACCTCGCTCATTAA
This sequence comes from Sphingopyxis sp., assembly GCF_034380315.1. Classification (GTDB taxonomy): domain Bacteria; phylum Pseudomonadota; class Alphaproteobacteria; order Sphingomonadales; family Sphingomonadaceae; genus Sphingopyxis. The sequence continues at coordinate 131,015 of NZ_JAXMPB010000002.1, forward strand.
ACTTATCTCGTCCGAACTGCATCAACGCATCGACGCCGCGGCGATGGACCTGCACGGGTATGAAGGCCTGCAGCTTCCGGCGGTGCGCCCGCTCTATGGCAATGAAGCGCCGCCCGCGATCGGCGACGAAGACGCGCAGGTCGCCGCTGCGCGCTACCTGAACAGTCGTGCCTGGACCGTCTTTGGCGGTTCGAGCGAGGTCCAGAAAAACATCATAGCAAAGACGGTGTTACGCCTATGACACATGCATTGCGACTTGCCGACCAGTATGGAATAGTCCCGGTCATGGGAGAGAGAGCAGCCAGGCTGCCGGACGACGGGCTCGCATTGCCAATAGGTACGAGGGCGCTCGTCGAAGCGGTAACGGTCCGCTGCGCGGAGGATATCCACGACGCGGCGGTCACTTTGCGCGATTTCGCGGCGGCGCACGGGCTTCGCGCCGCGCTATGCGACGACATCGCTTCCAAGGAAACGATGGTCGACGCCGACGGCGCGGTGCTCGCCGCCGACCTGTTCGGCTGGCTCGGCGATGGCGAGCGTTGGTGGGAAGATCACAGGCTGGCGCTTCATTCGCCGCTGCCGCGTTCGTGCCGTTATGAAAGCGAGCCCTTCTGGTGCAACGGCACGGGGTTCCGCACCGCCAATCCCAACCCCTATCTCGACGATATCGATCTCTCGCGCTATTTCGCGGCGAACCAGCGTTATCAGGCGGCGATTGTCGTCCCGGTTCATCTGCCATTCGGGCAGATTTCGGCGAACAGCTTTCATCCGGTCGATCAGAACATTACCGACCTCAGCGAACAGTTTGCCGCGATCGGCCATGTCCTCGGTGCGGCGACCCGGCGCTTCATCGCGGGCTATGCTTCGGCGATGCGCACCAAGCGGCGTATCCCGTCGGACTGCGAATTGTCGAAGCGCGAGGTCGAGTGCCTGCGCTGGGCCGCTATCGGCAAGACCGACCGCGAGATCGGGATGATCATCTCATTGAGCCACGCAACGGTGCGTTATCACGTCCACCGCGCGGGCGAGAAGCTGAACTCGGTCAACCGCGCGCAGACGATCTTCAAGGCGGGGCAGCTGGGGTATCTGGGCGCGAATAGCTAGCGACTTACTCCATCGTCATTGCGAGTAGAGAAGCGACGCGGCAATCCAGAGTAGGGGTAAACCGCTCCGGATTGCTTCGCTCCGCTCGCAATGACGGATTTTGCCGACAAGCCGTTTCCTACCCCAACGATCGTAGCGGCTCGGTCCCGTCCCAACCTCTGGCCGCATCGCGCATCATTGCGAAAAGCTCCCGCGTACCCGCCTGCGGTTCGAGCAGTTCGATAAGCGTCCCCGGCCCCGTGCCGGGATCGGCGTAGATCACGCCGCCGGCTTCGCCGACCGGCGCTTCGAAGACGATTTCCGCGCCGACCGCATCGCAGCGCGTCCGCGCCGCGGCAATCGAGTCAACCAGGACGCACACATGGTGCAATCCCTCGCCCACCGCATATTCGCCGCGATAGGGCGACTTCGCATCATTCTCGGGCCGTATCAGTTCGATCTGCATGTCTCCCCAATATCCCAGGGCCATCGTGAACACAGGATCACTCGCTTCGCCGCGATAGCGCCCGCCGGGCAGCGACACATTGGGCAACAGAAAGAAGGGGCCCGCTCCCATCACCTCGGTCCAGTGCTTCACGGCTGCATCGAAGTCGTGCGGCACGAAAGCGAGCTGCATGACGTCGCCGAGCGATGCGAGCGTTGCGCGTATGGCCATGTCTCTCCCCTCAAAAGCGATAGCGCACAAGCGCCTGCCTTTGTGCGATAAGCTTTTCGAGACCCGGATTCATACTGGGCAAAATGTGAGGGAGCGCAATGGCCGAGTCCGATCCGAAGATCGCACCGCAGGACTGGTTCACAGTCCGTAAGCGCAATGCGCGCGCGGGCCTGCGCAAACTGGTCGCGATCATTGCCGAAAATCGCACCGACCGCGCCGAAGCGCCGCTGCCGCTTCACAAGTCGATCTACACCAGCGATGTGCGCAACGCAGCGGAGGTCGAACATGTCTTCCGGAACGAGCCGATTGTCGCAGGCCTGTCGGGCGACATTCCGAAGACCGGCGACACGCTCGTCTTTGACTCGGTTGGGCCATCGATCCTCGTCACGCGCGGCAAGGACGGTGCCGCGCGCGCCTTCCTCAACATGTGCACCCACCGGGGTGCAAAGCTGGTCGAGGAAAAGGAACCGTGGCAGGGCCCGCGCCCGCGTCTCGTCTGCCCTTTCCATGCGTGGACGTTCGACCCCGCGGGCCAGCTTGTCGGTCAACCGGGCAAGGAAGGTTTTGCCAATTGTGCGATCGGCGCGCGGAACCTCATCGAACTGCCCTGCGCCGAGCATCTCGGCCTCATCTTCGTGCGCGCCAATCCCGGCGGCGAACCAATCGATGTCGCGGCGCATCTCGGCGATTTCGGGCCGGTTCTCGCGCAGCTTGAACTCCACCGCGCCGAGCCGGTCAAGAAAGGCATCCTGACCGCCGACGCCAACTGGAAATTCGCGCTCGACACCTATGGCGAAGGCTATCATTTCAAGATGCTCCACGCCTCGACGATCGGTGGCACGCACTATAGCGACCGCAATGTCTATGAACCGATCGGGCGCCATCATCGGGTGAGTTTCCCCGACCTGTCGATCGGCAACCTCGTCGGCAAGGACGAAAGCGAATGGCCCGAGACAGATTATGGCGGCGTCCATTTCCTTTTCCCCAACACCGTCATCTTCTTTGGCGCGGTAACGCCGGGCGTCTATTTCACGCAGGTTTTTCGTCTGTTTCCCGATGGTACGGGCAAGATGTTCTGCCAGTTCGCGGTCTATGCGCCCTTCGGTGTCGAAAGCGACGAGCATCGCGCGATGTGCGAAATGGCCTATGACGCGACCGCGACCGTGGTGCAGACCGAGGATTATCGCGTCGCGAGCAGCGGCTATGCCAACCTGATGACCGCCCCCGACGATTTTCGCGTCATACTCGGCGCGAACGAGCCGGCACTGCACGGCGTCCACCGCTCGATCGCCGCGGCCTGCAAAATGCCGCTCGACCAGATCGCCTGATTATTCGGAGCATGTGATGAACGACCTCGCCCCTCCCCAGGACCCGAACCGCGACGATCGTTGCCCCGGGACCAGCTATACCGACATGCTCAACGCCGATACGCGGCGGGTTCCCGATTATCTGTTTGCCGAATCCAATCAGGAACTCGGCGACGAACCGATCGCCATCGAACGTTATGTCAGCGAGGATTGGGCGAAGCTCGAGCGGGAAAAGATGTGGCCGAACATCTGGCAGTTTGCTGCACGCGAAGAGGATATGCCGAACCCCGGCGACACGGTCGTCTATGACATCAACGAAAAGAGCATATTGCTCGTCCGCCAGAAGGACGGGACGATCAAGGCCTTCTATAACGTCTGTCTGCACCGTGGCCGCAAGCTCCGCACCGAGAGCGGCCCCGCCGTACATCTGCGTTGCCCGTTCCATGGTTTTTCCTGGCATCACGACGGCCGTTTCAAGGAAGCGCCGTGCGCATGGGATTTCAGGCATCTGGGCGAAAAGGATATGAGCCTGCCCGAGCTCAAGGTCGAAAGCTGGCAGGGCTTCATACTCGTCGCCGAGAATCATAACCTGCCAAGCTTCCGCGACTGGGTCGGCCCGGGCGTCGAGCATTTCGACAACTGGCAGCTGGACGAATGCCACACCGGCGCCTGGGTCGGCCGCGTCATCCCGGCAAACTGGAAAGCGGTTGCCGAGGCTTTCATGGAGGCATGGCACAGCATCGTCACCCACCCGCAGATTCTGGGCTTCACCGCCGACGCGAACACCCGCTACGACCTTTACGGCGACTTCCTCAATCGCGCGATCACGCCCGCGGGCGCGATGTCGCCGCACATCAAGGGCAAGGATCAACTCTATGTCTTGAAATCACTTGAGGAGTTCATCGGCGGCGGCGACAGCCGCGCGCGGCGCAGTACGGCATCGACCGACGATCTCAAGGGCTTCGACGCCGACGACCCGATGCTCGCGCGCAAGGTGCTTGCACAAGCGAATCGCGACGCCTTCTCGGCGATGAACGGACATGATTATTCGGCCGCTACCGACAGCGAGATGCTCGACAATTTCACTTACAATGTCTTTCCCAACTGGGCGCCTTGGGGCGGACTGACACCGAACATCGTCTATCGCTGGCGGCCGTGGGGCGACGTCGATCATTGTCTGATGGAGGTTCGCATCCTGATGCGCACACCGAAGGGCGAGGCGCCGCCCAAATCGGCACCAATGCATCTGATCCCCGACGACCAGCCCTTTGCCAGCGCCAGCCACCTGATCGGTGCCGCGCTCGCCGGCGTGTTCGACCAGGATATGGAAAACCTGCCCTATGTGCAGGAAGGGATGAAATCCTCGCCCAATGGCGTGATCGAACTCGGCCATTATCAGGAAAGCCGCATCCGGCATTTCCACCGCACACTTGCGAAGTATGTGGAAGGGCAATTGCCTTAAACATCCCGTCATTGCCATCGTAGCGCAGCAATCTGCGTCTATCGGTTTTGCCCGCCGATAGTGGAGATTGCTTCGTCGCTGCGTTCCTCGCAAGGACGGTGTGCGCTAGGCCGGAACCTTCACCGGCGACCAGTCCTGCCGCTTCGCCCATTCCGCAAACGGGGTCGGCGTCACGCCGAGCAGCCGCGCCGCCGGCACGGCATCCAGCGCGAGTGGCGATACCGCCTGTTCATTGTACCAGCGATAGAATTTCGCCATCCCGTCATAGATGCTCGCCGGCTGCACGTCGCGCGATCCGGTGACAAGCTCGCTCATCTGCGCTGCAAATTCATCGGGCGACAGACTCTGGAACCGCACCGGACGCCCCGCGGCAACAGACAGGTGCTCGGCGACCTCGGCCCCGACGAGCGCCTCGGGCCCGCCCACCGCGATCCGGTCGGCAATCAGATCTTCGTGTAGCAACGCCGACACCATATAGGCTGCGACGTCCTCCAGACAGACCCAACTGATCTTCAGCGCCTCGGCAGCCGGATAGGCGAACACCCCGCTGTTGACGATCGCAGGCCGCGACCAGATGCGGCATATATTATCCATGAACACCATCGGCTCGATGATCACATAGGGAACGCCGCTCTCGTGGATCGCGCGCTCGATGTCGCGCCGCCCGTCGTGTGCCGACAGACCCAGATCGCGGTCGGCAACGAAGCAGCTCGTACTGAAAACGATCTTGCGTAGCCCGGCCGCGCTCGCCGCTTCGGCGATATTGCGCCCCATCGTGGCCGCGCGCTCGCGGTCGAACTCGAATGGCAGGTGCATGGCGAGCGCATCATGATCGCTGAACGCCGCAGTCAGGCAAGCGACGTCGTACAGGTCAGCTGCGACCTCTGGAACATCGGGGTGCGGCGTCGTCGCCATGGCACCCGGCCGCCGCACGCCGGCGGTGAGCTCCAGATCCCGCGCCTTCAACGCGGATAGCAAAGGGATGCCCTGGTCGGCGGGCGCGCCGAGGACGAGGATCTTCTTCACGACCGCTTCAGCCACCGAGCTGGCCAACCATGTGGGCCGTATCGAAATAATGGATGCGCATCGACGCCATCTTTCCAGCGTCGTCGAACTCGGTGACCTCGGCAATATGCGTCTCGAAGCGCTTGCCGCTCGACTTGGCGGTCACGGTGAAGTGGAGCAAGGCGACAGCATATCTTTCGCCTCCGACCAGCTCCATCCATCGGACCACCGGATCCTCCCAATAGCCCATGACATGCGTGTAGAGCTGTTGCAGCGCATCGCGCCCGCGCCATTCGCCGCCATAAGGGAGCGAGGTCGGTTCATGGATAACAAAGTCGTCGGCCATATAGCTGGCGACCGCGTCCCAATTGCCCTTGGCAACCTCGGCATACATCGCCTTGCTCGCCTCCAGCGGCGTCATTCGATCGTGCCAATCAGTGCGCCGACGGGATAGACCTCGCCCTCCACCCCGGTCGGACGGATCGTACCCGCGACCTGCGCCTCGATTTCGACCGTCGTCTTGTCGGTTTCGACCGTATAGATGATGTCGCCGACCTCTACCCGTTCGCCATCGCCGACCATCCATTCATTGAGAGTCATTTCGGTCGCCGACATGCCGATCTTTGGAATACGCAGTTCTTCTGCCATCGCTTCAGCCCTTCCAGTTCACGGCCGTGCGCACCGCGTCGGCGATTGCGTCCTTGTTCGGTATCCACGCCTGTTCAAGCGCGTTCGCCATCGGCACTGCCGAAAAGGCTCCGCCGATGCGCGTCACCGGGGCTTTCAGCTTGCCGAACAGTTCCTCATTTAGCCGCGAGGCTATCTCGGCACCGGTACCATATTGCTTCACCGCCTCGTGCAATATGATCGCGCGACCGGTCTTTTCGACCGACGCCGTGACCGTCGCCTCATCATAGGGAGCGATAGTGCGGAGATCGACGACCTCGACCGAGATGCCCTCGTCGGCCAGCTTGCCCGCGACGTCGAGCGCATCGAGAACGGTGCGGCCATAAGTGACGATCGTGCAATCGCTCCCCTCGCGCGCGATCGCGGCCTTGCCGAGCGGAACGATATGCCCCGGCCCCGGATCGTCGGACTTCAAGCCGTAGCAGAGGATATTCTCAATAAATATCACCGGGTCGTTGCACGCGATCGCGGCGCGCATCAGCCCCTGCGCATCGGCGGCGTTCGACGGTGTGACGATCTTAAGCCCCGGCACATGCGCGAACCATGCCTCGAGCATATCCGAATGCTGGCCGCCGAAACCCACGCCGACGCCGGTCGTGGTCCGGATCACCAACGGCACATGGGTTTGCCCGCCCGACATGAAGCGCAGCTTTGCGGCATGATTGACGATCTGGTCCATCGCGACCGTCACGAAGTTCATCAGCATGATCTCGGCGATCGGGCGAAAGCCTGCGAGCGCGGCGCCGACGCACGCGCCGACGATCGCGGTTTCCGAAATCGGCGTCGCGCGGATACGGTGCTCGCCATATTTCTCGGTCAGGCCCGACGAAATCTTGAACACCCCGCCGCCCTGCTTGGCTGCGACATCCTCGCCGAGCAGGATCACGCCCTCACCCTCGGCCATCGCTTCGTCGATCGCGCGGTTGATCGCCTGCGTCATTGTAATCTGGGTCATGCCGCAATCTCCTCTTCGAAGACATCCTTGCGGATTTCCTCCGCCCCCGGCAGCGGGCTGTTCGCGGCGAATTCGGCGGCGGCGTCCATCTGGGCATCCAGGTCGGCTACGATCGCGTCGAGCTCGGCCTCCGTAAACTGGTGGTCGAGCATCAGCCGGCGAAGCCGCGGCAACGGATCCTCCGCCGCCATCTCTGCGAGATGCTCTGCGGGCATGTAGGAAAAGTCCGAGCCGAAGAAATGCCCCATCATGCGATAGCACATCGCCTCGATCAGCGTCGGTCCCTCGCCCGCCCGCGCCCGATCGACGGCCGCTTTCGTGGTGTTGTACATCGCGATCGCATCATTGCCGTCGACCTTTACACCCTCCATGCCGTAGGCCTTGGCGCGCGTAACGATCGAATCGACCTTGGTATGGTCGGCAAAGGCGGTGTGCTCACCATAGCGGTTGTTCTGGCAGAGGAAGATCACGGGAAGCTTCCAGAGCTGCGCCATATTCATCGCCTCGTGAAACGCACCGATATTGGTCGCGCCATCGCCGAAGCACACCATCGTCACTTTACCGTCGCCGCGGTTCTGCGACGACAGCGCGAGACCGTTGGCGATCGGCAGCCCGGATCCGACGACCCCCGTTGTCACCATCACCCCGGTGTCGGGATGAGTGATATGCATCGATCCGCCCTTGCCGCGGCAGGTGCCGCCGACCTTGCCCGCGATTTCGGCAAACAAGGGATTCAGCGGAACGCCCTTGGCAATCTGGTCGTGCTGACCGCGATAGGTGGTAACGAGATAATCGCTCGGATCGAGCGCCGCCATCGCCGCCGCTGACACCAGCTCCTGCCCACGTACCGTGTAGTAAATGACCGCGAGCTTGCCGGTCATCAGCAGCGAACGAAACTTCTCATCGGCGCGGGCGACGCGCATCGTGCGGGTGTAAATGTCGAGCAGCTTGTCGCGGTCGATCGTCATATCGGTCATGCAGGCTCTCCGATGCCCAGTTGGGGGTTGGCGCTGGCGGCGGCAGAGGGCCTGTCGGCCACTCGTTCGCGCCAGGCGGCAAGGTTGATCAGCGCCGGATCGGGCGGCTGCCCGACCATCGCGCCAAACTCCACGAAACTATAGAGAAGGATATCGGCGAGGCTGAACCGATCTCCCGCGAGCCAGGCCCCTTCACCCAGAAGCCGGTCAACCTGCACTAGCCCGTCGGCGGCCAGTCGTTTCAGGTCGGCAGCGGCGTCAGGCAGGCAGAGCAGCCGGCTTTCGAACATCGGCAGCCCCTCGGCGCCTCGGAAGCCTGCGGTCATCGGCACGACGACGAGCTGGTCGACGATCCGTAACAGCATCCTAGTCTGTCCGCGGTCCTCCGCGGTCGCGCCGAGCAGAGCATGTGCGTTCAGCGTCTCGTCGAGATACTCGCAAATCGCGATGCTTTCGGCGATGCAGGCGCCGTCGTCGAGTTCGAGCAAGGGCGTGTGTCCCAGCGGGCTCTTCGCGCAAAACTCCGGCTTGCGGTTTTCGGCCGCCATGATGTCGATGAACTGGCGATCGACCACCAACCCCGTCTCGGCAAGGTACATCAGCACCACGCGCGGATTAGGGCCGAGCGACTGGTAAAGCTTCATCGCATGACGCCCTAGAATTGGACGCGCTTGGTGAAGCCGCCGTCGATGACGAGGTGTGCGCCGGTCATATAGGGACAGGCGGGTGAAGCCATGAAAACGATCGCTTTCGCCACCTCTTCGGGCTCTCCGAAACGTCCCATCGGCATCTGGGCCAACGTGCCTTCGTAAAGCGGCGGCGCAGCCGACTTGATCGCCTCCCAATTGCCGCCGGGATAATAGATCGCGCCGGGCGAGACGATATTTACGCGGATATTCTGCGCCGCGAGCGCCTGGCTCAGCTGCGAACCATAAGTGATCAACGCAGCCTTCAGCGCGTTGAAAGCCTGCGGCAGAATGAAGGTCTCGACCGCCGCGGTCGACGACATGAAAATGATCGATCCCGATCCCGACGCGGCGAGCGCTTCGGTCAACACTTCGACACCGTGAACCGCGCCCATAATGTCCATGTCGAGCCCGCGCTGCCAGTCGCCGGTTGCGCCCTGCCCCGACGAGCTCGCAGTATGGATGAAGATGTCGCAGCCGCCGAGCGTGTCCCGCGCCTTTTCGAGCCAAGCGCGATAGCCGTCGGGATTGCTCGTCATGTCGAATTGTTCGCCCAGCACCTTGCCTGGCCCTGCGGCATCAATCGCCTTGACCGCCGCTGCAACCTTGTCGGCATCGCGCGAGAAAAAGGCGACGTCGGCTCCTTCGGCCGCGAAAATCTTGAGCGACGCAAGTCCCAGCCCGTGCGCGCCGCCGTTGATGATCACCTTTTTTCCGGCCAGACCCAGATCCATCGCATCCTCCTCATGTCGTTTGGCTGGAGAGTATCGTCTCTGCAAGCGCCAGCACATCAGCAAAAATGGGAGCGGGAGACCCGCCGAAGGCACGGCGAATCGACAAGGAGTATGACGGTCATCGCCTTCGCATCGAACCCTGTTCGGTTAGCGCGAACGAAAGGCTGAGAAGCCAATCGATTTTGGTTGCCGAATGGAGGGAATGGGCGCGACGCCGATATCGGCGAGTTGGCCAAAGGCCGCGCGGTCATGGTTCCGCAGTTGCGGATTATCCGTGCCATATGGAGGAGCCTCGCAGGCACCCCGCTGCTTGCTGCCGATATGGTACTGCTGGATGCCGAACCACTTCTGAGCATTGCGAACATGCGGCTTGTTGCAGGCGTCTTTGCGCGGAGCAGCTATCACAGCCGGCCCTTTTCTGCTGCCGCTCAACGGGTGAGCTCTTGAGCCGGGGCAGCGTTGCGCTATGTCGGAACTCCAGCGCCCAGCCAGGGTGGCATGGTTACCCGCCTCACAGGCTCATTCTCGCTGGCTCGAAAAAGTCCCATTTTGAATTTGGTTTAACATCATGTCTGAAGCAACCGTCACGACCTCGCCTCCCCCTATCGAACGATTGCGCGCTATCATGCGGCAGTTACGCAATCCCGATGGCGGTTGCGAATGGGATCTGGCGCAGGATTTCGACACGATCGCTCCCTATACGATCGAGGAGGCTTATGAGGTTGCGGATGCCATCGCATCGGGGAAGCCCGCGGCTATTTGCGACGAGCTTGGCGATCTGTTGCTTCAGGTTGTCTTTCACGCGCAGATAGCGACCGACAAGGGACTGTTCGGCTTTGACGATGTCGCCGACGCGATTTCGGACAAGATGGAACGCCGCCATCCGCATATCTTCGGCAATTGCGATACAGCCGATGTCCGTCAGCAATGGGAAGCGATCAAGGCGGCCGAACGCGACGCAGACGGGCCGCAAAGTGCACTCGCCGGCGTGGCGCTGTCCCTTCCCGCATTGCTACGCGCGCAGAAACTGCAGGCACGAGCGGCCCGGGTCGGTTTTGACTGGCCCGATAGCGAAGGGCCACGCGACAAGATCGCCGAAGAGCTGGGCGAGATCGCTGCTGCGCGGAACGACGCGGAACGCGAGGAAGAGGTCGGCGACCTGCTGTTCGCGGTGGTCAATTATGCGCGCCATCTTGGCGTCGACGCCGAAAGCGCGCTTCGCCGCGCCAACGATAAATTCGCGCAACGCTTCAAAGCCGTCGAAGCACGCGCCGGGACCGAATTGCCAGATTTGTCGCTCGACGCGCTGGAAGCGCATTGGCAGGCGGTCAAGACGTCGGAGCGTCGCTAGCCGGCCATAGCCGCCGGAAGCGCGCCCGGTCGGCTGGGTCCAGCCGGACGGTCAGAACATGCCCGTCCCGATCGATATCGTCGGCAAGCACGTCGCCGCGCGCGTGAAGCCACGCCATCGCATCGCCCTGATCAAAGCGTAGGAAAATGCGCGTCAATTCGTGACGGGCCGTCAGTTCTGCCGCCATCAATGCTCGCGCCTGCTCGACGCCTTCACCGGTTTCGGCCGAGATGACCGCAACGTCGCTGCGTCGTCCCGCCATTTCCTCTATGTCCGCGCGGCGGTCAGGTTCGGCGGTATCGATCTTGTTCCAAATCTCTATCTGCGGAACTGCCGATATCGGGGCGTCGTCCCCATGCCCATCGGTCGGCCCATTGACGCCGAGCGAGTCCAGGATCGCGCGAACATCGTCGTACTGCGCCTCGCTGTCCGGGTGGACGATATCCCGGACATGGACGATCAGGTCCGCCGTCGTCACTTCCTCCAGCGTCGCACGGAACGCCGCCACCAGCTCGGTTGGCAGGTCGGACACAAAACCGACCGTGTCGGACAGAATGGCCTTGTCGATACCAGGCAGGCGAATTTCACGCATCGTGGGGTCCAGCGTTGCGAACAACATATCTTCCGCCATGACGTCACTACCCGTCAGTCGGTTGAAAAATGTCGATTTTCCGGCGTTGGTATAGCCGACCAGCGCGACAACGGGCCATGGTGCACGCTGCCGCTTGGCACGCTGAAGCTGGCGCGTCCGGCGCGCATCTTCCAGTTGGCGGCGAATACGCGCCATCCGGTTGCGAATCATCCGGCGGTCGGCCTCGATTTGCGTTTCGCCGGGGCCGCCCAGAAATCCGAACCCGCCGCGCTGGCGTTCGAGGTGCGTCCAGCTACGCACGAGCCGCCCGGCTTGATAATCGAGGTGGGCCAGTTCCACCTGCATCCGCCCTTCGGCGGTCGCCGCACGTTCCCCAAAGATTTCGAGGATCAGTCCCGTGCGGTCGATCACCTTCGTGCCGAATTCGGTTTCCAGATTGCGCTGCTGAATCGCGGTCAGCGCGGCATCGACGATCACCAACTGCACCCCGTGCGCGGCGATGTCGGGCTTGATCGCTTCGATCTGCCCAACCCCGATCAGTGTTGCCGCCCGCGTCTGGCGCAGCCGCAACGGGTGCACCGCAGCCACCTGAAGCCCGATGGCAATCGCCAGGCCGCGTGCCTCTTCCGACCGGGCCTCCAGATCGCGCGACAACCGCTGGCCATGCCATTCCGGCACGACCAACAGCGCTGCAGCGCCGCGCGTGACTTCGCCTTCGCTATTGTCGGTCATCGGTCATCACAGGAAATGGTCAGGCGTCGTCCCCGCCGGCTTCGTCGCCATCGCCATTGTCGGTCAGGTTGATCGGGCCATTCGGCTGGACCGTCGAAATGGCATGCTTATAGACAAGCTGCACCTGCCGCTCACGCTCCAGCAACATACAGAACAGGTCGAAAGCCGCGATGTCGCCTTGCAGCATCACGCCGTTCACCAGAAACATCGTTACCGATTCATCGGACCGGCGTACGGCATTCAGGAACACGTCCTGAAGCGCCTTTCCTTTCGGTGGCGGCGGATTGTGGACGGCGTCGCCCAGCAGTGACAGGTCGAAATCATGCGAGGGCATGATCGTCGAGATCGCATGCTTGTAAACAAGCTGCGATTGGCCGTCGCGACGGAGCAACAGCGAGAAATTGTCGAACCAGGTAATAATTCCCTGCAGCTTCACGCCCTTGACGAGGAACATCGTCACGGGGGTTTTGCTGCGGCGCAGGGCGTTAAGGAAAATATCCTGGAGATTCTGATTCTTGTCGGACACATTGGCCTCCTGTTCTTGGCGGCAAAGCCGCAATGCGGTGCCGGTTTTCCGGCTGCTTAGACCTTCTTCGCATTGGCAATATGCGGCAAAGCAAGATCAAGGTCTAGCGTAAAGCCGCTACCCCTCCCCCTCTGAACTCTCCGTCAGCCCCAATAGTTTCAATTTCCTGTGCAAAGCCGAGCGTTCCATGCCGATAAATGCCGCCGTGCGGGAAATATTTCCTGAAAAACGATTGATCTGAATACGTAAATACTCGCGCTCGAAATTCTCTCGCGCCTCCTTGAGCGGGATTGCCGTGATCGATTCGCTGTTGGGCAGGATATCCGTTCCGCCGCGAACCAGTTCGGTCGGCAGCATATCCAGATCGATCCGCGACAGGCGTTCACTCGGTGCGAGGATCATCACCCGCTCGATCACATTGCGCAATTCACGGACATTGCCTGGCCATTCATGCGCCTGTAGCGCGGCCATGGCCTCTGCACTGATTTCCGGCGGCGGCGCGTGGCGATCGGCGGCATAGCGGCGGATGAAATGATCGCACAGGCTGGCGATATCGTCACGGCGCTCCCGCAACGGCGGAATATGGACCGGCACAACGTTCAAACGATAGTATAGATCCTCGCGAAACCGGCTCTCGGTGATTTCGGTCATCAGGTCGCGTGCCGACCCCGAAATGATCCGGACATCCACGCGGATCATCGTGCGTCCGCCCACGCGGGTAAAACTTTGATCGGTCAGGACCCGCAATATCTTGCCCTGGGTCGTCAGCGGCATGTCCGCAACCTCGTCCAGGAAAAGCGTCCCGCCATGCGCCTGTTCGAGAAGACCGACCCGTATCGAACCATCGTCGGCCTCGGCGCCGAACAGTTCAAGCTCTACCGTTTCCGGGTCCATGCGCGCCGAGGATATGACACGGAAAGGCGCATTTTGTCGGCCGCTCCAACCGTGCAGCACACGCGCCGCAACTTCCTTTCCGACCCCCGGCGCCCCGGTGATCAGAACGCGGCTTCCGGTCCCGGCGACACGCTTTAGCGTGGCCCGGACATTGTTGATCGCGGCGCTGTTCCCATTGAGTTCGTCGGCAGGGCCCGCCTTTTCACGCAGTTGCTCATATTCGAACTTCAGCCGTTCATTCTCGGTCGCGCGCGCGACAAGATGCAGCAATCGTTCGGCCTCGAACGGCTTTTCGATAAAGTCGAATGCCCCCCGCCGGATCGCGGCGACCGCCGTGTCGATGCCGCCGTGCCCGGAAATGACGATGATCGGCAGCGTCGGATCGAAGGCCTTGATCGCTTCCACGAGGCCAAGCCCGTCAAGCCGCGATCCCTGAAGCCAGACGTCGATCAGGGCCAGCGACGGGCGCCGCTGACGTATGGCCTCCAGCGCGGCGTCGCTGTCCGACGCGGTGCGGGCTTCATAGCCTTCATCCTCCATCACCCCGGCGACCAGGTCACAAATGTCGCGTTCGTCGTCGACGATCAAAATATCAAGCGCCATATTCTTCTCTGTCTTTCCGGTTGCGTACCCGCCCCGGCACCGATTCCACCTGCCCCGCCATCAGATCTCCCCCCTTGCCCGCAAGCGGACGAAGCCGGTCGGGATAGAGCGTCAAGGTCACGCAGGTTCCCTGACCTGCCGAGTTGTCGGAAAACTCCAGGTCGCCATAATGTTGCTCGACGATCTTCTTGACGATGGCGAGTCCCAGCCCGGTCCCGCCCTGGCGGGTCGTCATATAGGGCTCGGCGATGGCGTCGCGCGCCTCGGGCAATCCGATCCCATCGTCGGTGATCCGGATCACCATTTCTCCCCGCTCGCCCAAATCGAGTTCGGCGTGAATATGGCCGATCGGCGCTACGTCCGATGCTTTCGATTTTTCTTCGATCGCTTCGACCGCATTTTTGACGATGTTTGTCATGGCCTGCGACAGAAGGCGGCGGTCGCAGACCAGCGGTTCGATTTCGGTCGGCGTCTGGACGCTGAACGCGATCTCGGGCTTTGCGACCTCGAACAGGAAGACGGCCTGGCGAAGAATGTCGCGGACGTCCTCTGCACCGAATGTCGGCTTGGGCATGCGAGCAAAACTCGAAAATTCGTCCACCATGCGCCGCATGTCGTGCACCTGGCGGATGACCGTATCGGTCAGCTTGCGGAAGGTTGCCTCATCGCCTTCGACCTTGTTCCCAAACCGCCGCTGAAGCCGTTCGGCGGCAAGCTGAATGGGGGTCAGGGGGTTTTTGATTTCATGCGCGATGCGGCGTGCCACATCGGACCATGCGGCACGGCGTTGGTCCAGAAGCTGCTGGGTGATATCCTCGAAACTCAGGACAAAACCATCGCCTTGCGCCACGGCCTTGGCCGCCAGTGTCGCCGGTTCGGCGTCCTTACGGACCAGCTGGACGATCGCTTCATGCTCGTCGCTTTCGAGCAGGCGCGCGAGTTCGGGCGCGACATCGGCAAGCGCCTGACCGGTCAAGTCTGCCGCGCTCTGGCCGATGAGTTGTTCGGCCGCCGCATTGGCCAGCAGGATGCGGTGCCGGGCGTTCACGGACACGACGGCCGACGACACGCCGCTGAGGACCGCCTCGATAAAGCTGCGCCGAGCCTCGAGCTGTTCGTTCACGCTGACCAGCGCGCCTGTCTGGCCTTCCAATTGTTCGGTCATGCGATTGAACGCACGGGTCAGCACCGAAATTTCGTCGTCGCGCGCAGGCGGCGTCACCCGAACGGACAGGTCACCGCCCGCCGCGGTGCGGGTCGCTCCGATCAGCGTTCCCAGCGGCCTGACGATGCGGTCGGCGACCACGATCGCGGCGATCACCGCAAGCGCGAGCAGCAGCAACGAGCCAAGATACAGGGCTCCGTTGAACTGAAGTTGAAGCAGTTGCGAGCGCTGAAACAGGTTGTTGTAATCGGCAAGAACGGTTCGCGCGCGCACCGATTGCTGGAATCCCGGGACATTGAAATCGCGCGATGCATAAAGATAGGCGCGGCGCGTTCCGGGCAGCCGCGATACCGCCTCGATCCGGTCGGCTTGACGAAGGACGACGACGTCCTCGCCAGCATCGAGCCGCGCAACCATCGCGGGCGACAAGCGGTTATCGGCCGCGCGATTGTCGGGGTCGATCGCCGCAGCCGTACGCGCCACGCCGTCTTTCCCGATTTCGATCACCGCCGATTCATTGAGATTCCGGATCACCACCTGCTGGAGGTAGAAGTTCGAAAAACCCGGATCGTCGGTCGATCCTCGCTCGATATAGCGGCCAATATCGGTGGCCATCGCAATGGTATTGGCCCCGACTTCGCGCTGGTTCTCCTGATAATAGCCTTCGGCCAGGCTGGCGGCATTCTCGAACATTCCGCGCGAACGGTCCGAAAACCAGAAATCGACGCCAAACTGAAAGAGCAGCGATGCAAAAATCGCGACGAGCAGGGTCGGAACCGCAGCGATCATCGAAAACAGGGCGACCAGCCGCACGTGCAAACGGCCGCTGCCGCCCGCCATCGATCGCACGGCACGCGCCCGCGCCACGCGGCTTCCGACCAGGACGATCAGCGCCATCGCCGGCACCAGATTGGCTACCATGATCGCGGCCACCAGCGCCGGAGTCAGCAGCCTTTCGCTCTGGGCGTCGCCGGTCACGAAAATATAGGTCGCAACGGCGATGCTGATGACCAGCGCCAGCGTATAATATTCGGGCGCGGCAAAGTGCCAGCCGCGTCCGCGCGCGTTTTGCTCGTCGGAATCGCGATCGCCAGCCAAGGATGCGGAGGGCATCATTGTTGCCGTGATACGACAAACCTGTTGCATGGAAAACACAATATGTGGCCGGAGCGCACCATTTGAACGCTATTTGATGTCACTCTGCCCCGACAGGCCGAATTCAGGGGCGCGCGGGGTCGATATCGAGTTGCCCGAGCCGCTTGCGCAGCGTGTTGCGATTGATGCCGAGCCGGCGCGCCGCCTCGAGCTGGTTGCCGCGCACCTCACGCAAGGTCCGGCGTAGCAGGGCCTGTTCGACAATGGCTTCGAGTGCAGCGTGAATATGCCCATCACTTGCCGAGCTCGACAGCGCTTCTCTCGCCCAGTCGTCAACCGCGCGGGCGATCATGTCGGCAGGCGCCAGCGGCAGCACGCCCTCCCGGCTGTCGAGCAACACGCCCTCGACATCGCGGGGCGACACCATGGTGTCACGCGACAGCACCGCCAGCCGCTGGACCACATTGCCCAGTTCGCGGACATTGCCCGGCCAATCATGGCGTTCGAGAATCTGCATGGCGGCAGGAGAAAACTGACGATCGGGAAGACCGGATGCGCGGCCTGCATCGACGAAATGGCGAACGAGGGCCGCAATATCGCTCCGCCGATCGCGCAGCGGCGGCAGCGTCACGGGAATGACATTGAGCCGATAGAATAAATCTTCGCGGAAACGACCATCGGCGATCAGCGCGCGCATGTCGCGGTGCGTCGCAGCGACAACGCGCACATCGGCCTTGAGCGACTGGCTGCCCCCCACGGTCGAATATTCATTGGTTTGCAGGACGCGAAGCAACCGCGTTTGCGCTTCCAGCGGCATGTCGCCGATTTCATCGAGGAACAGCGTGCCGCCAGCGGCCTGTTCAAACCGCCCGGCGTTGCGGCTGTGCGCGCCGGTAAATGCGCCCTTTTCATGGCCGAACAACTCGGCCTCGATCAGTTCGCGCGGGATGGCAGCCATATTGATTGCAACGAAGGGGCCGTTTCGCCGCAGTCCGGTGGCATGGATCGCCCGCGCGACAACCTCCTTGCCCGTGCCCGATTCGCCAAGGATCAGAACGGCGAGGTCGTTCGATGCGAGCCGAGCAATCGTGCGGTACACTGCCTGCATGGCCGGCGCCCGTCCCACAAGTCCGTGGCTGTCCGCCGGGGTCGGGGGGACGCGCGCGGCCGCCTCCGCGCCACTGCGTTGCAGTGCCGACCGGACGCTGGCGGTCAGTTCCTCGAGGTCAAAGGGTTTGGGCAGATAATCATAGCTGCCGATCCCCGTCGCCCGAACGGCCGTGTCGAGCGTGTTCTGGGCTGACAACACGATGACCGGCGTTCCGGCAACCATGCCCGAACCGGGCAGAGAATCGATACCGTCGCCGTCTGGAAGCACGACATCTGAGATAATCAGGTCGGCCCGATTGTCCGCAAGCCACGCATTGCGTTCGGCAAGGCTGGTCACGGACACGAACCGTCCGCATTCGTCCGAAAGGCTCTCGCGGATGATCATCGCGATCGCTGCGTCATCCTCTACAAGCAGGATCGTCTTGTCGCGGCTCATCCCCCCCTCCCCGTTACGCCGTCGCTTGCGGGCAAGTGCACGCGAAAGCGTGTCCAGTCGCCGTCGCGGACATGCTGGGCCGTCCCCCCCATGTCGCGCGCAAGCTTGGCGACCAGCGCCAGCCCCAGTCCGCGGCCGTCGCGTTTTGTCGTAACGAAAGGAGCGAATAGGTCGCCGCGAATATCTGCGGGAACGCCGGGGCCATTGTCGCTGACACTGACTTCGATCGGCAAGGCGATACGACCGCGACCATCGCCATTATCGATCGACAACCCGTGGCGATAGGCCGTGGTCAGGCGCACGACACCATCGTTCCATCCGCTCAGTACCTCGCAGGCATTGGTCAAAAGATTGATCAATATCTGCACCACGGCGTCATGATTGCCATGCACCAGCGGCAGCGAGGGGTCATAGTCTTCGGCAAAGCGCACGCCCGGAAACTGCCGGGCGCGGACGGTTTCCATCGCTTGATGGATGGGCTGGTACAGGTTGATCCCGGCACAGGAGATCGGCTGCCCCCGCGAGAAATGTTCCATCTGGTCGATCAGGTTGGTGATGCGATCGACTTCGGCACAGATCAGGCTGGTGAAGCGCTCGCCGTCGGGATCGGCCTTTCGCGCCAAAAGCTGTGCTGCGCCCTTTATCCCCGCCAGGGGGTTCTTGATCTCGTGCGCCAGCATCGATGCCGCGGCTCCGGCCGCGCGCCCCGATCGCCCGATCGCCCCGCCCATCAACTCGGTTTCGCTCTGCGAAGGCTGGAGCGCCAGAACACGATGGCCGCTCGCGCCCAACGGGGCCATCTGCATATCGACGAAGATCGATCGGCGACCACCCACCGAAATTTCGGCGCGATGGGCAAAAAGCGCTGATGTCGTGGGGTCCTGCATCCGTTTTCGGCATCCACGGTCCATGGCGATGACGTCATGGATGACCCGCCCGATCATGGCCGATCGCCCGGTGTTGCAAAGCTGCTCCGCCGCGGCGTTGACGAACAACAGCACGCCGTTTCTGTCGATCAACAGGGTGGCAACGGGGTGGGACTGGATCAACTCGTCATGGTCGAACGCTGGAATGCTCGACGTCGGCGCGGTCACGCAGCGGCCTTGCTCAGGAACGGATCGTAAAATTGCTCGAGCGCTTCCAATACGGAGCGGCTGTCGGGAATCTGGTTCACGCGATTGCGGAACTCCGCCGATCCGGGCAGGCCCTTGACATACCAGCCCAGGTGCTTGCGCGCCATATTGACGCCGGTCATCTCGCCATAATGGTCGACCATCGCGCGATAATGCGATGTAATGACGTCATATTGTTCATCAACGCCGGGGTCGGGTCGTTCCGCCTCGCCGCGCAGCGCCGCCATGACCTGGCCCAGCAGCCACGGCCGACCATAAGCCCCGCGGCCGATCATAACGCCATCGGCACCGCTTTGTGCCAACGCCGTCCGAGCATCGTCCGGGGAACAGATGTCGCCGTTGACGATCACCGGGATCGACACGGCCTCCTTGACGCCCCGCACGAAACCCCAATCCGCCGTGCCGCGATACATCTGGTTGCGGGTGCGGCCGTGAACCGTCACGAGCTTCGCACCCAAATCCTCCGCGATATGGGCGAGTTCGGGGGCGTTCAGGCTGTCGTGGCACCACCCCATGCGCATCTTGACCGTCACCGGAACCGACACCGCCTTGACGCAGGCGTCGATCAGCGCGGCGGCCAGCTTCAGGTCGCGCATCAAAGCCGATCCGGCGTCACCGTTCGTGACCTTACGCACCGGGCAGCCCATGTTGATATCGATGATCGCAGCGCCGCGATCCTCGTTAAGCTTTGCCGCCTCGCCCATTTCATAGGGGGTGCAACCGACAAGCTGCATTGAAACCGGCTCCTCGACCGGATCCCATGCGGCTTTCTGGATCGACTGGCGCGTCTCGCGGATCGCGGCCTGGCTGGCGATCATTTCGGTGACATTGAGACCCGAACCATAATAGCGGACAAGCTTGCGGAACGGCAAATCCGTCACGCCCGTCATGGGCGCGAGAATCACGGGATCCGCGATGCTGATGTTGCCGATCTGGATGGGCCGCAGTGGCGCCATGGCGATTGCTTTCGAAAACTGCCTAAATTTTGAGCAGCGCCCTACACGTTAAGCGGCTTTCCCGCAAGGCGGCGCTGCGCTAACCCGCGCGGGACATGCCTGACTCCGTCCCCTCCCCCTTCCCACCGGTCATCGCCGTGCTGCTCGCCGGCGGCACTGGACACCGTGCCGGCTTCGGCCGTCCCAAACAGCTCGAACTGCTCGGCGACAAGCCGGTGCTGCAATGGAGCCTCGACGCCTTTGCGGCACACCCGGCCATATCCGGCGGCGTATTGGTTGCGAATGCTGACGTCATGGCGGCCCTCGATGGCTTGCCCAATGGCTGGAAAACCGCCGAGCCCGGCATCGAGCGCCAACAATCGGTGGATCACGCCCTCCAGTCGCTCTCGGACTGGAGCGACGAGACGCTCGTCTTGGTCCACGACGCCGCACGTCCCGGCCTGACCGCCGCGACGATCGACCGGCTGCTCGCGGCGCTGAGTAGCGCAGAGGCGGTCATTCCGACCCTTCCCGTCCCCGACACACTCGTCCGGCAAGACGCAGGCGAAGCGGGCGATACCGTCGATCGCGGCGCGCTTGCCCGGGTGCAGACACCACAGGGCTTTCGCCTTGGAACGCTGCGCCGCGCCCATGCCGCGGCGGCGGCGACTGGCGCGCCCGCGACCGACGATGCACAACTCGTTCGGCAAATGGGCGTTCCCGTTCAGACGGTGCCGGGCGACGCCCGGCTTCACAAACTGACCTATGCCGAGGACATGACGATCCTCGCCGGACTTTTGGGGCAAGATCGAATGATGCGAACCGCTGTTGGCATGGGATATGACGTCCATCGCCTTGTACCCGATAAGCCGTTGTGGATCGGCGGAGTGGAAATCCAGCATAGTCATGGACTTGAAGGGCATAGCGATGCCGATGTCGCGCTTCACGCGCTGACCGACGCCATTCTGGGTGCCTTGGCCGACGGCGATATTGGCGACCATTTTCCGCCCAGCGACCCGCAATGGCGGGGCGCCGCCTCGCACCGGTTCCTTGCTTTTGCCGCCGACCGTGTTGCGGCGCGCGGCGGGCGGATCGAACATGTCGACCTGACCATCATTGCCGAAGCACCGAAAATCGGCCCGCATCGCCCCGCCATGCGGGCCCGCCTGTCCGAAATTCTTGCCATTCCGCTGGACCGGGTTAGTGTGAAGGCAACAACCACCGAGCGGCTGGGCTTTACCGGCCGCCGTGAAGGGATCGCCGCTCAGGCCGTTGCGACCCTGAAACTTCCGGAGAATTGAGCCGTGCCGCATGACGTCGAAACGCGCCAGACCGCGCGGGAAGAAGCTGCCGACGCCGCCCTGGCGAGCAATCGCGCCGCAGGGCGCAAGGTCGCCGTGGCGGAAAGTTGCACCGGCGGCATGGTCGCCGCTGCCCTGACCGATATCGCGGGCAGCAGCGACGTCTTTACGGCAGGCTTCGTCACCTATTCGGCCGATGCCAAGAAACGCCAACTCGACGTCAGTGGCGAGATATTGGAAACCTTTGGCGAGGTGTCGCTGGCAACGGCCTGGGCCATGGTTGCGGGCGTGCTGGCCAACAGCGATGCCGATGTCGCGGTCGCCATCACCGGCATCGCCGGGCCGGGCGGTGGCACCGAAAAGAAGCCGGTCGGGCTCGTCGCTTTCGCTCGCGCGCTGCGCGGGCAGGATCCCGACGATTATTTCACCCAGCGCGTGCAATTTGACGGCGGTGACCGCGCGGCGATTCGCCATGCAGCGACCATGTTCGCCCTCGACCTGCTGCAGCCCGAAAGGGATGCGCTGCGCCCATCGGAGGATGTCACGCTGCCGGCGTAGCAGCCTG
This sequence comes from Sphingopyxis sp., assembly GCF_034380315.1. GTDB lineage: Bacteria > Pseudomonadota > Alphaproteobacteria > Sphingomonadales > Sphingomonadaceae > Sphingopyxis. Next base: position 153,025 of record NZ_JAXMPB010000002.1, read on the forward strand.
TTCTCCGCCCAGGGCCGGACCATAGAGTATATCGGCCCGCGCCTCGAATGCGGCGATCATCTTTCTGAGCGCCTTGTCGAACATCTGCCCCGCCAGCACCTCGAACATCCGGTTGCGGAACGAGAAATCGACCATGAAATCGACCCGGCAACCGCCCTCGGCGAGCGGTTCGAAACGCCATTCGTTGCTGAGATGGCGCATCGGACCGTCGATATAGCTCACGACGACCTCGCACGGGCGTTGCTTGTGGACGCGGCAGGAAAAGCTTTCGCGTAGCCCCTTGAAGCCCACGATCATGTCGGCAACAGCCTCATGCTCGCTATCGCTGCGAACGCGCAGCGCGATGATCCAGGGCAGAAACTCCGGATAACGCGCAATGTCGGTGACCAGCGCGAACATCTGTTCGTCGCTGTACGGCAGGACGCGGCTTTCGTGATGCCTTGGCAATGCGCGATCAGCCGGCCGCCGTGCGCGCAAGCTGGGCTTCGCGCGCGGCGCGCATACGCTCGAAATCATCGCCGGCGTGATAGCTGGAGCGCGTCAGCGGCGACGATGCGACCTGCAGGAACCCCTTGGCGCGCGCGATCTGCGCATAGGCGTCGAATGCCTGCGGCGTGACGAAATCGATCACTTTCGCATGTTTCGGCGTGGGTTGCAGATACTGGCCCATCGTCATGAAATCGATGTCGGCGCTGCGCATGTCGTCCATCACCTGATGAACCTCCATCCGCTCTTCACCCAGGCCGAGCATGATGCCAGACTTGGTGAAAATCGACGGATCACGGCGCTTCACGCTCTCAAGCAGCCGCAGCGAAGCATAATAGCGCGCTCCGGGACGGATCGTCGGGTAAAGCCGGGGTACGGTTTCCAGATTGTGATTATAGACATCGGGACGCGCATCGACGATCGCCGCGACCGCGCTTTCCGGCTTGTTCCGGAAATCGGGGGTCAGAATTTCGATCGTCGTCGTCGGGGTTTCGCGGCGCAGCGCCTCGATCACCTTGACGAACTGGCTGGCGCCGCCGTCGGGCAGGTCGTCGCGATCGACCGATGTGATGACGATATGCGACAGCCCCATCTTGGCCGCCGCGATCGCCGTATGTTCGGGTTCGAGCAGGTCGACGGCCCGGGGCATCCCGGTCTTGACGTTGCAAAAGGCGCAGGCACGGGTGCAGGTGTCGCCAAGGATCATCACCGTCGCATGCTTCTTGGTCCAGCATTCGCCGATATTCGGGCACGCCGCCTCTTCGCACACCGTGTTGAGATTGAGATCGCGCATCAGCTTGCGCGTCTCGGCATAGCCTGGGCTGGTGGGCGCCTTGACGCGGATCCAGTCGGGTTTGCGGGCGCGTTGGCTGGGCGACGGTTGCAATGGAGCGGTCATGGCGCCCACATAGTCGCGCACGACGCTCTTCTCAACCTCGCTTCTTCTGCTAAAGCGCAGCCATGACTCGCTTCACCGACCTCGTCGAAGGATATCGCCGTTTCCGTAACGCCGGATGGCAGTTGCAGCGCGAACGATGGGAAGAGTTGGCAGAGGGGCAATCGCCCAAGGTGATGGTGATCGCCTGTTCAGACAGCCGGGTCGAACCATCGCAGATTTTCGACACCCACCCGGGCGAGATATTCGTCGTCCGCAACGTTGCGGCGCTGGTTCCGCCCTTTGAAACGACCCCGGGTCGGCACGGCGTTTCCGCGGCGCTGGAATTCGCGGTCCAGTTTCTGAAGGTCGAGGAAATCGTCGTGATGGGCCACGGCCTTTGCGGTGGCTGCCACGCCGCGCTCCATCGCACGATGGAGGGCGCCGAACCGGGACGCGGCGGCTTTATCGCCGACTGGATCGCGTTGCTAGACGATGCCAGCGCTGAAGTGCGCGCAAGCCATGGCGAGCAGCTCGATACACGCGAGGCAGGCCGCGCGATGGAAATGGCGGCGGTAAAGGTCAGCATCGACAATCTGCGCAGCTTCCCGTGCATTCAGGAAAAGGAAAAGCGCGGCACCCTGAAACTGCGGGGTGCCTTTTTCGCGATCAGTGACGGCATCCTTCACATACTGGACGAGTCGACAGGCGGCTTCGCCCCGGCCTGACGCCTCGGCAAGGGATTTTAAGCCTCAACCTCGCCACGCAAGAAGCTGTAAAATAGAGATTTTCCTTTCCCGTTAGCGCTTCGAATGACCATGGGAACGAGGTTGTCGTCGCGCCCGACGCCATTCGGCGGGGCTCCGAACCAAATATGAACCCACACCGCGGGTGACTTTCGGAGAGCCGTTGTTCGGCGTGATCGCAAAGCGAACGCTGGCCGGGGCGGCGATTCCTGATATCCCGGCTCTTGGCGGCAGTATGACCGCTTCATAGCGAAAGGCCGGCCAGTTCGATGCGGATCAGAAAGGTCATGGCAAGCGACGCGGAAGCGATACAGGCGATCTACGCCCCGTTCGTTCGCGATACCGCCGTCTCATTTGAAGAAATCCCGCCGAGCGTTGGCGAGATAGCGAGCCGGATCGACGAGACGGCACGAGACTATCCTTATTTCGTGGCCGAGGAGGCCGGCGCGCTATTAGGTTATGCCTATGCCGGTCCCCATCGATCCAGAGCGGCGTATCGCCACTCAGTGGATGTCACGGTTTATGTCGGCGGCAACGCCCAGCGACGCGGTGTCGGGCGTGCGCTTTACCAATGCCTGCTTCCCGCCGCCGCAGATCGGGGATATCACGCCGCCTTCGCCGGAATCGCACTCCCCAACGACGCCAGCGTGGCCTTGCACGAAGCGTTCGGCTTTACCGCGATAGGCGTTTATCGAGAGGTTGGCCGGAAGCTTGGGGCATGGCATGATGTCGGATGGTGGCAACGGCGGCTGTAAATTACCGTCGCCGCCATTTCGTCCCTCCATCATCGCGGCGGCGCCGCGAGCATATGGCGGCGTCAGGGAATGGCGTAGGTCACATTGGCCTGCCCGACCGGTTTGGTGGCATCATCGGCCCAAATCCGTACATCCATGACGGCAAGCCGCTTGCCGAGGCGCAGCATATGAGCGTCGGCAAAAATCGGCCCCGGGCGGCACGGGCGCAGGAACTGATAGTTGAGCGCGCTCGTCACCGCCATCGCCACGGGGCCGATATGGGCAAGGACCAGCGCATAGGCCGCCATGTCGGCAAAGCCCATCTGGGTCGGCCCTGAAATCAGCCCGCCGGGCCGTAGCGCCTGTTCATTCGGGACCAGCCGCGCCCGGATATGGCCGGGCGCCGCCGACAGCACTTCGCCGCGCGATCCCGGCTTCGACTGCGGAAACGCCTCTGCCATGAAGGCGTTGAGCGCGTCCGCGTCCAGGCGGATCGCGCTCGATGAAATGGGCGCCGCCCCCTCGCCCATGCCGATCAGCGCGACAGCTTTTTATAGGTCGTCGCGTGCGGGCGCGTCGCACCTTCGCCAAGGCGGCGGATCTTGTCCTCTTCATAGGATTCGAAATTGCCTTCGAACCATTCGACATGGCTGTCGCCTTCGAACGCCAAAATATGCGTCGCGAGGCGGTCGAGGAAGAAGCGGTCGTGGCTGATCACCACCGCGCAGCCGGCGAAATTTTCGAGCGCTTCCTCGAGTGCCGCCAACGTTTCGGTGTCGAGATCGTTGGTCGGTTCGTCGAGCAGCAGGACATTGCCGCCGGCCTTCAGCATCTTGGCCATGTGGACGCGGTTGCGTTCACCGCCCGACAGCATGCCAACCTTTTTCTGCTGGTCGGTGCCCTTGAAATTGAAGGCGCCGACATAGGCGCGGGTCTGCATCTCGTGCTTGCCGATCGTCATCATGTCGTGGCCGCCCGAAATTTCTTCCCAGACATTCTTGTTGGGGTCCAGCGCGTCGCGGCTCTGGTCGACATAGCCGAGGCGCACGGTGTCGCCGATCGCAACGCTGCCGCTGTCGGGCTGTTCCTGGCCGGTGATCAGCTTGAACAGGGTCGACTTGCCGGCACCGTTCGGACCGATGACGCCAACGATGCCGCCCGGCGGCAGCGTGAAGGACAGATCTTCGAACAGCAATTTGTCGCCATAGGCCTTAGAAATATTGCTGACCTCGATGACCTTGCCGCCCAGGCGTTCCGGAACCTGGATGACGATCTGAGCCTTTCCGGGGGTGCGGTTTTCCTGCGCTTCGACCAGCTGGTCAAAGCTTTTGATACGCGCCTTCGACTTGGCCTGGCGCGCCTTGGGCGACTGCCGGATCCATTCGAGTTCGTCCTTGATCGCCTTCTGGCGCCCCTGATCTTCGCGCGCTTCCTGTTCGAGGCGCTTGCCCTTCTTTTCGAGATAGGTCGAATAATTACCTTCATAGACGAAGTAGCGGCCGCGATCGAGTTCGAGGATCCAGTTGACGACATTGTCGAGGAAGTAGCGATCGTGGGTGACGAGGATGACGTTACCCGGATAATCGACCAGATGCTTTTCGAGCCACGCGACGCTTTCGGCATCGAGGTGGTTGGTCGGTTCGTCGAGCAGCAGGATCGACGGCTTTTCGAGCAGCAGACGGGTGAGCGCGATGCGGCGTTTTTCGCCGCCCGACAGATTTTCCACGCTCCAGTCGCCCGGCGGGCAGCGTAGCGCTTCCATCGCGATTTCGAGCTGGTTGTCGAGCGTCCAGCCATCGACTGCGTCGATCTTTTCCTGCAGCGTGCCCATTTCCTCCATCAGAGCATCGAAATCGGCGTCCGCGGGCGGATCGGCCATCAACGCGCTGATCTCGTTGAAACGGTCGAGCATGTCGGCGACCGGGCGGACCCCGTCCATGACATTTTCCTTGACCGTCTTGTTGGGGTCGAGCTGCGGTTCCTGCGCCAGATAGCCGACGGTGATCCCTTCACCCGGCCATGCTTCGCCGGTAAAATCCTTGTCGATGCCGGCCATAACCTTCATCAGCGTCGACTTGCCGGTGCCGTTCGGGCCGACGATACCAATCTTGGCGTCGGGATAGAATTGCAGGTGGATGCCGTTAAGGGTCGGCTTTTGCGCGCCGGGATAGGTCTTGGTCAGACCCTTCATCACGAAACTATATTGGGCGGCCATAAATGCTCCGGTAGAGGCTGGGCCGCGTTGGCGGCCGGAAGAGTTGGCCGCCGGTTAGCGAATGGGCGCGCGCTTGGCAATCGGGCTTGCCCGCCGCCACGCCCGCTTCGGAGCGCTAGCGCCTGCCCTATAGCCCCCTATATATAGAAGCCATCAAGGCAGGAGCGACATTACCGCCGATGGCGCGGCCCCGCAGGCCGAGAATGGGTGACGCGGACGCAATGCTTGCGATTCTCATCCGGTGCGGCGATAGCACTTACCATGATTGTTTCCGTGCAATGACGGATTCCCGCCATACTCGACCATCTCAATTATTTTTGTTGACGATTCATGCGGAACGGCTAAATCCCGCCGCTCGCGGGACGGGAAAGATTCCCCATCGCGGAAAGGCATTTTAGGGAGCCCACACATCATGAAGAAGTTTGCTGCTATCGCCGTTGCTGCCAGCATGTTCGCCCTCGCCGCTTGCGGTGAAAAGGCTGCTGAAGAAGCCACCACCGAAGCTCCGGCTGCTGAAGCTGTTGCAGAAGAAGGCGCCGACGCCGCTGCTGCTGGCGCCGACGCCGCCGCTGCTGGCGCCGAAGCCGCCGCTGCCGGTGCCGAAGCTGCTGCTCCGGCCGACGCTGCTGCGACCGCTGCTGCTCCGGCCGCTGATGCCGCCGCTGCTCCGGCCGCTCCGGCTGAAGAAAAGAAGTAAGTCGTAGCCCTTCGGGGCAATGACCGAAACGAAAAGGGCGGTCTTCCTTCGGGAAGGCCGCCTTTTTTCGTGGGCGCGTTCTGGGCCGCTCCATTTGCAAACCTATCGCGCGGTCGAACGTTGCCGCGTCGACTGCATCCATGCGATGTTTCGTAGATACGACCGGGCACAAGGCACCCGCCGCGACTGCGCGGACCTTGCCTGCGCAGCAGGATTTTTCCAGCTTTTCAAGGAATTTGGTCGGGGAGACAGGATTCGAACCTGCGACATCCTGCTCCCAAAGCAGGCGCGCTACCGGGCTGCGCTACTCCCCGACCGGCAGATGCCCTTAGACGGCGAAGACAGCGAAGTCTATCCCGCAGACGTCGCAATCAATCGTGCATAAAAATCGATCATCCGGCGAAAGCTGTCGATCTTCATATGTTCGTTGGTGCCGTGGATCATCGCCGATTCCTTCAGGCTGAAATGCATCGGCATAAAGCGGTAAACATCGTCCGATACCGCCTCCATATTGCGGCTGTCTGTCCCGCCGAGAACAAGGAAAGGTGACAGGACTGCGTCGGGCGCATCAGCGCGAGCCGCGGCGGCAACCCATTTCCATCCGGCCGACGCCGTCGATGATACCCGCGACGGTTCGCGCGGCGGACGGTCCCAACTCAGGCTGACCGGCAAGTTGCCGACCGCGGCCTTGGCGCGGGCCATCACGTCCGCCGAGCGGTTCCACGGCGCAATGCGATAGTTGATAAGGGCACTCGCGCTTTGCGGAAGAACATTTTCCTTGGGGCTTCCCTCCAGCATCGTCGGCGCGATGGTGGTCCGGAACGCCGCCGCCGTCGACGGGGCATTCGCCACCTGCCGCTTGACCAGCGGTGCGAACAGCCACGGATTCGCCACTGCCATCTTGGTCGTTCCGCCCTTTTTCGCGGCGAGGGTATCGAGCATCGATGCGGCGGGTCCGCGCAACTCCATCGAAAAGGGCTTTTCGGTGATGGCGACGATCGCGCGGGCCAGCGTCCCGACGCCGGTTTCGGGGGGCGGCATCGAACTGTGCCCGCCCGGAGCATGGGCCGTCACCTTCAGCGTTGCATAACCCTTTTCGGCGACACCGATCAGAATTGCCGGGCCACCGATGACGGGGGTGTCGGTCAGGACGATGCTGCCCTCGTCGAGCGTGAAGATCGCCTGGACACCTTCGGCCTTCAACCGCGCCGCCGCCTCAGCTGCGCCGCTGCCCCCGACTTCTTCATCATGGCCCGATACCAGATAGATGGTCCGCTTGGGGCGAAAGCCCGATCGTGCCAGCGCGTCGGCCGCTTCGAACAGGCCCACGAGCGATCCCTTGTCATCGACGGTTCCGCGCCCCCACACCGCGCCCTCGGCGATCACCCCGTCGAATGGTGGGTACTTCCAGTCTTTCTCGGTTCCCGGCGTGACCGGAACGACATCCTGGTGCGCCATCAGGATGATCGGCTGAAGCGCGGGATCGCTGCCCGGCCAGCGATAGATCAACGTGCCCGATGGCAAAAGCGTGCGGGTCATGACGCCATGGGCGGCCCCATAGGTTTCCGCCAACCAGCTATGCAGCCGGGTCCATTCGTCTGCCTGATTGTCGGCGGCATTTTGGTGCGAGATGGTCCGGAACCGTGTCGCTGCGCCAAGATGGGCGGCCGCCGCCTCCAGATCATAGGCGGGAACCGGCGCGAGACGGATATCGCTTCCATCCGCGACCCCCTGGGGCGCAAAGGTTGCGGTGCGGACCACAACCGTTCCGGCAACGAGTGCGACAAGGGCCAATCCGCCCATGACCATTGCCCGGCGTTTGCGCATCTGCCCTGCCCTCCCTTGTTGCCGCTTTTACAGCAGTGGACCGAGAAGCGTTTCGAATTGCAAGGGAATAGTGGAAATGGTGGGCCCGGCAGGACTCGAACCCGCAACCTAGCCGTTATGAGCGGCCAGCTCTAACCATTGAGCTACAGGCCCCCTTGGGGGATGTCCGCGCGATAGCGGAGCGTGCGGGGCGTTGGCAAGCGATACGGTCAGCGCCCGGCGCTTTTCCTGTCGGCCAGCGTCAGTATCTCTGCCGCTGTCGTCGGCGCGATCCCGCGTTTCGCCAGATGCCCGAGTATGATGTCCCACCAGCGGTAAAATTGCGCCAGGTCGGCTGCATCGCGCACATAAGGGGTGTTACCCGGCAGCAGCGACGGCGAATGAAAGGAGAAATTGAGAACCGGCAGACGCATGTCCACCGCGATATCGATCGCGGCGCAGGCCCGATCCGCCGGAATCCCCTCCGGCGTCAGCGCGATCCGTTCGACGAGCCGGGTGCGGGCAAGCGCCGCTCCCGCGCCCCACCCGCTTCCACCGGTCAGGCGGTGGTAAAGGCGCGTGCCGGTACCGCCGAGCAGACCGCCAAACACCGTCGTAACCGGCACTTCCAAGATGCTGCCCGTTGCCGTCTGGACCCACCATGGATGAAGCGGGGCGTTGCGGTAATCGGGGCCATGACCCTCGCGATAATCGAAAGCCGAACGAACCGACGTGTCGCACCGAAAGCCGAGTTCGGCGAGCATGACGGCGCTTTCGCTGCCCAGGCCATAGCGTCCGGCGCGATAGACGGTCGGCGCCACGCCGAAGCGATCGCGGATCGCGTCGCGCAGCGCGGCCATCTTGGCGCGTTGCAAGGATAAGGGAAGATTGCCCGTATAGCTGTTGCGATCGTTGACCTCCTCGTCGAACGGAGGTGTCACCCATGGATGCAATTGCGCGCCGATTTCGCAGCGATTGGCTTCCATGGGCGCTTTCAGTATCGCTATCGCCCGATCGTCGGCGACGACCGGCCAGTCGACCAGATAGATGGGACAGACACCGGCGCGTTCGAAATAGGTCTGGCAATCGGCCAGGGCAGGAACCGAATCAAGGCGATGCCCGGTGCGCGAAAAGGGCGCGCTCCAGTCAAATTCCTCTTCTGTGTCGATCGTCACCCAGAAACGCGGGCGCTCGTCATCCGCCAGCGCGATCAGGTCGCGTTGGCAGGGATAGGAAAAGAAATCGCCCCCAGGCTGCACCATTGCCCCCTTTTGCCGTGGCGGCCCCTGGCGCGGTTCATTCGCTCTGTTGGGCATCCTGAGGGGCATCGACCCCGACGGCGGCCCTTGGGTTGGCCGAAGGAAGATGCAAGGTCAAGGCGTTATGCCCGATATCGAGGCGCCCGCCGATGCCGCGCGCGAGGCTGTCGACCAGCCGCAGCGAAAAGCCAAGGCTGAGGATCGCGGCGCCCGGCGCCTCGCCCTCCGGGCTGAAACCCGGATCGAGAAGATCCGCGGCAGAGGCGAAACGGATCGATGCCGGGCGGACGATCCGCAGTTGCAGCATGTCGTCATGGGCCGATTCGGTCACAAGCTGGCCGACGAGCATCGTTCCCGCTTCGGAAATATCGACCAGCGCCGTCATCAGCCGTCCGATCATGCGGCGCGCATTCGCATCGCCCGAACGGGTGATGAACGGTCCCCCGACCCGCGAAATGCTGAGGTCGACATGCTGTTCGGCCAGCAAGGGCGCAAGGTCGCTTTCGACATGCGACAAAACGCCGATCAGGTCGACCGTCTCCTCGACGGAAAGCGGTGTGGTCGCCGGAGGTTCGCGCGTCGCGGTATCGAGGTCATCGATGATCGCCTGAACCGACGCGGCATCGGTGACGATCGTTTCGGCCATGGCGCGATAGGCGCCGCTGACCGGTCCGAACATCTGGCCCGAGATGATCTGCGCAAAGCCCGAAATGGCATTCAGCGGACTGCGCAGTTCGTGAATCAGCTGACGGATCGAATCGCCCGATTCCTGGATCGGTGAGCGGCCATAGGGGGTCTCGCTGCGCAGCGGGCGCCGTGCGCTGCCGCGATAGCCTCGAAACTGTCCGGTCGCCGGATCGAACCATGGCAAGGCCGAAAAACGCCATTCCCCGGATTCGGTGGCGGCGCCCTCCAACATCATGCGGGCGTTGACGATCTCCGCACGCTGGCGAAATGCTCCGGCAGCCGCATTGTCGGTGCCTGGTTCTCCGCCAAATGCCGCCTCGGCGATCGACAGACCGATCGCGGCACCGCGCGCGATGCCCTCGACCCAGTTGACGACGCCGTCGGGACCGGTTTCGAACCGAAAGGCGGTGCGCGGGCTGGCTGGCCCCTTGCTTCCACGCGGCGATGGCTGGGCACGGGCCGACTGGAATTTGTCGATCCGCCGCACCAGTTCGCTGATCTGGCTGGCTCCGCTTTCGGCGGCTTCTTCGCGGCCCACGGCCGACTGCGGTGCTCCGTTCGGGGCAGCCTCGGCGATGACCGCGCTTTCGTTGGCTTCGGGCTGGGGCAAGGCGACCGAGGCGGCGCCCAGGCTGACCAGCGCCCGACGCACGCCTTGCGGCAGATCCTCGCGCCCGGCCAACACCGAACGCGCCGTCGCACCGGTTGCAGGAAGCAGCGCCAGCCAATCGGCCTCGGCCAGACGGGCGTGGCGCAACATCGCGACCGAAACCGCGGGCACATCATTCGCATAAAAGGCGACCAGCGGCGCAAACCGGCCGTGCCGGGCGATCGCCAGTGCACAGTCACGGCGTATATTTTCGGGAACCTGCCGCCGTAACACCGCCAGCGCGTGCAGGCTGCGTCGAATATCGGATTCGCCCAGTTGATTACCCCGCTGGGCCAGAATATCGGTCAACTGTCGCCACGCAGTGATACCGGCGCGCCGGTCGGTCGGCGCTTGCCGCAAGATTGTCGCGATCATCGAGTCAGAAGTCACGCGAGCTGGCCCCACACCCTTGTCTTTGGTTAGCGTATGTTTAGCGGCTAGCGTGAATCATGCGGTCATGAAAGGGTCTTAACCATTCCCGTCGCATTGTGGGACAATTGCATTCGTCTGAAATATTATTATGGTTGCCACAGTTATTCCAAATGGAAGTTTCAGAGATGGCAAGCCAGAAATTCGATCAGATCGACCTTCAGATCCTAGGCGAATTGCAGAAAAATGGGCGTATAACCAACGTAGAATTGGCGCAAATGGTGGGTTTGACCGCCCCTCCCTGCCTCCGCCGCGTGCGGGCGCTCGAGGAAACCGGGGTCATTCGCTCCTATCATGCCGACCTTGATGCTGCGAAGCTTGGATATGGTATTACCGTGTTCGCGATGGTCAGCTTGCGCAGCCAGGCCGAATCCGACCTGAAAGCGTTCGAGGATTATATCGGCGGACTGCCCGAAGTTCGCGAATGCTATATGCTGAACGGCGAAATCGACTTTCTGTTGAAAGTCGTCGCGCGCGATCTGCAGAGCTTTCAGTCCTTCCTGACCGCACACTTGACGTCGGCGCCCAACGTAACCAGCGTCAAAACGTCGCTGACCATTCGCACAGCCAAGCAACTGGCGGGTATTCCGGTCGACGCCTGACCCGCATCTTTCGCCATCCATGAAAATGGGCGCCGCTCCCGTCAGGGAATGGCGCCCATTTTTATTCCGATCGGATCAGGAGGCGGGGGACGCCTTTGCGCGGATAGTCCACAATTGGGCCAGCCGCTGGCGCGTGCCGGACACTTTGGCGAGCGAGGCCGCCGCGGCGTCGCCCTGCCCGGCTAGAACCTGTGCCACGCCCAGGCGGTACTGCGCCATCGGGTTGCCGCCGGCAATCGCGGCTTCATACAACGGAATCGCCTTGGCATAATCGCCATTGCCGACCAACGCATCGGCGGTGCCGAGCGCGATCTTCGGATTGGCCTTGGTCGCCGGCTTGCCCGAATCGGCCGCCAGTGCAGCGGCATCGTCGCGGGCACGCGGCGTCTGCGATTCAAGGATGCCGCCGAAATGCGCGTCACCGGCCTTGATCACGCCCTTCGCCTGACCTTCCTTGATCAGCGACACGACTTCACCTGGATAGCCGGCTTCGGTCGCCAGCGCCGCATATTCGGAATATTCGGCCCGTTCGGTCATCGCACCCGTCGCGCGCATCAGGCGCAGGATGTCGAGGTTCAGCTCCTTGTCGCCGCCCGACTGCTGCAACATGATGTACAGCGTGTTGCGCCAGGTCGCGGGCATCCCATAATCCTGTACGCGCATCGTCAGCACGTCCAGCGTGTCGTTGACGCGGTTCGCTTTCTGAAAAGCCTGTGCCGGACGGACGTAAAGATCCTCGCCCGGACGCTGGCCGGCGGCGCGTGCCGCCTCGATCGCCGCCTTGGCAATCGCCCAGCCCTGATCGACCTGGCCGAGATTCAGATAGCTGTCCATAAGGATCGCGGGCAGCGCAGGTTCGGCCGACCCGGCAGCCTTCGCCGCTTCGAGCCGCTTGACCGCCTTTGCATAGTCCTTGGCGCCATAGGCAAAATTGCCCGAGAAGAAATTATAGGGCGCCAGGCTTTCATCCGGTGTCAGGCCGGAATCGAGGAGCGCGTCGAGCGCCTGCCCCTGAATCGCCTGATCCTTGTTCATGATGCCAAGCTGCAGGCGATAGAAGGCCGTAAGATACTGGTCGTCGGGCTTCGTCGCGGTGGTCTCCGCCTCGGCCAGGGCCGCTTGCAGGGCTGCGGCGTCCTTTTTACCAGCCGCATCGGTCAGCTTTTTCAGGGCCGGCGAGAACTCGCGGCTCGGCGATAACTGTTTGCCCTTGCTCGCTTCTTCTTCCTTGCCCTTCTTGGGCTTTTCCTTCGCCGAAACCGGTGCGGCGGTCACCATCAGCGCGCAACCGAGCACAGCGGCCATCGCTGTTGCCGACATCGAGCGAAAACGGGTGAACATCAAAATCTCTCCTCATGAAAACGACCGCCTGCCCGGGGTGCACCCAGGTTCGACCGCAGTTCGTCAACGCGGCTAAACCCGTAGCGTTGCCAAGGCAAGACAGCCGGTATCGATTTAATTGTGGAGGAGCGCCGCTGAACGGCGATTGAACCTGAAGCGTCCGCGCTGCGCGTCAGTCGAGGCGGTCGATCGCTTCGTTTATCTGGCGCAGGACAGCCGGATCGCCGGGCGCGCCCGCCATCGCGGCTTCGGCCAGTTCGATCAGCGGAACGATCCCGAACGTCCCCGCAAGCCCCTTCAGCCGTAGTGCCGCGACATTCCAGTTGGCGTCGCACCGCGACCGGCGCATCAGGTCGGACAGTTCGCGGGCGCCGCCGACAAGGGCCGCACGCAGGTCCATCGCCACCGCGGGATCGTCCCCCACGGCAGCGTTCAGATACCGATCCAGCGGGCCACTATCGAACGACATTCCACAGCCTTGTCACCCCATGGTTAAGTTTCCGTTTCATGGCGGGCATTTGGTGCTAAGATGCCCCGATGACGGGGGAAAAGAAAATCGTCGGATTGTGGCGGGATACCGCGGCAAACCAGGAAGGTGACAGCCAGACGCCCGCGCCCGCCGCGGCGGCTGAAACCGTGCCCGCCTCCCGCGCTGACGCAGCGACCGAACGGGATTGGCTCGACATGTCGGCATTAGCCGAAGCTGAAATTATCGACGACGATATCTCCTCTGCCGCGCCGTCCGTCTGGCGCGACCGCGGGGCGCCGGTTCTGCTCGTGCTGCTCGCGCTCGGCTGGACCGGATTCGCGCTCTACGTTGCAACGCTGGGCTTTGCGCGCGCGCCGGCGCTTACCGACTGGCCCGCTTTGCTTGCCACCATCGCCATGCCGCTGACCCTGCTTGCAGTGCTGTGGATGGCGCTGCTGCGATCGGGGCGTTCGGAACAGGCCCGTTTCGCGCGGGTCGCGGCAGGGCTGCGAGCCGAAAATCTGGCGCTCAACCAGTCGATGGCTCAGCTCGGCCAGGCGCTGACCGAAGCGCAGAAGCAATTGTCCGACCAGGCGCGTGCCGTTCAGCAGTTGGGCATCGACACGGTGCTCCGCCTCAACGAAAGCAGCGACAAGCTGGCCAGCAACGCATCGGTGATCGCCAATGCGCATGACCAGCTCGCACGTTCGGGCGATGTGGCGATGCAGCGGATGGACGGCCTGCTCGCCGGACTGCCGCGAATCGACGATGTTGCGCAGCGACTGGCGGTGAATTTCCGCGAGGCCGGATTGGTCGCGCACCAACAGGGCGCCAATCTGGAAGCCAGGCTTGCGGCGCTGGCCGACGAAGCCACCCGCGCGGCACAGGCGAACGAGGCGTCCGCCGCCAGCTTGCACGAGGCGATGGGCGCGCTCGGCGAACAGGCGCGGGAGACCGAGGCTGGTCTGGTCGCCGCATCAGCCACGGTCGCCGAAACCCACAAGGTCGCCCTGGCCGACATCAGCGAAAAAAGTGCCGCGATCGGCGAACATATGGCGGCCACCATCGCGGCGATCACGGGTCAGATGGACCAAAGCTGGCGTGGCTTTCGTAACAATGTCGATGCCGCCGCGGCCCAGATGGACGAAAAGCTCGCCGGAGCCCGCGAGGCTGGCGATGCCATGGGGGTGCAGCTTGCGGCCCATGGGGCGGCCAGCGAGGCACTGGCGGCAAGTTTTGCCGCGCATGTCGCAGAGGTCGGGCAGCAGCTGGAGGTGCTCGATGTGTCGGTTTCGGCCAGCACCGGCGTCATCGGGCGCTCGATCGGCGATACCAAAGAACAGCTTGCCGCCTTCATGGCCGAAGTGACCAGCGGCAATAATTCGGCCCAGCAGTTGATCGGGCGCGCTGAATCGCTGCTGTTGGCGCTCGACGCGGTGACGCGCGAGCTCGACGAAACGCTGCCTCATGCGCTCGACCGCATGACCCAGCATGGAAAGACCACGCAAACCGCGCTGGCCCAGCTGAAACCGATGCTCGAGGCATCCGAACTCGTTGCCCAGTCGACCTTGTCGCATGTCAATGCGGTCAAATCGACGCTCGAGACCAATGAAAGCCGCATGGCGGAACAGTCGGACAGCCAGGAAGCGCTCGCCGAACGGTTGAATGCAGCGCTCGGCAACGCCGATGCGGCCTTGGCCAAGCTGCGCGACGGAGCCGACGAATTTGCGGAACAAGGCGGCGCACGGATGATCGCGACGCTCGACGAGGTGCGCGGGACCGCTGATTCTGCGGCGCTGGAGGCACGGCAGCTTCTCGACAAGCTGGTTGCGAGCACGCGGGACACGATGGAAAGCGCCGCGAGCGACGCGGTTGGAGCGGCGTTCAAGACCGAAGTGATGGCGCAGCTCACGGCGATCGAGGAAGCGTCGCAGCGCGCGGTGTCCGCCGCGAACAGCGCCGCCGACCGCCTGATGCGCCAGCTCATCACGATCATGGACACCAGCGCCAATGTCGAGGCGCGGGTGATCGAGGCCGAACAGGCGATCGCCGCCGTCGATCGCGATTCGCTGGCGAAACAGGTCGGTATCCTGACCGAAGCGCTCAAATCGACCGCGATTGACGTCACCAAGATCCTGTCGAGCGAAGTCAGCGACACCGCTTGGGACGCTTATATGAAGGGCGATCGCGGCGTCTTTGCCCGGCGCGCGGTCAAGCTCGTCGAAAATGGCGAAGCACGCGAAATACTGCGGCTCTACCAGAATGACGATGCGTTCCACGCGGCTGTGAACCAGTATATCCACGATTTCGAGGCGATGCTGCGGCTGTTGATGGGCGCACGCGACGGGTCAGCGATCAGCGTCACCCTGCTCTCGTCCGACATCGGCAAGCTTTATGTCGCGCTCGCCCAGGCAATCGACCGCCTGCGCGGCTGACGGTTGCGGGGGGCGGTGCGCCGGTCGGAATATCGGCGCGACGGCCCGGCCTGACTATGGACGCGGGGTATGAACCGCGTTTCGATCCGTACGACCAATACACCCGACGCCGCGGACCGGCAGGTCGTTCTGGACCAGTTGCGGCAGTTCACGCGCGAAACCGTAGCGCTGCTCGACAATCAGCAGTTTGCCGCGCTGGTCGTCGACGAAGCGGGCACCGTGATTGGCGGCCTGATCGGTTCGTCACGCTGGGGCGGCTTTCACATCGAGATGATCGCCCTGCCCGCCGGGTTACGCGGACAGGGGCTGGGTACGCAGCTACTGGACCTTGCCGAGAGCGAAGCGCGGAACCGCGGTTGCCATCACATATATCTCGATACCCACGCCTTTCAGGCGCGCGGCTTCTATGAACGCCGCGGCTTCGCGTTGTTCGGACGGATTGATGGGCCGGCGCCCTTCTATCCGCGCCTGTTCCTGAAAAAACAGCTCGGCGGGCCTGCCGATCAGGCTCTGCCGCTCAGTACATCGGGGTCGGCCCAACCGTTCACATAGGCGATATAATAGATGACGAAGGCCACTGCTGCGGCAATCGTCATCTGGATCAGGATGCGCCCAGGACGGAAATGCGCGGGGGCGCCCGGTTCCTGCCCCCTGACCATCGGCACCGCGTCATCGGCGGCGCGGCGGCCGTGAAAGGGCAGCACGAAAAAGGCGCTGAACACCCAGAACAGGCCGAAAATGGCAAGGGCGGAAGTCCATTTCATCGGTCAAATATCCACAATCAACACATCGACGACGGGCTTTTTCCCGGTCCAGTCGGTTGCGATCCGCCGCACGCCAAGGCGGATCGCCTCTTTCAGTGCTTCGCGGTCGCGGGCGGGCTTGGACGCTGCCTGTTCGGCGGCCTCGTTCATCTCTTCCAGAAAGGCCTCGCGGTCATCCTCGACCGGCACGCCGCGATACTGGATCTTGCTGCCGACGAAACGGTTGCCGTCGAGCACCACGGCGACCGACATCTGGCCATTCAGCGCCAGCTTGCGCCGTTCGTTGATCGTTTCTCCATCGGCGGGCAAGATCACGTCGCCATCGAGGATCAGGCGCCCGGCCCGCACCCGTTCCAATATCCGCGCGGGCCCCGGCGACAGGCGAACCAGATCACCATTTTCCTGTACCAACGTGTCGGGAACGCCCTTTTCCAGCGCGAAACGCGCCTGTTCGTGCATATGGCGGATCTCGCCATGCACCGGAAGGACCAGCTTCGGCTGCAACCAGCCGTAAAGCGCGGCAAGTTCCGGCTGGCCGGGATGCCCGCTGACGTGGATATGCGCCTGTTTCTCGGTAACGGTCAGCACGTCCTTGGCCGCGAGCTGGTTCATGATCCGTCCGATCGCCACCTCGTTGCCGGGGATCTGCTTGGAAGAAAAGACGACGGTGTCGCCCGCCTCCAGCTTGATCTGATGGACGTCGGCGGCCATCCGCGCCAGCGCGGCGCGCGGTTCGCCCTGCCCGCCCGTGGCGATCACCATCAGCTTGTCGCGCGGCAGCCGCATCGCTTCATCGAAATCGACCGTCGGCGGGAAATCCTTGAGATAGCCGACCGAACGCGCGACCCCCAATATGCGGTCGAGCGAGCGCCCCGCGACGCAAAGCTGGCGTCCGGTCGCGCGCGCGACATCGCCCAGCGTCTTTAACCGCGCGGCGTTGGAGGCAAAGGTGGTCACGATCACCCGCCCCTTCGCCGCGCCGACCGCAGCGAGCAGCCCGTCGCGCACGCCGCCTTCGCTGCCCGACGCCTGTGGATTGAAGGCATTGGTCGAATCGCAGACGAGCACATCGACGCCCTCGTCGCCGATTGCGGTCAGCGCCGCCGCGCTCGATGGCGTACCCAGCACCGGATCGTCGTCAAGCTTCCAGTCCCCGGTATGAAAAACGCGGCCATAGGGGGTGTCGATCACCGCCGCGCTCATTTCCAGGATCGAATGGGCGAGCGGCATCAGGCGGATACCGAAAGGTCCAACCTTAAAGCTTTCGTCGATATCGACGACCTTGATCTCGACCTCTTTTTCCAGCCCTTCCTCGGCGAGCTTGTGCGCGATCAGCCCCGCGGTAAACCGGTTGGCATAAAGCGGAACGCCAAGGTCGGCCGCCAGATAGGGGATCGCGCCGATATGATCCTCGTGCCCGTGCGTCAGCACGATGCCGAGCAGATCGGCGCGGCGGTCCTCGATAAACTCCAGATCGGGCATGACGATATCGATGCCTGGATAATCATGGCTACCAAAGGTCACGCCAAGGTCGAGCATGATCCATTTTCCGTCGCAACCATATAGATTGGCGTTCATGCCGATCTCGCCCGACCCGCCGAGCGCAACGAAAAGCAGTTCCTTGCCGGGCGTCGTCATATCGTGTCGCTCCGCTGCGCATGAAGGTGCATCAGGCCGTTGAGCGTCAGGTCGGGCTCGATCCGGTCGAACAGATGCGCCTGTTCCTGAAACAGCGACGCAAGGCCACCCGTGGCGATCACGGTCAGCGGCTTGCCGATTTCGGCCTTCATGCGGCCGATCAGCCCTTCAATCATCGATACATAACCCCAATAAATCCCGATCAGCATCTGGCTTTCGGTGGTGCGACCGATCACGCCGTCGATCGTGGGCGCCTCTATGGCGATGCGCGGCAGCTTCGCCGCGGCGGCAACCAGCGCCTCCAGCGACAAATTGACCCCCGGCGCGATGATGCCGCCCAGATAGGCGCCATCGGGTCCGATATGGTCGAGCGTCGTCGCGGTGCCAAAGCTGATCACCAGTTTGTCCTTGCCCGGTTCGATGGCCTGCGCCGAAATCGCGTTGACCGCGCGGTCGGCTCCGACCGCTTGCGGGTCCTGGACCTTCAGCGCAAAGCTCCAGTTCACGGGATCCCGCCCGGCGATCAACGCTTCGACGCCAAAATATTTCTGCGACAAGAGGCGCAGATTATGCAGGGCGCGCGGCACCACGGTCGAGATGATGACGGCATCGACGTCGGCGCGCTCATGGCCGTCGAGCCGCAAAAGTTGGTCCAGCCAGACGGCATATTCGTCGGCGGTGCGCCGATCGTCGGTCGCGATGCGCCAGCGCGCAAGCAGTTCGGCGCCGCGAAACAGCGCGAATTTGGCGTTGGTGTTGCCGACATCGATGGCAAGCAGCACGGGCTAGTCCCCTTCCCTCACCGGGCGCCGCAGTTCGACGTCACCGGCGTGAATCACCATGGTCTCGCCGTCGGCGCGGCGCAAGCGTAGCGCACCATCGGGCGCCAACCCGTCGAAATAGCCGTCGACCTCTTGCTCCGACACGCGCAGCGGCGTCCCCACCGGATGGCCATAGGGCAACCAGGCCCTTACGATCGCCCCGGTACCTTCCTGTCGCCATGCCCACAGCGTGTCGATCATCGACACCGCCAACAGCTCGGCGAAACGGTCGCGGTCGACATCGGCACCCAGGCTCTTCAGCGTCGCGGTGGGGCGGTCGGGCAGTTCGGGGGCGACGAGCAGGTTGACGCCGATCCCCATCACAACGCTGTTGCCCGTCCGCTCGAGCAGGATACCGGCACACTTCGCGCCATCGATCAACAGATCATTGGGCCATTTAAGCTGAAAGCCCAGACCCGGTGCCAGAGCGATCACCGCCTTGGCCAGCGCGACCCCGGCGACCAGCGACAGCGTCGCAGGCGAAGGGTCGCTTGCCGTCAGATGGACGACGGTCGAGCCCATGAAATTGCCCTGGCCATCGCCCCAGGCCCGCCCGAGACGGCCGCGCCCGGCGGTCTGACGATCGGCGACGAGCCAATGCCCCTCGCCGATATGTTCGCCGCCCGCCAGCCGCGCCAGCAGGTCGGCGTTGGTAGAGCCAGTCTGCTGAATCCGCTCGATCGGCGGGATCAGAACAGCACCGCTGCGGCGCTGGCCGAAACCACCGCCAGAACCGGAATGAACAGATAGCCGACAACCGACAGCCACAGCGCGCTGGCCGTGATCACCGCATCCTCGACGATTACGCTGTCACCCGCGGGCATTTCGACGTCCGACTTGTCGTCGAAATACATCGTCTTGATGATCGCGATATAATAATAGGCGCCGATCACCGAGGCGACGATACCTGCGACCGCCAGCGGCACGAGGTTGGCGTTTACCGCCGCCTCGAACACCAGATACTTCGGCCAGAAACCAAAGAGCGGCGGGATGCCGGCCAGGCTGAACAGAAATACCGCCATCGCCGCGGCAAGGCCGGGACGACGCTGCGACAGGCCCGCGAGCGCCGGGATGCTTTCAACCTGATTGCCGTCGGCATCGCGCAGTTGCAGCACGACCAGAAAGGCGCCGATCGTCGTGACGACGTAAACGACCAGATAGGTCAGCACCGCCTCGACCCCCTGCTGCGTTCCCGCCGCAAGGCCGATCAGGATGAAACCGACATTGTTGATCGACGAATAGGCCAGCAGGCGCTTGATATTCTTCTGCCCGATCGCGCCGACCGCACCGAGGATGATCGAGGCGAGCGCGAGGAAGATGACGATCTGTTGCCACGCGCCGATCGCCGGACCCATCGCGTCGATCACCACGCGGGTCATCAGCGCCATCGCCGCCACCTTGGGCGCACTGGCGAAGAAGGTCGTCACCGGGGTCGGTGCGCCTTCATAGACGTCGGGGGTCCACATGTGGAACGGCACCGCGCTGATCTTGAACGCCAGCCCTGCGATCACGAAGACGATCCCGAACAGCAGGCCGATGTTGATCTCACCGCTCATCGCGGCCGCGATCTTGGCGAATTCGGTGCTGCCCGCGAAGCCGTAGAGCAGCGAAATGCCATAGAGCAGCATCCCCGATGCCAGGGCGCCCAGAACGAAATATTTGAGGCCCGCTTCGCTCGACCGGTCGTCGCTGCGCATGAAGCTGGCGAGGACATAGGCGGCGAGGCTGTTGAGTTCGAGCCCGATATAGAGCGTCACCAGATCGCGCGACGAGGCCATGATGCCCATGCCCAGCGCCGCGAACAGGATCAGCGTCGGATATTCGGCGCGCATCGCGCTGCCGAAGAAACGCGGAGCGATCAGCACGCAGACAAAGCTCGCGGCATAGATCAGCAGCTTGGCGAAACCGCCGAAACCGTCAACCGACAGCGTGCCGGAAAAAACCGTCGTATCGACCCCGAACAGCGCGACCACCGCCGCAGCCGCGGCGGCGAGCGTGAGCATGGCGCTGAGCTGATAGGTGCCGACCTGGCGATCGCCGAGGAAGGTGCCGAGCAACAGCGTGACGAGCCCGCCGATCGTCAGGATCAGTTCGGGCCAGATGAGCGCGAGATCGGCGGTCATTGGACGCCTCCCCCGTGATGACCGCCGCCCTGGGCAGCACCTTCGCCATGCGCTTCGCCGTCAGCCGCGGCCTTTGGCTTGCCCATCGCAAGATGCGCGTCGCCCGCAGGTTTGGCGGGCGCAAGCCGCGCCACCACCGTCGTCACGTCGCCGCGCATCGGCGCGAGGAAGCTTTCGGGATAGACACCCATCCACAGCGCCACGGCGGCGAGCGGGGCCATGATCGCCCATTCGCGGGGATTGAGGTCGGTCATGGCCTTCACATCGTCCTTGGTGAGATCGCCGAAAACCACGCGGCGATAAAGATAGAGCATATAGGCGGCACCCAGGATGATGCCGGTGGTGCAGACAAAGGCGACAAGGCTCGACGCTTCGTAAATGCCGAGCAGGCTCAGAAACTCGCCGACAAAGCCGCTGGTGCCCGGAAGGCCGATCGACGCCATGGTGAACAGCATGAAGAAGATCGCATAGGCCGGCATGTTCACCGCAAGCCCGCCGTAACGGTCGATCTCGCGGGTGTGCAGGCGGTCGTAGATCACCCCAACACAGAAGAAGAGCGCGGCCGACACGACACCATGGCTGAGCATGATGATCAGCGCGCCTTCGATCCCCTGCTGGTTAAAGGCGAACAGGCCTGCCGTGACGATCGCCATGTGCGCGACCGACGAATAAGCGATCAGCTTCTTCATGTCGTTCTGAACCAGCGCAACGAGGCTGGTATAAACCACCGCGATCATCGACAGGATGAACACCAGCCACATCAGCTGCGCCGATGCGTCGGGGAACATCGGCATCATGAAGCGGATGAAGCCATAGCTGCCCATCTTCAACAGAACGCCCGCCAGGATCATCGACCCTGCTGTGGGCGCCTGCACGTGCGCGTCGGGAAGCCAGGTGTGGACCGGCCACATCGGCATCTTGACCGCCAGGCTGGCGAAAAAGGCCAGCCACAGCCATGTCTGCATCTCGACCGGGAAGTCATAGTTCAGCAGCACCGGAATCTCGGTCGTCCCCGCCTCGCGGATCATCGCGATCATCGCGATCAGCATCAGCACCGAGCCGAGCAGCGTGTAGAGGAAGAATTTGAACGCCGCATAGATGCGGTTCTGGCCGCCCCAGATGCCGATGATGAAATACATCGGGATCAGCCCGGCTTCGAAGAAGATATAGAAAAGGATCAGGTCCTGCGCCGCAAAGACGCCGATCATGATCGTCTCCATGGCCAGGAACATCGCCATGTACAGGCCGACGCGCTTGCTGATCGCGTCCCAGCTGGCAAGAATGCACAGCGGCATCAGGAAGACGCTGAGCATGATCAGCATCAGCGCCATACCGTCGATGCCGAGCGCCCACTGGAAACGGCCGAACAGGTCGGCGCGTTCGGTGAACTGCCACTGCGCACCGCCGACGTCGAACTGCGCCCACATCATGATGCCCAGCGCCAGATTGATCAGCGTCGCGCCAAGCGCGGTCCAGCGCGCCGCCTTGTCGGCGACGAACAGACAGACGATGGCGGCGATCGCGGGGACCGCCAGCATCAGCGAAAGCATGCCCATACCGCCGCTCACAGGAAATTCACCATGGCCCAGCTGGCAAGGCCGACAAGCCCCAGCAGCATCACGAACGCATATCCATAAACATAACCCGATTGCAGCCGCACCGCGAGCCTTGTGCCACCCTGGACGAGCGCCGCGGCGCCGTCGGGGCCGAAGCGATCGATCGTACCTTCGTCACCGCGCTTCCAGAAGAAGCGGCCGATCGCAAAGGCGGGCTTTACGAACAGCACGTTGTACAACTCGTCGAAATACCATTTGTTATAAAGGAACTGGTGCAGCAGGCTGAACTGTTCCACGAACTTCGCCGGCAACGACGGATTGCGGATGTAGCTGTTCCAGGCAAGGAACAGGCCGATCGCCATCACCGTGAAGGGCGTCCATTTCACCCAGGTCGGAACCTCGTGCGCGGCGTGCATCAGATGCGCGTCATAGGCAAGGCTGCCGTTCCAGAAGGCCAGGCCTTCTTCGGGATAGATGAACGGATATTTGAACAAATAGCCGGCAAGCACCGCGCCGATCGACAGCACCACCAGCGGCACCAGCATCGGCCAGGGGCTTTCATGCGGGTGATAGCCCGCCGTGCCGTCGCTGTCATGTGCGTGGCCGTGGGCGGCATGATCATGCGCCTCATGGCCTTCATGACCATGATGGTCGTGAACGGCGTGCTGGATATGCTCGCTCTGTTCCCACCGCGGCTTGCCGTGGAAGGTCAGGAAGACGAGGCGCCACGAATAGAAGCTGGTCAGCAGCGCGGCAAAGATGCCGACCCAGAAAGCGACCTGGCCGCCGCCGCCGGCAGCAAAGGCGGCCTCAAGGATGCCGTCCTTGGAATAGAAGCCGGCAAAGCCGAACACATTGACGATCCCGACGCCGGTGATCGCCAGCGTACCCATCATCATCGCCCAATAGGTGATCGGGATATGCTTACGAAGGCCGCCATAATAGCGCATGTCCTGTTCGTGATGCATCGCATGGATCACCGAACCGGCACCCAGGAACAACAGCGCCTTGAAGAAAGCGTGCGTGAACAGGTGGAACATCGCCGCGCCATAGGCGCCGACACCCGCCGCAAAGAACATATAGCCAAGCTGCGAACAGGTTGAATAGGCGATGACGCGCTTGATGTCCCACTGTGTCGTGCCCACGGTCGCCGCGAACAGACAGGTCGCAGCGCCGACAAAGGTGACGACGCCCAGCGCGACTTCGCTCGTTTCGAACATCGGCGACAGGCGGCAGACCATGAACACGCCGGCAGTCACCATCGTCGCGGCATGGATCAGCGCCGACACCGGGGTCGGGCCTTCCATCGCGTCGGGAAGCCATGTGTGCAGGCCAAGCTGCGCCGACTTGCCCATCGCACCGATGAACAGCAGCAGGCAAAGGATCGTCATCGTGTCGAGGCGCATGCCCATGAAACCGATCGTCGATCCCGCCATGCCCGGCGCAGCGGCCAGAATTTCGGGGATCGAAACGGTCCCGAACACCAGGAAAGTGCCGAAAATGCCAAGCATGAAACCAAGATCGCCGACGCGGTTGACGACGAACGCCTTGATCGCGGCGGCATTGGCGCTCGGCTTTTTGTACCAGAAGCCGATGAGCAGATAGGATGCGAGGCCCACGCCTTCCCAGCCGAAGAACATCTGGACCAGATTGTTCGCGGTCACGAGCATCAGCATCGCGAAGGTGAAAAGCGAGAGATAGGCAAAGAAGCGCGGCTGGTCCGGGTCTTCCTCCATATAGCTCCAGCTATAAAGGTGGACGAGCGCCGATACGGTCGTGATGACGACGAGCATCACCGACGTCAGCGCATCGACCCGCAATTCCCAATTAAAGCTGAGCGTGCCCGACGTGACCCAGTGCAAGACCGGCACGACGCCTGCTTCGCCGGTTCCGCCGATGAACGACAGGAAAATCGGCCAGCTGAGCGCGCAGCTTGTGAACAGCGCGCCGGTCGTCACCAGCTTTGACGCCGTGTTGCCGATAACGCGCTGGCCAAGGCCTGCGACAAGCGCCGCCAGAAGCGGCAGGAATACGATCGCCTGAATCACCGGCTTACCCCTTCATCCGGTTGGCATCGTCGACGGCAATGGTGCCGCGGCCGCGGAAATAGACAACAAGAATGGCGAGGCCGATCGCCGCCTCACCGGCAGCGACGGTCAGCACGAACATCGAGAACACCTGGCCGACCATGTCGCCCAGCGCGGCGCTGAACGCGACCAGATTGATGTTCACCGCAAGCAGGATCAGTTCGATCGCCATCAGGATGACGATGATATTCTTGCGGTTGATGAAGATGCCGAGCACGCCCAGCGTGAACAGTACCGCCGAAACGGCAAGATAATGGCCGACGGAAATCACAGTTCAACCCCCTGCCCGGTGCCCGGATCGACAAGGCGCGTCGCATCCTGCGGACGGCGGCGCACCTGCTGACCGATATTCTGCGCCCGCACTCCGCCACGCTGGCGATGGGTGAGCACGATCGCGCCGATCATCGCGACGAGCAGGACGATGCCCGCCGCCTCGAACAGAAAGATGTAGCGCGTGTACAGCAGCTCGCCGACCTGTTGGATATTGCTCTTGTCGGTCACGGCAGGCGCGGTGCGCGCGGCCAGATCGACCCCGCCCGCGCTCCATGCGCCGACCGCAAAGATCAGCTCGGCCGCCAGGATGATCGCGACCAGCGCGCCAAGCGGCAGATAGCGGACGAAACCCGCGCGCAGTTCGGCAAAGTCGATGTCGAGCATCATCACGACGAACAGGAACAGCACCGCGACCGCCCCGACATAGACGATGACAAGCAGCATCGCGATGAATTCGGCGCCCGCGAGCAGCATCAGCCCCGCCGCGTTGAAAAAGGCGAGGATCAGCCACATGACGCTGTGGACCGGGTTGCGCGCGAAAATCACCATCGCACCGGCGGCGATGACGATGGTGGCGAAAAGATAAAAGGCGATAAGCTGAATCATGTGCGGCGCGCCTTATCGATAGGGCGCGTCGGCGGCAAGATTCGCCGCGATCGCGCGTTCCCATTTGTCGCCATTGGCGAGCAGCTTGGCCTTGTCATACAGCAGTTCCTCGCGCGTTTCGGTCGCGAATTCGAAGTTCGGCCCCTCGACGATCGCATCGACCGGGCAGGCTTCCTGACAGAAACCGCAATAGATGCACTTGGTCATGTCGATGTCATAGCGCGTCGTGCGGCGCGAACCGTCGTCGCGCGGCTCGGCCTCAATCGTGATCGCCTGCGCCGGGCACACCGCTTCGCACAGCTTGCACGCGATGCAGCGTTCCTCACCGTTCGGATAACGCCGCAGCGCATGCTCGCCGCGGAAACGCGGGCTCAGCGGGTTCTTCTCGAACGGATAGTTGATCGTCGCCTTCGGCTTGAAGAAGTACTTCAGCGTCAGGGCGTGCGCCTTCACAAACTCCCAGAGGGTGAAGGTTTTGACGAAGTGGGCGATGGTCATTGAATAGACTGCCTCGAAGTTTCAACGTCGCAAATACCGCTTGCGACAAATAGAAATGTATCGTCACGGTCTTCCGATACAGTCATGACCGCATTTCTGGCTGTCGGCTCATCCCTGATGAAACCCGAATATGCCATGCGCAGGGCATAGCGATAGCGCTTCCGATCCTTGATCACATCAAACTGATATGTTCGGGAATCGATATTGCGCCCCGGCCAGCCGTTCCCATCAAATATCGGGTAGGGACTGGCTGGACCGTCCAATTTCCACTGATGCCCTTGTCCCGGAACAGCTTTCAGTGAGGCCCGCAAATCATACTGGGCCTGCCCTTTTGTATACATCTGGCAGTGCGCCTCCAGATTGATAACCGGAGCGGCCAATTTGTGAACTGGCGGTGTTTCGATGGTCAGTGCGAGAACCCCGATCATGCCCCATACCTCGTCAGCATCAGATAACCGGACACAAGGAAGACCCAGATCAGCGAGATCGGCAAGAAGATCTTCCAGCCCAGCCGCATCAGCTGGTCATAGCGGTAGCGCGGGACGGTCGCCTTGATCCAGCTGAAGACGAAGAAGAAGAACAGGATCTTCGCGAACAGCCAGACGATGCCCGGCACGGCATAAAGCGGCGCCCAATCGATCGGCGGCAGCCAACCGCCCCAGAACAGGATGGCATTGAGCGTGCACATCAGCAGCACATTGGCATATTCGCCGAGCCAGAAGAGCGCGAAGCTCATCGACGAATATTCGGTCTGATAGCCCGCGACGAGCTCGCTTTCGGCTTCGGTCAAGTCGAACGGCGCGCGCGCGGTTTCGGCAAGCGCCGAAATGAGAAACATGATCGCGAGCGGAAAGAGCAGCAGGTTGAAGCCAAAGGCGTTGACGATCCCCAGCCCGTGACCCTGCTGTGCCTTGACGATCTCGTTCATGTTGAAGCTGTCGGCCCACAGGACGACCCCGATCAGGATGAAACCGATCGACACTTCATAGCTGATCATCTGCGCCGACGCGCGCAGCGCCGAAAAGAAGGGATATTTCGAGTTTGACGCCCAGCCCGACAGGATCACGCCATAAACGCCGAGCGACGAGATCGCGAGGATATAGAGCAGCCCGACGTTGATGTCGGCGAGCACCGCGCCCGAATTGAACGGGATCACCGCCCAGGCTAGCAGCGCGACGGTGAAGGTAATGATCGGCGCGATCAGGAACAGGCCGCGGTTCGCGCTCGACGGGATGATCGTTTCCTGCAGGAACACTTTCAGGCCATCGGCGAACGACTGGAGCAGGCCAAAGGGGCCGACGACGTTCGGACCGCGGCGCAGCGCAATCGCCGCCCAGATCTTGCGGTCGGCATAGATGATCATCGCAACGCTGAGCATCAGCGGCAACGCGATGAGCAGGATGCCCGCGACGGTCGCGACGCCCCACGCCCATTCATAGGACATGCCGAGGGATTGGAAAAATTCGGTCATCGCCCTGCCCCGTCCTGGTTACGCCAGCCGTTATGCGGGCCCGGCTTTTCCGATTTGCCGCGCGGATTGAAACCACGCCACACGGCATAGCCCATGCCGACGAACAGCATGGACGCAATGGCATGCACCGGGGTCATTCCGCGGCCTCCGCAAATTGGGCGCCATGGATCAGTTCGTCCGAGCAGCGCTGCATCGTCGGCGACGCGCGGCAGATGGCGTTGGTGAGATAGAAATCCTTGATCGGCGACGGGATCGCGCGCGCCTCAGGCTTTGCATCGAGCTTGGGTGCCGACCAGCCATAATCGGCCAGCCCTTCGACACCGAGCGCCGGCACCGCCGCGACCATCGCGGCGCGGCAGGCGTCAAAGCTGTCGAAACCGACATTCACGCCCAGCGCATCGGCGAGCGCGCGGAAAATGCTCCAATCCTCGCGCGCGTCGCCGGGCGCGAACACCGCCTTGTCGCTGCGCTGGACGCGGCCTTCGGTGTTGACGGTCGTGAAATCCTTTTCGGTCCACGCCGCGGCGGGCAGGACGACGTCGGCGGCGTGGGCGCCCTTGTCGCCATGATGGCCGACATAGACTTTCAGCGTATCGGCAAAGGCCGTGAAATCGACCTCATCGGCGCCGAGGAAAAAGGCCAGCTTCGGCTTGGCCGCGACAATATCCTTGATGCCGCCGGGCTGCGCATAGCCGAGCATCAGCCCGCCCATGCGGCTCGCCGCCATATGGACGACACTGAACCCGTTCCAGCCGTCCTTGACCGCATCGACGCTCTTCGCGAGCGCCAGCGCGGCGCCATGAACGCCGGGCACCGCGAGCGCGCCGCCGCCAAGGATGATCAGCGGACGTTCGGCGCCCTTCAGCGCGTCGGCCGCTGCCTTGGGCAGCTTCGCGACCAGCGCGGCATCGTCGCCGAGCCATTCGACCTTGTAGGTCTGATCCTTTTCGGGGCCGATCGCAAAGACCTTTGCCCCCTTCTTCCACACCGCCTTGCGGATGCGGGTGTTGATCAGCGGCGCTTCCCAGCGCAAATTGGTGCCGACGAGCAGGATCACATCGGCATTTTCAGCCTCGGCGATGGTCGTGTTGAAATTGACCGCCGACAGGCTGGTGACGTCATAGTCGAGCCCGGTCTGGCGCCCTTCGAGCAGGGTCGAGCCCAGCGCATTCACCAGCGCCTTGGCCGCGAACATCGTTTCGCAATCGGCCATGTCGCCGGCGATCGCCGCCACAGACGATCCGGCGTTCGCCGCCTTGATCGCGTCAAAGGCTTCGGCCCAGCTCGCTTCGACGAGCCCACCGTCCTTGCGGACATAGGGGCGGTCGAGGCGGCGACGGATCAGGCCGTCGACATGGTGGCGCGTCTTGTCGCTCGCCCATTCCTCGTTCACGTCGTCGTTGACGCGCGGCAGCACGCGCAGCACCTGGCGCCCGCGGCTGTCGATGCGGACATTGGTGCCGACCGCGTCGCTCATGTCGATGCCGAGCGTCTTGGTAAGCTCCCACGGCCGCGCTTCAAAGGCATAGGGCTTCGACGTCAGCGCGCCGACCGGGCACAGGTCGACGACATTGCCCGACAGCTCGCTCGCCACGGCGCGCTCGAGGTACGACGTGATCTGCATATTCTCGCCGCGATAGATGGCGCCGATATCCTCGACCCCCGCGACTTCCTCCGCAAATCGGACGCAGCGCGTGCACTGGATACAGCGGGTCATCACCGTCTTGACGATCGGCCCCATATATTTCTCGGTCACGGCGCGCTTATTCTCGTCATAGCGCGAGGCACCGCGGCCATAGGCGACCGACTGGTCCTGCAAATCGCATTCGCCGCCCTGGTCACAGATCGGGCAGTCGAGCGGGTGGTTGATGAGCAGAAACTCCATCACCCCTTCGCGCGCCTTCTTGACCATCGGGCTGTCGGTCTTGATCACCTGCCCTTCGGCGGTCGGCAGCGCGCACGACGCCTGCGGCTTCGGCGGCCCGGGCGAGACTTCGACCAGGCACATGCGGCAATTGCCGGCGATCGACAGGCGCTCGTGGTAACAAAAGCGCGGAATTTCCTTCCCCGCCATCTCGCACGCCTGCAGAACGGTCGCGCCCTGCGGCACGTCGAGTTCTACGCCATCTACGGTAACTTTAGGCATTATTCGGCTGCCTCCAGCGCGCCGCCATTCTCACGGATGCGGCGTTCGATTTCGGGGCGGAAATGCTTGATCAGGCCTTGAATCGGCCACGCCGCAGCATCGCCGAGCGCGCAGATGGTGTGGCCCTCGACCTGCTTGGTCACATCGAACAAAGTGTCGATCTCGCTGATGTCGGCGTCACCGGTGCGCAGCCGCTCCATCACGCGCCACATCCAGCCGGTGCCTTCGCGGCACGGCGTGCACTGGCCGCAGCTTTCATGCTTGTAGAAATAGCTGATGCGGCTGATCGCCTGAACCACGTCGGTCGATTTGTCCATCACGATCGCGGCGGCGGTGCCGAGGCCCGAACCGACGGCTTTCAGCCCGTCGAAGTCCATCGGTGCGTCCATGATCTCGGCCGCCGGAACCAGCGGAACCGACGAACCGCCCGGGATCACCGCGAGCAGATTGTCCCAGCCGCCGCGAATGCCGCCGCAATGCGTGTCGATCAGTTCGCGGAAGGTGATGCCCATCTCTTCTTCGACGACGCACGGCTTGTTGACATGGCCGCTGATCTGGAAAAGCTTGGTGCCCTTGTTGTTCTCGCGCCCAAAGCTTGCGAACCAGGGCGCGCCGCGCCGCAGGATCGTCGGGACGACCGCGATGCTTTCGACATTGTTCACCGTCGTCGGGCAGCCGTAAAGGCCCGCGCCCGCCGGGAACGGCGGCTTCAGACGCGGCTGGCCCTTCTTGCCCTCCAGGCTTTCGATCATCGCGGTTTCTTCGCCGCAAATATAGGCCCCGGCGCCGCGATGGACGAAGACGTCGAAATCATAGCCCGACTTTGCCGCATTCTTCCCAAGCAGGCCGGCGTCATACGCCTCCTGCACTGCCGCGAACAAAGTCTCGGCCTCGCGGATGAACTCGCCGCGGATATAGATATAGGCCGCGCGCGCGCGCATCGCATAGCCCGCGATCAGCGCCCCTTCGATCAGCTTGTGCGGATCGTGGCGGATGATCTCGCGGTCCTTGCACGATCCGGGTTCGGACTCGTCGGCGTTGATGACCAGGAAGCTCGGGCGTTCGGCGCGCGGCTCCTTCGGCATGAAGCTCCACTTGAGCCCGGTCGGAAAACCCGCGCCGCCGCGGCCGCGCAGGCCGGACGCCTTGATTTCCTCGATGATCGCGTCCTGGCCGCGGCTCATCAAATCCTTGGTCTTGTCCCAATCGCCGCGCGCCTGCGCGGATTTCAGGTTCCACGGCTGAAAGCCATAGAGGTTGGTGAAGATGCGATCCTTGTCGGCGAGCATCGCTTACCACTCCTTCCGATAGTCGTGGTTTGACGACACCATGTCCTTCAGCGTCGTCGGGCCGCCTTCGGGCTCGCTCGTGTGACGCTGGGCATTCTGCGTGCCCGCCTTGGGCGCCTTGCCCGCGGCCAGATCGTCGAGGATGCGCGTCATGCTGTCATAATCCAGGTCTTCGAAATTATCGTCGTTGATCTGGACCATCGGCGCGTTGGTACAGGTGCCCATGCATTCGACCTCGGTCAGCGTGAACAACCCGTCGGGCGTGGTCTTGCCCTTCACCATGCCGCGGTTCTTGCACGCGGCCATGACATCGTCCGACCCGCGCAGCAGGCACGGCGTCGTCCCGCACACCTGGACATGATAACGGCCGACGGGCGCGAGATTGTACATGGTGTAGAAGGTCGCGACCTCATAGGCGCGGATGAACGGCATATCGAGCGCGGCGGCGACGTATTCGATCACCGGTACGGGCAGCCAGCCCTGCGTCTGTGTTTCGGCGCCGACCTGCCGCTGCGCGAGGTCGAGCAGCGGCATCACCGCCGAACGCTGGCGCCCCGCGGGATAGCGCGCGATGACGGCCTTCGCCTTCTCGGCATTTTCCTTGGTCCACGCAAAAGCGCCCCAGCGCGCGCGGACTTCGGCTTCGTCTGGGATATTGGGTGCGTCGGCCATTAGCGGTCACACTCTCCAAATACGACGTCAATGGCGCCGATGATTGCGGTGGTGTCGGCGAGCATGTGGCCCTTGCACATGAAATCCATCGCCTGCAGGTGCGAAAACGCCGTCGGGCGGATCTTGCAGCGGTACGGCTTGTTGGTGCCGTCGCTGACCAGATAGACGCCGAATTCGCCCTTGGGGCTTTCGGTCGCGACATAGACTTCGCCCGCCGGGACGTGAAAGCCTTCGGTATAAAGCTTGAAGTGATGGATCAGCGATTCCATCGACTGCTTCATCTCGCCGCGTTTCGGCGGCACGACCTTGCGGTCGAGGCTGGCAATCGGGCCGCTGGGCATGTCGCGCAGGCACTGCTTGATGATCTTCGCCGACTGATAGACTTCCTGCACGCGCACGATGAAGCGGTCGTAACAATCGCCCTTCGTCCCCACCGGAATTTCGAAATCCATCTTGGCATAGGCGTCATAGGGCTGCGACTTGCGTAAATCCCACGCGATGCCGCTGCCACGGATCATCGGGCCGGAAAAGCCCCAGGCCAGCGCATCCTGCTTGCTCACCGTCGCGATATCGACGTTGCGCTGCTTGAAGATGCGATTGTCCATCACCAGGCTCATCGCGTCGCCGAACAGCTTGGGCAGGCGCGTCTCGCACCATTCGCCAATATCGACGAGCAGCTTTTCGGGCACATCCTGGTGGACCCCGCCGGGACGGAAATAGGCGCTGTGCATTCGCGCACCCGACGCACGTTCGAAGAAGTTCAGGCAATCCTCGCGCAGCTCGAACACCCACAGGTTCGGCGTCATCGCGCCAACGTCCATGACGTGGCTGCCGATGTTGAGCATATGGTTGCAGATGCGCGTCAGCTCGGCGAACAACACGCGCAGATACTGCGCGCGTTCGGGCACTTCGAGGTCGAGCAGCTTTTCGATCGCCAGCACATAGCTGTGCTCCATGCCCAGCGGCGAGCAATAGTCGAGCCGGTCGAAATAGGGCAAAGCCTGCAAATAGGTCTTATACTCGATCAGCTTTTCGGTGCCACGATGGAGCAGACCGACGTGCGGATCGACGCGCTCGATAATCTCGCCGTCGAGTTCCATCACCATGCGCAGCACGCCGTGCGCCGCCGGATGCTGGGGGCCAAAGTTGATCGTGTAATTGGTGACGACCTGATCGCCGGCGGTATCGGCCGTATCGACCGGATAGCCTTCGAACATGTCGCTGCCGTGATGCTTGACCTGCGGAGCGTCGGTCATGCGTCACCTCCTGAATCCTTGGGCGCCTTGGGCTTGCGCGGCTTGGCGGGCGCCTTTTCGGCCTTGGCGGTTGCCGGCGTCTTGGCCTTGGCCGAAGCCTTCGCCTTGGCGCCATCCTTGCTCGGCTTGGCGGCGGCCTTGTCGGCCTTCGCGCCCGCACCGGTCTGCGCGGGGCTATCGGTGGTCTTCGGCGTCGGCGGCGGCGGCGCCTTTTCGGCATCGACAGCCTTGCCGGCGGCCTTCTCGTCCGCCTTTTCCACCTGCTTGGCGGTCATCGGGGTCGGGGCGCCCTTGCCCGGCGCCTCGCCGGTTCCGCCGGCCTTTTCGTCGCCCGGCAGCACATAATCGGCGCCTTCCCACGGGCTGAGGAAGTCAAAGCTGCGGAAATCCTGCGCCAGCCGCACCGGTTCGTAAACGACGCGCTTATCCTCTTCGGAATAGCGCATCTCGACATAGCCGGTCAGCGGGAAATCCTTGCGCTGCGGGTGTCCCTGAAAGCCATAATCGGTCAAAATACGGCGCAGGTCGGGATTGCCACCAAACAGAACACCATACATATCGAACACTTCGCGTTCGAGCCAGCCGGCCACCGGCCATACCGTCACGATCGTCGGCACCGGGGTCGCCTCATCGGTCGCGACGCGGACGCGCAGGCGGTGGTTCCGGGTGACGCTCAGCAGGTGGTAAACAACCTCGAACCGCTCGGCGCGGTCGGGATAATCGACCCCGGCAATCTCCATAAGCTGCTGATATTCCAGCTCATCGCGCAGCATCACCATGACGCCTTCGATGGCTTCGCGGCGCACCGTCACGCTGTCTTCGTCGGCGGCAAAATCATGCGCGAGCAAATCCTTGCCCAGCAATTTCGCCAGATCGGCGCCCAGGCCTTCGCGGCGGGCAACAAGGGGAGCGGGATGGGTCATCAGCGTTCGATCGTCCCGGTGCGGCGGATTTTCCGCTGCAATTGCATCACGCCATAGAGCAAAGCCTCGGCGGTCGGCGGGCATCCGGGGACATAGATGTCCACGGGCACGATACGGTCACAGCCGCGCACCACCGAATAGCTGTAATGATAATAACCGCCCCCATTGGCACAGCTGCCCATCGAAATGACATATTTGGGGTTCGACATCTGGTCGTAAACGCGGCGCAGCGCCGGGGCCATTTTGTTGCACAAAGTGCCCGCGACGATCATCACGTCGGACTGGCGCGGCGATGCGCGCGGCGCGGCGCCGAACCGTTCCATGTCATAACGCGGCATGTTGACGTGGATCATCTCGACCGCACAACAGGCGAGACCGAAGGTCATCCACCAGAGCGAACCGGTACGCGCCCAGTTGAACAGATCCTCGGTCGAGGTGACGAGAAAGCCCTTGTCGCCGATCTCGTTATTGAGATCGTTAAAATAGCCCATATCGGGATCAGTCCCGGGCGCCACCGGCATCTGGCCGGGCATCAGGATGGTGCTGTTGCTCATTCCCAATCCAACGCCCCTTTCTTCCATGCGTAAATCAGGCCGACACCAAGTTCGGCCAGGAAAATCATCATCGTCGCCCAACCGGCCCAGCCGATCTCTTCCAGGCTAACCGCCCAGGGAAAGAGAAAGGCGGCCTCCAGGTCGAAAATGATAAACAGAATGGCGACCAGATAGAATCGCACGTCAAACTGACTGCGGGCATCTTCAAAAGCGGGAAAGCCGCATTCATACTCCGTCAGCTTGGCCGGGTCGGGCTTGTGCGCGCCCGTCAGCCTTGCCACCCCCATGGGGAGAAAGACGAACGCGGCGGACAGACCTAGGGCGATGACCAAAAAGATCAGGATCGGCAGATATTGCGTCAGATCGACCATGGGAACTCGCAGTCCAGTTGTGCAACTATCGGGGTGGTCGGCCACCCTTCGTTGCGGGCGCTTTAGGCCAGCGCGCCACAGGTCGCAAGCACTGCGGGCAGGAAATTATGCCCTTTGCGCTGGCCGGGAGAAAGGGCGCTGGCGAGGCCCGACCCGACTGTGATAGGCCGACTGCGGGTTGCGAGGCCGGGCTATCCCGGACCGGGTTCAATTCTGGGGAGTTTTCATGCGAGATTTTGCCTTTGGTACATTTGTCGCGGCCAGCGCTGCCGCGCTTTTTGCTGCTACGCCGGCACAGGCCGAACTGGTCAATGCGACCAACCCCGATACGATTAAGAAGATAATCGAATCGCGTGGCTGGCCCGCCACGCTCGTCAGCAAGGACGGCGACGACCCTTATATCGAAAGCAACCGCGACGGCCTGAAGTTCCTGGTGCTGTTCATGAATTGCACCGAGAACAAGAATTGCAAGACGCTGCAATATTATATGGGGTTCAGCGACGCCAAGGACGTCAACCTCGAACGGCTCAACCAGTGGAACAAAGAAAAGCGCTTTGCGCGCGCGTATCGCGACGGCGATGGCGACCCGGTGCTGGAAATGGACGTGGACCTCGATTTCGCGGGCCTTCCGCGCGAGAATGTCGGCGAAAGCTTCAACACTTGGGCTTCGCTGATGGATTCGTACCGCGAGTTCATTTTCGAAAAATAGGACCATCGATGCGAGAGGGGTGGAGACGGCGCGTTCTGGGGTTGTCGCTGGCGGCGGCAATCACCCAGTCCGCATATGCCGAACGCCCAGCGCGTGCAGCAGAGGCCGCGCAGGCTTCGACCGGCCAGGTCCACCCCGAACCGCACGCCATCGCCGAAGCGCTCAAGGCAGCCGACCGTCCGGCAGAGATCAAGACCGACGAAAGCGGCGATCGCTACATTGTGTCCGGTTATCAGGACCGGAAATTTCTGGTCTATTTTTTCGATTGCGGCGAAGGCGTGCGTGCGACGCCCTGCTCGGCCATCCAATTCTATATCGGCTTCACCATCGGTCGCCCCTTTCCGTTGGAGCGGATCAACGCATGGTCGCGCGATTACCGATTTGGACGCGCCTATGTTGACGGTGACGGCGACGCTGTTCTGGAAATGGACGTCAATTTCGACGGCAGGCCGATGTCCAGCGACCTGTTCAAGGACAATATCGACATCTGGCTCGAGTTGATGTCGCGGTTCGACGAATATGTGTTCGAACGGGCGAATCCCCGCCCCAGCGCCAAGACGCCAGGAACGGGGAAGACCGATTAAGTCGGTCAGGCGTTGCGCAGTGCGCCCGCCACAAGCTTTTGCAGCTTGGAATGGACAGCCCCGCTGCCCGCAATGAATTCGCTGCGCTCGATCGCGCGATCACCACCGCGAAAATCGCTGACGAAACCGCCGGCTTCGCGCACCAGCAACATGCCGGCGGCGACATCCCAGATCGACAGGTCGCTTTCCCAGAAACCGTCGAAACGCCCCGCTGCGACCCAGGCGAAATCGAGACTGGCCGCTCCAAAGCGACGAATGCCCGCGACTTCGGGGGCGACCGCACCGAAAATCCGGCTCCACTGAGCCATATTGCCGTGCCCCATATAGGGAATGCCGGTGGCGATCAGGCTTTCGTTAAGATTGCGCCGCGAGGATACCCGCAGCCGCCGGTCGTGCAACCATGCGCCACGGCCGCGCTCTGCCCAATAGCTTTCGTCGGTGATCGGCTGGTAGATCAGCCCGGCGGTTATGTCGCCCCAGCCGCCGCCGAGTTTGGGCTCCTGCACGGCAATCGAAATCGCGAACTGCGGAATGGCGTGCAAAAAGTTCGAGGTGCCGTCGAGCGGATCGATAATGAAGCGCGGCTTGCCGGGGTCCCCCTCGATCTCGCCTGCTTCTTCCATCAGAAAACCCCAGCCCGGACGCGCATGGGTCAGTTCGTCATACAGCGTACGCTCGGCGGCCTGATCGGCCTTGGACACGAAATCCGCCGGCCCTTTTTGCGACACCTGCAGATGTTCGATTTCGCCGAAATCGCGGCGCAGCTTGGTGCCGGCCTTGCGCGCGGCGCGTTCCATAACGGTAATGATGCCGGAAATGGCCATAATGCTTCCCTCCAACACGTCATCCCGGCGAGAACCGGGATCGCTGTCGGCAATATCAATCCATAACGACCCCAGCCTTGGCGGGGGTGATCTTCGTCAATCCGCGCGGCGGACATACTCGCGGTCATAGACGTTGACCACGATGCGCGTGCCGCTGGTGATATGCGGCGGCACCATCACGCGCACGCCATTGTCGAGAATCGCGGGCTTATACGACGACGATGCGGTCTGTCCCTTCACCACGGCGTCGGCTTCAACGATCGTGGCTTCGATCTGTTCGGGCAGTTCGACCGAAATCGGGCGCTCTTCCCACAGTTCGAGGACAACCTCCATACCGTCCTGCAGGAATTCGTGGGCTTCGCCGACGACGTCCTTGGAAATGATGATCTGCTCGTATGTATCCTTGTCCATGAACACCAGATCGTCGCCTTCGGCGTACAGATACTGGAAATCCTTGGTGTCGAGACGGACCTTTTCGACCGTATCAGCGCTGCGGAAGCGATTGTTCAGCTTGCGGCCGTCGATCAGATTCTTGGCTTCGACCTGCATATAGGCGCCGCCCTTGCCCGGTTGGGTGTGCTGGATCTTGGTGACTTTCCAGATGCCGCCTTCATATTCGATAATATTGCCGGGACGGATTTCAACGCCGGTGATCTTCATCGCGCACACTCACATTCAACAAGGATGGAAAGAGCCGCCGACGCGCATCGGCGCGCCGGTCATAGAAGCGGCCCCTTAGCTTCCAGAAACGTCAGAGGCAAGCCGATTGGACCGTTGCGCCAAAAGCGCCCCGCTGAAACGGCTTTGTCGCATCGATCCAATAACCGGGGAAGGCCCGCTGTCATAGAGCAACGCATGATGACCACCAAATGCAGCCCCGCCCCCATTCGACCGGTCGATACGAAACCGCTCCGCGGCTCTGCCCCCTGTGCCGGTCTGTTCGGGTGGAGCGCAGGCCGCGAAGCCGCCGCAAGCTCCCCTCGCCCCATGCGGGGTGTGCGGAACGCCGCCTAGTCAATAGGCCGAGCTGACAAAATCGCGTCAAATGCGCGCACAGCGGCACCGGGCCCTTCCGCATGGGTCCAGACCGCACTCGATACAGCCAGAAAATCGGCCCCCGCATCGACCAGCGACTTGGCATTCTCCGGCGTTATGCCGCCGATCGCCACACAGGGCAGTTCGAACAATCCCTGCCACCAGCGCAGAATTTCGGGTTCGGCGCGATGCTCCACCTCTTTGGTCGTGGTCGGGAAAAAGGCGCCGAACGCGACATAGTCCGCTCCCGCCTCTCCAGCGTCCATCGCCAGATGCCGACTTGCATGGCAGGTAACGCCAATCTGCGCATCGGGGCCGAGCAGGCGCCGCGCTTCCCGCGGGTCGCCATCGCCCTGCCCCAGATGCACGCCGTCGGCACCGATCCGCTTGGCCAGCGCCATATCGTCATTGACGATGAAAGCGACGTCGTGGTCGGCGCAAATCGCCTGAAGGGGTTCCGCTAGCCGAGCCGCCTCATGCTGATTCACCCCCTTGACCCGGAACTGGAACGCCGCGACCGGCGCAGCGGACAGGGCTTCGGCAAGTTTGGCGGGGAAATCCTCCCCCACATCTAGCGGCGAAATCAGGTAAAGCTGGCAGGTGATCGTGGTCATGGCGGGTTCATAGCGATGCTGCCATTGGCGGGCAAATGCAGAACGCATTGCCCCTTTTATCTTCCGCGCTCGCCGCCTTGACCCTGTCGGGCTGCGCCACCACCAATCAACCGACCCCGCTTCCCAATGGGCGCAACGTCGCGCTGGGCCAGGCGGCCTTTGCCGACGGCCCGATCATCCAGCCGGTCGCGGTGCTGGAAGACAGTCGCTGCCCCGTCGGCACGCTATGCGTCTGGGCGGGCCGGGTGCGCGTCAAAATGCTGTGGCTGCGTCCGACGGGCGAGAAAAAGCCCTTCGAAGTGACGCTCGGCGAACGCTCGCAGATCGCCGACGGCAGCCTGCTGCTCGAATCGGTTCTTCCTGCCAAGAGGGCGGACAGCGTGATCGCTCCTGCCGATTATCGTTTTTCGATGCGTTTCGACGGCGGATTCTAGCGCCGCTCAATATTCGACCACTTCATGTATAGCGACCATTTCCCGGCAACGGGCCGACGATTATCGTCCATCGCCGGAATGAAGGGAACCCTGCCTGGTTCTCGCAGCTTGCCGCAGAACCACGCCGCGACCCGATAGGCGGGGCCCTTCCCCACGGCCGGCACGCAGGACACCGCACGCCCCTGCGGATCGACATCGACCGACACACCGATAGTTGGATTCGTGGCATCCAGTTCGCGGAGCACCTCGTCCGGCAGGTCGAGGAAGGCGAAAATATTATCCATGACCCCGCGAAGCTCGGGACGCTTGGCCGCCGAGGCGGGCATCGCCACCAGCGCGATACCAACACCCGCCAGAAACAGGAAATTGCGAAACATCAAAGACCCCCTTCCCATCCCCAAAAGCATAAGGATGTGATCCGAACGCGCAAGGCGTGGGTCAGCAAAGGCGCGCCAACAGGAAACCGTCCCACTTTTTCACGCCGACCGTCTGCACCGCGGTCGCGTCGATTCTGGGATCGCCCGCCAGCATGTCGAACAAGGCCCGGGTGCCCTCTATTCGGGGATCGTCGCTTGCGGGGTCAAGGATGCCACCTTCGCGCACGACATTGTCGACAACGATCGTCGCACCCCGCCGTCCCAGGCGGATGGCGGCATCGACATAGGCGGCATTTCCTTGCTTGTCGGCGTCGATGAACACGAAGTCGAAGGGCGGTTCACCGACCATCGCCGCCAGGCTGTCATGCGCGTCCCCCACCCGAATATCGACCTTGTCCGCCAGCCCGGCCTGTTCCAGATTGGTCCGCGCGACATCCGCATGGCGCTGATCGATTTCCAGCGTCACGACCCGGCCATCATCGGGCAGCGCCCGCGCAAGCCAGATCGTCGAATATCCTCCGAGCGTCCCGATCTCCAGGATATGACGTGCACCCGCCATCTGGGCCAGGAGGAACAGCATCTTTCCCTGAGCCGGAGACACGTCGATCGGCGGAAGCTCCTGCTCGCGGTTGTAAGCCAAGGCCGCGGACAAGGCAGGATCATCGCCGAGCAGCTTGTCGCCGATATATGCATCGACCGCGCTCCAGGTCGGCTCGTTCATACCCCGCCTCCGATATCAACCTCGCGAAGGGGATTGCCGTCATCGATGAACAGGCGCCCTCCGGGCTTCAGCACGGCCTTCAGCCGGGTGGTGGCAGCAAGGCCCGCTGCGGGATGGCGGCCGTCAAGCGCTCCGACACGAACGGCAAAGGCGAAATCATAACGCGCCTCCCCCGGTTCCAGTTCAAGATCCTCGATGGCGACATGCCGATAGGACATCCGCCCGGACGCAATCAGTTCGGCCGATTGCGCGGCCGCCTGGGCGATGGCCTTGGCCGATCGGTCGATCCCGAGGATATGTCCCGTGCCGATCCGCTGAGCGATGGCGCGCGACGCGGCGCCCGGACCGCACCCTATCTCCAAAATACGAAGCCCCGCCGCAAGCGGCAGGGCTTCCACTATTTGCTGAAGCCGGGGCGAAAGCGCCGCGGCCATGTCGTTAGGCGACCGAGGCCGCGTGAATTTCGTCAATCGCACCGCCAAGCGAGGCGTTGAACTGGGCGTCGTCCATCTGGTGCCGCAAATCTTCGAGCAGCGCGCGACTGAAGCTTGCGATCATACCGCGATTTTTGGCCAGTTCGGCGCAAGCCTCGGGGCGGGCGAAGCCGCCCGACAGGGCAACGACGCGCAGCACCTTGGGATGATCGACCAGCGAAGCGAACAAATTCGCCTCGGCGGGAATCGACAGTTTCAGCATCACCGGGGCGCCGTCCCAATTGTCGAGTGCCGCGGTCAGTTCCTGGAGCAGCAGCCGGTCCGCACCATCGCGTTCGCCGCTCTTGATATTCACTTCGGGTTCGATGATTGGAACCAGGCCATGCCCGGCAATGCGTGCCGCCTCCGCAAACTGCTGTTCAACAATCGCCTTCACCCCGGCAGGGTTGGCGAGGTTTACGACGCTGCGCATCTTCGTGCCGAAAACACCCTTCGCAACCGCACGCTCGCACAATGCGTCGAGGTCCGGATTGGGCTTCATCAACTGAACGCCATCGGCCTCGGTCTCCAGCCCCTTGTCGACCTTCAGGAACGGTACGACGCCGCGTTCCCAAAGCAAGGTCGGCACCGCTTTTCCGTCCGCTTCGCCATCCATGGTGCGCTCGAACAGGATCGCACCGATGACCTTTTCGCCGTTGAAGCAGGGCGCGGTCACGATGCGACTGCGCATAGCATGGATCAGGCCGAACATTTCCTCGTCATTGGAAAAGGCATCCTCTCCGATACCATAGCCCTTCAGCGCCTTGGGCGTCGAACCGCCGCTCTGGTCGAGTGCGGCGATAAAGCCCTGCCCCGATTTGATCTGTTCCAGCATCTCGGCATTGGCGGTCGTCATAACGTCTCCGGTTATTTGCATACGTATGTGATGGCGCGCATAGCCCCCCGCCCGATCGGATGCAATGCGCGGGCGGCGGGTATTGCCCAATAATCTCAGCGCCTGAAACAGGCGCGGCATATCACGTCGATCGGATGCCGCTGGACCGCGTGACACTCTCCGATACCACTGACGATCGAAATCGCGGCGTCTTCGACCGCCAAGTACATTGCCGAAAACAGGCTGGTGCCCGATCAGCGCTTATCGCGCCAGCGCTTCCACCCCTGGCAACGGCTTGCCTTCCATCCATTCGAGAAAAGCGCCGCCTGCCGTTGAAACAAAAGTAAAATCATCCGCGACCCCAGCATGATTTAACGCCGCCACGGTGTCGCCGCCGCCGGCAACCGAGGTCAGTGACCCTTCGCGGGTCAGCGCCGCGGCGGTTCGTGCCAGCGCGACAGTCGCCGTATCGAACGGCGGGGTTTCGAACGCGCCAAGCGGGCCGTTCCATACCAGCGTACGGCAATTCTTGATGGCATCGCCCAGCGCTTCGACGGCGGCGGGGCCAACGTCGAGGATCATCTCGTCCGCCGCGACCTCGTGAACGTTGACGGTGCGGGTCGGCGGATTGGGAGCGAATTCCTTAGCCACCACGACATCATACGGCAGGTGGATGGTGCAGCCCGCAGCATCCGCACTGTCGAAGATCGCGTTGGCGGTATCGACAAGGTCATGTTCACAAAGCGATTTTCCGACATCAACCCCGCGCGCAGCAAGGAAGGTGTTTGCCATACCGCCGCCGATGATCAGATGGTCAACCTTGCCGACCAGATTGCGCAGGACGTCGATCTTGGTCGAAACCTTGGCACCGCCCACCACCGCGGCGACCGGATGCGCGGGATTGCCAAGAGCGGCGTCGAGCGCCTTCAGCTCGGTTTCCATCGCGCGTCCGGCAAAAGCCGGAAGTCGCCGTGCGACCCCCTCCGTGGAGCCATGCGCCCGATGGGCGGCGGAAAATGCATCGTTGACATAGATGTCGCCGACTTCAGCCAGCGCGTCAGCAAAAGCGGGGTCGTTCTTTTCTTCGCCCGGGTGAAAGCGTGTGTTCTCAAGCACCGCAACGTCACCGGGAGCCAGCACGGCGATCCCGGCTTTCGCCCCTTCGTCGATGCAATCGGGGATGAACATCACCGAATGGCCGAGCACGTCTTCCAGGCCGCCCATAACAAGGCTGAGCGACTGGGTCGGATTTTTGGCACCCTTGGGGCGACCGAAATGGGCAAGCAAAAGGACGATCGCCCCCTTGGCCGACAATTCGCGGATCGTCGGCACCGCGGCCTGAAGCCGCGTTGCGTCGCTGACCGCACCGTCGATCATCGGGACGTTCAAGTCAACGCGGACCAGTATCCGCTTCCCCGTCACATCACCAATGTCATCGAGGGTCTTGAAATCGGCCATATTCTTGCTCCAATTGTCGTTGTGCCCCGCCGAAGCGGGGGCACATAGACAGCTTTAAATCAGCTTCGCGATCACCCCGGCGGTATCGACCATGCGGTTCGAGAAGCCCCATTCATTGTCGTACCAGCTGACGACGCGAACGAGCTTGCCTTCGAGAACCGCCGTTTCAAGGCTGTCGATCGTCGAGCTGGCCGGGCAGTGGTTATAATCGATCGATACCAGCGGTTCGTCGGAAAAGGCCAGGACGCCCTTCAGCGCGCCTTCGGCCGCATCCTTCAGGATCGCATTGACCTCTTCGACGCTCGTGTCGCGCTTCGGCGTGAAGGTCAGGTCGACCAGGCTGACATTCGGGGTGGGGACGCGGATCGCCGAACCGTCGAGCTTGCCCTTCAGTTCGGGCAGGACTTCACCGACCGCGCGGGCAGCGCCCGTAGTGGTCGGGATCATCGACATGCCCGCGGCACGCGCGCGGCGCATGTCGCTGTGGATCTGGTCCAGGATCTTCTGATCGTTGGTATAGGCGTGCACCGTCGTCATCAGGCCGCGTTCGATCCCGACGCTGTCGTTCAGCACCTTGGCAACCGGGGCAAGGCAGTTGGTGGTGCAGCTGGCGTTCGAAACGATCTTGTGATCGGCGGTCAGCTTGTCATGATTCACGCCGTAAACGACGGTCAGATCGACGCCCTTTGCCGGCGCGGAGATCAAAACGCGCTTTGCACCGGCGGCGAGATGCTTGCCCGCGCTTTCGGCGTCGGTGAAGAGACCCGTGCACTCCAGGGCGATGTCGATACCGAGTTCGGCATGCGGTAGGTTGGCGGGGTCGCGCTCCTTGGTCACGCGGATCGCCTTGCCGTTCACCACCATCGTGTCGCCATCCGCCGACACATCGCCGGGGAACGGGCCGTGGATGCTGTCGCGCTTGAACAGCAGCGCATTGGCCTTGGCGTCGGCAAGGTCGTTGATCGCGACCAGTTCGAGCCCGCAATCCGGGCGTTCGAGGATGGCGCGGGCCACCAGGCGGCCAATGCGTCCAAAACCATTGATTGCGACTTTTACTGCCATGTCGAAACGTCCTTTCTGCGAGGGGTATCGCCGGTGCTTACGCGCCGAGCTTTGCCATGATCTGGGGGGTGATTGCGTCGGCGGTCAGGCCGAAATGCGAGTAGAGGTCGTCGATCGGGGCCGAGGCGCCGAAGCTGTCGATGCCGAAACGCAGGCCGTCGCGGCCGGTGTAGCGTTCCCAGCCAAAGGTGGTGCCTGCCTCGATCGAGACGATCAGCGCATCATCAGGCAGGATATCG
Source organism: Sphingopyxis sp. (assembly GCF_034380315.1). Lineage (GTDB taxonomy): Bacteria > Pseudomonadota > Alphaproteobacteria > Sphingomonadales > Sphingomonadaceae > Sphingopyxis. The sequence goes on from NZ_JAXMPB010000002.1 coordinate 196,867, forward strand.
GCCTGATAGGAGGCATCCTGTTCGTCGAACAATTCCGTCGAGACCATCGAAACCACGTCGGCGCCCTGGCCCGCGGCCTCAAGCTTGTCGGCCACATCCAGCGCCAACGACACTTCCGACCCGGTTGCGACCAGCACGACCTTGCGCGCAGCCGCCGCGGCGCGGAGGCGATAACCGCCTTTGGCACACAGGTTTTCCGTGACGTCATGACGCAGCGGCGCCAGATTCTGACGGGTCAGCGCGAGCAAAGTCGGTCGCGCCTGCTGCGCGAGCGCGAGCGCCCAGCATTCGGCGGTTTCGACCGCATCGGCGGGGCGCATCACGAGCAGGTTCGGCATCGCGCGTAGCGACTGGAGATGCTCGATCGGCTGGTGCGTCGGGCCATCTTCCCCCAGCCCGATGCTGTCGTGGGTCATCACATAGACGACGCGCTGACGCTGGAGCGCCGACAGGCGGATCGCGGCGCGGCAATAGTCGGCAAACACGAGGAAGGTGCCGCCATAGGGGATAAGGCCGCCGTGCAGCGCCATGCCGTTCATCGCCGCAGCCATGCCGAACTCGCGGATGCCATAATAAATATAGCGCCCAGAATAATCGCCTTTTGTCAGCGGCTTGGTTGATGAAGTCTTGGTATTGTTGGAACCCGTCAGGTCAGCGCTTCCACCGATCAGCGACGCGATATCGGCCGTCAGCGCCGTCAGGGTGTTTTCCGACGCCTTGCGCGTTGCCACCTTCGGCGGTTCGGCGACCAGCGAATCAACATAAGCCTTGAAGGCCGCGCCGGGCACGACATTTCCGGCCAGTCGATCTTCGAATTCCTTTTTCTCTTCGCTATTTGCAAGGCGTTCCGACCATTCGGCATGTGCCGATCGACCACGCGCGCCGAAGCCTTTCCACGCCTCGGCAATGTCGGCCGGGATCACGAACGGTTCGGCCGTCCAGCCAAGCACTTCGCGCGCGGCGGCGATTTCATCGGCACCGAGCGGCGAGCCGTGGGTCGCCGACGTGCCCTGCTTGTTGGGCGCGCCGAAGCCGATCACGGTGCGGCAGGCGACCAGCGACGGGCGCGGATCTGCAACCGCCGCATCGATCGCGCGGCGAATATCGGCGGGATCATGCCCGTCACAGCTTTCGACGTGCCATCCGGTCGCCGCATAGCGGGCTTGCACATCCTCGCTGGTCGAAAGGTCGGTGGCGCCGTCGATGGTGATCTTGTTGTCGTCCCACAGCACGATCAATCGCCCGAGCTGCAAATGCCCGGCGAGCCCGATCGCTTCGTGGTTGATGCCTTCCATCAGGCAGCCATCGCCAGCGATCACCCAGGTCCGGTGGTCGACCAGATCGTCGCCATAGAGCGCATTGAGGTGCCGTTCGGCAATCGCCATGCCTACCGATGTCGCGAGCCCCTGCCCCAGCGGACCGGTCGTGGTTTCGACACCCGCGAGCTCGAAATTCTCCGGGTGGCCCGCGCACGGGCTGCTGAGCTGACGAAAGTTGCGGATCTCGTCCATCGTCGGATGCGCATAGCCAGCGAGGTGCAGCGTTGCATAAGCCAACATCGATCCGTGCCCGGCGGACAGGACGAATCGGTCGCGATCAGCCCAGCGCGGCGCGGCCGGATCAAATTTCAGATAGTCCGAATACAGAATGGTCGCAACGTCGGCCATGCCCATCGGCATCCCCGGATGACCGCTGTTCGCGGCCTGTACGGCGTCCATCGAAAGCGCGCGGATCGCGTTGGCGAGCTGGCGTTCGGGCAGTGTCATTTGTCCCCCGGAATTGGCTGGGCTGTCGGGCGGGCGCCGGGGTTCGACCTGGCACCCGGATGTGATGCGGAAAGCCCTTTGCGGCCGTGGGGACAGGAGTCAACCGCCCGGCGCATAAAATCCCGCCCTTCCGTACCGGTCCGGCGGCGACAGGCCGGTCGCGACAGGCAATTGCACCGGCCTGTGCCGACTGCTAACCTGTTGGGCATGGAACTCGATCTCGACGAATCCAGCCTGGCCATCGGGCGTATCGAGCGCGCGCTCAGCCGCATCGAAAAGGCGCTGTCCGATCGCGCGAGCCGCCCTGCGGCGGCGCCGATACCACCACCGACGTCCGAACAATCGGCGCTAAAAGCCGAAGTTGTAGCGGTTATCGGCGAGCTCGACCGACTGATAGCGGAGGCTGATCGTGGCTGATGTCCGCCTGACCATCGCCGGACGCGCCTATGACGTCCATTGCGCCGACGGGCAGGAGCAGCAGCTCATTCAGCTCGCCGCCATCGTCGATGAAAAGGCGCGCGGCATCACCGGCGGCACCGAAGTGCGGCAGCTGCTGTTTTCGGCGCTGATGCTGGCCGACGAAGCGCTGGAGGCAAAGGCGCGCGTCAACAAGGCCGAGCCGCAATCCGATTCGCTGCGCGCCGCCGTCGCGCTCGCCGAAAGCCGCGAGGCGGAGGTTCGCGGCGAGCTCGCAAACGCTCGAGCAGAAATCGCCGCCCTCAGGAAGGCGGCGGAAAGCCAGCCCGTGTCGCCAGCCGCGCCGCCAGCCGGGCCGCAAACCGTCCCGTCCGCGCGCCCGTCCCACGATCGCGCGCTGCTGGCGATCGCGGATCGCATCGAAACGCTGGCGGCAGAGGTCGAGCGCCTTGCCTGACACGCAAAGCGCTTGAGCACGGCGCAGGGCGCGCCTACATAGGCGGCGGCGGGTACTGCCCGGCACGAGCCGCTGCGAATATCCCTGAGGCGATACATCATCCAAGGGAGCCGTCCCTGCCCGGACCCTGGTCCGACGTACATGGCCCCCACCTGACGTTACTGGCGTCAGAGGATTTTCCGGCAAACGACCCCATGGTGGTCCCGCCAACCCGCTGGAAAGCAGCCTGAGAAAGCCCGGAGACGGCCATGACCGACATGTCGGCCGACCCGGTCGAGCAAAAGGCCAGACTTCGCGAGCGACTGCGCTTTCGGCGACGCCATTTTGCCGAGGGACTGGGCGACATGGCCCGCATGGTCGCGTTTCGCGCCCTTCCCGCGCCCCTGCTCGCAATTGCCAGCAAACATCAAATTGTCGGCGCCTATGCCGCCTGGGGTGACGAGCCGGACATCCTGCCCATGCTGGGCGGGTTCGATATCGCCCTGCCCTACCACGCCGCGCGCGTTGCGACGATGAACTTCCGGCGGTGGGATCCAGCAGCTCCCTTGACGAAAGGCCCCTGGGGCACCCCGCAGCCCGCCGATGACAGCGCCGAGGTTCAGCCAACCCTGATTCTTTGCCCGCTGGTCGGGTTCGATCGGACAGGCGGGCGGCTTGGCCAGGGCGGCGGCCATTATGACCGCTTCTTCGCTTCTCATCCCGGCGCGCTGCGCATCGGGATCGGGTGGGCGGTACAGGAAATCGACTCGGTCCCGGTCGAATCGACCGACGCCCCACTGGACGCGGTGCTGACCGAGCAGGAGTTCATGCGTTTTGGAGACAGGCTGTGAGTAACGAACCCGCGAATCCCCAACCCAGCTGGCGCAAGCCCGTAGGCATGGCGATGATTCTGACCCTGATTCTCGTCTGGGCGATCATCATCGGCAGCCTGTCCCCGTGGGTCGGCGCCTGGCCGGTGCTGGTTCAGGCCATTTTCTATCTGGCGGCAGGAATTGTCTGGATACTTCCGCTGAAGCCGCTGCTGCGCTGGATGGAGCTGGGCTGCTGGCGCAGCTGAACCCGAAAAGCGCTGACCGCTGAACGCGGAAAGCCGCCCCAAAAGGGGCGGCGTCCACTTGTACCTTCGTTGAAACCAAGCGCGCCATCCTGCTGATAACAGACAGGAAATGGCGCGAGTGACGGGGCTCGAACCCGCGACCTCCGGCGTGACAGGCCGGCGCTCTAACCAACTGAGCTACACCCGCTTGGGCTTGGGAGACGCGCCAATATGCGCCGCGCCCCGACCTGTCAACCGTCGCTTTCATTCTCGCTTCGATTTAATCGGTCGCGCATCTCCTGCGCGGTGGTCAGCGTGCCCCGTTCGAACAGGAAACCCGCCAAATCCGGTGTCCCGGTGGATTGCAGTACCGTCTGCAAAATAAGCAGCAGCGGAACCGCGAGCAACGCACCGGGGGCGCCCCACACCCATCCCCAAAAGCTCAAAGAGACGAGAATCAGCAAGGGATTGATCGTCAAACGCTTGCCCAGCACCAGCGGCGTGATCAGATTCGCCTCGACCGTGTGCACACCGATAAAGATGATTGCGGGCAAAAGCGCGATGCCGACCGCGTCGAAAGTCATCAGACCGCCCAGTCCCAACAGGACAGCCGCGACGATCGGTCCCAGATAGGGCACGAAATTGCACATGCTGACGATTCCGCCCCACATGAAAGGCGACGGCATGCCCAATGCCCACAACAGCAATGCGACGATCAGGCCCAGCACGGCGTTGATCATCGTAATGGTGGCCAGATAATCGGCGGTGGCATCGACGACATTCTGAATCACGCGGGCCGTCTGCATCGCACCGTCAAAGCTGCCCCGCCGGCGGATCGTGCCTTTGCGCAGCCGTGTCCACCCCGCCAGGAAGAAGAAGATGACGAGCACCGCGAAAAAAAGCTGGATCGCCGCCGCGGGCGCCGCAGAGATGAAATAATCGACCACCGAGGTCGGCGCCGTGGCGGCCACGGCCTGCGCCGTTGCCTCGGTCCCGCTCGCCACCGACATCAAGGTTCGATCGACAAATTTCTGCAGCGTCGAATAAAAGTCGATCAGCGGCGCCAGATTGCTTTGAATCCGGGGGATCGATTCGGGAAGGCGGGCGAACCAGCCCGTGGCCGGCACCACGATGATCGCAAGGGCCGCGTTGACCAGCGCAAGAAAGGCTGCAAGCGACAGAAAAGATGCAAGGCTGGATGGCACGCCGCGCCGTTCAAGCCACTCGAGCAACGGCACCAGCGCGATCGCGATCACGATCGCGGCGGTCAGCGGAAGGAAAAACTCCGCTCCGGCCTGGAGCGCGAAGGGAAGACCCAGGCAAAAGGCGGCACCCAGAATGAGCGTCAACGCCGCCAGCAGCCGATCGCGGCGGAAATCGTCGATCTCGATCTGTTGCAGGGGACTGATCCGCGGCGGGCGCTGGTCCCTCGTCCCCCTGTCCTCGGCCACGTCTCCTGCTCCTTTCATTGCCAGCCCCGTTCCTACGCGACCTTCGGCGTTGGCGCCAGCGGCCAGAGAAAGCGCCACCCCAATCGCTTCGCCGTCCCATAATGGAACAGAAACGCAATTCCTGCCGACGCTTTAACTAGAAGTTTCCCTTTTTCCCGGATGAATGGCGCAGGACCAGCCATTCGGAGTATGCAACATGGTATCAGCGCCTGTGGGGGGCGCGAAGAACCATCGGCTTCTTCCATCCTCTCTTTTCATTATCGCGGCCGCGACGGCTGCGGCCTTCGTGCCGAGCGCTCAGGCTGCGGGAACCCGTGCCGGTTCGACGATCAGCAACACCGCCACCGCCAGCTTCGACAATGGGGCCGGAACGCAAAGCGTCGATTCGAACAAGATCGACCTGCTTGTCGACGAATTGCTCGATGTCACCGTGGCATCGAACGATCCCGCCGACGTTCCGACAGCTCCGGGGGCGACGAGCCAGCGGCTGACTTTTTCCGTGACCAACAAGGGTAACGGACAGGAAGCCTTCACCCTGACACCCATCGCGAATGCCGGCGGCGACGATTATGATCCCAGCGTCACGCATATCTATATCGACAATGGTGATGGCGTTTTCGATCCCGCGACCGACACCCTATATATAGCGGGTTCGAACGGCCCGCTGCTCGACCCCGAACAGAGCGCGACAATTTTCGTCGTCGCGGCGACGCCAGCCACGGTTGGGGATGGCGATCGCGGTATCGTCAGCCTGGTTGCGGCCGCCAACACGGGCACCGGGACGCCTGGCACCAGCTTTGCCGGTGCGGGCGAAGGCGGCGGGGATGCTGTGGTCGGCGCGACCGGTGCCGATGGCGAAGACAGCGGCGCCTACGCCGTGTCCGCCGCGACCGTGGCGCTTATCAAAAGCGCATCGGTGGCCGATCCCTTTGGCGGCAGCGATCCGGTGCCCGGCGCTGTCATAACCTACACGATCACGGCCAATGTGGCGGGAAGCGGCTCGGTCACCGGGCTGACGATCAACGACAATATTCCAGCGGACACCAGCTATGTCGCAGGCTCGATGACGCTCGGCGGCAGCGGCCTGACCGACAATGCCGACGGCGACGCCGGCACCTACAACGGCGCGGCGATCAGCGTCGCTCTTGGAACCATCGCTGGCGGACAGACCCGAACCGTCACTTTCCGTACCACTATCAATTGATGGAGACGTACATGCGTAACGCCCTGCTCTTCTTGTCCGCAACACTCGTGTCGGTTCCGGCTCTGGCCGCCAATCAGGTCGCGCTCGAAAACAGCGTCTTTGTCGAACGGGTGCAAACCGACGCCAACGGGCGCCAGCGCGTTCTGCTCGAGGAACCGAAAGTCGTTGTTCCAGGCGACCGACTCGTCTTCGTGCTCAACTATCGCAACGCCGGTGCCCAAGCCGCGGACAAGTTCGTGATTACCAATCCCATGCCGTCGGCGGTGCGATTTACCGATGCCGGGGATTCGCAGCCCCTGGTTTCGGTCGACGGCGGCAGACAGTGGGGACCGCTTCCCGAACTGACCATCGCCATGGCCGACGGATCGCGCCGCGCGGCGCAGCCCGCCGACGTCACCCATGTTCGCTGGGCGTTTCAAAAGCCCATTCCAGCCGGGGGAACCGGGAAACTGCTGTTTCGGGGGGTTGTCAAATAACCTCCTGAAACAAACCGCTTAATGGTTGTCGGCGGTGGGGATCAGGCAACCGACATAGCCTTGGAGTTCAGCGCATGACCAGCAAGCTGACTTACATGGGCACTCTCGGACTGGCGGCGCTGTGGGGCGCCGCCAGCATCCCGGCCATGGCGGCCGGGACGACCGCGGGTACCTCCGTTACCAATACCGCAACCGTCGACTATCAGGTCGGCGGCGTCGCACAGGGACAGCAGAGCGCGTCGAACAGCTTTGTCGTCGACCGCAAGATAAACCTCCTTGTCGAAGAAGTGGCAGATGCCACCACATTCGTTGTTCCCGGTGAAACCAGCGCCGTAACGACCTTTCAACTGACCAACAGCTCGAACGAAATACTCGACTTCCTGTTGACGGCATCGCAGATCGTCGGTGGCACCGCCACGCATGGCGGCACCGACACCTTCAACGTCACCAATGTCCGCGTCTATCGGGACAATGGCACGACCGGCACCGTCGGCAGTTACGACCCTGGCGATGCGCTCGTGACCTATATCGACGAACTGGCGCCCGACACGCCGATCCGTCTTTTCGTCGTGGCCGATATCCCGACGGGCCTTGCCACCGGGGCAATCGCGGGCGTCCAGCTTCGCGCCACCGCTCTCGAAGGCGGCGGCGGCGGGACGCAGGGCGCGGCCGTCAGCCAGACGAGCGGCGCGAACACGGCGGGCAAGGATACGGTCTTTGCCGATGGCATCGGCGTCAACGACGGCAATCGCGACGCCTCGCACAGCGACGCCGACGACTACACCGTCCGCACCGCCACGCTGACCGTCACAAAGTCAAGCCGGGTTGTCTCGGATCCCTTCAACGGGACCAGCAATCCCAAGATGATCCCCGGCGCGACGGTCGAATATTGTATTGCCGTCGCCAATGCGGGCGGCGGGGCCGATGCGTCGTCGGTGACGATCAACGACAGTGTTCCGGGGCAATTGTCCTTCGTGGCGGGCACGATCCGCCTCAACGGCACTGTCACCGGCGGGACGTGTAACGCCGATGGCGTCGCGGGCGGCAGCTATGCGGCACCGATCGTATCGGGCACGATTGCCAGCGTTGCCGCTGGCGCGACCCGCACGCTGATCTTCCAGGCCACCGTCAACTAACCCGTCCGGGATCGGGCGCGCGCGCTGGCACAAGCGGCCGAAGCGCGCGCCCTCCCTCCGGGATCGCGATCATGCGCCCCATCCGAAAACACCTGTCCTTTGCCGGACTTGCAGCGGCCGCAGCAACTTTGCTGCTCGGCATGCCCGCCGATGCGCAGTTGATTTCCAACACTGCGTCGGCTGACTGGACTGCCGGTGGGGCGGCCGCGCATATCCGTTCGAACCAGGTCGATATCGCCGTGACGCCCCGCCCTGCCCCGGCGCCGACGATCACGACCTATCGCATGACGGGGGGAGGCGGCACAGTAGCAATGCCGGTGTCGCCGACCGCCTGCGTTGTGGCCGGACCAGCGGAACGCGGCACAACGTCGATGATTCCGATCGGCGGCGTCTATGCCGGATTGCCGACGGCTCCCGCCTCCCTCGATCGGACCGATCGCTTCCATGCGGGTGAGCTGCTCGTCGTCGGACTGGAACTCGCGGCCGCCAATCGCGATTCCACGATTGCCGACACCCTGCCCGGTCTTCTGGAACTCGAGAATGGCGACCGCGAACAGATCATCCTTACCGAAACCGCCGCGGACAGCGGGAAATTCACAGGCATCATCCCGACGGTCGGCATCCCCCCCGCCATTGTTCCGGGCGACTGCCGCCTTTCGGTCCGGTCCGGCAGCCATCTGTCGCTCCGCGTAACCGCCCTCGACAGCAGCAACCTCGTCGCCCTCGCCGCGATCGATTTTCTGGTCGACCCGTTCGGGATCGTGTTCGACAGCGGCGACGGCGCTGCGGTACCGGGCAGCCGGGTCACGCTGCTCGATGCCGCGACCGGCCAGCCTGCCCTCGTTTACGGCGACGACGGCGTTTCCGCCTATCCATCGACCGTGGTGACCGGCGAACGCGTGACCGATGCAGGCGGAACGGTTTACGATGTCCCGCCGGGCGACTACCGCTTTCCCTTCGTCGCGCCCGGAACCTATCGGCTGCTGGTCGAGCCCCCGGCGCCTTTCAAGGCGCCGTCCGCATCCGACCCTACCAGCCTCGCGCCGCTCCGCCGTCCCGACAATGGCGAAGCCTTTGCAATTTCGGCAGCGAGCTATGGACGCCCCTTCACGCTCGACAGCCCGGCCCCGGTTCGCGTCGACATTCCCGTCGATCAACCAGGGCTGCCCCTGGTGCTTCGCAAGACCGCATCGACCGATGTCGCCGTTCCGGGCGATATCATCCAGTATCGCATCGAGATCAGCAATCGCGACGCCCGGCGCTTTACCGGCGCCGTCACCGTTCGCGATATCCTGCCCGCTGGAATACGCCTGCGCGCAGAGAGCCTTCGTGTTGACGGCGTTCACATGGCCATGAATCCGTCACCGGACGGCCGCAACTTTACCATCACCATTCCAGCGATCGCTCCGTCGAAGAGCGTCTTGCTGACTTATCTAGCCGAAATTTCGGTAACGGCCCGGCCCGGACGCGCGCTGAACCGCGCAACGGCCGCCGATGACCGCGGATCGTCCAGCAACGTGGCCGAAGCCGTCGTGGCGATCAAGCGCGACCGGATTGCCGATCGCATGACGATCATCGGTCGTATCACCGATGGCAGTTGCCGCATCGATCCGGAGCAGGCCGCAGGAATCGGCGGAGTTCGCGTGATGATGCAAGACGGCAGCTATGCCGTCACCGACGAAGATGGCCGCTATCATTTCGAAGGCGTCCGCCCCGGGCTTCATGTGGTGCAGATCGACCCCTCGACATTGCCCCTCGATCGTCAGGCGGTCGATTGCGCCCAATCGCCCCAGTCGGCCGGAAGCGCGATCTCCCGCTTTGTCGAAGGGCGCGGCGGGTCGCTGAAACGCGCCGATTTCCGCGCCGAGGCCGCGCCGCCCCGTGCCCCGGCCCGGTTTGCGCCGCTGACGCGCCCGCAACCCATGGGCGATGCCGAGGCCGCGGGTGCCGGGCGCGACTGGCTGGCAGGGCAAGCCGCCGGCATAGGCTGGATCTTCCCCGCACCAGACCATAATCCGCGTGCGAAAGCTATTCGCGCCGCGATCAAGCATCTGCCCGGCCAGACCATAGCGCTGCGCATCAACGGCAAACCCGTCGATCCGCTCAGTTTCGAAGGGACGCAGAAATCGCCCGACGGGTCGATCGCGGTCAGCCTGTGGCGCGGGATCGAGATTGAAGAGGGACGCAACCGCCTCAGCGCCGATATCCGCGATGTTAACGACGTTATCACCGCGCGACTGAGCCGCGATGTCCATTATTCGATCACACCGATGCGCGCGACTTTGGTGCCAGAGCAATCGTTGCTGGTCGCCGACGGCGTCACCCGACCGGTCATCGCCGTTCGATTGACCGACCGCGCCGGCATGCCCGTTCGGCACGGTCTGACCGGCGAGTTTGGCGTCCCCTCCCCCTATTTCCCTGCCGTCGAGGTCGACGCGCAACAGGCCCGCCAACTCGCCGGTCTGGAACGCGCCAGGCCGACATGGCGGGTCGAGGGCGACGATGGAATGGCTTATATCGCGCTGGAGCCCACCACGGCGTCGGGCACGATCACCATCGACTTCGCTTTTCGGGATGACGGCGCAGAACGGAAACAGGCGCTGGAAGCCTGGCTCGACCCCGGCGATCGACCGTGGACCGTCGTCGGCTTTGCGGCGGGCACCCTTGGATACAACATGCTGGACGACCGCATGGAGACGATGGCCGAAACGCTCGACACGCTCCATGTTGACACCCGTCTCGCTCTTTATGCCAAGGGCCGCGTTCGCGGAAAGTGGCTGATGACATTGGCGTATGACAGCGACAAGGACGAGGATGACGCCCGGTTCGGCGGGGTCATCGATCCGCGGGCCTATTACACCATCTATGCTGACCGGAATGAAACGCGCCATGACGCGGTGTCGGTCCGCAAACTCTATCTTCGCCTCGAACGGCCGCAATTCTATGCCATGTTCGGCGACTTCGAAACCGGCATCGCCGAACCCCGGCTTGCGCGCTATCAACGCGCGCTGAATGGCGGAAAAGCGGAGTACAGAGGCAAAAATGTGGCCGCCTCGGTCTTTGTGGCCGATACCCCGCACCGCTTTCGCCGCGACGAAATTCAGGGGAGCGGACTGGCCGGCCCCTATCGGCTCGGCGCGCGCGATATCGTACCGAACAGCGAACGGATCCGGATCGAAACCCGCGACAGATTTCACGGCGAACGCATAGTTAACAGCGTTAATATGACGCGACATATTGATTATGACATCGATTATTCGTCCGGAACCATCCGGTTCCGCTCGCCGTTGCTCAGCCGGTCGTCAGGGCTCGATCCCCAGTTCATCGTCGCTGACTATGAAACCACCGGCGTAGCCGAACGCGTCGTGAACGCGGGCGCGCGCATCCGCTATCGCAGCGACGACGAACGCCTGCAGGTCGGTGCAACGCTGATCCGCGATGGCGACAATGATATGCGGACCGACCTGGGGGGCATCGACCTGCGCTATCAACCGTATGCCGAGACCGAAATCCACGCAGAACTGGCATTTTCCGACGCCAAGCGGCGCGCTGCCGTCGCCGGCGCGAGCGCCGCAGCAACCGCCTGGCTGGTGGAGGTCGAGCATCATGGAAAGAACGCCGACCTGTTGGTCTATGCCCGTGAGCGCGGCAACGGCTTTGGCGTCGGCCAGCTCAACCGGGGCGAGGACGGTTTGCGCAAGGTCGGAATCGACGCGCGGCTGCGCGCTGGCCGTGCCCTGAAACTGACCGCAAGCGTGTGGCAGGAGGATTATGCGGTCGCGGCCACGCGGCGCCGGGCGATCCGCGCGCTTGCCGAGTATGAAGGCCATGCGACGGCGTTCAGGGCCGGCCTCACCCACACTTCCGACCGGCTGGCCGACGGCACGAACAACCGTTCGTCGATCGTCCAGATCGGCGCGACCCGGCGCCTGCTCGCAAAACGGCTCGAACTCGACGCCCAAACCGAATTTGCGCTGGATGGAAAGGATGCCAGCATCGATTTTCCGGCACGGCACCGCTTTGGCGCACGTTTTGCGGTCGCCCGCGACGTCAATCTGATCGGAAGCTACGAGATCGCGGACGGCAGCAGCGTGCGGGCTCGTACGGCGCGGCTCGGGTTTGATCTAACGCCCTGGGGCGGCGCGCGTCTGCTAGCCACCGCCAATCGCCAGCAGATCGGCGAATATGGGCCGCGCAGCTTCGCCGCCTATGGCCTTTCGCAATCACTTCGGCTTGGCGAACGCTGGTCGGCCGATCTGTCTCTGGACGGCAACAAAACGCTTGGCGGCATCACCTCCACCGATGTTGTCAATGTAAACAATCCGATAGCATCAGGCGGTTTTCTGGGAAATTCCGCGATGTTAACAGAGGATTTCACAGCTATCAGTGCCGGGGCGACCTATCGCGCGGAACGGTGGACGTTGACGGGCCGTGCCGAATATCGGGGCGGCGAAACCGTCGATCGGTACGGCCTGACGATCGGCGGTTTGCGCCAATTGGGCGAAGGGCGGGCGCTCGGCGCGTTGCTGAACTGGACGGTGGCAGACGGGGGCGCATCTGCGCCCAGCACCAGAACGCTGCGCCTCGAACTCAGTTGGGCGCACCGTCCCGCCGCCTCCAGCCTTTCATGGCTGACCAAGGCGGAGGTCCGGCTGGACAAGGTACAAAACGCGATCGCGGGGCGGCCGGGACCCATCGGCGGCGCTGCACTGACCATCGACGGCAATGCGGAAAGCCGCCGCCTGCTCAACAGTCTTTCGGTGAACTGGAGCCCGCTTGGCGAACGGGGGCGCCTGGGCACGGACCAGCGGCAATGGCTGGAACGCGCGGAATTCGGCCTGTTCTGGGGCACGCGCTATAGTTTCGATCGCTTTGGCACCGATGATGTCAGCGGTTGGTCCAATCTGATCGGTGCCGATGTCCGTTTCAACCTCAGCGCGCATGTCGATGTTGGCGCATCGGGGACGGTGCGCGTCGGAACCGGTGCCGATACCGCTGCCTGGACCGGTGGGCCGACCATCGCAATTGCGCCGAAAAACAATGTCAACATTGTATTCGGCTACAATTTTTCAGGCTTTCGCGACCGCGATTTCGAAGGATCCCGCTATTCGCGGTCGGGCGCCTACGTCACTTTCAAACTGAAGTTCGACCAGCACAGTCTGGCGGGCCTCGGCCTTTGACCCGATGCCCGCCCCTCAAAAAATCGATTTTAAGCGCCGCTGAGTGCCATCGGGCGCATTTCCGCACCCGTACATCACTTTACTCGGCAAACAGCAGTACGGGCGTTTCTACCAGCTTTTTGAGCGCCTGAACGAAGCTGGCGGCATCCCACCCATCGACGACGCGGTGGTCGCAGCTGATCGACAGGTTCATCAGCTTGGCACGGCGGATGTCGTCGCCATCGAAAACCGGGCGTTCGACGATCTTGTTCGGCCCGATGATCGCAACTTCGGGGCGGTTGATCACCGGCGTGGTTGCAACACCGCCCAGCGGACCCAGCGAGGTGACGGTCAATGTTCCGCCGGTCAGCTCCTCGACCTTGGCCTTTCCGGTACGGGCAGCTTCCGCCAAACGGATGATTTCCGACGCCAATTGCCACACATTCATGTCCTGGGCATCGCGGATCACCGGCACCATCAGCCCGGCGTCGGTCTGCGTTGCCATACCCAGATGGACTGCCCCATGCCGGGTCACCACCCCGCCTTCATCGTCATAGCGGGCATTGATCATCGGAAACGCCGGGACCGTCCGGCAGATCGCGACAATCAGAAAAGGTAACATCGTCAACTTCGGTCGATTTCCGCGATTTTCATTGAGGTCGGCGCGCATCGCTTCCAGCGCGGTCACGTCCATTTCCTCGACATAGGTGAAGTGCGGGATCGCCCGTTTGGACGCAGCCATATTCTCGGCGATCTTGCGGCGCATCCCGATCACCTTGATCGGATCGTCGGCGCGGGCGCGCGAGGCACCCGGGGCGTGATACCCCTGCCCCGCATTGTACCGCAGATAGGCATCAAGGTCGGCGTGACGAATGCGGTCGCCATCGGCGCTCACCTTGCCAAGGTCGACCCCCAAATCCTTCGCGCGAGCCCGAACCGCAGGGGATGCAAGCACATGACGGTCAGCTGACGGCGCAGCAACAGCAACAGCAGCAGCGGCCGAGGTCGGGGTCGGGGTCGGGGTCGGGGTCGGGGTCGGGGTCGGGACCACAACAGCGACCGGCGGATCTATAAATTCAACCTCTTTCGAGGTTAAAGTCTCTTCCTCAACATTTTCTTTTTCAAGAATTTTATCTGACGATGGATCGTCCGTTGCACCGTCCTCGGCGCCGGTTTCGATAACCGCCAGCGTCGATCCGATCGCCACCATCTCGCCGACTTCGCCTGCGAGTTCGACAACGGTGCCCGAAACCGGCGATTCCATCTCGACGGTCGCCTTGTCGGTCATCATGTCGGCGAGTTGGGCATCCTCCTCGATGCGATCGCCGATTTTCACGTGCCAGGCGACGATCTCGGCTTCGGCGATACCTTCACCGATATCGGGAAGACGAAAGGAATAGCGAGCCATGGCGTCAGTCCTTCAAAATCTTTTCAAGCGCAGTGGCGATACGCACCGGCCCAGGAAAATAAGCCCATTCCAGGCTGTGCGGATAGGGAGTGTCGAACCCGGTCACACGCTCGACCGGCGCTTCGAGATGATAAAAGCAGCGCTCTTGAACCAGCGCAGCCAGTTCGGCGCCAAAACCTGACGTTCGGGTCGCTTCATGGATGATCAGGCAGCGCCCGGTCTTTTTCACCGACGCCTCGATCGCCCCGATGTCGAGCGGCAACAGCGTGCGCAGGTCGATGATCTCGGCATCGACACCCTGCTCCTCGACGACCGTCTTGGCGACATGAACCATGGTGCCATAGACGAGCACCGTGACCGCCTCGCCCTCGCGGACCGTCGCCGCCTTGCCGAGTTCGATACGATAATAATCCTCGGGCACCGCGCTCGCCGCATGGCGCGACCACGGCTCGACCGGACGGTCGTAATAGCCGCTGAACGGGCCGTTATAGATGCGCTTGGGCTCCAGGAATACGACCGGGTCATTGTCCTCGATCGCCGCAATCAACAGCCCCTTCGCGTCATAAGGGTTCGACGGGATCACGGTTTTGACCCCGCAGATGTGGGTCATGATGCTTTCGGGCGACTGGCTGTGCGTCTGACCGCCAAAGATGCCGCCGCCAAAGGGGGTACGCACCGTCATGGGACAGATGAAATCATTCGCAGAACGATAGCGCAGCCGGGCCGCTTCGCTGACCAGCTGGTCGAGCCCCGGATAGATATAATCGGCGAACTGGATTTCGGGGACGGGGCGCAGGCCATAGGCGCCCATGCCCACCGCGACCCCGATGATGCCGCACTCGTTGATCGGCGTGTCGAACACCCGCGTCTTGCCATGCCTTTTCTGCAGGCCGGCCGTGGCGCGGAACACGCCGCCAAAAAAACCGACATCCTCGCCCATCACGACCACATTCGGATCGCGATCGAGCATGATGTCCATGGCGCTGTTGATCGCCTCGATCATGTTCATGGTTTTCATCGCAGCCTCACCCTCAGCAACCATCATTCCGGCCTCCAGTCGGGACCGAACTTGGCGCGCTGTTCGGCAAGCATCTGTTCGCACTGCTCCTGAAGATGCCAGGGCATTTCCTCGAACACATCCTCGAACATGGTTTCAAAGGGCTGGTGCATGCCATGCCCCAAAACACCAAGTTTTTCAGATTGTTTCTGCGTTGTCTTCACAATCTCCTCGAGCTCGGTGCGAAGCGCTTCGTGCCGCGCATCGTCCCACTCGCCCAGGCGTTCGAGATGCTGCTTCAACCGCACCACGGGGTCGCCGAGCGGCCAGGCGGAATATTCCTGCGCGGCGCGATAGGCGCTGGGATCGTCCGAGGTGCTGTGACCTTCGGCGCGATAGGTGAAATGCTCGATCAGCGTCGGTCCATTGTTGGTGCGCGCCCGGTCGGCCGCCCACTGCGTCGCGGCATAGACCGCCAGCGGATCATTGCCGTCAACACGCAGTCCGGCGATGCCATAACCGATCGCACGCGCCGCAAAGGTGGTCCGCTCACCCCCGGCAAAGCCGGAAAAGCTGGAGATTGCCCATTGGTTGTTAACCACATTGAAAATAACCGGCGCATTATAAACCGCCGCAAACGTCAGCGCCGAGTGAAAGTCACCCTCCGCCGACGATCCTTCTCCACACCATACCGTCGCGATCCGGTTGTCGCCCTTGGACGCCGAGGCCATCGCCCAGCCTACCGCCTGCGGATACTGCGTGGCAAGATTGCCCGAAACGCTGAAGAAGCCATACTCGGGCGCTGAGTACATGATCGGCAACTGGCGACCGAGCAGATGGTCACCGCGGTTCGAATAAATCTGGTTCATCATTTGAATCAGGGGATATTCACGCGCGATAAGAATGCCTTGCTGGCGATAGCTGGGAAAGCACATGTCGGCGCGATCGATCGCCATCGTCGATGCAACCGAGGTAGCCTCTTCGCCGGTACACTTCATGTAAAAGCTGGTCTTGCCCTGCCGCTGAGCGCGGAACATCCGATCGTCGAAAGCACGAACCAGCATCATATAGCGGAGCATCGCACGCAGGCGCTCGGGCGTCAGCTTGGGATCCCATGCGCCCTTCGCCTGACTATCGAAATCAAGGACACGCACGAGTCCGTATGACAACTCGCGCATCGTGTCGGGCTTGGCTGCTTCTTCCGGTCGTAGCGCAGCCTCGACAGCAGGAACTTCGATATCGCTGAAATCCGGGGTATCCCCGGGGCGATAGCGCGGCTCGGGAACGTGGAGCGACAATGGCGGCAAATTGCGCGCCGGACGCCGATGCGTTTCAGGCATATCTTCATCCCTTCAGCGCGAATCATCACGCCGTCTAGTTATATTTCAATATAGCGACATATTATTACCTTCTCCTGCGGAGTGCAATGGGCAGTCTCACACTGCAACAGGTGCCGCGATATGCGCTTGCGGACTGTAGAATTCGACAAGGAAATCCTCAAAACGATAGGCAAAAATCGTCTCCGGTCGCCGGAGAATACGCAGCTTCGGTTCCCCATGCGGAATACGGTTGACCTGCTGCCGCACCAGATCGGCGTGATTAAGATACAAATGCACGTCGCCGCCGGTCCACACCAGTTCATGCGCATGCAGATCGCATTGCTGTGCGATCATCCGTGTCAGAAGCGCGGCCTCGAAAACGTTGAAAGCAAAACCCAGCCCCAAATCACAGGACCGCTGAAACAGTAGGCACGATAAACCGCCGTCGCTGCGAACATGGAATTGATAGGTCATATGGCAGGGCGGCAATGCCATGCGGCCAATATCCGCGACGTTCCAGCCCGTGAAGATATGCCTCCGCGAACCGGGGTTACTCCGCAGCGACTCGATCAGTTCTGAAATTTGATCGTACCCCTGCTCGGCACGCCGAAACAGCCCGCCGCCCACTGGTTCATAGCGCGGCCAGTTCACCCATTGATGGCCATACACAGGGCCAAGGTCGCCCCACCGCCTTGCGAAATCGGCATCTCCCAATATCCGCGCTTCAAAATCCTCAGCCGAGATGACTTCGCCCGTTTCACGCCGAAAGCGGTCAAGCGGCCAATCGGTCCAGATTCGCACTCCTTGCGCGACCAGCGGCCGAATATTCGTATCGCCGGTCAGGAACCACAACATCTCGCGCAGCGCTGTCTTCCAGTAAACGCGCTTGGTCGTCAGCAACGGGATCGCATCGTCCCGCAATGAAAAGCGCATCGTTTGGCCAAAAAGCGAACGCGTACCAACGCCTGTCCGATCCACGCGCTCATCGCCCTCCTCCCAGATGCGACGCATCAGATCGAGATATTGCAGTTCATAATGGACGGAATCAGTCAACACAGGCTCCCAACTTTGCTGCCCTTTGCTACGGCGCACCTCGCCGCACGACAAGGGCGTGACCGACAACCTCCGTAACGGCGTAGATGGAGATTGGCCGCATCGCGCGATACGCGCAGGTTGCGGCCATGATTGTCGCCGAATCGATCGAGCATGTACCGGACTCGGCCATGTGGCACGGTTTCGTACCACGCCAGTCGGAGGATTCGATCGCGCAAGACCTGTTGCGCCCGCGCTTTCCGCGAGGCCGCGAGGCCGTGTTGCTTTTGGCCTTTGATAGGCATCAGCGACTTCTTCGGATGGAATATTGCGAAGAAGCGCGCGGTCACGAACTCACGAAATGCCGGGTGCCTGCGTGCTGCTGGCGTGCCATTGCCGGGACGAATGTTTGCCGCGTCCTGATGGCACATAACCATCCGTCGGGTGCCGCCTGGCCCAGCAAGGCCGACCGTCACTGCACGCGCGAAGCCGCAGAACTGCTCAATGCGCTCGGAATCGAGCTGGCCGATCATCTGATTTTCGTGAACAGCGGCCATTTCAGTTTCCGTCGCTGCGGCCTTTTATAGGGCAATGTGTACTCGCGCGCGATTGGCGCTTGAAAGTCGCGAAAGTCGCGTCTAGAGGACCGCCCTGCCTTCGCACCGGTCCGCCGGTGCAAGCGATCGGTCGGGGAGTAGCTCAGCCTGGTAGAGCACTGTCTTCGGGAGGCAGGGGCCGGAGGTTCGAATCCTCTCTCCCCGACCAGTCTATTTTTCTGATCAGACCTGTCAGGGCCTGACGGACAACCACGGAGCTTGATGCGCAGAAAGTAGATTTGGACCGCTTCGGCGGAAACATTGTCGGCCGATGGGCCGATACTATTTTTGCGCATCGAAAATTCGTGGAAACATCATGGAAAATAATGACGTAGTGATCCGCGCCTATCAGGCTGCGGACAAGGACGAGCTGTCGTCGATCTGGTATCGCGCATCGCTGAAAGCCCATAATTTCCTGGGCGAGGAAACGATCCTCGAGCAGCGCAAGCTGATTGAGGACGTCTATCTGGAGAAAGCCGAAAACTGGGTCGCCTGCGTCGACGGGAAACCGATCGGTTTTGTTGGGCTTCTCGACAACTTCATCGGCGGACTGTTCATCGACCCCGACGTACAGGGACGCGGCGCCGGACGCGCGCTGGTTGCGCACGCTCGCGCGCTGAAGGGCGAACTGTCGCTCGAAGTCTATACCGCCAACACGGGCGCCTGCGCCTTTTACAACGCCTTGGGTTTTCGGGAAATCTCAAGGCGCCCGGAGGATGATCATGGGCTTCCATTCGAAAACATGCTGATGCGACTCGACGCATGAACGGGCGGCGGGGCGAGAAATCGCCCTGCCCCTTGTAACCGGATGCATCCCATCCTAGATTGCTCTTACGCCGCCGTGGTTTCCCCCTTTCCACCGCGGTGAGTACCCCCGTCGCAAGACGTGGGTGCGTCCTCCCTGGACCCTGGCCACCTCGTGCTTCACGCACGAGGTGGTTTTTTATTCGGCTGCTATCGGCTGAGCGTTCCTTGGAAATGCCTGCCCGGCCTCGCCAACCAAGGTGGCGAACCAACGCGCCAGCCAGGCGGTACGCGCAACGTCCGGCAAGCGATCAGGCGTCAGATAGAGGGTGCGGTCAATTTCGATTTGTACGGCATGGACCTGCCGGGCGGGACGACCATGACGCCGAACGATATGACCGCCAGCATAGGGCTGATTGCGCGTTACCGCGACGTCCAGCGATGTCGCCATGCCCACGACCAGTTCGGTCAGCCAATCATCGCATGATTCGCCAAAGCAATCGCCGACGACAATACGTGCTCCGTGTCCCGGCTGGCCAGCCGGTATCGGCGGCATGCTGTGCAAATCGATAAGAACCGCATGGCCATGCCGGCGGCGGGCCACATCGAGTTCATCCTCTAATGCAATGTGATAGGGGCGATGCACGCCCTCAAGGCGCCAGGCGAGTTCGGCGGCATCGATAGGGCGGCGCCACAATGGCCCCGATTCTGCTAGCCGGGTCGGAACGACACCGAGGCCAGCCCTTTCCTTGCGTCCTGGCGCCGAAAATTGCGGGCGCAGCGCCACAGCAACCTCGGCTGGAGCCATTTGCCCCTCGCCGCGATTGCAGTCGGCCACCGCCCGCGCCCACAGCGCCTGAACGACAGTAGCTCCGGCGCCAGATGCGTCGTTTGCCACCCGATCGCACCAGCGATCCTCCAGCCGTTCCAATATCTTCTGGTCCACCCGGGCTGCCGCTATCAATGCGGACGGATAGATGCGTCCCGCGTGCGGAACCGAAACGACAACCGGTCCGGCGCACACAGGGCGGTTGACGGCAATAGCCGCGGACGGGGTGGAAGATGGTGCCATGCACCATGGGTGACAAAAGTGATCCGGAAAATCCAGTGTCACGGCAATTTGTTAAATCTCTCGCGCTATTACGCACTTCGTTGCATTATGCCGCACGGAAGGTGAGAGGCACCACGGCGGGACCAGGGGAATTTCTCAGCATGATTCGTATATTGCTGGCCGAGGATGATGATGTGATGCGCGAGTATCTCGCGCGCGCACTGACCAGCGCCGGCTATCATGTCACTGCGGTTGATCGCGGGACGGAAGCCGTCCCCTACATTGATTCGGGCACGTTCGACCTGCTTCTGTCTGACATCGTGATGCCGGAGATGGACGGTATCGAGCTTGCCCAGCACACGGCGAAGGTCGCGCCGCAGACCCAGGTTATGTTCATCACCGGCTTTGCGGCGGTATCGCTGCGCGCCGAAGAAAATGTGCCTCAGGCGAAGCTGCTGTCGAAGCCCTTTCACCTCAAGGATCTGGTGCGCGAGGTCGACAATCTGTTTGGCCGCGTAGACCGATCAAACCAACAATAATTTCGCCCGGCGGGCGCGAAGGGCTTGCCAGCCCGCGCCAACGCCTTTAAGGGCCGCGTCACCCCAAACGTGTGGGCGTGTAGCTCAGTGGTAGAGCACTGTGTTGACATCGCAGGGGTCGCAAGTTCAATCCTTGCCACGCCCACCATTTCAAAAGCCCGATGGTCTTTCGACCCTCGGGCTTTTTGCTGTCCAGAATGTTCTGATAGCCTTCTCACGGCCGCGCGCAAATGTACCAATGCGCCGTCCGGCGGGACAGGAACGACCCCACCTTGTTACAGCTTCGGGCATGACCAACCTGCCCCTATCTGCCTTAGTCGCTTCGAGTGCCACCGCCGTGCTTGGTTTGTCCACAGTGCCAGCGAGCGCCCAGCCAAGTCGGGCCGAAGATACCGCGTCCGTCCAGGCGGCGATGAATGTCGGTGAGCATATCCTTTCGGGACGCCCAGGCAAAACCCGCTACGAGATCGACGAAAAGAAGCGCGCCACGCGAAAAACCGAGCGGATTGTCACGAAGAATGAGGTCGTGTACCTCTTTCCCCATACCCCCGCCATCGATGCCGCAGTTCGCAAGTTCGGTAACAATCCCGCAGCCATCGCGACCGAGCTTGGGGTCGCCGCTCGCTACAAGGCGCGCACCTTTACCGACGACGACGGCTTCTTTCGTTTTCGCGGTCTAAAGCCTGGCCGCTATCTGTTGATGACTGCCGTCCCCTATGAGGCCGCCACCATCACCGCCGACGACACAGGCAAGGTCCGAACGACAACATTCTTTGACTATAATGGCTGGTTTATCAGCGGCGCCACATCGGTCAGCGAACCGATATATCGTTATCGGAACACGGTGTCGAAATTCGACCACCCTATCGTCAAGGTGGTCGACGTACGCCCCGACAAACCGCAGACCGCCCTGGGAGAAATAGAATGAGCGCCCTGCTGTTGCGCGCCGCCGCGGCGCTGCTGGCAGTTGTGCCGGCTGCCACCGCTCAAGCCCATCAAAGCGAGGCGGAACGCGACCAGATAAGGCAGCAACTCGCGGTCGAAGATCTTCGCGACTGCAAACTCGCGACCATGGAACGATGCTGGTATGGCGTATTCGGAACCGGCGAGGCGCCGAACCGTCGATTGTGGTTTGCCGACATGAAGGCGCGGCCCACGGGTGCGGCCCGCGACGCGCCCGTCGAGATCGATGTCATGGTTGCCTATGAAAGCAAGACTGCCGAAGATAGCCAAGGCAACGAGTTCGTTTTTTATACATTGCAGTATGATTGCGCGGGGTACCGGCTGCGCATGGCCGACGGCTATGCGTTTATGCGCAACGGCAAGATCGATCGGGCGACCGAAGCGGGACCGTGGATCTCGGGTTATCGGCCGAGTTGGTATAGCCTTGTCGAAAAGCTGGCGTGCGATGCAAAGGTTCGCCTGTCGCCGCAAACGCATCAGATGTTCTGGGCAGGTGATTTTTTTCGCCCTGTCGATCTGTTCGACTTCACCTATCGTTATCTTTGGGAACATCCCTGACCCAATCGCGGACCATCAGGTCATGCCTCGCGCGAGATCGATTCGCGAAGCATTGCCGATCTGGCTGCCACCATCGCAGTCGAGTATCGTCCCGGTGACATAACTTGCGGCGGGGGAGCAGAGGAACACAGCAGCCTCGGCGACCTCATCAATTCGTCCCCATCGTTTCATCGCAATTCGCGCATAATGCGCCTCCTGTGCGGCTTCGTCCGGAGCAAGGCGCTTCATTCCTTCGGTGTCCGCGATCGGTCCCGGCGAAATGCCGTTAACCCTAACATCCGGTCCCCATTCCAGAGCCAGGACCCGAACCAACTGATTGATACCCGCCTTGGCCGCGCAAGCATGGGCCTGTAGCACGGCGGCATTGACCGCCTGACCCGCCGTAATCGCGATCAGCGAGGCCCCCGGTCGATTGAGCAGGTCATGACAGCCGCGAAAAACATTGAAGGTGCCGTTGAGGTCGATATCAACCACCGTACGGAAGGCGTTTGCCGACATTCCGAGGATCGGCGCCAGAAAGTTCCCGGCAGCGCCCGATACGACGATATCGAGCGCACCCAATTGATCCGCAATGCTCTCCATCGCGGCGCGAATCGCGTCATAGTCGCGCACATCCGCCGACAACCCTAGCGCATCATCACCGATTTCGGCTGCCGCCCGTGCTGCCTTGTCGGGATCACGGCCGACGACCGCCACCCTCGCCCCCAACGCAGCGAAACGCTTTGCGATGCCTAGATTGATCCCACTCGTGCCGCCCGCGACAAACGCGGTCTTGCCTACCAGCAGGTGGGGGGTGAAGGTGTTCATTGGTTTTTTCCTTTGTGTCTTTCGTAAAGATTTCGATCCTTCCCGGCCATGCGGGGTTGACGGATCGAGATCAGTCGCCTTTTGAAACTGGAACAGACAGCAAGGACGACGCGATGGCAAGTACCGGCCCGACTTCGAACAGCTTCTTTTCCCAGCGGTTGAAACTGCACTATGTCGACTGGGGAAACGAAGGGGCACCGCCACTTTTGCTGGTGCATGGCGGGCGCGACCATTGCCGCAACTGGGACTGGGTCGCACAAAGGCTGCGCGATCGATTCCATGTCATCGCCCCCGACCTGCGCGGCCATGGCGACAGCGCGTGGTCCCCCGACGGCAATTACGATATGTATGGCTTTGTGTATGACCTCGCGCAGCTGGTTCACCAATTGGACCTCGCGCCGGTCACGATCGTCGCCCATTCGATGGGCGGCAATATCGCGCTGCGCTACACCGGCCTGTATCCCGACCATGTCCGCAAGCTGGTCGCGATCGAGGGGCTTGGCCCCTCCCCCAAGATGCTCGACGAACGCGCCGCCACCCCCTTTGCCGCGCGCTTTCGTAAATGGATCGACGAGAAGCGCCAGGCGGCGGGACGCATCCCGCGCCGCTATCCCACGCTCGACGACGCGCTGAACCGGATGATGTCGGAAAATGCCTATCTGACCCCCGAACAGGCACGCCACCTGACCGTTCACGGCATCAACCGCAACGAAGACGGCAGCTGGAGCTGGAAGTTCGACAATTATCTGAACATCTGGTCGGGATTCGACGTGCCCCAGGCCGATATCGAATCGCTGTGGTCGGCCATCACATGCCCGACCCTGTTGCTTTACGGGGCGGACAGCTGGGCATCGAACCCCGAACGCGACGGCCGCCTCGCCCATTTTCATACCGCCAAGGTGATCGAGTTCGAAAATGCGGGCCACTGGCTGCACCACGACCAGTTCGACCGGTTCATCTCCACGTTAGACGATTTCCTGTAAACCGGGCCCCTCGGCGAGCGCCCTTGCGCCCGCGAAAGAGAGGCCATGGTCTATACGGGTCGAATTTCAGGGGGCCAGCGCGCGACATCGGGCGCCGCGGCCCTGCTTGCCGTCGCGGCGGCCGGGTTCATCCTGGCGCGCGGGCTGGACATCGACATGGTCCGGACGGTGAGCGAAACGATCGCCGCCATATCGATCCCCGCCCCGCCCCCCGCGCCAACACCCGCCCCGACACCGGACCCCGCCGCACGCGACACGCCAAGCGGCAAGGCATCGGCCGCGAACAAGACGGCAAAAGCGGCACCCGTCCTGGCGCCCAAGCCCAAGCTGCCGCCCGTGACGCCCCCCGTCGCCGCAGCCCCGCAACCGGGGATCGGCCGCGATGATTCGGCCGGAGCAACGCCCAATCCCGGCCCCGGATCGGGGGCGGGCGGACGCGGCGACGGCACCGGCGCCGGAGGGTCGGGAAACGGGTCCGGAGCGGGTACGCGCCCCATTTGGCAAAGCGGAACGATTCGCGACCGCGACTATCCGCGCGCGGCAAGCCAGGCGAAGGTCGGCGGCGATGTCGAGGTCCGCTTTACCGTCGAGCCCAGCGGGCGCGTCAGCGGATGCCGGACCGTTCGGTCGAGCGGCGATGCAGCGCTGGATAGCACGACCTGTCGCCTGATCGAGGAACGCTTTCGTTTCCGCCCCGCCACCGACGCACGCGGCGTCGCCGTCGCAAGCCCCTATGGCTGGCGCCAGAGCTGGTGGCTCGAAAGACGGCGATAGAGCGAACAACGGATGTCGGACAAGGATGCGATGGACGCGCGCGGCGGCGATTGTCGGTCGGGTCTGGTGGAGCCGAGGGGAATCGAACCCCTGACCTCTGCAGTGCGATTGCAGCGCTCTCCCATCTGAGCTACGGCCCCGCGACCGGCGGGGTCTTACCGACACAGCTTGACAGTGGCAACGGCTTTCTGACCAATAGCCTGTCCATCGGTCACATTTCCGGATCAGGGGGGTAAGCTATGGCAAGAGCATGGTGTTTGACGAGCCGTCCGCGAGGATTGCCGACCCCTGACAATTTCGCCCTTCGCGACATTCCCGACGCGCCGCTCGCCGACGGGCAATTGCGTGTCCGCAATCGATGGCTGTCGGTCGATCCCTATATGCGCGCGCGCATGAACGATGCCAAAAGCTATGCCGCGAGCTTCCAGATCGATCAGCCGATGACCGGCGGCGCGATCGGCGAAGTGATCGAGAGCCGCCTCGACGGCTTTGCCCCCGGCGACATCATCCTGCACATGGGCGGCTGGCGCGAGGGGGGCGCGATCGGGCTGGAACTGATGCCGCGCAAGTTGCCCCAGGCGGCATTGCAATCAGGGATGTCGCCGCAAACCTTCCTCCACAACATGGGGCTGACCGGCGGCACGGCGTGGATCGGGCTGCTGCGTATCGCTGCGGCCAAACCCGGAGACACCATCTTTGTCTCGGCGGCGGCAGGCGCGGTCGGATCGGCGGTCGTCCAGATCGCCAAGGCGCGCGAAATGACGGTGATCGGATCGGCTGGCGGCGCCGAGAAATGCGAGTGGGTCCGCGAGCTCGGCGCCGATGCGGCGATCGATTACAAGGCCGGGCCTGTCCTCGACCAATTGGCCGCGGCGCTGCGCACGCTCGAAAAGCCCGGAATCGACGTATATTTCGACAATGTCGGCGGCGAGCACCTCGACGCCGCCTTTGCGACCGCCAATGATTTCGCGCGGTTCGCGATCTGCGGCATGATCGACGTCTATAATGACGGTCGGGCGCAGGAGATGAAATATCTGATCCGGGCGATTCCGGCGCGGATCAGAATGGAAGGCTTTATCTACACCGACCAGTTCACCGATTGCGTCGATGAATTTTACGCCGACATGGGCGGGCTTATCGCGAGCGGCGCGGTCACGATGCGCGAAACCGTCCAAGACGGCATCGCGGCCGCTCCCGAGGCCTTTCTGGGCCTGTTCAGCGGCGACAATATCGGAAAGATGCTCGTCCGGCTCTAGCGCCGGGTCCCGAGAAGGAGGGCCGCCGTTTCCGGTGGCCCGTGTTCTCAGCCGTTGAAACCGACCGACAGGAAGTCCGGAACCGGACCGTTCCAGCCATCGTCGGGGCCGTCGAGATCATCGCGTTCGCGGCGCGGGGCCGCTTTCCGCCGGTCATCGCGGCGAGCCGGCTTGTCCTTTGCGGCATCGACCTTGCGGGGGCGATCGCCGCCTTCGGCCTTGCCCTTGCCCGAACGCGCGCCGCGCTTGCCGCGGGCAGGACGCTCGTCCGCATCGCCCGCATTGTCCGATGTTTCGCCGGGCTTTTCACCCTTGTCGGCGCGCGCCAGCACATCGATCTTGGTGCCGGTCAGCTTTTGAATATTGTCGATCGCCTCGTCGTCCGAGGGCGAGACGAGCGTAAACGCCCGGCCCTTGGCCCCGGCGCGGCCGGTCCGTCCGATCCGGTGGACATAGTCGTCGGGATGCCACGGCGCGTCGAAATTGAAGACGTGGCTGACGCCCTTTACATCGAGACCGCGCGCCGCAACGTCGGAGGCGACGAGGATGTTGATGTCGCCCTTTTTAAAGCGCTCCAGTTCGGCGATACGGCTCGACTGGTCCATGTCGCCATGGATTTCGCCCGCATGATAGCGATGGCGCTGCAAGGATTTCGCCAGTTCGCGAACCGTGGTCTTGCGATTGCAGAAGATGATCGCGGTGCCGATATCTTCTTCTTCGAGCAGACCGCGAAGGGTTTCCCGCTTGCCCCGCTCGCTGGTCTTGACCAGGAACTGGGTGATATTCTCGTTGGTGCTGGCAGGACGCGCGACTTCGATCGTCTTGGGGTTCGACAGGAATTTGTCGGCCAGCTTCTTGATCGGCGGCGGCATCGTCGCCGAGAACAGCAGCGTCTGGCGATTCGCCGGCAGTTTGGTACAGATATTTTCGATATCGGGGATGAAGCCCATGTCGAGCATACGGTCCGCTTCGTCGATCACGAGCAGATTGCAGCCGGTCAGCAATATCTTGCCGCGTTCGAACAGGTCCATCAGGCGGCCGGGCGTCGCGATCAGCACGTCGACGCCCTTTTCCAGCGCCTTTACCTGATCGCCCATCTGGACGCCGCCGATGAGCAGCGCCATCGAAAGCTTGTGATACTTTCCGTATTTTTCAAAATTTTCCGCGACTTGCGCCGCCAACTCGCGCGTCGGTTCGAGGATCAGCGAGCGCGGCATCAACGCCCGCGCCCGGCCATGCGCCAGAATGTCGATCATCGGCAGAACGAAGGACGCGGTCTTGCCGGTCCCTGTCTGGGCGATGCCGATCATGTCGCGCATCATCAGGACAGAGGGGATCGCCCCCGCCTGGATCGGTGTCGGTTCGTCATAGCCCGCTTCGGTAACGGCGCGCAAAAGTTCGTCGGAAAGGCCGATGTCGGCAAATTTCATAGGGTCATCATGTCCGGAAATTGTTTCAGCACGGCGTCCCACGCAAGCCGTTGCTGCCGGGGCCATTGGGCAAGCGAAGAGGAAAAGTCAAGAAAAGCCGACGAAACGCCGCGATTTTTCGTTGCGCAGCGTCAATCCTCTTCCAGGGGGACGGGAACCAAAAGGCGAAACTTGTCGACCTCGCATTTCGCGCCGGTGCGCGCATGGATCTGGTCGCGCCCTTCGCACAGCTTTCCGTCCTTATTCCCCTCCATGTAGAAGCCGGCATAGAAATCCAGCGCGCGGCAGCCGCGATTCAGGCGGGCGCGCAGCCGCTGATCCTGCCGCGTGATCAGGTCGATGCTGTCGCGCTGTGTCGCCTGCATCCCCAGAATATTGCGCATCGAGACGCATTTCGGCGCCTTTTTTTCCTTCCAGACAATCGGTTGCTCGCGCGGGCGCGTCGGGGCGCGCGGGGTTGCGACGAAATTGTTGAGCGACGAACGACGGGCCGGGACGCGAATGATCAACTGTTGCTCGATCACCATCTGCCAATAGGAGGCGGTCTGGGATTCGGGGATCGGCAACACCACCGACACCAAAGGTTCCGGCGGCGCAGCGTCGGCGACGGGGCCGGCGCCCGCGAACAGAAAGGCGGCCCAACTCAACACGGCGATGCGAACGCCCCTTCAGTGCGCGATGCGGTCATACGGCATGTCCAAAATTTCCGCTCCGATGTCGGCTGGACGAAAGTTCAATATTCGTCCATCGCCCCCAATAGCAGCCATGATTGAACATCAAATGAACTGCTGTCGAGGCCCATCACGCCCTGACGTGCCATTTTTCCGGAGCCAACCGCCATGACGCGCCCACCCTCCGCCTCGCTGCTCGGCGATCTGGCATCCCTGCTGGGGCCGAAAGGCTTTACCACCGACGCCGCGACGATCGCGCCCTGGCTGACCGACTGGCGCGGCAAATATCAGGGTGCGGCCCCGGCGCTGTTATCGCCCGCCACGACCGCGGAAGTCGCCGCGATCGTGCGCCTGTGCGCCGAGGCGCAGGTCGCGATCGTCCCGCAGGGGGGCAACAGCGGCATGGTCGGCGGCGCGACGCCGGACGCATCGGGGCATCAGCTTTTGCTCAGCACCCGGCGGCTCAACCGGATTCGAACGCTGGATGTCGATGCGCGGATCGCCGTCGCCGAGGCGGGCGTCATCCTTTCGCATTTTCACGACGCCGCGCTGGCCGACGGGCTGCGCTTTCCGCTTACGCTCGGCGGCAAGGGGTCGGCGACGATCGGCGGCCTCGTTTCGACCAACGCCGGCGGAACGCAGGTGCTGCGCCACGGCACGATGCGCGCGCTGGTCGCGGGGATCGAGGCCGTATTGCCCGACGGCAGCGTCCTTGACGGGCTGGCCCCGCTCAAGAAAGACAATCGGGGCTATGACCTGCGCCATCTTTTCTGCGGGGCCGAAGGGACCCTGGGGATCGTGACGGCGGCCAGCCTGCGGCTCGTGCCGGCGAATGCCGCGCGGCAAACCGCATGGGTGGGCCTGGCCACGCCGGAGGCGGCGCTGCACCTGCTCCGCCGCCTCGATGCCGCGCTGGGGCGCGAACTCGAAGGATTCGAGATACTGCCGCACAGCTGTCTCGACGCCGTGCTTCGCCACATTCCCCAGACACGCTCGCCGCTCGCGCGATCCTCGCCCTGGTATGCGCTTGTCGAGCTTGCGGGCGACGACAATGCGGCGCTGAATGCCGCGATCGAGGCCGAATTGACGGCCGCGCTTGCGGCAGGGCTGGTCGATGATGCCGCCATCGCCAAGAACGACAGCGAGAGCGAGGATTTCTGGCGCATCCGCGATTCGATTTCGGAAGCGGAGCGCGCCGAGGGGCCTGCGCTTCAGCACGACATCAGCGTGCCCGTCGAGCGGATGCCCGCCTTCATCGCCGAAAATCCTCAGCGACTCGCCGCCGCCTTTCCCGGCGTTCGCGCCCTTTCCTTCGGCCACCTCGGCGACGGCAATATCCACCATCATGTGCAGCCGCCCGCCGGGCCGGATGGCGCCGCCTGGCTGGCCGAGCACGGCGCCGCGGTCAGTCGCCTCGTCTATGCGCATGTGCTGGAATGGGGCGGCTCGATTTCGGCCGAGCACGGCATCGGGCAGATGAAGCGTGACGTCATGGCGGAACTCGACAGCCCCGCCCGGCTGGCGGCCCTCCGCGCAATCAAGGCGGGGATGGACCCCGCGGGCATTTTCAACCCCGGCAAGCTGATCGGCTGACCGCCGCATCGGGCGAAAGCATATCGGCCCCTTGCGTCGGGGCGCATAGGCCAATAAGGCCCGCCATTGTCTTTTTCTTCCCGGCACGCCGGGGCCTTTTGTTTCGGAGCTTCATCATGGCCACTGCGCCCGCGCCTTCCAACCTGCCGATTTTCTACAAAGACCTCGTTCCGCTTTCGAGCGTCGATCATGCCGACTGGAAAGCGCGCCCGCTCGACCGCGCCGATTTTCTGATCAACCAGCATGCCGTGCCGCTGACCAGCGACGAATTCGTTCCGGCATCGCGTTTCTATCCCATCGTCTTTTCGGCGGGCGAGAATCCGGTTCCGCTGGCGCTGATGGGCATGAACGAAGGGGTGAACACCTTTGTCGACGCCGAGGGCAAGCTGATCAACCCCGTCTATGTCCCGGCCTATATCCGCCGCTATCCGTTCCTGCTGGCGCGCCTGCGCCCCGACAGCGAAGAATTGTCGCTGTGCTTTGACCCGACCGCCGATGCGATCGGCAAGTTCGACGAAGGCGATGCGCTGTTCGACGATGCCAAGCCGTCGGAAGCGACCAACGCGATCCTGCAATTCTGCCAGAATTTCGAGGAATCCGGTCAGCGCACCGGCATGTTCGTCGAAGAACTGAAAAAGGCCGACCTGCTGATGGACGGCGAAGTGGCGATCCAGCAGGAAGGCAATCCGCAGCCTTTCGTCTATCGCGGTTTCCAGATGGTCGACGAGAACAAGCTGCGCGAACTGCGCGGCGACGTGCTGCGCAAGATGATGCAGAACGGAATGCTGCCGCTGATCTTTGCGCACCTCTTCTCGCTGCAACTGATGCGCGAAGTATTTGCCGAACAGGTAAAAAGTGGCAAGATGCCGCAGGTAACGGAAGCCCCGACCGCCTGACGAAAGGATCAATATGGCCACCATCGCAAACGCCGCCCCCGGGATGCGCTATACGAAGGTGGCCATATGGCTCCACTGGGCCATCGGCCTGGCGGTATTGACCAATATCAGCCTTGCCATGCTGACCGAAGGCCTGCCGCGAGCGACGCGCATGGCGCTCATGAATATTCACAAGCCGCTGGGCATCGCCGTGCTGGGGCTGACCGTCCTGCTGATCCTCTGGCGCATCGGGCACCGCCCCCCGCCGCAACCCGCGGGCACCCCGGCCTGGCAGCGCCCGATGAGCCGAATCGTCCATTTCCTGTTCTATGCGCTGCTGATCCTGCTGCCGCTGTCGGGCTGGATCTGGTTTTCCGCAGCCGACCGGCCCATCGACTTTTTCGGCCTGTTCCAATTGCCCGCGATCGTCGGCCCCGACGAAGCCCTGGCCGACCAGATGCACGAACGCCACGAGACGCTGGGCATCGCCATGCTCGTTTTGGCCGCCATTCACATTCTGGCGGCGCTGAAACACCAGTTTGTCGATCGCACCGGGCTGATCGGACGCATGAATCCCTTTTGAACCGACGGCGCCGCCGGTTCCGGAGACGATCGGTTCAGAAGTCGATCGCCAGCCCCTTATACTCCCAATCGCCGTAGCGAACGGGATTGCGGCCGCCCGGCTGATCTTCGGCCTTGTCCTCGCGCACGGCTTCGGGCACCGGCACGGGTTCATTGCTCCAGCCTTCGGGCGCTTTTACATGCGGTGGACGCTGCGTCGCGCGCGGCGTGCCGCCAACGCTGTCCTTTTTCACAAGGTCGGTCATAGTCCGGCCATTATAGGATTTCCCATGGCCCACGCCAACCACAAGCTGTTTCCATCCCGTGGCTGACCGTCGCCCGCCCCGCCGCCGCCGCCATCCGGGCGAAGCCGACCCGCCGGGCACCGCCCCGCGCCGCGCCGCGCTGCGCCTGATCGACGCCGTGCTGCGTCGCGGCGACCCGCTCGACATCGCGGTCCATGCCGCGACGCAGGGGCTGCCGCCCGCCGACCGCGCCTTTGCCGTCGCGATCGTATCCGAAACGCTGCGCTGGATGACCGACATCGACGCGCTGATCGACAGCGCGACCAGCCAGATCCTGCCCGACGACGTCAAATCGCGCGCGGTCCTGCGCATCGCGCTGGCCCAGCTGCTGGTCCTGAAAAGCCCGGCCCATGCCGTGGTGTCGACCGCCCTGCCGCTGGTCGCCGGCGGACCGCGCCGACTGGTCCACGCCCTTTTGTCCCGGGCACAGCAGGATGGCTGGCAATTGCCCGACACCGCCACCCTGCCCCCCGCGACCGCCGAACGCTGGACCGCGCAATGGGGCGAGGCGATGGCGACGGCCGCCACGGCGGCGTGGAGCAGCGCCCCACCGCTCGACCTCAGCTTCGCGGCCGAAACGAGCGATGCCGACTGGCCCGACACCGTGCAGCTTGCCCCGCGTCACCGGCGCCTGCCCCGCGGCCATGCGGTCGAAACGCTGCCCGGCTATCGCGAAGGCGGCTGGTGGGTCCAGGATCTGGCAGCGGGTCTCGCGGCCCGGCTGCTCGGCGACGGCGAGGGGCGGCATATCCTGGACCTTTGCGCGGCCCCCGGCGGCAAGACGATGCAACTCGCGGCGGCGGGCTGGAAGGTGACGGCAGTGGACGCCAGCGCGAAGCGCCTGGCCCGGCTGACCGAAAATCTTGCCCGCACCGCCCTGTCGGCCGACGTCGTGCAAGGCGACATCCGGACATGGGAACCGGCATCCCCCGCCGATGCCGTGCTGCTCGACGCGCCCTGTTCGGCGACGGGCATCTTTCGCCGGCACCCCGACGTCCTGCATCGCATCGAGCCCGCGCAAATCGCCGAGATGGCGATACTCCAGAGCGAACTGCTGACCCGCGCCGCGCGCTGGGTAAAGCCCGGCGGCTTGCTGGTCTATGCCACCTGTTCGCTCGAACGCGCGGAAGGGGAAGAGCGGATCACCGAATTCCTGGCCGCGCACGACGGCTGGCGTATCGACGCCGTGACGGCAGCCGAGCTGCCCGAGGCGATCGCGCCCGATGCCGACGGCCTTGTCCGCACCCTGCCCGGCCTGCTGGCCGCAGAAGGGGGGCTCGACGGATTTTTCATCGCGCGGCTGCGCGCGCCCTGACGACATGGTGCCGGGGCCGCCGGTTGCGGACAGCCCCGGCGCCGGCCTGTATCAGAACACCGCCTTCGGCGATTCCTCTTTCATCATCGCGGCGCGCACCATCGGGATCGGCGGCCCGCCATAGGACAGGAATTCGTCGTGGAACGCCTTCCACTTCGTCCGGTCGCCCTTCGTCCAGTCTTCGCGCAGCTTGCGGATCATCAGCTTGCCCAGCGTATAGTTGAGGTAGAGCGGATCATAGGTGCCGCGCGCCGCCTGTTGCCGCGCATTGCCTTCGTCCTGATAGCATTGTTCCTTGAACAGTTTTTCCGATTCCGCGACGGTCATGCCCCTGGTGTGAAGCCCGATCGCCGACAGATAGCGGCAGTTGCGCAGGAGCGCGTTCGACAATTGCCCGATATGGGTTTCGGGATCGCCCGCGTTCAGGCCCGCGTCCCACATCATTTCTTCGGTATAATGCGCCCACCCCTCGGCAAAGGCATAGCCGACGAACAGCTTGCCGAAGATGCTTGTCGCACGGTTCGAATGAAGGAAATTCAGGAAGTGGCCCGGCCAGACCTCGTGAACCGAGGTGAAGAGCAGATCCTTCTTGCCTGGTACGAAATCCATCTGCGTCTGTTTGTCCCACGCGGGATCGGGCGGCGAGATGTAATAGACCGACGGCAGCCCTTTTTCATAAGGGCCGGGAATGTCGATATAGGCGCTGTTCTGGCGATTATAGGGCGGCGATTCCTCTACCTTCGCCTCTTCGGTACCGGGGATCGTCACCAGATCCTTTTCGACCAGAAAGGCGCGCAGCATGGGAAGCTGTCGCCGCGCTTCGGCGACGGGGCCGTCGGCGGGCTTGTCGGCGCCCATCTTTTTCATGCAGTCGGCAATGCTCATTCCGGCGGCATAGGTCGCACAGGCGGCCTTTAGCGCGTCCTGATTGCGCTTGAGATCGGCCTCTCCGATCCGTTCCAGTTCGTCGAGCGGCGTATCGACGCCCTCGTTGGTGCGGATCATCTTCGCAAATTTGTCGGCACCCAGCGCATAGCCGTCGGCGGTTCCCGGCTGCGATTCCACATATTTTGCAAGATCGGTCATCGCCGCCCCGGCCTTTGCCGTTGCGTCGTCGAACCGTTTTTGCAGCGCCGCATCCTTGACCTCGGCAAAGGCCGCCTTGGCGTCACCGGTATAATAGTCCGCAAAGCCGCCAAAGCCCGCCGCGCCATATTTGACGAAGGTGGCGGGCAGCGGCAGCTGGAGATTCGCCTTGATCTGCGCCGCGGCGGCAGGGACGTTTTCCGCATAGGCGATGAACGCCTTCATCCGCGTTTCGGCGTCGGCATAGGGCCGGGCGATATAGACGTTGGGGTCCAGCGCCCCGACATAGAAGGCCGGGCTTTTCCGAGCGAAATCGGTATCACGCAAAAAGAAGAGCTGTCCTTCGGCGACATGTATCAGATAATCGCGTTCGAACCTTTCGGCGTCGTTCATCGCACCATCGAACGCCCTGGCGTCGGCGATCGCCTTTTCGAGATAGGCCGCCTGTTTCTCCAACCCTTCGGGCGACCAGTCGGGGAGTTGCCCGTCGAACTCATGCTTGCCCTGATAGACCGCAAAACCGGGGTTCAGCGGGAAATAGCCCGCGAGGAAAGCATCGCGGAACTCGGTCCAGTTCGCCGCCTTCGTCGCGGTCTTGTCGCCAGCGGCATCGCAGCCCCCGAGAAGCAGCAAGGTGGCGGCCATGGCGGCACCGCCGAAACGGGACAATTTGCTTTTCATGTCGAACTCTCCCCAATCTGTGGCCCCTGTGTGCCAAGCCGCGACCGCGGCCGCATCCGTTAATCGACAAACGGCAGCCACACCGGGTCTGGACAGCGCCGAAAAGCCGTTTACGGCGGATCGCAATGGCGACCGACACTCCTTCCGTTCAGCCGGCATCTTCGGACGTCCCGCGCTCCCCCCTCGCCTATGTCGATTTCCGTTTTCTGCTCGCCGCGCGCTTCTCTGCCGTCATGGCGACGATCGCGATGGTGGTCGTCATCGGTTATCAGGTCTATCTGACCGCGCGAAACGACTATGGCATGTCGGTTTACGATGCCTCGTGGCAACTCGGCCTGCTCGGGCTCGTCCAGTTCGTTCCGCTGGCGATCCTGACCCCGGTGGCCGGCTGGGCCGTCGACCGTTTCGAACGGCGCAGCGTCGCGATCTTTTCGAACCTCATCGACCTGGCCATTGCGGCCATGCTCGGCTGGTTCACCTGGACCGAGGCGCTGACCCTGCCGCTGCTGTTCACGCTGGCCGCGCTGCACGGCGTCGCGCGGGTCTTTTCAGGGCCGGCGCTTGCCGCCATCGCGCCGAATATTGTTCCCGCCGCCGTCCTGCCCCGCGCCGTCGCGCTGAGCAGCATGGCCTGGCAAGGCGCGTCGATCGTGGGCCCCGCCGTCGGCGGCCTGATCTATGCCGCGCATCCCACGTCGGTCTATATATTCTCTGCCGCGCTGCTCGGCATCTCGGCCTTTTCGCTCAGCCGGGTGCGTCCCGTGCCGCCCCCGCCCGCCGAGGTGCGCCGACACCCGCTGCGCGAGATGGTCGACGGCCTTCAGTTCGTGTGGCGCGAGCGCTTTCTCCTCGGGACGATCACGCTCGACCTGTTCGCGGTGCTGCTCGGCGGCGCGACCGCCATGTTGCCCGTCTTTGCCCATGACATACTGCACATCGGGTCCGAAGGGCTCGGCCTGCTGCGCGCTGCCCCGGCGGCGGGGGCGGTCATTATCGCGGCAATTTTCGCGGTTCGCCCGATCGAACGCAACGTCGGGGTCAAGATGTTGTGGGCGGTCGCGGTGTTCGGTGCCGCCACCGTGGGATTCGGCCTGTCGACGAGCTTTCTTTTGTCGATGGCGCTGCTCGTCATTCTGGGGGCCGCCGACATGTTCTCGGTCTTCGTGCGCGGGACGCTGATCCAGCTCAACACGCCCGATCACATGCGCGGCCGTGTCAGCGCCGCCTCCGGCCTTGCCATATCGGCATCGAACGAACTGGGAGAGATGCGCGCCGGGGCGATGGCCGCGCTGTTGGGGCCGGTCGGCGCCGTTGTCATCGGCGGCGTCGGCGCGATCGGGATCACCGCGCTGTGGGCCTGGATATTTCCCGAACTGCGCCGGGCGCGCACCTTCGAACCGCAGTTTCGCACGCCATAGCCCACCCGTTGCGGTGTCGCGGACGCGATCCTTCGCGCCGCGCCCGGTGCCGGCGCAGTTCGACGCAATCCCATCTCCTTTGATCGACGCCCTATTGTCTATCAATTTAATTGATATAAAGTGTCGGCACCCGTCACCGCGGTTTCCCTTGTTCCTCAAAGGAGTAACCGTCATGCCCAGCGCGCTGATCAGCCGCAAAATCCTGACCATTCCCGGCCTCGACAACAGCGGCCCCGCCCATTGGCAAAGCCTGTGGGAACGAAAATTTGCCGCGTGCGAACGCATCGACCTTGGCAATTGGCACGCCCCGGCGAAGGACAAATGGGTCGCCGCGATCGCCGATGCGATTTCGGGCGAAAGCGAACCGGTGCTGATCGCCGCGCACAGCCTTGGCTGCCACGCCTTTGCCCATTGGTTCGCCAACGCGGCGGCGCTCGACCGTTCGCGCATCTTGGGCGCGCTGCTGGTCGCCCCGCCCGACCTGTCGCGGCTGAACCGTGACAGCCGCGTTTCGGGATTCACCGCGGCCCCGGCCTTTTCGGCGCGGCCGCCGATGATCGTCGTCGGCAGCGACAACGATCCCTATGCGAAATCGGCGCATGTCTGGCGGCTGTCGCGGCGCTGGGACGCGCGCTTCGTCAACGCCGGTCCCTTTGGTCACATCAATGCCGCATCGGGCATCGGCGACTGGCCTTATGGACAGTATCTGCTCGCCTCGTTACAACCCGCGCCGACCCCCGCGCTCGCCGACGAGCGGCTCTGGCTCCGTAGCGGAGACTGGCCGAACCGCCTGACGCCGCGGGCCTCTTCGGTCCGACCATAAAGAAAGCGCGTATCGACCATGAAAGCCAATTCGATCCTCGACACCATCGGCAACACCCCGCACATCCGGGTCGCCAAACTGTTTCCCGACGCCGAGGTCTGGGTGAAATCGGAACGCAGCAATCCCGGCGGATCGATCAAGGACCGCATCGGCCTGGCGATGATCGAAGCCGCCGAAAAGGACGGCAGCCTGAAGCCCGGCGGCACGATTGTCGAACCCACGTCGGGCAACACCGGCATCGGCCTGGCGATGGCGGCGGCGGTCAAGGGGTACAAGCTGGTCCTGGTCATGCCCGAAAGCATGTCGGTCGAACGGCGCCGCCTGATGCTCGCCTATGGGGCGACCTTTGACCTGACGCCGCGCGAAAAGGGAATGAAGGGGGCGATCGAGCGCGCGATCGAACTCGTCGAAACCACGCCCGGCGCCTGGATGCCGCAGCAGTTCGAAAATGACGCCAACGTCGATGTCCATGTCCGCACCACCGGCCCCGAAATCCTCGCCGATTTCCAGGATACGCCGATCGACGTGCTGATCACCGGGGTCGGCACCGGCGGCCATATCACCGGCTGTGCACAGTTTCTGAAGGCCCATTGGCCGAATATGAAGGTGTTCGCGGTCGAACCGCTGGCCTCGCCGGTCATTTCGGGCGGCCAGCCCGCGCCCCACCCCATTCAGGGCATCGGCGCCGGGTTCATTCCGCGCAACCTGCACACCGACCTGCTCGACGGGGTGATCAAGGTCGATGCAGCCGACGCCAAGGACATGGCGCGCCGCGCCGCGACCGAGGAAGGCATGCTGGTGGGCATTTCGTCGGGGGCGACCTTGGCGGCGATCCGGCAGAAACTCGCCGAACTGCCCGCGGGCAGCCGGGTGCTCGGTTTCAACTATGACACCGGCGAGCGTTATTTGTCGGTGCCCGACTTCCTGCCCGAAATCTGACCCCCGCGATGGACGGTTCCGCGTCGCCGACGCCCTGGCCGCCGCTTGCGCGCGACTGGACGGGCTGGCTGTTCGCCCTGCTCGCGGCGGCGGCGATCGGCGCCGTCCTCTATGCCAATGGCGAAAAGGGCGGCGCGCGCTACATGGCGCGGCCGCATCCGGTGGCGCCGCCCGCCGATGTCGTGCCGGCAGCACCGCCAATGGAATATGCGCCGGTTACCCAAGACCATGCGCGCAGCGCAAACGCCCGCATCGCCCTGATCACCAAGGATTTCATCGCGCCGCGCCCCTTTACCTATGCCGGTAACGGGGACGCGCGGGCGCGGGCGCGCGACTGCCTGGCCGCCGCGATGATCTATGAGGCCGGCGACGATGCAAAGGGGCAGCAGGCGGTCGGCCAGGTGGTGATCAACCGCGCCCGGCATCCGGCCTTTCCCAAGTCGATCTGCGGCGTGGTGTTTCAGGGCGCCGAGCGGACGACCGGGTGCCAGTTCACCTTCACCTGCGACGGCGCGCTGGCGCGCCGCTATTCCGATGCGGCGTGGGCCCGCGCCCGGACCAATGCCGACCGGATGTTGTCGGGCACGACCTATGCGCCGGTCGGGCTTGCCACCCATTATCACACCGACTGGGTCCGCCCCTATTGGAGCGACAGCCTGGAAAAGATCGCGATCGTCGACACGCATCTTTTCTTCCGCTGGCCGGGCTATTGGGGAACGCCGGGCGCCTTTCGCGGTGCGGTGTCGGGCGACGACGCCCCGGTCGCCAAGCTCGCCGCGCTGTCACCGCTCCATGCCGCCGCTCTGGGCCTGCCGGTCGAAACCGCCGGCATCGACGCGAAGGCCGAGATCGGCGAGGTCCGGATCGTCCCGCGCGCCGATGAGGCGGCGGTGCGCGAAACGCTCCTTGTCCAGCTCGATCGCCGCGCCGCGCCGGAAAGCTTTGTCACGACCGCGCTGCGCCTGTGCGGCGAGCGTCCCTATTGCAAGTTCATGGGCTGGACCAACCCGGTTCTGAAACCCGATGGCGAAGCGATGAACGATATGCAGCGTGCGGCGATGAGCTTTTCCTATCTGCGCGACGACAAGGCCGGATTTGAAAAGGCCCTGTGGAATTGCAGCGAGTATAAGCGCGACGACACGCGCCAGTGCATGAAGCGCTGACCGCGGAGGGCCCGCGGCGCTTCTGCCCATGGCGCGGTTCGCATCGTCGCGATGCCGGGCGATATCAGCCGTGCGGCCTGATCAGATATTTCTCGCCCGTCCGCTTCGCATTATAGGCCTGCGCCACGTCCATCTTGAGCGCGTCGGTCAGCGAAATCTGGTGGCTGTAGTGGCTCTTGAAGGTCGTCGTCAGTTCATCGATCACGCGCTGGCGCATCCGTCCCGCGACTTCGGCGCCGCTGCGTTGCAGGAAATGGGTCAGCAAAAAGCCCGACAACGACCAGGACAGCCCCGCCGCCCGGCTTGAGAATATCGTCGGGCTGAGGTCGAGCGCGCCGTAGATGTAAACCTGTTTGAAGGTGTCGGAACCATAGCGGCTGTATGTCGTCATCCGCTTTGCCGCGGCGACCTCCATCGCGCCCAGCACCTGT
Source organism: Sphingopyxis sp. (assembly GCF_034380315.1). Lineage (GTDB taxonomy): Bacteria > Pseudomonadota > Alphaproteobacteria > Sphingomonadales > Sphingomonadaceae > Sphingopyxis. The sequence goes on from NZ_JAXMPB010000002.1 coordinate 236,287, forward strand.
CCGGCCAGCTTTCCGCCACCCGTCGCATCGAAACCCAATGTCGCGCCGGTTTCGCTGATCGCGTCGACCAGTTGCGACTGGAAATCGGGGTCGCTGCTGTTCAGCACATATTGCGCGCCGATATCCTTCAGCATCGCGACCTGGGCGTCGCTGCGCACGATATTGACCAGCGGAATGCCATCCTTGGCACAGATTTTCACCAGCATCTGGCCGAGGTTCGACGCGGCGGCGGTATGGACGATCGCACTATGCCCTTCCATGCGCATCGTTTCGGTGAAGGCAAGGCTGGTAAGCGGGTTCACGAAGCAGGATGCGCCATCGACCGGGTCGGTGCCGTCGGGAAGCGGCATGACCATCTGGATCGGCAGACAGCGATATTCGGCGTACATTTCGCCGCCGAGCAGCGCGACCGTTTTTCCAAGCATCGCCTGCGCCTCGGGCGACGAGCCCGCCTTGACCACGACACCGCAGCCTTCGTTGCCGATCGGCAAGGCTTCGCCCACACGGCCCGCCATGGCCCGCATCCCGACCTCCGGAATGTCGGCGGTGATGACGGGCAGCCCATCGCGTTCCGACGCCCGCGCGCTGGTCATGTCTGCCGCACCGAACAGGAGGCCAAGGTCGGACGGGTTGATCGGCGTAGTCGCGATCTTCACCACGACTTCGTGCGGCGCGGGTTCGGGCATCGGACGGCGCTCGAAAAACACCTCCAGCTCGCCTTCGGGCTTTACCAGCGTCAGCATGGTCAAATTGGTCGCGGGCAGGTCGGTCATCGGGCGTCTCCCATAGGTCGGTTTTCAGATGCAACGGAAATAGGAACATGGAGCGGCACTGGCAATCGCCAGCGTCGAAAAAATGCCCTGATCGGCGTTCGCGGGCAAGGAACGGACGCCTTGCCCGCTGTCTGCCCTCCCCCTCACCCCCACCCTTGCCGTACCGGCAGCGCCGGACCGAGGTTCGTCGTCACAGCAATCGCACCGACACGCCGCCATCGGCGATCATCGGGCTTCCCGTCATGAAGCTCGACCGGTCGGACAGCAGGAACAGCGCCGCCTGTGCGATCTCGATCGGTGCCGCCATGCGCTTCATCGGATGCAATCCGGCGATGAAGGCGAGCGCGGCGGGGTCATTCTCGCCGCCCATCGGTGTGATCGTACCGCCGGGCAGGAGCGTATTGACCCTGATCCCCTCGGCAGCATGGTCCGACGCCAGCGACTGCGCAAAACCGACCAACCCCGCCTTGGATGCCGCATAGGCCCCCATGCCCGGCATTCCGCCGTTGCTGAAACCGACGAAGGAGGAGGTAAAGACGATCGAGCCCTGCCCGCGCGCCTGCATCGCCGGAATCTGTGCCTTCGCGGCCAGAAAGGCGCCGGTCAGATTGACCGCGATCACGTCGGTCCAATTGTCGATTGCCATATCCGGGACAGGCTGCATCGCGCCGACAACGCCGGCATTGTTGAACGCACCGTCCAGCCCGCCAAAGGCCCGTTCGGCGAGATCGACCAGCTTTGCCGCATAAGCTTCATCGGTCACGTCGCCCGCCAGGCACACCGCGCGGCCACCCGCCTGCACGATCGCGTCCGCGACCGTTTCGAGCGGCGCGGCGCGGCGCGCGCCGAGCACCACATTCGCGCCTTCGGCCGCAAACAGCCGTGCCGCCGCAGCGCCGATGCCGCTGTTCGCGCCGGTAACGATTATTGTCTTGTTTTCCAGTTCCATGACCTGTCCTTTCAGAGGTTGGTCATGGCGCTCTATCGGTGCGGCGAAGGACGCCGCGCCCCGATTCTTGCGGTCAAATCGCCGTTCACGACAACAGGGTGACGGCACCCAATTGCCGAGAGGCTAGGTCGCCGACGAATAGTCCGCCGCCAGCCGCAGCACGTCGGTCGCCAGTTCCTTTCGGCAGATCAGCAGATCGGGCAGATAGGTATCGCGATTATTATAGCGCAGCGGCGCCCCGTCGGCGCGGCTGACATGCAGTCCGGCGGCCGCGGCGACCGCGACGGGGGCGCAATTGTCCCATTCATACTGGCCGCCGGTGTGGAGATAGATATCGGCCTCGCCGCGCACCACCGCCATGGCCTTTGCCCCCGCCGATCCCATGGCGAGCAGTTCGGCGCCCATTCGCCCGGCGACGAAAACCGCCTCTGCGGCGGGGCGGGTGCGGCTGACAAGCATCCTGAGCGGCGCATTGGCCGGGTGCAGCGGTTTCGGCGCCCCGGACGTCAGCGTCACCCCCAGGCCCGGCAGCGCGACCGCGCCGACCCGCGCCACGCCATCGACGGCGAGCGCAACATGCACGGCCCAGTCGCTCCGCCCTTCGCCATATTCGCGCGTGCCGTCGAGCGGATCGACGATCCAGACGCGGCTCTGCCCGCAGCGTGCGGCATTATCCTTCTCCTCTTCGGAGAGCAGCGCATCGGCGGGCCGCGCGGCGCGCAGTTCGCGGCACAGCATCGCGTTGGCGGCTTCGTCCCCCGCCTTGCCGAGCGCCTTGCCTTCCAGTTCGCTCCCGCTGCGCAACGCGAGCAGAATGTCGCCCGCCGCGGTGGCGAGCCTTTCGGCGAGTTGTTCGTCGCTTTCGTGCATCTTATCCCAGTAGCCGGTCGATGATCAGGTCTGCGGCTTCTTCGGGCGTCATCGCGGTCGTGTCGATATGAATTTCCGCATTTTCGGGCGCTTCATAGGGACTGTCGATGCCGGTGAAATTCTTGAGCTGGCCGGCGCGGGCCTTTTTGTAGAGCCCCTTGACGTCGCGCCGCTCGGCCTCCGCAAGCGGGGTGTCGATGAACACCTCGATAAATTCGCCGTCGGGCAGCATCCCGCGCACCATCTCGCGTTCCGCGCGGAAGGGCGAGATAAAGGCGGTGATGACGATCAGCCCGGCGTCGGTCATCAGTTTGGCGACCTCGCCGACGCGGCGGATATTCTCGATCCGGTCGGCCTCGGTAAAGCCAAGGTCGCGGTTCAGTCCGTGGCGGACATTGTCGCCGTCGAGCAGGAAGCTGTGCCGGTTCATCCGGTGCAGCCGTTTTTCGACCAGATTGGCGATCGTCGATTTGCCCGACCCCGACAGACCGGTGAACCACAGCAGCGCGGGTTTCTGATTCTTGAGATCCGAACGCATCTCGCGGCTGATGTCGCTTGCCTGCCAGTGGACATTCTGTGCCCGGCGCAGGCTGAAATTGAGCATCCCCGACGCGACGGTCGCGTTGGTCAGCTTGTCGATCAGGATGAAGCCGCCCAGCACCTTGTTGGGGCTTGCCCGATCGTCGGCGTAGGTTTCAAAGACGATCGGCTTGTCGGTCGACAGTTCGACGACGCCGATGCCGTTGAGATCCAATGTCTTGGCCGCCAGATGGTCGAGCGTGTTGACGTTGATTTCATATTTCGGCGGCTGCACGGTCGCCGACACCGTCTGGGTCGCCAGTTTGAGCCAATAGGCGCGCCCCGGTATCATCGCCTCGTCGGCCATCCACACCAGCGTCGCCTCGAACTGGTCGGCGGCTTGCGGAGGATTGTCGGCCGCCGCGATCACGTCGCCGCGCGAGCAATCGACCTCGTCGGCGAGCGTCAATGTCACCGATTGCCCCGCGACCGCTTCGCCAAGATCGCCATCGAGGGTGACGATGCGCGCCACGTGCGTCGTCTTGCCGCTGGGCAGGATACGCACCGGATCGCCCGGCTTGACCGATCCGCCGGCGATCTGCCCCGAAAAACCACGGAAATCGAGGTTGGGACGGTTGACCCACTGGACCGGCATACGGAATGCCTTGGCCTCGTCGGCCTTGCCGCCGACCTCGACATTTTCCAGATGCTCGACCAGCGCGGGCCCCTTGAACCAGGGCGTGTTCGGCGACAGCGCGGTGATATTGTCGCCCTTGAACCCCGAAATCGGGATCGCGGTGAAATGGGTGATGCCGATCTCGCTGGCGAAGGCCCGGTACGCCAGCGTGATGCGGTCGAACACCGCCTTGTCATAACCGACAAGGTCCATCTTGTTCACCGCCAGCACGATATGGCGAATGCCGAGCAGGTGAGCGAGAAAGCTGTGGCGGCGGGTCTGGGTGAGCACCCCCTTGCGCGCGTCGATCAGGATCACGGCAAGATCGGCGGTCGAGGCGCCCGTCACCATGTTGCGCGTATATTGTTCGTGGCCCGGGGTATCGGCAACGATGAACTTGCGTTTTTCGGTGGTGAAGAAGCGATAGGCGACGTCGATCGTGATCCCCTGCTCGCGCTCGGCGGCGAGGCCATCGACGAGGAGGGCGAAGTCAATCTCCTGCCCCTGGGTGCCGACGCGCTTGCTGTCGGCCTCGAGCGCCGCGAGCTGATCCTCGAAGATCATCTTGCTGTCATAGAGCAGCCGCCCGATCAGCGTCGACTTGCCGTCGTCGACGCTGCCGCAGGTGATGAAGCGCAGCAGCGATTTTTGCTCATGCTGTGCCAGATAGGCGTCGATATCCTCTGCGATCAGCGCATCGGTGACATAGATGGGGTCGGTCATCAGAAATACCCCTCCTGCTTTTTCTTCTCCATCGACGCATCGCCGCCGTCCTTGTCGATGATGCGGCCCTGGCGCTCGCTGGTGGTCGTCAGCAGCATTTCCTGGATCACTTCGCTGAGCGTCGCCGCCTCGCTCGCAACCGCGCCGGTCAGCGGGTAGCAGCCAAGGGTCCGGAAACGCACCGAGCGTTCCACCGGCGTTTCGCCGGGCAGCAGCGGAAAGCGGTCGTCGTCGACCATCAGCAACAGCCCGTCGCGCTCCACCGTCGGGCGCGGCGCGGCGAAATAGAGCGGCACGATCGGGATGTTTTCGCGCGCGATATATTGCCAGATATCAAGCTCGGTCCAGTTGGAGATCGGGAAGACCCGGATGCTTTCCCCCTTCGCCTTGCGCGCGTTATAGAGGTTCCAGAGCTCGGGGCGCTGTTTCTTGGGGTCCCAGCCGTGGCTGGCGGTGCGGAAGGAAAAGATGCGCTCCTTGGCACGGCTCTTTTCCTCGTCGCGCCGCGCGCCGCCAAAGGCGACGTCGAAACCATGCAGGTCGAGCGCCTGTTTCAGCCCCTCGGTCTTCCACATGTCGGTGTGCAGCGGGCCGTGATCGAAGGGGTTGATCCCGCGCTCCTTCGCTTCCGGATTCTGATAGACGATCAGTTCCATGCCGCTTTCGGCCGCCATACGGTCGCGCAATTCATACATCGCCTGAAACTTCCACGTCGTATCGACGTGGAGCAGCGGAAAGGGCGGCGGCGAGGGATAAAAGGCCTTGCGCGCCAGATGCAGCATCACCGCGCTGTCCTTGCCGACCGAATAGAGCATCACGGGCTTTGCCGCGTCGGCCATCACTTCGCGCATGATATGGATGCTCTCGGCCTCGAGCCGGTCGAGATGGGTAAGCGTATCGATCATGCGGATGCCATTGCCCCTGTCGAAAGCGACAGGCAAACTGTATGGCCTTTCATCCCTGCAAGCCAGCCTTTGGAAGCCCCCATGCCCAGCACGCCACGCACGCCCCGCTCGTCACGCCGCCGCCCCCGCCCATCCCGGTCATGCCGATGATCTGGCTCTGGCTGTCCGCCGCAGCGATGATCGCATCGGCACTGGTCCACGGCATCGCCGGGGCAAGGCGGATATTGCATCCCCTGCTGGCGCTCGACGGCGGCATCCTGGCCAATGAACTTGCCCGCAAAGTGCTTTGCTTCGCATGGTATGCCACCGCGGTGCTGATGCTGATGTCGGCGGCGACGGTCGCCTGGCCCGGAACGCCGCGGGGCCTTGTCCTGTTGATCGGTACGGGCTGGTTCGCCACCGGCATGGCGAACGCCGCCTATACACGGGGGCGGCACATCATCTGGCCGTTGCTGGCCGCATCGGGCATCTTTGCCCTGATCGGCGCCATCCTGTGACCGACGGGCTGCTCGACGCGCTGCAATATTATGGCGCGGCGGCGTCGACGATCGCCGCGCTCATCGTGTCGCTCAACCTTGGGCGGCGCTGGACCGGCTGGGCGTTTGTCGTCTTCGTGACGAGCAGCGCGGCCCTGATCGCCTGGGGCTTCGTCCAGTCCGACAGCGAAGGGATCGGTTGGCAGAACATCGCCCTGCTGGTCATCAACGCGATCGGCGTCTATCGCTATCTGATCGTCAAGGAGGCGCCCGCGGCCTCGACCGGCGGCAATGAATGACGGGCCGCAGCGCCCCACGGAGCGAGACATTATGGCAGGCAGATTTTTCGATGATTGGACCGTCGGCGACACTTTGACGCACGAAATCCGGCGGACGGTGACGGAAACCGACAATCTGCTGTTTTCGACGATGACCCACAATCCACAGCCGCTGCACATCGATCTGGAAGCCGCGAAGGCGTCGGAGTTCGGCCAGATCCTAGTCAACGGCACCTTCACCTTCAGCCTGATGGTCGGGCTGTCGGTCGGCGACACGACGCTGGGCACGCTGGTTGCCAATCTGGGCTATGACAAGCTGGTCATGCCGAAGCCCGTGTTCATCGGCGACACGCTGCACGCCGAAACCGAAGTGATCGGGACCAAAGAATCGAAGTCCCGGCCCAATGCCGGAATCGTGACCTTCCTTCACCGCTGCATCAACCAGCGCGGCGAAATCGTCTGCCAGTGCGAGCGGTCGGCGCTTATCAAGAAAAAGGATGCGTGATGCGGCTTCGTTCCCTCCTCTTCGTCCCCGGCGACCGCCCCGAACGCTTTGCGAAGGCCGCAGCGTCGGGAGCCGATGCCATCATCCTTGACCTCGAAGATTCGGTATCCCCGGCGAACAAGGATATCGCGCGCCGCCATATCGCCGATTATCTGGCGGGATCGCGCGAGGTGGTTACGCTGGTGCGCGTCAATCCGCTCGATGGCCGCATGACCGCCGCCGACATTGCCGCGATCATCGGCGCGCGGCCCGACGCCATCATGCTGCCCAAGGCAGAAGGGGCGCCCAGTATCGCGCAGCTCGATACGATCCTGCGCAGCGAGTCCGCCGCCGATGCGTCACTGCCGCCCATATTGCCCATCGCGACCGAAACCCCGGCGGCGATCTTTACCCTCGGCAGTTACCGCGAAGTACAGGGACGGCTGTTGGGACTGACCTGGGGAGCCGAAGACCTTCCCGCCGCGATCGGCGCCGTGACCAGCCGCGAAAGCGATGGAAGCTATACCGAGCCCTATCGCGTCGCACGGGCGCTGACATTGTTCGCCGCCCACGCCGCTGCGGCGCAAGCCATCGATACGGTGTACCCGGCGATCAAGGACGAAGCCGGGCTTGCCGCCTATGCCGCGCGGGCGCGGCGCGACGGTTTTACCGGCATGATGGCGATCCACCCGTCGCAGGTCGAGCCGATCAATGCCGCCTTCACCCCTGCCGCCGAAGAGGTCGTGCGGGCGCAGGCCATCGTCGATGCTTTCGCCGCAAATCCCGGCGCGGGCGTCCTGCAGGTCGATGGAAAAATGGTCGATGCCCCGCATCTGAAACAGGCGATGCACATCCTGTCGCTGGCCGACTGACCGGCGGCGCCCCGTGCCGCACGGCGCATGTCGGGCGGCCGTCCCCCACGCGGCCGCGCGCACCTTCACAATTATCGGAACGGTTATCGGAACGGTCGGCGGCGCTTCATCCAGGCCTTCCCCCGCCGCCAGCTTTTCTTGAGGCCGCGCTCGGCGAGGCTTTCGAACATCGCATCCGGGCTGGTCGGATCGAGCAGTTCATTGTCGGCGACGAATTCGTCAAATGGTCCCGGCGCGACGAGATCGAGCAGTTCCAGCGAGCGCCCCGATCCGCGCAGCGCTTCGATGGTCGCGATCAGCGAGCCATTGTCATCGAAGCGTGCGGCGACCTCCGCCGGATCGACACCCAGATGCTCCGCGATCAGCGATTCGCGCAGGCGCCGGATCGTGGGGAGTATTTCTGTGTTGGCCGGAAGCCCCGCATCGATCGTGACGTCGCACTCGCTGTCGAGGCCCATCGACCGATTGTTGAGGTTTGCCGACCCCACCCGGATCAGCCGGTCGTCGACGATCGCCGTCTTGGCATGGACATAGATGGGCGCTCCGCCCGCGGTGCGCGGATAATAAACCTTTAGCCGGTCGCCATGCCGCGCTTTCGATATCGCCCGCACCAGGCGCACCCGCGCCGCGTCCATCGCCACCTGTTCCAACCAGCCATCGGCGGTTCGCGGCATCACCATCACGAATTCGGGCGGATCGTCTTCTTCGAGCCGCGCGGCGATGGCGGCGGCGATCTTGCCGCAGGTGAAATACTGATTTTCGAAATAGATGAAGCGCCGCGCGGCCGCGATCATATCGAGATAGAGTTGCTCAATCTCCCGGACCTCGCCGCTATCGTCATATTCGGCGCGGGTCCGTGAAATGGCGACATCGACCCCTTCGAAATCGGCGGGCAAATCATCGGGCCAATTCTCCCCCCAGCCCGACAGTTCGCGAAGCGGTTTCCTGGTCGCGCGCTGCCAGCGTTCATTGCCCAGGTCGGCAAGCGCGTTGCCGACCGGCCCCGCGAGGATCATCGTCGAATCGTGCCAAGGCAGATACGGCTTTCCGTCGGGTGCAACGCGGTGCGGATCATCGTCGTGATGATCGCGCGTGTCCCAACGGCGCGCGCCGACGTCGATGCCGCCACACACCGCCAGATGGTCGTCGAACACCGCCACCTTCTGGTGATGGCTGCAACCCACCGGATGCGCGCCGTCGAGGCGGAAGCTAATCGCGCGTGTCGCCTTCCACCGCAAAATCATCGCCACGATACGCGGCACGAGCAGATGTTTCAGCCCGCCGAAGTTCCAGCGCAGAATATCGATATCGCGATCCGGTTCACGATGCGCGAGGCGAAGCAGGAAATGCCCGAGCGCCTCCCCCTTGCCCTGCCCGTCCGGCGTCAACGAGATGCGGGGGTCAAAATCCCATCCGATCAGCAGGATGCGCTCGCGGGCGCCTTCCATCAATCGTTTGAGCAGCGCAAAATAGTCGGCCGCATCGACGATCATGCGGGCCTTGTCCGCGCATTCGATGCGCCAACAATTGCGACCCTCGACGACAATCGGGGACAGATCGGTGAAAGGCGGGCCCGGCGCACTCATCGCCATCGCCACGCACGACGACGGCGATGGTTGCGCGGGCGTATCGTCAGGCGGCGAAAAACTGTTCGGGCGTCAGTGCCATCATCGCTTCGCTGCCGGTTTCGATCTTGCGGCGCAGCGCCCCGGCATCGGGCATGAAGCGTTCCGCAAAATAGCGAGCCGTGACGAGCTTTGCTTCGAGGAAAGCCTTGTTTCCGCGCCCTTCGTCCAGTGCTTTTTGCGCCGCCTCCGCCATCCGCAGCCACATCAGACCCAGTGCGACGATGCCCATCATGTGCATGTAATGATGGGCGCCGGCTCCGACATTGTTCGGGTTGGCCATGCCGTTCTGCATGAACCACATCGTCGCCGCTTTCAGTTCGCCATTGGCCTTTTCCAGTCGGCCGGCGAAATCACCGAGCGGACCATCCTTTGCCGCCGCGCATTCGCCGTCGACAACGCCGAAAAAGGCCTGGATCGCGCGGCCGCCGTTCTGGGCGAGCTTGCGCCCGACCAGATCCATGGCCTGCACCCCGTTGGCACCTTCATAGATCATCGTGATGCGGGCATCGCGAACATATTGGCTCATGCCCTGTTCCTCGATGTAACCATGACCGCCGAACACCTGCTGCGCGTTGGTGGCAACGTCATAGCCCTTGTCGGTGCCATAACCCTTGATCACCGGCGTCAGCAGGCTGACGAGATCGTCGGCCTGTTGGCGCTCCTCTTCGGTTTCGGCGAGATGCGCCAGATCGACCTGCAACGCGCCCCAGATGCACAGCGCCCGCAAACCTTCGACCGTCGCCTTGCCATCCATCAGCATTCGGCGCACGTCGGGGTGGACGAACAGCGGATCGGCCTTTTCCTGCGGGTTCTGCGGCCCGGTCAGGGCGCGTCCCTGTCGGCGGTCCTGCGCATATTGAACGGCATTCTGATAGGCGATGTCCGCCTGTCCCAGCCCCTGGATGCCGACGCCGAGCCGCGCCGCGTTCATCATGATGAACATGGCGGCCAGTCCCTTATTCTCCTCGCCGACCATCCAGCCCTTTGCCCCGTCATAGTTCATGACGCAGGTGGAATTGGCGTGGATGCCCATCTTGTGCTCGATCGAGCCGCAGCACAGCGTGTTCCGCTCTCCCAACGACCCATCGGGATTCACCAGATATTTGGGCACGATGAACAGCGAAATTCCCTTCACGCTGTCCGGCGCGTCGGGAGTCTTTGCCAGCACCAGATGGATGATATTGTCGGTCAGGTCATGTTCGCCCGACGAGATGAAAATCTTGGTCCCCGTGACGTCGTAGCTGCCGTCGCCATTGGGCACCGCGCGCGTGCGGATGAGGCCAAGGTCGGTGCCGCAATGCGGCTCGGTCAGGTTCATCGTCCCGCCCCATTCGCCCGAGATCATTCTGGGCGCATAGGTCGCCTTCTGCTCTTCCGACCCCTTGGCCAGGATCGCGGCGATCGCGCCCTGCGTCAGGCCGGGATACATGGCGAAGGCCTGGTTCGCGGCCATGCGAAACTCCTCGGCCGGAAAACCGACGACATGGGGCAAGCCCTGTCCGCCGAATTCCTCGGGCTGGGTCAGCAGCGTCCAGCCCGCCTCGCAATAGGCCTTATAAGCTTCCTTGAACCCGCTTGGCGTCGTGACCGACCCGTCGTCGTGGCGCGTGCAACCTTCGAGATCACCCGACTGGTTGATCGGGAACAGCACTTCTTCACAGAATTTGCCGGCCTCGTTCAGCACCGCTTCGATCATGTCGGGGCTGGCGTTGGCGAAGCCGGGAAGGTTCGAATAGCGTTCGATACCGAGAACATCGTTGATCAGGAACAGCGTATCTTGCACGGGCGCGCGATAAACGGGCATGAATTATCCTTCTGAAAATCTGTATTCAGCGAACAAGTCTTGCCTGGGGAGAGAATTGTAGAAAGGCTCAGCTGGCCTTTTTCTGCTTCTCGGCGGCGTCGACCATTTTCACCGTTTCGATGAACCGTGACAGCTCATCTACAGCACTGTCAATATCGTCGCGCTGACGGCGGAGCAAGGCAATGCGTTCCTCGCACTTTTCGATCGTCACCTGACGCTGCAGCTTGCGGCCGTCGCCCACGTCGTAAAGGTCGATCATCTCGCGAATGTCGGCGAGGCTGAAACCGGTGCGCTTGGCGCGCAATATCCAGGCCAGTCGCGCACGGTCGCGCTTTGAATAGATACGCGACAGCCCCTTGCGCGAGGGACTGATCAGCCCCTCATCCTCATAAAAGCGGAGCGCGCGCGCCGTCACACCGAACTCGGACGACAGGTCGGTGATACTGAACTGTTCGCGGCCCAGATGGTCGGGCGTGTCGATATGGGCGTGGCCGTATTCGTCGGTCATGGAAAAAGTCTAGTTTCCGTTGACGTGAACGTCAAGGCCGACCAGCGGGACGTCTCACACAGGCCCAGCCGCGCAAGGACGTGCCATATTGCCGCGTTGGTCGCGCATTCGCAAGTCCCTTGCATCGCCCTCCGACCAGCTGGCACGCGGCAGTTCCAGACCGGCCAGCGTGGCCCGCCCCGGACACAGCGCGGCGCATTGATCGGGCAGGCGTCCCGGCAGGCGCCATATGTCGTCGCTTTCGTCGGCGGTCAGAACGCAATCCTCCGCCGAGCCGAAACGCATGCGCCAACCGTCGCCGTCGCGCGACAGGCTTCCCGATGTGGCACAGCTGAGCCCCGGACCAAAGGCGGCCGTCAGCGAAAAGCGCCAGCGCCCTGCCCCGTCGGGCACGACGCACATCGCATCGCGCCCCAGATCGTGCCGGCGTTCGAACACCCCGGTCGGAACGGGGGTTTCGGACCGCACGATGCCACGTTCGCGCGCCGCCATTTCCAGCGGGTTCCCGGCGTCGATCGCGGCTTCGCCCGCATCCTGCGCTGTGCGGTCGCATCCGCCGAGCGCCCCGGCCAGCACCAGCGCCGCCAACATGGGCGACAGGCTAGCCTTGCGCATGATCGCCCAGGAAGGTCAGCCGTCCGTCGCTTTCCACGCGGCGATAAAAGCAGGATCGCCGCCCGGTGTGGCAGGCCGGGCCGGCGGGGCGCACCCGCAGCAACAGCGCATCCTGGTCGCAGTCGACCAGCATGTCCTCGACCACCAGTTCGTTGCCGGAGGTCTCGCCCTTGCGCCACAACTGACCGCGCGAGCGCGACCAGAAATGGGCCCGCCCCGTCGTTCGGGTATGCTCAATTGCCTCCGCATTCATATGCGCGACCATCAGCAAACGCCCATGATCGGCGTCGATGACGATTGCCGTCACCAACCCGGCGGCGTCGAAGCGGGGAAGGAAAAGCTCGGTCTCGTCACGTTTCTGGTCCATGAACCGGGCCATAGAACAGGAAATATGCACGAAGGAAGCCCCTGTCGTCCGGGACTTGCCATCCAAACGAGCGCTCGGGGCAAATTGGGGGGGCGACATTTGCGTTCGGCGCTCCTATATGCGCGGCAGTCCAGCCCCCCTGCTCCCGGAACGACATGCTGACGACCCATCCTTTCGACGACGACAAACTCCGCGAGGAGTGCGGCGTTTTTGGCATTCACGGCGCCGACGGCGCAGCAGCGGTGGCCGCGCTCGGCCTTCACGCGCTGCAGCATCGCGGCCAGGAAGCCTCTGGCATCACCGCCTTTGACGGCAAGGAATTCCACACCCACCGCGCGATGGGCCATGTCGCGGGCAATTTCGACCGCGACGACATCATGCGCCAGCTGGCTGGCGCGGCGGCGGTCGGCCATGTCCGCTATTCGACGACCGGCGAAACCGCGCTGCGCAACGTCCAGCCGCTGTTCGCCGACCTGGCCACCGGCGGTTTCGCCGTCGCGCACAACGGCAATATTTCGAACGCCACCGCGCTGCGCAAGATTTTGGTCCGCCGCGGTTCGATCTTTCAATCGACCAGCGACACCGAGGTCATCATCCACCTTGTCGCGACATCCAGCTATCGCACCCTGCTCGACCGCTTCATCGATGCGTTGAAACAGGTCGAGGGCGCCTATTCGCTGATCGTCCTTACCGCCGACGGCATGATCGGATGCCGCGACCCGCTGGGCATTCGCCCGCTGGTGATCGGCAAGCTGAACGATGCTCATATCTTTGCATCGGAAACGGTCGCGCTCGACGTCGTCGGCGCCGAGTTTGTCCGCTCGGTCGAGCCGGGCGAGCTCGTCATCGTTCGCGACGGCCAGCTGACCTCGCACCGCCCGTTCGCCGAGCGCCCGGCGCGGCCGTGCATTTTCGAATATGTCTATTTTTCGCGTCCCGATTCGATCGTCGACGGCACCAGCGTCTATTCGGTGCGCAAGGCGATCGGCGCCGAACTGGCCCGCGAGAATCCGGTCGATGCCGATCTGGTCATCCCGGTCCCCGATTCGGGCACGCCCGCGGCGATCGGTTATGCGCAGGAATCGGGCATCCCCTTTGAACTCGGGATCATCCGTTCGCACTATGTCGGGCGCACCTTCATCCAGCCCGGCGACAAGGTTCGCCACCTGGGCGTCAAGCTGAAGCATAATGCCAATCGCGCGCTGATCGCGGGCAAGCGGATCGTCCTGATCGACGATTCGATCGTTCGCGGCACGACCAGCCTTAAAATCGTGCAGATGATGCGCGATGCCGGCGCCGCCGAAGTGCATATGCGCATCGCCAGCCCGCCGACCCAGCACAGCTGTTTTTACGGCGTCGACACCCCCGAGCGCGCCAAGCTGCTCGCGGCGCAGATGACCGTCGGCCAGATGGCCAATTTCATCAACGCCGACAGCCTGTCCTTCCTGACCATCGACGGCCTGTACCGGGCGCTGGGCGAAGCAAAGCGCGACGACGACTGCCCACAATATTGCGACGCCTGTTTCACCGGCGACTATCCGACCACGCTGACCGATTTCGACGAGCATGGCATGGAAGACCAATTTTCGCTGCTGGCCGAACGGGTTGTCTGACACAATGAGCAACAATTCTGATGCACTGGCGGGCCAGGTCGCGCTCGTCACCGGGGCCAGCCGCGGAATCGGCGAGGCCATTGCCTATTCGCTGGCGGCGCGCGGCGCCCATGTCGTGATCACCGCCCGCACCCCCGGCGGGCTCGAAGAGCTTGAGGACCGCATCCACGCCGCGGGCGGCAGCGCGACGATCGCGCCGCTCGACCTGACCGACGGCGACAGCATCGCCCGGCTGGCAAGCGCCATGGCCGAACGCTGGCAGCATCTCGACATGCTGGTGCTCAACGCCGCCATGCTCGGCACGCTGACCCCGGTTGCCGCAATCGACGGCAAGGAATTCAACCGCCTGCTGACGCTGAACCTGATCGCCCAGCAGGCGCTGATCGCCAATTTCGACCCCTTGCTGCGCCGCGCGGCGCGCGGACGCCTGGTCGCCCTGACGAGCAGCGTCGCGCGCGAACCGCGCGCCTATTGGGGCGCCTATGGTGCATCGAAGGCCGCGCTCGAAGCGCTGGTGACAAGCTATGGCGCCGAAATGCGCAATATTTCGACCGTGCGCACCGCGATCCTCGATCCCGGCGGCACCCGCACCCAGATGCGCGCGCGCGCCTATCCCGGCGAAGATCCGCAAAGCATCAAGGATCCCGCAGCGGTCGGCGAGTTTGTCGGCCGCCTGATGGTCGACGGTTTTGACAGCACCGACTTCCACGCCCTGCCCAAGGTGATGGAAGAAGCTTAACGCCATCTTTGCTTTCCTGTGCTAGGCCACGCTCGACAAGCGTTTGCAAAGGCAGTGGAATGAGCAAGACTATCCTGCGACCGGCGATTGCCGCCGTGGTCGGAATCCTTCTCGCATTTGGACTGGTCTGGGTCGCTCAATATGCCGGCAACAACCTGTCCCCGATGGTCTTTGACCCCGATACCGGCGAAATATTGATCCCGCTGGGGTCGACCATTGCCTTGTTCATCGGCTGGTTCGTCGGCACCTTTGGCGGCGGATGGCTCGCCATGCGCATTTCCGGCGGCAGCGGTGCCGGCTGGATCGTCGCGGGCGCGGTCATCGGCGCCGCGCTTTACCGGGCCGTCACGCTGGCCGACAGCTGGTGGGTGATGGCGCTTGGCACGCTGATCCCGCTGGTGGCGATCTGGCTCGCCGAGCGGACCGTCTCGACAGCAACGACCGACTGAACGCTTCCCTTCGCTGCCTTCCACACAGGAACGAGGCGCCGACGATTAACGCCAGCGCCCCATGCCCCCGCGCGGAAGTCCGCCCTGCCGCTATTTCGCGGCAGCCTCCCTGTCGATCGCGGCCTGGACGCCCTTGTAAAAGACTTCGCGCGCCGCCCCGACCCCTTCGGGATCGGTCGCCGTCGGCCAGTTGCCGTTCGACGCGATGATAAGGCGCCGCTTGGGATCGATGAAAATCCCCTGCCCGAAAATCCCCTGCGCGGCGAAGCTGCCGTCGTCGTTGGTCCACCATTGATAGCCATAGCCGCGACCGGGAATATCGATTCCCGCCTGCTTGGTCGTCGCCGACGCGAGCCAGTCGTCGGGGAGAATCTTGACCCCGCCCGCGACGCCGCCATTCAGGATGAACTGGCCGAAGCGCGCATAATCCTTGAGGCTGGCCGACATGCAGCAGCCGCTGATCTCGTGCCCCGTAGCGCCGAGCATCCACACGGCGTCCTGCTCCATCCCGAACGGCTTCCAGACCTTTTCCGCCAGATATTGCGACAGGCTTTTGCCCGTCGCGCTCGAGACAAGCACCCCGATCAAATTGGTTTCGCCGGTCTTGTACACCCATTTCGATCCGGCGGGTGCCTCGCGCGGCAGCGTCTTCATATAGCTGACGGTGACATCCTCGCCCGCCACCGGCTTTTGCAGGTTGAACAGCGCGACATCCGATTTGGGATCGGTGTAATCCTCGTTCCAGCGGACGCCAGAGGTCATCGTCAGCAGCTGACGAACGCTGACGTCGTCATAAGCAGACCCCTTAAGCCCCGGAATATAGACCGTAACCTTGTCGTCGAGGCTCTTGATATAGCCATCCTTCACCGCAGCGCCGACGAGGGTGGAGGTAAAGCTTTTGGCGACCGAAAAACTGGTCCATCGGCCCGCCGCACCATAGCCAAGGGCATATTTTTCCAACCGGACCTTGCCGTCCTGAACGATGATCAGACCGGCGTTGCGCTGGGCCGCCATATAGGCATCGACGTCGACGCCCAGATCGATCGGCTTGCCTGCGGGCAGCGGATAGACGCTGTCGCCCGCTTCGATCGTGTTGACCACGACCTTGGGGACCGTTTCCATGGTACGAAAGGCAAGGTCGCGTTGATCCTGGGTCCAGAACAGCACATTCATATCCTTCGGCAAATTGTCGGTGGTCGGCTTTTCACTGGGTGCGCTGCACCCCGCCGTCGCCGCCAAAAGGAACGCGGCGACCAAAGTCAGTCTCATGCTTTTCTCCCCCATATCTATCGATGTGTCTTTTCCAACGTGACCTGGGCGACGTCGATGCCGCCCCCCCGAAAACCGCCTTCGCAATATTGAAGATAATAGCGCCACAGGCGAACGAACCGGTCGTCAAAGCCGGCGGGCAGATCGCCGCGCGCCACCGCCGCATCGAACCGTTCCCGCCATTGCAGCAGGGTATGCGCATAGTCCCCGCCAAAGCGGTGCTGATCGCGCCAGGCCAGCCCGCGCTCGTCGGCAAGCGCGCGAAAGCGGCTTTCCGAAATCAGACAACCGCCCGGAAAAATATAAGCCTGAATGAAGTCGCTGCTCGCCGCATAGCGTTCGAACAGGGCGTCGTTGATCGAAATATACTGGATCGCCGCCTTGCCGCCAGGCCGCAAAAGCCCCGCGATCGCATCAAGATAGGCGGGCCAATAAGCCTGGCCCACCGCCTCCACCATTTCCACGCTGGCGATCGCGTCATAGGGCCCCTTGACGTCACGATAGTCGCAAATCTCGATCCGCGACCGCCCCGACAGGTCGACGGCCTGAACGCGCGCCTCGGCAATCACCGCCTGTTCGGTCGACAGGGTGATGCCGGTGTAAAGTACATCGTGGCGCTCCACCGCCCGCTCGGCCAGCGCGCCCCAGCCGCATCCGATTTCAAGCAAGCGGCTGCCCGATCGCAGATCGAGCCGATCCAATATGGCATCGATCTTTTCCGCCTGCGCCTCCTCCAGCGTTTGCGCCGGATCGACGAACAGCGCGCTCGAATAATTCATTCCCGTATCGAGCCACAAGCCATAGAAATCATTGCCCAAACCATAATGGGCGTGAATGTTGCGCCGGGCTCCGCTGCGATTGTTGCGGTGAAGTCCGTGAACCAGCCTGTTGATCAGGCGCCAGGGGCCGTGCGCCCGTCCAGCCGACCCCAGTGCCTCGGCATTTCGCATGAACAGATCGAACAGCGGAACAGGGTCCGGCGATGTCCATTCGCCCTTGTCCCACGCCCGATACCAGCCCACCGATCCCGACAAGGCCAGCCGAACGAGCGCCGTCCAGCCGTTCAGATGCACGATCGCGGTCGGGCCGCGCCCACGCCCGCCCAGAATACGGACGCTGCCGTCGGGCAGATGGCCTTCGAGCGTGCCGTGACCCAGACCCGCGTCGATCCGGTCGAGCATCCGGTGGAACAACGCCGCCGGCGCCAGCCCGAGCAGGCGCGCGAGCCAGCCGCCCGTTCGAAAGACACGATCGGCCCGCAGAAGCGCCTTGCCGCGTTTGGAGCTGACATGCGTGTTCATAGCCATCTTCCTGCCCCAAAAGTGACTGGCTGACAATCAGTTGCCGTGCGCCTTCATGACGTCATGTGCAGCCAGCGCGCGCGCGCGCGCCTCGCGATGACCGATGATCTTGGCCGGATAGCCCGGCGGGCGCCGTCCGTGCGCCTCTGGATCGTGGATCGCGCTTTCCGGCAAATCTATCAATTCGGGAACCCATTGGCGAATATAGGCCGCAGCATCGAACTTTTCCGACTGGGTCAGGGGCGCCATGATGCGTACGAACATATTGCTGTCGACGCCGGTCCCGGCCACCCACTGCCAGTTTACGCCATTGTTCGCATAGTCGGCGTCGACCAGCGTGTCCCAGAACCATTGCTCGCCCCGCCGCCAGTCGATAAGCAGATGCTTGACCAGGAAGCTGGCGGCGATCATCCGGACCCGGTTGTGCATCCACCCTGTCGCCCAAAGCTGGCGCATCCCGGCATCGACGATCGGATAGCCGGTGCGCCCCCGCTGCCATGCCTGCAGATCGGCGGCGGCATCCGGGCCGGTACGCCACGGCATCCAATCAAAGGCGTCGCGCGCACTTCGCCCGCCATATTCTGGAAATTGAACAATAATATTCTGCGCATAGTCGCGCCATCCGACTTCGGACAGGAAGACGTCGACCGTCCCTCCCGCCCTGGCCGTGCGGTGCCAGATGGCCGCAGGAGAGATTTCGCCGAAATGGAGATGGGGCGACAGGCGCGAACTCCCCTCCTCCGACGGCAGGTTGCGGCGCTGGTCATAGGAAGCCGCCTCGTCGACAAAGGCATCGAGGCGCGCGTGCGCCCCCGCCTCCCCGGCTTTCCATTCCTTCGCGAAGCCGGTCGCCCAGTCGGGGTTCGTGGGTAGCAACGCCCAATCCGCCAGCCGGTCCGAAACCGGCCAGACATCCGGCGCCGCCAGATATTCGGGCGCCGGCACCGGCATTGGCGGGGGCATCCGTTCCATCAATGCCCGCCAAAAGGGGGTGTAGATTTTATACGGCGCCCCGCTTCCGGTCGTTACCGCCCCCGGCGGCGCCAGATAATTTCCATCGTGACAGACGAGATCGAGCCGCTTGGCCACCGCGCGTTCGGCGTTGCGCCACCAGGGTTCGTAATGACGCAGGCAATATACCCGCGACGCGCCGGCCTCTTCGGCAATCGCGGCGAGTTGCTCGTCACATTTTCCGCGGCGCAGGATCAGGCGCGCGCCCTTTTCGCGCAGCGCGCAATCGAGGCGGTCCAGGCTGTGATGCAGCCACCAGCGCGACGCGGCGCCCATGGCGCGATGCCGCGGCGTCTCGTCATCGAGGATGAAGACCGGTATGACCGGCCCCGCCGCCGCCGCTGCCGCGAATGCCGCCTGATCCGACAGGCGCAGATCGCGGCGCAGCCAGACGATCGCGGGCGCCGTCATAGCGGATGGGTCGCCGTATCGGGTGCGGTCAGCCGGACCTGAAAACGCTCCTGGGCAAGCGGGTGCATGAAGCGTTGATCGCGCAGCAGGATCGCATCCGTCCCATCGGGCTGCGCGACGGGCATCCGCGCCCAGAACAGAAAGGCGCGCGCCGCCGGATCACCCTTTACCCATGTCGCAAGGCGCGGATCCGCCATCCCCGTCGCGGCGCCGGAAATGTCGAGATGGCCGCCGACGCCGGGGGTGAAACTGCCGCTGCCATAACGATCGCCCGCGCGCCAGAAGACGTCACGCCGCCAAAAGGCAAGCGGAGGCGGACTGGCCACAGCGAGGACATCGCCCGCACCCGCCGCCCGCAAAGCCTGTGTCGTGGTCCGCTCGGCCGCACCGGTGATCAGGCCGTTCGCGAAGATATAGGCACAGACCGCCGCGAACCCGGCCCAGGCGGGCCGCGTCCATTGCGCCGCATTCGCACGCTCGCGCCGGAGCGAAAACCAGATGGACAGACCAAGTGCGATCCACACCCACAGATCGATGATGAACAGCGTGTCGCCATAGAACCAGCGCGAGGAAAAGGGTTCGAGCAGGCGGATGCCGTAATTGTTGAGCCAGTCGAGCGCCGGATGGCTGAGGCAGCCGATATAGGCGAGCGCGAGCAGCCACCCCTTGTGCAGCGGCGCCCGCCCCTTCGGCCGCTTGCCGCGGCGCGCCTGCCAGCGGTCAAAACCGATCATCAGCGCCCACAGCAGCAAGGGCAGCAAGAGAAGCGCGATCGGACCATGGGTGATACCGCGCCGCATCGACAGCGACTCGATGCCATAGATGGCGCAGCCCGCATCGATATCGGGCAGATTCGCCGCGATGATCAGCGTCGGCATCGCAAGGCCGGTTTTCTTCTTGAGGCCCATTTGCCCCAGCAAAGCGCCGACAAGGCTGTGAGTCAGATTATCCATATCAGCCTCTTACCGACTGATTTGGATGGCACAAAGGCGGAAAGCGGACCGGTACGACGGGCACGGCGCGGGAGAGCGGGGCGGACGACTCGCCGCCCGCCCCTTATCCCATCATCGATCCGCGCGGCGCCGCGGGCCCCCGATCAAAGCTCGGGGCCGCCCTCCGCCACCGTCCAGGTCTGCCCCTTCTTGAGCAGGCTTTGGAGGTCGGCGGTCTTGCCTTCGCGCGCGGCGGCGTTCTGGCGCCAGACATCGGCTTCGAAGGTCGGGCGCGGATCGTCGTAAAGGACGCCAAGCGCCATCGGAAACTCCCCGAAACGCATTTCGACCAGCATGTGCGCGACGCTGCGATTGGTGACGTCATGGACGATCACGCCCGCCGCCTGCCAGTCGCCATCGACGACATCGACGACCTTGAGCTCGAGCGCTTCGCTATCGAGCGCGATGCCCTTTGCGCCCTTGGCGAACAGCATCGGCTCACCATTTTTGAGCCATAGCTGGCGATCCTCGGCGCCCTTGGGGGCAGCGAAATCCTGGAACACATCCTTGTTATAAACGATGCAGTTCTGGAAGATTTCGATGAACGCCGCGCCCTTGTGGGCATGCGCCGCCTTCAGCACATTGGGCAGTTCTTTTGACACGTCGAAGCCGCGCGCGACGAAGCGGGCGCCTGCACCAAGCGCAAAGGCGGCGGGCTGCGCCGGACGATCGACCGAGCCATAGGGGGTCGAGGGGCTGTTGGTGCCGACGCGGCTGGTCGGCGAATATTGCCCCTTGGTCAGCCCGTAGATTTCGTTGTTGAACAACATGATCTGGCAATCGAGATTGCGGCGAATGAGGTGCATCGTGTGATTGCCGCCGATCGACAGCCCGTCGCCGTCGCCGGTGACGATCCAAATGTCGAGGTTCGGATTGGCGAGCTTCAGCCCCGTCGCAAAGGCCGGCGCGCGCCCGTGGATCGTATGGAAGCCATAGGTTTCCATATAATAGGGAAAGCGCGACGAGCAGCCGATGCCGCTGATGAACACGGTATTTTCGGGCGCGGTGCCGATGTCGGGCATGGTGCGCTGCACCGCCTTCAAAATCGCATAGTCGCCGCAACCGGGGCACCAGCGCACTTCCTGATCGGTTTCCCAATCCTTGAGCGTCGTCGTCTTGGCGATGCTGGTCATCTCGTTCACGACAGGGCCTCCTCGATCGCGGCTTCAATTTCGGCAATGCGGAACGGCTGGCCCGACACCTTGTTCAGCGGCTGAGCGTCGACCAGATACTGGTCGCGCAGCACCGTCTTCAATTGTCCGGTGTTCATTTCGGGCACGATCACCTTGTCATAGCTTTTCAGCAGTTCGCCGAGATTGGCGGGCAGCGGCCAGATATGCCGCAGGTGGATGTGGCTGACGTCCAGTCCCTCGGCGCGCTTGCGGCGGACCGCCTGGTGGATCGGGCCAAAGGTCGACCCCCAGCCGACGATGGCGAGTTTTCCGCCCTCCGCGCCCAGTTCGACGATCTGGTCGGGCACCTTGATACCGTCGATCTTGTCCTTGCGGATGTCGGTCATCGCCTGGTGATTTTCGGGCGCATAGTTGATGTGCCCGGTATCGACTTCCTTCTCGATCCCGCCGATGCGGTGGAGCAGACCGGGGGTTCCGGGCTTGACCCACGGGCGCGCGAGCTTTTCGTCGCGGCCATAGGGTTTGAAGCCACCTTCGGGCACTTCGGTCAGAAACGCGACAGGGAAGGCTTCATAGGTGGTGAGGTCGGGCACGTGCCACGGTTCGGCGGCATTGGCGATATAGCCGTCGGTGAGCAGCATCACCGGGGTCATGTACTGCACCGCGATCCGGCACGCCTCGATCGCGCATTCAAACGCATCGGCGGGCGAGCGGGCGGCGATCACCGGCATCGGCGCATCGCCGTTGCGGCCATAAACCGCCTGATAAAGGTCGGACTGTTCGGTCTTGGTCGGAAGACCCGTCGAAGGGCCCCCGCGCTGCGAGTTGACGATGACGAGCGGCAGCTCGGTCATGATCGCAAGGCCCATCGCCTCGCCCTTCAGCGCGATACCGGGGCCCGACGAGCTGGTGACGCCGAGCGACCCGCCATAGCTGGCGCCGATCGCCGAACAGATGGCGGCGATTTCGTCCTCGGCCTGGAAGGTCGTGACGTCATATTCCTTGAGCCGCGAAAGATGGTGGAGGATCGCCGACGCCGGCGTGATCGGATAGCCGCCAAAGAACATCGGCAGCTTCGCGAGCTGCGCGCCCGCGACGAGGCCGAGCGCAATGCCCTCTGCCCCCGTGAGCGTGCGATAAAGGCCCGGTTCGGCCGGAGCCGGTGCGACATGATGCTGTTTCAGCGGCCCGGCGAGTTCCGCCGTCTCGCCATAGGCGTGACCCGCGTTGAGCGCCGCGATATTCGCATCGGCAAGCTCGGGCGCCTTTGCGAATTTCGCCTTCAGCCAGTCGATCAGCGGCTGGCGGTCGCGGTCGAACATCCAGAGCGCGAGGCCCAGCGTCCACATATTCTTGCAGCGCAGCGCTTCCTTGTTGCCAAGGCCGAAGGGCTTGACCGCATCCATCGTCGCCTGGCTGATGTTGAGTTTCAACAGCTGCCATTTGGCCAGGCTGCCGTCCTCCAGCGGGTTCGATTCATATTTCGCCTTGGCAAGGTTGCGGTCGTTGAACTCGCCCTCGTCGGCGATGATCAGCCCGCCGAGCTTCAGCGCGCCGACATTGGTCTTGAGCGCCGCCGGGTTCATCGCCACCAGCACGTCGGGCGCGTCGCCCGCGGTGTCGATCTGGCTCGACCCGAAATTGATCTGAAACGCCGAAACGCCGAACAAAGTGCCCTGCGGCGCGCGAATTTCGGCCGGAAAGTCCGGGAAGGTCGCAAGGTCGTTGCCCGCGAGCGCGGTGGAAAGGGTGAACTGACCGCCGGTCAACTGCATCCCGTCGCCGGAGTCACCCGCGAAACGTACCACCACTGCATCGGAAAGGGGGGACTGGGGCGTCGTTGCCCGGTCCTCTACCGCTGTCGCCATTCTCTGCTCTGCCTTCAAATCTTGCGAACCTGTTCCATCGGCCTAGGCGCGTCCGCGCAAAGCCGCAATTCAGAAAAAATTGTGCGGCACAAAGCCGAACGCACCAACAAGTTTCATTTCGCGATTGAATATCGCCCTGCGATAGCGAATAGCTGCGTCAAAGCAACAGGACGAAAGGTGACAGGATGACCGAGGCCCCGACCCATTTCACGCGCCCCGACGTGGCCATGTTCCTGGCTTTCCTCAACGCGCAGGAAGGTCCGAAAATGAACGAGATGCCGCCCGAAGGCGCCCGCGAGATGATGCGGGTGATGGGCCAGCTTGCCGACGTTCCCCGCGGCGAGATCGCGAAGGTCGAGGACCGCACCATCCCCGGCCCGGCGGGCGATATTCCTGTCCGCATCTACGACAATCGCCCCGACCGCGAACCGGGACCGGTCATGCTTTTCTTTCACGGCGGCGGCTGGGTGATCGGCGATCTCGACACCCACGATCCCTATTGCGCCGAAGCGGCACGCATTCTGGACATGCCGGTGGTCGCCGTCGATTATCGCCTTGCCCCCGAGCACCCCTTCCCCGCCGCGCCCGAAGATTGCGAAGCCGCGACGCGGTGGGTCGCCGCGAACTTGCCCAGCACCGGCCTGGTCCTGTCTGGGGACAGCGCGGGCGGAAATCTGACGATCGCAACGGCGCTTGCGCTGCGCGACGAACCCGCGGCCAAGCCGGTCGTGGCGATCCATCCCATCTATCCGGCGGTCACGACCCACGACGATTGGCAAAGCTATCGCGATTTTGGGGAGGGACATTTGCTGACGCAGGACGGCATGGCCTGGTTCGCCGACCATTATGCCGCCGATCCGCAGGACCGCCGCGCAGCGCCACTCGACTTTTCCGCCGAGGGCCTGCCCCCGACGCTGTTGATTACCGCCGGGCTTGATCCGCTGCGCGACCAAGGGCGCGCCTATGCCGCGAAACTGATCGCCGCCGGGGTGCCGACCACCTATCGCGAGGCGCGCGGCAATATCCACGGTTATATTTGCCTGGCGCAGGGTATCCCCAGCGCCAAGGACGACATCAAGGGTGCACTCACAGTCTTGAAAGCCATCGTCGCCGAGTCCATGGCGACTGCATGAACGATCACGACACGCTTCCCTATCGCCCCTGCGCCGGGGTGATGCTCGCCAACCGCGATGGCCGCATCTTCGTCGGCCAGCGGCTCGATACCACGACCGAGGCCTGGCAGATGCCGCAAGGTGGGATCGACCCGGGCGAGGATGCCGAGGAAGCGGCGATCCGGGAACTGGGAGAGGAAACCGGCGTTCACGGCGGGTTGGTCGAGATCATCGCGCGCAGCCGCGACGAATATTTGTACGATCTGCCCGACGAGCTGATCGGCAAGATCTGGGGCGGCAAGTATCGCGGCCAGCGCCAACGCTGGTTTCTGATGCGGTTCATGGGAAGCGATGCCGACATCAACATCGAAACCAGCCATCAGGAGTTTCGCGCCTGGCGCTGGGCCGAACTCCATGAAATCGAAAAGCTGATCGTGCCGTTCAAACGCGCGCTTTATCGTGGGCTGGTCGAGGAATTCGGGCCGCTCGTCTGATCAGCGCCCGATCTGCGCGGCCTTGTCGCGCAGGTCGGCGGCCGACTGCGCATCGCCGTTGCGTTCGCGCAGATCGGCATAGAATAGCATGATCTCGCGGTTGAGCGGCTGGAGCCGATAGGCGCGCGCGATCATCTGCAACGCGCGGCCATCGTCGCCCTTTGCGGCCCACGCCCGCGCCAGTTCGCGAAGAATCACGACATCGCGGTCGCCAATGCGATGGCGCACCCGATCGAAATGACCGATCGCCTGATCCCAGTGCCGCAAGTCCATCGCCAGATGCCCGGCGAGCCGATCGGCGGCGATGCTCGACGGCTGGCTGTCGCGCAGCGCCAGAATGGCGGCTCCCGAACCCGCCGGATCGCCCGCACGAAACAGCGCATTGGCAAGCCGCAGGGTCGTCCGCTCGCCCGCATCCAGGGCGCGCGCGGCGCGAAAGGCCTCGACCGCCAGCTCATATCGCCCGCCCGCCAGCGCCGCATCGCCAAGCAGGATATGTGCGTCGGCAACACCGCGATTGGCATCGCGCAGCCGTATCGCGCGCTCGATCGCCCGTCCGGCATTGCCGCGCAATAGATCGGCTGAAATGGCGGGAATCACGCGCCCGGGATTCAGCGGTTCGGAATCGGCCGCCATGCCGATGAAATTATAGTCGCCATCGATGGCAAAGGGGGCAGCCTCGCCGCGCGCGAGCGTGGCCGCCCGCGCGGTCAGATCGGCGGCTTCGCCCGCGCGCCCGAGTTCGGACGCAGCGCGCGCCGCCATCAACAGCGACCAGCTGTCGGCGTCGGATCGGTCGACGATCGGCGCCAGCACATCGAAAGCGCCCTCGGCATCGCCGTCGCTCCACTCGGCGGCGGCGAGCAGGCGCCGCGCCGTCAGATTATGCGGTTGTTCGTTCAGCAATCGTCCGGCCCAGGTCGCCGCAACGGCCTCCCCGCCGAGTTGCAGTTCGACCACCGCGTTCAGCAACATGAAGGCGGGCACGTCGTCCATCTGGCCGCGCGTGCGTTGAAGCAGGCTGCGCGCCAGCCGGTAATTGTCGGCCCGCGCCGCAACGACCGCCTGCAGATAATAGAGCCGGGGATCGCGCGGTGCGAGCGTCGCGGCGTGGCGGAGTGACGCCAACATGTCACGATAGCGGCCAAGATCGCCCAGCGTCGCCGCCCGCTCGATCAGCGCGTCGGCATTGTCCGGATCGGCGTCCAGCGCCGCGTCGTACCAGCGCAGCGCGGCGCGAAGCCCCTCCTGCCTCCGGACAAGATTGGCGGTCAGCGCCAGCGCCGGACCGTTGCGGCCGTCGAGTTCGATCGCAAAGGCGACAGCATCGCGCGCGCCGCGTGTGTCGACATTGGCTTCGCGGAACCGCGCGACATCGACCCACAAGTCGGCGTTGCGCGGCAAAGCGCGCACCGCGCGGTCATACGCCTCTCGCGCCGCGCCCAGATTGCCGTTTTCGAGATGGATATTGCCGGCGACCCAGGCCGCTTCACCGATCATCTCGGGGATGATCGGCCCTTCATCGAGCGTCCGCAGCGCGCGGTTGCCATCGCCCTGCATCGCATAGGCGCGCGCCAGCAGCGGCCGCAGCGCATCGGCCTTTGCACCATGCGCCATCGCCTCGCGGACGGCCGCTTCGGCCGCGGCCCCGTCGCCGAGGCCGAACGCGACCCGCGCCAGTTGCACGCGCTCGGCTATCGCCTCCGGGTTGCGCGCGATCGCGTCCTGCAACACGGCTCGCCGCTCCTCGAACATCTGTCGCGGGGTTTGCGGCGGCGGGCCGTCGCAGCCGGCGGCGACGACCGCCAACAGCAACAGCGCCCCCGTCCGGACGCGCCCGCCAGGGACGGCCGGCCACATTCAGGCCTGCATCCGATATTGCTTGAGCAGGTCGTAAAGCGTCGGGCGGCTGATGCCGAGCAGCTTGGCGGCGTGCGAGATATTGCCTTCGCTCAGCCGCATGGCGCGGCGGATCGCGACGCGATCGGCGGCTTCGCGCGCGCTGCGCAGGTTCAGCCAGGCCTCTTCGCCCTCTCCCTCCTCGTCACCGACCGGCATATCGAGATCCTCGCGCATCACCAACTTGCCGTCGGCCATGATGACCGCGCGCTTTACCCGATTTTCGAGTTCGCGGACATTGCCGGGCCACGCGGCCTCGTCGATCGCCTGCAAGGCATCGGGGGCAAAGCCGCGAACGCCGGGGTTCATGTCGGGCGCATATTGATGCAGGAAATGCCGCGCCAGCAGCACGGAATCGCCGGCCCGGTCCGACAGCGCGGGTATCTTCACCACCATTTCGGCGAGACGATAATATAGATCATCCCGGAAATCGCCTGCCGCGATCATGGCATCGAGATTGCGATGCGTTGCACAGACGATCCGCGTATCGACCGCGATCGGTTTGCGCCCACCGATCCGTTCGATGGTCCGTTCCTGAAGGAAGCGGAGCAGCTTGACCTGAAGCGGCAGCGGAATATCCCCGACCTCGTCAAGGAACAGCGTGCCGCCATGCGCCAGTTCGATCTTGCCTTCGGTGGTCTTTACCGCGCCGGTAAAGGCACCCTTTTCATGCCCGAAGAGTTCGCTTTCGAGCAGGTTTTCGGGGATTGCGGCGCAGTTGATCGCCACAAAGGCCCCGTCGCGCCGACCGCTCGCTTCGTGCAATCCGCGCGCCAGCAGTTCCTTGCCGGTCCCGCTTGCGCCGAGCAGCATCACCGAAACGTCCAGCCCCGCAACCCGTTCGATCGTCCGCGCGACCTTTTGCATCACGGGCGCGCCCGTGATCATTCCGCCAAGCACGCGATGATCGCCCGATCCAAGCGCCGCGAGGCGAGCGTTTTCGGTTTCCAGCTCGCGAACATGAAAGGCGCGGCGAACGATGAGGCCCAGCTCGTCGATATCGATCGGCTTCTTGTAAAAATCCCACGCTCCGCTCGCGATCGCCGACAAGGCGCTTGCCCGCTCGCCATGGCCCGACACCACGATGACTTTCGTGTCGGGTTTCATCTCGAGGATCGCCGACAATGTCCGAAACCCCTCGCGCGTGCCATCGGGATCGGGCGGAAGCCCAAGGTCGAGCGTCACGACCGCCGGTTCCTCTGCGCGCAGCATGTCGATCGCGCTGTCATGATCGCCCGCAATCAGGACCCGATAATCCTCATAGGCCCATTTGAGCTGCGCCTGCAGCCCGGGGTCATCCTCGACCACCAGCAGGGTCGGTTTGTCACCGCTCGTCTCGCTCATCGGGAAGCCATTCTTTCATCCAGCAAATCTGTGTCCGTGCCGCCTCGCGCATCCGGCTGCGGCAACCAGAGGGTAAAGCAGCTCCCCCGCCCCGGCTCGCTCGCCACTTCGATGGTGCCGCCCATCGCCTGTGCGAGTTGCAATGCCTCGAAAGCGCCGAGGCCGAAGCCCGCTTCCTTTGTCGACACAAAGGGTTTGAACAGTTCGTCGCGAATGAAGGCCCGGCTCATGCCGCAGCCCTGATCGATGATGTCGATCCGGACCCGGCCCTGGTCGACCGCGGCGATCGCCTGGACCGGCGTATCGGCGTCGGAAGCGTCGATCGCATTGCTGACCAGATGATGGACGATCTGGCGCACGGATGCCCCGTCGGCCCACGCCGCCACCCCCGTCTGGCAGCTGACGAACAAGGTGCGGCGCGGCCGGATTTCGTCGGCCAGTTCGTGGAGCAAGGGTTCGACCGCGACCCGGCCAGCCTGGGCCGAGGGGCCGCGTTGACGCGGGGACAGGCGAACGAGCAGGTCGGACAATCGCCCCGCCGACAATTTCAGCGTACCGACCATGTCCGCTCGAAAGGCGGGGTTGTCGGCATGGCGTTCGGCATTGCGCGCGAGCAGCGACAACTGGCTGGCCAGATTCTTGATATCGTGCATGATGAAGGCGAAACGGCGGTTGAACTCGTCGAAGCGGCGCGCTTCGGATAGCGCCCGCTGGCTCTGCGCTTCGGCCAGATAGCTTGCCGCCTGCTGGCCAGCGATCCGCAGCACGTCGAGATCCTCCCAGTCGAGCGAACGCGACACGGCCGGACGGTGCAGCACGACGATCGCGATCATCCGATTGAAATGCAGCACGGGTACGACGACCCAGGCGCGCGGATCCGACAAGAGCCATTCGGGGATCGAAAGGCTGGAGGCGTCGGTGGACGGTGCCCGCCGTTCGGCGTCGAGATCGACGATATGCCGGGTTTCCTGAAGCATGAAGGCCGACCGCAGCGACAGCGCCGCTTCCTCGACCGGTTTGACCGGCCAGCGCCAATGGTCAGCGATCGCGAAGCCGCCCAGCGTATCGGGCAGCATCAGCAAAGCGCCGGGGCTGCCGGTCAGTTCGGCAAGCGCCTTTGCGACGCGGCGGTGAAGACTGGCATCGCCCTCCTCGCCGCTGTCTCCGGTCCCCAGGGTCGCGGTAAACCGCATCCATTCGGCGCGATAATCATAGCGATGCTCGAAAAAATGCTTGGTGATCATCACCGACGACCAGGCCCGCGCGCGCGCCGAGAGCAGGAACAAGCCCCCCGTTCCAAGCGCCAGAATCAGGAAGGTCGCCTGCGCGAGATAGGCATAGTCGCCGCCGACGAAACGGGCGACGGCGCCCGCCAGCCCGATCAGGATCAAATAGGCCGCCCCGCCGATCAGCACGATCGTCCGCATGGCAGCCGGGCGCGACAGACGCATGCGATCGCGGCCGACATTCAGTGTGGCGACAATGAATGTCGGCAGCACCAGCAGGGCGACACCGGGCAGAAGGGCAATCAGCGTCGATGCGGCCTGCCCGGTCAGCGCGCCGATCAACTGGGCATTGAGTTCATAGCCCCACAGCATCGCCAGACCGCCAGCGACGACCGCGAGCCGCGCCGTCGCCCCGCTGTTCGCCCGGCGGACCGCGCTGTCGACGATCAGCAATCCCCCCGCCGCGACGATCATCGCGGTGATGGTCAGCGCAAAGTAAAGCCATGTGTCGTCGCCGATCCGGACGCCCAACAGAGGCATGATCGCCAACAGCAGCATGACGATGCAGATCGTCGCCAGCATCTTTTGGATAAGCCGCAGCGGCGCGGGCATCGGCGCCCGTTTCGACCAGAAGGTGCCAGAACACCAGTAGAGCATCGTCAGATCGCGGATCGGCTGGACCGCCAGCGCCTCGACCGAACCCGGACCGAACCCATAAAGCGCGGCGCACCATAGCGCGACGCCCGCCACCACCGCGGTCAAAGGCACCGGTGCCGCACCCCGCGCCGCACGGCGCATCGCCGGGTGCGTCAGCATCCATAGCAGCATGGCCAGAAAGCCCGTCATCGCCAGCGCGGACAGGATGTGGGACAGGCTGGCGAGCGTCATGTCTATCGGGCCCCCTCGGGCCACAGCACGACGCGGACGGTCTGGAGGAGGATCAGCAAATCCAGAAAGGGCGAATAATTTTTGGCGTAGTAGAGGTCGTATTCCAGCTTGGCGCGCGCGTCTTCGACCGAGGCGCCATAGGGATAGTTGATCTGTGCCCAGCCCGTCACGCCCGGCTTGACCATATGACGCTCGGCATAAAAGGGCAGCTCGCGTTCCAGTTCCTCGACGAAACTCGGCCGTTCGGGGCGCGGGCCGACGATGCTCATCTCGCCCTTGAGCACGCACCAAAGCTGCGGCAGTTCGTCGATGCGAAGCTTGCGGATAATGTTGCCGACGCGGGTGATACGCGGGTCATTCTCGCTCGCCCAAACCGCCTTGCCCGCGGCCTCCGCATCGGTGCGCATCGACCGTATTTTCCAGACGTCATAGGTTTCGCCGAACAGCCCCACGCGCGCCTGACGATAGAGCATCGGCCCCCGGCTATCGAGCTTGACCGCGATCCCCGCGATCAGGATCAGCGGCAGACCGATCACCAACACCATCAGGCTGGCGACAATATCGAACAGGCGCTTGCTGACGCGCGAAATCCGTTGCCCTGCCGAAAAGCCGTCGGAAAAGATCAATCCGCTAGGATTGGTGGTGGCCAGATCGACACGCCCCGTCTCGCGCTCGATAAAGCTGGAGATGTCGTTAACGTGGACCCCGGTCGTCTTGACCCGCAACAAATCGCCCAGCGGCAAGGACCCGCGGCGTTCCTCGAGCGCAAGCACCACCTCGCCCGCTTTCAGGCTGAGCACATGATCCGACAGATTATTGATCTGCGCACGCGGGACGGCACCCGCCATCGTCTTTTCGCTGGCCGACATGGCAACGTAGCCGACGATGTCGAGGCCGCTGCCCGGACGTTCGGCCATTTCGGCCAATCGCGCGGCACGTGGCCCCGCCCCCAGAATCAGGACCCGCCGCCGAAAGGCATCGGTCCCGGCGGTCTGGGTCAAGGCCAGGCGCACCAGAAACAACAGGGCAATCGCGATCGCCATCGCGTAAATGCTGTTCGCGCGCCACAATGTCGCCGTCGGCAGCAGAAAGCCGACCACCGACAGGAACAGCACGCCGAGCGAAACCGCCGCCAGCAGCCGCGCGGTGGCAAAGCGCATCGAGCGCAGCGCCTCGTTGCCATAAAGTCCAGTCGCCATCATCGCCAGCGAGTTGGCGAGCGCAAAGGTCAGCACCGGAAGCGCGCGATCGGCGAAAGGCCCCGGACCGAAATCCGCCTGCTGAGCATAGATATGCCAAGCGCTCTCCGCCGCCGCGAGCAGCGCGAGGAATTCGATCAGCGCCAGCCACGCAACCGAGTGCGGCACATAATGTTTGAACAATCTGAACATGAAGCCTGAATGCGCCCTTTCAAGGCTGCGTTATAGGTTACAGGCGTGAATTGTCGGTAAACTTTACACATTTGCGATGGTTCGCGAGCGATTGGACGGGGGGTGACGACCGACAATCAAGGCGATAGACCATGCAAATGACCGTATCGATTCAACCCGTTGTCCTGTGTGGCGGCGCCGGAACCCGTCTTTGGCCTGAATCGCGCGGCATTCGCGCCAAGCAGTTTCTGGCGCTGGCCGGCGATACCAGCCTGTTTTCGCAAACGCTCGACCGAACGCCCGCCGGAACGACATTCGGTGAAGCGCTTGTCCTTTGCGGTGCCGCCCATGTGGAGCAGGTCCGCGACCAGATCGATGGACGCGCCGCCAGATTGATCGTCGAACCAGCGCCGCGCGGCACGGCGGCCGCCATTGCGCTCGCCGTGGCCAGCGCGGACGCGGATGCGTTGCTGCTGGTGATGCCCAGCGACCATGTCATCGCCGACCTTGCCGCCTTTCACGCAGCCATCGCAAAGGCCGCCGCGCTGGCCGCCGACGATCGCATCGTGACCTTTGGCATCACACCCGACCACCCCGAAACCGGCTTCGGCTATATCGCCAGCGGGCCGCCGCTCGGGGAATTGGGCTTTGCGGTCGAGCGATTCATCGAAAAGCCACCGCTTGCCGACGCCGAAGCGATGCTCGCCGCCGGCGGATATAGCTGGAATGCCGGCATATTCCTGTTTCGGGCGGGCCGAATGCGCGGCGCGATGCAGCAGCATTGCCCAGCGATTCTGGCCGCCGCCGAGCAGGCCGTCACCGATGGCCGCTTGGAGGGCGACGCCTTTTACGCCGACGCCGCGGCGTTCGCCGCCGCCCCAACGGACTCGATCGACTATGCCGTGATAGAAAAGGAAGAGCGCGTTGCGGTCGTTCCGGTCGCGATGGGATGGTCGGACCTTGGAAGCTGGCAGGCGGTGCACGCCCTCGCCAACAAGGACGCGGCGGGAAATGCCCCGTCAGGCGACGTGTTCCTGGCAGACAGCCATGGCAATCTGATCCGCGCCAACGGAAAGAAAGTGTCGGTGATCGGCATGAATGATGTCGCGGTGATCGTCGATGGCGACGATATTCTGATCATGCCGCTTTCGCGATCGCAGGATGTGCGTGCCGCTGCCAAGGCGCGCGGATAGGCCGGCATGACACCGCGGCCGGCCCTGTTCCGCAGAGTATCCGACGCCGAAAATTCAGTCTTCAAATGCGTGCCCCCTCCCCCCCCCCTTTCTCCAGGAGATCGACGAATGATGGATCGCCGTACGCTTCTTGCCGCAACCATAGCCACCACGGCACTTGCAGGATTTCGTTCGCCCGCTCGAGCGGCGCTCGCGGCGGAAAGCGAAGGGGCCCGGCTGACGGCAATCTATGAACGGATATTCGATCAACTGCTCGATAACGGTCCCGAATTCTGCACGGCGCTGGGTCTCGACAAGGGTGAGCGCAGCTCCGCCAAGTCGCATCTCAACGATCGCTCGCCCGATGGCCTGCTTCGCGACCAGGCCTTGTATCGGCAAGGCCTGGAGGCATTGAAAGCGATCGATCCCACCAAGCTTTCGGGCATGGACCTTGTCAATTACGAGACGTTTCGCGGCCCCTGGGAAACTTACGTAAACGCCTTTGATACGTTCAGCTATGGGCTTCACAGCTGGCCCGAGCCGCATCCGGTGACGCAGCTCAGCGGCACATACCGCTCGATCCCCGATTTCCTCATAAACCAGCACGGCATCGCGACCGAAAGCGACGCCGAAGCCTATCTCGCGCGCTGCGACGCCTTTGCCACCGAACTTGACCGCGAAACCGGTCGGATCGATGCCGATCACGCGGCCGGGATCATCCCGCCCGATTTCGTGATCGACCGCACGCTCGAACAATATCGCGCGATCCTGTCGCCTACGCCCGAAAACAACGGGCTGACGACCAATATCGCGGCGAAGACAGGCGCAAAGGCGATTGCGGGCGACTGGGCCGCGCGCTGCGCGGCCATCGTCCGCGATCGCATTTATCCGGCGATGCAGCGGCAGGTGGCCTCGCTGACCACCGTTCGCCCGCGAGCGACCCATGATGCCGGTGTATGGCGCCTGCCGCAGGGCGCCGAATATTATGATTATGCGCTGCGCTATGCGACGACCACCAGCCTGTCGGCCGAGGAGATTCACCAGCTCGGCCTGGAACGCATGGCCGAACTCAGCGCCCGCGCCGACACGATCCTGCGCCAACAGGGCATGACCAAGGGCAGCGTCGCCGAACGGCTGAATGCGCTCGGCAAGGACCCCCGCTTCATCTATCCCAACACCGAGGCGGGCAAGGAAAAGCTGATCGCCGAACTCAACGCCCAGATGGCCGCGATGCAGAAGCGCCTGCCCGAATGCTTTGGCCGGCTGCCGAAGGCGGAGGTGGAAATTCGCCGCGTTCCTGAGGAGATAGAGGCAGGCGCAGCCGGCGGCTATTACCAGATACCCGCGCTCGATGGCTCGCGCCCCGGTGCCTATTATATCAATCTGCGCGACACCGCCGACAATCCGTCGTGGACGCTGCCGACGCTGACCTATCACGAAGCCTCGCCCGGCCATCATCACCAGATCGCGCTGGCCCAGGAAGCGCCGGGAATTCCTCGCCTGCGCCGATTGCCGACCTTTTCGGTCTATAGCGAAGGCTGGGGCCTTTATGCCGAGCAGCTCGCGGACGAGATGGGGGTCTATGCCGACGACCCCTGGGGTCGTCTCGGCTATCTGCAATCCTATATGTTCCGCGCCGCCCGCCTGGTCGTCGACACCGGGCTGCACCACTATCGCTGGACCCGCGAAGAGGCGATCCGCTATTACAACGAGGAACTGGGCACGCCCGAACGCTCGAACATCACCGAAATCGAACGCTATTGCGTGTGGCCCGGACAGGCGACGAGCTACATGGTCGGACAGATACGGTGGGTGGCGATCCGGGAAAAGGCCAAACACACGCTCGGCGACGCATTCGATCTGCGCGCATTCCACGACACCGCACTCGGCGCGGGCGCGATGCCGATCGACGTGCTGGAGAAACTGATCGAGCGCTGGGTGGCGGATCAAAGCTGAAAAAAAATTCTGGGGCTCATGTCGATTCCACATCCCCTCGTTCGTCGTGTCGGTGCGGGGTCATAAGACCCCTGCCAATCAAGGAGAATGACGATGCGTGTCATGGTATTTGTCAAGGCCACCGAAGACAGCGAACAGGGCATCGCCCCCACCGCAGAAACCGCCGCGATGTTCGAGGCGATGGGCCGGTTCAACGAAGAACTCGTCAACGCAGGCGTCCTGCTTGGCGGCGACGGCCTCAAGCCTTCGTCGGCGGGCAAGCGGATCGCCTTTGACGGTCCCGGTCGCACGGTAATCGACGGACCGTTCGCCGAAACCCGCGAATTGGTCGCCGGTTACTGGATCTGGGAAGTCAAGGACATGGACGAGGCGGTTGCCTGGGCCAGGCGTTGCCCCAATCCGATGCCGGGGCCGAGCGAACTCGAAATCCGTCCCATTTACGAAGTCGAGGATTTCGCCGATGTCATCACGCCAGAAGCAAGCGAAATTCACGGCCGCGTCCGCGACAAGCTGGACGGTGCCTGAACCTAGGCCAGGACCGCCGCGCTTGCCCTGCGCCGTCTGATCGCCAACATATCCGTCATGGTGACAGACGACACGCACAGGGCCATCGAGGCGGTCTTCCGGATCGAGCGCGCGCGGCTGATCGGCGGCCTCGCGCGCATCGTCCGCGACGTCGACCAGGCCGAGGAGCTTGCCCAGGACGCGCTGGTGACTGCGCTTGCCCAATGGCCGCGGTCGGGCATTCCCGACCGCCCCGGCGCCTGGTTGATGGCCGCCGCGCGGCGCCGCGCGATCGATGCGATCCGCCGCAACCGGATGCGCGAAAGAAAGCATGTCGAGATTGCGCGCGATCTCGACGGCGGCCAGAGCGACGATGCGCGCGACATGGAACAGGCCATGGACGATGATATTGGCGACGAACTGCTGGGGCTGATCTTTACCGCCTGCCATCCGATCGTGTCGGCCGATGCCCGCGCCGCGCTGACGCTGCGCCTGGTCGCAGGGCTGACGGTCGAGGAAATCGCCCGCGCCTTTCTGTCAAACCCCGCGACGATCAACCAGCGCATCGTGCGCGCCAAACGCACGATCGCCGACGCCGGCCTGGCGTTCGAGGTGCCGCGCGGCGCGGATCGGGACGCGCGCCTGGCGTCGGTTCTCGGCGTCGTTTATCTGATTTTCAACGAAGGCTATGCCGCGACGTCGGGTGACGATGTCGTCCGCCCGTCACTCTGTCAGGAAGCACAGAGGCTCGGTCGCATCCTGGCTGGGTTGATGCCGGGCGAACCCGAAGTCTTTGGCCTTCTGGCGCTGATGGAAATACAGGCCTCGCGCCTCAGCGCGCGGGTCGCCCCCGATGGCAGCCCGATCATGCTGCCCGACCAGAACCGGGCCCGGTGGGACCAGCTTCTGATCCACCGCGGACTAACCGCCCTCGACCAGGCCGAGACGCTCGCGCAGGGAAGCGACGGAGCGTATGCGCTTCAGGCCGCGCTCGCCGCCTGCCACGCGCGGGCGCGGCGGCCGGAGGACACCGACTGGCTGACGATCGCCGCCCTCTATGACCGGTTGCGCGACGTCATGCCGTCGCCCGTTGTCGACCTCAATCGCGCCATTGCGCACAGCATGGCCCATGGCCCCGAAGCGGGATTGCGCCTGGTCGATGCGATTGCCGATGCCGCCGCGCTTCGCAACTACGCGCCCCTTCCCGCGGCGCGCGGCGATTTCCTGTTCCGCGCGGGCCGGCGTGACGAAGCCCGCGACGAATTCGTCGCTGCCGCTGCCCTGTCGGCGAATGAGCGCGAGCGCGCCTTCCTTTTGGCCCGCGCCGCGGCTTGCGCCGCCTGACGGCACCGGCGCATCCACGCTATTTCAGCAGCGCAACCCACTTCGCTCGCGTCTGGTCAAACAACGCCTTTTCGGCCGGACAATCGATCGGCGATCCGTTAGTCAATATGTCGAGCAATTTGCCAGGTTGCCCCTTGAACGCCTGAAGATCGCGGCACACGCGCCCCTCCTCGACCCGCGCACCGACCGCATCGCGCGCCAGATTGTTCGGGATCCAATGGTTCGCTCGCGATGTTCCTTCATAGCGATAGCCGTTGCCGACCCAGATATCCTTGTTCTCGACATAGGATTTTCGTTCGTTCAATTCGACGACATCATTGTCTTCGTCGAAGAATTGATAGGTTTCGGCCGGCGCGAAAAAGCGCATGCTGAGCGGCGGATAATCAAAGCTTCCAAGCCATTCCGCCTCGGTCAGCAACCGCCCGGGCGAAAGCGTCGGATCGAAAACCGCGATCCCGTCGGGGGTCTGGAATGCCAGCGCGACATGATAGCGCCAGTTCACGCTAGCGTCGGCGGGATAGCCGATCGTGCCGCGAACCCCGCGTGTAAAGGCCGACGGAGCCACGACCCATTGCTTGACCGCCTTTGCCCGCAGCGCGGCGGGAAGCAGCATATAGGCCGCGTGGGCGCGGTCATGACAGCCACTGAGGCGGTAGTTGGCGAACGCAATCGCCGTCACCGCATCGCGCAGCCCGCCAACTTCGGCTGGAGTCAGTTCGACCAGCTGGGTGTCGCTGTTGGTTCCGCTGGGCCCGAAACGCGACAGGGGCAACAGGGTGGGGAAGGAACGTACCGCGTCCAGTTCGGGCGGCCCGGCGTCGGCATCCTTTGGCGCCACCAGTTCGGCTTCGACGCAATAATGGAGTGTCGCGGTTCCGAACCCCTGCTGCGCCACCTGTTGCTGGCCGGCATAGACCCGTCGCACGGTGCCCGCCGGACACTCCGCATCGGGCGATACCATCGTCACCCCCTGCGCAATCGGCACCTGGCGCTGCTGCTGCGCCGTCGCCGGCAAAGAAGCCGGCACCGAACATAGTCCCGCCGCGATGGCGGCCCCCACAAATTTCCGCATCGTCCTGCCTTCCCCCCTTGTACAATCGGCCCGCCGTTCAGGCCCGCCCCGAATATTCCCGCAGCCGCAGGCCGAACACCAGATGCGCGCCGAGCTTCACCCCCGTCGTTCCGACCAGGCTGTTGTTGCGGTATTTCAATTCTTCAAATTTCATCGCCTTGCGATCGCGCTCGGCTTCGATGATGATATAGATGCCATCGCGCAGAAACGCGCCGCCGATCAGCGGCTTGATCTCAAGCAACGGCAATTCGCCCCAGATATGGTCGTCGGGATTCTTGCCGAACACATCGATCACCGCTTCGGCCAGATTGGTCGCGAGGGACAAATAAGGGATGCCCTTCAGCACGTCGATGCTCTTGATTTCCGGGACTTTGTCGACCACCGATTTGAACCGTCCGTAATATTCCGACGCATCGCTATCCATCTCGTAAAGATCGATGCCGATATTCGCCGATCCTTCGATCAAAATACGCCGGAAAACGCCCGAAAACAGAAAACCGGGCGCATATTGATCGTCCTTGACGTCAAATTCGCGGACAAAGGAGGCAACGGCCTCCTGTCCTGCGATGTTCTGGGGGTCAGCGGTGTGCGCCTGTATTTTCAGCAGCCCCTCGTTACGCCCGCCGAACAGTCCCTCGGGAAGGTCGCCGCCATATAGGGCATAGACATCGATATCGAGCATTTGCCGGGCGGACTTTGGATAGGGCAATGCGTCCAGAACACTGCTTCCCGCCGAAATGATGTCATAGTCGATATTCGGTTGCGGGCGATCATGTCCCTTGCTCTTCAAATCGACGAAACCCAGTTTGACGGCACGTCGCGGCCTGCTCTTTTCCAGCATGTTTTTCGGCCGCATGATTTCTTCTGCTTGCTGTTCCCCCATCACACCCCCCTTTCCCGTTTCTTTGGTCAGCCTATCACTCGATTATCCGCTTGCCAATTCGGTCGCGCCGGACGAATTGACAAATATTTTGTCCATTATAGTTTCAACGCATGAGCAACGATATCGCCATGCTCGAAGATGCCGGTGCGGCACGGATCGCGCTGTCGCCGCTGCGCCGCGAACTGCTGACCCGCCTTCGCACCCCGGCGTCGGCGTCGATGCTGTCAGAGGCGCTGAACATGCCGCGCCAGAAACTCGGCTATCATCTGCGGGTGTTGGAACAGGCGGGGTTGATTACGGCATCGGAAACCCGCCAACGTCGCGGGTTCACCGAGAAACTCTATCGCGCGCGCGGCGACGCCCTGATCGTCGATCCGATGATCATGGGGGCCGACGACCCCGCGCATGTCGAAGCGCAGGATCGTCACGCGGCGACGCATCTGGTACGGACCGCCGCCGCCATCGTGCGCGACGTGTCGCGGATGCAGGCCGCCGCAGAGAGCGAGAACAGCCGCCTTCTGACCTTCACGGTCGAAGCCGATGTGGGGTTCGAGCACCCCGCCGATATCGAAACCTTTACCGCGCGCCTGTCGGATGCGCTCGCCGCGATCGCCGCCGATTTCGCGCCGCCGGGCCGGGGACGGCGATACCAGGTAACGATCGCGGGCCACCCCGCGACGGCCACCCGCCCCGCCGCCGCCGTTAACTGACCATCGGGAGAAGCCCTGTGTCCGATCGCCAAGAAATGCCCCGCCGGGATCGCGTCCTTGTCGACGTGACGATCGCGGCGCCCGCCGACCTGTTATGGGATGCCATCCGCGATCCCGCCGCCATCAAAAACTGGTTCGGCTGGGATTCCGAAACGCTGGGCGAAGAAATCCGCTATATCTTCGTCGATCACGCCCGCGCCGATGCCGACCACCGCATCATTCATTTCGAAGGAACCGACGACCGGATCGAAATCGTCGCGGATGGCGCCCGATCCCGCCTTCGCATCATCCGCGCGGTCGCGGCTGGCGACAGCTGGGACGGAATTTACGAAGACATGACCGAAGGCTGGATCAGCTTTGCGCAACAATTGCGCTTCGGCATCGAGCGCCACGCGCTCGCCGACCGGCGCACGATCCGCCTGAGCGGCGCGGCGCGGAACGGAGCAAAGCTGCCGATCGAGGCGCTGGGCCTGGCGCCGCTTCGGTCACTTTCGCCCGGCACGCCCCTCGTCATTCCCGGCCCCGCCACGATGGGCGCAAGGGGGCCGCAAGGAACCGAGGGCATCGCCTGGCACCGCGGGGCCTGGCAGGTCGGACTGGCGGTTCCGGCGTGGGGCGACGGCTTGCTCATCGTCACCGACCGCCCTGCCCAAGGCGAAACGACCGGTGGCGGATCGGCCACCCTGACCACTTATGGCCTTGATGCCGATCGGTTCGAGGCGCTCGAAACGCGCTGGCGTCAATGGTGGCAGGAGCATTTCGCTGCCCCACCGACCGATCCGGAGAGCTGTGAACGCGCCTGAGCGGGAACGAAGCCCGAGCGCGCGTCAATCGCCGGCGAAATCAAAGGCGCTGACCCCGCGCTCGCCCTCGCGGAACCGAAGCGGGCGCCCGATGGGCGGGGTCGATCGCTGTACACAGCCGCTTCGGGTGCAGCGCCGACAGCCAAGGCCGATCGGCGTTGCCCGCTCGCGCATCAGGTCGATTCCGCGCGCCGCGACAAGCGGAGCGGCGACCTTGGCATCAACCCCGACACATACCGCAAAGCGCGCCGGCGTGCCGCTCCCGGTCGCGCCCGGCGCCGCCACGCTGCGGCTTTGCGTAAACCAGCGCGTGCCATCCTCCATCTCGACCAGATCGGCAACGACTTCGCCCGCGCGGGCGAAGGCTTCGTGCATCCCCCACAGCGGACAGCGCGCATCGCCGTCGACCAGCGCCGATTGGCTGGCCCCCGCATAACGCTTGCTCCCCTGCCCCGCCCGATCGATACGCAGCATGAAAAAGGGCAGCCCCCGGGCACCGACCCGCTGGAGCGTGGTCAATCGATGCGCGACCTGTTCAAAACTGGCGCCGAAGCGGCGCTGGAGCAACAACAGATCATAGCCCGTCGCATCGCAGGCACGCAGAAAGCGACCATAGGGCATCATCAGCGCGGCCGCGAAATACTGGATGAGATGCCGTTCGAACAGGCGCGCGGCGCCCGGCTCGGCAAACTCCGCCCCCGCGACCAGCGCCGCGATTTCCTCCTTCGCCTCCATCTGCGCCAACGTCGCCGCCGCCTGAAAGGTCCGCGAAGCCGGGCGGAGCAACTCGTTCAGCATCAACTGCCGGGCATGCCAGTCGAGCCAACGCAGCCTGTCGGGCATGACGTCGGCCGGCAAGATGCGGATACCCAATTGATGCCGGGTGCGCAGCCGTTCGGCGATGGTGCCGTACAGATCCCCGCCCGCGAGGCGCAGCTCGTCGGCCAGTTCCTCGGCACGCGCATCAAGGTCGGCGAAATGATTGCGCCATTTCTCGATCGCGCGGCGCACGGCATCGACCTCTGGCGCGTCGGCACGAGCAGGCGCGGCGGACGCTTCGCCCCCACCCTGATCGAACAGCCGGGCAAAGGCCGCCGCCGTGGCGGGCGCCATCTGCATCCATTCCTCCACCTCGCGCGCGCCGATGCCCAGATCGGCGAAACGCGGATCGGCGAGGCGACGGCGAAGCCCGGCGAGGCCACCCGGCACATCCTCTGCACCCAGCGTCGCGGCGTCAAAACCGAAACGCTCGGCCAGCCGCACAATCACCGTCGCCGACAGGGCGCGCTGCCCATGCTCGATCAGATTGAGGTAGCTTGGCGAGATGTCGAGCGCCTCGGCCATCGCAGCCTGTGTCAGCCCGGCATCGCGCCGCACCTTGCGCACCGCCGGCCCGGCAAACACCCGTCGCTCCGCCATCAATGTAACTTTCTTTACTGATTTACATGCGACTTTGCACCGATGCGCAATATTTCACAAGAATTATTGACAAAGCTTTTCACTTTCGCCGCGCCCTCGGTCATTTTCGGGTCATCCCAATCGCCCCCCGGGGCGCAGGCAAGGACGAAGATGATGAGCTACACCGAAGACATGGCACAGGCTGGCCGACTCATCCGCGATCAGGACGGTCGCTGGGACGCGATCGCCGCCGAAAACGTTGCCCGCATGCGCGCCCAGAACAAGTTCAAGACCGGCGTCGATATCGCCCGTTATACGGCGCGGATCATGCGCGCAGACATGGCCGCTTATGACGCCGACCCCGCGAATTACACCCAGTCGCTCGGCTGCTGGCATGGCTTCATCGCGCAGCAGAAGATGATCTCGATCAAGAAGCACTTCGGGACCACGAAACAGCGCTACATCTATCTCTCGGGCTGGATGATCGCCGCCCTGCGCAGCGAGTTCGGCCCCCTGCCCGACCAGTCGATGCACGAAAAGACCAGCGTTCCGGCGCTGATCGAAGAAATCTACACCTTCCTGCGCCAGGCCGACGCCCGAGAACTCGGCGGCCTGTTCCGCGATCTCGACGCGGCCCGCGCCGCCGGGGATGAGGTAAAGGCAAAGCAGATCCAGCACGCGATCGACAATCACGAAACCCATGTCGTGCCGATCATCGCCGACATCGACGCCGGTTTCGGCAACGCCGAGGCGACCTATTTGCTTGCCAAGAAGATGATCGAGGCCGGCGCCTGCGCGCTGCAGATCGAAAATCAGGTGTCGGACGAAAAGCAGTGCGGCCACCAGGACGGCAAGGTCACGGTTCCACACGAGGATTTCCTGCAAAAGATCCGCGCGCTTCGCTATGCCTTCATGGAGATGGGGGTCGAGGACGGCATCATCGTCGCGCGCACCGACAGCCTGGGCGCGGGCCTGACCAAGCAGATCGCCTTCAGCCGCGAACCCGGCGACCTTGGCGACCAGTATAACAGCTTCCTCGATTGCGAAGACGTGAGCGGCGCGGGCAATCCCGGCGACGTGCTCATCAACCGCGATGGCAAGCTGGTGCGACCGAAGCGCCTGCCCTCGAACCTCTATCAGTTCCGTTCGGGAACGGGCGAGGATCGCTGCGTCCTCGACTGCATCACCAGCCTGCAGAACGGCGCCGACCTGATCTGGATCGAAACCGAAAAGCCGCACATCGAACAGATTGCGGGCATGGTCGACCGCATCCGCGAAGTCGTCCCCAATGCGAAGCTGGCCTATAATAATTCGCCGAGTTTCAACTGGACGCTGAATTTCCGCCAGCAGGTGTTCGACGCCTGGGAAAAGGCCGGAAAGGACGTCAGCGCCTATGACCGTGCCAAGTTGATGAGCGTTGATTATGACGCCAGCGACCTTGCGGCCGAAGCCGACGACCGCATCCGCAGCTTCCAGCGCGACGCCGCAAAGCGGGCGGGCATCTTCCATCACCTGATCACCCTGCCGACCTATCACACCGCTGCCTTGTCGACCGACAATCTGGCGAAGGAATATTTCGGCGAGGAAGCGATGCTGGGCTATGTCAAGAACGTCCAGCGCGCCGAAATCCGCCAAGGCATCGCCTGCGTGAAGCACCAGAATATGTCGGGCAGCGATATCGGCGACGACCACAAGGAATATTTCGCCGGCGAAGCCGCGCTGAAGGCCGCGGGCAAGGACAATACGATGAACCAGTTCGCCGCTTAAGGAGCTCGGCGCGGAGCTTTGCGACCCGCTCCGCGCCAACCGATCTTTCCTGGGGAGGAAAGCCTGCCCGCCGAGTGTCCGAAAGGACGTTCGGCGGGCATTTTTTTGGGAACCTAAAGCAGCTCAACCCGTCTAGAAGGCTTGCCACCGCATCGCCGCCATGCATTATGGTGCGACGCACAACGATAATCCCTCTCCCCCAATGGTCGCAAGAGAATGAACGATACCCGCCTTAAACTGATGGAAGCCATCGCCCGACGACGCACCGTGACGGCACTTTACAACGGCAATGTCATGGAACTTGCCCCGCACCTGATGTTCGAACGCCACGGACATCTGTTCGTCAGCGCGCTGAACCTCAGCAAGAACTGGCGGTCGGACGAGGACAAGCGCCTTGGCCATTTCAAGCTCGACGGGCTCGCGGTATCCGAACTGCGCGAAGAGGAATTCACGCCGCTGCCAAGCTATGCCGCCGCGGCCCCCAACGCAGAAGACACGTTGGTCTTCGCCATCTGATCAAAAAAAGGGGCGGACCGTCATGGCCCGCCCTTTCCTGTTTC
This sequence comes from Sphingopyxis sp., assembly GCF_034380315.1. Lineage (GTDB taxonomy): Bacteria > Pseudomonadota > Alphaproteobacteria > Sphingomonadales > Sphingomonadaceae > Sphingopyxis. The sequence continues at coordinate 280,022 of NZ_JAXMPB010000002.1, forward strand.
ACGCTCAGGAGGCCGCCGCCTGATCGTCGCCGCGGGTCTTGACGAGCGACCAGATGATGCCGCCCGCTATCAGGCCGAAGGTCACGCCCAAGCTGAGCAGCGGCGGGAATTTTTCGGCGCCCAGGACGAAATCGGCGACGAAGATCTTCGATCCGATGAACACCAGCACCAGCGCCAGCGCATATTTCAGATAGTGGAAACGGTGCACCATCGCGGCGAGCGCGAAGTAGAGCGCGCGCAGGCCCAGGATCGCCATGATATTCGACGTATAGACGATGAAGCTGTCGGTGGTGATCGCCAGGATCGCCGGCACGCTGTCGACCGCGAACACCAGGTCGGCAAGATTGATGACGACCAGCGCCAGGAACAGCGGCGTCGCCGCGAGCACCAGCTTGCCCGTCTTGGCATCCGGGGTCCGCACGAAGAACTTCTCCCCGTGCAGTTCGTGCGTGATCGGAATGTGGCGCGACAGCCATTTGACGACCGGATTGCCCGCGACATCCATGGGCTTTTCGCCCGCGAACAACATCTTGATGCCCGTAAACACCAGGAAGGCCGCAAAAATGTAGAGAACCCAGCCATATTCGCTGACCAGCGCGACGCCGCCCGCGATCATCAGGCCGCGCAGCACGATCACCGCGATAATGCCCCACAGCAGCGCGCGATACTGAAAGCGCGGCGGGATGGCGAAGGTCGCAAAGATCAACGAAATCACAAAGATATTGTCGATCGACAGCGCCTTTTCGATGAAAAAGCCCGTATAATATTGAATACCGGCCTCGCCGCCCTTTTCCGCCCAGATCCAGGCGCCGAAAGCGAGCGCGATACCGATGTACAGCGCGGAAAGCTTCAAGCTCTCCGCTATGCCCATTTCCTTGTTTTCCTTGTTCAATATACCAAGGTCAAAGGCGGTGAGCGCCGCGACCAGCGCCATGAACGCCAGCCAGAACCAGACCGGCGTACCCAGCCAGTCAGCGAACAGAAATTCCATGATCATGCCCTAACATGCGAAAGGACGCGCCGCCCGTGGCGACGCGCCCGATTTTTACCCTATACGCTGTTGTCAGCCAAGCGCCGGACGGCGCATCAACACCGACAGGCGGTCGCGCACGGCAAGCTTCAGCTTCTTGAGCCGGAGTACCCGATACGGGTCTGTACCGCGCCGCCGCGCTTCACGGCGAACCGCTTCGTCGAGCCGACGATGCAGCAGGGTCAGACGATAAACGTGGGCATTCAAAGACATATGGCCTCCTGATTGAGCGTACTCAAAACAGGTGACTCCGATGCCGGGACCCAAAAGGTGGGAGGGGTAAGGCCGCCAGTGCATCGGTGTCACCCGATGCGGTCCGACATCACGAAGGCAGGAAATTCCTGCCAACGCCAGAGGGGCCCGGCCCGCATATCCTTTATCTAGGTCACGGCATCGCGCCGTGCAAGGGGGTGTCTCCACCCCCGGTAGCAATTATCCCCTTGGCATCAGCTTGAGCGTCATCGCCGTCAGCGCTTCGGTCGCGGTTGCGATCACCGTATCCGCCTCCGGCGCCCAGAAGGGCGAATGAAGGCTGGGCAGCGCGCGGCCTTCTTTCTTCGCCGCCTCAAACTCGGCATGCGGGACGCCGCCGACCCAGATGATCAGGCTCTTGATGTCCTTGTCCTCGCGCCCGAACCGGCCGAAATCCTCGCCGCCCATCACCGGCGGAAGCTGGACCACCCGCCGATCGCCGAAACGCCCTTTCAGATAGGCCGCCATATCTTCGGTAAAGCCGGGCGTGTTGAAGGTCGCGGGCGTATATTCGTTGCGATTGACGGTGACGACCGGCATCCGCTCGTCGGGAATCCCCGCCGCAATCGCCTCTCCTTTCGCGATGCGCGCGATGCCATCGAGCAGATGGTCGCGCACTTCGTCGGTATAGCTGCGCACCGTCAGTTGCAGGCGCGCCTCGTCGGGGATGATGTTATGCTTCGCGCCGGCATGGAAGCTGCCGACCGTGACGACCGCACTGTCGAGCGGGCTGATCTCGCGCGATACCAGCGTTTGAAGCGAAGTGACGATGCGGCTCGCCAGCACGATCGGATCCTTGGTCGTCTGGGGATAGGCGCCATGCCCGCCCGTGCCCTTTACCAATATGTCGACGCTGTCGACATTGGCGAGCGCATAGCCGGGGGTATAGCCGATCATTCCTGCCGGAAACTGCGCCGCGTCGTGAAATGCCAGCACATATTCCGGCTTCGGAAAACGCTTGAACAATCCGTCTTCCAGCATCATGCGCGCGCCCGCACCGCGCTCTTCGGCCGGCTGCCCGATCATGATCAGCGTTCCCGACCATTGCGCCTTGTTCGCGGCCATCAACCGCGCCACCCCGACCCAGGCGGTCATATGCGTGTCATGGCCGCAGGCATGCATCACGCCGGTTTCGACGCCTTCCTGCGTCGTAACGCGCACCTTGGATGCGATCGGCAACCCCGTCTGCTCCGTCACCGGCAGACCGTCCATGTCGGCACGCACCATCACCACAGGCCCCGGACCATTTTCCATGATCGCGACAATGCCGGTGCCGCCGACCTTTTCGGTCACCTTGAACCCCAGCTTGCGCGCCTCGGCCGCCAGCACACCGGCCGAGCGCACCTCCATGAAGCTCAGTTCCGGATTGGCGTGCAGATCCTTGTAGATTTCCATCAGCGACGGCATGTCCTTTTCGACCTGCTCGCCGATCGTCTGCGCCGTCGCGGGAACCGCCATAGCGTGCACCATCATCAGCGCGCCCGCGCCGGTCCACAGATTTCGCATCGTCACGTCCTTCACAATTCCAGAATATTCGGTCGCGGCCGCGCTCAGGCAGCCGGGACCAGTTCGATCACGTCCAGCAGCGATTCATAGGCCGGAGCAGGAAGCACCAGGCGCCAGCGATTGTCATCGATCCGCTCGATCAACCCCGCCATGTCGCGCATCCGGTCGCTGCCGTAGTTCACGGGCATTTTTTCATCGCCCAGTTCCAGCGTCCCCAGGAATATCTGTCGTTTCAGATCATCGGGAAAGATCAGTCCGATCGGCCGCTGCGATCCGGTCAGCTTGGTCAGGCTGTACAGCCCCTGTTCGGCCGACACCCGGCACTGGAACCAGCCATAAGCGATATAGCCCAGCGTCCCGCGCCCCTGTGACCCGACCTTGATCGTGCGACAGCGATAATCGCCCGCGGGCAGATGCGGATTGGGAAGCGCCGCCATCGGTTGCAGCAACGCCCCTTCGTTCTGGATGTCCGCGCCGTGCCCCCGGGCACGCGCATCGGCCAGCGCAGCCTGCCAGCTGGCATACCAGCCGCGAATGCGCGCCTTGTCCTGGTCCGTCGCGGTTCCCCGCCACGTTCCCGCAGCCGGCGCGTCGGCCGCCGACGGCGGCAAAGACGGGAGGGTCTGGCACCCGCCCAGCCCAGCCGCCGCAGCAAAAATCAATAAATTGCGTCCCCACATTTTCCGCCTCTCCCGGTCCGGTTGTCCGTTAACCTTAGGGGCGCAGCGAAATTTGCTCAAGGGCCACAGTGACCTATGCGGCGGTCCAGCCGCCATCGACACTCAGATTGGCACCCGTGATATTGGCCGCCTCGTTGCGCGCCAAGAACAGCACCAGCGCCGCAACCTGTTCGACGGTGACGAATTGCTTGGTCGGTTGTCCGGCAAGCAGGACGTCGTTGATCACCTGTTCGCGGGTCAGTCCGCGCGCCTTCATCGTATCGGGAATCTGGTTCTCGACGAGCGGCGTCCAGACATAGCCGGGGCTGACGCAATTCACCGTAATCCCCGCGCTCGCGACCTCGAGCGCCACGGACTTGGTGAGCCCGGCAAGCCCGTGCTTCGCGGCGACATAGGCCGATTTGAACGGCGAGGCGACGAGCGAATGCGCCGATGCCGTACCGATGATCCGTCCCCACCCCTTCCGGCGCATCGCGGGAACCGCGTGACGGATGGTGTGAAAGGCCGAGCTCAGATTGAGCGCCAGGATCAGGTCCCATTTTTCGGGCGGAAAATCTTCGACCGGCGACACAAATTGCGTGCCCGCATTGTTCACCAATATGTCGACCCCGCCCATGTCAGCCTCTGCCCGGGCGAACATGTCGGCAATTGCCTCGGGCTGAGTCAGGTCGGCGCCGTCATAGGCGGCTTTTGCGCCGCTCGCCTGCTCCAACGCGGCGCGTTCGGCCTCGATGGCGTCGGCGTCACCGAAGCCATTGATGATCACATTCGCCCCTTCGGCCGCAAATGCCTTGGCAATGCCGAGCCCGATGCCCGACGTCGATCCGGTGACAAGAGCGGTCTTTCCTTGGAGAAACATGCGAACTTCCTTTCGGCATTGGCCAGAGTGTTAGGAGCGAAATGTTACGAGATATCGGGATCGGCCTTGGGCTGCAGCGCGTCCGAATGCACGGCAAAACTTTCCGATCGTCCTTCCGCAATGCTTTCGGCCAGCAAATGACCGTCCTTCATCGCGGCTTCGACCGCCGCCCGGCCCATCGACCAGTTGACCTCCATCGTCGCGCGGGAAAATTCGAAATCCCGCGCGCCCGTCTGCCATTTGGGCGGTTCGTGGATCAGCTGGACGACGTTCAGAGCCTTTCGGTCGATCAACCTGCGCACGGCCTTTACCTCGGCCAGTTCGTCGAACTCCGGTGGCAGCTTGGCCAGCATCCGGTGGATCAGCCGATGTTCCTTGCGCCGCCGGACCAACCCGTCGGATATGCGGCGCGTACGACTGGAATAGCGTATATCCTTTTCACGCGACCACGCCTCCTCCAGATCGTGCGGCCGGTCGCCGCGCGCCGGAAACAGATCAACCTGAAAGACCAGCATGTCATCCCGCGCCGCTTCGACCACATGTTCGAGCGGCGTGTTCGACACCAGCCCGCCGTCCCAATACCAATGCCCGTCAATCTCGACCGGCGGCAGACCGGGCGGCAAGGCGCCCGAAGCCAGGATATGCCGAACATCGATCCGCTCGTTCTGCGTATCGAAATAGTGGAAATTTCCCGTTTCGACCGCCACGGCCCCCACCGACAGCCGTACCTTGCCGCTGTTCAGCCGATCCCAGTCGACGAGCCGATCGAGGGTCTGGATCAGCGGCGCGGTGTCGTAAAGGCTGACCGCGGCGGGCGTCTGGCGCGGCGCGAAAGCGGGGGGCGGCCATCGCGGCGTAAAAAAACCGGGAACGCCGAAGGTCGCCACCTGTGCCGCAGCCCCCAGGTGTCGCCATTCCCGGAACAGGTCATTGTCGGGCGATGGCAGCGCGGGAAGCGCCGATGACACACCATTCCAGAAATCGCGCATTCTGGCCACGGCGCGGTCACGCTCGTTCCCCGCGATGATGGCGGCATTGATCGCGCCGATCGAAATCCCGGCCACCCAATCCAGTTCGATACCGCGTTCGATCAAGGCTTCATACACCCCGGCCTGATAGGCCCCGAGCGCTCCGCCGCCCTGCAGGACGAGCACGACCAGTTCCGGGACCGGCAAGGCGGATTTGGCAGCGCGACGCGGCATGGGACTCGAAACCTGCCCTTTCGATTGCAAGCAATGGTCGCAATATTTGTGCACCGCAACACCACGCGATGCAAGCGCGCCGGGAGCCAAGCCCCCTTCCAATTGCCCGATGCTGCTGCCACAACGAGGCGACGACAGCCCCTTGACCGTGGGAGAAACAGGATGCGCCTCGACGATTATGATCCCGGCGACGACATTCGCGACCTCGGCCGCGGCGGCGGTGGCTTTGGCGGCGGTGGAGGCGGCGGCGGGCTCGGCAATCTTCTGTTTGCGTTTCTTCCCATGCTGCTGGGTCGCAAGATGGGCTGCGGAACGATATTGATCCTCGGCGCGCTCGCCTTCCTGTTCTTCGGCGGTGGAATGCAGATGTTCACCGGCGGCGGCGGAACCGCCGACCCGATGGCCGACAGCCGCGGGGCGCAAGGCGTTGCTTGCGACACCCAGGCCGAACGCTTTGCCTGCAACGTCTTCGGTTCGACACACACGGTGTGGGGCGGGCTGATCAACGGCTATCAGAAGCCCCGGCTCAACTTCTTCACCGAACGAAACGAATCAAAATGCGGCGCCGCGCAGGCCGCGATGGGCCCCTTCTATTGCCCTGCCGACCAGGGCGTCTATCTCGACACCAGCTTCTTTCGCGAGCTTGAACAGAAATTCGGCGCGGCGGGCGATGCCGCGCAGGCCTATGTCGTCGCGCATGAAGTCGGCCACCATATCCAGACGATCTCCGGCATTTCGGATCAGGTGCGCCGCGCCCAGGCGCGCAGCTCGCAGGCGGAGGGCAATGCGCTCCAGGTCCGCATGGAACTTCAGGCGGATTGCTATGCCGGGGTGTGGGCTGCCCGCGCGCGCAACCGCGCGGGTCAGCCGGTCATGGAAGCGGGCGACATGGAAGAAGCGATGCGCGCCGCCAATGCGATCGGGGACGACACGCTGATGCGCTCGGCCGGGCAGCGGCCGGTACCCGAAAGCTTCACCCATGGGACGAGCGAACAACGGATGAGCTGGCTGCGCCGCGGCCTGCAGACCGGAGACCCGCGCCAGTGCGACAGCTTCGCCGCGGCCATCTGACCGCCGCACTGGCGACGGCGTTGCTGGCGGCACCCGCAGCGGCGCAGACGATCTATGTCGAGACCGGGCGGCTGATCGACGGCGTCTCCAGCACGGTGCGCACGGGCCAATGCATCCGTATCGAGGCGGAGCGTATCGCGTCGGTCGCGCCGTGCGGCGCCATGCCCGCGGGCGCTACACGGATCGACTGGTCCGCCTATACCGTCCTGCCCGGGCTGATCGACCTTCACACCCATCTCGCCGACCTCGGCCAGAGCGCCGATCTGGCGGCGCCGATGAAGGCCTCTCCCGCCGAAACCGCGCTGGTCGGCGCCCGTAACGCGCGTGTCACGCTCGACGCCGGTTTCACGAGCGTCCGCGATGTCGGCACCTATCGCGGGCTTACCGACGTCACGCTGCGCAACGCGATCGAGCGCGGCGACGTGCCGGGCCCGCGCATGTGGGTCGCCGGCGCTTACCTGACGATCCCGAAGGGCGGCGGCGAACTCAACGGCGTCGTCCCGAACGAGCAATTGCCCGCCGACATGCGACTCGGCGTCGCGGCGTCGCCCGAAGAGGCGGCGGCAAAGACGACCTACCTGCTCGACCATGGCGCCGACTTCATCAAGACGATCGCGACCGGCGCGGTGCTTGCGATCGGCACCGAACCCGGCGCGCCCGAGCTCAGCGAGGCGCAGCTGCGCGCGATCGTGAAAGTCGCCCATGCGCGCGGCAAGCGCGTGACCGCCCACGCCCACGGCGCGCAGGGGATCAAGAATGCGATCGCCGCCGGGGTCGACAGCATCGAACATGCCAGCCTCGCCGACGATGAGGCGCTGCAAATGGCAAAGGCGCACGGCACCTGGCTTGCGATGGATATTTATAACGGCGATTACATCGACGAAATCGGGACCAGCAAAGGCTGGCCCGCCGAATATCTGCGCAAGAACCGCGACACGACCGCGGCGCAGCGGCAGGCTTTTCGCCGTGCGGTGGAGCTGGGCGTCAACATCGGGTTCGCGACAGACGCCGGCGTCTATCCGCACGGGCTCAACGCCCGGCAATTCGCCTATATGGTCCGGTACGGCATGACGCCGATGCAGGCGATCCAGTCGGCCACCGGCCGTGCGGCCGAGGAAATGGGACGCAGCGACATCGGCGCGATCGTTCCCGGCCGTTATGCCGATCTGGTCGCGGTCCGCGCCGATCCGCTTGCCGACATTCGCGCGCTCGAAGCGATCGACCATGTCATGAAGGGCGGCGTGCTGGTCCGTTAAGCAGCGCTTGCGTCCGTGTCCGGCCTTGCTAAACCCCTTTCATGCGTAACCATCTGCTCTGCAGCGCGATCGCGCTGACCGCCGCCCTTTCCGTCCCGGCCTATGCCCGGCCGATGACCGAAACCGATCTCGCGACGCTGAACCGCGTCGCCGCGCCGACCGCCTCGGCCGACGGACGCTGGGTCGCCTATCAGATGACCGAGACCGCGCCGGACAGCTTCAAGCGCTCAACCGGCCTCTGGCTGATCGACCGCCATGCAAAGGATGGCGCACCGGTGCGGATTGCCGACACACCGGGCAAGAATGAAAGCGACCCCGCCTTCGGCCCCGATGGTCAGCTTTATTTCCTGTCAGCGGCATCGGGCAGCAGCCAGCTGTGGCGCGTCGATCCCAAGGGCGGCGATGCGGTGCAAGTCACCGATACCAAGGCCGACATCGGCGGTTTCAAGATTTCGCCCGATGGCAAGCGCCTGCTCGCGTGGGGCGACATTCCCCGTGAATGCACGGACTTCGGTTGCGACGCGAAAGACAAGGGCGAGGCCCCCGGCCCCGGCACCGGCCGCCTGTACAAGGATGGCGCCGGTTTCGTGCGCCATTGGGACAGCTGGGAAACCCCCGGCACCTATAGCCGCCCGTTCGTTTTCAATCTGGAAGGTGGAAAGGCGACGGCCGCGCGCCCGATCGATGCCACGCTGGTCGGCGACACGCCGTCGAAACCCTTTGGCGGCGGCGAGGAGCTGGCCTGGGGGCCCGACAGCCGCACCATCTATTTCACGCTGCGCAAGGCCGACAGGGACGAGCCGACCTCGACCAATCTCGACATCTACAGCGTCCTTGTCGATGCGCGCATGCCCCCTGCGAACCTGACCGAGGGGAACAAGGCGACCGACACCCTGCCCGCTCCGTCGCCCGACGGCAAATGGCTGGCCTATGCCGCGATGGCGCGCCCGACCTATGAAGCCGACCGCCAGGTGCTGATGCTGCGCAATCTCGACACGGGCGAGACGAAGAAACTGACCGACGCCTGGGATCGTTCGGTCGGCTCGATCGCCTGGGCACCCGACGGCAAGTCGCTCTATGTCACCGCGCAGGACGTGCTCGACCATCCGGTGTTTCGCGTCGATGCCAGGACCGGCAAGGTCGAAAGGCTGAAGGCAACGGCCGAGCAATGGGAAGGCAATATCGGCAGCGTCACCCCGCTGCCCGGCGGCGCGCTGCTCTATTCGCGCAACAGCATTGCCGTGCCCACCGATCTGTGGCTGCGCGATGCCAAGGGCAAGGTCACGCGCCTTACCGACGTCAACCGCGCCCAGCTGGCGGAAATCGACCCGGTAAAGGTCGAGCGGCTGCGCTTCGCGGGCGCCAACGGCGACACGGTATGGGGCCAGATCGTCAAGCCCGCCAACGCCACCGGCAAATTGCCGGTCACCTTCCTGGTCCATGGCGGGCCACAATCCAGCTTTGGCAACGGCTGGTCGACGCGCTGGAACCCGCGCCTATTCTCCGCCCCCGGCTACGCGGCGGTGACGATCGATTTCCACGGCTCCTCGGGCTATGGCCAGGCCTTTACCGATAGCATCAACAAGGATTGGGGCGGCAAGCCGCTCGAAGATCTGAAGCTGGGCCTCGCCGCCGCCGGCGCGCAGGACGCGCAGCTCGATACCGCCAACGCCTGTGCGCTCGGCGGTTCCTATGGCGGCTATATGATGAACTGGATCGCGGGCAATTGGAACGATGGCTTCAAATGCCTGGTGAACCATGCCGGTGTCTTCGACCTGCGCGCCATGGCGTTCGAAACCGAGGAGCTGTGGTTCGACGAATGGGACCATGGTGGCCCATGGTGGACCCGCCGCGACGCGGAAAAATGGAATCCGGTGAACCATGTCACCAACTGGAAAACACCGATGCTGGTGATCCACGGCGAAAAGGATTTCCGTATCCCCTATAGCCAGAGCCTCGCCGCCTTCACCGCGCTCCAGCGCCAGGGGATCGAGGGCGAGTTGCTGGTCTTTCCCGATGAAAACCACTGGATTCTCAAGGGCCAGAACAGCGTGCAATGGTATCAGACCGTGTTCGGCTGGCTGAACAAGCATCTCAAGAAATAGACCCGCCGCCGCGCGAGGGGAAGCCCGGCGACAGTCGGGGCCCAGAGGTTGCGACCAGATATTGTGATGGAAGGGGCAGGCCCAAAGGCGGATCGGCCCCTTCCTGTCCCATCCAAGCCCGGCGCGATCGAAACATCCGATTATCGGTTCGCACACGCACGCTGACGGCAACGCGGGCCATCTCCCCCCTTGCCGCGCCGCACCATGGCTGGCAAAGCGCGGCCGCTATGCCAATGGAAAAAACCTTCGATCCCGCCGCCATCGAGGCAAAATGGGCCCATGAATGGGAAAGCCGCGGACTCTTTCGTCCCGCGCGCCCCGACGCGCAGCCTTTCACCATCGTCAACCCGCCGCCCAACGTCACCGGCGCGCTGCACATCGGCCACGCGCTCGACAATACGTTGCAGGACATACTCGTCCGCTACGAACGGCTGCGCGGCAAGGATGCGCTGTGGGTGGTCGGCATGGACCATGCCGGCATCGCGACCCAGATGGTGGTCGAGCGCCAGCTCAACCAGCAGCAGCAAAAGCGCACCGATTTCACCCGCGAAGCCTTCATCGACAAGGTCTGGGAATGGAAGGCCGAAAGCGGCGGCCAGATCACCGGGCAACTCCGCCGCCTGGGCTGTTCGATGGACTGGAGCCGCGAACAGTTCACGATGGACCCGCATTTCACCCGCGCGGTGGTCAAGGTGTTTGTCGACCTGCATAAGAAGGGCCTGATCTATCGCGACAAAAGGCTGGTGAACTGGGACCCCGGCCTCAAGACCGCGATTTCGGACCTGGAGGTCGAAACGGTCGAGGTTCAGGGCAAATTCTGGCACTTCCGCTACCCCCTCGCCGACGGCGCGCGAACCGCCGACGGCAAGGATTATATCGTCGTTGCGACGACGCGCCCCGAAACGATGCTGGCCGATATGGCGGTCGCGGTGAACGCGAGCGACGAACGCTATGCCAGCCTGATCGCGGCAGCGGCGAAAGTCGTGCTGCCGATCACCGGCCGCGTCGTTCCGATCGTCACCGACGACCATGCCGATCCTGAACTCGGTTCGGGCGCGGTGAAGATCACCCCGGGACATGATTTCAACGACTTCGAAGTCGGCAAGCGCGCGGGCTTCAAACCAGCCGACATGCTCAACATGTTCGACGCGGACGCCAATGTCGTCCAGACGCGCGACGGAATGATCCCCGCCGAGTTCATCGGCCTGCACCGCTTCGCCGACGATGGCGTCGATGGCGCGCGCGAGTTGGTGATCGAGCGGATGAAGGAAGGCGGCTATCTGATCCCGCACATCGACAAGGACGGCGGCGAACATGACGCCGAACCGCGCACCATCCAGACCCCGTTCGGCGACCGTTCGAACAAGATCATCGAACCCTGGCTGACCGACCAATGGTATGTCGATGCCGAAACGCTGGCGCAGCCGCCGATACAGGCGGTGCGCGACGGGCGGATCAACATCGTCCCCAAGACGTGGGAAAAGACCTTTTTCAACTGGATGGAGAATATCCAGCCCTGGTGCGTCTCGCGCCAGCTTTGGTGGGGACACCAGATACCGGCATGGTATGCCGATGACGGCCGGATATTCGTTGCCGAAACCGAAGATGAGGCACGGGCCGAAGCTGGCGAAGGCGTGCCCCTTACCCGCGACCCCGACGTCCTCGACACCTGGTTCTCTTCTGCCCTTTGGCCCTTCGCAACGCTCGGCTGGCCTGAGAGCACCGAACTTCTCCAGCGCCATTATCCCAACGACGTCCTCATCTCGGGCTTCGACATCCTCTTCTTCTGGGACGCGCGCATGGCGATGCAGGGGATGGAGTTCATGGGTGACGTGCCGTGGAAGACGCTTTATCTCCACGGCCTCGTCCGCGCGCCCGACGGTTCGAAAATGTCGAAGTCGAAGGGCAATGTCGTCGACCCGCTCGGCCTGATCGACCAGTACGGCGCCGACGCGCTGCGCTTTTTCATGAGCGCGATGGAAAGCCAGGGCCGCGACATCAAGATGGATGACGCGCGCCTCGCCGGATACCGCAATTTCGCGACCAAGCTGTGGAACGCGGCGCGCTTTTGCGAAGCCAATGGCATTTCGGCCTCGACCAGCCTCGAAGCACCGGCGGCGACGCTGCCGGTCAACCGCTGGATCATCGGCGAAGTCGCCGCGACCGTGGCCGCGATCGACAAGGCCTTTGCCGCCTATCGCTTCGACGATGCCGCCAATGCGATCTACAGCTTTGCCTGGGATCGTTTCTGCGACTGGTATCTCGAACTCATCAAGGGCAGCATCGACGAGGAGACGAAAGCGGTTGCCGGCTGGGTGCTCGACCAGATTCTGGTCATGCTTCACCCCTTCATGCCCTTTATCACCGAAGAGCTGTGGACGGGCCTTGGCGACCGCGCCGGATATCCGCTGATCACCGCGATGTGGCCCGCGCCGGCAGCCGACAAGGATGCTGATGCCAGCGCCGCCATCGACTGGCTGATCAAGCTGGTCAGCGAGCTGCGCGGCGCAAAGGCCGAACTCGGCCTGCCGCCGGGCGCACGCCTGACCGCCCATTTCCCCGCAGCGCTTCAGGAACGGGCCGCCAAGCTGGGCGCCCAGCTCGACCGCCTCGCCCGCCTCGAGGCCGTGCGTTTCGACCCCGCCCCGGCGGGGGCTTCGGCTCAGCTTGTCGTCGAAGGTGAAACGATCACCGTGCCGCTGGAGGGAGTGATCGACATTGCCGCCGAACGCGAGCGGCTGACCAAGGCGCTCGCCGCCGCGGCCAAGGAACGCGACAGCCTCGCCGGCCGCCTCGCCAACCCGGCCTTCGTCGAGCGCGCGAAGCCCGAAGCGGTAGAAAAGGCACGCGCCGACCATGATGCCAAGGCGGCCGAGGCGGAACGCCTGACCACCGCGCTTTCTCGACTGGGGTGAAGGACCACACGTCCGTGACGCCGTCGCCCGTCGGGGCGGCGGCCGATCCGGCTGCGGGACCGGTGCCGCCGCGGCAAACCGCGCGAAACGGCGGTCGAATGGACCTGACCGACGGCCCGATCGCCCGAACACTGATCCTGTTCGCCCTGCCGACCCTGGCGTCGAATGTCCTCCAGACGATATCGGGGTCGGTCAACTCGATCTGGGTCGGACATTTTCTGGGCGAAAGCGCGCTGGCCGCGACGGCCAATGCCAACATCATCATGTTCCTGATGTTCGCGACCTTTTTCGGCTTTGGAATGGCTGCGACAGTCCTGATCGGCCAGTCCATCGGCCGCGGCGACGTCGATGCGGCGCGCCGCGCGACCGGCGGTATCGTCGGCATGGCGCTGATCTTCTCCCTCGTCATCGCCATTGCCGGCTGGTTCGGCTCCGACGCATTGTTGCGCCTGCTCAAAACACCCGACGAGGCGTTCGGCCTGGCCCACGATTATTTGCGCGTGATCTTCATCGCCGTGCCTGCAAGCATGGCGATGGTCACGCTGATGATGGCGTCGCGCGGGGCAGGCGATGCCGTGACCCCGCTGCGCTTCATGATCCTGTCGGTGGCGATCGATATCGTCCTGAACCCGATCCTGATCCTGGGCCTCGGCCCCGTCCCGCGCCTCGGCATCGCCGGAAGCGCGCTCGCGACCGCGATCGCAGGGACCGTAAGCCTCGCCGCGATGATGGGCTGGTTCTATGCCCGTGACCATGTCTTGCGCCTGCGCGGGGCAGAACTCGCCTATCTGCTGCCCAAATGGAGCGAATTGCGGTTCATTGTCACCAAGGGCGTGCCCATGGGCGCACAGATGCTGGTCATATCCAGCGCCGGGCTCGTCATGGTCGGACTGGTCAATCGCGAAGGCCTCGTCACCTCCGCCGCCTATGCGGCGACGCTGCAGCTCTGGAGCTATATTCAAATGCCCGCGCTTGCCGTCGGCGCGGCGGTCAGTGCCATGGCCGCACAGAATATCGGCGCCGCGCGCTGGGATCGCGTCGGCACCGTCACCAACAGCGGCATCGCCATCAATCTGGCGATGACCGGAGTGCTCATCACCCTGTTGCTGCTGTTCGACCGCGCGGCGTTGTCGCTCTTTCTCGACAAGGAGAGCCCGGCGATCGAGGTCGCGCGCCATATCCAGCACATCGCCAGCTGGACCTTCCTTCCTTTCGGAACCACGATCGTCCTCATCGGGACGCTGCGCGCCAACGGTTCGGTCATTCCGCCGCTGATCATCCTCGCGCTGTCGATGTTTCCGATCCGTCTCGGCCTCTATTACGCAAGCTACCCTGTGCTCGGCGGCGACGCCATCTGGTGGAGTTTCCTTGCCTCCTCCTTCTGCGCCCTGATCATGGCGTGGGCCATCTATCGGCGCGGACACTGGCGCCGAAGGATGGATCAGCCGGGATGATGCCGCAACCTTTCGACCAAAGCGCGGGCGCCTTCGACTGGCGACCGCCGCAACGCTGGCCTTTTCCCAAGGTTTGGCGCTAGAGCAAGCTCAATGACCATGACTCCAGGCAAGGCCGCGCTGCGCGATCAGCGTGCGAAGATGTTGGCCGCTGCGCCGGGTTGGCGGGCATCCGATGCCCGTGTCAATCCGCGCGTTGCGATCGGTTCGATCATCGCCATGTGGTTGATCTACTTCCTGACGACAACGGGGCTCGCCCTGTTGACCGGCGCGCCCGATCAATGGGACTTTGTCGGGCGCCGCGCGTTGGTCGTGATCGCCGGCATCCTGTGCACATTTGTTCTCTACCAACTCGTTCAGCGGGTCCAGCCGCAGAGCTTTCGTGCGCGTTTGGCCGTGGCGATGGGCGCGGCAGTGCCGCTGGTCGTCATCTACGCCTGCATCAACCTGCTGGTGTTCTTTTACTGGTTTCCCGCCGCCGACACGTCGAAGGTCATCGACGAGGTTCAGGCCAAATTCCCGATCGCATGGGAACTGGTCCTGGTTATCGACAGTTCGATCCGCTGGTATTTCTTTTTCGCCGTATGGGCCGCGCTGTATGTCGCGCTCGGCTATGCCAACGAAATGCGGGCGGTCGAACGGCGCGCCAATCATTTTCGGCTGGAAGCGAAGAATGCGCAGCTGCGTGCGCTTCATTACCAGGTCAATCCGCATTTCCTGTTCAATACGCTGAACTCGCTTTCAACGCTCGTCATGCGCGGGTCAAAGAATGAGGCAGAGGCGATGATCATGAACCTCTCCTCCTTCCTGCGTTCCAGCCTGGCCATCGATCCCGAGCAACTCGTCAGCCTGGACGAAGAAATCGCACTCCAGCGCCTCTATCTCGATATCGAGCAGGCCCGTTTCCCCGATCGCCTGCAGGTAGAGGTCGATGTTCCGGAGGAACTGGGCCACGCCTGTGTTCCGGTCCTGATCCTGCAACCGATCATCGAGAATGCGATCAAATATGGCGTCGGCCCCAGCAAAGGGAAGATTGCGATCCGGCTGACCGCCGCAAATGAATATGGCGTGCTGGTGATCCGCGTCGAGAACGACATTGATGCAAAGGCCCCGACGCCCGCGGCTGGAACCGGACTGGGACTCGGCAATGTCCGCGAACGGCTGTTGACGCGCTATGGTCCATCGGCAGGATGCGAATGGGGCCGGAGCGATACCGGCGGCTTTTTCGTGTCGCTTTGGTTGCCCATGGCTCGGGAGGGGTGCTGACCATGATACAAAGCTTGCGTACATTGATCGTCGATGACGAACCGCTCGCGATCGAACGACTGCAGATTTTGGCCGGACAGCAGGACGGGATTTCGCTTGTCGGAACCGCCAGCGATGGTGCTTCGGCGCTGCGCATGGTCGAGGCGCTGGCCCCTGACCTGTTGCTGTGCGACATCGCGATGCCCGACCTCAACGGGCTCGATGTCGCGGCCGCGCTCGACAAGCATGACAACCCGCCCGCCGTGGTGTTCGTCACCGCGTTCGACCAATATGCGGTCGCCGCCTTTGACGTCGCTGCGGTCGATTATCTGCTGAAGCCGGTATCGCCCGACCGCCTGGCCCGCGCGATCGCCAAGGTGCGCGAATGGCGCAGCACGGAACGCGCGCACTCCGCCAAGAGTCAGTGGATCAACGAATTTTGGGTTCAGAACCGTGGCGAGATGCTGCGGATCGATGCGGGCCAGGTCGACCTGATCGAGGCGGAGCGTGATTACATGCGCCTGCATGTCGGGGGACGAAGCTGGCTGATCCACCAAACGATCAAATCGTTGGAAGCCCGAATGGACCCAGAGCGCTTCATGCGGATCCACCGGTCCAAGATGATCCGCCGCGACGGTATCGTCGGGCTAAAGCATCATGGGGATGGTGCGTGGAGTGTGGACCTTGGCGAAGGCGGCATTCACCGCATCGGACGCACCTATTTGCACGATGTAAAGGCGATCATGCACGGGGCATGATCGCCTTCCCGGCCGGTTCTTACCGGTCCAATTCGTTCAATGTGCGGCAACGCTGCCGTCATTGCGGCTGACCAGATGCGCGCCCTTTCCGCCGAGAATGGCGGCAAGCCGCGTTTCGATGCCGCGCATCGCCACTTTTCGGCATTCACGATGCTCTGCCATCTGCCGCGCGTCTCGATAATCCTCGATCCGGCACACGTTGCGCACCGCACGATTGATCCGTTGGTCAAGCTGCGCACGGCCTTCGGCCGTAGAAAGATTGAGATCGCCATAGGGTACCTCGACACTTTGACCGACGTTTTCGTCGGCAAGCGCGGGAGCTGCGGCACCGGCGACAGCGAGCGATGCGGCCGCCAGAATGAAGGAAAATTTCGCCATGGGGGAGTCCTCTCTTGTCACTGGATGCGGGACAGAAGATCCGGACCGGGGAGACCGCAATCTCCTGCCCCGCATCCTTGTTATGTGCGCCGCCCCGTCCGATTTCACTTCAGCTTCGACGGGGCCAGCCGGCTGGTCGATTGGAACGACGAACGGCGTTGCGGCATCGACCAATGGCCAAATGATGAGCCAAAGGTTGCGACAGGCGCATCAAAACGCTGATTTTCCAGTATGAGAGGGCTGGGCGCGGCTTTTCCCGACAGCGCTGACGGCGACGGTAGCTTGCGAAATCAGGAGGAGTTGCTCGCGGGCACCGACGACGAACGGCCGTGCAAGGATGAGCGCCCGCGACTGGAGGCCCTCCGCCCCCCGAAAGGAAGAGAGGGCCCCGACGACGGAGAAGAAGAGAATAGCGCGGGCTAGATCGCCTGCGGCGCGATCACATCGCCTATTGCGGCTGCGGAGGGTTTTGGGGCGATGCCTTTTCCCGTTCCCATTTCATGCGTTCCTCGGCCGACATCGCCGCGATGCGCGCCTTTTCGGCTTCATAGGCGGCGGTTTCGTCCGCAAAGACCTTTTGATCATGCGCGACCTGCTGCTTCGCCGCCGACACCTCCTGTTGGTAGGTGACATTGTCCGCACGCGCCCTTTGCGCCTGTTCGGCATTGAGTTTAGCGGTGTTCGAGCGTTCCTGCGGCGTCGTTCCATCTGGTAGTTTCCTGTCCTGCGCCGCCGCGGGACCAGGCGACGCCGGTTGGGCCTGATCAGGCTGGGCCGGGGCGGGAGCGGGAGCAGCCGAAACCGGCGCCGTCGCGGCGACTGCGAAGGCCGCCATCGCCGGCCAGATCAACGGTGTCATCATGCATCTCCTTTTCGAACAAGCAGAGTCCATTGCCCCGGAAAACGCACCGCCGCCCCCTGGCGTTCCCGACAGGCAGACCTGCCCCCGAACGTCACGGCACATTGCCCCACATTTCGGCGCATTGCAGCACGAGGCCGCCGCCCCTATCTTCACACTTAATCTTCAAAAGCGACCGATGCGCCCCCTTGCGCACCAAGAACAAATCTGGAACACACCTCTCCCATGAGTCTCACCCATATTTCGGTGCGCGGCGCGCGCGAGCATAATCTGAAGGGCGTCGACGTCGATCTGCCGCGCGACAGCCTGATCGTCATCACCGGCCTGTCGGGCAGCGGAAAATCCAGCCTGGCGTTCGACACCATCTATGCCGAAGGGCAGCGCCGCTATGTCGAGAGCCTGTCGGCCTATGCCCGCCAGTTCCTGGAGATGATGCAAAAGCCCGATGTCGAACATATCGACGGCCTGTCGCCGGCGATCAGCATCGAACAGAAGACGACCAGCCGCAACCCGCGCTCGACCGTCGCGACCGTCACCGAAATCTATGACTATATGCGCCTTTTGTGGGCGCGCGTCGGCATCCCCTATTCGCCCGCGACCGGCGAACCGATCAGCGCCCAGACCGTCAGCCAGATGGTCGACCGCGTGATGCAATTGCCCGAAGGCACCCGCGCCTATCTGCTCGCCCCGGTCGTGCGCGGCCGCAAGGGCGAGTATAGGAAGGAACTGGCACAGTGGCAGAAAGAGGGTTTCACCCGCGTCCGCATCGACGGCGAATTTTACGAGATCGAGGACGCCCCGGCGCTCGACAAGAAGTATAAGCATGACATCGAGGTTGTCGTCGATCGCATTGTCGTGCGCGACGGTATCGAAACGCGGCTCGCCGACAGTTTCGAAACCGCGCTGAAGCTGGCCGAGGGGCTGACCTATATCGACCTTGCCGACGGCACGGTGCCGGGCCGCGAAGAAGAGGAAAGCGGCAGCGCGCAGGAACAGAAGATGAAGGGCGCGGGCATCCCCGCGAACCGCATCATCTTTTCCGAAAAATTCGCCTGCCCCGTTTCGGGCTTCACGATCGCCGAGATCGAACCGCGGCTGTTCAGTTTCAACGCACCGCAGGGTGCCTGCCCCGCGTGCGACGGGCTTGGCGAGCGGCTGGAGTTCGACCCCGATCTGGTCGTCCCCAATCATGCGCTCAGCCTGAAAAAGGGCGCGGTGGTGCCGTGGGCGAAATCGAACCCGCCCTCGCCCTATTATATGCAAGTGCTGGAAAGCCTGGGCAAAGCCTATGACTTCGGGCTCGACACGCCGTGGCAGGCCCTGCCCGGCGCGGTGCAGCAGATCATCCTCCACGGCACCGGCGGAATGCCCGTCGAGCTGACCTTCAAGGACGGCAAGCGCAGCTATACCACCCACAAGGCGTTCGAAGGCGTCATCGGCAACCTCAATCGCCGCATGTTGCAGACCGAAAGCGCCTGGATGCGCGAGGAGCTGGGCAAGTATCAGACCGCCCAGCCGTGCGAAACCTGCCACGGCGCCCGGCTGCGCCCCGAGCCGCTGGCGGTCAAGATCGCGGGCGAGGACATCAGCCTGTCGGCGCAGCGGTCGGTCGCCGACGCGCTCGACTGGTTCAGCACGCTCGAGGACAAGCTCGGCGAACAGCAGCGCCAGATCGCCAAGGCGATACTGAAGGAAATCAACGAGCGGCTGGGTTTCCTCAACAATGTGGGGCTCGATTACCTCAACCTCAATCGCACCTCGGGCACGCTGTCGGGCGGCGAAAGCCAGCGTATCCGGCTTGCCAGCCAGATCGGCAGCGGCCTGTCGGGCGTGCTCTATGTGCTCGACGAACCGTCTATCGGCCTTCACCAGCGCGACAATGACCGGCTGCTCGCGACGCTGAGGCGGCTGCGCGACCTTGGCAATACGGTGATCGTCGTCGAGCATGACGAGGACGCGATCCGCACCGCCGATCATATTGTCGACATGGGGCCCGGCGCGGGGGTTCATGGCGGCGAGATCGTCGCGCAGGGCACGCTGAAACAGGTGCTGGCAAGCAAGAAAAGCCTGACCGCCGCCTATCTGACCGGCGCCAAGCAGATCGCGGTGCCCGCGCACCGCCGCCCCGGCAACGGGTTCGACCTGGTGCTGACCGGCGCGCGCGCGAACAATCTTGCCAATGTCACCGCGACGATCCCGCTCGGCACCTTTACCTGCGTCACCGGCCTGTCGGGGTCGGGCAAGTCGAGCCTGGTCATCGACACGCTTTATGCCAGCGCGGCGCGCACGCTGAACGGCGCGCGGCTGGTCGCGGGGCCGCACGACCGACTGACCGGCCTCGAACATTGCGACAAGGTGATCGACATCGACCAGTCGCCGATCGGCCGCACCCCGCGGTCGAACCCCGCGACCTATACCGGCGCCTTCACCGTCATCCGCGACTGGTTCGCCGGGCTGCCCGAGGCGCAGGCGCGCGGATACAAGCCGGGGCGGTTCAGCTTCAATGTCAAGGGCGGGCGGTGCGAAACCTGTACCGGCGACGGCCTGATCAAGATCGAGATGCACTTCCTGCCCGACGTCTATGTGACGTGCGAGACCTGCCACGGCAAACGCTATAACCGCGAAACGCTGGAGGTGAAGTTCAAGGGGATGAGCATCGCCGACGTGCTCGACATGACGGTCGAGGATGCGGCGGAGTTTTTCAAGGCGGTGCCGGCGATCCGCGACAAGATGGCGATGCTGGTCCGCGTCGGGCTTGGCTATATCAAGGTCGGGCAACAGGCGACGACGCTGTCGGGCGGCGAGGCGCAGCGGGTAAAGCTGGCCAAGGAGTTATCGCGGCGTTCGACCGGGCAGACGCTCTATATCCTCGACGAGCCGACGACGGGCTTGCATTTCGAGGATGTTCGAAAGCTGCTGGAGGTGTTGCAGGCGCTGGTCGATCAGGGCAATAGCGTGGTGGTGATCGAACATAATCTCGACGTCATCAAGACCGCCGACTGGATCATCGACATGGGCCCCGAAGGCGGGGTCAAGGGCGGCGAAGTCGTCGCGGCGGGGACGCCGGAGGATGTGGTCCAGGAACCGCGCAGCTTTACCGGGCAATATCTGGCGCCGTTGCTGGGGAAATAGGGCCGAACGCCCCCCATGCTTTCTTCACCGTCACCCCGGACTTGATCCGGGGCCCCGCTTTTCAAGGTCGTTTAGCGGGACCCCGGATCAAGTCCGGGGTGACGAGAGTGGGGAAGACCGCAACGCGCGGAACCGCCCCCTACCCCATCAACGTCGCGGTTATATCCTCGGCGGCATGGATGCGGATCACCGGCGGCGCCGGCGACAGCGCGCGCATCTCGGCAACGAAGGCGCGCGCGGTGGGCAGCGCGAAATGGGCGCGCACCGCATCGACGCCCTCCCACTCCTCGACGAACACCAGCCGGTCGGGGTTTTCGACATCGATGTGGCAATGATGCGCCAGACACCCCGGCTCGCCGCGCGACCGCGCGCTATGCTCGGCGCCGAGCGCGATCATACGCCCGCGATGCTCGGGGGTGAGGACGACGTGGCCGGTTATGAGGATCATTTCAGTAAACTGGATCACGTCACGAAAGGGCGCAAGGCCAGCATGGCGCATTTCTTGCTCGCCAGCGAGTCATGGCGCCGGAACATGCTCCATGACACTTCCATGACGGTCTCTGTCACAAACACGTCACACAAAACCCCCATTGGCGGCTCAGCGAGTCGCCGCGGGGGTGGCGGCTTGGTTCGGTAACGACCCCCGACAGGACAGTTTCATGGTCAAGAAAATCGCTCTTGCCGCCGGCGCCGGACTGTGCGCGCTGGCGCTTTCCGCCTGCCAGGACCAGGCTTCGTCCGGCGGCGCGGCGCGCGATTATATCAGCGCCGTCGGTTCCTCCACCGTCTATCCCTTTGCCACCGCGGCGGGCGAAAAATTCGCCGAAGCGACCGGCAACAAGACCCCGAAGATCGATTCGACCGGCACCGGCGGCGGTTTTGAACGTTTTTGCCAGGGCGTCGGCGGCGACACCCCCGACATCATCAACGCATCGCGCCGCATGAAGAAGAAGGAATTCGACACCTGCACCGCCAATGGCGTGAAGGACATCGTCGAAATCCAGGTCGGCATCGACGGCATCGCGCTGGGCGAAGCGGCGCGCGGCCCCGGTTTCGAACTGTCGGAAGAAGATGTGTACAAGGCGCTGGCCGCCAACCCCTATGGCAAGCCCAACACCGCGAAGACGTGGAAGGACGTCAACCCGGCGCTGCCTGCGGTCGCCATCTCGGTCTTTGGCCCGCCGTCGACCAGCGGCACCTATGATGCGTTCAAGGAACTGATCATGGGCAAGGGTTGCGACGCCAACCCCGAAATGAAGGCGCTGAAGGACGCCGACAAGGACAAGCATGACGCGGTGTGCACCGGTCTGCGCGGCGCGCCCTTCTATGTTGAGCAGGGCGAGAATGACAATCTGATCATCTCCAAACTCGACAAGAACCCGTCGAGCCTGGGCATTTTCGGCTTTTCCTATCTCGATGCCAACAAGGACAAGATCAAGGCGGTTCCGGTGCAGGGCGTCGCCCCGACCTATGCCGCGATCGCCGACGGCAGCTATCCGGGTTCGCGCCCGCTGTTCATCTATGTCAAGAAGGCCCATGTCGGGGTGATCCCCGGCATCGCCGAATATGTCGCCGAATTCCTGAAAGGCGCGGGCGAAGGCAGCTATCTGGCCGCCAAGGGCCTGATCGTATCGCCCAAGGATGTCGCCGCCACCGCGACCGCCAATGCGACGAACATGACGCCGCTCGACGGATCGGTGCTGAAGTAACCCCCCGCTGGCGGTCGGAGCAGGTTCGCCCTTTCCGGCCGCCGCCTTTTTCCCTACTCCCGTTCGCGCCCACAGCGCCGCGATCGCGCCGAAAGCGAACGGATTGAGAAGGTTCGGAACAGCCACGTGAGTTTCAACCCCGCCGCCCTTTTGCTGCTTGTCGCTGGCCTTGGCCTGATCGGCTGGCTGGCCGGCCGCGCGCGCTCGACGATGCTGGCGAGCCGCGCGAACATCAAGCTGCATTCGCGCCCGCAATATCACGGCTGGTACGTCGCGCTGTGGCTGTTCGCCCCCGCCGCAATTTTTCTGGCCGTCTGGACGAGCGTTTCGCCCGCGCTGATCACCAATCAGGTGCTGGCGAGCGAAGCCGCGCAGAGCCTGCCCGCCTTTGGTTTTGAACGTGCCGCCATCCTGTCCGACGCACGCAATGTCGCGCAAGGGGCGCAGGCCGCCGTACGCCTGCCCGCCGCAGCGGCGCTGGTCGAACCCTATGCCGACGCGACCCGCCATTACGGCATGATCGGCATCGCCGCGATGCTGGCGCTGGCACTCGCCGGGGGGCTGTATGCCTTTACCCGGCTAAAGCCCGATTTCCGCGCCCGCACCCGGGTCGAACGGATCGTGATGGGCGTGCTGTTGCTCGCCTCGCTCGTCGCGATCCTGACCACATTCGGCATCGTGCTGTCGCTGCTGTTCGAATCGATCCGTTTTTTCCAGCTCGTATCGCCCGCCGAGCTTTTGTTCGGCACCCACTGGAACCCGCAGAGCGGCGCCGCGGTCAAGGATACGTTCGGCGGCATTCCGCTGTTCTGGGGCACGGTGCTGATCGGCGCGATCATCGCGATGATCGTCGCCATCCCGATCGGCATGATGACCGCGGTGTATCTGACCCAATATGCCGCCCCCGCGGTGCGCAAATGGGTGAAGCCGCTGCTCGAGATTCTGGCCGGGGTTCCGACCGTGGTTTACGGCTATTTCGCCGCGCTGACCGTTGCCCCTGCCTTGCGCGAATTTGCGGTGATGATCGGCATCCCCAACGCCTCGACCGAAAGTGCGCTCGCCGCGGGTATCGTGATGGGTGTGATGATCATCCCCTTCGTCTCGTCGATGGCCGACGACAGCATCAACGCAGTGCCGCAGGCGATGCGCGACGGATCGCTGGCCTTGGGCGCGACGCCCAATGAAACGATCCGCCAGGTGCTGATCCCCGCCGCCCTGCCCGGGGTGATGGGCGGCATATTGCTCGCCGTCAGCCGCGCGATCGGCGAAACGATGATCGTCGTGATGGCCGCGGGCCTGTCCGCCAATCTGACCGCCAACCCCTTTGCCAGCGTCACCACGGTGACCGCGCAGATCGTCAAGCTGCTGACCGGCGACCAGGAGTTCGACAGCGCCAAGACGCTCGCCGCCTTTGCGCTCGGCCTCGTGCTGTTCCTCGTCACGCTGCTGCTCAACATCGTCGCCCTGCGCATCGTCAAAAAGTATCGCGAAGCTTATGAATAGGGACGCCTCCTCTCGCTCCACGGCCCCGACCGACTGGAAAGGCGCGGCAATGCAGACGCGCATCGCCCGCCGCTATGCCGCCGAACGCCGCTTCCGGCTGATGGGGCTGGCCGCCGTTCTGGCCTCGGGTGCCTTCCTTGCCTTTCTGCTGTTCGTGATGGTCGGTAATGGCGCGCGCGGTTTCACCTATACCCATGTCGCGGTGCCGATCGATTTTGCCGCGACCCCGCTGACGATCGACGCGGGCCGGCTGGACGATCCCGATGCCGATCAGGTGATCGCCAATGCCGGGCTGGCCGACATTGTCGCCTTTGCCGCCGACGAGGCGCTGGGCGATGGCGGGTCCGAACTGATCAGCGAGAATGCGTGGAAAGAAGTGCGCCGCGAGATTCGCGACGACCCCGACCTGCTGAAAGGCAAGACGGTCTTTGAACTGCCCGCGTCGAGCCAGATCGACATCGCCGCCAAGGAAGGCGCGAAGGGCGCGCTGGGCGAGCGCGTCGCCGAACTGGAAAAGGCGGGCAAGCTGTCGACGGGCATTCACTGGCCCTTCTTCAAGAACGCCGATGCCACCGACCCCGCGGTCGCGGGCATCTGGGGTGCGCTGAAGGGGTCGGTACTGACGATCTTCATCGCCTTTCTGATCGCCTTTCCGACCGGGGTGCTCGCCGCCCTCTATCTGGAGGAATATGCGCCCAAGAACCGCTGGACCGACCTGATCGAGGTGTCGATCAACAATCTGGCCGCCGTCCCGTCGATCATCTTTGGCCTGCTGGCACTCGCGGTGTTCATCAACTGGTTCGGCATCTGCCAGGCAAGCCCGCTGGTCGGCGGGCTGACGCTCGCGCTGATGACGATGCCGGTGATCGTCATCGCCAGCCGCAACGCGATCAAGGCGGTGCCGCCATCGATCCGCGACGCGGCGCTGGGGGTCGGCGCCAGCCCGGTGCAGGTGGTGTTCCACCATGTCCTGCCCCTTGCCCTGCCCGGCATCTTGACCGGAACGATCATCGGCATGGCGCGCGCGCTGGGCGAAACCGCTCCCTTGCTGCTCGTCGGAATGCGCGCCTTCATCGGTGACGTACCCGGCGGCATCTGTTCGCCGTCGAGCGTGCTGCCGATGCAGATATTCCTCTGGTCCGACGAGGTCGACCGCGGCTTCGTCGAGAAAACCTCTGCCGCGATCATCGTACTGCTGGTCGTGCTGCTGTCGATGAACGCCCTCGCCATCTATCTCCGCAACAAATTCGAAAAACGCTGGTGACCATGACCCAAGACGATCTTCACATCGCCGATCCCAAGATGCGGGCCCAGGGGGTCAATGTCTTCTATGGCGAAAAACAGGCGATCAACGACGTTTCGATCGACGTTGGAACCGACCTTGTCACCGCCTTCATCGGCCCGTCGGGCTGCGGCAAATCGACCTTTCTGCGGTCGCTCAACCGGATGAACGACACGGTCGCCAGCGCCCGCGTTACCGGCCGCATCGAACTCGATGGCGAGGATATTTACGCGCCGTCGATGGACGTGGTGCAGCTGCGCGCCCGGGTCGGCATGGTGTTCCAGAAACCGAACCCCTTTCCCAAGTCGATCTATGACAATGTCGCCTATGGCTCGCGCATCCACGGGCTCGCTGCGACCAAGGCCGACCTTGACGTCATCGTCGAACGCGCGCTGACCCGCGCCGGGCTGTGGGACGAGGTCAAGGATCGGCTTGGCGAAAGCGGCACCGCGCTGTCGGGCGGCCAGCAACAGCGGCTGTGCATCGCCCGCGCGATCGCCGTCGATCCCGAAGTCATTTTGATGGACGAGCCTTGTTCGGCGCTCGACCCGATCGCGACGGCGAAGATCGAGGAACTGATCCACGACCTGCGCGGCAAATATGCGATCGTGATCGTCACCCACAATATGCAGCAGGCGGCCCGCGTGTCGCAGCGCACCGCCTTTTTCCACCTCGGCACATTGGTCGAATATGGCAAGACCACCGACATATTCACCAATCCGAAGCAGGAACGCACCAAGGACTATATCACCGGCCGCTACGGCTAAGCCGCGGCGCAAGAGGACAAGAGTGATGGCACTAACGAACGATCATACGGTCAAGGCTTTCGACGAGGACCTCAACCGCCTGCGCGGGCTGATCAGCGAAATGGGCGGGCGCGCCGAACAGGCGCTGCTTCAGGCCATGGCCGCGCTGAGCAAGGGCGACCAGGAACTGGCCGCACAGGTGGTACGCGACGACAAGAAGATCGACGCACTGGAAGCCGAGGTCGAACAGCTGGCCGTGCAGACCATTGCGCTGCGTGCGCCGATGGCCGACGATTTGCGCGAGATGATCGCGGCGCTGAAGATCGTGTCAGTCGTCGAGCGTATCGGCGATTATGCAAAGAATATCGCCAAGCGCGTCGCCCTGATGGACCAGACGCGGTCGATCGAAGCGATCCCGGTGCTGATGTCGATGTCGAGCCTGGTGATCGAACTGGTTCACGACGCACTCGACAGCTTTGCCGCGCGCGACGCCGAACTGGCGATCCGCGTCACCGTTCGCGACAAGAATGTCGACGATTTCTATAACAGCATCTTTCGCACCCTCGTCACCTTCATGATGGAAAATCCGAAGCTGATTTCGGAAAGCGCGCATCTGCTGTTCGTCGCCAAGAATCTGGAGCGCATGGGCGACCATGCGACCAATATCGCCGAGATGGTCTATTATGTCGTGACCGGCGAGCGGATGGAGGAACGCGAGCGCGGCGAACAGCCCGAGGACGGCGCCGCGGAGCAGGAGCAAGGCTGATGCCCCAGCCTGACCTGTTGCTGATCGAGGATGACGAGGCGATTGCCGAGCTCATCGTCTGGCACTTCGCGCGCGAGGGTTTTTCGGTCCGCCAGACCCCCGACGGGGAACAAGCGCTGGTTCTGGTCGAAGAGCGCGTACCCGACATCGTCCTGCTCGACTGGATGATCGAAAGCCTGCCCGGAATCGAGGTATGCCGCCGCCTGCGGCGCAACCCCAAGTCGGCCAACGTCCCGATCATCATGCTGACCGCGCGCGGCGAGGAAGAAGACCGCATCCGCGGCCTCGAGACCGGCGCCGATGATTATGTCACCAAGCCGTTCAGCCCGCGCGAGCTGGTCGCCCGCGTGTCGGCGGTGCTCCGCCGCCTGCGCCCCGCGCTGGCCGGCGAGATGCTGAGCTATGCCGATATTGAGCTCGATTCGGTGGCGCACAAGGTGGTGCGCAGCGGCCAGGTGGTGAACATGGGGCCGACCGAGTTCCGCCTGCTCCGGCATTTCATGGAACATCCCGGCCGCGTCTTTTCGCGCGGACAGTTGCTCGACAGCGTATGGGGCCAGGACAGCGACATCGAACTGCGCACCGTAGACGTTCATATTCGTCGGCTGCGCAAGGCGATCAACCTGCCCGGCACCGCCGACATCATCCGCACAGTGCGATCGGCGGGCTATGCCCTCGATGCCGGAAAAAGTGTCTGATACCGATCGGGGCGGGTGCCCTTGCACCGCCCCAAGCCGCGATGGCGCGCGACAAGAGCGTGCGCTATGGTGATCCCGCCGCGACATTCCGGCCGGAGGGCATTTGATGGCGAAGACCGATCCATCGGCACGGCGCAGCGCGCTCTATTATCGGATCGGCGCGGGGGTCGCGATCGGCACCGCCTTTGTTACGATATGGAGCACGATCGTCCGTGACGACGGCACGGGGATGGGCTGGTTCCTGATCGTCATGGCCGCTGCCGTCGGTGCCTTTGCGGCCCGTTTGGCCTCCGCCGGAATGGCGCGCGCGATGCTGGGCACCGCCATCATGCAAGCCTTGTTCGGCCTGTCGATCGCCACCGCCCCAACGACCGCCGGCCTGCCCGATGGCGGCGCCGGCGTGCTGTTTTCGAGTGGCGCGTTAACGCTGTTGTGGCTCGTCGCGGCAGTCTTTTTCCGGGCCGCCGCCCGCGGATCGAACGCTCGATAGGCCTGCGGCGCCCGGACGATGACCGCCCGCCCCGGCTTGCGCCGGGACGGACCGGTCAAGCGGATCAGAAATCAACCTGGGTCCGCAACCCGAACGTATCGGCGCTATAGTCGCGGTCGCCATTCGTCGCTGCGATCCGGGCGTTGTCGATCCACAGCTTTCCATAGTTGGCGGTGACGCGGACATAGTCGATCGGCGCCCAGACGAGCGAGAGCAGCGCCGCCTGTTGTCGTCCGCCGATCAGCCCGCCGTCGTTGAGGTCGAGGTGGTCATAGCGAGCGTTCAGTTCGAAGGCGCCGATCCCCCCGGCCGTGATCGGCCGGGATGGTTTCAACCGGTCGAAGGCGCCATCCTTATACCCGCGCCTGTCGCCGCCGGTCAGCACCATCCCCGCCTCGGCATAGCCGCCAAAGAAGGTCGGGTCGGGCGCGCCGGTGCGGCGTGCGGTCTGCCAAAAGGCTTCGCCCGCGACATGGAAGGGCCCGCTGAGCAACGCCGCCTCCAGACCCATGCCGCGCTCGCCCTTGGCATCGATGGCGCCGGTATCGACAAGCCGCACATCGGTCGTGTGCGCAAAGGGACGCGCCCGATACCGCACCGTTGCCGCCGGATCGTTGAAATCGCGAAGGTGGATCGAGCCGCCAAGGTGAAGCTGTGTCTCGCCAAGCTTGGGCATCCACACGGCGCGGCCGTCGACGCTGATCGCCTGATTGGCGTCGTTCAGCAGATCCCTGGCATTGGCGCCAAAGACGCCGCCCTGCAGCAAGAACGCCCCGGCCTTATACTGGGCCGACAAGCCGACGCGGCGTTCGAAGCCAAAGGCCTGGGTGAAGGCGGCGCGCTCCATCGTGCTGGTGAAAAGGTCGCTGGTCATCTCGTCAAGCGACCAGAAGGGCTTGACCTGTCCGACCGTGACCGAAAGCGGTCCGGTGCCGTAAGTCAGATAGACGTCGGTGAGTTCGACGCTGCTGTTCGCCAGATCGGCCTCCACCCGATAGGCAAAGCCGCCGGGGATCTTTCCGTCGAACCCCAGATAGACGCGGCGGAACTCGGTAGCGAGCCCACCCCGCATCCCGGTCACGCCGTCAGGCGTATCGATCCCGGCAAGATCGACCTGCATGCGGCCGCGCGGCTTGAAGCTCCAGCCATCCTCGCGCTTGATTTCCGGCGCGCCCTTCCAGGTGATTTCGGTTGCGGGCTTGGTATCGGGCGATTTGGCCGGAACAGCCGAAAGCGGCGCGGTGGCCGGTGCCGGTGCCGCGGCTTGGGCGGTAGCGACGTCGAGCCGCGCTTCCAGCGTTTGAACCTGCGCCTTCAGCGCCGCCAGTTCGGCGCGCAGCGCGGCGGCTTCCTCTGCGGTCATCGGCTGGGCCGCGGACTGGGCGTGGGCGGTCGCCGGCAGGGCCAGCATGGTACTTCCGAGCAGGGCGGCAGTCAGAAATCGGCGCATGGGTCTCGCTCCATTGCGTAAAGGTGACGATCTGGGGGCGCTGTTATGACCAACAAATGACAGTTGCACGTCAAATGCGTGACATTTTTGTTGCGATGGCCATTTTTATCTCCCCTTGCCTGCCCCGCCGCTTGGGCTAAGGACAGTCGCGTTTTCATGCGAAACTTTTCCAGACGTCATTCGGGAGACCATCATGAGCATCAAATTTGACGGCCGCGTTGCCATCGTTACCGGGGCGGGCGGCGGCCTTGGCCGGGCCTATGCCCTCGAACTCGCACGGCGGGGCGCCAAGGTGGTGGTCAACGATCTGGGCGGCTCACGCGACGGCACCGGCCATTCGGACGCCGCGCTGCAGGTTGTCGAGGAAATTCGCGCCGCGGGCGGAACCGCCATGTCGAACGGCGGCAGCGTCACCGAATATGAACAGATGGTCGAAATGGTCGCGCGCGCGAAGGAAGAATGGGGCGGCGTCCACATTCTGATCAACAATGCCGGCATCCTGCGCGACAAGAGCTTCGCCAAGATGGACATGCCCGATTTCGACCTGGTGGTGAAAGTCCACCTGATCGGCAGCGCCAACGTCACCAAGGCGTGCTGGGACCTGATGCGCGACCAGGCCTATGGCCGCATCCTGATGACCGCTTCGTCGACCGGACTTTACGGCAATTTCGGCCAGGCCAATTACGGCGCGGCGAAACTCGGGCTCGCTGGCCTGACCAAGACGCTTCACCTCGAAGGCGCGAAATACAACATCCGCTGCAACACCATTGCGCCGGTGGCGGGCACCCGGATGACCGAGGATATCTTTCCGCCCGAACTGTTCGAAAAATTCACGCCCGAAAATGTCGTTCCAGCCGCGCTGTTCCTCGTCAGCGAGGATGCGCCGACCAATATGATCGTCGGTGCCGGTGCGGGCGCCTATCACGCCGCCTATATCACCGCGACCCCGGGCGTGGCGCTTCCCGAAGGAGAGCGCACCCCCGAGGGCGTGGCCGCCCATTGGGACAGGATCATCGACCGCAGCGGCGAAATCGTGCCCCAGTCGGGAAGCGAACAGTCGGTGGTGGTGATGCACGCGCTGCAGGCGCTTGCAGGCTGACAACCGAACGCCATCGCGATCCCGGCCCGGTGCGGCCGGGATCGCGATGCAGCGGGGTGGCGATGTGACGGGAGTAGCGCGCGTCAGGCGCGCTTGCTCCGCACCGCAGCAACCGTCCGGGTCCGGGGATCATTCTGGAGCCTGACATAATCGGCGGAGCCCACCGCATAGAGTGCGATCCGCCCCTCCGCATCATGGTGAATCCCCCAGCCATATTGCTTGGGAAGCGGCGACGCCCGCAGGCACGCCTTCGGCTTTGCAAAAAATTCGGCACGATGCTCCGCCGTTTCGGGCAGGCCGTTTCGGGCCGCATGAACGGCGAACAACAGATCGTCGCTGGTCATGCTGTAGGGCGCAGCTGTGAGCATCGCGTGATGGCGCCCGGCAACGCTGTCGGGCTTGGGCGGGACGACGCCGGTGGTTGCGGCGCAATCGGGCGCGATGGCGATCAGTGTCGAATGATAATTGCTGCTGTGCGCCACCCGGGGCTCCCCTTTATCTGCCGAACGAACGACCGGCCGCGGCGGCCAGCTCAGGAAAGACTAATCTCCTGGAATTCAAAGGCAAGCCGCTGCACGCCAACGGCACGCAGCCTTTCTCCATGCGCCGCCCGGTCGAGAATATGTCCGGCACCGCAGAAACCGATGACCGACATTCCCGCCGACAAGGCCGCCATCGCGCCCGTCGGCGAATCCTCGATCGCCAGGCACTGCGCGGGCGCGATGCCAAGCCCGCGCGCCGCAGCGAGATAAATGTCGGGATGCGGCTTGCCGCGGTCCCATCCATCGGCGCTGTACACATGGCCGCCGAAATGATGACCGAGTCCGAACAGGCCGAGAGCCCAGTCGATATATTCGGCACGGCTGGACGAAGCGATCGCACGCGGCAGAGAGCCCAGCGTATCGAGAAAGGCGGCGACACCCGGCACCGCGTCAAAGCCCTCCATGAAGCGTGCGCGCGCCCGCTCGCGATGCCGTTCGCGAAAATCGGCGGGCAGCGGACGCCCAAACCGCGCCTCGATCAGCCGCTGCGTCTCCTGCCAATTATGGCCGTAATAGTCGCGCAGGCATTCCTCATAGGTGGCGGGCATGCCGATCGCGGTCAGGCTTTCCGACAGCGAACGGTTCGCGCGGACCTCGCTGTCGGCGACGACGCCGTCGAAGTCGAAGATGATGGCTTTCACACCAGGGGGCATAAGATCGGGGAGAGACATGGCGCCTCTATAGGACCCGGTTCCTGGCCACGCCACCGGCGGCTTTGGCCTTTTCCCTTGTCCGGGATAACGCCGTTGACCACGATGGCAACCAGCTTGCCGCATTGCCCCGCGGGCATCCGCTTGTCCCCACAAAACTCGCAAACACCGACACCGTCAGCCCGAGGCGAAGGCGCGCCTATTCCACCGTCACCGACTTCGCCAGATTGCGCGGCTGGTCGACGTCGGTGCCCTTCGCCACCGCGACATGATAGGCCAGCAATTGCACCGGCACCGCGTAAACCAGCGGCGCGATCAGCGGGTGGACCTTGGGCATCTCGATCGTCGCCATGCAGCCGTCGCCGGCTTCGGCGAGGCCTTCGGCATCGCTGATCAGCACGACCTTGCCGCCGCGCGCCATCACTTCCTGCATGTTGCTGACGGTCTTTTCAAAGAGCGGACCCGAGGGCGCGAGGACGATGACCGGAACCGCCTCGTCGATCAGCGCGATCGGGCCGTGCTTCATTTCGCCCGAGGCATAGCCTTCGGCATGGATGTAGCTGATTTCCTTGAGCTTGAGCGCACCTTCGAGCGCGAGCGGATAGTCGGGGCCACGCCCCAGATAAAGGACGTCGCGCGCCGGGGCGACGAGGTGCGCCATCGCGGCGATTTCCTCGTCATGCCCAAGCGCCGCGTTGAGCGCGGCGGGCGCCTCGATCAGATGCTTGACGATGTCGCGTTCGTCGGCGGCGCTGAGCTTGCCCTTTTTGAGCGCCAGATGCGCCGCGAGCGCCGCGAGCACCGCGAGCTGGCAGGTGAAGGCCTTGGTCGAGGCGACGCCGATTTCGGGGCCGGCGTGGGTGGGGAGCAACAGGTCGGCCTCGCGCGCCATGCTGCTGGTCGGCACATTGACGACGACCGCGATCGTCTGGCCATTGGCCTTGCAATGGCGCAGCGCCGCAAGCGTGTCGGCGGTCTCGCCCGACTGCGAGATGAAGAGCGCGAGCCCGCCGGGCTGGAGCACGGGGTCGCGGTAGCGGAATTCGGACGCGACATCGATGTCGACGGGGACGCGGGCAAAGGTTTCGAACCAATATTTGGCGACCATGCCGGCATAGAAGCTGGTGCCGCAAGCGACGATGGTGATGCGGTCGATCGCGCTTAGGTCGAAATCCATCTGCGGCAGCGCAACGGTCTGTTCGAGCGGGCGGATGTAGGAGGAGAGAGTCTGCGCCACCACCGTCGGCTGCTCGAAAATCTCCTTCTGCATGAAGTGGCGATAATTGCCTTTCTCGATCGTCGCGGCGGTGACGCCCGACGTCGTGATCTCGCGCGTCACGGGATTGTTTTCGGTATCATATATCTGCGCGCCGTCGCGGGTGATGACGACCCAGTCGCCCTCTTCGAGATAGGCGATTTTCTGGGTCAGCGGCGCGAGCGCCAAGGCGTCGGAGCCCAAATAGGTCTCCCCTTCGCCATAGCCGACGACCAGCGGCGAGCCGAGCCGCGCACCGATCAGGAGGTCGGGATGGCCGCGAAAGGCGATGGCCAGCGCAAAGGCACCGCGCAGTTGCGGCAGAACCGCCTGGACCGCCGCTTGCGGCGATTTGCCCGCTTCGACCTGTTCGCTGACGAGGTGCGCGACGACCTCTGTATCGGTATCGCTTTCGAAGCGGCGCCCACGCGCCGTGAGCGCCTCGCGAAGCGGCTTGAAATTCTCGATGATCCCATTGTGCACCAACGCGACCTCTCCGGTCGCATGGGGATGCGCGTTGCTTGTCGTCGGCGCGCCGTGGGTCGCCCAGCGCGTATGCGCGATGCCGAGGGTTCCCGGCGCGGGGTTGGTCGCCAGTTCCTTTACCAGATTGACAAGCTTGCCCTCCGCGCGGCGGCGGACAAGCGCCCCGCCCTCCACCGTACACACGCCCGCCGAATCATACCCGCGATATTCCATGCGCTTGAGGCCGTCGACCAGCCGATCCGCGACCTGGTCCTTGCCGACAATTCCGATAATTCCGCACATGCTTCGCTGGCTTTCGCTAGAGGGTATAGGGGATACGAATGCCCGGCATCGATGCCGGAAAAACCTTGATATTCCGTGTGACGAGAATGCGTCCGGTCAACTGGGCCGTGGCCAGTACAAAGGCGTCGGCAAGCGTCAGCCCCTTGCGCTCGGCGCGCAGGGCCGCCGCGCGGCGCGCCACCGCATCGCCGACTTCCTCGATCTGGAAACAGCCTAGAAAAGCCTCGACCGCCTTTACATCGACCGGCTCTGCCGCGGCCATCACCTCGGTCCAACTGATACGACTGATGCTGCGACGACCCGCGCGCCGGATTTCGGCACGCGCCGCCTCTACGCCGTTCAGCGCATCGAACAAAATGTCGCTGTCGAACTGTGCCGCGATCATTCGCGCTTCCCGCGAAGGCGCCGCTGATACTTCAGGCCGTCGCCAATGTCGGCCCGCGCCTTCCACAGACCGAACGCATTGTCGATCGCGTCGCCCGAAACCTCTGCCCGATAGGTCGCCACCGCCCGGCGCACGAGTTCGGCCCGCGACACGCCCTGTTCAACGGCGAGCGCGTCGAGCCATTGGACATCGTCGTCGGGAAGGTCGGCGAGGAAACGCATGACGCGCTGATATCATATCATGATATCAATTCAAGCCCGGCGAGCGAGCCACCGGTCGAGCATCAGGATCAGCGCGGCCATGACCAAAAAACCTGCGACGATCGCCGCCACCGTGCCCCAGAAAGCGCCCCAGCCCTGATGCGACGGGTCTAGGAAATAATAAGCGTACCAACCCTCCACCGCACCGCGCGCCACCGCATAGGCCAGATAAGCCAGCGGAAAGGGAAGCGCCCAGACAAGATCGCGCCAGCCAAGCATCCCGTGCGGGGCGTATAACCAGCCGAGCAGGAACAGCAGCGGCGCCGCATCGTGCAGCGCATGATCGACCACAGCCTGCAACCCTTGCGGATCCCACACATGCCGCAACGCAAGCGAATAGACGATGCCCACCAACAAAATGGCGCACAGAGCGGCAAAGCGCACGCGCGGCGATGCCAGACGGTGCCGGGGAGCCAGCGCCGCGGCGCTCGCGACCAGGGCGACGAACAGGTTGGTGACGATGGTGAAATAGCCCAGAAAGCGCCAGAGCGCCGCCCCGGCCGACAACCCGTCGGCCAAATAGTCACGGACCAACAGGCCAAGCTGAAGGCCGAGCCCGGTCCAGGCGACCAGCGCCGCGATTCCGTGAACAATCCGAATCTGCCCGGTCCGTCCCGCCGCGTCCATGCCCGCCCCCTAGCGCTGTGCGAAATTCCGATCGACGAAGATCATCGCGAATTGCACGGGGTCGGCGGGTTCGCCATTCCCTTCTTCATAGCGTGCCTTGCCTTCAGCCCAGATGCGCAGAATCTGCGCGGGCAGATCAGGGGCAAAGTTCATCTGTTTGGCGACGATGTCGGGCCAGCTTCCCTTGATGCCAAAACTCTTCTCAAGACTGGGCACCATCGCGGTGCAATAGGCGTCGGTGGCATCGTCGAGATGGCCGATTGCCTTCAGCACCCAGGCATCGACGAAACGCAGAAAAGGTGCCTCACTGTAACGATCGCTCATGCCGCCGCTTTCCCATATTCCCGGCCGTCTGCCCATTCATCGCGGAGCAGGCCGAAGATCAGCGTATCGCGCACGCCCATGTGCGTCTCCCACTCAGCCCGTAAATAGCCTTCCTGCTGAAAGCCCAGCCGTCCGAGCAGTCCGATCGATCCGCTGTTTTCCGGATCGGTGTCGGCAAAGATACGGCGCAAACCAAGTTCGTCGAACCCATAGTCGATCACGCGCGCAACGGCCTCCCGAGCGATGCCGCTGCCCCATTTGTCCCGATGGAGAATATAGCCGATTTCCTTCACGCCCGGTTTGCCGTCCATCAATATGACCCACCCACGCGCCACATCGTCACCGACCGTGATCGCCCAGCATTGAAAGCCCTGCCCCTCTTCCGCATTTTTCGCAACATAGGCCCTGGTTTCGGAGAGCGTTTCATGCGCGGCACTGGACCACCAGATCATTACATCGGTGTCGGACAGGACAGGAAAGAGCGCCTCGGCATCATCGGCCCGCAGTTGACGGAGTATCAGCCGGTCGGCGATCAGGGTTGGGGCTGGCATTTGACTATTTTCCTGCTTTCTTCTTGCGCATGGCATCGTGGAAGCGGTCGGCCCAGCCGGGCTTTACAAGCTGTTCGCCGCGAACCAGCCGCAGTTCGCCGTCGGCGACGTCGCGCGTCACGGCGCTGCCCGCCGCGACGATCGCGTCCTGGCCGATCTTTACCGGCGCCACGAGCGCGCTGTTCGATCCGATGAAGGCATTGTCGCCGATTACCGTCTGATATTTGAAATAGCCGTCATAATTGCAAGTGATGGTGCCCGCGCCAATATTCGCCCCGGCCCCCACTGTGGCATCGCCCAGATAGGTCAGATGATTGGCCTTTGCCCCCTTGCCCAAATGCGCCTTCTTGGTCTCGACGAAATTGCCGACCTTCGCCTTTTCATCAAGGATCGTCCCGGGACGCAGCCGCGCAAAGGGGCCGACTTCGCAGCCGCTGGCAATGCTCGCGCCCTCGATATGGCTGTGCGCGCGGATGACGACATTGTCGGCGATCTTCACGCCGGGGCCGAACACGACATTGGGTTCGATCGTCACGTCGCGGCCGAGTTCGGTATCCCACGAAAACCAAACGGTTTCCGGGGCGCGCAGCGAGGCGCCGTTCGCCATGGCCTCTTCGCGCTTGAACGCCTGCCACTGCGCTTCCGCCGCCGCGAGTTCGGCGCGGCTGTTGATCCCGGCGACCTCATGCTCGTCGGCCTCGACGACGACGACCCGCGCCCCCTCCGCGATCGCGCCCATCGCGACATCGGGCAGATAATATTCGCCCGCCGCATTGTCGTTGCCGACCGCTTCGAGCAGGCGCCACATATGCTGCGACCGGGCAACGATGACCCCCGAATTGCAAAGGTCCGTCGCGCGTTCCTCGGCGGTCGCATCCTTGTGCTCGACCATCTTTCGCACATGGCCGTTGGCGTCGGCGATGATCCGTCCATAGGCACCGCTGTCGACGGGCCGGAAGCCAAGAACCGCGACCCGCGCATCGCCATCCAGCGCTTCGCACAAACGCCGCACCGTGGCGGCCGTCAAGCTGGGGCAGTCGCCGAAGCAAACGAGGACCAGGCCATCGAAACCCGAAAGCCGGTCCTTCGCCTGCAAGGCCGCATGGGCCGTGCCAAGCTGCGGATCCTGAACCGCGACGCTGGCACCCGACCCGTCCAAAGCCTGCTCGACCTGCTCGCGCTTGTCGCCCACGACGACGACGGTTGCAGCAAGGTCCAGCCCAGAGAGCCCGTCGAGGAGGTGCAGGAGCATCGCCCGCCCTGCAATCGGGTGCAGAACCTTGTGCAGGTCGGATTTCATGCGGGTGCCCTTGCCCGCGGCGAGAATGATGGCGGCGATTGCTTTGTTCATGCCCGACGCCATGCCAGCAAATCATTGCGGTTTCCAGACCGTCGCGGCAAGGCGGGCGAATGGCGCCCTTTCCCTTTCGCATTGTCGGCTTCGACCTGGACGGCACGCTGCTCGACACCAGC
Source organism: Sphingopyxis sp. (assembly GCF_034380315.1). Lineage (GTDB taxonomy): Bacteria > Pseudomonadota > Alphaproteobacteria > Sphingomonadales > Sphingomonadaceae > Sphingopyxis. Next base: position 317,302 of record NZ_JAXMPB010000002.1, read on the forward strand.
GCCGAGCTGGCGGCAAGCCTGAACCACGCCCTAGCCGCGGACGGTCGGCAAGCGATGGCGGTCGACGAGGTCCGTGCGCTAATCGGCGGCGGCGGACGCCAGATGCTGACGATGGCGCTGGAGCGCCGGGGCGGTGGCGACGAGGCGCTGGTCGACCGTCTCTATGCAGTGCTGATCGATCATTACCGCGCGCATATGGGACGCGATTGCCGGCCCTATCCCGGGTTGATGGCGGCGCTCGACGGGCTCGATGCGGCCGGTGCGATATTGGGCGTGGCGACGAACAAGTCCGAACCGCTGGCGCGCGCGTTGCTCGCCGCGACCGGACTGCTCGACCGTTTCGTCACGGTGATCGGGGGCGATACGCTTGGCCCCGGCCGCCTCAAGCCCGCCCCCGATTCCGTGATCGAGATGGCCAGGCGATGCGGCGGCGGCCGGGCCGCCTTCATCGGCGATTCTCCGTTCGATGTCGCGGCGGCGCGCGGCGCGGGCGTCACCAGCGTCGCGGTCGGCTTTGGCTTTGCGCAAGTCCCCGTGGCGGCGCTGGGGGCCGACCATAGCATCCACCATTATGACGAGCTGTTGCCCCTGCTGGCGTCGCTGTGACGCTTGCGCCATTTGGTCCACAAATGGCGTGCCAGCATGAGCGGCGGCATGCGCAGCCAGTGCGACCGGATATAAAAGGCCTGTTGCATTAGAAACTGCGTCGGACGCCCCCAATCGTCACGGGCCATGAGGCGCCGAACGAACCAGCGGTCCCCCGGGTCGTGACGGTCCCAGCACCCGGATAGCTGCGCGCCGTACACGTCGCGCGCCAGTCGAGCCGCCCGATGGACCGCCCCTTCCAATCCGTGGATCGCCGCGCGCTGGTCGAGGCGATCCCAGAAGCCCGGATCGGCCGCGGCAAAATCGCGTGTCAAACAATGAAAATCCCACAGGTTGCGCAAGCCCCCCTGAAGGTCGCCATCCGCGATCAGATGCGCGGCGCAATGACACACCATGTCGGCGGGATTGAGCACCCGAAAGCCCATGTCGGTCCGCACGGCATCGCCGACCAGCGCGAGCGCGTCGGGCGTCACGCGATGGGTGCGCGGAAGAATCGTGTGATGGACGTCGATCATCCGATCGCGCTTTGCGTGGATCAGCGGCGGCAGTTCATGCATATGATCGCGGTAATAGGCGTCGTCATAGGCGTCCTGCTTGACCCATTCCCATCCGTCGATCAGCGCGAGATTTTCGGCCCGCCCGATGTCGTGCCAGGGCACCAATATGTCGAGATCGCCGATCTGGCGCCCGTCGGCGCAAGGCAGGCGCGCCGCAGCATAGGCCGTCCCCTTCAGCAGGACGAACTCGACCCCCGCCGGGTCGAGCGAGCGGCGGGCCATCTCGGCTTCCCACAGCGCCTGTTTCTGCGCAACGGCGGCAGCCGCCCGCTGATCGGCGAACAATGCTGCGACAGCCGGCGGCACGCTCGCTCCATCAAGCTGATGCGCGAGCGTTGCGAGCAGCACCTCGGCCCGGGCGACGCCGATCACGCCATCCCAATCCTTTGGCGCCAGCGTTGCCGGGTCCTGCCGCCCCGCCAACAGGCCGATCAGCAGATCGATCGCGCTCACCGAACCGCCTCGGCCCAAAGCTGTTCGGCCATCGCCATGCCGGTGGCACTGTCGGGATAGCTGATGGTGAGCGCCGGTGTTTCGCGCACCAAGCGGGTCAAGGCGGAAAAGCCCGGTTCGCCCAGCGCAACATAGTTGGTCGACGCCTCGGTCAACCGGACAAAGGCCTCCCCCTCCCCGATCCGCTCGATCGCCGGCTCGCCGCCGAAGCGCGGGAACAGCAACAGCGCCGGACGCACCGCTTCGTGCATCGCGGCCAGCGCGTCGGCGCGTGGGATCATGTGCCGAATGTCTCCCTTTGGCGTCGCGGCAAGCAGCGGCCCGAAACGCGCCGGGGCAACCCGCGCGGTCATTTCGGCGATGGCCGCGTTTTTCAGACTGACCGCGCGCGGAAAGGCCAGCGCATCGCCGCCTTGCGGGTCGATCAACGTGAATTCATCGCCCATCAGCCGCCAACCGCTTTCGCCGAGCAGCGCCGCGAGTGTCGATTTTCCCGATCCCGATTCCCCGGACATGATGAGCGCGCGGCCGTCACGGGCAACCGCGCTCGCATGCAGCAACAGGTGCCGCCGCCAGCCGAGCGCGACCTGGAGGTTCATCCCCATTTCAGCCGCCAGCAATCCCATGGAGAGCGGCAGCGGGAGCGCGTCGGGAACCACATAGTCCCCGCCGATATGTACCGACGGACGCAGCCAGCGCCGCCAGGGACGCGCTGCAAACAGCCGTACGGTCGCATCGGCTGGGCGCTGTCCATCCTGCGGATAGGCCGCGTACAAGCGATCGAGCGCCGCGATCGGGCCCGCCCAGTCACTGCCGATGCGGAATTGCACCGGCCCTACGGCGATGCGCGTGGCGTGCCTCACCCCGCCTCCACCAGCCCCATGCGCGCCAGTTCCGCGAGCCGATCGGACAGGATCGCGACCGCATCACCCTCTGCCTCCAGATCGAAGGAGCGCGCCAGCCGGTCGGCGAGCGCGTCTGCGCGGCATGCTCCGTCGCCGAGCGCAGCCAGTATTTCAGGCATCGGCGTCACGACCAGATGGGTCTGCATCGACCGGCGGTCGAATACCGCCGTCAACTCTCCGAGTGGTTCGAACCGCAACGCATCGGCGGGCGCCGCGGCATAGATTGGCTCAGTCATAATCCTCTGCTGCGGCAATCAGCTTTGCCAGGATCGTCATCAATGTCGCGCGTTCGGCATCGCTGATCTGTGCTTCCAGCCGTTCCTCGCTGGCAAGCGCGGCGGGCACGATCGCGTCATAGAGCGAGCGTCCGGTCTGCGTCAGTTCCAGATGATGCGACCGCCCGTCGTCCTGATGCGCCTGACGCGCGATCAGGTCGCGGTCGGCCAGAACCTTTGCGGCCCGATTCACCGTAACCTTGTCCATTCGCGTGGCTTCGACCAGTTCGCGCTGGGTCATCGGCCGCCCCTCCCCCAGCACGGCCATCAGGCGCCATTCGGGAATTTTCAGGCCAAAACGGTTTTGATATTCGGTGGCGATCCGCCCCGACAGGGCGTTCGAGGCGATCGACAGACGATAGGGCAGAAAATTGTCGAGGTTGAGTGTCTTCGCGGCCATATCCCACCTTATCGCCAAAGCATCGTCTGTGAAGAGTCAGAACGCGACCCGGGCCCCGACCCAGAGCGTGCGCGGGGTCGCGCGTTCGATCACGCCTGCGGACGAAATTGTTGCAGGTACGAGTTCATCGAACAGATTTTCGCCGCGCGCTTCGAAACGGAGAGCCCCGGAGACGCGCCACGACAAGCCTGCGTCGAGCGTCAGCGCATCGTCCAATATCTGCAACCCCAGATCATCCTCATTCTGTTTGCCGATATAGCGCAGCGTCGCAAAACCATCGACATCCCCGCCATTTCGCGACCGCAGCGACAGGCTGCCGCCATGTTTCGCGATCTGCGCGGGTCGGCGCCCGTCGAGCGGCAAAGCCGCCCCCGATGCGCGAACCCTGGCGTCGGTGAAGGCCCAGGTCGCGCGAAGCGACAAGGCCCCCAGCCGGCGTTCGGCCAAGAACTCCACGCCTTTTGCGTCGATAGCGTCCAGATTCTGCCGTTCGTTGAGATTGGCGCCGATCGTCACATTGGCGATGGCATTCGACAGGTGATTGGCAAAGGCCGTAACCGAAAGGATCGTCGTCCCGTCATTCCAGTCCAATCCGGCCTCTCCGCCCCACAGCCGTTCCGGTTTCAAAGCGGCGTTGGCGAGCGTGGTTTCCGAACCGACCCGAAACGGACGGTAAAGTTCGTTCAGCGTCGGCAGCCTCCACCCGCGATAGACGGCGGCGCGCAACGAAAGCTTGTTCGAGGTCCAGCGCAGCCCGGCACGCCCGCTGGCCTCCCAGCCGTCACGCGCCGGAAAATCGAGGTCGGTAATCGTCGTACCGCCGATATTGCGCTCGCTGCGATAACCGGTGCCCAGCCACCAGCGATCGACGCGCCCCGCAACAGTCAGCAGCAATCCATCGGAACGATCGCCCGTCACCCATTCGGCGAAGGCTCCCACCGTGTCGCTATCACCCCCGGCGCTGCGATGACGGTTCGGCCTTAGTCCGCTGAAAAAATAATCCTCCTCGGTGCGTCCGACGGTGCGCCGCCAATCGACACCGATGCGCAGCGGATGGGCGCCATCGATCGCCGGACGCAGTTCGAACCGCGCGCCCAGCCCGGTGGCGGGAACGCGCTGCGCCAATGCCGGTGCGACGCTGTTCCTTGTCGCCGCGACACTCGCGAATCCGCTTTCGAAATCGCGGAGCTGGACATAGGCGAGCGCCTGCCATTGCGCCGCGCCGCCGGGGTCGTGCAGGACGCGCAGGCTGGCATCGACCCCATCGACCCGGCTGCGGGTGAAATCGACACCCCGGTCGCGCCGGTCGAAAAAGCCGCGCACACTCGCTTCGATCCGGCTGTTGTCGCCGGCATCGAAACGGAGCCGCAGACCAAGCCCGCCCTGTTCATAGGGCGCCGCACGATCGACGCTGCCGCGCTGCCCCCGTGCGATCGGGACGAAGCCGTCACCGCGACTGTAACGCCCATCGACAGCGACCTGGCCGGAACCGATCGCGCCGCCCGCCGAAGCCGCGAAGTCCAGACTTTCGCGGCTGCCATAAGCCGCGCTCGCCTCCACGCCGTCGGTCATCGTCGAATAGAGCCCGATGGTCCCTGCAAGCGCGCCCGGACCGTCGGCTCCGCTGCCGCCTCCCCGCGTCACAATGACACCGCCGAGATTGACCGCATCATAGGCAGGCCATGCCACCCATCCCCCAAAAGGGTCCGCCTGTGGCACCCCGTCGAGCGTGACCAGCGCCCGGCTTGACGCATTGCCGCCCAGCCCGCGCAGTGTCACGCCCTGGCTGGTCGGATGCGCGCTGCGCCCGTCGCTGCGACGGAACTGGACGATTCCGGCCTCGTCGCGCAGGCGGTTTTCCATGCGCGCGCCAAGCCCTGGTCGCAGGGCAGAGACAAGGGTACTGCCCTGCGCCCCGTCACCATCGGTCCGGGACAGTTGGCCGCTCCCCCTGACGATAATGATATCCGCCGCCAAGCCTGACGCTATGCAGCAATCGTGGCTGGATACCGGTTCCGGCTCGTCGCTGCTTGCCTCTTGCGCCATCGCCGCTGGCGGCAGCGCCAGCAAAACCGCGCCGGTCAGCAGTCGGATCACGCGGGCTTGGCCGCGTCGGGGTGCGCCCTTTGAAATGCGTCAACTTCCATACAGGCGGCGTCGATGGCGACGAGGCGCGGATAGGCGTCGAGCGGAACGTCGAAACGCCGTGCGTTATACATCTGCGGAACAAGGCAGCAGTCGGCGATACCCGGTGCGTCGCCGCCAAGATAGCGCCCCTCGCCCGCCATCGCCTCCAGCGCCTCGAACCCCTCGATGATCCAGTGCTGATACCAGCGATCCTTGGTCTGCTCGTTAAGCCCGAGATCCTTCGTCAGATATTTCAGGACCCGAAGATTGTTCAGCGGATGGATGTCGCAGGCGATGACATTGGCCTGTGCCAGCGCGACGGCGCGCGGCATCGGATCGTCGGGGATCAGTCGGGGCTCGGGATAGCTGCGGTCGATCCAGTCTATGATTGCCATACTCTGGATGATCACATCATCCCCGGCGACGAGCATCGGAACAAACCCTTGCGCATTCTGTTCCAGAAAGGCGTCGCTGCGCTGTTCCCCGGCGATCAGGCTGACCTCGACCGGGTCATAGTCCAGCCCCTTCAGGTTAAGCGCGATACGAACACGATAGCTGGCCGAAGAGCGAAAATAGCCATGCAGGACGAGCGGGGTTTGTGGATGAATCATGGACCGGACTAATGCTTTGATTCCGGCATCTCCGCAATCCATTGCCGCAGCAAATCCTGGCCTTCGCGATGGACCGTCACGCGCCCGACCTCCGGCATCGCAATTCCGGGATCAAGGCTTTCGAGACGATAGAGAAGGAAACTTTGCTCAGGATGGCCCGGCCGGATCGCGAATTCCATGCCGCCGCTGCCGCGTCCGGCGGCGGTGGGGCGCTTTTCGATGCCGTAATTGACGCCCGCAGGGTCGTCGGTCCAGCGCAGGAACAGCCCGCTGTTCGACGCGCTGCCGGCCGGATTGTGGCAATGAGCGCAGTTGACGTCGAGATACGCCCGCGCGCGTTCCGCGACGCTGCCGCTCGCGGGATCGTCCCAGCGGGGAAGCGAAGCCGGTCGCTGTGCGGGCCAGGCAAACCGACCGGCGGCAAAGCCCTGCCACGCCGGCGCGAACATCAGATTGCGCGCCTTGGGCCCGATGGGAACGATCGACCCTTTTTCCGAATGGCATTCCTTGCACTGGTTCTTGTTCGGTACCGCATAGCTGATGGTGCGCGCGGCGCCGTCCGCACCGGCCATGTCGACCGGCAGCCGCCGCCCGCCGACCGCCAGCGTTGCATCGCTTCCGTCCGCGTCCCAGACGTAGGGCAAGGCGACCCAGCCATCCGAGCGATGAATCAACAGGCGAGTCTCGACCGGCCTGCCACCATTATGCCCCGGCCAGGAAAAGCTCTTGACCAGGACCGTGCCGCGCGGAAAGTCGATGGTGCCGTCCGCGCGGACCTGCGCCTTGCCCCCAGCCGGAAGCCAGATCCCGCGCGCCTTGTCCGCATAATCGCTGAACAGCGGCGTATGCAGATCATAGGGCGCGACACCATTCGCCAGTTCGGCAGTGCCCCGCCGGAACAAGCCAAAATCCGACAATTTGCGCGGCAAGGTGGAGCCTTCGATGATGGCCTGATCAGGGCCATCGGCCGGAACCGCCGTTGCCCCGCCAGCGCACAGCAGCGCGGCAGCGAAAGCCGCGACGATCCGCTTCACCGGACCTTCGCCTCCATCGCGGCGGGAAGGACGATGCCCGGAAGCGCGGGCGGAAGATCGGCCCGGCGAAGGTCGACCGGCGACGGCTTTGCCTCGCTTTGCGGCGTCGCGACATCGGGCAGGTTCAGTGACAGCACGCCGACGCCTTCATTGACGATGGCGTCGCCCGATCCGTCCCACAGGACCGGCGGGATCGCGCCGCCGAACGCTGCGGCCATTTCCGCCCCGCCTGGAAACGCGGGCGCATAGCCCGCCTTGCCATGTTCATTGTCGCGCACGACGATGGCCCGTGGCAGCGGCTGATATTTCGGGTCCTTATGTTCGTAGCGATAGCCGACGATCATCACATTGGCGGTGCCGTTCTGATCGAAGAGATTGTCGAAAACCTCGACATTGCGGTTCGCCATGACCAGCACCCCGGTCCCGGTCGGCACGCTGGCGACGATATTGCCCTTTGGCGCGAAATTGGGGGTGCTGTTGTCGCTGACGACATTGTCGAAGACACGGACATTATGCCCGCCCTGCATCGGCAAGCTGGGCAGATCGAATACCAATATCCCCCCCGTGTTGCGGAACGCAATATTGTCGTAGACATCGGCGTCATAGCTGTTCTCGATCTCGATCCCCGCGACATTTTCAGTGGCGATCGAATTGCGGACGACGATATTTTTCGACTGACCGACATAAATGCCGGCATCCGACGCCCCGCGCACATAGACGCTATCGACCAGAACGTCGGTGCTTTCGACCGGATAGATGCCATAGGCGCCGTTCGTTTCCTTCGGCCCCGCCGTCCATTCGACGCGAAGCTGATGATAGACGATGCGGTCCGCCCCCTTTGACTTGATCCCGTCCCCCCGGGTGTTGAGCACGGCAAAGCTGGTCAGGAAAACATCGTCGGACGTGACGAGCAGCCCCTCGCCTGCCCCGCGTTGCTCCGTAAAGTCGAGGATCGTTCCATCGGCGCCCGCCCCGGCCCCGCGCAATGTGACGCCCGCGACGTCGAGCGACAGCCCGTCGGTGAGTTTCCATGTTCCGGCGCCCAGTTCGACGACATCGCCGGGTTCGGCGAGGATCAGCGCTTCCTGAAGGCTTTCATTGGCGCTGGCGTCGTCGGCGTTCACCCGAATCGTTTTGGCGTGAACGGGGGCGGAGGCGACAACCGCAGCCGCCGCGAGCGTGAGCATATGGAATCGCATCTTTCTCTCCACTGTTTTCGCACAAACATGCGGCAAGAGTTGACGGATGCCAAGCGATGTTGCTGACATGCATGTTACAAAAAATACCGGGGGAGCAATCGTGATGCCTTATCAAAAATCCGGGGTGCTGGTCGCCCTTGTTGCGCTGGTTGCCGTGCCGTCGGTCGCTGCCGCGCCTGCCTCAATCGGCGGACGCTGGAAGACCGACGATGGCAAGGGCATCGTGGCGATGGCCGCGTGCGGAGCCAAGATGTGCGGCCGCATCGAGCGCCTGCTGATCAACGAACCGCCGGGCGGACAGCGCGACGAGCGCAATCCCGACAAAACCAAGCGCAGCCGCATGGTATCGGGGCTTCAGATATACTGGAACCTGGTGCCGCATGGCGCTGGCTGGAAAGGCGAAGGCTATAGCCCGGAGGACGGCCGCTATTACACCGCCCATTTGCGCGCCGACGGGAACAAGATGACGATGAAGGGCTGTGTCAGCGTCTTTTGCCGCACCGTAACCTGGACGCGCGTGAACTGAGCCCCTGCCCATCCCGCGACGCGCATCCGGACATATGGCGCAAATGGCGCCCGGTCAGGGCGCGTCGCCCAATATCCAGTCGACGCCCGCCGCGACGTGGATGCGCGTCGTGTCATAGATGGGCAGGACATTTGCGTCGGGATCGACAAGCATGACCAGTTCGGTACAGGCGAGAACCAGCGCCTGGATATCCTGTTTGGCGATGTCGGTAATGAAGGTCCGCATCGTACGCCGCGATTCCTCAGTCACGCGGCCCTGCATCAGTTCATCATAGATGATGCGATCGATTTCCTCGACCCGCTGGACATCATAAGGCGCAAGCGTCAGGCCGTGACGCACCAGCCGCTGGCGGAACCATGCCTCGGTCATCACATTGCGCGTGCCGATGACCGCCGCCGCCTTCACCCCGTCGGCCTGCATCTTTTCGCCGGTTTCGTCGACGATATGCAGGATCGGAATCGAAATGGCGGCCGCGACCTCTTCGGCAACCTTGTGCATCGAATTTGCGGCGATCATCAGCGCCGTGGCGCCCGCCGCTTCCAGTCGATGTGCCGATGCGATGAGCACGTCGCGCGCGTGCGCCCATTGCTCTGCCGTCGTCAGCCGTGACAACTCGCAATAATTAAGGCTTTCCAGCAAAATGGGGGCTGAGCAACTGGTGCCTGCCCGTTTCTGCACGCCCTTGTTGAGATGCCGATAGTAAAGCTCGGTCGACGCCCAGCTCATTCCACCGATCAGGCCGATCTTGCGCATATATTCCAAAACTCCGTTCGGCCCCGGCACGTCGAGACCCGATCATTTCGCCGCGCCTTAGAAGCAGAACGGGGCTTTCGACAAGCACAGGCCGAGCGGTTTTTCGGAAAAATCAGTGCCCGCTGCCGCTCAGCGCCTTGACGATATCGTCGGCCATCTTCTTGGCGTCGCCGAGCAACATCATCGTCTGATCCATATAGAAGACATCATTGTCGACCCCGGCATAGCCGACCCCGCCCATCGAGCGCTTCACGAACAACACCGTCTTTGCCTTTTCCACGTCCAGCACCGGCATGCCGTAAATCGGCGATGTCTTGTCGGTCTTGGCCGCGGGGTTCGTCACGTCGTTGGCGCCGATGACGAAGGCGACGTCGCACTGGGCAAATTCATTATTGATATCTTCCAGTTCGAACACCTCGTCATAGGGGACGTTCGCTTCGGCCAGCAGCACGTTCATATGCCCCGGCATACGGCCTGCGACGGGGTGGATGGCATATTTGACGTTCACCCCCTCTTTCTTGAGAAGGTCGGACATTTCGCGCAGCGCATGCTGGGCCTGCGCCACCGCCATGCCATATCCCGGAACGATGATGACATTTTCGGCCTGGCTCATCAGGAAGGCCGCATCGTCGGCGCTTCCCGGCTTCCAGGGGCGCTGTTCCTTCGTCCCGCCCGCGCCGCCGCCGGAATCGTCCGCGCCGAATCCGCCTGCAATCACGCTGATGAAACTGCGGTTCATCGCCCGGCACATGATGTACGACAGGATCGCGCCCGACGCGCCGACCAGCGCGCCGGTGATGATCATCGCGGTATTGCCGAGCGTGAAGCCCATCGCGGCGGCTGCCCACCCCGAATAGCTGTTGAGCATCGACACCACGACCGGCATGTCGGCGCCGCCGATCGGGATGATCAAGAGGAAGCCGATCAGGAAGCTGAGCCCCGTGACGGTCCAGAACACCCATGGGGACTGATCGACGGTGAAATAGGCAACGAGACCGATGATGCCCGCCAACGTGCCCAGATTGATGATGTGCCGGCCCGGCAGCATGATCGGCGAACCCGACATATTGCCGTTGAGTTTCAGGAAGGCGATAACCGATCCCGAAAAGGTGATCGCGCCGATGGCGATGCCAAGGCCCATTTCGACCCGGCTGACCGCGAATATCTGGCCCGCCTCATCGGCGATGCCGAACGCTCCCGGATTCAGATAGGCCGCCGCCGCCACCGCCACCGCGGCAAGGCCGACAAGGCTGTGAAAGGCCGCCACGAGCTGCGGCATCGCGGTCATCGCGATCCGCCGCGCCATGACTATACCAATCACGGCACCGATCGCGATCGCGCCCAGCACCTCGACCGGATTCGCCAGCTCGTGCGTCAACAGCGTGGTGACGACCGCAATCGCCATGCCCGCCATACCGAAGCGGTTGCCGCGGCGCGAGGACGCGGGCGACGATAATCCGCGCAGCGCCAAGATGAAGAAAACCCCGGAGACCAGATAGGCCAGTGCGACCCATGGATTGATCGGTGCCAGTTCGTGCATGAATAATCCCCCGTCAGGCCGCCAGCAGGCAGTCCGGTAAAACGGTTTTCGTCAGCGCCTTAACGCTCTTTCTTCTTGTACATGGCCAGCATGCGTTCGGTGACAGCAAAGCCGCCGAAAATATTGATGCTGGCCATCACCACCGCGGCGAGCCCGAGCCATTTCGACACCGCCGATCCGGCGGCGGCGCTGGCGATCAACGCCCCGACGATGATCACCGAGGAGATGGCGTTGGTCACGCTCATCAAAGGTGTATGCAGCGCGGGCGTCACCGACCACACGACGAAATAGCCCACGAAACAGGCCAGAATGAAAATCGAAAAAATGGAAATAAAATCCACGGGCCCGCTCCCCTGCTGATTCCGCTGGGCGCAACTCTTGCCGCGACGAAGGCTGCATGTCGACTCCTAAGCGGCCAAAAAAGGGGCCCTTCGCCTCACAAAAGAGAGAAAAGGCAGCAGAACGCCGTCATAAAATTTCGCTGACCTGCAAAAGCATGTTGCGATGATTACCCAGCAGGCAGGAGGACCGCATCGACGACATGGATCATTCCGTTTGATTGCGCGACGTCGGCCTGTATCACCATCGCCTTGTTCCCGCTTCCCGCGGTGAGCAAAAGCGAGGAACCCGACCGGCTGATCACAATGTCCTGTCCGTCGATGCTTTTCAGCACAATCGGCCCACCTTCAGCATCGATCCGGGCTTGCAACTGCGCGCCGCTATGACGGCCTGCCACAATGTGGTGGCCAACCACGGCGGCAAGCCGCGCCTTTTGCGCCGGGCGCATCCAATTGTCGCGCATGACCGGCGGCACCTGCACGAATGCGGCGTCGGTGGGCGCGAACAGGGTGAACGAGGCGGAGCCATCCAAACGGTCCGCAAGGCCCGAGGCCGCCAGGTTCGACGCCAGCATCTTGTGCAGCGGAGATGCCGCAACATGGTCGGCAACCGTCATGTGCGACGACTTGCCGCCTGTACTGGCAGCCGCCCCTGCATCCGGTCGCCCCGCCGATGCAGCATCGCCGACGTCCGGGCCGCCCGCCGAGTTGTCGCAACCGCCGAGCATCAAGCCGCCGATCATGGCGGCAGCGAGCACCGATCTGTTCATCAAAGGAAATTCTCCCGCAAACCCCTATCGCGGCGCCAAGGTGGAGGCGCCGCGATTCGGCGCCTGATGACGCCGCAAGGTTTCAGAAGAAAGTCAGCCCTTGTCCGCTTCCCCTCGTCCCGGAAACAGGACAAAGGCGTAAAATCCATCAGGCGCTGGCGAGCAGCCGCTCGTTCACGACTTTGCCGCCCTGCGTCAGCCGGATCGCGTTGCCGATTTCCTCGTCGAGCACCGGCTTGCCCGCTTCCTTGTCCCAAAAGGCCGACAGGAAGTTGAACAGGTTACGGCTGAACAGCGCGCTGGTATCGGCAGGCATTAGCGCGGCGATATTCTTTGCGCCGATGACCGTGACGCCGTGAATCTTTCGCGTCTCGCCCGAAACCGACCCTTCAACGTTGCCGCCGCTTTCGGCCGCCATGTCGACGATCACGCTGCCAGCGCGCATCGTTGCGAGCTGTGCATCGCTGATCAGGCGCGGCGCCGGACGCCCCGGGATCAAGGCGGTGGTGATCACGATATCCTGTTTGGCGATGTGCGACGACACGAGTTCGGCCTGCGCCGCCTTATATTCGTCGGACATTTCGGTGGCATAGCCGCCCGTGCCCTCGCCCTCGATCCCCGCGACGCTTTCGACGAAGATCGGCTTGGCGCCGAGCGACATGATCTGTTCCTTGGTTGCGGCGCGCACGTCGGTCGCGCTGACCTGTGCGCCCAGACGGCGGGCGGTCGCGATCGCCTGCAGCCCCGCGACGCCGACGCCCATGATGAACGCCTTGGCGGCGCTCACCGTGCCCGCCGCGGTCATCATCATCGGAAAGGCACGGCCATAGGCGTTCGCCGCCATCAGCACCGCCTTGTAACCGGCCAGGTTGGCCTGGCTCGACAATATGTCCATCGACTGCGCGCGCGTGATGCGCGGCATGAACTCCATGGCCAGCGCCTCCAGCCCCAGCGCCGCATAGTCATCGACGCGGGCCCGGTCCCCGAAAGGGTTAAGCCCGGCCGCCAGCCATGCCCCGTCGGCAAAGCCCTTCAGCCCCTTGGGATCAGGCCCCTGGATGCCAAGGATGATGTTCGCGCCCTTCAGTACGTCGGCGCGGCCAGCAACGGTGGCACCCGCCGCCGCATAATCGGCATCCGCAATCGAAGCCTGATCGCCCGCGCCGGTTTCCACGGCGACTTCGGCCCCCAGGCCGATGAATTTCTTGACCGTTTCGGGCGTAGCGGCAACGCGGGTCTCGCCCGGGGCGAGTTCTTTCAGCACAGCGATGCGCATGGCGATCGCCGGTCAGGAAGCGATAAGAAGAACGACGAATGCGGTCACGACGATGGTAATGATCGTGCCGACTTTCAGGAGGCTGAGGAAACCTGCATAGGTTTCGTTCGCTGCCTTCATTTCCTGTTGCGCCATCGTTTATCCCCTTTGCCTGTTCCCCGTCGGCCGTATCCGTTGATCAGCCGACACCGCCAGAATCGGACGTCGCGCCGGTCTTAGCCACGTGCCCTCCCATGCTCAATAGGCATATCTGATCGGATGGAGAGAAGAAAAGCTGCGGACGAGCAAAAGGTGCACGACCTTAATCGCCCCTTTACCCCTCTCCCATATTATCGCCTGTCACGATGCAATCAGGGTCGAAACGGCCCGGCTCAAGGGGCGAATCCAAGTCTATGGCAAGCACACGCGACACCAGGACGGTGATGATCGTCGACAGCGAACCCGCACAACAGCGCTTTCTGGCGGCGCTGGTGTCGCGCGGCGGCTGGCGAAGCGTCGTGGTCGGCGACACCGACACCGCGCTCGCAAAGCTCGGCACCCAGGAAGGCATGGCGCTCGACGCCGTGCTGATCGACCAGGGCGTGCCCGGCCTTTCACTTCCCGAATTCATCACCGAACTGCGCCGCTGGCGCCCCGCGCTTCCCGTGATCGTCATCACCATGCGCAACGGCGTAGAGGTCGCCGTGTCTGCCATGCGCGCGGGTGCCAGCGACTTCGTTCAAAAGCCGATCGCCCCCGACCGCCTACTTGGCGCGATCGACCGCATCATAACGACAGGCGGCCCGCAGGACGAACTGCGCCCGCTCACCGAGAAACTTCGCGCGCCGCTGGCCTTCGAGGCGATCATCGGATCGAGCCCCAATTTCCGCAGCGCCTTGGCCATCGCCGCGAAGGCGGCACGGGCGCGGGTGCCGGTGATGATCAATGGCAAGCCCGGCACCGGCAAGGAAGTGTTCGCCCGCGCAATCCACAGTGCCTCGCCGCGCGCGCGCGCCGCGCTGGTCATGGTGGATTGTTCGGCGGTGTCGCCCGGCCTGATCGGTTCGGGCCTTTTCGGCCATGAACGGGGCGCCTTTCCCGGCGCCTTCGATCGCCAGGTCGGCCGCCTGGTCCAGGCCGACGGCGGCAGCATCATCATCGATCATGTCGAGTGCATTCCGCTCGAGACCCAGGCAAAGCTCGTCGAGTTTCTGAACAACGGCGAAGTCCAGATGATCGGCGGTTCGATCCGCCAAAGCGTGGATGTTCGCATCATCGCGACCAGCGCCAGCCCGCTCGACAAGCTGATCGAGGCGGGGCATTTTCGTGAAGATCTCTATTATGCGCTGTCGACCGCGCAGCTCACGCTGCCTTCGCTCAGCGAACGGCGCGGCGACGTCGGCCCGCTCACCCGCCACCTGCTGGCCCGGATCGGCAGCCTGCCCGGCATGGGAAGCATCGGCGTCACCGACGACGCCCTCCGCCTGCTTGCGGCCTATGCCTGGCCGGGCAATGTCCGGCAATTGCAGGACGTGCTGTTCCGCGCCGCGGTCGGCAGCAAGACCGATGTGCTGACCGCCGCCGATTTTCCGGCCATCGACGCTGCGCTGGGCGGCGTCAAAGCAGGCGGCGACAGGGATGTCGCGATCAACGGCGAAGCCATCGGCGTCACCCTTTACCTGCCCGACGGCAATCTGCGCCCGCTGGAAGAGATCGAGGCCGACGTGATACGCCTCGCCATCGGCCACTATCGCGGCCGGATGAGCGAAGTGGCGCGGCGCCTGGGCATCGGACGTTCGACCCTCTATCGCAAGCTCAGCGACCTCGGGATCGACACAGCGGCCTGACACATCCGAAAGAATACGCGCATCAGCCGCATCTACGCAGCAGTGATCGCTTGCTCGATCTGATGCGTATCAACATTGGTCAGTGTCTTCGGTAGCTCGCCGACCAGCCGTTTTTGCAACTCGCCATGATAATGGTCGCGCATCACGCCGAGCGTGTGCGGATCGGCAACAACGAGCAGTTTTTCGATATCGTTCGACAAGACCCGCTGGTTCAGCAGCGCCGCGACCCCTGCGGCATGACCCCGCTCCTCAAGGTCACGCACCTCGGGACTGGCGCCGCTGCGGTTGCTGTTCTCTACCTCCGGACTGTCCGCGTCGACCAGATTCAACAGTGCCTCGTCGCCATCGTTACGGAACAGGACAAAGCGCTTGCCGTCGGCGACGGCAACATGGGCACCATGAGGAATTTGCATGAGAATCTCCGTTCGGGCGGGCGGCCAGAAACGGCGGCCCATCCTGAAAGAGACGCATGAACCACGAACGAAGTTTCTTGCGCGCGCCGAACCGTGGGGATCAGGCGGTCAGCGCTGTGTCGCGCAGACCGCGCCAGATGCGCAGGGCCTGCCGGGTTTCGGCCACGTCATGCACGCGAAGAAGCTGCGCCCCCAGGCCCGCCGCCTGATAGTGAAGCGCGATGCTGCCGCCAAGCCGCTCGTCGGCCGCAGCCTCATTGTCCAGCGCGCCGATCATCCGCTTGCGGCTCGCGCCGTACAGGATGGGGCAGCCGAGCGTGTGAAACAGCGCCAGGCCGTTCGTCAGCGCGAGATTGTCGCCAACTCCCTTGCCGAAACCGATACCCGGATCGACGACAATCCGCGCGCGCGCGATGCCCGCAGCTTCGCACGCCGCGATGCGATCGGCGAGCATGTCGTAAACGTCAAACAATGGGTGCGCATAATCCCCGCCCTCGTGCGGATCGCTTTTCGCCGACGGGGCGTGCATCAGCACGACAGGGCATTCCGCCCGCGCGACAATGTCCATCGCGCGGTCGTCGTAACGAAGCGCCGACACATCGTTGATGATCGTGGCGCCGGCGGCAAGCGCAGCCTCCATCACCGCCGCCTTGCGCGTGTCGATCGACACGGCAACGCCGCCGCGGGCAAGTCCCGCCACGACGCCCTCGACCCGCTTGATTTCGTCCCCTTCCCATACCGCAGGAGCACCGGGGCGGGTCGATTCCCCGCCCACGTCGACGATGGCGGCACCCATCGTCGCCATGCCGAAACCCGCATCGATGGCGGACGCTTCATCGACATGCTTTCCACCGTCCGAAAAACTGTCCGGGGTGACATTGAGAATTCCCATCAGCTGGGGTTCGCCAAGGCGTACGGTGCGATCGCCCAGTTGCAAGGCGCCACGCGGCCGCACCGTCGCGGCGCGCTGCGCCATCGCCGCCTGCCCCAGCCCGCCGGGCATCGCCGCGACCCAATCCGCAAGTTCGGGGACCGCCACGATCGCCGACCGAACCGTGCCGCGGTCGCGCAAGCTGATATGCCAGGCAGCAAACCAGAGCATCGTGTCCGACACGCGCAGACAGGCTTCGTCAAGCTCGTGCGGGCGGTCGACGAAGCCGACGGGACGGCAGTAAATGCGCGCATCGGGCGATGCGCCCCCGAAATCAGCCTTGGTCAGCGGTTGAAACATGCGTCGTCCCTAAACGTCCCGACAAACGAGGCGAAGCGGCCTGGACCGGGCTGCCCCGTTCCGGATTGCCATGCCTCGTCCGCCGTATCTTTCGCCGCGACCGGGAATGATCACGCCTCGTTGGCGAGCAGCCAATCCTGTCGCACCGCATCGATGACGCGCAGTTCGCGACCGTTATCGATATGCCAGAAGGTCCAGCCGTTGCAGCTTGGCGCGCCCTGAAGCGCCGCCCCCATCTTGTGGATCGATCCTGCCGGTTGGCCATCGCACTCCAGGCTGCCGTCGACGCGGACCTTTGCCTTCCAGCGCCGCTTGCTGTCGGTCAGCATCGTACCCGGCGCGATCATGCCGCCTTCGACCAGCGTGCCAAAGGCGACGCGGGTTGCCGCCTTGGGCGCCATCATCGTCTTGACCGTGCTTTCATCGAGCGGCAGCGCCATTTCGATGCGTTCCTTGGCCGCAGCAATATAGCCGTCCTCGCGCTCGATCCCGATATAGTGACGGCCAAGCCGCTTGGCGACCGCGCCGGTCGTTCCGGTGCCGAAAAAGGGGTCGAGAATGACGTCGCCGGGGTTCGAGCAGGCAAGCAGAACGCGGTACAGCAGAGCTTCGGGTTTTTGGGTCGGATGCACCTTGTGCCCGCCCTTTTTCAGCCGTTCCTGCCCGGCGCAGATCGGGATCAACCAGTCGCTGCGCATCTGCAGTTCGTCGTTGAGCGTCTTCATCGCGCGATAGTTGAAGGTGTAGCGCGACTTTTCGCCCATCGACGCCCAGATCAGCGTTTCATGCGCATTGGTGAAGCGAGTGCCCTTGAAATTGGGCATCGGGTTCGCCTTGCGCCAGACAATATCGTTGAGGATCCAATAGCCCTGATCCTGAAGCGCGGCGCCGACCCGGAAAATATTGTGATAGCTGCCGATCACCCAGATGCTGCCATTGGGTTTCAGGATGCGCTTCGCTTCCTTCAGCCAAGCGTGGGTGAAGCGGTCATAGGTGCCGATGCTGTCGAACTTGTCCCAGTCATCATCGACGGCATCGACCTGGCTGCCGTCGGGGCGATGCAGGTCGCCGCCGAGCTGGAGATTATAGGGCGGATCGGCAAAGATCATGTCGACCGACGCCACCGGCAGGCTGCGCATCATTTCGATGCAATCGCCCTGCAGGATCGTGTCGAGCGGCAGCGGCGCGGGCGCCACCTTTGCCGTCCGCTGCTTCGCTGCCGGGGCCTTGACCCGCTCCATCACACCCATGTTTCGCCCTTTGCTTGTACCCAAAGAAGGCCCTGATGAGTCCGGCGGAGTCCGCCGTCAAGCGCTGGACCCTAGGTTACAAGCCTCTCGATATGATTAAGAAAATGAGAACGAAAGGAGTCTGCCACGACATATGGAGTCGGTCGCGAATCGCCGACTCAACCACTGGTGGTGTGGCCATGAAGACTCACCCCCGAAAAAAATTTTCATCCGGACGCCAAATCGATCGCGTTTCGCCAAGCAGGTCGCGAGCAACGCCGTTACCAGCGGTTCCACACCTTCTCGGCGAAGCCCGGAAGGTCGCGAACCGCGAGAGGCGTGCCGTCGTCGAGAAGGACCGTGCCCGAGTACCAGCCGAACAGCTGATCCTGCTCGGTCTTGACCAACCCGGCGTCGACCTTGTCCCAGCGATTGACCGCAGGCCGGAAACCGAGTTCAAAACGCCCGTCATTGCTGGAAAAACGCCATGGCGAAGCGTCGAGCGCACCATCGGGCAAATGGAATGTCACCTGATCCAGCTTGTGCGCCCTTCCATCGACGAACAGCATATTCTCGCTCGCCGCCGATGTATCGCCAAAGCCATATCCGATGTTGAAGCCGAACGAGCGCCCGTCGACCATTCCGGATGCCGAGCCCCAGTACCAGATATTGTCATAGGTCCAGACGCCGCGCCCCCAATCCAGCACCGCAAACGCCTTTTCCGGTGTAAAATCATGATACTCGCCGCCGACCTTGACCCGTCCGCTGGCTGGCATGCAATTGATTTTCTGATTATAATAGAAGGCATGGGGATCGTCGGGAAAGGGCGTCGCAATCACCATCCGGTCCATTGCCGGCTGATCAAGCCAGACTTCGCCCGACAGCCCGACCCCGTCGCCAAAGTCGGGTGCATGGACGGTCAACCGCCGGCCGCCCCTTTCGTGCCGGAAAGCCAGCTCCACCCCCTGCTGCACCTGGACGATATCGCCACTGTCCGCGCTGGCTGGCAGCACCATACGTCCCATCGGTTCGGGCACCAGGGCGCCATGATTGACGAAGCTTTTGCGCCGCAAATCCATCCAGGACACGCCGAGAAAACCGACATAGCCATTGTCGGCCACGGTCAACGCCAGACCGCAATCCGCATCGAGAATGCAATAATAGTCCCATTCCTTGATCCGGACCGGGTCGGCGGCGATCGCGGCGCGATCATAGCGACGCACCTCTCGCGTAGCATAGCCAGGATCGCGCAAGCGTCCTGCCTGATCGTGCAGCGCGCCTTCGTCCATCACGCGCTGCTTCGTCGAAGACGCCATATTCTTCTCCCGCCGCTGAACCCTGATTGTCAGATACCCGGATCGATCCCCGTCAGATCGATCGACCTTTCCCATAGCTCGCGCGCGCGCCGGGGGTCCCGGGCCCGGCCGGTCGACCGCGCCGGCCCCGAACGGCCCGACACTTCCCCCAGCCCCTGCGGCCCCAGATAGTCGCCGCCTTGCACATGGGCGCCGGTTGCCGCCTGCAGGGTCGGCCAAGCGCCCTGTGCGGCGCTGTTGAAGAAGGGGGCGGCGAGCGGCGTCATGAAGCGCAGCGGAAGCGGCAGGTGCCGCGTCAGTTCGGTAAGTGCGACACCCGGATGGCAACCGATCGCCTGGGTCGATCGCCCCGCAGCCCCAAGCCGCCGGTCGAGTTCGAACATGAACAGAAGGTTCGCAAGCTTGCTCGCCTGATAGCGTTGCCAATTATGATAGCTTCGGCTCGCATCGAGATCGCTGTAGTCCATCTCGCCGCTGCGATGCGCCAGGCTGGCGGTGATCACGATGCGGTCCTGCACATGCGGATGCAACAGGCCGGTCAGCGCAAAGGTGCCAAGGTGGTTGACCCCGAATTGCATTTCGAAACCCTGCCGCGTCAATGTCCGCGGCGGCACCATCACCCCGGCGTTGTTGATCAGCACGTCGATGGGCGGTCCGGCCCGCAAAGTTGCCGCAGCGTCCCGGACCTGATCGAGATCGGCAAGATCGAGCGGTTGAAACGACAGATCGGCGTCCGGGACCTCGGTGCCGATGCGTTCCATCGCCGCCGCTGCCCGCTCTGCATCGCGGCAGGCCAGTATCACGCGCGCGCCCCGCGCCGCGAGGACCCGGGCCGCTTCGAACCCGATACCCGCATTCGCGCCGGTTACGACGAAAATCCGGCCACCCTGTGCCGTGACGTCATCGGCCGTAAATCCCCTGCTCATCGCCCCATCCCCTCCCCAGGTTTTGGCGTCAAACCAGTTGCATCTGCGCGACCGGCGCGAAGCTGTTGCGGTGGAGCGGCGTCGGGCCGAGCCGACGCAGGGCCGCCAGATGCTGGGCCGTACCATAGCCCATATTACGTTCCCACCCAAAGCCGGGAAACTCGGCAGCCGCCGCGATCATGAAGCGGTCGCGATGTTCCTTCGCCAGGATGCTCGCCGCCGAAATACAGGGATGCAGCGCATCGCCGCCCACCACCGCGCGCGCCGCATAGCGCCAATTGGGCAAACGATTGCCGTCGACGAGCAGTTCGACGGAATCGCACCCCAGTGCCTCCACGGCGCGGGTCATGGCTAGAAATGTGGCCTGCAATATATTGATGCGGTCGATTTCCTCGACGCTTGCCTCGCCGATCCCCCAGCGGCATCGCGCCCTTATCTCGTCCTCCAGCGCGGCGCGGCGCCGGGCGGTGAGTTTCTTGCTGTCGTCAAGGCCGTCGATCCCGTCGGCGCACAATATCACCGCCGCGGCGACCACCGGCCCCGCGAGCGGCCCGCGCCCGGCCTCGTCGACCCCCGCGATCAGCACGTCCCCTCCAGCGCCAACGCGCGGGCGAACAGCGTCAGATGCGCCACGGCGGATATCTCCGATATTCACCCGCTTGATAGAGGCACAAGCGATTGCCCGCCGGGTCGGTCAGCCGCGCCTCGCGCCAGCCCCATTCCTCGTCGCGCGGCATCTGGTCGAAACGGACGCCGCGACGGGCAAGATAAGCCACCCAGGCGTCAAGCGCGCCGCTTTCCAGATATGTCACCGTACCGCCCGCATCGGCGCCGCCGACATGGACAGAGAGGGTGACGCCGTTCGCCGCTTCGAAGCGCGCATAACCGTTCGACGGGCTATCGACGATCTGCGTCAGCCCCATCTGCTTGTAGAAGGCGGTCGAAACCCCGTAATCCCGGGCCGGAAGGCTGATCTGGTTAAGCGCAGGGCCGGTGAACAATCCGTCGTTGCGCACGGCATGATGCCCCATAGGGCCATGGCCCTCCCCCAAACCCGGCGCATCGAGCAGCGCGAGCCTGACGAAATCGCGCCCGCGCGCGACGGCAGGTTCCAGCGGCATCCCCTGCGCCAGCCCGGTCGCCACGGCACTTGCCAGCGTACAGCCGGTGCCATGCATGTGCCGCGTATCGATCCGCGGCGCTTCCCAGCGCGCGACCTCTCCCGCGTCAGGCTCGAACAGGCGATCCACGACCGTATCGCCCTCCGCATGCCCCCCCTTGACGAGCAGCGCGCTGCCATGCGCCAGCACGCCGTCGATGCCGCCCAGCGCCGCCAGCTCGTTCAGATTGGGGGTCGTGACGGCGGCGCGGCGCATCAGGTCGCCGAAAGCCCTGATCGTCGCGGGGTCGGCCAGGACCGACCCGCTGGTCGTGATCATCACCGGGTCGAAAACGACCGCGGCGCCGGCAAGGTCGGGCTTGGTCAGACGGGCCGCAACCGCCTGCGCCGTCTCCGCGCTGCCGATCATGCCGATCTTGACCGCATCGACACCGATGTCGGTGACGACGCTGTCGATCTGCATCAGCACCATTTCGGTGGGGATGGCATGAACGCCCTGTACACCTGTGGTATTTTGCGCAGTGATGGCGGTGATGGCGGTCATCGCATGGCCGCCCAGCATCGTGACCGTGCGTATATCGGCCTGAATTCCCGCGCCGCCGCCGCTATCGGACCCCGCGACGATCAGAACGCGAGCGGTCATCCCTTATATTTCCGCTCCGTCGATCCAGGAAATTTCGCCAGCGCAGCGCCTTCGCGCAAGGGGCGGTCGAGCAGATCACCGCCGCAATTGGGGCAGCGTTCGTCGAGTTTGTCGGCGCAATTCGCGCAGAATGTACATTCGAACGAACAAATGAACGCACCATGGAGGTCGGCAGGCAGGTCACGCCCGCAACGTTCGCAATCGGGTCGCATCTCAAGCATGTTAATTCTCTTCTCCGTCATAATAATCGACTGCATCGGCCAGACGGCCGATATGCCTCATTCCCCGCTCGCCAGGCCGTCCCGTGACGGCGCTGAACTTGCCGGAATCGGGATATTCGCAAACCTCGACATCAACCAGCGTCGATACGGCGAGATATTTTAGGTCGCATGACCCCGTGTTGATGATCTGGTGCGCGACTTCGGCTCCGCCGGTCGGACAGGCAATGACGTCATGCTGACGAAGCGGATAGCGCCGATCGCCGAAACGCAGCTCGCCGTCGCCTTCGCCTTCGAGGATGAAGAACATCTCTTCCTCGCCATGATGGCTGTGAAACGGGCATTGGACCTTGCCCGGCGGAAGAATGGTCAGATTATAGCCAAGGTCGCGGGCGCCGATCCGCTCGCCGATGAAGGCACGCCGCGACGTGAACACCCCATTGTCCTCGACATCGTCAAAGGTCAGTCGATCGAGATTGACGACCGGACCGGCCACGTCAGGCCGCCGCCGTGCGAACGGCTTCGCAGATCATGTCCACGACCTGTTCGACCTGTCCCGCATCGTCGCCTTCGGCCATGACCCGGATGACCGGCTCGGTTCCCGACGCCCGGATAACCAGGCGGCCGCGACCGTTCAGGCTGTTTTCTCCCTCGGCGATCGCCGCGCGGACCTGGGCATCTTCGAGCGGCTTTCCGCCCGCAAAGCGCACATTCTTGAGCAATTGCGGAACGGTGTCGAACTGGTGCAGCAATTCGCTCGCCGGTTGCCCGGCCACCACCAGTTCCGCGAGCACCTGCAACGCCGCCAGCGTGCCGTCGCCCGTCGTCGCATAGTCGGAAAGGATCATATGACCCGACTGTTCGCCGCCGACGTTGAACCCACCGCTTTTCATCCGTTCGAGGACGTAACGGTCGCCGACCTTCGTACGTTCGAGTCGCAGCCCCTGACCTTCGAGATAGCGTTCAAGGCCCAGGTTCGACATAACGGTCGCCACGACGCCGCCGCCCTTCAGCCGCCCCTGCCGCGCCCACGACGCACCGATCAGCGCCATGATCTGATCGCCGTCGACGATCGCGCCCTTTTCGTCGACCACGATCAGCCGATCCGCGTCGCCATCGAGCGCAACGCCGATGTCGGCCCCGCTCGCCACCACCGTTTCCTGAAGCAATCCCGGCGCCGTCGAACCGCAACGGTCGTTGATGTTGGTACCGTTGGGCGTCACCCCGATGGTGACGACATCGGCGCCCAATTCCCAAAATACGGTCGGCGCGCTGTTGTAGGCCGCACCATTGGCGCAATCGATTACCATCTTCAGCCCGTCGAGCCGGACATCGGACGGCAGGCTTTGCTTGACCGCGTGAATATAGCGTCCACGCGCGTCCTCGATCCGCTTCGCGCGGCCGATATGCGCCGGGTCGGCAAGCGTCGGAGCAGCTTCCAGCAACGCCTCGATCTGAAGCTCGTCCTCGTCCGACAACTTGTAGCCATCGGGCCCGAACAGCTTGATGCCATTATCGTGAAAGGGGTTGTGGCTGGCCGAAATCATCACCCCGAGGTCGGCGCGCATCGACTGGGTCAACATCGCAACCGCCGGGGTCGGCATCGGCCCCACCTGAACCACATCCATGCCGACGCTGGTAAAACCCGCGACCAGCGCATTTTCGATCATATAGCCCGAAAGGCGCGTATCCTTGCCGATCACCACGCGATGCTTGTGCGACCCGCGCAGGAAATGTGCGCCCGCCGCCATGCCGACGCGCATCGCGACTTCAGCGGTGATCGGCGTCTTGTTGGTCAGTCCGCGTATCCCGTCGGTTCCGAAAAACTTGCGCATGGCACCTCTGCTTCCTAAGCCGTGGACAGGACATGGGCCCGACCCGGCACACTCGGGATGGCACTAGGTCACCCATTTTTGCTTGGCAAGTTGGCCTTGGGGTTTGCCGGGAGATTATAACGTGAAATCGGCATGGATTATCCTCTCGGCGCTGATCGCCGGGATGCTTTTAGGGATCGGGGTAGAAGCGGTTTCGCCGGATGCGGCACAGGCCTCCCTCCCCTTTGTCGAGCCCTTTGGAACATTATGGCTCAACGCCCTGAAAATGACGATCATCCCTTTGATCGTCGCGCTTTTGATCACCGGCATCACCGCCACCGCCGACGCCGCGCGCGCCGGAGCGCTGGCGGCACGCTCGGTCGCGATCTTTCTGGTCGCGATCTTCTTGTCGGGGTTGATGTCGCTCATCATGACGCCGACATTGCTGCGCCTGTTTCCGCTGTCCGCAAGCGCGGCCGATGCCTTGCGCAACGGCCTGGGGGGCCCGACGGAGGCTGGCGCGTCGCCGACTTTTTCCGACTTCCTGCTGTCGCTGATCCCCACAAACCCGATCGCCGCCGCCGCCGAAACGGCAGTCCTGCCGCTTATCGTCTTCACGACCATCTTCGCCTTTGCGATCACCCGCGTCGGCCCCGAACAGCGGGCCACCCTGTCTGGATTCTTCAAGGCTTTGGGCGATACGATGCTGATCGTGATCGGCTGGGTTCTGGCCCTGGCACCGTTCGGCGTGTTCGCGCTCGGCTATGCCCTGGCGGTCAAGGCCGGGTTCGCGGCCTTTGGCGGCCTTCTCCATTATGTGCTGATCGTTTCGGGCATCGGCGTCTGCGTCGTGATTCTGGGGCTGCTTTTGGCCTGGCTGGTCGTGGGCATTCCGCTGCCGCGCTTCGTCCGCGCGATGGTTCCCACGCTGGCGGTCGCGATCTCGACCCAAAGCTCGCTCGCCAGCCTGCCCGCGATGCTCGGCGCGGCCACCACGCTGGGGGTCGACGCCAAGAAGGCCGACATCGTCCTGCCGCTGGCGGTGGCGTTGTTTCGCTTTACCAGCA
Organism: Sphingopyxis sp.; assembly: GCF_034380315.1. GTDB lineage: Bacteria > Pseudomonadota > Alphaproteobacteria > Sphingomonadales > Sphingomonadaceae > Sphingopyxis. The sequence goes on from NZ_JAXMPB010000002.1 coordinate 342,475, forward strand.
CCGCGATGAATCTGGCGGTCGTGGTCTATATCGCCTGGCTATTCGGGCTGGAATTGACGCCATGGGAAATGGCGGTCGGCCTGGCGGTCGCGATGGCCGCCGCGCTCAGTTCGGTCAGCCTGCCCGGATCGATCAGCTTCGTCACCTCGATCGCACCCATCGCCGTGTCGATGGGCGTGCCGGTCGCTCCCCTCGGCCTGCTCGTCGCGGTCGAGACCTTTCCCGACATATTCCGGACGATCGGCAATGTCGTCGCCGACGTGGCCGTGACCAAATATGCCGCCGACGGGGTCGAGGATGAGGCCGCGCAAGAAGGATCAGCGCCATGAAATATCGCTCACTGGGCCGGGGATTGACGGTTTCGGCAATCGGCATCGGCTGCATGCCGATGATAAAGGGCGGCAATATCCTCTATGGCGAGGCCGCCGATATCGACGAATCGACGCGCACCATTCACCGGGCGATCGACCTTGGCGTCACCTTTTTCGACACAGCCCAAATCTATGGCCCGTTCAGCAACGAGGAACTGCTGGGCGAAGCAATCCGCGGCAAGCGCGACGGGCTGGTGATCGCAACCAAATTCGGCTTTCGCTTTGAAGGCAAACAGATCGTCGGGGTCGATGGAAGCCCGGAAAATGCCCGTCGCGCATGCGAAGGATCGCTCCAGCGGCTGGGCATCGAGACAATCGACCTTTTCTATCAGCACCGCGTCGACCCGGCCGTGCCGATCGAGGAAACCGTCGGCGGAATGATGGAATTGGTCGCCGAGGGCAAGGTTCGCCACATCGCGCTGTCCGAAGCCGGCCCCGCGACGCTCCGCCGGGCGGCCTCCGCCGCTCCGATCACCGCACTGCAGAGCGAATATTCGATCTGGGAACGCGACGTCGAGGAAGAGATACTCGGCGTCTGCCGCGAGCACGGCATCGGTTTTGTCCCTTACTCGCCGCTTGGCCGCGGTTTCCTGGCAGGGGCGGTGCGCCGCCGCGACGATCTTCCCGACGGCGACTGGCGGCGTAACGATCCCCGCTATTCGGACGAAAACCTGCCGGCCAACCTGCGCATCGTCGATGCGATCGGAACGGTTGCCGACCGGCATGAAACCTCCAAGGCACAGGTCGCGCTCGCATGGCTGCTGGCCCAGGGCGACGACATCGTTCCGATACCGGGAACCAAGCGCCGGGCAACGATGGAGGACAGCGTCGCCGCCGCCGAACTGGCGCTGACCGCAGACGATCTTGCCGTTATCGACGCCGCCGCGCCGCGAGGCGGGACCAGCGGCCCGCGCTATGGCGAGCAGGGTATGCGCATGGTCCGTCTGTAACGGAAAACCGCCAGTCCCAGGCTAGGATGCTCGAGGGTCGCGATCGCCCTCCGCCAGCCTGGCGTGGAGTGCATCGACCTTTTCGACCAGTTCGGCGAGCCGCATCTGGTCGATCTTTTCATGCAGCCGCATGATTTCAAGTTCGGCGCGCAGATTAATCTCATAATCCACGCTGGCCGACAGCCGGTCCTTGGCCGCCTGGCGGTTCTGGCTCATCATGATGATCGGAGCCTGCACCGCCGCAAGCGTCGAAAGCATCAGGTTCAGGAAGATATAGGGATAGGGGTCAAAGGCCATGCCCCACCGTTCGAGCACCCCGGAATTGAGCAGCATCCAGCCGAACAGAATCAGCGCGAAGATGACGATGAAGCTCCACGAACCGCCAACCGCAGCCACCCGGTCGGCCAGGCGGTCGCCGAAGCCCGCCTGTGCATCGTCGAGGTCGGCGGCATCGCGGCTGGTGGGTGCGCGATCTGCGATCGCCTGAACGACCCGGCGCTCTTCCGGATCAAGCTGGTCGAATGCCCGTCCGAGCAAACGCAATGACAAATCGGTCAGATGCGTGTCGGACGACACACCGCCTACCCCACCCAGCGCCAGATACCCGCGACCATATAGCCAAGCGCGCCATGCGCCCAGCTCGCCGCCAGCCAGAGGGCGATTCCGCCGAACAGTGCGTGCCCCCGCGGGATCGCATCACCCCACGGGCTGGTTCCCGAAATCTGCCGCGCAAAGGGCAGGAAACTGGTCCGAGCCGCCCAATGCCGCCAGGCATCGCCCATCAATCGCGCCTTCTTGCGATCCTGACCCGCCGACCCGGCAAGCGCGAGGAAGGCGATGATGCCCGACAACAAAATTTGTCCAGGAGTCGGGACGACGAGCGCATGCGCGAAAGCCCAGAGGGCAAAGCTCCACATCATCGGGTGACGCGTAATTGCGAACACCCCGCGCGGCGCGGCTTGCGCCGCGGCCCTCGCCCCCGGCGCCGCCAAGGCAGGGTTGCCGATCAGCGACCCCATGAACAGGACACTCGCCAGCAAGACGAGCAGCGAAGAAAAGGCCCATAGCCCATCGCCGACCGCCCACATCGGCGGTTCCGGCGGCATCCCGCGCCACGCCTGCACCATCATGATGAAGGTCGCGATGGCGACGATCGAATAGACCATCTGAAACGCCCGCTCGCCCATCCGCCCGGCGAGAGAATCGCGCAGCGGATGAGACAGGAGCAGATGCGAGCCGACGAAAATGGCGCCGGTCGTCAACAAAAGCGTCATGGGCTGCATCGGATTATCCCTTCCTTTCCAACCTTTTCAGGCGCTTTTGCCTCAGAAACCGTTAGCGATCATAGGCCTTCGGCAATGCGCCTTCCTGCGGCGTCGCGTAGCGATCACGCAGCCGGTCCTGCCGGGTCGTGAGCGATTGCGGACGACCATCGATCCAGACGGCAGTCGGACGGCTGCCAAGTTCGAGAGGATCATTGTCCCAGATCACCACGTCGCCGACCCGCCCCGGCCGCAAGGATCCGATCGTCGCATCCATGCCAACGGCACGCGCGGGCGCGCTGCTGATCGCGGCAAAGGCCTGGTCCCAGCTCAGGCCGCTGGCCCCCGGGACGCGCGACAGGCCAACCAAATTACCGGCATATTGCGTAGTATAGCCCATTTTGTGGGCATCGTCGTCGTCGAAAACACCCACCGACACGTCGACGCCAGCAGCCTTCAGGCGACCGGCATTCGACTGCGTCGCGCCCAGCCGTTCGAAATTGCCCGGCAGGTCGGTGAGCGGCGACACGAGCACGGGAACCTTTGCCGCCGCAATCTCGCGCGCCACCAGCCAGCCGTCGGTTGCCCCGACCAGAACCAGCTTTAACGCGGGAAACTCGCCCTTGAGTTTCAATACATTGACGATGTCCGCAGCACGGTCGACCCGAACGAACAGGGGCGTCGTTCCATCGATCACGCGCACCAACGCCTCGGCATCGGCACGCTGCAGCATCGCGTCATTCCCCCATTCGGCAAGCGCCGAAGGATTGCGGGAATAGCTGCGCGCCGCGAGCAGTTGTTCACGAAACAACAGGAAGGTCGCGGCGCGGCTGCCCCCTGCCCTTGACGAGCCATCCTCGCCAAAGGCGACGAATTGCAAGGCGCGCGAGCGCGTGACCATGTTCATATCGTCGGCAAGATCGACGACGGCGCCCTGCCCGGCGAACAGGTTGCTGCTCGCCTCGGGCGCAACGATCGCCCGCGTCACGCCTGCCGCGCGGTTGACCGCGACCGGCGATCCCATTGGGTTGAGCGCCGGGGCGATATCGAGCCCGGCCGAAAAGCGGCTGCGCCGTGCCGACCGGTCGTTCGTCCCGCTGACCGCGTCAACTTCGACCAGTCCGACCCGGCTGAACGCCGCGACGATGCCGGGCGTGACCCAGCGGCCTTGCGCATCGACGCGCTCGACACCCGCCGGCACGGCCACTCCGGCCCCGGCCGCGACGACCTTTCCGCCGCGCACGACGACGGTGCCGCCCTCTACCGGCGCGCTGCCATCGCCGATGACCAGACGCGCGTTGGTGATCGCCACATCCTGTGCGACGACGGGGGCCGCGACCAGCGCGGTCGCGCAAAGAAGCAGGGTGCGGATCATTTCACATCTCCTTCGCCCGGCTGCCCCAATTCGAAATCGGTAACGGGCCGGCGGCGGGGGTCCGCCGCATCGAACATCAAGGCTCCGTCGATCCAGACCTTTTCAGGCCGCGTATAAGCGCTGAACGGATTGCCGTTCCAAAGCACGATGTCCGCCATCTTGCCGGGCTTCAGGCTGCCCGTGACATCACCGATGCCAAGCGCCTTCGCCGGGTTGAGCGACAGCCACGTCCAGGCTTCGGCATCGCTGATCGACATACCCATACGGCGTCCTGCCACCAGCGCCTTGGCGGCTTCCTGGTTCAGTCGCTGAATCTGATTGGCATCGTCGGAGTGAACGATGGTGCAGGCCCCGGCCTTGTAAACGAGCGGAACATTTTCCGGGACGGCGTCATAGGACTCCATCTTGAACCCCCACCAGTCGGCCCACATCGCCGAACAAATGCCTTCCTTCGCCAATATGTCGGCGATCTTGTAGCTTTCGACCGCATGGTGAAAGGTCGAGACCTTATAGCCGAATTCCTTCGACATATCGATCACGAGCGCCATTTCGTCGGCACGATAGCAGTGATTGTGGATGAGTATTTCACCCGACAACACGCCCGCCAGCGTTTCCATCGCCAGATCGCGATCGGTCGCCTTGCCGTCGTCCATCTTCTTCTTGAACGCTGCGGCCTTCGCCCAGGTCTGGCGGTTGACCGCGAAATTGCCCATCCGGGTCGAGGGTGTCCGGCCCTTGCCGCCATAGACACGCTTCGGATTCTCTCCGCAGGCCATTTTCAGGCCATAGGGGGCGCCAGGGAACTTCATCCCCTGCACCGTGCGCGACGGCACATTCTTGAGCGTGATCGATCGCCCGCCCATCAGGTTCGCGCTGCCCGGCAAAACCTGGAGCGCGGTAACGCCGCCATTGGCAAGCGCCCGCGTGAAACCCGGGTCCTGCGGCCATACGCTATGTTCCGACCAGACTTCGGGGGTGGTCGGACTGGTCGCTTCATTGCCGTCGGAATGCGCCTCGACACCCGGCGACGGATAGTCCCCGAGGTGGCTGTGAATGTCGATAATCCCCGGGGTCAGATACTTTCCGGTACCATCGAACACCGCGATGTCGGCGGGAATGGGCGTATCGGGACCGCCGACGGCCGTAACCTTGCCCCCGCTGAAAAACACCGTGCCATTATCGATCCGCTTGCCCTCGCCGTCAAAGATCGTGACGTTGCGCACCGCCGTCGCCTGTCCCGGATAGGGTTTGTACGTCGAGGGATAGGGGTCCTTGTTGAACTTGGCAGGTTTTTCGGCCGTCGCGGCGGGCTTGTCGCCCGCCGGTTTGGCCGCCGTTGTACCGGTCGCGGCACAGCCCGCAAACATCAGCGAGGCCGCAGCCAACAGGCCGCCCTTCATACGTCGGATCATGATTTACGCCCCTTTGGGTTCGGGATGGACGCCAGCAGCCTGCGGCTCGGCGAGCTCGTTCGCACCAGCAAGATCATCTGCATCGCGCAGCGTATCGAGGTGCATCAGTTTGCGGATCAGCGGCGACACGACAATCACCAGCACGCCAAAGCCGATCGCCCACAGGCCGATCGTCTGATAAACGTCAAGGACCAGCGCCTTTCCGGCGCCCTCGCCGCTCGCCTTTTCCGATCCGGTCGCCGCCGCGATCAGCCCGGCCGCAAAATTGCCAGTGGCCGACGCAAAGAACCAGGTCCCCATGATCAGGCTGGCCATATGGGCGGGAGCAAGCCGGTTCATGGCGCTGAGCCCGACCGGCGACAGACACAATTCGCCGGTCGTGTGCAGCAGATAGATGAGGAAGATGAAGATCACCGGCGTCGCATGGCCGAGACCGACCGCTTCCGCCCCCCATTTCAGGACGAGGAAACCAAGGCCGAGTTGCAGCATCGCCAAACCGAACTTGGCCGGAGCCGAAGGTTCCCACCCCCTGCGCCCAAGCCAAGTCCACAGAGCCGCGAACAACGGTGCGAGCATCACGATGTACCCGGCGTTGAGCGACTGGAATACCGAAGCCGGAACGCCCGCCCGGTCGACATAGCGGTCGGTAAACAGATTGAGTGAAGAGCCTGCCTGTTCGAAAAGCGCCCAGAACAGGATCGACCCCAGGATCAGGAACATGGCAGCGAAGATACGATCGCGATCTTCGGACGGCAGCTTCACCACCGCGGTGAATATCACATAAGCAACCAAGATCGCCCCGGCGATGCCCAGCAGGGTTCCGACCACCGCCTGATTCTGCACCATCCACCAGCAAACGCCGACGGCGACAATCCCGACAAGATAGAGGAGCCATTCGAACTTGATGCCCATGACGGGCGCGGCGAGTTTTGCCGGATCGGGCGCTTCGCCGCGTCCCAGAAGGAACGGCTTGCCCCAGACGAAGACAATCAGGCCGAGCAGCATACCGAAGCCGGCAGCGCCAAAGCCATAGGCCCAGCCATAGGTCTCGCCCAGATAGCCGCAAAGCAGCGATCCGAGGAAAGCACCGAGGTTAATGCCCATGTAGAAAATCGTATAGGCGCCGTCGCGGCGCACGTCGGTGCGCGGGTAAAGCTGTCCCACGATCACCGAAATATTGGCCTTCAAAAAGCCCGAGCCGACGATGATGAAGGCCAGCGCCAGCCAAAATATGTTCAGGCTGGCCGGATCCTGCCCGCCGTCCCCTTCGAACCCCATGATGAAGTGGCCGAAGGTCAGCAATATGGCCCCATATAGCACCGCCTTGCGCTGCCCGAGCCATTTGTCCGCCAGATAGCCGCCGAGCACCGGGGTGATGTAAACCAGCGCGGTATAGGCACCATAGATGACGCCCGCCTCGCCATCGGAAAACAGCCAATGCTTGGTCAGATAGAAAATCAGGAGCGCGCGCATCCCATAGTAGGAGAAGCGTTCCCACATTTCGGCGAAAAAGAGGACAAAGAGCCCTTTGGGATGGCCGAGGAACGTCCCCGCGGCGTCCCCGTGCTGGGCATAGGCTTTGGTCATGGCGACCCTTTCCCTGGAGATCATATATGATTTGGCCCCTCGAACGGGGCGGATCGGCGCAACCTAACGGGAAAATTGCGTAAGGGAAGAATCTAATTGCGCTGGAAACCATCCGGCGCGGATCAAATTATTGCGAATGGATCGCAACACTTGCATCGCTGCGCGGCAAAGGCCACATGCCAACCATGTTCAACGACACCTCCTCGCTTCTCGCCCATCTCGCCACCCGCCGCTCGGGCAAGGCCCGCGACATGCTGGCGCCCGGTCCCGACGCTCCGCAGCTTCGCGACATCATTTCGGTTGCGCTGCGCACCCCCGATCATGGCAAGCTCGCGCCGTGGCGGGTCGTCACGATCGCGGACGAACAGCGCGGTGCCTTTGCCACGCTGCTCAAACGGGCATGGGTCGCGGCGAATCCCGGCGCGGCGGGGATGGACCTCGCGGCGCTCGATCAATTTGCGCACCAGGCCCCGACCCTGCTCGTCCTGCTCTCCACCCCGGTCGCGAACAGCAAGATTCCCGTGTGGGAACAGCAAATGTCGGCCGGCGCCCTCGGCATGAACCTGCTCCATTCGGTCCATGCCCACGGCTTTGTCGGAAGCTGGCTGACCGGCTGGGCCGCCTTTGACCCCACCGTGGCCGCAGCCTTCGGCGCCGGGACGGACGACAGGGTCGTCGGCTTCTTCTTCCTCGGCACGCCTGCAAAATCGCTCGAGGAACGCCCTCGCCCCGATTATGACGATGTTGTTCGCACGTGGGACATATAGTTTCACTCAAATTCCGTCAGTTATAATTTTCGGCATTTGACTGTGCTGCTGTCTTATGGCATTAAATCGCCATGCTCGATCAGCCCAAACCCGTATATCAGCGCCTGCGCGACGTGATCGCCAACGCTATCCTCGACGGCACCTATCGCGATGGCGACATGCTTCCGTCGGTGCGCTCGCTGGCGGCCGAGGAAGGCGCAAATCCGCTGACGGTCGCCAAAGCCTATCAAACCTTTCAGGATGAAGGCCTTGTAACGGTAAAGCGCGGCGTGGGGATGTTCGTCGCCCAAGGGGCAACCGATCGGCTTCGCACCCTGATGCGAGAGGATTTTCTGACCAATGTCTGGCCGCCTGTCGCAGAACAGATGCAGCGAATCGGGCTCGACGCCCGCGCGCTGCTCGACTTGACAGAGGCCTGAGCGCGCGCATCGCACCGCAGTCGAGGGCACATCGTCGGATCGTGCGGATGCGGCCCTATTTGTCGCGCAGCGCCATCGCGCTGGCGAACATGCCGGCAAACATGTCGGGCGTCAGCCGCCCGGTGTTCATATTGTAGCGCGAGCAATGATAGCTATCGACCAGATAGCGATCGCCCGAAATCCGATGAACCGCGCCATGCGCAAAAGGGTGTGCCGCAAGCCGCTCGCCCGCGGCGCGCAGCACGGCCTCGTGCGCGATCCGTCCTAGCGCGATGATGACGCGCAACCGAGGCATCGCGGCGAGCTGGCGCTCGAAATAGCGACGGCAGGCGGCGATCTCCGACGGCAGCGGCCGATTGTCGGGCGGCAGGCATTTGACAGCATTGAAGATCATGGCGCCATCCAGCACGAGGCCGTCATCCGCCCGACCATCGAAGCGCCCCTTGCTGAGGCCGAAACGGGCAAGCGCATCGAAGAGCACGTCCCCGGACCGATCGCCTGTGAACGGGCGCCCGGTCCGGTTTGCCCCAAGTCGCCCCGGCGCCAGCCCGACCAGCGCCAGCCAGCCATCACCATCGCCGAACACCGGAACCGGCGCATTCCACCAGTCCGGATGCTCGGCCCGGCATTCGCGGCGCAAGGCAACCAGGCGCGGACAGCGCCGGCAGTTGCGCGGCGGCTCGCAGCGACGAAGCGGGCTGGCCATATCCATGGCCGAACGATAGGGGCCAAGACATGACCCAGGCAATGCCTCTCCCTCTTTATGCCATCGGCCTTGGGTCGAACCGGCGCCATGCCCGTTTCGGGGACCCGCGCCGGGTGCTGCTGCGCGCGATCGCAGCCATAGAGAGCGAAGCGGTCGAAGCGGTCGACGCTAGCCCGATCATCGCGAGCGCGCCGCTGGGGCCGTCACGCCGACGCTACGCCAATGCGGTCCTCCTTGTTGCCTCTTCGCTCAGCCCGCCCGAGATGCTGGCCCACCTCAAGGCGATCGAGGCGGAGTTTGGCCGACGCATGGGGCAGCGCTGGGGCGCGCGCACCCTCGATCTCGACATATTGCTCTGGTCCGGCGGCACATGGGCCGACGATATGCTGACCATTCCGCACCCCGAAATCGAACGACGGAATTTCGTCCTCGCGCCGCTCGCGACAATTGCCGCAAACTGGCGCCATCCGGTCAGCGGGCTAACGATTCGACAGCTTGGCGCGAAATTTGTCCGGCCAAAGCCGGTTGACCGGGGCGCGGCGGGGCTCTAGGGCGACGGCTCACTTCGGGCGCCGACAGGTTCAGCGCCACGTTGGGGCCCTTAGCTCAGTCGGTAGAGCAACTGACTTTTAATCAGTAGGTCGCTGGTTCGAACCCAGCAGGGCTCACCACCTCTCCGCCATCGCATTCCGCAACGCCAGGCGCCGATGGGCGTCACGCGAAGTGCAGTCGCCGGTACTTGCCGCGAAAATAGAGCAGCGGATCGCGATGCGGCTCGAACTGGGCGCGGACGACGCGGCCGACGAGGATGAAGTGATCGCCTGCCTCGTGGACAGCCTCGCGCTGGCATTCGAACGAAACGAGCGAACCACCGAGCAACGGCACGCCCGTCTGGCCCGTCGCCCAGGGCAGTCCCGAAAAGCGATCTTCACCCTTCATCGCGAAGCGATTCGATGCGGGCTGCTGTCCGATCTGCAGCACATTGACGCCAAAATGCGCCGCGTCGCGCAGCAAGGGCGCGGTCCCTGCCCCATTGGAGATGCAGACGAGCAACAGCGGCGGATCGAGCGACACCGACGTAAAGCTGTTCGCCGTAAGCCCTGCCGGCACCCCCGCTTCGTCGAGCGTTGTGACGATAGTGATACCAGTCGCGAAACATCCCATCGCGTCGCGCAGCGTGCGCGGATCCGACCCCGCCTTGAATTCCATCGCGTCGCGCGGTTGATGTCGCTCCAGAAACGCGAGCAACTGGCCAAGCAGCGCTTCGCGCCGATCGGTCGCGTGATCGACGTCGGCCTCGTCGATGTCCGCGCATTCCCCCATCGGCAGCGTGTTGGTGAGCACATCGCTGGCCGCGGTGCATTCGGCGGGCGAAAGTCCGCCGCGCATCACCAGGGTCGGCAACGAAATGCGGGCCGCGGTGCCGTTCGCGATCAGGTCACTGTCGTCGGGCATATCGACCAGGACCAGCCCTGCGGCCAGATGCGCTCCGTCCGGCGAAAGGGCGCGGGCCGCGATATGCCCCGCGCGGTGCGCCGCGACGACGACGGGGCGGGAGCCCATTTGAGCCAGCACGGCGCGCAAATCCTCGACATGCGCCACCAGATCGTCGCCGCTCCATTCCGCAGTGTCCGTTTCGCGCAGATCAAAGCTGACAATGCGGCGCCCCGAAAGGACCAGTGCTTCGGCGACGTCGCGCCATGCGCCGCGCCCGTCCCCGGCGTCGGGAACCAGCAGCACCGGCGGATCATTCTCATCGCCCAACCGGTCGGCAGCGAGCCGGAGACCGCCGAAGCCCTTGAAATCGAAACTGGTCAAGCAACCCCCTTGCCTTGCGCGCCGGCGAATTGCGGGCGGCTTTGCGACGGACCGAATATGGGATTCGATCCATATCGAAAGCCAGCGCACCGCGCCAGTCGCGCGGGGGCAGGATCAGCCGCGAAAGGCGGCGAGCCGTTGATCCACGATCGCTTCGGCCTCTTCGATTATGCGGTCGATCAGTTGCTGACAGGTTGGAATGTCGTGGATCAACCCCTGGACCATGCCGGCCCAAAAGACACCCTTCGACAAATCGCCGGTTTCCAGAAGCTCGCGGCCAGCCTTGCCGTTCACCAGTTCGGCGACATCGGCGAAGCTAGCGTCGGGCACCGCCAGCCGGCGCACCACCTCTTCCGATACGGCGCTTTTGCCGACGCGGGCAGTGTTCTTGAGGCTCCGGAAAATCAGGAAGCTGCCGCGCTCGTCATTGTCGACATAGGCCTGTTTCACATTGTCATGGATCGGCGCTTCCCTGGTCGCGCAAAAGCGCGTGCCCATGTTGATCCCCTCAGCACCAAGGCTGAGCGCCGCGACCAACCCGCGTCCGTCACCGAAACCGCCCGAGGCGAGCATCGGGATCTTTACCTTGTCCGCCGCCGCCGGGATCAGGATCAGCCCCGGAATATCGTCCTCGCCCGGGTGCCCGGCGCATTCGAAGCCGTCGATCGAAATGATGTCGCAACCGGCGCGCTCGGCCGACAGCGCGTGGCGCACCGCGGTGCATTTGTGGAGGATGGTGACGCCATGGGGTTTCAGCATCTCCCAAATTTCGCGCACCGCCTGCGTTCCCGCCGTCTCGACGATCTTGACGCCGCCATCGATGATCGCCTGCGCATAAGCCTTGTAGTCGGGGGCGTTGATGGTCGGAAAGACGGTCATGTTGACACCAAATGGCTTGGCGGTCATGGCGCGGCACCGTTCGATCTCGTCGCGCAGTGCCTCGGGACTGGGCTGGGTCAGGGCCGTCAAAATGCCCAATCCCCCGGCGTTCGACACCGCGCTCGCCAGTTCCGCATAGCCGACGCTTTGCATCCCGCCCTGCACGATCGGATGTTCGATGCCCAGCATCTCGGTGATCCGCGTCTTGAAAGCCATTCCATTTCTCCCTGAGCTGCTGGCGACCCACTAGCGCTTATGTTGGTCGATCCATGAATTAACTTGACGCTTACGTCAACGTCGGGTTGATTTGTCGCAGGCCCCACCCACTAGCCGAGGAAACCGCATGAGCAGCCCCGAGCGCGCGCGCCTGATCGCCGACAAAGTCGAAGCCTTCGTGCGGCAGAGCATCGTCCCTTATGAGCGCGATCCGCGCCGTGACCATCATGGCGCCCCGACCGATGAACTGGTCATGGAAATGCGCGAAAAGGCACGCGCCGCCGGGGTGCTGACGCCGCACATTCTGGCGGACGGCAGCCACCTGACCCAGCGCGAAACCGCCATGGTGCTGACCAGAAGCGGGCTGTCGCCGCTCGGCCCGCTGGCGTGCAACACCATGGCGCCCGACGAAGGCAATATGTATCTGCTGGGACATGTCGGCAGCCCGGACATCAAGCAACGCTTCCTCAATCCGCTGATCGACGGGCGCGTACGTTCCGCCTTTTTCATGACCGAACCCGCAGAGGATGACGGTGCGGGTTCCGATCCATCGATGTTGAAGACGTCGTGCCGGCTCGACGGCAATCACTGGGTCGTGAACGGCCGCAAATGCTTCATCACCGGGGCAGAGGGCGCGCGCGTCGGCATTGTCATGGCCCGAGCGGAAGAAGGCGCATGCATGTTCCTGGTCGATCTGCCCGATCCCGCAATCCGTATCGAACATGTTCCCAACACCATCGACAGTTCGATGCCCGGCGGCCACGCGACGGTGGTGATCGACAATCTGCGCGTTCCGGCCGACCAGATGCTGGGCGAGGCCGGCGAAGGCTTTCGCTATGCGCAGATTCGCCTGTCGCCGGCGCGGCTGTCGCATTGCATGCGCTGGCTCGGCGCCTGTATCCGCGCCAACGAGATCGCCACCGATTATGCCAACCGCCGCCAGGCCTTTGGAAAAACGCTGGTCGATCATGAAGGCGTCGGCTTCATGCTCGCCGAGAATCTGATCGACATCAAACAGGCGGAACTGATGATCGACTGGTGCGCGGGCGTGCTCGACAGCGGATCGCTCGGCACCGCCGAAAGCTCGATGGCGAAGGTCGCGGTATCGGAGGCGCTGATGCGGATCGCCGACCGCTGCGTCCAGGTGATGGGGGGCACGGGCGTCACCGACGCCACGATCGTCGAGCAGGTGTTTCGCGAGGTTCGCGCCTTTCGCATCTATGACGGCCCGACCGAGGTTCACAAATGGAGCCTGGCGAAAAAGATCAAGCGCGACTGGCTGGCAGCCCAAAGCTGACAGGTTCGTCAGTTGCCTGTCGCGGCGACCCGCACCATAATTCTTGACGTTTACGTTAACGTCCGGTTTGTTGCGCAAAAGAACCAGATGCCGAACGAGCGATGGGAGAAGGACGGATGCAGCCATGACGATCCTTTATGACGAGGGCCAGCAGGCGATCGCGACCGAAACGCGGCGCGCGCTCGAAGCGCGGGTCAGCATGGAAGAATTGCTCCCGCTGCTCGAAAACAGCGGCGAATATCACGAACCCTTCTGGACGCTAGCCAAGGAACAGGGTTGGACCGCCCTCACCCTTCCCGAGGCGCATGGCGGTCTCGCGCTCGGGCTGATCGAGCTTGGTCTGGTTGCGCATCAGGCAGGCCGGACGATGAGCGGCGCGCCCTTCCTGACCTCCGGCTTCGGCGCAGCCAAAGCGATCGCGCTTTACGGAAGCGATGCCCAGAAGGCGCGCTGGCTGCCCGGCCTCGCGAGCGGCGAGACCATCGGCGCCATCGCCTTTGCCGGCGGTCCCGACATACTGCCGTCGCGGCCCGACGCGACCTTTGCGGACGGCCGTCTCGGCGGCCTTTCGCGCGGCGTAACGGGTGGGCTGAAGGCCGATGTTGCCATTGTCCTTGCCGCCGATGCGGCAGGCACGCCCGCCCTGCTCCTCGCCGATCTGGCCCCGGTACGCCGCACCGCGGTCGCCAGCTTCGACAACAGCCGCTGTATCGCCGACCTGCATTTCGAGACGACAGCCGCCGAGACGCTTTTGATCGGAACCGAGGCGCGCGACGCCGCGCTCCACATCCTGGCGCTGCAGGCGGTCGTCACCGCGCATGAGCAGACCGGCGGCGCGGAGATGTTGATGGAGATTGCCCGCGACTATGCCGTGACGCGCAAGGCGTTCGGTCAGCCGATCGGCGCCTTTCAGTCGGTCAAGCATCGCATCGCCGAACTTTATGGTCTCGTCGAACTCGCGCGGGCCAATTGCATCCACGCCGCGGCGCGCGAAGGCCAGGCCGATTTTCTGAAGGCCGCCGCCGCGGCGCGGCTGTCGGCGAGCGAGGCCTATGACACGGCCGCGCGCGACTGCATCCAGATCCACGGCGGTATCGGCGTGACCTGGGACATCGGTCTTCACCTGCACATGCGCCGCGCGCGCAGCCTGGCGATCGAACAAGGGAGCGGCCTGTTCTGGGAGGATGTGCTGGTCGACCAACTGGCGGAGGAAACGGCATGAGCGATCTGGAAGCCTATCGCGCACGCGCTGCGGCGTGGCTTGAATCGATGGCCCCCATCTATGGCCGCAGCGCGCGCCAGGGGCTGTCCGAGGCCGACGATCTGGCGCTCGGCCGCCGCTATCAGCGTGCCAAGTTCGATGCGGGCTATGCCGGGATCAACTGGCCGACCGATTTGGGCGGTCAGGGCCTGGGCCATATCGAAAAGATTGCCTTTGACGCCGAGGAAATGAAGCATGGCTTTCCCAACTTCTATTTCGGCATTTCGCTCGGCATGCCCGTACCGGTGCTGATGCAGTTCGGCACTGACCGCGACTTTGTGAAGGAACGGGTGCTGAAAGCCCTGAAGGGCGAGGAAATCTGGTGCCAGCTTTTCTCGGAACCGTCGGGCGGCTCCGACCTGGCGGCGCTGCGCACCCGCGCCGAGGTCGATGGCAATGGCTGGAAAATCAACGGGCAAAAGGTCTGGACCAGCTGGGCCCATTACAGCGACTATGGCGTCATCGTCGTGCGCACCGACCCGGCGGTGCCCAAGCACAAGGGGCTGACCTATTTCTGGGTCGACATGAAAGCACCCGGCGTCACGGTGCGCCCGATCAAGCTCGCGGGCGGCGACAGCCACGTCAACGAAGTGTTTTTCGACGATGTGAAGATCGGCGACGACCAGCGCATGTCCCCGGTCGGTGGCGGTTTTGCGGTCGCGATCGCAACATTGATGATCGAACGCTATGTCGCGACCGACAGCGCGGGGTTCGGCCCGCATCTGGGCCATTTCATCCGCCTGGCGAAAGAGACACATCGCGATGGTCGTCCGGCGATCGAGGACGGCCGCATCCGCGCACAGATCGCGCGCAATTATGCGATGCGGTCGGGGCTCGATTCGATCAACCATCGTGCAAGGTTGATGATGCAGGCCGGAATGATGCCCGGCCCCGAAGGTTCGCTCAACAAGCTGGTCGCGGTACGCTCGCGCCAGAAACTCTCCGAACTCGCGCTCGACCTTCAGGGAAGCGACGGCTTCGCCTTTGACGCCCATGCTTCGCAGAAAGAGGATTGGGCATCGAGCTGGATCAACGCGCCAACGGGGCGCATCGCGGGCGGATCGGACGAGACGTTGCTCAACACCATCGCCGAAAAGATCCTGGGCCTGCCGCAGGATCACCGCCCCGACAAGGGCATCCCCTTCAACCAGATTCCCGCCTGAAGGAGCCGCCATCATGAAAATCGATTCCACCACCGCAGCCGTCGTGACAGGCGGGGCGTCAGGGCTCGGCCGCGCGACCGCCGAGGCGCTGGCTGCCGCGGGCGTGAAAGTCGCGATCTTCGATATCAATGACGCCCTGGGCGAAGAAGTGGCCGCGTCGATCGGCGGCCTGTTCGTTCACGTCGATATCACCGACGAGCAATCGGTGCTCGACGGTTATACCAAGGCGCGCGCCGCGCATGGCCAGGAACGCATCTGCATTCACTGCGCGATGACCTCGCGCCGCGGAAAGACCCTCGCCTATGACAAGGAAACGGGCGGCTATCGCCGGACCCCGACCGAGGATTACGCCTTTGGTGTCGAGGGGATTTTGACCGCCAGCTATCGCGTCGTATCGATCGCGGCCGAAGGCATGGCCGGCTTGCCCGAAATGGAAGATGGCGAGCGCGGCGCGATCGTGCTCACCGCGTCGGTCGCGGCGCAGGACGGCCAGATCGGGCAGGTGATCTATGGCTCGGCAAAGGCTGGCGTAAACGGCCTTGTCCTGCCGATGGCGCGCGACCTGATGGACCTCGGCATCCGGGTCAATTCGATCATGCCGGGGGTATTCGGCACGCCGCTGCTCAACAATATGAATCCAAAGGTGAAGGAAAGCCTAGAGGCATCGGTCCCCTTCCCCAAACGGCTCGGCAAGGCCGAGGAATATGCGAGTCTGGCGATGGAGATGGTCCGCAACACCTATTTCAACGGTCAGGCGGTCCGTCTCGACGGCGCCATCCGCATGGCACCGCGCTAAGATTCGACAGAAAGGATATCACCATGGCCGAAGCCTATATCATCGACGCCGTCCGCACCCCGCGCGGGATCGGCAAGCCCGGCAAGGGCGCCCTGTCGCACCTTCACCCGCAGCATCTGGCCGCAACCGTTCTTGCGGCGATCCGCGACCGCAACCATCTCGACACCGCGACCGTCGATGACATCGTCTGGTCGACTTCGTCGCAGAACGGCAAGCAGGGCGGCGACCTTGGCCGCATGGCGGCGCTGTCGGCAGGCTATGACACCAAGGCTTCGGGAACCACGCTCGATCGTTTCTGCGGCGGCGGGATCAGTTCGGTCAATTTCGCGGCGGCGAGCGTGATGAGCGGCATGGAGGATTGCGTCATCGCGGGCGGCACCGAAATGATGAGCTATACCAGCGCCCACGCCGCCGAACAGGCGAACGCCGGGCTGCCACCGCGGCTGATGGGTTCGGGGCACGAAGCGCTCGACGCGATGCACCCGCAATCGCATCAGGGCGTGTGCGGCGACGCGATCGCGACCATCGAAGGCATCAGCCGCGAAGCGCTCGACGCCCTCGCGCTGGTGAGCCAGCAGCGCGCCGACCGCGCGATCAGGGAAGGCCGCTTTGCCAGGTCCGTGGTGCCGGTGCACAATCCCGACGGTAGCGTCGCGCTGGACCGCGAGGAGTTTCCACGCCCCGAAACGACCGCCGAGGGGCTCGCCGCGCTCAAACCCAGTTTCGTCGGCCTCGCCGATTTCGACATGGGCGGCGGCTTTACCTTTCGCAAGCAGATCAACCGCCGCTATCCCGACCTAGAGATTCAGCATTTCCATCATGCCGGAAACTCATCCGGTGTGGTCGATGGCGCCGCCGCCATCCTGCTGACATCAAAGGAATATGCCGACAAGAACGGCCTGAAACCCCGCGCGCGGATCGTCGCCTATGCCAACATCGGCGACGACCCCACGCTGATGCTCAACGCCCCGGTGCCCGCCGCAAAGAAAGTGCTGGAAAAGGCGGGACTGACCAAGGACGATATCGATGTGTGGGAGATCAACGAAGCCTTTGCGGTGGTCGCCGAAAAGTTCATCCGCGACCTCGACCTCGATCGTGACAAGGTGAACATCAACGGCGGCGCGATGGCGCTCGGCCACCCCATCGGCGCGACGGGTTCGATCCTGATCGGGACCGCACTCGACGAACTGGACCGATCGGGTGGCCGCTATGGCCTTGTCACCATGTGCGCGGCGGGCGGCATGGCGCCCGCGCTCATCATCGAACGTATATAGTTTCGGCGGCTCAGAAGGGTCCGCGTATCGCGAGCGTCTTCGTCGGACTGTAAAGGTTCACAAACATGGTCGAACCGTCGGGCGAGAAACAAACGCCTGCCGGTTCGGTCTGGACCCGTATCCGGGCAAAGGCATAGACTTCGCCATGGGGAGTGACACCGCGCAGATGGTTGTCGACCGTATCTTCATACTGGTCTTCGCAGACGATCAGATGGCCATTGGGCGCGACTGTCAGATTGTCGCCAAAACTATATTGGGCCGGATCGGTCGATTCGAGGAAAAGCTGCAAACGCCCCGGCATCGCGCGTTCCTTGTCGGTCCCTTCGTGAGCCGAGGGGCGATAGCGCATGATCTGTCCCTGTTTCGACTGACCGCCGGACGTGCAGGTGAAATAGAGTTCGCCATCGCCCCAGTGAATCCCCTCCCCGCGCGCAAAGAGGAGCCCGCCCTTTGCCGCGCCGCGAAACCGCAAATCGTCCGCGGGGCTTTCGGGGTTGTCCAGATCGACCCAGTCGGCGAAATGCCAGCTGCCCGTCTGCATGGCGCGCCCCGCCCAATTGCGACTGTCACCGATGCCGCGGTCAAAAAGCGCCAGCGCCTGCAAACGCCCGCCGCGATGCAGCGACCCGGGAACATCGGGCAGGAAACGATAGAAGAGGCTGTCCTCGCGATCCTCGGTCATATAGACGATCCCCGTCCGTGGATCGACGGCAGCGGCCTCGCGCATGAAGCGTCCCATTGCCTTCAGCGGTTCCGCCTTGACCAGCCTTCCGGCATCAGCCGGCACGTCGAACATCCAGCCGTGGGGCTGACCCACCCCCTTTTCAGGCCCGTCGACGCTTTCCTCGCAGGTCAGCCAGCTGTTCCAGGGTGTCACACCGCCGGCACAATTACGGATCGTGCCGACAAGGCTGAGATATTGGGACTCGACCTCCAGACTGCCGGGATCGAGCACGAGGGTCGTGGTTCCGCCGGGAAGCGCACTTCCGGCCTTGCTGTCGAACGCCTCGGGCGGCGCCACCGCCTGCCCGCCAAACGGGCCTTGCGCGCCGTGTCTCGGCTGCAATTCGTGATTTCTGACCAGCGCGATCTTGCCATTGGGAAGCCGAAAGCATCCCATGCCGTCCGCGCGGTCGGGCACGCGATAACCATCGCTCATGCGCTGCCCGAGTTCAGAGACGATGCGATAGGAAAAGCCCGGCGGCAAATCCACCAGCCCGGCCGGATCGGGTTGCAACGGCCCATAGCCGGGCGTCGTCGCCATCAGGCCGCCAGCGGCGGCGCGGCTCTGGGTGGCGAGGCCCGCGAAAGCAAGGGCAACTCCGGCAAACTGGCGACGGTCAAGCATGAACAATATTCTCCCGGTTACGAACCCATGACGCACTGCGACGCAAATGGGACAAATCAAAGACAGTTGTCGAACGGGCACCGCCGCGATGAATCAGGAAAGAGGAGCATAATATGTCAGGCCCGCTGAAGGGAATCAGGATCATCGAATTCGCTGGAATAGGCCCCGGCCCTTTTTGCGCGATGATGCTCGCCGATCATGGGGCGGACGTTATCCGCATCGATCGGCCCGGCGGATTCCTCGACCCGCGCGACCCGTTATCGCGCAACCGAACCTCGATCGCGCTCGACATGAAGGCGCCGGGCGCCGTCGATGTCGCGCGCGACCTTTGCAAGAGCGCCGACGGCATTATCGAAGGCTATCGCCCCGGCGTCATGGAACGGCTTGGGCTGGGTCCGGACGTCCTTATCGGCGACAATCCCAGGCTTGTTTACGGCCGCATGACCGGCTGGGGACAGTTCGGCCCCTATGCCCAGGCGGCGGGGCATGACATCAACTATATCGCGCTGTCCGGGGTTCTCCACGGCATCGGGCGCGCGGGCGAACGCCCGGTACCGCCGGTCAATTATGTCGGCGATTTCGGCGGCGGGGGCATGATGCTGGCCTTTGGCATGACGAGTGCATTGCTGCATGCCGCGCGGACCGGCGAAGGCCAGGTCATCGATTGCGCGATGACCGACGGCTCGGCGCTGCTCGCGGGAATGACCTGGGGGTTCAAGGCGATGGGACGGCTGAAGGACGAGGCCGGGGTCAATATGCTCGATGGCGGAGCTCATTTCTATGACACCTATGCCTGCGCCGATGGCAAATTCATTTCCATCGGATCGATCGAGCCGCAATTCTATGCGCTGCTGCGTCAAAAGACCGGCCTCGACGCCGATCCTGCCTTCGACGCCCAACTCGATCCGTCGCAATGGGGGCCGCTGAAAGACAAGCTGACGGCGCTCTTCGCGACCAAAAGCCGTGATGCATGGTGCGCGATCATGGAAATGACGGACATATGTTTCGCGCCCGTCCTGTCACTCGACGAGGCACCGAAGCATCCCCATAATGTCGCACGCGAAACCTTTGTCGAGGTCGGCGGTGCGGTTCAGCCGGCGCCCGCCCCGCGCTATTCGGTGACGATGAACGATGAACCGCGCGCCGCACCGCTGGTCGGTGCCGACGCCGAGGCGATTCTGGCCGATCTGGGCTACGACAACTCGAGGATCGCCGCGCTTCAAGAAGGCGGCGCGGTGCGCTGAGCCGCCCCCACCGCGCGCCGCAATTTTTAGCGGCTTGCGCCCGATCATGCTATGAAACAGGAAGCTGGCGAAACGCCGGGAAAGGACAAGATTGCGATGGGTGAGTTTCTGAGTGTCGAGCGGCGGGGCAAGATTGCCATCCTGACGATGGCGAAGCCCGAAAGCATGAACGCGATCGGCACCCATGAGGACTGCCAGGATATCATAGGAACGCTGCAAGAGCTGGGAGAGGATCGCAGCGTCAGCGCGATCATCCTGACCGGTAGCGGAAAGGCGTTCAGTGCGGGCGGCAATCTGAAAGGCATGAAGGATCGTCAGGGAATCGGCGTACTCGACCAGCCCGATTCGACGCGCAGCAATTATCGCAAGGGCGTGCAGGCGGTGATCCGCGCGTTGATGGATTGCGAAATTCCCATGATCGCGGCGGTCAACGGCCATGCCGTCGGATTGGGCTGCGACCTGGCGTGTACCTGCGACATCCGCATTGCGGCGGAAAGCGCCAAATTTGCCTGCAGCTTCGTCAAGGTGGGGATCGTCCCGGGCGACGGCGGCGCCTGGCTGCTGCAAAAAGTTCTGGGCTATCCGCGCGCCGCCGAACTGTTCCTCACCGGCGATCGTTTCGACGCGGCCACAGCGAAGGAATATGGTCTTGTCTCGCAAGTCGTCCCTGACGACGAACTGCTGGACCATGCCATCGCCATCGCCGAACGGATCGTGTGCAACCCACCGCGCGCCCTGCGCCTGACCAAGCGCCTGCTGCGCGAGGCACAGCATAGCCGGATGAGCGACATTCTGGAACTGAGCGCGGCATATCAGGCGATCGTCCATGAAACCGCCGACAATCGCGAGGCGATCGACGCCTTCATCGAAAAGCGCGCGCCGGTGTTCACGGGAGAATGACCATGCTGGCCGATCCGGTCCTGCCCCTGTCGGGCGTCCACAATTTCCGCGATTACGGCGGTTATGCGGTCGAGGGCAGCGGGCAACTGCGTGAAGGCTGGCTCTGGCGCTCGGCGCATCACGAGGCCGCGACCGACGCGGATCTGGCGGCGATCGATGCGCTGGGCCTCGAAACCGTGATCGACCTGCGCGGCGACGACGAACGGGCGCTGCATCCGTGCCGCCGATCCGACAATTTTGCCGCGCGCGTGCTGTTTGCGGAGGGCAATACCGCCGGGCTGGCACCGCACTTGCAAGCCGCACAGGGAGCCATCGACGTCGACACCGCGCGGGCACGGATGGTCGATACCTATGCCGGAATGCCCTATCGCCCGGTACTGGTCGCCACGCTTCGTCTCTATCTCGCCGCACTGGCCGAATATGACGCCCCCAGTCTGGTCCACTGTGTCGCGGGGAAAGACCGCACCGGCTTTGCCGTCGCCATCGTTCACCGGCTGCTCGGTGTGCACGAAGATGACCTGATGCACGATTATCTGCTGACCAACAGCGCGGGCAAGATCGAGGAGCGGATCGCGCAGGGCGGTGCGCATATTCGGGCGCGTTACGGCCGCGAGATTGCGGATGATGCGATCCGCATGCTGATGTCGGTCAATCCGGCCTTTCTGGATGCCGCGCTGGCGACGGTGCGGCGCGACCATGGCGACGTGCCAAGCTATGCGGAGGCGGTGCTGAACGTCACCCCCGCAATGCGCGAGGCCATGATCGACAAGCTGGTGGTGTAAGCCATCCGACCTGCCCGCCCATGCCGGGCGGGCTGGTGCGCTTACCCCTTCACCAGTACCCCGCCCTTGACGACTGCGTCGACGCTTTCAAGCTCGCGGACATTGGCCAGCGGGTCGCCGTCGACCGCGATCATGTCGGCATAGCGCCCGACCGCAATCGCACCGAGATCCTTTTCACGCCCCAGCGCTTCCGCGGCATTGCGCGTGGCCGCCTGGATCGCTTCCATCGGGGTCATCCCATATTCGACCATGACGCGGAATTGTCCGCCGATATCGCTGTGCGGCATCACCCCGGCGTCCGAGGCAAAGACCATGCGGACGCCGGCACGGTGCGCCTTGCGGAAATTGTCGCGCTGGATCTGCGCAATCTCGCGATCCTTGCGCAAATTATCCTCGAGCACGCCGTTTTTCGCGCCCTCGGCCTGGGTATATTCGGTGTTGAAGATATCCATCGCGAACCACACCGGGCGCTTCCGCGCCACCGCCATGCGAATCCCCTCGTCATCGACCAGGCTGGCATGTTCGATCGTATCGATCCCCGCCGCGACAGCCGCGCGAATGCCCGCCGCGCCATGCGCATGGGCCGCAACGCGCAGCCCCCATTGGTGCGCCTCGTCGGCGATGGCGCGCAGCTCGTTTTCGGGCACCTGAAGCTGACCAGGCTCGGTATTGCGGGAGAATACCCCACCGGTCGCGCACACCTTGATCACCTCGGCGCCATATTTGCGTTGGCGCCGGACCTGATAGCGCAGCTCGTCGGGCGTATCGCCGATCCCCTCTTCCTTGCCGTTCGCTTTTTCAAGGCTCGGCGGAAGGAAAGTGCTGTCGCAATGCCCACCGGTCGCCCCGAGCGCATAGCCAGCCGGAACGATGCGCGGCCCGATCGCATAGCCCGCGTCGATCGCCTGTTTCAGCCCGATATCGTTGCGATTGCCCGCCCCGACGTTGCGCACCGTCGTAAAGCCCGCGTGCAGCATGTCGCGCGCATTCTTTACCGCGGTCATGCCCCAGAAGCTGTCGGTGAATTCCAACCCGCGATAACCGCCGATGTCGGCGGGACCGTCCAGATGGACGTGCATATCGATCAGTCCCGGAAGCAAGGTACGGTCACCAAGGTCGATATGCTTGACGCCTTGTCCCCAGCGGACGGTCCGCGCATCGGCCACATTGGTAATGCGGCCATCGGCGCCGACGAAAATCGCCGGATGGTCGACCGTCCTGCCAGTGAGCACGTCAACATAGCGCGCTGCGGTGATCACCGTCTGACCGGCGTCGGCGGCGGCAGCGGATGTCGGGCTCAGTGTCATTCCGGCGACCGCCGCCGCGCCCAATATCGTTCCGATTTTCGCCGTGAAATCCATGTCCGCCGCCCCTTGCGCTCGTCAAATGAGCATGGATGATGGCAAAATCAGTCCGCTCCGAACAGCGAAAAATCACGCAAACAGGATAGCGCGAACGATTCAACGCGCACGGATGAAAAGCCCGACCACGGCAAAGGCGACAGCGGCGCCCAGCAACGTCCCGCCCAGCACATCGGTCGGCCAGTGAACCCCTAGCATCATCCGCGACAAGCCGGTCAGCAGAATGGCCCATGCCGCCGCCCAGGCAGCCATGAAACGGTGACGCGGCGGAACAAGCAACGCCAGCCCGATCGCGACCGCGGCGACGCTGGCTGCATGACCGCTTGGATAGGAAAGATTGGTTACAGGATCGAGGTGCGGCACCACATCGGGCCGCGCGCGCGCGAACAACATTTTCAGCCCGCTCGATGCGATATTGGTGACGGCCGCCATCCCCGCGAGCAGCAGGGCCGCCCGGCGCCCCGCAAAACGCCACAGACCGGCGCAAAACATCAGCACGAGCGCCCAGCGTGCGAGTCCCCCGCCCAGCCAGCTGACCCCTTGCATGAAATCGATCAGCAGGGGCGCGTCCCCCTGCCGCAGCGCGATACTCTGCAACAACTGACGGTCGATGGGGTCTGCAAAGCCAGCCCCCATCATCAGGCTGACCATCAGAAACGCGAGGGCCGCGCCCGCACCAAGACCAAGGCATATGCGCCTTTGCCCATCGGACATCAGCCTCCGCCTCCACGTCGGTGCGCCGACTGGCGGTGGCTGTCGACAAAGGCCGCAAACCGCCGAAGCTGATCGGCCCCACCGTCAAAGTCATTGTCCACAAGCCGTATCGCCTCGATCCGCCCCTGCCGATCATATTCGATCAACAGCGCATGGCGGGCCCGCGCGCCGAGGCGCGCGGAAGACCCGGCGCCATCGGGGGCCAGCCGGTCGGCCCGATCAAAACGCATCGCGCGGACCTGCTCCAAAGCCAGCGGCCCCGAAACCTCGCCATAGCTCGGGTGGAAATGCAAATGCCCGCCCTCCAGCCGCACAGCGGCCGCCCGCGAGAACAGGCGTGCACCATGCCTGCCGGCAAACAGCAGCGCCGCGCCGCCAGCCACGACCGCGATGATGATACGGATCGAATCGACCGGGCTGTCACGATGCGCCGGCGGTGGCAGGAGGAGCCCTCCGGGCGCCTCGATCATCGAAGCGGGTCGATTGCGTTCGGCATGCATCGCATAGGCGACCGCCAGGCCGGCCAGCCCGACGCCCAAAAAGAACAGCGATTTCACCATGCTTCCCGCACGGGAAAAATAGAGGATCGATGGCGTCATTCGAGCAGCGTGGCCGAAAGAGACGGGCCGGGCAAGCGCCCGGCGCACCGCGACCGGCTAGGCACGATGCTTTTGGGATCGAGGCAGCGCGCCGCGGCGGCGGCAAGCGGCAATAGCGCTGCTACCGAAACCGCAAAGCGCGCCCCTCAACCCAAATCAGATGTGCAACGCGCGCCCATAGGCGCCGAGGACGCTTTCGTGCATCGCCTCGCTGATCGTCGGATGCGGGAAGACGGTGTGCAGGAAATCTTCCTCGACCAGTTCGGCGGTCTTGCCGATGGTATAACCCTGGATCATCTCGGTGACTTCGGCGCCGACCATATGCGCGCCGAGCAGTTCGCCCGTTTTCGCGTCGAACACCGTCTTCACGAACCCCTCGGCCTCGCCGAGCGCGATCGCCTTGCCATTGCCGATGAAGGGGAAGTTCCCGACGCGCACCTCGTGCCCGGCCTCCTTCGCCTTCGCTTCGGTCAAACCGACCGACGCGATCTGCGGATGGCAATAGGTACAGCCGGGGATGTTGCGCGCATCCATGGGGTGCGGGTGGACATCCTTGTTGCCCAGTTCCTGCGCGATGGCTTCGGCCGCGATCACGCCCTCATGGCTCGCCTTGTGCGCAAGCCACGGCGGCGCCGTCACGTCGCCAATCGCCCAAAGACCCTTTACATTGGTGCGACAATAGGGGTCGGTGTCGATATGTCCCTTGGTTGTCGCCACGCCCAGCGTGTCGAGGCCGATATTCTCGGTATTGGGAACGATGCCGATGGCGACGATCGCGTGGCTATATTCGTTGGCCTGGACCTTGCCGTCTTTCGTCTTGATCTTCGCTGAAACGCCGGTCGCGCTGACCTTCAGCTCTTCGACCCCGGCACCGGTCAGAATGGTCATGCCCTGCTTCTTCAGCGATTTTTCGAGGAAGGTCGACACATCGGCATCCTCGACCGGCACGATGCGGTCGAGCATTTCGACGACCGTGACATCGGCGCCCATGTCGTTGTAGAAGCTTGCAAATTCAATGCCGATTGCACCCGACCCGATGACGAGCAGTTTTTTCGGCATCTCGGGGGGCGTCATCGCATGGCGATAGGTCCAGACACGCTTGCCGTCGGCGGGCGCGAACGGCAGGTCGCGCGCGCGCGCGCCGGTTGCGACAATGATGTGCTTCGCCGAGAGCGTCTCGGTGCCCTTGTCCCCCGACACCTCCAGCTTGTCGGGCGCCGTGAGCTTGCCCGTGCCCATGTGGACGGCGATCTTGTTCTTTTTCATCAGGTGCGTGACGCCCTGATTAAGCTGCTTTGCAACGCCGCGCGAGCGCTTGACCACTGCCTCGATGTCGGCACTGATGCTCGCCGCGGCGAGACCGTAATCCTTCGCATGCTGCATATAATGATAGATTTCGGCCGAGCGCAGCAGCGCCTTGGTCGGAATGCAGCCCCAGTTGAGGCAGATGCCGCCGAGCAGTTCACGCTCGACAATCGCGGTCTTGAGCCCCAGCTGCGCCCCGCGGATCGCGGCGACATAGCCGCCGGGACCCGAACCGAGGACGATAAGGTCGTAATTGGTGTCCGCCATGTTACGCCACCAGTCCCAGCGGGTTTTCGACAATCTGCTTGAACGCCTGCATCAGCTGTGCGCCGTCGGCGCCGTCGATCGCCCGGTGATCGAAGCTGCCGGTCGCCGACATCACGGTCGCGATCGCCAGCGCGTCGTCGACGATGAAAGGACGCTTTTCGCCCGCGCCGATCGCCATGATCATGCCCTGCGGCGGGTTGATGACGGCTTCGAACTGCTTGATGCCGAACATGCCCATGTTCGACAGGCTGGCGGTGCCGCCCTGATATTCCTGCGGCTGGAGCTTGCCTTCCTTGGCGCGGCCCGCGAGTTCCTTCATCTCGGTCGAAATCTTGCTCACCGCCTTTTCGTCGGCCCCGACGATGATCGGGGTGATCAGACCCGCCGGGACGCTGACCGCGACCGAAATGTCGGCGCGTTCATAGCTGATGAGCTGGTCGCCCGCGAAGCTGACGTTGCACTTGGGCACCTGGATCAGCGCCTTGGCAAGCGCCTTGATCAAGAGGTCGTTGACGCTGAGCTTGACGCCTTGCGGTTCGAGCGCCGCATTGAGTTCGCCGCGCAGTTTCAGCAGCTTGTCGAGCTGGACGTCGACCGTCAGATAGATGTGCGGGACCTGTTGCTTGCTCTCGGTCAGGCGCCGCGCGATGGTCTTGCGCATGTTGCTGAGCTTTTCCGCGCTGTGCGGAATATCGGTCGTGAACGGCTGAGCGGGCGCCGAAGCGGCCGCGACCGGCGCGGCGGACGACGCAGCGGCCGCAGGCGCCGGTGCGGCAGCGCCTGCGCCTGCGCCTGCGCCTTCCAGATCCGCCTTGACGATACGCCCGCCGGGGCCGGTGCCGGTCAGTGCCGCGAGGTCGATTCCGCGTTCGGCGGCGAGGCGCTTGGCGAGCGGGCTTGCCTTGATACGATCACCCGAAGCGGCGGGCGGAGCGGCAACGGGGGCCGCTGGTGCCGGGGCCGGGGCCGGGGCGGCCTCAGTCTTTGCGGCGGGAGCCGGCGCGGGCGCGGGAGCCGGAGCTGGAGCCGCTTTGGCGCTGGCCGCATCTTCGCCCTCGCCAGCGATCACCGCGATGACCGCGCCGACTTTGACATTGTCGGTGCCTTCGGGAACCAGAATTTGCGCGATGGTTCCTTCGTCGACCGCCTCGAATTCCATCGTGGCCTTGTCGGTTTCGATTTCGGCCAGCAGATCGCCCGAACGGACGCTGTCGCCTTCCTTCACCAACCATTTGGCAAGCGTCCCTTCCTCCATGGTCGGCGAAAGGGCGGGCATTTTCAGTTCGATCGGCATCGTAGGATTCGTCCCTCGTCAGTCTGGCTGGCGGCGCTTGCCGCTACGGTTTCTCCCTCGCCATAAGCGGTGCTTCGGTCAAGGTCTATCGGGTGAAACTTGCCTTTCATACGAATGTGACGCACTCTCGCGCCCATCAAAAATACGGGGGGTCGATCGTGCGGACATATTTGGTGGTGATCGATGACAGCCCCGAATCCTCGCTGGCGCTGCGTTTTGCCGCGCGGCGCGCGGCCCGAACCGGGGGCGGTGTCATCGTGCTGGCGATCGTGCAGCCGCAGGATTTCCTGGCCTTTAGCGGGGTGCAGGCGACCATCGAGGCCGAAGCCCGCGAACATGCCGAAGGGCTGGTCGCCGCCGCCGCCGACGCGGTGGTACAGGAAGCCAATGTCACGCCGCAGATCATGGTCAAATCGGGCAAACCGGTGGAGATCGTACGCGATGTCATCAGCGGCAATGAAGCGATCGCAGCGCTGGTGCTGGGCACTGCCGCAAGCGGCGCGCCGGGGCCGCTGGTCGCGCATTTCACCGGGCATGATGCGGGAACCCTGCCATGCCCGGTGATGGTCGTGCCGGGCGGGATAGACATCGCCCGGCTGGATGAACTGAGCTAGACGCGCGCAGCCCGCGGCAAGGCGGCAGCGCCCCGCATTTCCAACAGTGCAAAGATCAGGACGACGATTGCCTGCCCGGCCACCAGAAGGGCGCCGGGCCATGCCATCGTGCCCCAATATAGCGACAGCACTCCGGCGCTCGCCGCGACCCAACCCAGATTGCCGAACGCAATCAGATGGACGAGCCCCGCGCTCACCGGCTGGCGAAAGGCCGTCGTCAGCATCAGGAGCGCCGAGGCGAGGCATATCCATCCGGCAATTGCCACGAGCGCCGGGGGCAAACCCAGCAGCGCGGACACCGCAGCGGTGGCGAGCACGCACAAGAGGAACATCACGGCACAGGTGATCGCATCGGCGATCAGTACATTCTTGAGATGAAAGAGCGACATGTTCATTCTCCTTTCGAATGACCGCCATGTCGCGCGGAAAATGCGGCGCGTCGATTACGTCACAGGTAATGGAAACGACGAAACGACCGGTATATTTCGGCGGACATCAAGGGAGATTGTCATGCATGCCGCAAAGGCCCCGCCGCTCGGCGAACTGCTCCGCGATTGGCGCAATCGGCGCCGCATGAGCCAGATGGACCTCGCGCTCGAAACGCAGATTTCGACGCGCCACCTGAGCTTCATCGAAACCGGCCGGTCGAAACCAAGCGCGCCGCTGATCGAGCGCCTCGCCGATGGGCTTGCCCTACCCCACCGCGCCCGCAACGCGATGTTGCTGGCGGCGGGCCACGCCCCCCACTATCGCGAGCGCCCGCTCGACAGTCCCGAAATGGATGGGATGAAGCGCATCGTCGAACATGTGCTGCGCGGCCATGAACCCTATCCGGCGCTGGCGGTCGATCGGCACTGGAACATGATCGCCGCCAACGCCGCCATCGCGTTGCTGACACGCGGCGTCGCACCCGCCTTGCTCGAGCCTCCGGTCAATGTGCTGCGCCTTGCCCTCCACCCCGACGGCCTTGCACCGGCGATCGTCAATATCGCCGAGTGGCGTCAGCATATTCTCGACCGGCTGGACGGACAGATCGAAGCGACCGCCGACAATGGCCTGGCCGCGCTGCGCGACGAACTCGCCGACTATGGCGTCGGCGGCGACACGAACGCCAATATGGAAGGGGACAAGACCGCGAACGACATCGCTGTCCCGTTGATCCTCGACACCCCGGTCGGGCGCTTGTCGTTCGTTTCGACCGTGACCCTGTTCGGCACCCCGGTCGACATCACCCTGTCCGAACTCGCCATCGAAGCCTTTTTCCCGGCGGACGCCGAAAGCGCGCGCCTGTTGAATCAGCTTGGACAGAACGCCCGTTCATAGCGTCGGTTTGAAGGAACCTTGCCGCAGGGTGCCACGTTTCCTTTTCGCACTGCAAGAACCGACGGAGGAAACCACCGTGGAAATATGGGCCCTACCCGCGTTGATGGCACTGCTCATACTTTGCTGCCTCGCCAGCGGCATCTGGCTGGTACTGCACCTGACCGCTGTCACGACCCTGTTTCGCGGAAAGGCCGATATCGTACCCGCGCCCCGGCGCCCGCGCGCTTCCGCGCCCGCGGTCATCATCGCGCTTTCCGTCTTTGGCAGCAGCCTGTTCGGAATTTTCGCATCGCAGCTCGCCGTGTTCAACAGCTGAGCAGGAGGGCGCGATCGGGCGACGCAGTGATTAGCGCCGCCGTCCCTGATGGCGAATATTGGCGGGTCTGCCGCGCCGACCCACGACATGCTTGCCCTTTCCGTCCCGGCGTGGCGGGCGCTTGACACCGCCCCCCGAAGGCGCGTCGGGCAGTTCATAACGCAGCGCCCCGCTGATCGGATTGGCTTCCATCAAACGCAGGTCGAGCCGCTGGCCCACGCCATAGCTGATCCGCCCATGTTCGCTGTCGAGCGTGCGCGCCGCCTCGTTGTAAAAGAAGCGCTCGCTGCCCAGCATCGAAACCGGGACAAGACCGTCCCCGCCAAGCCCATCGACCGTCGCGAAAAAGCCGAACGGCTGGACCCCCGTTATCCGTGCCGGGACGATCTCTCCCACCTTTGTCGCAAGATAGGCGGCGACATAGCGGTCGATCGTTTCGCGCTCGGCCTCCATCGCGCGGCGTTCGAGCGCGCTGATCGCTTCGCCGATCCGCGACAGCCCCTTGCGGTCGGCCTCGCCAAGCCCGCTGCGCTCGGGCACGCCCTTCGTCTTGATCGGAACCTCCAGCTTGTACGCATCGACAAGCGCACGGTGGACGACAAGATCGGCGTAGCGGCGGATCGGTGAGGTGAAATGCGCGTAAGAGCCTAGCGCCAAGCCGAAATGCCCCGCATTCGCGGGTCCGTAATAGGCCTGCGTCTGGCTGCGCAATATGGCCTCCATAATCTCCGGAAGCCGGTCGTCGCCGGAAAAGCCGTCGATCAGACGGTTGAACACGGCGGGGGTGATGACCTGCCCCAACGCGAAATTCTGGTCGAAAGTGTCCAGATAATCTTTCAGGCTGACAAGCTTCTCGCGGCTCGGCGGCTCGTGAATGCGGTACATCACCGGCGACTTCTTCGCTTCCAGCGCTTTCGCCGCCGCGACATTCGCCGCGATCATATAATCTTCGATCAGCCGATGCGCATCGAGCCGCTCGCGGACACGGATTTCGGCGATATTGCCCTGTTCGTCGAGCATCACCTGCCGCTCGGGCAAGTCAAGGTCGAGCGGAGCGCGCGCGTCGCGCGCCTTCGCCAGCAGCGTCCAACACCCCCACAGATGCTGCAGGGCGGGCAGAACCTCATCGTCCCAATCCGCCTTGGGAACCGCCGTATCATGGGCCGCCTGGGCATCTTCATAGGCGATATTCGCGCGCAGCCGCACAAGCGCACGCGCAAAGCGCCACGCCGTCACCCGCCCATGGCTGTCGACGACGAGATGGCACGCCATGGCCGCGCGATCCTGCCCCGCCTTGAGCGAGCACATTCCCGCCGACAAGGTTTCGGGCAGCATCGGAACCACGCGGTCGGGGAAATAGACGCTGTTGCCGCGGCGCCGCGCCTCCCGGTCGAGCGCGCCATCGGGCCGGACATAATAGCTGACATCGGCGATCGCGACGATCGCGCGCCAGCCACCCTTGTTCGCAGGATCCTCGTCGGGTGCCGCCCAGACGGCATCGTCATGATCGCGGGCATCGCGCGGATCGATGGCCAGGATGGGAAGATCGCGCAGGTCCTCGCGCCCGTCGGCAGCAAGCGGCAACGTCGCAGCCTTTTCCGCCTCGGCGAGCGTTTCGTCACCAAAGACATGCGGAATCTCGTGCCGCGCGATCGCGATCATGCTGAGTGAACGTGGCGCGAAAGGGTCGCCGATACGGTCGATCACCCGCGCCTTGGTCGCGGGACCGCGTCCCGAAAGTTCAGCGCGCACCAGATCGCCGATGGCGGCATCCCCCATGTCGGAAACCGCAAAGTCGAAACGCGCGCGCTTGTCGGCGGGGCGCAGCCAGGTCATCGGCTTGCCCCCCGGGCCGGTATCGGCGACGAGCACCCCGATGACGCTCTCGCCGCCCGCCTGAAGCTTTTTCATCGGATGCGCGACATGGCCGCTGCCACGCTCCTCGGTCCGGGCGAGGATACGGTCGCCGATGCCAAGCGCGCCCCGCCGCCCCTTTTCCATCACGCGCAGTCGCGGTGGTGGGGTGCTGCCTTCCCACCGATCGGGGACTGCCCAGACGGCATCGCCCTCGACCGCCGCGACGCGCAGCACGGTGACGCGCGGCAAGCCGCCATGTTTGTGAAAGGCGCGTCCCGGCGCCATGTCGACGACACCCTCGTCGGTCATGTCCTTCAGCAATGCCTTCAACGCGATCTTGTCTGCACCGCGCAGCGCGAAATGCTTTGCGATCTCGCGCTTGCCGATCGCGCCGGGACTCTCCTCGATGAAACGCAGGATGTCGTCGCGCGAAGGAAGCCCGGCGGGCTGCGGCCGTTTGGGACCTTTTGCCAATTAATAGGTCCGCCCGATCAGCACGCGCTCGACCGCCGGTTCGCCGGTAAAGAAGCACGCACCATCGGCAGGCGCAGCATCGAGCGGCGTATTGCGCATCGTCAGCTTGAGCGCCTTCAGCTTTTCCACCACCGCATCGAGCGCGGCGCCGGTCGGGCGCGACCATTGCACCTCGACCCAGCCGACAAATTTGTCGTCGCCCGAAAAATGCGCCGCAAGGTCGGCAACGTCGCGGCGGATGTTGGAATAAAGCCGTTCTTTCGCCTCGGCATAAAGGCTTTGCTGAATCTCTTGCAGCATCGCGACCGCCGCCGCGGTGAAATCATCCTTGGCCAGGAAGGCGGTGTTGAGCTTGCCGTCATCCTTGTACAGCCGGTCGCGGCGGATGGCCGCGACATTGCCGTTCGCAACATCGCGCGGGCCGATCTCGAGGATGATCGGCGCGCCCTTCTTGACCCAGCCCCAACGCTTGGTCTGCGCCTTGTTGGCACTGGAATCGAGAAGCACGCGCACCGGCTCGCGGAAGGCATCAAGCGCCTTCAGCTCGGTTTCGAGCGCGCGGCAATAATCGAGGATGGCGGCGTCTTCGTCATTGTCGCGCAGCATCGGCACGATGACGATCTGATGCGGCGCGATGCGCGGCGGACAGCGAAGCCCATCGTCATCGCCGTGCGTCATGATCACGCCGCCGATCATACGGGTCGATGTGCCCCAGCTCGTCGTGTGACACAGGCTGTGGCCGCCCTCCTTGTCCTGATAGCGGATGTTCGCCGCCTCGGCGAAGCCCGTCCCCAGATAATGCGAGGTGCCGGCCTGGAGCGCCTTGCCGTCCTGCATCATCGCTTCGATGGAATAGGTCGCGACGGCGCCAGGAAAGCGTTCATTCTCTGGTTTCTCGCCCGCGATGACCGGCATCGCCAGGACGTCTTCGGCAAAGCCGCGATACATTTCGAGCGCGCGCAGCGTTTCGGCCATCGCATCATCCCTGTCGGCGTGAGCGGTATGCCCCTCCTGCCACAGGAATTCGCTGGTCCGCAGGAACATGCGGGTCCGCATTTCCCAGCGCACGACATTCGCCCATTGATTGACCTTCAGCGGCAGGTCGCGCCAGCTCTGAACCCAGCGGCTCATCGCCGAACCGATCACCGTTTCGGATGTCGGGCGGACAATCAGCGGCTCTTCCAGCTTTGCCTCGGGATCGGGAACCAGCTTGCCCTTGCCATCCGCGATCAGGCGGTGATGCGTGACGACTGCCATCTCCTTGGCAAAGCCGTCGACATGGTCGGCCTCTTTCTCGAAAAAGCTCAGGGGAATGAACAGCGGAAAATAGGCGTTCTGAACCCCCGCATCCTTGATGCTCGCATCCATCACCTTCTGGATGCGTTCCCAGATGCCATATCCCCACGGCTTGATCACCATACAGCCGCGCACGCCCGATTCCTCGGCAAGGTCGGCTTCGGCAATGACATCCTGATACCAGGCCGCGAAGTCGGCCTGCCGGGTTACGCTGAGCGCATGTTTGACCATGATATTCTTGTTTTCCGTCGTAAGCGGGCGCCGCGCGCCCTTATTTGCTTTTCTTGGCGAGTTCGGCTTTGAGCGCGTCGATTTCCGCCTTCAGCGCCGCGATTTCGGCGTCCTGCGACTTGCCGCCGCTCATCCCCGGCATGAACGCGCCGGCCGCCTGCTGGAACATTTCCATGTTGCGCCGCGCCATTTCGGCGAGCGGGTTCGACCCCAGCGCGCCCTCGAAGGCCGCACGGACATCCTGCTGATTCTTGCGAAAGGCGGTCATCGAGGCTTCGAGATACTGCGGCACCATCGACTGCATCTTGTCGCCGTACATGCCGATCAGGTGGCGCAAAAAGGACACCGGCAACAGCGTCTCGCCCCGCGTCTCGGTATCCATGATGATCTGCGTCAGCACATTGTGCGTGATATCTTCGCCGCTCTTGGCATCAACGACGCGAAACTCGCGCCCGTCGCGCACCATCGTCCCCAGATCATCGAGCGTGATGTAACAGCTGCGTTCGGTGTCATAGAGGCGCCGGTTCGCATATTTCTTGATGACCACCACGTCATCGGCGGCGCCCGTTTTCGATTTTGCCATGCCGGCCCTCAACTCCCTCAAGCCATGGCAAAGGCAAGCCCGCCACGCGTTCCGCGAATATGCTGCGCAGCATTAGCACCATTGCATGATGCATCGCAACATGGCGCGCGAATGCGGCGATAATCGACGACCCTCGCCGGGTGCGTTGCCGAACCGCCGCCACTTTTGTTAACCATTCGCCCCTAGAATCCGGTGCGTCACGATGATGTGATCCAAACACCGGAGTCTCGAATGAATACGCCGCGTCTCGTCATGAGCGTCGCCACCCTTGCCCTTGCCACCTCGGTCAGTCCGTTGGCGCTGGCGCAGGATATGTCCAATGCTTGCGATGGTTTAGCCGCTGAAACCGGCTGCGATGCCGATACGATTATCGTTACCGGCTCGCGCATCGCGCGTACGCGCTTTGAAACGGTCGATCCGGCGTTCGTTGTCGAGTCGAAGGCGATCGACGCCCGCGGTTTCGAAACGATCGGACAGGCGTTGAAGGAACAGCCTGCCTTTGGTGTGCCCGGCGCATCGCCGGTCGGGGCGCAGTCCGCCGTCGGCCAGGGGCAGAGCTTCGTCAACTTCCTCGGATTGGGATCGCAGCGGACATTGACGCTGGTGAACGGGCGCCGTTTCGTATCGTCGAACACGGCCTCCATTTTCGGTCCCACCGGCGCGGGAAGCCAGGTCGACCTGAACGCCATCCCGACCAAGCTGGTCGACCGCATCGAAACCATCGCGGTGGGCGGGGCGCCGATCTATGGCGCCGATGCGGTGGCCGGAACGGTCAATGTCGTGCTGCGGCGCGACTATCAGGGGCTGGAACTCGACGGTCAATATGGCCTGGCCAGCCGCGGCGACGCGGCCAATTATCGTGTCCGTGCCATTGCCGGCCAGAATTTCGGCGACGGGCGCGGCAACATCACGATCGCGGGCGAATATCAGCGCGCGCACGGGCTGACCAACGCCATGCGCGCGATCGCCGCGAGCAATCTGTTCTTTGCACCATCGAGCGATCCGTCCTCGGCCTTCGTCCAGCAACTCTATGCCGATCGCCGCCTGCCTGCGGTGTCGGAATCGGGCATTCCGCTGGTCGGCGACGGCATCCCGCTGAGCACCGAGCAACAGATTGCCTTTTTCGGCTTTCCGGGGCTCAACTTCGGCGTCTCCGGCGCGGCTGGCGAGCAGCTGCGCTTTGACGCCGACGGAAATCTGACGCCGATCGTCTTTGGCCGCTACGCTGGCGCACCCGGCAGTTTCGGTGTCGATTTCGAAGGCGGCAACGGCTTCAGCGCCGCATCGACGACGAATTTGCTCGCCTCGACCCGCCGCTACAATGGCGTGGCGCTCGCGCATTTCGACCTGTCGGACAATCTTCGCCTGTTCGGCGAGGCCTGGTATTCGAACAGCAAGGGGCGCAACCTGCGCAGTCAGCCGGTTTTCAATACCGGACTTGCTGGTCCGGCCGGGTCGCCCGACGGCAATATTCTGATCAGCATCGACAACCCCTATCTGTCGTCCGCCGCGCGCACCGCGATCCTGAACGCGATCGCGACGAACCCGCTGTCCGATCTCAACAGCGGCGCGCCTGGACAAGATTATTTCTATCTCGCGCGCGCCAACGGCGACCTGACCACCGGCGCCTCGTTGGGGCAGGTCGAGGTCATGCGCTTCGTCGCCGGGCTTTCGGGCAGCTTCGACCTGCTATCGGGGCAATGGGAGTGGGAGGTCGCCGGCAACTATGGCCGCTCCAGAACGCGCAGCAGTTCGCGTGAACTGATCCAGCAGAACTTCCTGAACGCCGTCGATGCGATCCGTGACGGCGGCGGCAACATCGTGTGCCGACCCGGTCACGTCAGCTCGTCGATCACCGCACCCGGCGCGCAATGCGCACCGCTGAACCTGTTCGGAGCCGGACGCAGTTCACAGGCCGCGCTGGATTATGTCACCGCCGTCGCTCGCCCCGTTTCGCTGAACCAGCAGACGCAGTTCACCGCATCCGTCACCGGACCCGTCTTCGCGCTGCCCGGCGGCGATTTCACCGTGGCAATCGGTTATGAACATCGCCGAGAATCGCAGGATTTCGATCCCGGAGCCTTTTTCCATGGCGCCGACGATCCCGACCCGCTGACCGACAGCAACGGCGATGGCGACCCAGCGAACGACCGCGTCGGCTATGGCCGCGCGACACCGGTGCTGCCGGTATATGGCAAGTTCAATACCGACGAATTCTCGTTCGAATTTCTGGCGCCGATCATCGGCCAGACGACCGGCGCGCCGATCGACCTTTTGGAGATTCGCGGCGCCGCGCGCTACGTCGATCATTCGCTGGCTGGCGGCGACTGGACCTGGACACTGGGCGGCAGGCTGGGCGTCGTTCCCGGCGTGATGCTGCGCGGGAACTTTACCCGTGCGATCCGGGCGCCCGCCATTACCGAATTGTTCAATCCGTCGAGCAGCTATTTCGGCTTTGCGGTCGATCCTTGCGACGCGGCGAACCGCGGCAACGGCCCGGCCCCCGCGACCCGGCAGGCGAACTGCACCGCAGCCGGCCTGCCCGCCAATTTCGCTTCGCTGTCGAACAGCCGCACGTTCACGCAGGCGATCGAAGGCAATCCGGCGTTGCGGAATGAAAAGGCCGATAGCTGGACCGTTGGCCTGATGATCGAGCCGCGCTTTGCGCCGCAATTGCGTGCCAGCGTCGATTATATCAACATCCACCTCAAGGATGCGATCACCAACGGCGGCGCGAACAGCATCGTGGCGGCCTGTTATGACTCGGCGGACTTTCCGAACGCACCGGATTGCGCGCGCTTCACACGCGGCGCCGATCGGCAGCTGAACTTTATCGAGGTACAATATCTCAACCTCGCCGAACAGCGGTACAAGGGCTATCTTGCGGCCCTCGATTATCGCCTGCCCGCTTTCGGCGCGGGCGGCAGCGTCGGCGTCAATCTGTCCTATCAGTATCTCGACGAACTCAGCACCCGGGCCGATGGCGCGTCGGCGCGTGTTCGCCTCGACGGCGGGCTTGGCTATTCGCGGCACAAGGCGCTGGCCACGATCGATTATCGCGGCGACGCCTTCGGCCTGTTCGCGCAGGTCCAGTATATCGGCAAGGCAAAGATCGATCCGCAGGCCGCACCGGGCTTTTACCCCGATGGGCTGGACGGTTTGCCAAGCATCGCCTTCGTCAACATGGGGGCCGATGTGCGCGTGGCGGAGCGTTTCAACCTCCGCGTCGCGGTCGACAACCTCTTCGACAAGCAGCCGCCCCATCCCTATCCCGCCAGCGGCGGCACGATCACCTATTTCAGCGGGGTGCTGGGCCGCTATTTCCGGATCGGCGCAACGGCGCGTTTCTGAACCCGGTATCGGCGCGCGCTAGATCCACTGACGATCGAAGCGCGCGCCAAGCCCGGTCAGCAACTCATATTGCGACAGCCCGCTTTTGGCCGCGGTGCCGGGAAGATCGTAGTCAACGGCCAGCCAGTCCCCCTCGGCCAGGCCGGGCGCGGCGCTGGCGTCAAAGGCGATGAGATCCATCGACACCCGCCCGATCAGCGGCAGGCAAATGTCGCCCCACCGCGCACCGCCGCTCCCCGCGTGGCAGCGCAAATAGCCGTCGGCATAACCCATGTTGACCACCGCGACGCGGACATCGCTCCGCGCAGCCCAGCTTGCCCCATAGCCGACCGTTTCACCGGCGGGCACGGTCCGCAATTGCAGCACGCGGCCTTCCGGAAACACGACCTGCCGGATTTGCCCCGCCGCCTCGGCACGCGGTACGCCGCCGTAAAGCGCAATACCGGGGCGCGTCAGGTCGAAACCATAGTCGGCGCCAAGGCAAACGCCGGCGCTGTTCGAAAGACTGTATCGGCGGGCCGGAATTGCGGCACGCAGCCGATGAAAGGCCGCGAGTTGGCGCGCCGTCAAATCGCTTTCCTCGTCGGCGGAGACCAGATGGCTGAGCAGCGTGTCGATCGCGAGTCCGTCGAGCGCCCCGCCCATCGCCTCGTCGGGACGCAAGCCCAGCCGGTTCATTCCGGTATCGACCATGACGTCGCACGGACGCCCATCCCCGCCGGCCCGCCAACGCGCGACCTGATCGACGCTGCACAGCACGGGCCGCACCGGCAGCGCCCGCGCCGCCGCCATGTCGCTGTCGCTCACCCCGTGCAGTACCGAAAGCGACACATCGGCGGCCAGCGGCATCAACGCCGCGGCTTCGGCCCAGTTGGAGACGAAGAAATCGCGGCACCCCGCAGCGACAAGGTGCCGCATCACCCCCGATGCGCCGAGGCCATAGCCGTCGGCCTTCAGCGCTGCACCGCATATCGCCGCGCCGCCCTTTGCTCGCAGCCAGCGCCAGTTGGCGACCAGCGCCGAGGAATCGAGACGAAGGCGAAGCGGCGAAGGGACAGGCATCATGTCACGCCCCTAGCGGTGTTTGAATTGAGCGCCAATGGCCGGTTCAGCGCTGGGCTGCGCTCGCCTTGTCCCACTCCCCTTCCTTCGGTTCGCGCAGCATGAACAGGGTCACGAGGAAGGCGACCAGAACAACCACCCATGTGTACCACAATCCGGCATAGGCATCGCCAGTCTTGGCGATGATGAAGCTCGCGATGAGTGGCAGGAAACCGCCGAAATATCCCGTACCGATATGATAGGGAATCGACAGCGACGAATAGCGGACGTGGGGTGGGAACATTTCGGAAAGCAGCGCCGCGACCGGACCATAAGTAAAACCCGACAGCGCACTCAGCCCCAACAGCGCGACAAGGATGACGGCGATACCCAGCGCGTCCGGAACCTGCTTTTCGAAGCTATAGCCCATCGCTTCCAGCGCGGGTTTCAGCACCGCCGGATCTTCACCCGCCACCTCGCGCGCGCCGATCGTCACCTTGACGCTGTCAAAGTCGCCGGGGGTCGTCACGACGCTGTATGGAATGCCCAGCTTTGTCAGTTCGCCAAGCGTGCGTCCGCACGCCGTTGCCTGCTTCTGCGCGAAAGGATCAAAGCTGCATTGCGATCCGGCAACGACCACCGGCGCCCTGTCGGCGGCGGCGGTCAGCCCCGGATTGCCCACGCTTCCCATCAGCCAGAAAAGCGGAAAGAGCAGGAACAACGTCGCCACATAGCCCCAGAGGATCGGCTTTTTGCGGCCGATGCGATCGGAAAGGCGCCCCGCCCAGATGAAAAAGCCCATGCCGAGCGCCGCGGCGATCCCCACGATGATCTCGGCAGCCGTATCCTCGACCTTCATCGGCCCCTTCAGAAAGGACAGGCCCGAGAACATCGCGGTGTACCAAATCACGGTCAGCCCGGCGGCAATGCCGAACAGGGCGACGAAGATGCGCCGTGGATTGCCGGGATAGGTGAAGCTTTCCTTCAACGGGTTCCGGGCGATCTCGCCCTCTGCCTTCATCGCCTGGAACACCGGACTTTCGGACAGTTTGAGCCGCATCCACAAGGAAATGCCCAGCAGGATCAGCGACAGCAGGAAAGGCACCCGCCACCCCCAGCTTTCCCAAACAACGGCGGGCATCAGCAGCTTGCACCCCAGCACGACGACAAGGCTGAGGACAAAACCGCCGACCACGCTCGCCTGGATGAAGCTGGTGTAATAGCCGCGCTTTTCGGGCGGCGAATGTTCGGCGACATAGACCGCCGCCCCGCCATATTCGCCGCCGAGCGCCAGCCCCTGCAGCACGCGCAGCAGGATGACGATGATCGGCGCGGCGATGCCGATGGTCGCGGCCGATGGAATCATGCCGACCCCGGCGGTCGCGATACCCATCAAGGTGACAGTGACGAGGAAGGTATATTTGCGCCCCAGTCGATCACCAAGAAAACCGAACAGCACCGCGCCCAGCGGTCTGAAACCGAAACCGACCGCGAAGCCCGCCCAGACCAGCAAAATTTCCAGCGTCGCATTGTCGCTGGGGAAAAATGCCTTGCCGATGATCGCCGCGAGCGTCCCGTAGATGAAGAAATCATACCATTCGAAAACGGTTCCCGCCGACGACGCGGCGATCACCATGCGAATTTCCTTCGCGCTCGGTTGATAGTCCGCGCGCGCACCGGCGGCGGCAGCCTCTTCGGTCATATACTCTCCCCTGGCCGGTATCGGCATTTGACGCCGCCCGGACCTCCCATTTCCGATCCGCTCGTTCGAACGGTTACGTAACGTCTAATTGAGCTGTGGCGCCGCGCAAGCCTTCTTGGCGCACGGCGCGTTCGATGGCAGAGTGGCCGCCATGCAGTTCATCGACCTTTCGATCCCGATCACCAACGACGTCGTGTCGGACCCGCCGGTCATGCGACCCCAGATCACCTACATGACCCACGAAAACACGTGGGAACAGATCGCGATGTTCTTTCCGGGCCTGACCCGCGAGGATCTGCCCGACGGCGAAGGCTGGGCGGTCGAAAGCCTGACGCTGTCGACGCACAACGGCACCCACATGGATGCCCCATGGCATTTCCATTCGACGACGGACGCGGGCGCCAGCCCGGCCCCGAGCATCGACGAAGCCCCGCTTGATCTCTTCTTTCGTCCCGGCGTGAAGCTCGATTTTTCGGACCGGCCCGCCGGCCATGTCGTCTCGGCGGCGGAGGTCGAGGCAGAACTGGCGCGCATCGGCCACGATCTTCAGCCGCTCGATATCGTGCTTGTTCAGTCCGGCGCGGTTTACGGCACCGACAATTTCACCGATCAGGGGTGCGGCATGGGCGCAGAAGCGACGCTGTACCTGACGGAACGCGGCGTGAAGGTCGTCGGCACCGACGCCTGGAGCTGGGACGCACCGTTCAGCCACACCGCCCGACGCTGGGCCGAAACGCGCGATCCGTCGATCATCTGGGAGGGGCACAAGGCCGGGCGCATCAAACCCTATTACCAGATCGAAAAGCTGACCAACCTCGCCGCCCTGCCCCCGACCGGCTGGACGCTCAGTTGCTTTCCCGTGAAAATCGAACGCGCAAGTGCGGGATGGATCCGGGCGGTCGCGCTGATCGGGGATTGAACCACGCTGCGGGTCATTGGAATGACCGTTTCCGACCGGAAGTTGACCTATCCATCGTCGTCACCCCGGGCTTGATCCGGGGTCCCGCTTGAGATCGAAGGCGATCCGCGCCTCAAAAGAGCGGGATCCCGGATCAAGTCCGGGATGAAGAAGGAGGGCAACATCCGCTTCCCACCCCAAAGCAGATACGCGGCGCGCCGCTAGAACAGCCGCGACCCGTTCGGCACCGCACGATCGGGCGCGAACAGGATCACTGCGCCGTCCGTATCGGCGAACCCCAGTGTCAGCACCTCCGACATATATTTGCCGATCTGGCGCGGGGGAAAATTGACCACCGCGGCGACCTGCCGCCCCGGCAGGTCTTCGATTCGATAGCGGTCGACGATTTGCGCGCTACTCTTCTTCACGCCGATCGCCGGGCCGAAATCGATCGTCAGTTTGAAAGCAGGCTTGCGCGCTTCCGGAAAAGGCGCCGCATCGACGATGGTGCCGATGCGGATATCGACGCGGAGGAAGTCGTCAAAGGCGATTTCGGACGCCGCGGGGGCGTCGGGGTCGTGATTTAGGTGCATGTATCAAATTCCACCAACCATGCTCTCATTCGTCATTGCGAGCGAAGCGACGCAATCCAGAACAGCTTACGCCACGCTCGATTGCTTCGCCGCTTCGCGCCCCGCAATGACGAAATGCACGGTTGGGATCACTCCAGTTCCAGAATCACCGCATCCACCGCCAGGCTGTCGCCCTGCGCGGCGTTCACCGTCTTGACCACGCCCGCCTTTTCGGCGCGCAGGATATTCTCCATCTTCATCGCCTCGACCGTCGCCAGCGGCTGCCCGGCCTCGACGGCGTCGCCCTCGCCGACGTGCAGCGCGACGAGCAGCCCCGGCATCGGGCAGATGAGGAATTTCGACAGATCAGGCGGTATCTTTTCGATCATATAATCAACCAGCGGAGCGACATGCCATGGCAACACCCGCACGTCATGGATGTGTCCGCGCGTTGTCATGCGCCAGCCGGTGCGCGTCTTCGCGACCTTCACCGCCAGTTCGCCATCGTCGATCTCGGCAACCACCAGCCGGTCGCCCGGTGTATATTCCAGGGCGACATCGACCTTTTCGCCATCGACCTTGATATGCTTGCGCCCCAGTTTCACCTTATGGGCGTGACCGTCGATGGTGACGTGCCACTTGGCCGGCGGATCGAGCCGATCGCCCAGCTGCCCATCGACGCGGCGTGCCCGGTCCGCCTCTGCGCTCGCCATGAAGCCCGCGATCGCGGCAAGCGTGCGCGTCACCGCCTCGTCGGTCGGAGCGCCGTGGAAACCCTCGGGATATTCCTCGGCGATGAAGCCGGTGGTCAGCTCGCCCGAGCGGAAACGCGGATGCTGCATGATCGCCGACAGAAAGTCGATATTGTGGCCGAGTCCTTCAAGCTCGAAGCGGTCGAGCGCCGCAACCTGCAGGTCCGCCGCCTCGTCGCGCGTCTTGCCCCAGGTGATCAGCTTCGCGATCATCGGGTCGTAAAAGATCGAGACCTCGCCGCCGTCATAGACGCCGTCATCGACGCGCACGCCATCGACGCCGCGGCGACCGTTCGCCTCGCCATCGTCGGTCCATCCCGCGACCGGCGGCTGATAGCGCGTGAGCCGCCCCGTCGAGGGCAGAAAGCCGCGATACGGATCTTCGGCATAGACGCGGTTCTCGATCGACCAGCCGTCGATCCGGATATCGTCCTGCGCCATCGCCAGCTTCTCGCCCGCCGCGACCCGGATCATCTGTTCGACCAGGTCGATGCCCGTGATCGCCTCGGTCACCGGATGCTCGACCTGCAGCCGCGTGTTCATTTCGAGGAAGTAGAAGCTTTCGCCCGTCGGATCGGCGCCCGACACGATCAGCTCGACCGTGCCCGCGCTGTAATAGCCGACTGCCTTCGCCAGCGCGACGCACTGTTCACCCATCGCCTTGCGCATCTTTTCGGTGACGAAAGGCGACGGCGCTTCCTCGACCACCTTCTGGTGACGGCGCTGGATGCTGCACTCACGCTCGTTCAGATAGAGGATGTTGCCATGCTGATCGCCGAGGATCTGAATCTCGATGTGCCGCGGGTTCAGGATGAACTTCTCGATGAACACCCGGTCGTCGCCGAAGCTGTTCAGCCCCTCGCGCTTGACGCTCTCGAACCCCTCGCGGACGTCCTGTTCGGTGTAGGCAAGGCGCATCCCCTTGCCACCGCCGCCGGCGGACGCCTTCATCATCACCGGATAGCCGATTTCGTTCGAAATCTCGACCGCATGGTCGGTATCGCGGATCTCGCCGACGAAGCCGGGGACGACATTGACCCCCGCTTCCTTCGCAAGCTTCTTCGACTCGATCTTGTCGCCCATCGCGGCGATCGCGTTCACGGGCGGGCCGATGAAGGCGATATTTTCCTTCGCGAGCGCCTCGGCAAAGCTGGTGCGTTCGGACAGGAAGCCATAACCCGGATGCACCGCCTCGGCGCCGGTCGCCTTGCACGCGGCGATGATCTTGTCGGCGATCAGATAGGATTCGGACGCAGGGGAAGCGCCGATGTGAACGGCTTCATCCGCCATCTGCACGAAGGGCGCGCGCGCGTCGGCGTCCGAATAGACAGCGACGGTCGCGATGCCCATGCGCCGCGCGGTCTTGATAACACGGCAGGCGATTTCCCCGCGGTTGGCGATCAGGATTTTCTTGAACATCGTATCAATATTCCTCGATGAGCTCTTGGAGCTGCTTGGTGCGCGCTGCAGTGAGCTGAGCCAAGCAGCCGTTAATCACCATTGGTTCCGCGGAGCCGCCGCGCATCGCGTAACCTTCGTTGGCGCAATGCTTGTCGCGATAGGTTAGCCATGCCCGCTGCGCAGCAAGCAGCGTATCGAAATATCCGGCGCGGTTGTCATGCCGGCGATCGATATTGGCGTCGTTCTGCTTCATCCGTCTCGACGTAATTTTCCACTGGGCATTCATCGCTGCATCGGCGCGCTCATACGCCCGATAAGTGCACGTATTGAGCTCGAACTGCGTCATCGCATCATCGCAATTGATCTCGGGCTCCTGCACCGCAGCGGTGAGCACCAACAGCGTCGTCAACATCACTCCGCCGCCTCCATCTGCGCGCCTTGGCGCATCGGCTCCTCGCTCTCCATCGGCCGCAGCCCCAGCTTCGCGAACAGCGCCGCGTCGGCATTGTCGCCTGCATTGGCGGCCGTCAGCAGCTTGTCGCCGGTGAAGATGCTGTTCGCGCCCGCCATGAAGCAGAGCGCCTGCGTCGCCTCCGACATGCTCTCGCGCCCCGCGGACAGGCGGACCATCGATTTCGGCATGGTGATGCGCGCGAC
The DNA here is from genome assembly GCF_034380315.1 of Sphingopyxis sp. Taxonomy (GTDB): domain Bacteria; phylum Pseudomonadota; class Alphaproteobacteria; order Sphingomonadales; family Sphingomonadaceae; genus Sphingopyxis. The sequence continues at coordinate 386,910 of NZ_JAXMPB010000002.1, forward strand.
CGCGATCGTGCGGACGAATTCGATGTCGTCGATCTTCGCGAGCGGCGTATCGGCGAGCATGTCGCCGAGCACGGTGCCCTTCACCGGCACCAGCGCGTTGACCGGCACGCTTTCGGGATGACGTTCGAGCGTCGCCAGCGCGTGGATGAAACCGACGCGGTCGCTGCGCGTCTCGCCCAGCCCGACGATCCCGCCCGAACAGACGTTGATCCCCGCATTGCGGACTTCCTCGAGCGTATCGAGCCGGTCCTGAAACGTCCGCGTCGAGATGATATTCGCGTAATTCTCCGGGCTCGTGTCGATATTATGGTTGTAATAATCGAGCCCCGCGACCGCGAGCGTCTGCGCCTGCTCCTTGGTGAGCATCCCCAGCGTCATGCAGGTTTCCATGCCCATCTGGCGCACGCCCTCGATCATCTCGACAATCGCGGGCATGTCCCGGTCCTTGGGGTTGCGCCAGGCAGCGCCCATGCAGAATCGCTTCGATCCTGCGTCCTTCGCCTGCGCCGCCGATTGCAGCACCGCGCGCAGGTCCATCAGCTTGGTGGCCTTCAAACCGCTGTCGGCGCTCTTCGACTGCGAGCAATAACCGCAATCCTCGACACAGCCGCCGGTCTTGATCGACAGAAGCGTGCAAAGCTGCACCTCGCCCCGCGCATGGTGCCGCCGATGCACCCCCTGCGCCTCCCACATCAGTTCGTCGAACGGCAGGTCGAACAATGCGGCGATTTCCTCGCGCGTCCAGTCGGTACGGATCAACTCGTCGGTCATGCAATAGTCTCCAGCGCCTGCGCGAGGTCGGCGATGATATCGTCAATATGTTCGATGCCCACCGACACGCGCACGACGTCGGGGCCGGCTCCGGCCTGCATCAATTCGGCTTCCGAAAGCTGGCTGTGCGTGGTCGATGCCGGGTGGATGATCAGCGAACGTGTGTCACCCAGATTGGCGAGATGGCTGAACAGCTTGACCGCCGACACCAGCTTCACCCCCGCGTCATAGCCGCCCTTCAATCCGAAGGTGAAAACCGCGCCGCCGCGGCCACCCAGATATTTGTGGGCCAGCTCGTGATAGGGGCTGTCGCTTAGCCCGGCATAGGAAACCCAGCCGACCGCCGGATGATCCTGAAGCCACTTGGCGAGCGCGGTCGCATTGCTGCAATGGCGGTCCATCCGCAGCGCCAGCGTTTCCATGCCGGTGAGCGCGAGGAAGGCATTCATCGGCGCCAGCGCCGGCCCCAGATCGCGCAGCCCCAGGGTGCGCGTGGCAAGGATGAAGGCAAGATTGCCGAACGCCTCGGTGAACGTCAGCCCGTGGTAGGATGCGTTGGGTTCGCTCAGCGCCGGATATTTTCCGCCCTTCGCCCAATCGAACGATCCCGCATCGACGATCACCCCGCCGATCGCATTGCCATGACCATTCAGGAATTTGGTCGTCGAATGGACGACGATGTCGGCGCCATGTTCGATCGGACGGCACAGCATCGGGGTCGCCATCGTATTGTCGACGATCAGCGGCACGCCCGCGTCGTGCGCGACCTTTGCAATCGCCTCGATATCCTGCACCACGCCCCCGGGGTTGGCCAGGCTTTCGATGAACACGGCGCGCGTCTTGTCATTGATCGCCGCCGCGACATTCGCCGGGTCGTCGGCATCGACGAAATGCGTCGTCCACGCCATTTTGCGAAAGCTTTGCCCGAGCTGGTTCAGCGACCCGCCGTACAGCTTTTTCGCCGCGACGATTTCGCACCCCGGCTCCATCAGCGTGTGAAAGGCCAGGAACTGCGCCGCATGGCCCGATGCCACCGCCAGCGCCGCCTGTCCGCCCTCCAGCGCCGCGATCTTGCCTTCGAGCGCGCCGTTGGTCGGGTTCATGATCCGGGTATAGATATTCCCGAATTCCTGCAGGTTGAACAGACGCGATGCGTGATCGACATCGTCAAAGACGTAGGATGCGGTCTGATAGATGGGCGTGATCCGCGCATTGGTCGCCGGGTCGGGGGCTGTTCCGGCATGAATGGCCAGCGTTTCGGGCTTTTGTTCGCTCATTGTCTTTCCTCCGGCTCTCAGGCCGCTTCGCTGGCATCAGCGGGCGGCATGTTGTGGCCCAGCAGGCGCAGCACATCGGCGGCGCACTCGACCACGTTGGAGCCCGGGCCATAGATGCCCTGAACGCCCGCGTCGCGCAGATAATCATAATCCTGCGGCGGAATGACCCCGCCCGCGATCACCTTGATATCGCTGCGTCCTGCCGCGCGCAGTCCCTTGATCAATTCGGGGATCAGCGTCTTGTGCCCGGCGGCAAGGCTCGACGCGCCCACCGCATCGACGCCCGATTCCAGCGCCAGCACGACCGTTTCCTCGGGCGTCTGGAACAGCGGCCCCGACACGACGTCGAACCCCATGTCGGAAAAGGCAGAGGCGATGACATTGGCGCCGCGGTCATGCCCGTCCTGCCCCATCTTCGCGACCAGCAGCTTGGGCGCCCGGCCAAGCCGCCGCGCCACCGCCTCGACCCCGCCGACGACCTGCGCCCAGCGGCTGTCGTCCTTGTACGGCGCCGCATACACCCCCTTCACCGGGGTCGGCACCGTCGCATAACGGTCAAAGCTTTCTTCCATTGCCGACGAAATCTCGCCGAGCGTTGCGCGGGCACGCGCCGCCTCGACCGCATGGGCCAGCAAATTGCTCTCGATCGACTGCGGCGACGCGGCCGCATTGCGCAGCGCCGCGAGCGCCGCCCGGCACGCGGCTTCGTCGCGGCTCGCCTTCACCCGATTGATCCGCGCGATCTGCGCCTCGCGGACCTTCGTGTTGTCCACTTCCAGCGTTTCGAGCAGATCCTCGTTGGCAAGGCGATATTTGTTGACCCCGACGATCACATCGTCGCCGCGATCGACGCGCGCCTGGCGCGCCGCGGCGGCTTCCTCGATCATCGCCTTGGGCCAGCCGGCGGCGACCGCCTTCGCCATGCCGCCCTCCGCCTCGACGCGGTCGATGATCTCCTGCGCCTTGTCGACCAGTTGCTGGGTCAGCGCCTCGACATAATAGCTGCCGCCGAGCGGGTCGACGACGTTGCACATGCCCGTCTCTTCCTGAATGACGATCTGCGTATTGCGGGCGATACGGGCCGAAAAATCGGTGGGCAGCGCAATCGCCTCGTCGAGCGCATTGGTGTGCAGGCTCTGCGTGCCGCCCAGCATCGCCGCCATCGCCTCGATCGTCGTGCGCATGACATTGTTATAGGGGTCCTGTTCGGTCAGGCTGACCCCCGATGTCTGACAGTGGGTGCGGAGCATCTTCGACCGCTCGTCCTGCGCTCCCAGCGTCGTCATCGCCCGGTGCCACAGCACGCGCGCCGCACGCAGCTTGGCAATCTCCATGAAGAAGTTCATGCCGATCGCGAAAAAGAAGGACAGGCGCCCGGCGAACTTGTCGATGTCGAGGCCGCTCGCCACACCATATTTCACATATTCGATGCCGTCGGCGATGGTGAAGGCCAGCTCCTGCACCTGCGTCGCCCCGGCCTCCTGCATATGATAACCGGAGATCGAGATGCTGTTGAACTTCGGCATCTCGCGCGACGTGTAACCGAAAATGTCGCTGATGATCCGCATCGAGGGTTCGGGCGGGTAGATATAGGTATTGCGGACCATGAACTCCTTCAGAATGTCGTTCTGGATGGTCCCGTCGAGCAATTTGCGCTCGACCCCCTGCTCCTCGCCCGCGACGATGAAAAAAGCGAGGATCGGGATCACCGCGCCGTTCATCGTCATCGAAACCGACATCTGGTCGAGCGGGATGCCGTCGAACAGGATCTTCATATCCTCGACGCTGTCGATCGCGACCCCTGCCTTGCCGACATCGCCGACGACGCGCGGATGGTCGCTGTCATAGCCGCGGTGCGTCGCAAGGTCGAAGGCGACCGACAGCCCCTTCTGCCCCGCCGCCAGGTTGCGGCGATAGAAAGCGTTGGATTCCTCGGCGGTCGAAAAGCCCGCATATTGCCGGATCGTCCACGGCCGCCCCGCATACATCGACGCCCGCACCCCGCGCGTGAAGGGCGCGAAACCCGGGAGGCCGGGGTCGGCGGTGACATCGGCCGCCGTATAGAGCGGCTTGACGGCGATCCCCTCGGGCGTCGCCCAGGTGAGGTCCTTGCCCTTCACTTCCTTCGTGGCGGCGGCAGCCCATTGGTCAAGGGTGGGTTTTTCGGTCACTTTCAAACTCTCCGATCGTCTCGAGCGTAGTCGAGAGACGTTGTGGTCGCGCTGCACGTGTCTCGACTACGCTCGACACGAACGGCAAACAGGGGTCAGTGGCCGCCCTTCGGCGTCTCCATAATCTCGGTCAGCACCCCGCCCATATCCTTGGGGTGCAGGAAGAAGATCAGCGTCCCATGCGCCCCGATCCGCGGCTCGCCGAGCACGCGCTTGCCCATCGCCTCGAACTCCGCCTTGGCGGCGTGGATGTCGGGCACTTCATAACAAAGATGATGCTGCCCCCCGGCCGGGTTCTTCTCCAGAAAGCCCGCGATCGAGGTGTTGCCGGGCAGCGGCTCGATCAGTTCGATCTGCGTGCCGTTCAGCCCGCTATCGGTCGGCGTATCGACGAAACACACCTTCACCCCCTGCTCGGGCAGGTCGAAGGGCGGACGAATCTGCGTCGCGCCCATCACGTCGCGGTAAAAGACGATGCTGTCGGCGATGGAGGGGGTCGCAACGCCGATATGGTTCAAACGACCCAGTTTCATCCTTCGATCCTTGGTTGCTGGCCACTGCGGCCCGACATTTCGATCATGGTTTCGATGCGGACGACGCGCTTGTCCAAACCGATCACGTCGCGCGAAATCTGGCGCAGTTCCTTGTTCTGCTCGTCAATTTCATTCTCCAGCCGCTCCACCTGCGATTGCAGCAGCAGCACCTCGCGGACGGATTTCAGGATGTCGCCAACCGTGCTCATTTCCGCACCCCCGCTTCACGCAACATCTGGTCGACCTCCCGCCGCGTCGCGGCGAGAGAGGCAATCGACCGTTCAAGGCTGGCCCGCATTTTCGGAACCGCGTCTTCAAGCTCCTGAGCAAGCAGTTTCAGCGCCTCCTCCTCATCCTCCGACACCGGCTCGGCCATATAACGCGCCGTTGCCTCCCGCACGACATTGCCGACGGATTCGCCGCGTTTGGACGCAAAGGCATCCAGCGCCGCCTTATGCTCGCGGCTCGTCAGAAAGGTCACGCGCTCGGTTTGCATGATAATCTCCTTCACATTATCATGTCATTATAATGTGAAGTCGAAGCCGCCGCAAGCGCAGCTTCGCATGAGATTGGAGCAAACCAATTTCATCCCAAACCCTCTCCAATTTTGTTATGCCGGACTTGATCGCCATCCCGCTTTTTGAACGCCGATCAGCGGGACCCCGGATCAAGTCCGGGGTGACGACCAGACTCACAGCGGAATGTTATCGTGCTTCTTCCACGGGTTTTCGAGGCTCTTGTTCCTGAGCTTCCTTAAGCCCAGCGCAATCCGCCGCCGCGTTGAATGCGGGTAGATCACCTCGTCGATATACCCCCGCTGCGCCGCCACAAAGGGGTTCGCAAAGCGGTCCTCATATTCCTTCGTACGCTCGGCGATCTTTTCGGGGTCGCCAATGTCGGCGCGGAAGATGATTTCAACCGCGCCCTTGGCGCCCATCACCGCAATCTCGGCGGTCGGCCAGGCATAGTTCAAATCGCCGCGCAGATGCTTTGACGCCATCACGTCATAGGCGCCGCCATAGGCTTTGCGCGTGATCACCGTGATCTTGGGCACCGTCGCCTCGGCATAAGCAAACAGCAGCTTCGCGCCATGCTTGATGATGCCTCCATATTCCTGCGCGGTGCCGGGCAGGAAGCCGGGGACGTCGACGAAGGTGACGATCGGGATTTCGAACGCATCGCAGAAACGGACGAAGCGCGCCGCCTTCTTCGACGAATTAATGTCGAGCACACCCGCCAGCACCAGCGGCTGGTTGGCGACGATGCCGATCGTGCGCCCCTCGATCCGCCCGAAACCGCAGATGATATTGCCCGCATGCGCCGGCTGCACCTCGAAGAAATCGCCCTCGTCGACCGTCTTGCGGATCAGCTCGTGCATGTCATAGGGCTGGTTGGCATTGGGCGGGATCAGCGTATCGAGGCTCATCTCGGCACGGTCATAAGGATCGCTCGTCGGGCGCACCGGCACCCCGCTGCGGTTGCTTTCAGGCAGATAATCGAAGAAATCGCGCGCTGCGAGCAGCGCCTCGATGTCATTTTCGAACGCCAGATCGGCGACCGAGCTTTTGGTCGTGTGGGTGATCGCGCCGCCGAGCTCCTCCTGCGTCACCACCTCGTTGGTGACGGTTTTGACGACGTCGGGGCCGGTGACGAACATATAGCTTGAATCCTTCACCATGAAGATGAAGTCGGTCATCGCCGGGCTGTACACCGCCCCGCCCGCGCAAGGGCCCATGATCAGGCTGATCTGCGGCACCACGCCGCTTGCCAGCACATTTTTCTGGAACACATCGGCATAGCCGCCAAGGCTGGCGACGCCCTCCTGAATGCGGGCGCCGCCGCTGTCGTTGAGGCCGATGACCGGCGCGCCGACGAGCATCGCCTTTTCCATCACCTTGCAGATTTTTTCGGCGTGGCGCTTCGACAGCGAGCCGCCGAAAACGGTAAAATCCTGGCTGAAGACATAGACGAGGCGGCCGTTGATCGTCCCCGATCCGGTAACAACGCCGTCGCCCGGTACTTTCTGGTCCTGCATCCCGAAATCGACGCAGTCATGCTCGACATAGGTGTCGAGTTCCTCGAACGACCCTTCGTCGAGCAGCACGTCGAGCCGCTCGCGCGCGGTCAGCTTGCCCTTGGCGTGCTGTGCATCGATGCGTTTTTGCCCGCCCCCCAGCGCGGCGGCGGCGCGGCGGCGTTCCATTTCGGCGATATTGGCGGACACTTGGCTCTCCACTCAGCTTCGGACAGCCTCGTCTGCCTCGACATATGCCATCATGCAAATGCGAATTTGCAAAGTTGCAAAGTCAAACTTTGCAAAGTATTCTGCTTTTGTTGCCGTTCGTGTCGAGCGAAGTCGAGACACCCATCGACATCGCGCCACGCTGGGCGGCATCTCGACTTCGCTCGATGCGAACGGGGATGGAGAAGCGAACCGGTGACCCCCACCCGACTCTATGCCGGACGCCAACTTCGCCAACTTCGCGAAAGCCGTGCGCTACGCCAGGCCGACTTCGCCGCGCGGCTTGGCATCTCGGCTTCCTATCTCAGCCAGATCGAGCATGATGACCGGCCGCTGACCCCGGCGCTGCTCGACCGTTTACAAAGGCTCTTCCCGCTCGAATGGGAAGAGGTTGCCGCCGACGCCGGCGACCGGCGCGCGGCGGCACTGCGCGAGGCGGCTGCCGACCCCTTGTTCGCGGCATCGCCGATCGCCCCCGAACAGCTTGAGCGCGCAGCGCTTCAGCAGCCGCTACTCACCGACCAGTTCGTCGCGCTCCACGCCGCCTATCGCCGCGCCGGACAGCGGCTGGAGATCATCGACGAGGCGCTGACCGGCGGCACCGCCGAGGGCAGCCGCCTGCCGTGGGAGGAGGTGCGCGACTGGTTCCACGACGCCGGCAATTATGTCGACAGCATCGACCGGGCCGCCGAACAGCTCGCCAAGGGGCTGCGCGGTTCATCCCCCTCCCCCGCGATCGAGACGATCGAGCGGCGGCTGCGCGATGCCCTCGGCATTTCGATCGTCTATCAACAGCATCAGGGGCTGCGCGATTTCGACGCGACGATGCGCCACCTGATCATCGATGCGTCGCAGCCACCCGAAAGCCGCCGCTTTCAAATGGCGCACCAGCTTGCGGCGCTGGCGCTGGCGAACGAAATCGCCGCCGTGGTCGAGGCATCACCGCTGCGCACCGCGGCGGCGCGCCAGCTGCTCCACGTCGGGCTCGCCAACTATGCCGCTGGCGCGGTGCTGATGCCCTATGCCCCGTTTCGCGCCAGCGCCCGCGCGCTGCGCCACGATATCGACCGGCTGCGGCTCGACTATGGCGTCAGCTTCGAACAGGCGTGCCACCGCCTCTCGACGCTGCAACGCCCCGGCGCGCGCGGCATTCCGATGTTCTTTTGCCGCGTCGACATGGCGGGCAATATCACCAAGCGCCATTCGGCGACGCGGCTCCAATTTGCCCGCTTTGGCGGCGCCTGCCCCTTGTGGATCGTGCATGAGGCGGCGGCGATCCCCGATCGCATCCTGTTCCAGCTTGCCGAGACCCCCGACGGGTTGCGCTATGTTTCGATGGCCAAGGGGCTGGTCAAACCGTCGGGCAGCTATGCGCGAAGCCCCCGCCGCTATGCCGTCGCCCTGGGGTGCGAGGCGCAATATGCCGGCGACTTCGTCTATGCCGACGGGGTCGACGTCGCCGCGCCGCAAGCCGCGACGCGGATCGGCCTGTCATGCCGTATCTGCCCGCGCGACGATTGCGATCAGCGCGCCTTTCCGCCGAGCGACCGGCCGATCCTGGTTGATCCCGACCGGCGGCACATCGTCCCTTATCGTATCGGCTAGCCCGCCGCCCCGCGCGCGCAGGCGACCGCAGCGGCGATCGCAGCGCGCGACTGCGGGCTGTTGCGCCAGCAACTCGCGCCGAGGTACAGGCTGACCTCGACGCAGATTTGCTCGGGCTCGCGCTCGGCGAGTTCGGCGAGCGAGGCGATGCCGATTTCCTCCAGCCGCGCCACCACCGTCGGCCCGACGCCCTTGACCGCGAGCAACCGCTCGCGTTCGGCCGCAGGGAACGCCGCCGCCACGGTCATTTGAGCAGCACCAGTTCCTCGGCCATGCTCGGGTGCAGCGCGACCGTCGCGTCGAAATCCGCCTTGGTCAGCCCCGCCTTCACCGCGACGGCGGCGGCCTGCAAAATCTCCGGCGCGTCGGGGCCAATCATATGCAGGCCGACGACCTGGTCGGTCGCCTCATTGACGACCATCTTGTACAGCGCGCGCTCATTGCGCCCCGCGAGGACGTTTTTCATGGCACGAAAATCGCTGGTATAGGTGCGGATCGTGCCCAGTTCGTTGCGCGCCTCGGCCTCGGTCATCCCGACCGCGCCGATCGGCGGATGGCTGAACACCGCGCTCGGAACATTGCGATAATCGACGACGGTCGGCTTGTTCCCAAAGACGCTGTCGGCGAACGCCTGCCCCTCGCGGATCGCCACCGGGGTCAGTTGAATCCGGTCGGTCACATCGCCCACGGCATAGATACTCGGGACCGACGACCGGTTGGCCTCGTCCACCCGGACGGCTCCCTTGGCGTCGAGTTCGACCCCGACCTCTTCGAGCCCCAGCCCCTTGGTATTTGGAACCCGACCGGTGGCTATCAGCACCGCATCGGCGTCGATCGGATCGCAATTGTCCAGATGTACCGTCAGCGAGCCGTCCTTCTTTTTCTCGATCGACTGGAACGGCGCGTTGAATCGAAACTCGATGCCCTTGGTCATCGATATCTGGAGCAGCCGGTCGCGTATCTGTTCGTCATAGCCGCGCAGGATCGTGTCGCCGCGATTGACGATCGTGACCTTGCTGCCGAACTCGTTGAAGATTCCTGCGAATTCATTGGCGATATAGCCGCCGCCCGCGATCACGATCCGTCCGGGCAGCTTGTCCAGATGGAAAACCTCGTTCGACGTGATCGCATGTTCGCTGCCCGGAAAGTCGGGAACGAAGGGCCAGCCGCCCGTCGCGATCAGGATGCGTTCGGCGGTCACTTCCTTGCCGTCGTCCAGCTTCACCTTCTGCGGCCCCACCACGGTCGCGCGGCTCTTGAACAGCGTCACCTTGTGATTGTCGAGCGTCTGGCCGTAAAGGCCTTCGAGCCGCGTCACTTCGTTCAGAACATTGTCGCGCAGCCGGTCCCAATCGAACTTGCAATCGGGGACGTCCCAGCCGAACTGGCGCGCATCCTTCAGATCCTCGGCAAAATGCGCGCCATAGACGAGCAGCTTCTTGGGCACGCATCCGCGGATGACGCAGGTTCCGCCGACCCGATGCTCCTCGGCCACCGCGACGCGCGCGCCATGCGATGCCGCGACCCGGCTCGCGCGCACGCCGCCCGACCCTGCGCCGATCACAAACAGGTCGAAATCAAATTTGCTCATAAGGCCCCCAGTTTCCGGTTCGGGTGGAATACGTGTCGGACCCCCATGTGGTTACGCACGCGCACCTTGCCAACCGCAAATCGCGCGCCGCCCGGGGTCGGACGGCACGCGGGCGCGGGTCAATCGTCCAGCGCGGCGTCCATCAGCGCGCGGGTGGCGGGGTCGAACGCCACCGTTCCTTCGGCCAGCCCCTTTGCCATTTCCTTGCCCAGCTCGACCCCGAACTGGTCGAACGGATTGATGCCGAGCAGCACGGCATTGGCAAAGGTCCGATGCTCGTAAAAGGCGATCAGTGCCCCCAGGCTGCGCGGCGTCACCTGGTCGAGCAGGATCGTCGTCGACGGCCGGTCGCCGGGATAGTTGCGCGCGCCATCCTCGCTCGCCCGCCCGGTCATCAACGCCGCGCCCTGCGCGATGCAGTTGGCGACGAGCGTTTCGTGATGGGCATCGTCGAGCAGATGATCGGGCTCGCGCGCGACGACGAATTCCACGGGGGTCAGGTGCGTTCCCTGATGCAGCAGCTGGAACACCGCGTGCTGGGCATCGGTGCCCACGCCGCCCCAGGTGATCGCCGCGCTCGCCCGGCCGACGGGCTGCCCGTCCAGCATCACCGACTTGCCGTTCGATTCCATTTCCAGTTGCTGGAGATAGTCGGGAAGCAGGCGCAAGCGTTCGTCATAGGCAAAGACGGCGCGGGTCTGACAGCCCAGCCGATTGGCATAGAGTTGATCGACAAAGGCCGCGAGCAGACAGACATTATCTTCCCCGTCCGACAGGCGGAAATGCCGGTCCATCTCCGCCGCGCCTTCGAGCAGGTCGGCAAAGGCGTCCCAGCCAAGCGCCAGCGCTGCGGGAAAGCCGATCGACGACCAGAGCGAATAGCGACCGCCGACGGTCTCGCTGAACGGCAGGATGCGCGTCTCGTCGATCCCCCATTCGATCGCCCGATCGGGCATGGCGGTCAGCGCGATGAAGCGGCCCTGCGGATCCTCGACCCCGGCTTCCTCCAGCCATTGCAGCGCCGACGCGGCGTTCAGCAATGTTTCGGTGGTGGTAAAGGTTTTGGACGCGACCGCGACCAGCGTATGTTCGGGACTGAAGCGGGCAAAGGCTTCGGCCAATGCGGCGCCGTCGACGTTCGAAACGACTGCGACATCATAGCGCGAGCCATGGCGGCCAAGCGCGTCGATCAGCAGGTCGGGGCCAAGCGCCGATCCGCCGATGCCGATATGGAGCAGGTGGCGGATTTCGCCGAACGCGCCCGCCTCGACCGCATCGACCAGCATGCGCATCCGCTGGTGCAACGCCTGAGCCCGGTGGACCGATTCCGGCGCCCCGTCACCGCGCTCGGCGCCATGTTCGGCGGCGCGGTTTTCGGTGGGATTGGCGATACCGCCCGAGAAAAGCGTCTTGCGACGTGCGTCAAAATCCTGCGCGGCGGCCAGACGCGACAGGATTGCCGCGGCGTCGGCGTCAAGATGCGTCTTGGCGAAATCGAAACGAATATCGGCGACGGTTCGCACCGTCGCGGACAGGCGGGCGGCCGGGTCGGCTGTCACCAGATCGACGATCTTCTGCGGCTGCCAATGGGAAAGCGCCTGCCAGTTTTCCGCTGCGGTCGTCATCGATCCATCCTCTCTTTCCGTTCGGATCGGGCAGAGCCCCCGCCTTTTCATAAGAAACATTCAGAAAAAAGGGCTTGAGCCATGCTCGATCCGGGCGGGTTCTGATTTCGTCGCGCGCTTCCATAGGCCAGTCGCCGAACCGGCACCAGCGTCGTCCGCCGATATTTGCTTGACGCGCAGACCTATTCATAGCCAATGCGCCCCATGACCGATGCACCCATCGCCGCTGAAAATCCGCCTCATATCGCCCCGGCTCCGGCCTCGCCCGGCCCCGCGCCGGTCTCCGCCAAGGAAGAGGCGGTCGACACCGTTCGCTTCCTTGCGCTGCTTGCGGTCGCGGTGCTGGTTTTCCGCAGCTTCTTTCTGTCGCCCTTCAACATCCCTTCGGAATCGATGCAGCCGCGCCTGCTGATCGGCGACTATCTGCTCGTGAACAAGATGGCCTATGGCTATTCGCGCTACAGCCTGCCGTTCAGCGTGCCGCTGATCCCCGGCCGGATTTTCCCGCGCTCGCCCGAACGCGGCGATGTCGTGGTTTTCAAGGCGCCGCCGGTCAACGACAATGACTATATCAAGCGCGTTATCGGCCTGCCCGGCGACACGGTGCAGCTGCGCGACGGAATCGTCTGGCTGAACGGTACGCCGCTGAAGCGCGAGGCAATGCCCGATTTCGTCATTCCGGTGACGCAGAACATGATCGATGCGTCGCGCGCGATGGGCACCCTGCCCTGCTATGCCCCGGAGTTTGAGGAGGTCGCCGACAACGGTCAGCGTCAGTGCCGTTACAAGCAGTTCCGCGAAACCCTGCCCAGCGGCCGCAGCTATGCGATCCTCGACATCGTCCCCATCGCGGAAGACGACACGCCGCTCGTCACCGTCCCCGAGGGGCATTTGTTCCTGATGGGCGACAACCGCGACCGCAGCGCGGACAGCCGCTTCCCCGCAATGGAAAACCAGGGCATCGGCCTGGTACCCGAAGAAAATCTGGTCGGCCATGCGCTGGTCGGCATGTTCTCCACCGACGGATCGGCGAGCTGGTTCAACCCGATCAGCTGGTTCACCGCCGCACGCTGGGAACGTATCGGGGAAGGTTTTTGACCGGCGGCGTGCCCGCGGAAACAATCGCCGCGATCATCGGCGCCGACCCCCGCAACCTTGGCCTTTACCACGAGGCCCTGACCCACGGCAGCAGCGGCGCGGGCGACTATCAGCGGCTGGAATTCCTGGGCGATCGGGTCCTGGGACTGGTGATCGCATCCGAACTTTTTCGCCGTTTTCCAAGGGCAGCCGAAGGGGAGCTGTCGTCGCGGCTCCACGCGCTCGCTTCCGGCGAGACCTGCGCGCGCATCGCGCAGGGCCTCGACCTTAACGCGCATGTCCGGTTCGGCGCCCAGGCGATCGGCGACGGCGGCCGTCACAGCGACAATATCGCCGCCGATGTGCTGGAGGCACTGATCGGCGCCCTGTGGCTCGATCTCGGCGAAGACGCGGCACGCGCCTTCATCGTCCGCAACTGGGGCGGGATGATCGAAGGCCAGGTGGCCGCGCCCAAGCATCCCAAGGCCGCGCTGCAGGAATGGGCGCTTGCCCGCAAGCGCCGCCCACCCGAATATCGCCTGGTCAGCCGCGAAGGCCCCGACCACGCCCCCCGCTTTCGCGTCGCGGTCGCGGTCGGCAAGCTCGCCGAGGCCGAGGGCGAAGGTGCATCGAAACAGGCGGCCGAAAAGGCCGCTGCGACCGCGCTGCTCGCGCGGTTGACGGAGGAAGAAGTAAAATGACTCAGCGCTGCGGTTTCGTGGCCGTCGTCGGCGCGCCCAATGCCGGCAAATCGACCCTGGTGAACGCGCTCGTCGGCCAAAAGGTCGCGATCGTCAGCCCCAAGGCGCAGACCACCCGAACCCGCCTGATGGGCGTGGCGATGGAAGGCGACACCCAGATCGTCCTGATCGATACCCCCGGCATTTTTGCGCCGAGCCGCCGGCTCGACCGCGCGATGGTCGCCGCCGCCTGGGGCAGCCTGGAAGAGGCCGAGGCGATATTGGTCATGGTCGATGCGGCGGCAAAGCTGACCGGCCGCGTCGAGCGCGTGCTCGAAGGCGTCGCAAAACGGCCCGAGAAGAAATATCTGGTGCTCAACAAGGTCGACCTGTCGAAAAAGGACAAGCTGCTGACCGTCGCGACCGAACTCAACCAGCGGCTCGCTTTCGACGAAACCTTCTTCATCGCCGCCAGCACCGGCGACGGCGTTCCCGAGCTCAAGGCACATCTTGCCGCCCTGATGCCCGAGGGGCCGTGGCATTTCCCCGAAGATGAAGTCAGCGACGCGCCCGAACGGATGCTCGCCGCCGAAATCACCCGCGAACAGCTGTATCGCCAACTCCACGAGGAACTGCCGTACCAGTCGACCGTCGAGACCGAGCTGTTCAAGACGCGCCCCGACGGCAGCGCGGAAATCCACCAGCAGATCTATGTCGCACGCGACAACCAGCGCGCCATCGTGCTGGGCAAGGGCGGTGCCCGCATCAAGGAAATCGGCGCCCGCGCCCGCGCCGAGCTCGCCGAACTCATGGGCCGCAAGGTCCACCTGTTCCTGCACGTCAAGGTCAAGGAAAACTGGGACGAAGACCGCAGCGTGTATCGCGACATGGGCCTCGACTGGGTGGATTGAGGGGCGCGCAAGGCGCCCCTACCCTAACTCACCCCGTCGCGCGCCAGCACGATCCGTATCTGCCTGTCCGCTGATGTCAGCCGTAGCCTGTCGCCGTCGAACCGATAGCGGACGCGCAGATCGCCGTCCGGAATATAGATTTCCTTCTCGTTGATTTGGAAATTCTGGTACATTTCACCCTCGCCGCGCAGCGGGCGCCGGAATTAGGTGACAAACTCCTGATCGTCAGTGAATTCGACCGTGTCGCCGTACGACAGCTCATCGACGCCGCTCAGTGCAACCACGCGCCATTTCCCAAGGACCCGCGCCATTTTGAGCGCCTTCCAGCCATAGCGGCCATCAGGTTCGAAATCCTCGGCCGCCACGACATCGACAGGCCGCGCGCGCGCGCTGGCGCCTGGCGCCGCCACGGCGGCCTGGTGTTTCAGCGCTTCGCCGCCGTAGCCCGCATAGAGCGCGGCCTTGCCCCGCATCGTGCCGACCAGTTCTAGCTCACCCTTCATGTCAGCAAAATCGACCGCTGCGAGCCGATTGTTGAGCCCGTCGAGCAACGCAAAAGCCGCCTTCGGATCGCCATCGTGATGGAAGGCGCGGGTCGCGGCGTTGAGCGAGACATATTCGTCGACCAGCACCTGCGCGAGCCGCAAATTGGCATGAGGCGTAGCGGACGGCACCCCCACGCTCACAGCATCGCTATGCTTGCTGCCATCAAGCGCACTGACATAACTCAGCCGCACGTCCATCAGTGACGCCTGCCCGTCCAGCTTGACGGCGGGCAGGTTCGCCCGGCTGTCGGCCTTCGCCAGCGACGCATAAATGCCGCCGCCGTTTGACGACAGGAACACTGATGGCACGGTGATCGCCACCGCGCCGTCGCGCCCTTCGCTCATCATGTCGCCGGGAACGCCGAATACGCCGCTGATCTTGTAACCCGGATGCGGCGCGAGCGTCATGACGAGGTCGTGCGCGACCTCGCTCACCATATTGCGGAATTCCTTCTGCATCAGTTCGCCGCCCTTGGCGGGGCCATCGACGAAGAACAGATTGCCGCCGCGCACGCTCGACACCTTGGTCGCCAGCGCGCCGTTGAACTGAACGCCGACGCCGATCGTCGTCAGCCCGATTCCCTTGCGCGACGCCTCCTCGGCCATGCCCATGAAGCTGGAAGCATCGGTGCGCCCAACATTCGGCTGCTCGTCCGTGAACAGCATCATACGCACCGACCCGTCAAAGCTTTTCGCTTCCCGGAACGCGGCGTCATAGCCGAGCTTCAGCCCCGCCTCCATATAGGTGGAGCCAAGTATGGCGATGGCGTCGATCGCGTCGTGCAGCAAGCGCTTGTCGCCGTTCGCCGCCGTCGGTTGCAGATGCACCTTGCTGTCGTTGCCATAGATGACGATGCCCAACCGGTCCTTCGGCCCCAGTTGATCGACCAAAGCATGAAGCGCCGCCTTCACATTCTCCATCGGCGGGCCGCCCATCGATCCCGACCTGTCGACGACGGCCATCAGGCTCACCGGTCCCCGTTTCAGCTTGTCGGCATCGACGTTGCTGTCGAACGCCAGCCCGACGAACAATTTGTCGTCGGGGCGCGTCGGCAGATTGGCGGCTGTCGCCTGAACATTGAGGCAAAAGAGCTTATCGCACGGTCCGGCGGCAGGCAGCGTCAGGTCATGTTCGCCCATCAAGCCTTCGACCGTCAGCGATTCGGGTCGAGGCAATGTACTCGCCTCGATCGCCATCGACCGAAAATGCTGGATATCCTGTGCGCCTCCTTGCCGGATGCGCGTGCCGGTGACGACGACGAGATTCTGCGCCTTTTCTTCTTCGTTCTGCTGCACGTCCTGCGCACTCAGCGGCGCTATCGCCACCGTCGACAACAAAACCGCCGCCAGCCAAGTCGCCCTTGCCCTGCCACGCCGAATGTCCGCCATAATCCGTCTCCCCACGGCCAATGACCCAGGGCGACAGGCTATCACGAACACAACAATTGCCGTAACGGAAAATAACGGGGCGCCGCCAAGAATATTGGCGACGCCCGACAGGCTTATTCCTTAGCCGTGCCCTTCTTGGCAGGCGCCTTTTTCGCTACCGCCTTCTTGGCGGCAGCTTTTTTCGGCGCCGCCTTTTTCTTGCCCTTGGCCGGCCCCTTTGCCGCGCGGGCGTCGATCAGCGCGACGGCTTCTTCGGCGGTGAGCGCGTCGGGCTCGACCGTCTTGGGCAAAGTCGCATTGGTGGCGCCGTCGGTGACATAGGGGCCGAAACGTCCCGCCATCAGCTTCATTTCGCCGCCGCTGGTCGGATGCGGGCCAAAGGTCTTGAGCGGCTCGGCCTTGGCGCGCGCACCGCGACCGCCGCCATTCGCGGCGTCGGCGATCCGGGCCACGGCGGCGTTCATGCCGATCTCGAAGATTTCGGCGGTGCCGGTCAACTTGGTATATTTGCCGTCATGGAGCAGATAGGGGCCATAGCGCCCCAGCCCGGCGACGATCGGCTTCCCGCTTTCGGGATGCACGCCGACATCGCGCGGCAGGCTCAATAGCCGCAACGCATAGTCGAGGTCGAAATCCTCGCCCGGAATATCCTTGGGAATTGACGAGCGCTTGGCTTCCTTGCCGTCGCCAAGCTGGACATAGGGGCCGAAACGTCCGCTGCGTTTCGTCACCTCCAGCCCGCTGTCGGGATCGCTGCCCAGCGTTTCGGGGCCGGTATCGGCCTCGCCATTGCCACCCGGCTGCGCAAACTTCCGCGTGAACTTGCACTCGGGATAGTTGCTGCACGCGATAAAGGGCCCAAAGCGTCCGCCGCGCAGCGCAAGCCGTCCCGTGCTGCAATTGGGACAGACGCGCGGGTCGCTGCCGTCGCCCTTGTCGGGGAAAAGATAGGGGCCGAGAAACTCGTCGAGCGCCGCGGTGATTTCCGACGGCTTCTGTTCCATCACCTCGCCGGTGCGCGGCTTGAAATCGCGCCAGAAACGCTCGAGCACGGCCTGCCACTGCGCGCGGCCGCCCGAAACGTCGTCAAGCTCTTCTTCCAGGCCCGCCGTAAAGTCATATTGGACATAGCGTTCGAAGAAACGCTCGAGGAAAGCCGTGAGCAGCCGTCCGCTCTCTTCGGGAAAGAAGCGATTCTTTTCGACGCGCACATAGGCACGATCCTTCAGCACCTGCAGGATCGCGGCGTAGGTCGAGGGACGCCCGATGCCGAGCTCTTCCATCTTCTTGACCAGGCTGGCTTCCGAATAGCGGGGCGGCGGCTGGGTTTCGTGGGCCTCGACCTCGACGCCGGTTTTCGCGGGCGCATCACCCTTGGCCATGGCGGGAAGCAGGCGGGCATCCTCGTCCTCGGCGTCGTCGCGCCCTTCGTCATAGAGGGCGAGGAAACCGGGGAACTTCACGACCTGTCCGGTCGCGCGCAGCATCGTCTTGCCGGTGCCGTCGGTCAGGTCGATACTCGTGCGTTCGAGCCGCGCAGAGGCCATCTGGCTCGCCAGTGCGCGCTTCCAGATCAGGTCATACAGGCGCGCATGATCGCCGCCGCCGACCTTGTCCTTGCCAAAATCGGTGGGGCGGATCGCTTCGTGCGCTTCCTGCGCGTTTTTGGCCTTGGCCTGATATTGGCGCGGCTTGTCGGGAACATAGCCGCCGTCATAGCGGTCGGCGATCGCACGGCGGGCGGCGCTGATCGCACTGCCGTCCATCTGGACGCCATCGGTACGCATATAGGTGATCGCACCATCTTCATAGAGATCCTGCGCCACCCGCATCGTGTGGCTGGCCGAAAAGCCGAGCTTGCGTGCGGCTTCCTGTTGCAGGGTCGAGGTGGTGAAGGGCGGCGGCGGGTTGCGGGTCAGCGGCTTGGTTTCGACCAGATCGACCGTGAAATGGCCGGCTTTCACATCGGCTTCCGCCGCGCGCGCATCGGCCTCGGTGGTGATCGACAGCCGCTCGATCTTGTCGCCGCGCCATCGCGCCAGCCGCGCCTTGAACGGGGTGCCGCCCATTTCGAACAGGCCGGTGATCGACCAATATTGCTGCGCGACGAACGCCTCGATCTCGCGCTCGCGTTCGACGATCATGCGCAGCGTGACCGACTGGACGCGGCCTGCGGACTTCGCACCGGGCAGCTTGCGCCACAGAACCGGCGACAGGGTGAAGCCGACCAGATAATCGAGCGCGCGGCGCGCGCGATAGGCGTCGATCAGGTCCGTATCCAGCTCTCGCGGATGCGCCATCGCATCGGTCACGGCCTGTTTGGTGATCGCATTGAAGGTCACGCGGTCGACCGCCTGCGGCAGCGCCTTTTTGCTGCGCAGCAATTCCTGCACATGCCAGCTGATCGCCTCTCCCTCGCGATCAGGGTCAGTGGCGAGGATCAGGCGATCGGCTTGTTTTGCCGCGTCCTGGATGTCCTTCATCCGCTTCGCCTTTTCGGGGTAAAGCTGCCACTGCATCGCGAAACCCTCGTCGGGATCGACCGATCCGTCCTTGGGCGGCAGGTCGCGCACATGGCCATAGCTGGCGAGCACCTTGAAATCGCGACCGAGATATTTCTCGATCGTTTTCGCCTTTGCGGGCGATTCGACAATTACCAATTGCATTGAAAATCCGTTCCCCGGGAACCCTTACACATACACGCGCGAGGGTTGCGGGCACCCTGCCCGTCCGTCAAGAGGGGATTTGGGCGCCCGCAAGGCGGATGTCAACGCAGCGCGCCGAGACGCCCGATCAACAATTCGCTGGCAAGGCTCGCCGCCTTGGCCGCACCCTCCTCATAATTTCCGGGCTTGGCCGTGAACTGGAATTTGCGCGTCTTGCCAAAACGCGGCAGGCCGATTCCGGCGGCGGCGGCCAGGCCGCCCGCGACATTGGCGGTCGACTGCACGGCCTTTTCGGTGCCGGTCGACGCATCGCTTTTCTCGATGAACTCGCCCTCGACCCCGACCGGCGCAGTCATGGTTATGACGGCCTGCTTTCCGCTGGGCGCGATCAGCGTCATGCGCGAAAAATCGGCCGCGACCGACAGTCCGCTGTTCACATTGATCCCGCCGCCGAAACTGAAGAAGCCCGGTCGTTTCTGGTCCGAAAAATCGACGAGATAGACGACATTGACGACCCCGACGCCCGCCTGCTTTGCATAGGATGACAGGGCCGAACCAGCTTGCCCCGCCGCCATGTTCAACCCCATGCTGCTCATCCCCGACCCGGTAAAATCGCCGGGAAGCATCAACAGCGACGGCAATGCCGACGGCTTGAAATAGGTCGCCTTGCCCTTGCTTCCCTTTTCCAGCGTGATGTTGATATCGACCGGCCCGGCCTGTGGCTTGGCCTTGGCCAGCGCGGCATGGCCGAACAGCTCGGCCGCCGGTTGCACGACATAGCCGCGCCCTTCCATCTGCCGAACGAAGTCCGCATAGGCGGCATCGGTAATCGCCTGCATCATCTGGGGCGTGACCCCGACCAACTCGCTCTGCGCCTTGGTCGTGCCGCCAAAGGCGCCCATCAGGCCACCGGTCTTTTGCTTCTGGTCGATCGATTCAAAGATGAAGCCGATGTTGAAGCCCGCGACCGCGACGGTCGTGACGTTTTTGGCATTGGCCGGTCCCGAAATCTTGACCGGATCCTTGTCTTTGGCGGCGAGTAAAATGGGCTGGACGAGCAGCACTGCGGCCGCAACGGCCGACAGCAGATTTTTCATGGGTCTTTCCTCCGACCCCCATCTCCACCGGCCGACCCGTCCGGCCTGAGAGAGGGCTTATCGAAGCAACCCACGCCTCCCGCATCGACCAGATGCCGCACCAAGTCAATGGCGCGGCATCGGTCCGTCACCCCTCCTGCCAGCGAAAATCGGCGGGCAGGATGCATTTTCCAGCGTCATATTTGCCCACGCTGCGGATCACCTCCTGCCCGTCGGGCTCGATGCGACGGCCGCTGATCTGGCTGTCGATGACGCGCCGGACCAGCGCGTCGAGCCGGGTGACGAGGTAACAGTCGATCGCCGGCGGAGCATGGGGATTGCCGACCCCGCTGTCGTCGGTCAGGAACAGATACCGCGACTGGGTGGCCGCGGCCATCGCGCGCATCGCATATTCGGCCTTGTCGGCAACGCCCGACGCCGCGACAGGGGTGATGTGAATGCGCTTGGCCCGCGCCGCCTCCGCCGCCGCCCACGTCCGCGCGAACTGTTCGTCGTGCGGCGGTGCGTCGGCGACCAGCAACAACGACTTCACGGCATCGGGGCGCCACTGCTGCCCGACCGCACGGATCAGCGCCTGGTCCATCGCCTCGGGATAATCGCCGCCACCGGTCGCATATTGCTGTGCCAGAACGCCCTGCGCACGCCCGATATCGCGGTCGAACGCGACCGTCCGGGTGACATATTCGTCGCCAAGGTCGCGATAGAAGACAAAACCGACCCGGATATCAAGGTCGCTATGCTTGCGCGTGATGGCGGCCATGATCGACCGCAGCTCGGCCTGAAGGTAACGTATCTCGTCCCCCATGCTGCCCGTCGTGTCGATCACCAGCATCAGGTCCAGCTTGCTCGCGCGGGTCGCCTGCTGGTTCGCGGTGAGGCCGACGAGCTGTCCGCCAGAGGCGCGCGAGACAAGCACCGGCCGCGTATCGGCGATCTGGCGCCCATTCTTGCGCGCCGAAACGCTGATCCGCTCGCTAAGCCGGTCAAGGCCGGGAAAAAAGACCGCGCTGCCGTCGGCCTGGGTCGCCATGGTGATCCGGTTCCCGTCCGAACAGGTCACGGTGACGTCGGCAAAGGGGATCGGCTGCCCGTTGCGGTCCTGCACCTTCACCGTCACCACCCGCGTCGTATCGACACGCGGCAGAACCCGGATCTCCTGCCCCAGATTGCTGCGGTTCACATAGGCGGCATACAGTTCGGGATTGAGCAGGTCGTCATGCTCGCCGGCGGTCAATATTCCCGCCTGCGGTTGCGGCTGGGGGCGCGGCGGATAGGGTGGGTATGGCGGGACCGGCGGCGGCACGGCACGATCATAGCCGCCCGCCGCCGATGCTTCCGCGGCCGATGGCGCGGGCGGCGACACGCGCGCGCCCGTCACCATCACTTCGTCGGCGGCGACGGGGGCGGGCAGCGCCATCACCGGCGGCGGCGGCGGGGCCGGCGGCGGCGGAGCTCCAACCATCTTCTCCAGATACGGTTCGCCGCCGCGCCGGTCCGATGCGCCGCTGGTCTGCTGCGATTGCGCCTCGGGTGCCAGCCGAGGCAGGGGGTCTGCCGTCCGGCAAAAGCCCTGGCGGTCGGCGGCCTGTGCCGGGGCCGTCGCGATCGGCAGCGGCGCTGGCACCGTCGCCAGCACCGCAAGCATCGTTACGCCTGTCATCCAACGACTTTGCATGGCCTTGTTCCCCGCATGTAATAGAATATCACGAATCTGTGTTTCAGCCGCTGAACCATGACTGAACCGGAACCGACGATGGCCGGGCGGACAAAGCCCCCGTTGTGCCTCCCCTCACACCAGCGAGATTTTCGCACCGGCGTGGCGCTCGATCCGTCCTGCCAGCTCCAATTCCAGCACGATCAGCTGCACGGTCGCAGCGGAGCGCCCCGACTGGCGGACCAGCTCGTCGATCGTCACCGGCGTCGGACCCAGCAGTTCCGCGATCGCCCGGCGCTCCCCCTCGCCTGCCGACTCGTCCCTCGGCTCGATACCCCGGGGCGATGGAGGAAACGGCGCGCGCGCATCGCCGCCCATCTGGCGTCCCCCTGTATCGCGCCGCTCTGTATCGCGCGCGGCTGGGTCGCGCACCATGCGCGGATCGATGGGCCCGATCGCCTCGATCACATCGGCGGCATTCTGGATCAGCGTCGCACCGTCGCGGATAAGCTGGTTGCAACCCTGCGCGCGCGGGTCGAGCGGCGATCCGGGCACGGCCATCACCTCGCGCCCATAGTCGGCGGCACGGCGCGCGGTGATCAGCGACCCCGATCGCGGCGCCGCCTCGATCACCACGGTCGCATGGGCCGCTCCGGCTATGATCCGGTTGCGCGACGGAAAATGGCGCGCGAGTGGCTCGGTTCCCGGCGGCTGCTCCGCAAGCAGCAGGTGCCCGGCGGCGATGCGGTCCTGCAATTCGGCATTTTCCGGCGGAAAGGCGACATCGATTCCGCTGGCGATCACGCCGACAGTCGCGCCCCCAAGCCCGCCGACATGCGCCGCCGTGTCGACGCCGCGCGCCAGGCCGCTGACTATTGCAATGCCCTGCCCGGCCAGGTCGGCGGCGAGCTGGCGGGCAAAGCGACAGGCGACCGCCGATGCGTTGCGCGCGCCGACGATGGCGACCGCGGGGCGATGCAAAATCGCGGCATCTCCGCGCATGATGAGGACCGGCGGCGCGTCCGCGACGGCGCGCAACAGCGGTGGATAGTCTCGGTCGTCGCTGAACAGGTATCGCGCGCCCAGCATCGCGACCCGTTCCATTTCCTGCTCGACGAGCGCCGCGGACGCGATCCGGGGTTTGCCACTGCCGCCTCGCAGGACAAGCTGCGGCAGCGCATCAAGCGCGGCTTCGCCCGAACCAAAGCGCTGGATCAGTTGGTGCCAGCTCACCGGGCCGACATGCGGCGTGCGGATCAGGCGCAGCCGCGCCAGCCGCTCGGCCGCTGTCACGCAGCGTCCTTCTTTCCGCCGACGCGGGGCTCGGTTCCGGCGCGCAGCCGAGCGATATTCTCGCGATGCCGCCACAACACGATCACCGCCAGCCCGGCCAGGCCAACGGCATAGGTCGGATAGCCGAAGGCGAGCGCGGCGAGCGGCGCGGACACCGCGCCCACCATGCCGCCAAGCGACGAGATGCGCAGCAACAGCACCGTCCCCAGCCAAGCCGCAGCGAACACCAGCCCGATCGGCCAGGCCAGCGCCAACGCAAGCCCGAGCAGGGTGGCGACCCCCTTTCCTCCCCGGAATTTCAGCCAAACCGGATAGCAATGACCGATCATCGCAGCGGCGCCTGCGATCATCGCCCCGTCATCGCCAAGCCCGGGCAGGAAATGTCGCGCGAGCAACACCGCCACGGCCCCCTTTGCCCCGTCGAGCAGCAGCGTCGCCGCTGCCAATCCCTTGCGCCCGGTGCGCAGCACATTGGTCGCGCCGATATTGCCCGACCCGATCTGCCGCAGATCACCCGCACCCGACAATCGCGTCAGGATGACCCCGAAAGGGATGGAGCCGAGCAGGTAGGCAGCGGCGATCAAAAGATAGACGGACATGATGCTCCCCAGCTCGTTCGCGCGCACCTTGGCGATATTGCGCGCAGCTTTCAACGGATTCGGGGTCGATAGCTCCAAAAGGGCGGAGTCTTTGGCCCATTGAGCGCCGCGGTGCCGCCTGCTAGGCGACCCCGATGCACGTCCCGCCGCCCGATGCCCCCATCCTCTTCTTCGACAGCGGCCTTGGCGGCCTCACCATCCTCGAACCGACGCGGGCGCTGTTGCCGACGGCACCTGTTGTCTATGCCGCCGATTATGCCGGGCTCCCCTATGGCCAGAAGAGCGAGGCCGAACTGGCGGCGCGGGTTCCGGCCCTGCTCGGCCGGCTGGTCGAACGCTATCGGCCGCGCCTCGCGGTCATCGCCTGCAACACCGCCTCGACCATCGCGCTGGCCCATGTGCGCGCCGCCCTCGACCTGCCCATCGTCGGCACGGTTCCCGCCATCAAGCCCGCCGCATTGCTGACGCGCAGCGGTGTGATCGGGGTTTTGGGGACGCGCGCGACGGTACGCCAACCCTATGTCGACGACCTGTCGGCCCGTTTTGCCGCAGGCCAGACGGTGCTGCGCCACGGCAGCCCCGAACTGGTCGCCGCCGCAGAGGCAAAGCTTCACGGCGCACCGGTTGATCCTGCGGTCATCGCCCGCGCGATCGCGGGCCTTCGCGAACAGCCCGGCGGCGATGCCATGGATGTGATCGTCCTCGCCTGCACCCATTTTCCGCTGCTTGCCGACGAACTGGCGCAGGCGGCGGGCCCGGGCGTCCGGCTGATCGATGGTGCCGGCGGCATCGCCCGGCGCATCGCCCATCTGACCGAAGGACAGGATTGGCCGGCAGCGGCGTCGATGGGCACTGCGGTCTTTACGCGCAGCGACGATCATCCGCCGCCCCCCGTATCGGCCCTCGCCCGCTTCGGGCTCGGCCGCATCGATCTCGTCTAGCGCGCTGGGCGCCTAATCCTCCTGCCCGGCGACACAGCGCTTCAACCAGGCGAGATTTTCAGTGTCGGGACCGTCGCTGTCCAAATCATCGACCAGCGCCGGCAGATCGGTTTCGCGATGCGCGGGCGCCGATGACGCCTCCGCCGTGCAACCGACCACCTTCCCGCTTTTCGCGTCATAGCGGCCGCCTTCGCAGGCGACGAGCAGCGCATCCGACGTCCCCCAGCCGACCTTGCTCGCATGATCGGGCGCCTGTCCGCGGCAATATGTGTCGGTTTCGGACCCCGGATCGCCGCAGATCTTGGCAATCCGCGCGACATCGCCGTCCACCGTCGCCACGAATCTCTGGTAATAATAGGCGTTGGTCGCGAAATAGCGTTGTATCCCGCAAACCCGGTCGCCCCGCTGCTTCGTCACCTGATAGGAACAGATGGTCGCCCCGCGAAAATCCTCGCAATCCGCGCGAACCGCGTCGAACGGCGCCCGCGTCGGTTCGACCGAGGGGGCGGCCGGCGCAGCGACCAGCCATGCCGCGCCCAGCGCCATCGGAAATATTCGCAGGACGGTCACAAGCATCTGATGCTCCTTCGTTTTCCAGGATATGCGCCCATGAACCCTAGGCGCGGCGCCGCCAACCGCCAATCGTTGCGATGTAGCGCTATGCTGGACGCCGCTTGACGTTACGGCTCGCCCGATTGGGACAATTTGACCCATGACTGCGAATCGTTCGCACTGGATTTCGGCCAATTTCAACGCTATTGCCCGGCGAAACACTGCCGCTGGAGGGAGCGGCACGCGCTGGAACAATCCGCGGGGCTGCATTGTGAACTACAACGATATTTTCGCCCGGGCCATCGATCGCCTTCACGAGGAAGGCCGTTACCGCGTCTTCATCGACATTTTGCGCAACAAGGGTGCCTTCCCCAATGCGCGCTGCTTTGCCGGCCACAATGGGCCAAAGCCGATTACCGTCTGGTGCTCGAACGACTATCTGGCCATGGGCCAGCACCCCAAGGTGCTCGGCGCGATGGAAGAGGCGCTGCACGACGTCGGCGCCGGGTCGGGCGGCACCCGCAATATCGGCGGCAACACCCATTATCACGTCGACCTCGAGGCTGAACTTGCCGACCTGCACGGCAAGGAAGGCGCGCTGCTTTTCACCTCGGGCTATATTTCGAACGAGGCGACGCTCGGCACGCTCGGAAAGCTTTTGCCGAACTGCATCATCTATTCGGACGAACTCAACCATGCCTCGATGATCGCGGGTATCCGCAATTCGGGGTGTGAAAAGCGCGTATGGCGCCATAACGACCTCGCCCATCTCGAAGAGATGCTGGCCGCCGACGATCCCGAAGCGGCCAAGGTCATCGCGTTCGAAAGCGTCTATTCGATGGACGGCGACATCGCCCCGATCCACGCGATCTGCGACCTTGCCGACAAGTATAACGCCATCACCTATTGCGACGAGGTCCATGCCGTCGGCATGTACGGCCCGCGCGGCGGCGGCATCACCGATCGCGACGAAGCGGCGAGCCGGGTGACGATCATCGAAGGCACGCTCGGCAAGGCGTTCGGCGTGATGGGCGGCTATATCGCCGCCGACAAGAATATCGTCGATGTCATCCGCAGCTATGCTCCGGGCTTCATCTTCACCACCAGCCTGTCGCCGGTGCTCGTCGCCGGCGTGCTGGCAAGCGTGCGCCACCTCAAGCAATCGAGCGTCGAGCGCGATGCCCAACAGGCCGCCGCCGCTTTCCTGAAGAAAAGCTTCCGCGACGCGGGCCTGCCGGTGATGGATTCGGTCACCCACATCGTCCCGCTGATGGTCGGCGACCCGGTACGCGCAAAGAAGATCAGCGACATATTGCTCGCCGAATATGGCGTCTATGTGCAGCCGATCAATTTCCCGACCGTGCCGCGCGGCACCGAACGCCTGCGCTTCACGCCGGGTCCGGCGCATGATGAAGCGATGATGCGCGAGTTGACGCAGGCGCTCGTGGAAATCTGGGATCGGCTCGAACTGCAGCTTCAGAAGGCGGCGTGAGCGAGCCGGGCATTTTCCCCACAGACGATTGGGTCATGGCAAAAGGAATGGGACCGAACGGTCCCATTCTGGCCCGTTACCGAAGCGGAATGCCCTCGAACGCCGACAAGGCGCTCTTTTCCAATCTCGTCATCGTCCGTTGGCAATATGCCGACGCCAGCGCGGGCACCTTCCCCGACGACGAGACGCTCGACCGGATGGTCGAATTCGAAGATGCCATTCTCGACGCTTCCGACCACGAACGATATTGGGGCTCCGGCGTCGCGGTCGTGACCGAAAACGGTGCCCGCGAATGGCGGTTCTATACGCCCGACGCATCGGAATTCATGGAAAATCTCAACAGGGTTCTGGCCGGAAAACAGGCGTTCCCGCTCGATTTTCAGCTGTTCGACGATCCCGAATGGCTGGCCCTTGCCGAACTTCAGCAACGCACAGCGAGCGACAAGCATGATGAGCTATGACGAAGTCGTCTGCGGACGCCGGTCGATCCGCGGTTTTCTGGACAAACCCGTTCCGAAGGCGCTGATCGCCGAGATCATCGAGGTCGCGATGCGCGCGCCATCATCCTTCAACAATCAGTGCTGGAACTTCTCGGTCGTCACCGGCGCGCCGCTCGACGCAATCCGTCGCGGGAATACCGACGGCATTCTGGCAGGCAATCCCGACAGCCGCGAATTTCGCCGCTTCGACAAGGTGCCCGACGAGCATCGCGGTCGCCAGATCGAAATCGCCAAGCAATTGTTCGGCGCGATGGGCATCGAACGCGACGACCGCGATGCCCGCCAGGACTGGGTTCTGCGCGGTTTTCGGCAGTTCGATGCCCCGGTCAGCATCGTCGTCACTTATGACCGCGTGCTGCTGGGCAGCGATATTGCGCCCTTCGACTGCGGCGCGGTCACGAATGCGCTGGTCAATGCCGCCTGGTCGCGCGGGCTTGGCTGCGTGATCAACAGCCAGGGGATCATGCAAAGCCCCGTGGTGCGCGAACATGCGCAGATCCCCGACGATCAGCTCATCATGATCTGTGTCGCCATGGGCTGGCCCGATCAGCAGTTCCCGGCCAACGCCGTCGTGTCGAACCGCAAGCCAGTGGCCGACGCGGTGCGCTTCGTCGGGTTCGACTAGGCCGCCGGGGGCCGCATCATCCCCCAGAAATGCGGGCCGCCGCCCGGCACGTCCCATTCGACCTGGGTGACGAATCCCAACCGTTCATACAGCGGCAGATTGATCGGCGTCGCCGTTTCGAGCCAGCATGGCAGTCCCTCGCGATCCGCAACCGCGGTCTGCGCCCGGATGATCCGGCCGCCGTGCCCCTTACCCTGATGCGCGCTGCGCACCCCAACATAGTGAAGGTACCAATAAGGGCCAGCGGGCCGGTGGGCGTCGATCCCGGCCTGCACCTTCAGCCCGCGCGGCAACGCCATGCCGAAGGCACCGATCAGCGGAACGACGGTGCGCAGAAACTCCATCGTCCCGCTGTGCGCGCGTCCCGGCGCGCGCCACAGCGACGCGGCCTCGCCGCCCGACGTCCGCAGCGCCAGTCCCGCGCGCATGTCGGCAGGGACCAGCGTCCCGAAAAGGCTGCGCAGCGCGCGCGCCCGGTGCGCCGCATCGGGCAATATCCAGCTCAGGGCCGGATCGGTCTGGAACGCCTGCGCCAGCGTTTCGGCGATTTCCGCCCGGTCCGCGGCGGCGGCGGTATTGACCTCGGTCACGCTTCCCCCTTTCGCCACCAGCTCAATCGCGGCAATAGCCTTCGCCCGCCTTTACCACGAGGCATTCGGTCTTTCCGGCCAGATATTTGAGCCCGGTTTCATCGCCGCTGCCGCGACGCAGCGACAGTTGCTCGCCGCCCCGTTCGAACCCGATGCCATGTTCGCCATCGGTGCCTTCATAATCGCCCTTCGTGTCGAGATCGGATTGCATCTCCAACCGGTATTTTCCGGGCTCTGCCGGGGTGATGGTGACATACATGCCTTCGACACCGGTCCATTTTCCGGCCCAGCTCGCAAAGCGGTGGGCCGCCTCGGCCGGTGTGGCGGAGGCGGAATCCGCGCCATCGGCGATCGTCGATGCGGGCGCCTTCTGCGCGTCGGCCGGGGCCGGCGCCTCGGCCTTTTCGCATCCCGCAAGCGCGAGCGCGGCCATCGTGATCAGGATCGTCTTGCCTTGCATTTGCTTCTCCCTTCACCCGTATCAACACCGTGCGGAACGCCCTGTTCCGCAACCCTTATCCCGCCAGTATCTCGGCATAAAGCTGCGGATCGACATTGCCGCCCGACAATGTCACCAGCGTCGCGTCGCCTATCTCGACCTTGCCCGCAAGGACCGCCGCCAGCGCCGCCGCACCGCCAGGCTCGACGACCAGGTGCAGCCGCTCGAACACGACGCGCATGGCATGGCGCACCTCTTCGCGCGTCACCGCCACCCCGCGCACCCCGCGCGCCTGGAGCACCGCAAAATTGATCGGCCAGGTCTCCGGGGTCTGCAACGCATCGCATTCGGTGGGATAGCGCATGTCGCGGACCGACAGGATCTCGCCCGCCTCCAGCGATCGGGCGACATCGTCCCAGCCTTCGGGCTCGACCGCCGTGACGATCGCATCGGGGCAGGCCAGCGCCAGCCCCGCGGTCAGCCCGCCGCCGCCGCAACAGGCAACGATCCGGTCGGGACCGTCGATCCCGCGCGCCCGCATCTGCGCACGCGCCTCCAGCCCCGCCGTCCCCTGCCCCTCGATGATCCACGGGTCGCCATAGGCGTGGACCAAAACTCCGCCGCGCTCGCGGATCAGTTCGGCCGCCACCGCGTCGCGCGATTCGGTGACGCGGTCGTACAGCACCACCTCTGCCCCCAGCGCGCGGGTCGCCGCCAGTTTCATCTGCGGCGCGTTGCTGGGCATCACGATCGTCGCGCGAATGCCCAGCCGTTTTGCGGCCCAGGCGACCCCCTGGGCATGGTTGCCGCTCGACACCCCAACCACCCCCGCCGCGGCATCGTCCGCGGTCAGATCGGTCAGCCGGTGCCACGCGCCGCGAATCTTGAAGGCGCCGACGGGTTGCAGGCATTCGGCTTTGCACCAGATGGTGCGCCCCGCGACATCCAGCGGCAAAAGCGGCGTCATCGGCAGGATTTCGGCCACTTTGTCGGCGGCGCGCTCCACCCCCGACAGCGATGGAACGCGCGATGCCAGCATCCGGGGATCGGGGCTTTGTTCTGTCATGTCTTCGTCCTATATGCCCGGTCAGACAAGGCAAGCGGCGTCGCGCCGCCACAGGAGATTTTCGATGAGCAAGGTTTTGGTGATCGGCGCAGGCGGCGTCGGATCGGTCGCGGTTCACAAGATGGCGATGAATGCCGACATCTTTCCCGCCATCACCCTCGCCAGCCGCCGCAAGTTCAAATGCGACGCGATCGCCGAATCGGTCAAGGCCCGCACCGGCGTCACCATCGACACCGCCGAGGTCGATGCCGACGATATCGAGGCGACCGCCGCGCTGATCCGCGACATTGGCGCAACGCATGTCGTGAACCTCGCCCTGCCCTATCAGGATCTGACGATCATGGAGGCGTGCCTGGCCACCGGCGCGCATTATCTCGACACCGCCAATTACGAACCGCGCGACGAGGCGAAGTTCGAATATCACTGGCAATGGGCCTATCAGGACCGCTTTAAACAGGCCGGGCTGATGGCACTGCTGGGTTCGGGTTTCGACCCCGGCGTCACCAGCGTCTTCACCACCTGGCTCAAGAAGCATCATTTCGAGCGCATCGACACGCTCGACATTCTCGACTGCAACGGCGGCGACCATGGCCAGCATTTCGCGACCAACTTCAACCCGGAAATCAATATCCGCGAAGTTACCGCGGTGGCGCGCCACTGGGAAAATGGCGACTGGGTCGAAACCCCGCCGATGTCGGTGAAGCAGAGCTTTGACTTCGAGGCGGTGGGGCCGAAGAATATGTACCTCATGTATCATGAGGAAATCGAAAGCCTGAAGACGCACCTGCCCGAAATCCGCCGCATCCGTTTCTGGATGACCTTCGGCGATGCCTATATCCAGCACCTCACCGTGCTCCAGAATGTCGGCATGACGCGCATCGACCCGGTGATCTATGAAGGCAAGGAGATCATCCCGCTGCAATTCCTGAAAGCCGTGCTTCCCGAACCGTCGAGCCTCGGCGAAACGACGAAGGGCAAGACCAATATCGGCGTCATCGCCACCGGCCTTGGCAAGGACGGCCAGGAAAAGACGCTCTATCTCTACAATATCTGCGACCATGAGGACGCCTATGCCGAAACCGGCAACCAGGCGGTCAGCTATACCACCGGCGTCCCGGCGATGATCGGCGCGGCGATGATGGTCACTGGTACCTGGTCGGGCGACGGGGTGTTCAACATGGAACAGATGGACCCCGACCCCTTCATGGACATGCTCAACAAGCACGGCCTGCCCTGGCAGGTAAAGGAACTCGACGCGCCACTCGATTTCTAGGCCGGACGGGACAGTATCGACGCCGCGCCAGCGCGTAGTTCATCCAGGATAAACAGGGTTTCGAATCGTCCAACAATGGCGCTTCGAAACCCTTTGCCGCGCGACCGCGCGACGTGCGGCCTCTGGCGTCGGACGCGAAACGCCAAGCATCGCTCTATGATGGCGCTGCTTTTGTGCTAGGTCAGCGCGATTTTCGATCAGCGGTCGAACGGCGCCACCCGCCGCCGGACCGTCACACGACCATAGCGGGCCGAACGGGCCCATCAGGAGCGAGCGATTATGGAAACCCGTGCCGGCGACCCCGGAGCCTTTGCGCGCTTCGATCTCAGCCGCGTACCGTCACCCGCCTTCGTCGTCGATGCGGCGAAAGTGCGGGCGAACCTGTCGGTGCTGCGCCGCATCGGCGACGCATCGGGCGCCCGTGTGCTCGCCGCGCTCAAGGCCTTTTCGATGTGGTCGCTCGGCCCGACCGTTGCCGCGCATGTCGACGGGGTCTGCGCATCGGGCCTGTTCGAGGCCCGATTGGGTCGCCAGGAATATGCCGGCCCCGACGGCGATCGCGAGGTTGCAACCTATTGCGCCGGCTACAAGGCCGCCGACCTGCCGGAAATCGCGCGCCTGTCGGATCATCTGATCTTCAACTCGCCCGGCCAGATTACGCGCTTTCGGCCCCTGCTCGACGCATTGCGCGCCCAGGGCGAACGCTTTGACATCGGCCTGCGTATCAACCCGATGCACAGCGAGGGCGAGGTCGCGAAATATGACCCCGCCGCGCCGTGCAGCCGCCTGGGCTTTCCCGTCAGCCAGCTGCTCCCCGAACATATGGAAGGCGTCGATGGCGTCCATATGCACACGCTGTGCGAACAGGATTTCCCGCCGCTCGCGCGCACCTGGGACGCGGTACAACCGATGCTGCGCCCCTTTTTCGGCCGCCTGAAATGGATCAATTTCGGCGGCGGCCACCATGTCACGCGCAGCGATTATCAGATCGACGATCTGATCGCCTTTCTGAAACAGGTGCGCGCCGCGACCGATTGCGACGTGATGATCGAACCGGGAGAAGCGGTGGCGCTCGATGCCGGTCTGCTGGTCGGCGAAATCCTCGACCTGTTCGACAATGGCATGCCGATCGGCATCACCGACATCAGCGCGACCTGCCACATGCCCGACGTGATCGAGGCCCCTTATCGCCCGGCGATGCTGGGAGAGGAAACGAGCGGCCCGATCACCCGGCTCGGCGGACCGTCATGCCTGGCGGGCGACGTGATCGGCGATTATCGTCTGCCCGGCGGCGCGCGCATCGGCCAGCGCTTCGCCTTCCTCGACCAGGCGCATTATTCGATGGTCAAGACGAACACATTCAATGGCGTTCCCCTGCCGTCGATCTGGCTGTGGGACAGCGAAACCGACGAACTCCGGCTGGTCCGCGAATTCGGCTATGAGGATTTCAAGACGCGATTGAGCTGATGAGCGATCCCCTCGACATGACCGGAATGTGGACGGGAAGCTATCGCTATCCGTCGCCCTGGGAACCGCCGAGGGAGTTTGTCGCGGTGATCAGCGAACAGCGCGGCGCGTTGTCGGGAAGCACGACCGAAAAATCGGACCTGCTGCCTGGCGCCGACGAACGCGCCGCCATTCGCGGAACCCGGACCGACACCGCCGTCGCCTTTGGCAAATATTATGACGGCGACGGCGCCTATGCCCATTTCGTGGCCTATGAAGGCACGCTCACCCCCGACGGGCGGCGCGTCGAGGGGCGCTGGTCGATCGACGGCTTTTCGGGCAGCTTCGTGATGACGCGCCCCGCGCTTGCCGCCATCGACGCCGAGGCGGAGAGCCATGAACGCGCCGAAATGACTTTCAGCGCCTGACGAGTCGCCTACGCCCCGCCTGACCGCGGCCCATATCGGGCCCGGCGAAAATGCAGAGCTTGCCTGACTGGCGAGTCGATTTTCGATCGCAAAATGGCGCAGGAATGGCGATATCGGGCGCACGCATACGCCCCGCTCGACGCCCCGCGCCCACCCCTGAACGCAGCTCTGCCCCGGTTTAGCGCGGGTGCGGCCGCTGCATCCCGAAATTGCGCAATTGGGTCTTTACAGGGGGACCCCCCGTTAATATATCGCCCCCCGCTGCCCCAGGGGGACTTCCAATAACCGCAAGGCAGCCTTGGATGTTTAACTTTACCTTTGGGGGTCCCTTGCATTGCACCAGCATCATAGCGCCCACGGGCTGATTCAGGCACTTTCGCCGGTCGAACCTGTTACGCTTGTCCGCCCGCATGCCGCGCGGCGCGCAGCGCGTTTCTTCATCGAGCGATTTCCCGGCACCACCATGTACGCGGTCAAGGCGAATCCGTCGCCCGATCTGCTGCGCGTGCTGTGGGATTCGGGCGTCACCCATTATGACGTCGCCTCGATCGCCGAGGTCCGGCTGCTCGCGCGCGCGCTGCCCGAAGCGACGCTTTGCTTCATGCATCCTGTGAAGGCCGAGGAAGCGATTTCCGAGGCCTATTGGAAACATGGCGTGCGCACCTTCTCGCTCGACACGATGGAAGAGCTGGAAAAGATCGTCCGCGCGACCGAAGGCGCTCAGGACCTCAACCTGCTCGTGCGTCTGCGCGTTTCGTCCGACCATTCCAAGCTCAGCCTTGCCGCCAAGTTCGGCGCCGAGCCCGAGGATGTCGCCGAACTGCTGATGGCCACCCGCCAGGCGGCCGATGCGCTGGGCATCTGTTTTCACGTCGGCAGCCAGGCGATGACCCCGCACGCCTATGCCCAGGCGATGGAGCGCGTCCGCGCCGCGATCGTCGCGGCATCGGTGACGGTTGACATCGTCGATGTCGGCGGGGGCTTCCCCTCCTCCTATCCGGGCATGGAGCCGCCGCCGCTCGACGCCTATTTCGAGACGATCCACCGCAGCTTTGAAAGCCTGCCGATCAGCTATTCGGCCGAACTCTGGTGCGAACCGGGCCGCGCGCTGTCGGCCGAATATAGCTCGCTGATCGTGCGCGTCGAAAAGCGGCGCGGCGAGGAACTGTACATCAACGACGGCGCCTATGGCGCGCTGTTCGACGCCGCGCATGTCGGCTGGCGCTTCCCCGTCAGCCTGCTGCGCGACGGCGAGAGCGAGGCCGAAGATGTCGCCTACAGCTTCTATGGCCCGACCTGCGACGATCTCGACCATATGGCCGGCCCCTTCTACCTCCCGGCGGATGTGAAGGCGGGCGACTTCATCGAGATCGGCATGCTCGGCGCCTATGGCTGCGCGATGCGGACCAAGTTCAACGGCTTTGGCGCCGAGGAAATTCACGTCGTCAGCGACGAGCCGATGGCAAGCCTTTACACCGGCGAAGTCGAACAGGAACGCCGCAGCGCGACCGTCACCAAGCTGTTCTGAAGATCCCTAACCCGCGATGCGGTGGGTCAGCCCACCGTGTCGCGGTAACGGAAAATCGCCACCGCCCCGAGCACCAGCAGCGTCAGCAGCAGGATGCCGATTTCGGGCAGCGCATAGGCGGCGTCCCACCCTTTCAGCATCACGCCGCGCAGGATGCGCATGAAATGCGTCGTCGGCAGCACCTCGCCGATCCACTGCGCCCATTGCGGCATGCCGCGAAACGGGAACATGAAGCCCGACAGCAGGATGCTCGGCAGCATATAGAAAAAGCTCATCTGGATCGCCTGCACCTGGTTTTGCGCGATGGTCGAGATGCAAAAGCCGAGCGCCAGGCTGACCGCGCTGAACAGCAGCGCCGCCGACAGCGTCAGCAGCACGGAGCCTGCGAAGGGCACCGAAAAGATCAGCCATGCCAGAATGAAGACCACGACCGTCTGGACCAGACCGACGACCAGATAGGGGGCGATCTTGCCGACCATCACCTCGAACGGGCGCAGCGGCATGGCGAGCAGATTTTCCATCGTCCCCAGCTCATTCTCTCGCGTCACGGACAATGCGGTCATCATCACCATCGTCATCGACAGGATCACCGCGAGCAACCCGGGCACGGTATTATGGCTGGTGATCGCCTCGGGATTATAGCTGCGGTGGATGACCAGATCGACCGGCCCGGCGCGCGCGGCCAGCGCCGCATGGGGGCCGATCAGGTCGCGGGCGAGCGCGCGCTCGACGGTTTCGCGCAGCGCGCCCAGCGCATTGCCGGTCGCCGACGGGTCGGTGGCATCGGCGGTGACGAGCAGTTGCGGCCGCGCGCCGCGCACCAGATCGCGCGAAAAATCGGCGGGAATGGTCACCAGGAACTGCACCTTGCCGCTTTCGATCAGCGCCTCCCCCTCTCCCCGCCGGGTGACGACATGGGTGACGTCGAAATAGCTGCTGTTGCGCAGACCTGCGTCGATCGAGCGGGTGAAGGCCGAATGATCGTTGATTTCGATCGCCAGTGGCAGGTGGCGGGGATCGCCGTTGATCGCATAGCCAAAAATCAGCATCTGCATCAGCGGCATCGCGAACATGATCGCGATGGTGCCGGGATCGCGCAGCATCTGCCGCACTTCCTTGAAGATCATCGCGCCGATGCGGTCGAGCCAGCCGGGCATCAGTTCACCACCACGCTATTGTCGGTGGCGTTTTGCATCAGGTCGATGAAGACATCCTCGAGCGTCGGCGTC
The DNA here is from genome assembly GCF_034380315.1 of Sphingopyxis sp. Taxonomy (GTDB): domain Bacteria; phylum Pseudomonadota; class Alphaproteobacteria; order Sphingomonadales; family Sphingomonadaceae; genus Sphingopyxis. Next base: position 422,745 of record NZ_JAXMPB010000002.1, read on the forward strand.
GAGGCTTTCCAATGGACGCGGCCGTCCCACGGCGCCACCGCGCGCCGCAAGGCGTCGGGATCGGGCCCGCAAACATGCAGGCGGGTGCCAAAGGGCGCGGCAAGGCTGACGCCGGGAAGCCCCTCTATCTCGCGCGCCAGCCGGTCGGCGCCCGGACCTTCACCGGTCAGCGCATAAAGCCCCGATGCGGCGATCACTTCCTCGGTCGTCCCGCGCGCCAGCATCCGGCCATAGGCGATATAGGCAATTTCGTGGCAGCGTTCGGCCTCGTCCATATAATGGGTCGACACCAGCACGGTCATATCCTGCTTGGCCAGGTCGTGGATCTGGTCCCAGAATTCGCGCCGCGCCTGGGGATCGACCCCGGCGGTCGGTTCGTCGAGGAGCAGGATGCGCGGTTCGTGAAGGATACAGGCGGCCAGCGCGAGCCGCTGTTTCCACCCGCCCGACAATTTGCCCGCGAGCTGATCGGCGCGCGTCGCGAGCCCCAACTGTTCGAGCGCCGCATCGACGCGCGCGCGGCGGCGGTCGAGGCTGTACACGCGCGCCACGAAATCCAGATTCTCGCGGATGCTGAGGTCGCCGAACAGCCCGAATTTCTGGGTCATATAGCCGATCTGGCGCTTGATCGCCTGGCGATCATGCCCAAGGTCGAGCCCCAGCACCGTGCCGCCGCCCGCATCGGGGATCAGCAAGCCGCAGATCATCCGCAGCGTCGTCGTCTTGCCCGATCCATTGGGCCCCAGAAAGCCGCAGATCCGCCCGGCATCGACCCGCAAGCTCGCCTGATCGACAACCGTGCCCCCGCCAAACCGCTTGGTCAGGCCATGGACGTCGATCGCCGCGGTCATTGCGCGACGACCTCGACCGGCAGGCCCAGCGGCAGCGGATCGTCGGTGACGGGCAGGCTGGCCTCGACCATGAACACCAGCTTGGCGCGCGCTTGCTCACTATAGATGACCGGCGGCGTGAATTCGGCGCGCGGCGCAATATAGCGGATGGTCGCGCGGCGTTCACCGCCGCAGGCGTCGCAGCGATAGCGGATCGCGGCGCCGATCTTCATCGCCGCCAGCCGCGTTTCGGGAACGAAAAAGCGCAGCTTGCGGCGGTCGTCGGGGATGATCGACACCACCGGATTGCCCGCCGGCACCACCTCGCCGGGGTTGAAGAAGGTCTGTTCGACCTGCCCGGTCGCGGGCGCCACCGGCGCAAGGTCGCTGACTCGTTTGCGCTGGCCGCGCACCGCCGCCGCGGCGCCGAGGGCCTGCGCGGCCGCTGCGCGCTGCTGATCGATCCGTCCCGCCGTAATTTCGCCCGCACGCTCCTGCGCGGCCAGTTGGGCGACATTGGCGCGCGCCACATCGCGCGCCGCGCGCGCCGAATCGAGCGCCGCCTTCGACACGAAACCGCGCCCGGCCAGCGCCGCCACGCGGTCATAATCCTTTTGCGCCTTCACCGACTGCGCCTGGGCGGCCGCCATATTGGCGCGCGTGATATCAAGCTCGGCCTGCCGCTGCCGCTGCTGCGCCAGGTCGGCGCGCTGCGCTTCGGCTGCACGCTCGCTCGCCTCGAGCTGCGCCAGATCGGCCTGCCCCGTCTCCGCGTCGAGCGCGAACAGCGGATCGCCCGCCTTCACCCGCGCGCCGCGATCGACCGCGCGCGAGGCGAGTATCCCGCCCTGCGGCGCGGACACATAGACCGCCTCCCCCTCGACATAGCCCAGCCACGTCGGCTCCGACGCCTGCGGCCAGGCGTACCAGGCGGCGGCCCCGCCCAGCACGACAAGGACCAGGGGAATGGCGAGCTTGGGCGATGCTTTCATGATCCGGCTCCGGCTTCGACCTGCAACCCGCCGAGCACCATCGCGACATGCGCATCGGCCATCGCCTCGACATCGACACTGTCCGCGCCCGCGGGTTCCAGAACGGTTTTCCAGATCGCGGTGACGATGATCCCGCCCATGATGCTGCGCGCGCTGTTGCGCGCATCGACGGCGCGAAACTCGCCGCGCGCGACGCCATGTTCGATGATCGTTTGCAGCGCGTGATGGATGCGCGACACGGCATGTTCCTGATAATAAGCGACCAGATCGGGAAAGCGGTTGCCCTCGCCGATCACCAACCGCGGCACCAGCGCCACGTCGGGGCGCGTTACCTGCTGCATCGCGGTGCCGATGATCTGGCGGATCAGCGCGGGCGCCGGCACATCGCCGATGTCCGACGGGATGACGACTGGTAGCATCCGGTCGATCAGCTCCTGCGTCAGCGCAAAGAACAGCTCCTCTTTCGAGGCGAAGTGCAGATAGAGCGTCGCTTTCGACAGCCCGGCGGCCTTCGCAATATCGTCCATGCGCGCGGCGGCGAAGCCCTGCGCCGCAAAGACTTCGCGCGCGGCGCGAAAGATGGTTTCATCACGATCGTCGGGTATCTGGCGTGGCATGGCGCATTTATAACTGACTGGTCAGTCATAAACAAGCCCCCTCGATGCAACGGTTGCAGCGCGCGGCGCTTTTCCCCTTCCGTTTCCATCTGCAACTATTCTATCCTCGGCCATCGATCCGATACAGAAAGGCGGGCATGATGCCGCAGGCACCAGATGATGCGACCGAAAGCCATGTGGGCGGGGGCCGGCGATAATGACCATGCTCGAAGGTATCCGCATCATCGACCTCACCACGGTGATCTTCGGCCCCTATGCGACGCAGATGCTCGCCGACCTCGGGGCCGAGGTGATCAAGGTCGAAACCCCCGGCATCGGCGACGTCTCTCGCTACCTCGGCAGTGGCATTCCCGATCCCACCATGGGGTCGATCCATCTGACCGTGAACCGGGGCAAGCGGTCGATCGCGCTCGACCTCAAAAAGCCGGAGGATGCGGCGCTATTGCGCGATCTGATCGCGGGCGCCGATGTCTTTTTCCACAACGTCCGGGGCAAGGCGATCGCCCGCCTCGGCTTCGACTATGCCGCCTGCCGGGCGCTCAAACCCGACATCATCTATGTCCATGGCACCGGCTTTGGCCAGGACGGCCCCTATGCCGATCTGCAGGCCTATGACGATGTCATCCAGGCCGCGACCGGCACCACCAGCCTGCTGCCGCGGGTCGATGGCGACCCCAGCCCGCGCTATTTCCCCTCGCTGATCGCCGACAAGATCGCCGGCCAGTTCGGCGCTCAGGCGATCCTGGCCGCGCTCGTCCACAAATTGCGCACCGGCGAAGGCCAGGCGGTCGAAGTGCCGATGTTCGAATGTTTCGCTGCCTTCATGCTGACCGAACATCTGCGCGACGCCGCGCTCGAACCGCCGATCGGCCCGGCGGGCTATCCGCGCCAGCTCGACCCGACCCGCCAGCCGTTTCCGACGGCGGACGGCCACCTCGCCATCGTGCCCTATACCCCGGAATCGACCGCGCGGCTGCTGACGCTGCTCGGCAGCGCCGATCTGCTCACCAGCCCCGCGTTCGCAGCCGCAAAGGAAAAGGGGCAGCATATGCCGCTGGTCTATGCCGAAATTGCGCGCAAGACCCCGGCACGGACCAATGCCGACTGGCTGGCACTGTTCGCCGAAAACGATATTCCCGCCATGGCGGCGCGCGATCTTCAGAATATCAAGGACGACCCCCATCTGGTCGCGACCGGCTTCTTCCGGCGGCGCACCCATCCCGACGTCGGCGCGTTCGACGAAATGCAGCCCCCGGTCCGCTTCGGCGCGGCACCGTCTCGCGACCTGGGCTTCGCGCCGAAAGTGGACGGTGACGGCGATGCGATCCGCTCCGAACTGAACCGAAACGAAAGGGCGAGATAATGCGTTGCATCTTGCCACGCAGACCCTAGCATCCCCGCCTGCGCGGTCGTCAGCAAGGCGCCGCAACGAAAGGGGGAATTATGCCCGAGAGCCTACTCGCTCCCGGCGCCGTTCTGGCGCTCTGGACGCTCATCATGCTTTTCTGGATGGCCGCCACACGTTTCTCGGCGATGGCCAAGGCCGGGGTCGACATCAACACCGCACCGCCAGGCGGTCGCGGCGTCGATCTGGAGGGCGCGCTGCCGCCCGCGACCAACTGGAAATCGCACAATTACACCCACCTGCTCGAACAGCCGACGCTCTTTTACGCGGTGATCGTCTTTCTGCACCTGTCGGGCGGATCGACCGACCTGACGCGCGGCCTTGCCTGGGCCTATGTCGTGCTGCGCATCGTGCACAGCCTGTGGCAGGCGACGGTAAACCGCATCCCGTTGCGCTTCGGCATCTTCCTCCTGTCGACCTTGTGCCTGTTCGCCCTGTCGGCGCTCGCCGTCATCGCGACGCTGGGCTGAGGGAGACGCCATATGGAAGGAAACGCCATATTGGGGCCCGTCGCGGCGCTGGCGCTGTGGACGATGGTGATGTGGTTCTGGATGTATGCCACCCGCATTCCCGCCATGCAGCGCGCCAAGATCGATGCGGTCAATCTGGTCGGCACGACGGGCAAAAGCCTCGACGAGATGCTGCCGCCGAACGTCCAGTGGAAAGCGCATAATTACAACCACCTGATGGAACAGCCGACGCTGTTCTATGCGGTGGCGCTCGCGCTGGCCGTGGGCGGCATGGGGGACGGCCTCAACGCGCAGCTCGCCTGGGCCTATGTAGGGCTGCGCATCGTCCACAGCCTGATCCAGGTGACAAGCAACCGCGTCCTGTGGCGCTTTGCGGTATTCATCCTCGCCAGCGTGCCGCTACTGGCCTTGTGCATCCACGCCTTCATGGCATTCGTGCTGCACTGATCGCCGCCTTCCGATCGGAAGGCGGAACCATCAGGCCCGCGAAAAACGCGCGGCCAGTTCCACATGGGTCGACCAGCGGAACTGGCCGACGGGCCTCACCCAATCCAGCGTGTATCCGCCCGCGACCAGCATTTTCGCATCGCGCGCAAAGCTCGCCGGGTTGCAGCTGACATAGGCGACGACCGGCGCCGCCGAGCCCGCGAGTTGCTTTACCTGCTCCTCCGCCCCGGCGCGCGGCGGATCAAGAATGATGGCGCCGAAACGGTTGAGCTCGGCGGGAACCAGCGGACGGCGGAACAGGTCGCGATGCTCGGTCGCGACCAGCGCGCCGGCGCGGTTTGCCGCCCCCGTCAGCGCCGCGATGGCATCGCGCGCGCCTTCGGCGGCATAGACTTTGCGCCCCGGCTGCACCGACAACGCAAAGGTGCCGACGCCTGCGAACAGGTCGGCGACCGCCGCCGCGTCGCCGATCGCATCGCGCACCGCCGCAACCAGCGCCGCCTGCCCCGCCGCCGTCGCCTGCAAAAAGGCAAAGGGCGGCACTTCGACCGATATGTCGCCAAAGCGTACCGTCGGCGGTTCGGGCTGCCACAGGGTTTCCAGCCCGTCGCCCTGATCGACCGCCAGCCGCGCCAGCGCATGGGCGCCCGCAAAATCCTGAAGCGCCATTGCGGCATCGAGCCCTTCGGCCTTCACGCCCTCCAGGATCAGTTCGACACCCTGGTCGAGCATCTGCATCTTGACCTTCACCGGCCGCCGCTGCGGCGCGATCGTGCCCAGCAGCGCCCGCACCGGGGCGACCAGCGCGAACAGGTCGGGATGCAGCAGCGGGCATTCGCGCATATCGACGATCTGGTTGCTCTGTGCCGCGTTGAAACCGATCGCGACCTGCTTGCCCGCTTTCAGCGCGGTCAGCGCGGCGCGGCGGCGGCTCTGCGGCGGCGACAGCTGCGCGGGCGCGATCTCGCCCGCCCGCACCTGCTGCGCCGCGAGCGCGCCCGCGACCCGGTCGCGCACGAAATCGGCGAGCGCCGCCTCGGCGACATGCTGCAACTGGCAGCCGCCGCATTTTCCGAAATGGCGGCAGACCGGATCGGCGCGGTTCGGACCGGGGATGATCGCGCCATCGGGGCCGATCCGATCGCCGGGAACCGCGCCCGCGACATGGCGGCCGTCGCCGGTCACGCCGTCTCCGCGCGCGGCAATACGCTCGATCAGCGCAGTCTCGGTCATTTCACTTCCCAATCAGATCGTCGGCGACAAGGCCGGGGCCTATACGCGCGGCGCGCGCGATATGCCAGCGCACCGCGGCGACCGCCGCGTCAAAAGCATCGGCGCCGCCCGCCAGCATCGCCCCGCATGCTCCCGCCAGCACATCGCCGGTGCCCGCCGTCGCCAGCCAGGGCGTGCCCGGCCACGCCGCCGCGACCCGCCCATCGGGCGCCGCGATCACCGTATCGGCGCCCTTGTGGACGATCACCGCCCCGGTGGCGGCCGCCGCCGCCATCGCGCGGTCGATCTTGTTGCCGGACAGGCCGGGAAAGGCGCGCGCAAATTCGCCTTCATGGGGCGTCATGATGGTCGGCGGCATTCCCCCCTTGCCGAGACGGGGCAGCGCCGCCGCGATCGCCGCCGCATCGAGGATCAGCGGCTTTCCCGCATCGAGCGCCGCGGCGACGTCGCGATCGAGCGCTGCGCCCGCCGGATAGCCCGGCCCCAGCACCACCGCCCCCAGCCGCGGATCGGCGAGCCGCATATCATAACCATCGCCATCCTCGGCGATCACCGCCGCAAAGGGCGCGGCGTGCGCACCGCACAGGATCACATAGCCCGCCCCGGCGCGCAGCCCGGCGCCCGCCGCCAGCGCCGCCGCCCCTGCCATCGGCCCGGCGCGGACCAGCATCATGCCGCGGCTGAACTTGTGCGCCGCCGCGCCCGGAATGCGGGGCGCGGCGAGCGGCAGGCTGCGCATCGCCGACCCTGCGTCGATACCGATGCTCGCGCACCGCACCGTTCCGCAATCGGCGGCGGCGGGCAGCAGCACATGCGCGGGCTTGAGCGCGCCAAGCGCGATCGTGACATGCGCGGGCAAGGGCGCGCGCCAGTCCCGCCGCGCATCGCCATCGACCCCGCTCGGCACATCGACGGCAACGATCCGCCGCCCGGAAAAACCGCGCAGCACCGCGGCCAGATCCGCCGCCAGCGGCCGCGTCAGCCCGACGCCGAACAGCGCATCGACGATCACCGGCGCGCCCATCAGATCGCTTTCGATCGCCTCCACCGCCCCGCTCCAGCGCGCGCACGCCGCGCCGGCCAGATCGGTCGCGGGCGGCGCCAGCGCCGCGACCCGCACCGCGGCGCCGTGCGCGGCGAGCAGCCGCGCCGCGACATAGCCGTCGCCGCCATTGTTTCCGGGACCGCAAAGCACCAGCACCGGTGCCCCGGCGCCGACGCGCCACGCCATGTCGGCGACCGCCGCGCCCGCCCGGTCCATCAGTTCCGATAATGGCGTTCCATCGGCCGCGCACGCTGCCTCGGCCGCGCGCATCGCTTCGCTTGTCAGGATGGGGGCATCGGCGGGAAAGGACATGCCGCGACCCTAGCAGCCGCCGCGTAAAAGTCGCCCCACTTCGCGCTGCGGCGTCGCGCGCGCTATTTCGCGCCCTTGGTATTGGCGGGCAGGCGATAGCGGTCGGCCCCGACCGTCACCTCGATCATGCCGTCGCCGACAATGGCCACCTTCGCCGGTTCGGCCCCGTCGGCCGCGACAACCCCGCTGCCGTCGGTCGCGATCCGCAAGCGGCGATATCCGGTCGTTTCGCGCCCGACGATCAGCACGGTCCCTTCGGCGCTGCTCATCTCTTCCAGCGTACAGGTGCGATCGAACAGCTCGGCGCCCTCCAGCGCGCAGTCGATGCGGCCGTTCGCCGCCGCATCGCGCGACCCGCGGGCTTCGGCGGCGGCCAGTTCGCCATTGTCCGGCGCCCGGTCGCATCCCGCCACCAGCAACAGCGGCATCAGCCATGCCGCCCTGATCGATCTCGCCACCCTACCCCCTTTTCAGTTGCGACAGATCGCGCACCGCGCCCCGCGCCGCGCTGGTCGTCATTGCGGCATAGGCCTGAAGTGCTACCGAAACCTTGCGCGGGCGCGGCTTTTCGGGCTGCCATGCCGCCTCGCCCCTTGCCTCCATCGCGGCCCGGCGGGCGGCGAGTTCCTCGCTCGATATGACCAGTTCGATCGTCCGGCCCGGAATATCGATCTCGATCCGGTCGCCATTTTCGACCAGCCCGATCGCGCCGCCTTCGGCCGCTTCGGGCGACACATGGCCGATCGACAGCCCCGACGTGCCACCCGAAAAGCGCCCGTCGGTGATCAGCGCACAGGCGGCGCCCAGTCCCTTGGATTTCAGATAGCTGGTGGGGTACAGCATCTCCTGCATCCCCGGCCCGCCCTTGGGCCCTTCATATCGGATGACGACGACGTCGCCCGCGACGACCTGTCCGGTCAGAATTCCGCTGACCGCCGCATCCTGGCTTTCGAACACCTTGGCGGGGCCGGAAAAGCGAAGGATATTCTCATCGACCCCGGCGGTCTTCACGATACAGCCGTCGAGCGCGATATTGCCCGACAGCACCGCCAGCCCGCCATCCTTGCTGAACGCATGTTCGACGGAACGAATGACGCCATTTTCGCGGTCAAGGTCCAGGCTGTCCCAGCGGCGATCCTGGCTGAAGGCGGTCTGGGTCGGAACCCCGCCGGGCGCCGCCAGATAGAATTTCTGAACATCGGGATCGTTGGTACGCGTGATGTCCCATTTGTTGAGCGCGTCGCCCAGCGTCGCGCTGTGCACCGTCGGCAGGTGCGCGTGGATCAACCCGCCGCGCTCCAGCTCGCCCAGAATCGCCATGATCCCGCCCGCCCGGTGGACATCCTCCATATGCACGTCGCTTTTCGCCGGGGCGACCTTTGACAGACAGGGGACACGGCGCGACAGGCGGTCGATGTCGGCCATGGTGAAATCGATGCCGCCTTCGTGCGCCGCGGCGAGCAGGTGCAGGACCGTATTGGTCGATCCGCCCATCGCGATGTCGAGGCTCATCGCATTTTCAAAGGCTTCGAAATTGGCGATGCTGCGCGGCAGCACCCGCTCATCCTCTTCCTCATAATAGCGGCGACACATTTCGACGATCATCGCACCGACGCGAAGAAACAGCATCTTGCGGTCGGCGTGGGTCGCAAGCTGCGATCCGTTGCCGGGCAGCGACAGCCCCAGCGCCTCGGTCAGGCAGTTCATCGAGTTGGCGGTGAACATCCCCGAACAGGAACCACAGGTCGGACACGCCGCCTGTTCGATCGCCGTGACCTCTTCGTCGCTGTACGTCTCGTCGGCGGCGGCAACCATCGCATCGACCAGATCGAGCGCGACCTCCTTGCCCTTCAGCACCACCTTGCCCGCTTCCATCGGGCCGCCCGACACGAAAATGACCGGAATATTGATGCGCAGCGCCGCCATCAGCATCCCGGGGGTGATCTTGTCGCAGTTGGAAATACAGATCATCGCATCGGCACAATGCGCATTGACCATATATTCCACGCTGTCGGCGATCAGGTCGCGGCTCGGCAGGCTGTACAACATGCCGTCATGCCCCATTGCGATACCGTCATCGACCGCGATCGTGTTGAATTCCTTGGCGACCCCGCCTGCCGCCTCGATCTCGCGCGCGACCATCTGACCCAGATCCTTCAGGTGGACGTGGCCGGGAACGAACTGGGTAAAGCTGTTGACGACCGCGATGATCGGCTTGCCGAAATCGCTGTCCTTCATTCCGGTCGCGCGCCACAGACCGCGCGCGCCGGCCATGTTGCGGCCATGGGTGGTCGTGCGCGAACGATAAGAAGGCATTGAGAGAGCTCCGAGTAATATTATTTCGAAAAATGGCGTTTCGATGCGCCTCTACACACCTATGCGGCGAGTTTCAACGCTGCATCCTTGCACATTTTCGCCAGATGCGCGGCAAAACGCCGCTGCCCCGCGGCGTCGGCAACCAGATCCTGGCGCATTTCGATGCCGACATAGGGGATGTCATTCGCCTCGGCATGGCGGTTCATCGTCGCGTTGAGCAGCTTGCCCGAATAGGGAAGCTGGTCGCCGACCGTCAGCCCCGCCGCCGTCAAGGCCGCGATCGCAGCCGGGACGAGCCGTGTATCCTCATTGTACAGCACCCCCACCTCCCAGGGACGCTGCTGTTCGGGATCGCTCGCGAGCGACGGGGTAAAACTGTGCAACGACAGGATCATCGCCGGCCGGGCGCTGGCGACAACCGCCGCAATCCGGGCGTGATAGGGATGGAAAAAGCGCGCCAGCCGCGCCTCGCGCCCGGCATGGTCCAGCGCGTTGCCCGGAATCGCATGGCCGTCGCTGGCGATGGGAACCGCACCGGGGGCATCGGGCTCGCGATTGCAATCGACGACCAGTCGCGACACCCCGCCCAATATCGCGGCATCGACCACGCCATCCTCGACCAGCAACGCCGCCACCTCGGCGACCCCGATGTCGATCGCGATGTGATTGGCGAGCAGCGCCGGATCGATGCCCAGGTCGATGTCGTCGGGAACATGGGCCGAGGCATGGTCGGCGATCAGCAAAATACCGTCGGCGCGCGGACGTCCCAACTGGCGCCATCCCTCGATCATCGCAATGCTCCCGCCAATTGCCACCAGTCCGGGCGCACCTCCGCCAGCCGCACCGCCGCCGCGTCGCGCCGGGCGGCGGCATCGAACAGCGCAAGGCAGGTCGCCCCCGATCCCGACATGCGCGCCAGCCACGGGCCAAGCCCGCCGAGTTCCAGCAACACCTCCGCGATCGCCGGACATTCGGCGGTCGCCGGGCGCTGCAGATCATTGCGCGCGCCGATCAGTTCGGCGCGGGGGTCGTGCCCGATATACAGCGGCCCGCGATCGATCCCGTCCCAGGCGGCGAACACCGGCCCGGTCGCGACGGGCTGGCGCGGGTTCACCAGCAGGATCGGCATTCCGACAAGCGCGGCGGCGGGCGCCGGGCTCAGTTCGTCACCCGTTCCGGTGCCAAGGCAGGTGCGGCTCGCGACGCAGGCGGCGACATCGGCGCCAAGCGGCGCCACCAGCGCGGCCAGCGCGGCTTCGCCGACTTCGGGGACGAAATGATCGCGCACCAGCCGCGCCATTGCGGCGGCATCGGCCGATCCGCCGCCTATTCCCGCCGCGACCGGCAGGCTTTTGTCGAGCGTCACGCCAAGCGGCGGGATACGCGCGGCGCCAAAGCGCGCACGCAGCAGCGCCAGGCTGCGCAGTACCAGATTATCGTCACCCGCGCTCAATCCGCCGGAAAACTCGCCGGTGATCGTCAACCGGTCGGCGTCGGCCGGGGACGCGGAAATCGCATCGCCCGCATCGACAAAGGCGAACAGCGTCTCGATCATGTGATAGCCGTCGGGGCGTCGCGCGCGGACGTGCAGCGCCAGATTGACCTTCGCCCAGCCGGTTTCGCGCATCGCCCCGCTCATGGCGCGACGGTCGCCGTGGTCAGCCCGTCGCGCAGCTTGGCATCGACCCTGCCCGCCATGCCCTCTTCGGCGATGAGCGCGGCGGCGCGCCAGGTATAACGCGCCTCGAAACGCCGTCCGGCCCGCCAATAGGCATCGCCCAGATGCTCGACAATGACCGCATTGCCGGGTTCGCCCTGCTGCGCCTTTTCCAGCAGTCCGACGGCTTCGGCGATGCGGCCGGTCAGGAAATAGGCCCAGCCGAGCGAATCGGTGATGCTGGCATTGTCGGGCTCGCGCTTCCACGCCGCCTCGATCCGCGCCAGCGACCGGTCGATATCGCGCCGCCGTTCGAGCGCCGAATAGCCGGCAAAGTTCAGCACCGAGGCATCGTCGGGGCGCAGCGACACGGCCCGCTCGATCAGGGGCTCGGCCGCGCTCCAGTCGTTGGCCTGCAATTTCAGGTCGGCACGCGCGATCAGCAGCATCGCGCGCAAAGCCACATCGTCGGCCCCGCTGCCCAGCGCATTGTCGAGCCTCGCATAGGCCTGTTCGGCCAGCGCCTTGTCCTCGGTCCGGCGTGACAGGTCGGCAAAACGCAGCAACAGGCTGCGCGGGGCGCTGTCGTCTTTCACCGCCGTCGCCGCCGTGCGCGCGGCGGCGGGAAGCTCGCCCGCGTCGGCCAGCAATTCGGCGCGGCGCATCGCCATCACCGGCAGCAACGGCCCCCGGCCTTCGGCCAGCAGGGCGATCGCCGCATCGCGCCGCTCGCCCTGCGCCAACGCCTCGACCAGCGCGGAGCGGACCGCGGGGTCCTGATCGTCGAGCCAGTGCGCCGATCGCGCGAACAACAGCGCGATACCATTGCCGCCATTGGGGGAACGCGCAAAAATATCGCCGAGCAGCGCCAGCCAGTGCGCAACGCCGCTGCGCGGGTCCGAAATGGCGCGATCGGGGAACAGCAGCATCGGGTCGTCGCGCCCGCCGGCCGCCAGCGCGACGCGGCCGCGCAGCCGCCTGGCGGCATCGCCCTCGCCCACCGAATCGAATGTCGCGGCCAGGCGCAGCGCGACCAGCTGGCTCATCCGGTCGCTCAGCACGACGGCGTCGGCGCTCGCCACCGCGTCGGCCGGACGCTTGCTCGCAAGCTGGACCAGCGCCGCTTCCAGCGCGAGCGCGGGTTGCCGCGGCGCATCGCCCGGCCCGGTATCGAAATGTCGTTCGGCGTGGCTTTCGCGCAGGCCGACGTCGATCCAGGCGTTGAACATGGGATGGAGCAGCCGCGCCATTGCATCGCCGCCCGTCTTGTCGCTGCGCGCCGCCACCAGCGCCCGCGCGCCCTTCCAGTCCGACCGCCGCATCGCATCGACCAGCAGCACCATCTGGGCATCGAACCGGCGGTCGCCGCTGTCCCACAGACGCGCCGCGACGCCGCGCGCCGTGATCAGGTCGCCCGCGCCGATCGCCTGTTCCAGCATACGGCCGTCGAGGCCGCCGATCCCCGGCGCGGCTTTCGACAGCGCCGTCAGCGCCGCCAGCGCGTCCGCGGGCTGCCGCGCCTCTTCTGCCAGGCGGGCCGAAACCAGCGCATGAAGCGCCGCCTTGCTGTCCTCGGCGGCACGGGATGGCAGGGCGACGATCGATGCCGCCGCGATCAGCGCGAAACCGGCGGGCTTACATATTCGGATAATTGGGGCCTCCGCCGCCTTCGGGAGTGACCCAGTTGATATTCTGGGTCGGGTCCTTAATGTCGCATGTCTTGCAATGGACGCAATTCTGCGCGTTGATCACGAATTTCGGATCGCCTTCGTCGGCACCGACAATCTCGTAAACCCCCGCCGGGCAATAACGCTGCGCGGGCTCGTCATAAAGCGGCAGATTATATTCGACCGGGATCGTCGGATCCTTGAGCTGCAGATGAACCGGCTGGTCTTCCTCATGATTGGTGTTCGACAGGAACACCGAGGACAGACGGTCAAAGGTCAGGACGCCGTCGGGCTTTGGATAGTCGGGCTTGGGCATCATGTCGGCACGGTACAGCGTGCTATTGTCCGGGTGATGCTTCATCGTGAAGGGCATCCGGATGCCGAAACTTTCCAGCCACATCGTCATGCCCGACAGGATGGTGCCCGCCAGATCGCCGAATTTCTCGACCAGCGGCAGGACGTTGCGAACAATCCCCAACTCCTTTTTCACCCAGCTGTCGTCATAGGCGTCCTGATAGGCGGCCAGCGTATCGCCCGCGCGCCCTGCATTCACCGCCGCAAACGCCGCCTCGGCGGCCATCATCCCCGACTTCATCGCGGTGTGGGTGCCCTTGATCCGCGGCACGTTCAGGAAACCGGCGCTGTCGCCGATCAGCGCGCCGCCCGGAAAGGCAAGCTTGGGCACCGATTGATAGCCGCCGTCGCTGATCGCCCGCGCGCCATAGGAAACCCGCTTGCCGCCCTTCAAAATCTTCGCGATCTCGGGGTGGGTCTTCCACTTCTGCATCTCCTGAAAGGGGGAGATGTGCGGGTTGCGGTAATTGAGCCAGGTCACGAAGCCCAGCGCGACCTGTCCGTTCGCCTGATGATAAAGGAACCCGCCGCCATTGGCATGTGCGTCCAGCGGCCAGCCCTGGGTGTGGATGACCCGCCCCGGCGCGTGATTTTCGGGATCGATGTCCCACAATTCCTTGACCCCCAGGCCATAGACCTGCGGTTCGCAATCGGCGTCGAGCGCGAATTGCGGCTTCAGCATCTTGGTCAGATGCCCGCGCACGCCTTCGCCAAAGAAGGTATATTTGGCGTGGAGTTCGAGCCCGGGGGCATAATCCGCCTTGTGGCTTCCGTCACGGGCGATGCCCATGTCGCCGGTCGCGACCCCCTTTACCGATCCGTCTTCGTTATAAAGGATTTCGGCAGCGGCGAATCCGGGGAAAATCTCGACCCCCAGGGCTTCGGCCTGTTCGGCGAGCCAGCGGCAAAGATTGCCGAGGCTGCCGGTATAGGTGCCCTTGTTGTGCATGAAGCCGGGGGTAATGAAATGCGGCACGCCCAGCTTCTTGGTCTTGGTCAGCACCCAATGCTGGTTGTCGTTGACCGCCACTTCGGCAAGCGGACAGCCCTGCGTCCGCCAGTCGGGGATCAGCTCGTCGAGCGATTTGGGATCGATGACCGCGCCCGACAGGATATGCGCGCCGACTTCCGACCCTTTTTCGAGGATACAGACCGACAATTCGCTGCCCGCCTCATTCGCCATCTGCTTGAGGCGGATCGCCGCCGAAAGGCCCGCCGGCCCCGCGCCGACGATGACCACGTCATAAGGCATCGATTCCCGTTCGCTCACGTCCAAAACCTTTCTGCCATCCCCGCGCCGATCATTCGTCGTATGCGGCGCTCATTCTGTCACGAATTGCGATGCCCGCCAATTGACGGGTCCGTCAACCGCCTGTTTGAACAAATTCATGGGTGGGTTGAACTCGGCACGACTGGCGGAAAGCTATTGCGACTGGTGGTCGCTTGCGGGCATCGATGCGCTCGTCGGCGAAGCGCCGGCAGGCTGGCTTGACCTTGCGCCGGCGAATGACGCTGCGGCAACCAAGCCCAGGGTGGCCGTCGTCGATATCGAACCGCCGCCGCTGCCCGCCATATTGCAACGACAGGATGCCCCCAAGGACGACGGGCCGAAGGGACCGGTCGCCCTTCCCGACCAATGGGACGACTTCCGGCGCTGGCTTGGCGAAAGCGACGATGTGCCCGGTGCGCAATGGGACGCGCGGCGCGTCCTGCCGGTCGGCGAGGCGCGCGCACCGCTGATGCTGCTCACCGCCTGGCCCGAAATCGACGACCAGCGCCAGGGCGAACTCTTCACCGGCGACGCCGGGACGCTGCTCGACGCGATGCTGCGCGCGATCGGCATGGTGCGCGACGATTGCTATGTCGCCAGCCTTGCCGTCACCCGGCCGCCCGGCGGACGGTGCGCAGAGGACGACCTTGCCGAACTCGACCGCCTGCTCTGGCACCATCTGCGCCTCGCGCAGCCACAGCGGCTGCTGCTGATCGGCAGCGACATCGTCCGCATGGCGGCGGCGATGCCGCTCGCCGACGCGCGCGGAAGGTTACTCGATATTAACCAAGATGGCGGCAAAGTGGAGGTGGCGGCAGTCGCTCATCCGGCGATGCTGCTGGCCCGACCGGCGCAAAAGGCCGCCGCCTGGGATAGCCTGAAACTGCTCAACCAGGGACGTTGACAGATGCGGAACATGAACAAATTTTTCCTTGCCGCCGGCCTGTTGACCGCCGGGGGCGTCGCGCCCGCCATGGCGGCCGATGCCGGCGACCGCCCGCTCGCGGCGGCGGCACAGACGGTGCCCGACATCCTCTCGTCGCGGCAGAAACAGGCCTATGGCCAGATTCTCGCCGCGATCCGCGGCCAGCGCTGGGGTGAGGCCAGGCAATTGCTCGACGATGATCGCGACGGGCTGCTCGCCGATTTCCTGCGCGCCGAACTGTTGCTCGACGCGAACAGCCCGCGCGCCGAAATCACCGACATCCTGCCGATCCTCGCGCGCTCGCCCTATCTGCCGCAGGCGGCGCAACTCGGCCGCCTCGCCGCACGGCGCGGTGCCTCCGACCTTCCGACCCTGCCCGCCGAAACCCGGCTCAACTGGGCGGGCAGCGCGCCGCGACGTGTCGGCGCCGACAGTGTCAGCGACCCCTTTGCCAGCGGGCTCGCCTCCAGCATTCCCGATCGGATCAAGAATGACGATCCGGCGGGCGCAGAGGCTTTGCTGAATGCGGTGATCGACAAGCTCAGCCCGGAGGCGCGCGCCGAATGGACGCAAAAGGTCGCCTGGTCCTATTATATCGAAAATGACGATCAGAATGCGCTGCGTCTGGCGCAGATGTCGTCGCAGGGCGGCGGATCATGGGCGACGCAGGGCGCCTGGGTTCAGGGCCTCGCCGCATGGCGGCTTGCCGATTATCGCAGCGCCCTTTCGGCGTTCGATCGCGTCGCGCGCGAAGCGCCCGACAGCGAATTGCGCGCCGCGGGCCATTATTGGGCCGCCCGCGCATCGATCGCCGCCGGACAGCCCGCACTCGCCCAGCCGCGCCTGCGCGCCGCCGCGGGCAATGAGGAAACTTTCTACGGCCTGCTCGCCGCCGAATCGCTGGGGATCGAAGCCGGTCGCCAGCGCGAGAATGTCCGCGCCGACCGCAGCGCGTGGCGCGCGCTCGAGGATCTGCCGAACGTCCGCATCGCGATGGCGCTCGCCGAAATCGGCGAGGACAAATATGCCGACGAAACGCTGCGGCACCAGGCGCGGATCGGAAAAGGCGATCAGCACGCGCAGTTGATCGGCATCGCCGGCGCGCTCAGCCTGCCCGAAACCCAGCTTTATCTGGCCCACAACACGCCGCAGGGCCGCAAGCTCGCCGCCGCCAATCGCTACCCCCAGCCACGCTGGGAACCGGTCGGCGGGTGGAAGGTCGATCCGGCGCTGGTCTTTGCGCATACCCTTCAGGAATCGCGCTTTCAGCGCGCCGTGGTCAGTTCGGCCGGCGCGCAGGGGCTGATGCAGGTGCGTCCCGGCACCGCCCGCGACATCGTTCGCTGGAACGACGGACAGATCAAGGCCGCGCTCAGCGATCTCAAGACCCCTTCGGTCAACATGGATCTGGGCCAGCGCTATCTGCAACATCTCAGCCGGGAATCGGCGACCGGCGGCCTGCTGCCCAAGGTGATCGCCGCCTATAACGCCGGCCCGGCCCCCGTCGCGCGCTGGCAAAGCGAGATTCGCGACAATGGCGATCCGCTGCTCTACATGGAATCGATCCCCTATTGGGAAACCCGCGGCTATGTCGGCATCGTGCTGCGCAACTATTGGATGTACGAAGCCCAGCAGGGCAAGCCTTCGGTCAGCCGCGCCGCGCTCGCACAGGGGCAGTGGCCGCGCTTTCCCGATGGCAAGGACCGCATCCGGCTGAGCTATGCGGGCAGCGGCAACGCCGACTGACGCCGGTGGCGATCGACCCCACCCTGCCCTTTCGTCCCGTCCGGATCGCGCTGCTGACCATTTCGGACAGCCGCAGCGCCGCAGACGACCGTTCGGGCGACGCGCTGCAGGACATGCTGACCACGGCGGGGCACCGGCTCGCCGCCCGCGCGATCATCCGGGATGAAGCCGACCTCATCGTCTCGCGCCTTCACAACTGGATCGACGATCCACAGGTCGACGCCGTGATCACCACTGGCGGTACCGGGCTCACCGGCCGCGACGTGACGCCCGAGGCGCTGCGCCGCCTCGACGGCAAGGAGATTCCAGGGTTCGGCGAGCTGTTCCGCTGGCTCAGCTATCAAAAGATCGGCACCTCGACGATCCAGTCGCGCGCCTGCGCGATTGTCGCGCGCGGTACCTATATCTTCGCGCTTCCCGGCTCGACCGGGGCGGTCCGCGATGCGTGGGAGGGGATTTTGGCGACCCAGCTCGACAGCCGCTACCGCCCCTGCAACTTCGTCGAACTGATGCCGCGCCTGACCGAATAGGCCCGCCGCCCGCGCGCGCCCACAATCCTTATCGGCAACCGCCGGCTTTTTGTTCTTTATTTGTTCTAGGCGAACAGGTAAATGGAGGCGGTGGAACCGGCCAAACCCCTGCCCTCAATTCCCGGTCGCGGCGCGCCCACCAATTTGCGTCCGACCCGCACCGGATCGCTCGAGCGCGAGGCCGACGGCGACTGGCTCGACGACCGCAAGGCCATCGACGGCGCACCGCCACCGCTGCGCACCACCGTCACGGCCGAACATCCCAAAACGATCATCGCACGCAACCAGTCGCCCGATCTCGGCTTCGATCGCTCGATCAACCCCTATCGCGGCTGCGAACATGGCTGCATCTATTGCTATGCCCGGCCGACCCACGCCTATCACGACCTGTCGCCGGGGCTTGATTTCGAAAGCCGGCTGTTCGCCAAACCCGACGCGGCAAAGCTGCTGCGCGACGAGCTTGCCCGGCGCAATTACCGGGTGGCCCCCATCGCGATCGGCACCAACACCGACGGTTATCAGCCGATCGAACGCGAATGGGGCGTCACGCGGTCGGTTGTCGAACTGCTCGCCGAAACGCGCCACCCGCTGCTGATCACCACCAAGTCCGACCGGCTGCTGCGCGATATCGATCTGCTCGCCGCCATGGCGCGCGACGGGCTGGTCGGCGTGGCGGTGTCGGTGACCAGCCTCGACCCGCATATCGCTCGCACGCTCGAACCGCGGGCGCCGCATCCGCGGCGGCGTCTTGCCGCGATCCGGCGGCTGATCGACGCCGGCGTGCCGACCCAGGTCAATATCGCGCCGATCATCCCCGCGATCACCGACCACGAGATAGAGGCGATCATGGCCGCCGCCGCCGACGCAGGGGCGATCCGCGCCTCCTATATCCTGCTGCGCCTGCCGTTCGAGGTGGCGCCGCTGTTTCGCGCCTGGCTCGCGGACCATTACCCCGACCGCGCCGGCAAGGTGATGCATATGGTTCAGGATATTCGCGGCGGGCGCGACAACGACCCAGGCTATTTCACGCGCATGAAGGGGCGCGGTGTCTGGGCCCAGCTGATCCGCACCCGTTTCCGGCGCGCCGCGCGGCTCCACGACCTCGACGGCGGCTTTCCCGCGCTCCGCACCGACCTGTTCCGCCCGCCGGAACGGGACGGCCAGATGGCGCTGTCCTTCTGACCGGCGCGCCGGGCCTTCACCGGGGTAACGTCAGCTATTCATAATCCTCATAGGCCTGGCTGTCGTCGGCCAGATCATGGAACTTGGTCGTCTTGGCATCGAATTGCAGGCGCACCTTGCCGGTCGAACCGTGACGCGATTTGGCGACGATCAGCTCGGCCAGGCCAAAGACGCGCTCCATTTCGGCGGCCCATTCCTCGTGCGCCGCATGGATTTTCACATCGTCGCCCTCGACCGGGCGCTTGGGTTCGCGCGCCGCGACATAATAATCCTCGCGGAACACGAAAAAGACCATGTCGGCGTCCTGCTCGATCGACCCCGATTCGCGAAGGTCGGACAGCTGCGGGCGTTTGTCCTCGCGGCTTTCGACCTGGCGGCTGAGCTGCGACAGCGCCATCACCGGAACATGAAGTTCCTTTGCCAGCGTTTTGAGACCGCGGGAAATTTCGGAAATTTCCTGAACCCGGTTGTCGCCGCTTTTCGACGAACCCTGCAACAGCTGAAGATAGTCGACGATGATGAAACCGATGCCGTGGCGGCGTTGCAGGCGGCGCGCGCGGGTGCGCAGGCTGGCGATCGTCAGGCCCGGCGTGTCGTCGATGAACAGCGGCAGCGTCTGCAACTGCTGTGCCGCGCGGCTGAGCTGCTGAAACTGTTCCTTGCTGATCTTGCCCATGCGCAGCGCTTCGCCCGATACCCCCGATTGTTCGGCGAGCACGCGCGTCGCGAGCTGGTCGGCCGACATTTCGAGGCTGAAAAAGGCGACCTTGGCGCCCATATTCTTTTCGGGCGGAATGCCGTCATCTTCGTCGCGCCGCCAGCGCTCGGCGGCATTATAGGCGATGTTGGTCGCCAGCGACGTCTTGCCCATCCCCGGACGCCCGGCGAGGATCATCAAGTCCGAATTGTGCATGCCGCCGATCTTGGCGTTGACGCTGGAAATGCCGGTGGTGATCCCCGACAGATGGCCGCCCGAATTGAGCGCGCGCTCGGCCGCCTGCAACGCGGTCAGGCTGGCGACGTTGAAGCTTTTGACCGACCCCATTTCGGCCTCGCCCCCGGCGACGCGGTAAAGCGCGGTTTCGGCTTCCTCGATCTGCGCATGCGGATCGACGCTCTCGCTGGTGTCGAGCGCGCCATCGACCAGGCCGCGCCCCACCCCGACCAGTTCGCGCAGCAGCGCCAGGTCGAAAATCTGCCGCGCGAAATCGCGCGCCCCGATCAGCCCGGCGCCGCTGCCGGTCAGCTGGGCCAGATAGCCGACCCCGCCGACCGCCTTCATCGCCTCGTCGGCTTCGAAATAGGGTTTCAGCGTCACCGGGGTCGCGATGCTGTTGCGTTCGATCAGCGCCATCGCCTGCTGGAAAATGCGGCCGTGCAGCGGTTCAAAGAAATGCGCGGCATTCAGCTGCACCGGCAAATCCTCGACGACTCGGTTATCGATCAGAATCGCGCCCAGAAAGGCCGCCTCCGCCTCGATATTGCGGGGCAATTGGCGCTCATCCCCGGCCGGGGCCGGGGTCGGAAACAGGGCTAGTTCGGGCATGGCGCCACCATGCGACGGCGGCCTCGTTCATGCAACGGCGATCATCGCCCTTCCGATCATCGCCGTGGACCCGTCTGGGGATAAGTCCCCTTGCGCCTCCCCGCCGCGTCTTTACAAGCGGCGCCATCATGGCCGAAGCGGACCGCAATTTTCAGCGTATCATCGCCGTCGATCTTGACGAAGGATCGATCGTCTGGCGCAGTGCCGACGTCGAGCAGGAACGCCGCGTCGCGATATTCGACCTGATCGAACAGAATCATTTCGCGCCGCAGCGCGAACATGCCGACGGCTATGCCGGCCCCTATCGGCTGTTGCTGCGGGTCGAGGAAGGGCGGCTGGTGTTCGACATCGGGCGCGAGGACGGCACGCCGCTGGAATCGGTGATCCTCGGGCTGGGGCGTTTCCGCCGCCCGATCCGCGACTATTTCGCGATCTGCGACAGCTATTATCAGGCGATCCGCACCGCCACCGCCCAGCAGATCGAAACCGTCGACATGGCGCGCCGGGCGCTGCACAACGAGGCCGCCGACATGCTCGTCGAACGGCTCGACGGAAAGATCGATGTCGATTTCGACACCGCGCGGCGCCTGTTCACGCTGATCTGCGTCCTCCACATCAAGGGATAGCGATGGCGGACGGGGCGGCAAAAGGCAAAGCCAGGCAACGGACGGGCGCAAACCGCGGCACAGGCGGCGACTGGCGTGCCGCCATCCTGCGCGGGCTGCGGCGCGGCGGCGCGGCGGTGGTGCTGATGCTGCTGTGCGCCGGGCTGGCGCTGTGGTGGGCCGCACGCTGGACCCCCGACCGCGCGCTCTATCCGACCCAGGGGGTGACGATCGACGCCGCGAATGGCGATGTCCGCTGGGGATCGATCAAGGCGGCGGGCGCCGATTTCGCCTATATCGCGGCGACTGCGGGGGCCAACCAGGTCGATCCCGCCTTCGCTCGCAACATGGCCGCCGCGCGCGAAGCGGGGATTCAGGCGGGTGCGGTCCATCGCTACAGCCTGTGCCGGCTCGCGACCGACCAGGCGGCGAATTTCATCCGTCACGTCCCGCGCCGCGCCGACGCGCTGCCGGCCGCGGTATGGCTCGATTTCGACGACAATTGCCCCGACCGGCCGACGCGCGCGCTGTTGCTGTCCGAACTGGCGACCTTCCTCGCGCAGATCGAGGCGCATAGCGGCAAGCGCAGCCTGATCGCGCCCGGCCCCGCGTTCGAGGCCGATTACAAGGTGACGAGCGGCATTGCGCGGACCATCTGGCTGCGCCGCGACTTTTTCGAACCCGATTATGGCGCGCACAGCTGGGCGATGTGGCGCGCGAACGATTATGTCCGGCTGTCGGGCGCCGACGGCACGGTCGGATGGAATGTGCTGCGCCCGCAAGGAGAGATGCGATGACCGACAGCGACAGCCGCGATGCGTTGATCGGCGCCGCGCGCGAGGCCGCGGCGCGCGCCTATGCGCCCTATTCGGGTTTTCACGTCGGCGCCGCGCTGCTGCTCAAGAACGGCGACGTCGTGACGGGCGCCAATGTCGAGAATGCCAGCTACGGCCTGACCCTCTGCGCAGAGACGAGCGCGATCGCGAAAATCGCCAACGAAGGCTGGATCGCCGAACTGGCCGCGGTCGCGATTGTCGGCGGGCGCCCCGATGGCGAGGCACTGCTCGGCAGCGATCCGGTCCACCCTTGCGGCCGCTGCCGCCAGATTCTGAACGAAGCCGCCGAACGGTCGCGAACCGACATTTGGGTGCATTGCGCCTCGGGCGACGGGGCACAGGTCGCCAGCTACCGGCTGAGCGAACTGCTGCCCGCCGCTTTCGGTCCCAAGGATCTGGGCCTCATCCCCGATTGACCGCTTGCGCAACCGCCCCGCCACCGACAAGAGACACCCATGGCCATTCTTTCCGATATCTGGATTCGCGAAGCCGCCCGCACCCAGGGCATGATCGAACCCTTTGTGGAGGCACAGCGCCGCGACGGCTGCATCAGCTACGGCCTCTCCTCCTATGGCTATGACGCGCGCGTCGCGCCCGAATTCAAGATTTTCACCAATGTCGACAGCGCGGTGGTCGATCCCAAGGATTTCGCCGCGAACAGCTTTGTCGACCGCGAAACCGATGTCTGCATCATCCCGCCGAACAGCTTTGCGCTCGCCCGCACGGTCGAATATTTCCGCATCCCGCGCGACGTGCTGGTGATCTGCCTCGGCAAATCGACCTATGCCCGCTGCGGCATCATCGTCAACGTCACTCCGCTCGAACCGGGCTGGGAGGGGCATGTGACGCTGGAATTTTCGAACACCACCCCGCTGCCCGCCAAAATCTATGCCAATGAAGGCGCGTGCCAGTTCCTGTTCCTGAAGGGCGACCAGCCCTGCGAAACCAGCTACGCCGACCGCGCGGGCAAATATATGGGGCAAAAGGGCGTCACCCTGCCCAAGCTCTAGGCCCGCCGGGGTACGACGCAACGCCTCAACGCGGGGACAGCCTATCGGCGCACCCGAACAAAACCCCGCCGCCGCCTCAGGGACGGCAAGGAAAGGGGCCGCAAGCAACGCGCTGCCTGATCACCGGATCGCCCGGTCGGCGCCAGGCGGCGATATCTCTAGCTTTCGCTTTCGCTGATTTCTTCGAGCGTGTCGGCGTCGAGCACGCGGACCCGCCCCTGTTCGAGCGAGATGATGCCCGATTCTTCCCAGCTTCTGAGCTGGCGGTTGATATGTTCGCGGCTCATGCCCGCGAAATTGCCCAGCTCGGTCTGGCTCAGCTCGACGCGGTGCGAACTTTCGACATCCTTGCGGATCAGCCGCTTCAAATAGCGGGCAAGGCGCGGACCCGACGCATAGGCGCGGTCGCTTTCGATCGTCTGGTCGGCGGTGCGCAGCCGCCGGGCGAGTTGCTGCATCAACGACCAGGAAAATTCGGGATGGCTCGTCGCGAAATCGCGGAACGCATTGCGGCCGAGTTGCAGCGCGCTGCCCGCGCTCGTCGCGATCACCGATGCCGTCCGTTCGCCGCCGTCGAGCAGTGCAATCTCGCCCAGCACGGCGCCGGGTTCGGCATAGGCAAGGACGATTTCGCGGCCGTTGGCGGTCAGCATCGACACCCGCGCGCTGCCTTCGGTCAGGATGATCAGCCCGTCGCCGGCTTCGCCCTGGCACAGGATTTCCTTGCCCTTGGCGAAACTCACCTGCACCGCGCGGGCGGTCAGGTCGCCCCAGTCGTCGACCGTCAGCCCGGAAAAGATGCTGTCAGGGCTCTGTAGTCCGGCGAGCTTCGCGTGATCCATGCCCTGATTCCCCTGTACCGTTGCGGTGCCGTTGCGGTGTCGTTGTCTTGCCGTACCGTGCCGTTCGCCTGCCGTTCCCGGCGGGGTCAGACCAGCCGGCTGTGCTTGACCGCCGCCTCGATAAAGCCCTTGAACAGCGGATGCGGGTCAAAGGGCTTCGACTTCAGCTCGGGGTGGAACTGCACCCCGATGAACCACGGATGGTCCGGACGTTCGACGATTTCGGGCAACATGCCATCGGGCGACATGCCTGAAAAGACCAGTCCGCCCTTTTCCAGCTTTTCGCGATAGGCGCCGTTCACCTCATAGCGGTGACGGTGGCGCTCGCTGATCGCTTCGGCACCGTAAACCGCCGCGACATGGCTGTTCGGCGACAGCTTGGCGTCATAGGCGCCCAGCCGCATCGTGCCGCCAAGGTCGGTGTTCGCACCGCGCTGTTGCAGGCCTTCGGCGCTCATCCATTCGGTGATCAGGCCGACAATCGGTTCGTCGGTCGCGCCGAATTCGGTGCTCGACGCCGCTTCGATGCCGCTGGTGTTCCGCGCCGCCTCGATGCACGCCATCTGCATGCCGAGGCAGATGCCGAAAAAAGGCACGCCGCGTTCGCGGGCAAAGCGCACACTGGCGATCTTGCCTTCCGATCCGCGCTCGCCGAAACCGCCGGGCACCAATATGCCGTGCATCGGTTCCAGATTGGCGGCCAGATCCTCGTCGCGCTCGAACAATTCGGCGTCGAGCCAGCGGATATTGACCTTGACCCGGTGCGCCATGCCGCCGTGGACCAGCGCCTCGTTCAGCGACTTATACGCATCGGGAAGCTGGACATATTTGCCGACGACGCCGATCGTCACCTCGCCTTCGGGGTGCAGCTTGCGGTCCATGATGTCGTACCAGCGCGACAGGTCGGGCTCGGGCGCATCATGGATGCCAAAGGCATGCAGCACTTCATTGTCCAGGCCTTCGCCATGATATTGGACCGGCACCGAATAGATGCTGTCGGCGTCGAGCGCCGGGATCACGGCCTCCTTCCGCACGTTGCAGAATTGGGCGATCTTGGCGCGCTCGCCGTCGGGCAGCGGCTTTTCGCAGCGGCACAGCAAGATGTCGGGCTGGACGCCCAACGATGCGAGTTCGCGCACGCTATGCTGGGTCGGCTTGGTCTTCAGTTCGCCCGCCGCGGCGATATAGGGGACCAGCGTGACATGCACCGAAATGGCATTTTCGCGCCCGACCTCGTTGCGAAGCTGGCGGATCGCCTCGATGAACGGCAGCGATTCGATGTCGCCGACGGTGCCGCCGATCTCGCACAGCACGAAATCCAGATCGTCGGTATCGGCCCGGGCAAAGGCCTTGATCGCGTCGGTGACGTGCGGAACGACCTGGACCGTCGCGCCCAGATAGTCGCCGCGGCGTTCCTTGGCGATGATGTCGCGATAGATGCGGCCCGAGGTGACATTGTCGCTCTGCCGCGCCGCAACGCCGGTAAAGCGTTCATAATGGCCAAGATCGAGGTCGGTTTCGGCCCCGTCGTCGGTCACATAGACCTCGCCATGCTGATAGGGCGACATCGTGCCCGGATCGACGTTCAGATAGGGGTCGAACTTCCGGATGCGCACGCGATATCCGCGTGCCTGCAACAATGCCGCAAGGCTAGCCGCCATCAAACCTTTGCCAAGGGAGGAGACCACGCCGCCGGTGATAAAAATGAACCGCGCCATGGGAGGAAAGACTTACTCAACAGGAGGGGGACGGCGCAAGCCGTCGAATCGCAAACGGCGGAAAAAATTCCGCCGTCGCGCGGGCTGAAACAGGTGGCCGAGGCCGCCGGGGTTATTTTTTGGCGGGCGGTGCCGCCGGGGCGTCCTGCGCCGGAGCCGCCTGGGCGGGGGCATTCTGTGCCGCCGCCGCGGCGGCAGCCGCCGCCAGCGGATCGTCGCTCGCTACCGCCGGCGCAGCGGCCGGGGCGCCTTCGGCGGGCTGTGCGGGGCCGGTCAGCGACGACGGTGCCGCCGTGCCGCTCGACTGCTGCGCGGTCTTGGAAAGCGAGGTATCGATCGTCGAACCGCTGCGTCCCGCCGCCGCCATGGCGGCCAGCACGATCGACAGGCCGACGAACAGGGTTGCCAGGACCGTCGTTGCCCGGGTCATGAAATCCGCCGCGCCGCGCGCCGACAACAGGCCCGCAGGGCTGCCGCCGACACCCAGGCCGCCACCTTCCGACTTTTGCATCAGGATGACCGCGATCATCGCCGCGGCGACCAGCGCCTGGACAACGAGCAGGAAGGTGAAGAGATTGGACATCGAATTTTCCCGAACTTGCGCGCCCTCAAACGGGCCGCGCCCGCGGCGCACATAGAGATGAAGGCGCCGCGCTTCAACCCGCGAGTGCAGCCGCCGCCGCAACGATCGGCACGAATTTGGCGGCGGTCAGACTTGCGCCGCCGACCAGCGCGCCGTCGACGTCGCCCGCATCCAGCAATTGGGCCGCATTGTCGCCCGTGACCGATCCGCCGTAAAGAATGCGCAATTCGGCGGCCCCGGCGCCGATCCGCTCCGACAGCGCGGCGCGGATCGATCCGTGCATCGCCGCGACATCCTCGACCGTCGGGACCAGCCCGGTGCCGATCGCCCAGATGGGTTCATAGGCGATGGCAAGCCGCGACCGGTCGAAATCATCGGGCAGCGATTCGCGAACCTGCGCCAGCACATGGTCGATCGCCGCACCCGATTCGCGCACCGCATGGGGTTCGCCGACGCACAGGATCACCGACAGGCCGGCGGCCAGCGCCGCCTCTGCCTTTGCCTTCACATCGGCGTCGGTCTCGCCAAAGCCGTCGCGGCGTTCGCTGTGGCCGACGATCACCAGCCCGGCGCCCGCATCGACCAGCATCGATGCCGCGACCGATCCGGTAAAGGCGCCCGATGCGGCGCTGTGGCAATCCTGCCCGCCCACGGCGGCGCCCTGTGCCGCCGCCGCCATCGCGCCGATCAGCGTAAAGGGCGGGCACAGCGCGACATCGACCGCCGGATGCTCCGCCGCCGCCGCGAAAATCGCTTTCGCTTCGTCCAGCGAGGCCGTCAGCCCGTTCATCTTCCAATTGCCGACCACATATTTGCGCCGCGCCATTTCCTTCGCTCCCGTGCTTGTCCGCTACAATTCCCCGCGCCCTAGCGGGCCGTGGCGGCTGGTGGCAAGGGGGCGCCGCCGGGGGCGGACGGTGCAAGGTTGCGGGAAAGCCCTTGGCAAAAACGCCCTTTCCCGCCTTGATGCCGTGCCCCGGCCCGCCTAAAGCAGCGCGCAACTGCGCTTCGCGCCCGGCCCGAAAGAACAGCATTTCATGATCACCGCCATTCGCCGCCTTTTCAGTTCCGCCATCGGCAAATTCCTTGCGCTGGCTTTCGTCGCGCTCGTCGGCGTGGCCTTTGCCCTGGGCGATGTGACGGGAAGCTCGTCTTTCGGCGGCCTTGGCGGCGCGAATGTGGCGCGGGTCGGCAGCACCGACATCGGGGTCGGCGAACTGCGCGACCGCGTCCGGCTGGCCTATGACCAGGCGCGGCAGAACCAGCCGACGCTGACCATGGCGGCCTTCGTCGAATCGGGCGGCGTCGATCAGGTGCTCGACGAACTGATCCAGAGCGCGGCCTTCGAACAGCTCGCCGCCGATCTCGGCTATGGCGTCAGCAAGCGCCAGGTCGACGGCCAGATCGCCGACCTTCCGATTTTCGCGGGCGTCTCGGGCAAGTTCGACCAGATTCGCTTCGAATCCTTCCTGCGCGACAATAATATCAACGAAGCCAGCTTCCGCCGCGACGTGCGGCAACAATTGCTCGCCGAACAGATCGTCGTGCCGATCGGGTCGATGCCGCGCATCGCGCCCGCGATGGCCCAGCCCTATGCCGCGCTGTTGCTCGAACGGCGCAGCGGCCAGGCCGTGTTCATCCCGTCGAGCCCCTTTGCGCCGCAAAAGGATCCGGGCGACGCCGCGCTCCAGAAATATCTGTCGCAGCACCGCGCCCAGTTCACCGTCCCTGAACGGCGCGTGCTGCAATATGCGGTTTTCGACCGCAGCATGATTCCGGTCCCCGCCGTCACCGACGCCGAGGTCGCCGAATATTACAAGACCAACGCCGCGCGCTATCAGGCCAGCGAAACCCGCCGCTTTGCGCAGGTGATCGCCCCCGATCAGGCGACCGCGAACGGCATCGCCGCCAAGGTCCGCGGGGGCAGCACGCTTGCCGCGGCGGCCCAGGCGGTCGGCCTTTCGGCATCGACCACCGGCCCGCTCACCCAGTCGGCCTATGCCGCGACCAGCAGCGCCGAAGCCGCCAAGGCGGGTTTCGCGGCCCAGCGCGGCGACGTGCTCGGCCCGACGCAGACCGGCCTTGGCTGGGCCGTCGCCCGCGTCGAGGATGTCACCGCCGTCCCGGCGCGCAGCCAGGCCGACGCCGCTGCCGAAATCCGTGCCGAACTGGCCAAGAACAAGGCGAACGAAACGATCGTCGACTTCTACAACAATCTTCAGGACGCCGTGAACGGCGGCGCCTCGATCGAGGAGGTCGCGGCCGACCGCAAGCTTGCCGTCGTCGAAACCCCCGCGCTGCTCGCCAATGGCCGCGCCCCGGCACAGCCCGCCTTTGCCCTGCCGCCCGAACTCGCCCCGATGATCGCCCAGGCGTTTCAGGCCGGCGGTGAAGGCGAAGGGCAGCTCGCCACGCTGGTCGAGAATGAAAAATTCGCCGTCTATGCCGTGAAAACGATCGTGGCGGCGGCGCCGCCGCCCTTTGCCCAGATCCGCGGCGACCTGCTCTCCGAATGGCGCTTTGCCGAAGGGCAGAAGATTGCGCGCGACAAGGCCCGCGCGATCGTCAAGGCGGTCGAGGGCGGCCAGACGCTGGCCGCGGCCATCGGCACCGCCGGCCCCAATATCGGCAGCGTCCAGACGATCGGCGGCCGCCGCGGCGAGCTGGGCCAGAACGGCCAGCCCGTGCCCCCCGAATTGTCGCTGCTCTTCTCGATGGCACAGGGCAGCGTGAAGACGCTCGAAATGCCCGGCAATCGCGGCTGGATGGTGATCTCGCTGACCGAGGTGGACCGCCCGTCGGCGAAGGATATCGATCCGGCGCGCGCCGCCGCGATCGCCCAGCCGCTCGCCCCCGCCTTCGGCAATGAAATGGTCGCACAGCTGATCGCAGAGGCCAAGCGCCGCGCCGGGGTCACGATCAACAAGGATCTGGTCGACCAGCTGCGCCGCGAACTCTCCGGCACCGCGCCGGTCGCCGAATAGCGCGGGCGATGAGCCTCGAAGGCAAGGCCGCGGCGCTCGAGGCGCTGGCGCAGGGGCGCGGCGCCGTCGTCTGGCAGCGGCTGATCTCCGATGTCGAAACCCCGGTTTCGGCGGCGATCAAGCTGATCGAGCCGGGACGCGGCGACTGGGTTCTGGAATCGGTCGAAAGCGGCGAAACGCGCGGTCGTTACAGCCTGATCGGCCTCGACCCCGACCTGCTTTTCGATGTCACGGGCGACACCGCGCGGATCAACCGCGACTGGCGCCGCGACCGCGATGCCTTTGCCCCCCTGCCCGGCCCCGCGCTCCAGGCGCTCCGCGATCTTGTCGCCGAATGCCGCTTCGACGTCCCCGAAGGGCTGCCCAAGGCGCTCGCCACCCTCGTCGGCTTTTTTGCCTATGAAACCATCGGCCTGGTCGAACGCATCCCGCGTGCGCCCGGCGCGGGACTCGCGCTGCCCGACATGGTGTTCGTGCGGCCGACGATCCTGCTCGTCTTTGACCGGCTGGCCGACGAACTCTTCCTGATCGCGCCGATCTGGCCCGACCCGGCGGCCCCGATCGACCGGATGATCGAAACCGCGCAGGACCGCCTCGATAGCATCGCCGCGCGGCTCTCCAGCGCCAGCGTGCACGGCGAACGCGCCGTCACCCAATGCCTGCCGGAGGATATCGTCTCGACCCCGGCGACCAGCCCCGAAACCTATGCGGGCATGGTTGCGGCGGCAAAGGAATATATCGCGGCGGGCGATGTCTTTCAGGTCGTGCTGTCGCAGCGCTTTTCGGCGCCCTTCGACCTGCCGCCCTTCGACCTTTACCGCGCGCTGCGGCGGATCAACCCGTCGCCCTTCCTCTATTTCCTCGACCTGCCGGGCTTTGCCCTCATCGGCTCGTCGCCCGAAATCCTCGTCCGGGTGCGCGACGGCGAAATCACCATCCGGCCGATCGCCGGCACCCGCCCGCGCGGCCGCACCAGCGCCGAGGATGCCGAGAACCGCGAATCGCTGCTCGCCGATCCCAAGGAACGCGCCGAACATCTGATGCTGCTCGACCTTGGCCGCAACGACGTCGGCCGCGCCGCGGCGGGCGGCAGCGTGACCGTCACCGACAGCTATACGGTCGAATATTACAGCCACGTCATGCACATCGTCTCGAACGTCATCGGCCGCATCGCGCCCGACAAGGACGCGATCGACGCGCTGTTCGCGGGCTTCCCCGCCGGGACGGTCAGCGGCGCGCCCAAGGTGCGCGCCTGCCAGATCATCGCCGAGCTGGAGGCCGATGCGCGCGGACCTTATGCGGGCGGCGTCGGCTATTTCGCCCCCGACGGCAATATGGACAGCTGCATCGTGCTGCGCACCGCGATCGTCAAGGATGGCGAAATGCACGTCCAGGCGGGCGCGGGCATCGTCGCCGACAGCAACGCCGCCTATGAACAGCGCGAATGCGAAGCCAAGGCGGGCGCCCTCTTCGCCGCCGCGCGCGAGGCGGTCCGCCTTGCCGTCACCCCCGGATATGGGCAGTAGGTCGCCATGATCCTCGTCATCGACAATTACGACAGCTTCACCTTCAACCTCGTTCATTATCTGATCGAGCTGGGCGCAGAGGTGCGCGTCGAACGCAACGACGCGCTGACCGCCGCCGAAGCGCTGGCGAGCTGCGCCGACGCGATCCTCATCTCGCCCGGCCCGTGCACGCCCAATGAAGCGGGCATCAGCCTCGACCTCGTCGCCGCCTGCGCCGACGCCGCGCGCCCGCTGCTCGGCGTGTGCCTGGGGCATCAGGCGATCGGCCAGCATTTCGGCGGCATCGTCCAGCGCGGGCACCTGATGCACGGCAAGACATCGCCGGTGTGCCACGACGGCAGCGGCCTGTTCGCCGGCCTGCCCTCGCCGCTCACCGCGACGCGCTATCACAGCCTCGAAGTCGTCGACATTCCCGCATGCCTCGCGATCAACGCGACCAGCGACGACGGCGCGGTGATGGGGTTCCGCCACGTCGATCTGCCGATCCACAGCGTCCAGTTCCACCCCGAAAGCATCGCCACCGAACATGGCCACGACATGCTGGCCAATTTCCTGCGCAGCGCCGGGCTGCCGGTCGCCGGGCGGCCCGGGGCATGAGCCGTTTCGGCCCCTTTCCCGATCCCACGAACCTTCTCGCCGATGACGAGGCTGCCGCGGCCTTTGCCACGATGCTCGACGGCGGCGGCAGCGACGAAGAGGTCGCGACCTTCCTCGCCGCGCTGTCGGATCGCGGCGAAACCATGGTCG
The DNA here is from genome assembly GCF_034380315.1 of Sphingopyxis sp. Classification (GTDB taxonomy): domain Bacteria; phylum Pseudomonadota; class Alphaproteobacteria; order Sphingomonadales; family Sphingomonadaceae; genus Sphingopyxis. The sequence goes on from NZ_JAXMPB010000002.1 coordinate 454,140, forward strand.
AAATCGCCGCTGCGGCGCAGGCGATGCGCGACCGGCTGATCCCGATCGACGCGCCGGCGGGCGCCATCGACGTCTGCGGCACCGGCGGCGACGGCCACCACACGCTCAACGTCTCGACCGCCGTATCGATCGTCGTCGCGGCGTGCGAGGTGCCGGTCGCCAAGCATGGCAACCGCGCTGCATCGTCGAAATCGGGCGCCGCCGACACGCTGGAAGCGCTCGGCCTCGACATGGACCGCGCCGACCGCATGGCGCAGGAACAGCTCGCCGATCTCGGCATCTGCTTTTTGTTCGCGGGAACGCGGCATCCGGCGATGAAGCGCATCATGCCGATCCGCCGGGCGCTCGGGCGGCGCACCATCTTCAACCTGATGGGACCGCTCGCCAATCCGGCGCGGGTCCAGCGCCAGCTGATCGGCATCGCGCGCCCTGCCTATGTCCCCGTCTATGCCGAGGCGCTGCACCGGCTCGGCACCGACCATTCGCGCGTCATTTCGGGCGACGAAGGGATCGACGAACTCTCGCTCGCGGGCGGCAACGAGGTCGCGGTGGTGACGCGCGAAGGTGTGCGGATGCAGCGCAGCGTCGCCGCCGACGGCGGCTTGCCAAGCCATCCGATCGCGGCGATCCGGGGCGGCGATGCGGCCTTCAACGCCGCGGCGCTGCGCGCGCTGCTTCAGGGCGAACCCGGCGCCTATCGCGACGCGGTGCTTTACAATGCCGCGATGGCGCTGATCGTCGCGGGCGTCGTCGAAACCGTCGCCGAAGGCGTCGAGGAAGCGGCCGAGGCGATCGACAAGGGGCTGGCGAACGCGCTGCTCAACTGCTGGATCGCCTATCGATGAACCGACTTGCGATCATCGTCATGGCGAGCGAAACGGCGCCATTCGGGGCGGCCTTGCCAGGCGCCGGACGGCTGCGGACCTGCGGTCCCCGGCATGACGAACCATTGGGATATGCGCCTTGAACAAACTGACCCAGATTCTCGCCACCAAGGCCGAAGAGGTCGCGGCGCGCCGGGCGCTGCGTTCGCTCGCCGATCTCGACCGCGTCGATGCCGGTCCGGTGCGCGGTTTCACCGCGGCGCTGCGTGCCAAAATCGCCGCGGGCGACTTTGCCCTGATCGCCGAGATCAAGAAAGCTTCGCCGTCCAAGGGCTTGATCCGCGCCGATTTCAACCCCGCCGACCACGCCCGCGCCTATGCCGCCGGCGGCGCGGCCTGTCTGTCGGTGCTGACCGACGCGCCGTGGTTCCAGGGGCATGAGGATTATCTGGTCGCCGCGCGCGCCGCCTGCGACCTGCCGGTGCTGCGCAAGGATTTCATGATCGACCCGTGGCAGGTCGCCGAAGCGCGCAGCATCGGCGCCGACGCGATCCTGATCATCGTCGCGGCGCTCGACGACGGCGCGATGCGCGAGATCGAGGCGGCGGCGATCGAACGCGGCATGGACGTGCTGGTCGAGGTGCATGACGAGGCCGAACTCGACCGCGCGCTGGCGGCGCTCACCTCGCCGCTGATCGGGGTGAACAACCGCGACCTCAAGACCTTCGAAACCGACCTCGCCGTCACCGAACGCCTGGCAAAGCGGGTGCCGCCGGGCACCTTGCTCGTCGGCGAAAGCGGCATCGCGACCCACGCCGACTGCCGCCGCCTCGCGGCCAGCGGCGTCCAGACATTCCTCGTCGGCGAAAGCCTGATGCGCCAGACGGATGTGACTGCGGCGACCAAGACGCTGCTCAAAGGCTGACGACGGGGCGGCGCCTTGAAGGCGCGAAACACGCTCCTCCGCCCCCGGCCCCACGCGCACGCCACCCGCATCCGGAGCAAACGCCCGCTTTGGGATGGGAAGTCGTCCGGCCGCTTATCGGCAAACGAGATGTGATAGACGCCGTTAGAAGACGGCCCTTGAGGCCAACGCCGCACCAAGTAAGCAAGATAGAAAGAGAATTAGGGGGGCTTGCCATACGCTATTTATCCCAGATTGTGATCCGGAGCGAAACGAGATTCCTACTAGGAAAAACGCCAGCACACCGAAAACAATCACTGGCATATAAGATAAGTATATCCAAATTCTTCCGAGGCCGAATGTTATAAATGCAGGGACTGCAATAAGAAATAACATGCCTATCAGATTCTTATGCATTATAGCCTCTTTTTTTGGTCGTCGTCATCTTTATAACATAAATCGGCGATTATGCACTTGACGACACCAGTCGGTTTCGCTATTCGGAGTCATGTCCAACGATCTGACTCTTATGGAAATTATGCGCCGGTTCTCCACGGAGGAAGCGGCGCGCGCCTATTTCGAGCGGATGCGTTGGCCGAACGGCCCGGTCTGCCCTCATTGTGGCAGCGGCGAAAAGCATTACGCGCTTACCCCCAACAAAAAGGCGCGCATTCGCGAGGGGCTGTATAAGTGCGGCACCTGCGACGACCGTTTCAGCGTGACGGTTGGGACGGTCATGGAGTCCTCGCACATTCCGCTGCATAAGTGGCTGATCGCTTTCTACATGATGTGCGCCAGCAAAACGCAGATTTCAGCGCTGCAACTTCAGCGCCAGCTTGAGCTTGGCTCGTACCGGACCGCGCACTTCCTGTGCGCGCGCATCCGCTACGCCCTCAAGGACGCCAGCCCTGACGGCCTGCTCGGCGGTGAGGTCGAAGCTGACGAAACGTACATTGGCGGCAAGGCCAAGGGCAAAGGCCGTGGTTACACTGGCAACAAGGTCGCCGTTGTTTCGCTCGTGGAACGCGGCGGCGATGTCCGCTCGACGGTTGCGGAACGCGTCACCAGCAAGACGATCGATACGCTTCTGCGCCGTCACGTCACGGAGGACGCCCATCTCAACACTGATGAGTCTCCGCTGTACACGAAGCCCGGCAAGCGCTTCGCATCGCACGCTCGCGTGAACCATTCGGCGGAAGAGTACGGCTATTACGACTACCGCTCGGGCCGCACTGTCACCACCAACACGGTTGAGGGCTTCTTCGGCAACAGCAAGCGCAGCCTCGACGGTACGCACCATCATGTGAGCCGCCAGCACCTGCACCTTTACACCGCCGAACTGGATTTCAAATACAACACGCGGAAGTCGTCGGACGGTGAGCGCACCGCCGAAGGAATCCGGCGCATAGAGGGGAAGCGCCTGATGTATAAACCCAAGGTGTCGGGCTAATGGCCCGCGCTCGCGTTTCTGAGGTCCGAGCCGAGCTTCTTCTAACCGAACTGCTTCACGTTCAGGGTTGGGATACTCGGCGTCCGCCTAGCGGCGAAATGCTCCGCCAGCACGAATATAAGGATCACTCGCATCTGTGCGATGTGTTCCTGAACAAAAGCAAGGTGACGATGATCGGCCGCGGCTTGCCGGAAGCCGTACTGGTCGACCGCCAGACGCTTCAGCCGTTGTTGGTCATCGAGGCCAAAGCATCTGCTGCCGATCTCGATAAGGCGGTGCGGGAGTCGACGCTCGTGTATGGCGCTGCGCTCGTGGAAGCCGGCTATTCGCCGCTTGCGGTCGCGGTCGCAGGAACTGCCGAAGAGGACTACCTTGTCCGCGTTCACAAGTGGAACGGCTCTCTCTGGCAACCGATCACTTATGAAGGCAACCCAATAAGCTGGATCCCGCACCGTAAGGATGCTGACCGCTTGCGTATTCCGGCTTCATCGCCGGAACTACGCCCCACAATTCCTAGTCCCGAAGTCCTCGCGACGTTCGCCGACGAGATCAACCGCCTGTTGCGCGAGTCGAATGTTAACGACCGCCTCCGCCCCGCCGTCGTTGGGGCGAGTATGTTAGCGCTCTGGCACTCTCCGAACCTTCGCAAAGACCCCGAGAATATCCTCGCGGACATCAACCGAGCGTGCGAGCAAGCATTCTGGCGCGCCGGAAAAAGGGAGATCGCCAAGAGCCTTCACGTCGACGAAGCGAACGAAAAGCTCGCGGTCAAAGCTCGACGCATCATCAACATTCTGGAACGGCTGAACGTCCCGGCGCTCAACGCCGAACACGATTACCTTGGCCAGCTCTACGAGACCTTCTTCCGCTACGCTGGCGGTAACACCATTGGGCAGTATTTCACGCCCCGCCACATTGCCAATTTCTGCGCGGACTTGCTCGAAGTTTCGATTGACGATGTTGTGCTTGACCCGACGTGCGGAACTGGCGGATTCCTGATCGCCGCGATGGAACGAGTGGCGCGGGAAAATCAAATCTCGCGCTCCGAAATGGTGAAGCTCGTAAGCACTCGGCTTATCGGTTTCGATGATGAACCGATCACGGCGGCGCTTTGTGTTGCCAACATGATCTTGCGAGGCGACGGCTCATCGAGCGTGCATCGCGGCGACGCGTTCAATGCGCCGGAGTTTCCGAAGGGCACAGCAAGCGTTGTGCTGATGAACCCGCCTTACCCGCACAAGAAGACCGATACGCCCACCGAAGCCTTTGTCGAGCGGGCGCTCGAAGGTCTCGCGCAGGGGTCGAGACTGGCGGCGGTGATCCCGCTTTCACTGCTGGTAAAGAGCAACAAGGCGGACTGGCGCAAATCGCTCTTGAAGCACAACACGCTTGAGGCAGCTATCAAGCTGCCCGATGAACTTTTCCAGCCCTACGCGCAGCCCTACACCGTCATCGTTTACCTTCGGAAGGGCATCCCCCACCCCAAGGGCAAGCGAGCCTTCTTCGCCCGCATTGAGAACGACGGCTACCGCCTCCGCAAGGGGGTTCGCGTGGCTTGCGAAGGTTCGGAACTGCCTACGATGCTGGCGCATTTTCAGGCTGGAACAAGTGAGCCTGGAATCTGCGGTTGGTCGCAACTAGATGAAGACGCGAGCTTCGGGCCGGGGGCCTACATTCCCGCCAAGGAGATGACCGGCGAGGAAAGTGACGACGCTACGCAAGAGGTCATTCGAGCTCGCACCTCGTTTGTCGCCTTCCATGCCGCCGATCTGGTCCAGCTCTACATCGATAACCCGCTAGACGTGCGAGCCATGCGCAAGAGGCCGTGGCAGTTTGAATCTGTGAAGCAGGGAACGGTCGCCGACTACTTCGACATCTATTACGGCCAAAAGGAGCTACACAGCAAAGACGGCCTGTTGCCGGGCCGCTCGCTGGTCATATCGTCGTCCAAATTCGATAATGGCTGCTACGGCCTTTTTGACTTCGAGCACATTTTGAAGCCGCCATTTGTGACCGTGCCGGGCAACGGATCAATCGCATATGCGCACGTACAGGAATGGCCGTGCGGCGTCTCTGACGATTGTATGCTGCTACTTCCGAAAGAGGGCGTCCCGCATTCGATGATGTATGTAGCCGCCGCCGCGATCCGGAATGAGCGCTGGCGGTTCAGCTACGGACGGAAGGCGACACCGGACCGCATTGCAGACTTCCCCTTGCCGCATACCGACGAGCTTCTGGCGCGTGTCGACGACTACCTAGCACGGGCGGCGCGTGTCGAAGACAGGATGATCGAGGATGCAGAAGACGCACTCGACAGCCAAACGGCACGCGTGCGGCTGGCGGAATTGGGAAGCGGGGCAGTGAGGGCAGTTTCGGGGGCGGAACTGGAGGCGCGGCTTGCGGCTATGATGGAAGACTAGCCGATGTCGTATGTCGGCTTCGCCTTCACTTCTCGCGCGCTAGATTTCTTGGCGACGCTGCAACCGAAAATTCGGAAGCAGGTCATAAAGAGGGCGAAGGCGCTTCACACTAACCCGCATCCGCAAGGCTCCAAGAAGCTGCACGATGTGGTTACGGACGACGGCGATCCAGTGTATCGTGAGCGTTCGGGCGACTATCGCATCCTCTATGTCGTGCGATCGAATCCCGACGAGGTGCTGATTCTCGACATCAACCACCGGAAGGACGTGTATCGTATGCCCAAGACGAAGACCGAACCCGCCGACCAAATGAAGATGAAGGAAGCGGAGTTTGACGCGATCATGAGCAAAGCTCTTGGCGTCGCGGCCCCTCAGGACGACGAAGAGCAGCCAGCTAAGCGGCTAAGCTCTTACCCGCCGCAAAAGCGGGATAAGTCCTAGGTTTCAAAAACCAGCTTTTGCTGGTTGGGGGCCATACATCCCCTTGGTGTCGCAAAGTGCATAATCGCCCAACATTCCCCGTTATCGCTCCCCCGATGTTCGATAAGCAGGGCATGCCGTTAGCGTCGTCTTTGGGCGCGCGCAAAATCTTAGTGGATGCCTGAATTCGGTCGCAACCGGTCTATAGCCGACGCACCTCCTTTTCCGTTCGTGTCGAGCGAAGTCGAGACACCCATCGATGCGGCGCCTGGCCCGAGGAGCATCTCGACTTCGCTCGATGCAAACGGGTTGAGGAGGCGGAGACGGCGGCTTCGAATTCCCTGCGCCCGCCGTCCCGGCAAGACGGGCGCAGGGACTGTCTGGCGGTGAAAGACTGGCGCTTCTCGTTCAGCGCGGGACAGTCTCCGAAACCAAGAGAATGGGACCGCCGGTATCATGGCAATATCCCATTACCATAGCCGCGCCGGACGATAAAGTTTCGCAATCGCCCACTCGTCCAACAAAGATTGTCCGCCTTGGTTTTTCGGGCGGTTCACCCACCGTTTCCCATCGCGCATAGATGCCAACGCGCTTGCTGCGGCGATCATGGGTCATAACTGACCTGCGCAGGCTGGAAGACGCCGAACCGAATAATGCGCGGCCCTTCCAGTATCCCATCACGCGAACACATTCGCCGCGCAGGGCCTGATAGTCAGCCACCAGAGCTTCAAAGGAGACCGCCCGGGGACGTTCTGGTTGCACTCGGATCGATCAGACCAGGCACCGGTCACGAAGAACTCCTCGCTTGGCGCTTGATCGCTTTCCTGTGCCGAAATCCCGGACGAATTGCCGAGTATCGCAATCGCAGCCAAGAATGGGATTGAGCGCCCTGCCATATATGGTTTGCTATCATAATACGAAACGTCCGCAACCGCTTGCATCCCGTCCGCCCCGTTTCACCATCCCTCTTGCCTTTCGCGCCCCGCATTGCTTCCTTCGCCGCGCATGACCTTGAAACCGACTCACCTCGACGAAACCGGCGCCGCGCATATGGTCGACGTCGGCGCCAAACCCGCGACACAGCGCCGCGCGGTCGCCGGTGGGCGCATCACCATGTCCCCCGCCGCCCTCGACGCCATCCGCGGCGGCAACGCGCCCAAGGGCGATGTGCTGTCGACCGCGCGCCTCGCCGGGATCATGGGCGCCAAGCGCACCGCCGACCTCATCCCGCTCTGCCATCCGCTTGCGCTCACCCGGGTCGGGGTCGATTTCGAATGGCTCGACGACGGGATCGGCGTCACCGCCACCGCCGCGACCACCGGCCCGACGGGGGTGGAGATGGAGGCGCTGACCGCCGCGTCGGTCGCACTCCTCACCCTCTATGACATGGCCAAGGCGCTCGACCGCGCGATGGTCGTCGGCGATATCCGCCTCCTCGAAAAAAGCGGCGGCCGCTCGGGCGACTGGCGCGCGGCGTGACCGGCCTGCTTCCGGTCGAAACGGCGCAGGCCCGGCTGCTGGCGCTGCGCCCATCGCTCGCCTTTGAAAAAATCGACTATGGCAAGGCGCTTGGGCGCTATAGTTCGCACGATATCTTGGCCCGGCGCGACCAGCCCGCCGCGCCGCTCGCGGCGATGGACGGCTATGCGATCGCCTTCGACGATCCGGTGGGGCCGTGGAGCATCGTCGGCGAGGTCGCGGCGGGCACCGCCCCCGATCGCGCCCTGGCACCGGGCGAGGCAATGCGTATCTTTACCGGCGCGATGCTGCCCGTTGGCGCCGACACGGTGATCGCGCAGGAAGATGTCGCCGCCGACGGGGCCATTCTGGCGCTGACTGGCGAGGCGCCGCCGTTTCGCGGGCGCCATGTCCGGCCCCGCGCGTCCGATTTCGCGGCGGGCGCGTGCCTTGTCGCGGCGGGCGAGCGGCTGACCCCCGGAGGGATTGCGGCGGCGATCATGGGCGGCCATGCCGAAATCGCGGTCGGCGGGCGCCCGCATATTGCCATATTGTCGACCGGCGATGAACTGGTGGCGCCGGGCGCCCCGCTCGCCCCCGGACAAATCCCCGACAGCAATGGCGCCATGCTCGCGGCGATGCTCGCGGCGCTTCCCGCCGAGGTTGCGCCGCCGCGCCGCGTGCGCGACGGACGCGCCATATTGTCCCGTGATATCAGCGAACTGGCGCGCAGTCATGACGTCATCGTGACGATCGGCGGCGCGTCGGTCGGCGATCATGACCATGTCCGCGCGGCGCTGGCCGACGCGGGCGGGACGGTCGATTTCTGGCGCGTCGCGATGCGGCCGGGCAAGCCGCTGATCGCCGGGCGGATCGGCGAAACGCTGCTGCTCGGGTTGCCCGGCAATCCCGCCTCCGCCTTCGTCACCGCGACGCTGTTCCTGTTGCCGCTCGTCCGCCATCTCGCGGGCGCGCGGGCGCCGCTGCCGCCGCTGCGCCGCGCGCCGCTCGCCGTCCCCCTCGCCGCGGGCGGCACGCGGCGCGCCTATCTGCGCGCGCTGTTCGACGGAGAGCGGCTGACCCCCTTTACCGGACAGGACAGCGGCCGCACCGCGCCGCTCGCCGCCGCCAACGCGCTGGTCGTCCAGGAAACGGGCGCCGCCGCCAGCCCCGCCGGCGCGCTTGCCGATTTTATCGACATTGCTTGACAAGTTCCGCTCTGTTCCACTATCGTTCTCCTTATGTCCGATACCGGCCTCTTGGAGAATGACCGATGTTGACCGCCAAGCAGCATGAACTGCTCCACTTCATCCAGCAAAAGCTCGACGCGAGCGGAATTTCCCCGTCGTTCGAGGAAATGAAGGAAGCGCTTGGCCTCAAATCGAAATCGGGGATTCACCGGTTGATCAGCGCGCTGGAGGAACGCGGTTTTCTGCGCCGCCTGCCCAATCGCGCCCGCGCACTCGAGGTTTTGAAACTGCCCGACGGCGCCCGGCCCGCGGCGCCGTCCCTGCCGGACAGCCGCGACAATATCGTTCCGCTGCGCAAGCCCGCCCCGGCGATGCGCCCCATTGCCGCGAACGATATCATCGAGGTGCCGTTGCACGGAAAGATCGCGGCGGGCGTACCGATCGAGGCGTTCGAGGATCATAACCAGCTCGCGGTCCCCGCCGCGCTGCTCGGCGCGGGCGAACATTATGCGCTCGAAGTATCGGGCGATTCGATGGTCGAGGCGGGGATTTTCGACGGCGACTATGCCCTGATCCAAAAGGCGAGCACCGCGCGCGAGGGCGATATCGTCGTCGCGCTGGTCGATGGACAGGACGCGACGCTCAAATATTTCCGCCGCGAAGGCGCGATGATCCGGCTCGACCCCGCGAACGCCGCCTATGAACCGCAACGCTACCCCGCCGATCGCGTCATCGTGCAAGGGCGTCTGTCGGGACTGCTTCGTCGTTACCACTGACCTGTTCGGCGGTGCGCCAGGGGTGATCCCCGGCACCGCCCAGCACCGTTTCGATGCTGGGTTTATCCTTTAGATAAAGGATGATGCCGCCCGTTTCGGCCAGGCTGTCGCGATCGATCGTCAACCAGCGCGCCCGGCATTCGCGCGGCAGCCAGCGCGGACTGATCACGACGTCGGCGGCCGCACAGGCCGCCGCCATGTCGCGCCCCTCGACACGGTCGCCGCCATGCGCCGCCAGAATCGTTCGGGCGCCGCCGCCTGCCACCGCCTGTCGCCATCGACAGAAATCGCGGTTGCATTCGACATGCGCAAAGTCGCCGAGCGCGCGCAGCGGCGTATCGACGCCGGCGGTTTCGGCCATCGCGCCGCGAACATAATCGCCCGCGCGCCCGCGCAGCAGGGCATAGCCGCCATCGGGGACACGCGCCGCGACATGGCGCCCGTCGCCGGTGATCAACAGGTCGGGCCGGGGCTGGACCAGCAACACCGCCATCCCGGCGGCGAGCGGAACCGCGCCCAGCCGCCGCCAGCCCGTGCGCCACAACAGCAGCCACAGCCCGCCGGAAACCGCGAGCGCAAAGCCCCATGGCGGAAAGCTGGGCCAGGTGGCGACCGCGCCCGGCGCCCCCGCGACGCCGTGGGCTAGCGCGATCAGCAACTCGATCGCCGTCCCCGCCACCCACCAAAAGGGCGCGCCCAGACCCGCGCTGTCGAACAACAGCGCCAGCGCCTCGGCGGGCATGATGACAAAGGTGGTCAGCGGAATGGCGACGACATTGGCCAGCGCGCCGTACAGGCCGGCCTTGTGGAAATGGAACAGCGCGATGGGCGCCAGCGCGGCCTCGACCACCACGCCGGTCAGCAGCAGCCCCGCCACCCCGCGACCCAGGCGGCGGCCCCACCCTTCGGCGCGCCGCGCCATGAAGGCCCGCACCGGCGGGCTTTCGTGAAGCGCGATGATCGCCGTGACCGCCGCGAAACTCAGTTGAAAGCTCGGCCCCACCAGCGCCTCGGGCCGCCACAACAGCACGATCAGCGCGCCCGCCGCGACCAGCCGCAGGGTCAGCGCCTCGCGCCCGATCAGAAAGGCGGCGAGCACCAGCAGCGCGGCGATGAACGAGCGCAGCGTCGGCACCTCGCCCCCCGCCAGCCATGTATAGCCGCCGCCCGCCAGCGCCGCGACCGCGGCCGCCAGCGGCAGCACCAGCCCGCCGAGCGCAAGGCGCCGGCTGAGCGCCAGCAGCCGCATCGAAAACAGCATGGCAAAACCGACGACCGCGGTGACGTGCAGCCCGCTGATCGACAACAGATGCGCCAGCCCGCTGCGCCGCATCGCCTCTTCGTCGGCGTCCGCGATCGCGCCGCGATCGCCCGTCACCAGCGCGGCGGCGATTCCCCCCGCCGATCCCGGCACCTCGCCCTGGATATGCGCGCTCAGCCGGGCGCGCAGCGGCGCATCGCCGTCGCCCGCGCCCGGCGCGCGCGCGATCGCGCCGAGCGCGCTTCCCACCGCGCCGATCCCGTCGAACCAGGCGCGCCGCGCGAAATCATATCCTCCTGGCAGGCGCGCGGTGGGCGGCGGCATCAACCGGGCGCGCAGCCCGATGCGTTCGCCGGGACGGATGGTTGCGGCCTGCGCGGTCCGGGCCGTCACGCGGATTCGCGGCGGCAGGTCGGGGCGCGACGCGGGGCGCAGGATCAGGCGGATCTGGCCGCGCGCGGGCAAGGGCTCGACCCGTTCGACCTCGGCCGAAAAGGCCGTCACGACGGGCTGGGCCAGCACCGGCGCCGCGACCCACGCCGCGCGTCCCCAGATCAGTATCACCCCCAGGGCGGCGACGGCGCACGCGGCGGCGATCGCCCGCCCGCTGCGCCGGTGCCATCCGATCAATCCCCCGAAAACCACCCCGGCGCCCAGCGCGAGGAGCAGCCCGATCCACTGGCTTCGCATCGGCAACGCGAACCATGCCGCGATCCCGGCGCCCAGCGCGACGGGCAGCCACAGCGGGATGCGTTCGCGCTCGGCCTCCAGCCGCGCCTCCAGCGCCCCGAACCATCGTTGCGCGGTGCGCACCGGGCCTTCGCGAATGGGCGTTTGAAGCTGCCTTGTCGCCATGCTAGGGGCTGCCCCGATCCCGCGTCCGGCGTCCCGTCCGGCGCGCCGCAAACTGAGTGAAAGAGGCCTTGGTGGCAACCGAAATCCCAACCAATCCGGCAGAAGCGACGCCAGAGGCGCACGGTGCCGCCGTGGTGACGCGCTTTGCCCCGTCTCCAACGGGTTATCTGCATATCGGCGGCGCGCGCACCGCGCTGTTCAACTGGCTGTTCGCCCGCCACCACGGCGGCAAATTCCTGCTGCGGATCGAGGATACCGACCGCGCGCGATCGACCGACGACGCGATCGCGGCGATTCTCGACGGAATGCGCTGGCTCGATCTCGACTGGGACGGCGACACGGTGTTCCAGTTCGCCCGCGCCGACCGCCATGCAGAGGTGGCGCGCGACCTGCTGGACAAGGGCGAGGCCTATCGCTGCTACCTCAGCCAGGACGAACTCGCCGCGATGCGGGCAGAGGCGCAGGAAAAGCGCCTGCCCTTCCGCGTGCGCAGCCCGTGGCGCGACCGGGGCGACGGCGACCCCGCCGCGCCGCACGTCATCCGCCTGCGCGCGCCGCAGGACGGCGCGGTGACGATCCACGACCGCGTTCAGGGCGACGTCACCGTCCAGAATGCCGAACTGGACGATTTCATCCTGCTGCGCAGCGACGGCACCCCGACCTATATGCTCAGCGTCGTCGTCGACGATAATGACATGGACGTAACGCACGTCATCCGCGGCGACGATCATCTGAACAACGCCTTCCGCCAGCTGGCGCTGATCCGCGCCATGGCCCGATATCACGCCGACTGGCGCGAACCCGTCTATGCGCATGTGCCGCTGATCCACGGCGCTGACGGGGCAAAGCTGTCGAAACGCCACGGGGCGCTCGGCGTCGATGCCTATCGCGACGCCATGGGCTATCTTCCCGAAGCGGTGAACAATTACCTCCTCCGCCTCGGCTGGGGGCATGGCGACGACGAAATCATCAGCCGCGAACAGGCGGTCGAATGGTTCGACCTCGACCATGTCGGGCGCTCGCCCTCACGCTTCGATTTCAAGAAGCTGGAAAATCTGAACGGCCATTATCTGCGCGAAGCCGACGATGCGCGGCTCGCCGATCTGGTTGCGCCGCGCGTCGAGCGGCTGGTCGGGCGCGCGCTCGGCGCCGACGACCGCGCGCTGCTGACCCGCGCGATGGCGGCGCTCAAGCCGCGCGCCAAGACGCTCGACGAAATCGCCGACGGCGCGACCTTCCTGTTCCAGCCCGACCCGCTGCCAGTGGACGAAAAGGCGGCAGAGGTGCTAAAAGCCGCGCCCGAAGGCCTGCTCGCCGCGGTGACGCAGCGGCTGCGCGCGCTCGCCGAATGGAATAATGAAGAGCTGGAAGCGGCGGTACGCGCCGAGGCCGAAGCCGCCGAACTGGGGCTCGGCAAGCTGGCGCAGCCTTTGCGCGCCGCGCTGACCGGCCGAACGGTTTCCCCGGGAATTTTCGACGTGCTTCTGCTCTTGGGGCGCGACATCAGCCTGGCGCGACTTGACGCAGCGCACAATTTTCCGGCAGGGGCGTAGCAGTTTTCGCTCTCCCGACGTCATAACAGGGGAAAAACCATGACCGACAAGACCGCAAAAATCACCCTGGGGGACAAGATCGTCGACAGCCCCGTCCTTTCGGGAACCGTGGGCCCCGACGTCGTCGACATCCGCAAATTCTATGGCCAGACCGGCGCCTTCACCTATGACCCCGGCTTCACCTCGACCGCCAGCTGCGAATCGAAGCTGACCTATATCGACGGCGACGAAGGCGTCCTGCTCCATCGCGGCTACCCCATCGGCGAACTGGCCGAACATTCCAGCTTCATGGAAGTCGCCTATCTGCTGCTCAACGGCGAACTGCCGAACGCCGGCGAACTCGCGAAATTCGACAACACCATCACCCGCCACACGATGCTGCACGAACAGCTCGCGACCTTCTATCGCGGTTTCCGCCGCGACGCGCACCCGATGGCGATCATGTGCGGCGTGGTCGGTGCGCTCAGCGCCTTTTATCACGACTCGACCGAAATCCACGATCCGTACCAGCGGATGGTCGCCAGCCACCGCCTGATCGCGAAAATGCCGACGATCGCCGCGATGGCTTACAAATATTCGGTGGGCCAGCCCTTCGTCTATCCCGACAACAAGCTCAGCTACACCGGCAATTTCCTGCGCATGACCTTCGGCGTTCCGGCCGAGGAATATGAAGTCGTTCCCGCCGTCGAACGCGCGCTCGACCGCATCTTCATCCTCCACGCCGACCACGAACAAAATGCCTCGACCTCGACCGTCCGCCTCGCCGGTTCGTCGGGCGCCAATCCCTTTGCGTGCATCGCGGCGGGCATCGCCTGTCTGTGGGGCCCGGCGCATGGCGGCGCGAACGAGGCCGCGCTCAACATGCTGCGCGAAATCGGCCGCCCCGAACGCATCCCCGAATATATCGCGCGGGCAAAGGACAAGGACGATCCGTTCCGCCTGATGGGCTTTGGCCACCGCGTCTATAAAAATTACGACCCGCGCGCGACCGTGATGCAGAAAACGGTGCGCGAGGTGTTCGAGGCGCTGAAGGTCAACGATCCGGTTTTCGAAGTCGCGCTTCAGCTGGAGGAAATGGCGCTCAACGACGATTATTTCGTCGAGAAAAAGCTGTTCCCGAACGTCGATTTCTATTCGGGCGTCATCCTGTCGGCGATCGGTTTCCCGACGACGATGTTCACCGCCCTCTTCGCCCTCGCCCGCACCGTCGGCTGGGTCGCGCAGTGGAACGAAATGATCTCGGACCCCGCGCAGAAGATCGGCCGTCCGCGCCAGCTCTATACCGGGCCGACGCAGCGTTCCTATGTTCCGGTCGGCCAGCGCTGACCGGCCGCCAGATCGAAAAGACAAAAAAGGGGTCGCGGCTTGCGGCCCCTTTTTCTTTTTGCGGCCATGCGCGCCTCACGGCAGCCTGCAATCCCTGCCGAGGATAGCCTCGCTCGCGGATAGCCTCGCTGACAGAGCCCCCCTTCAGGGGAAGGGCATGATTCGACGCGAATGGGGCCGTCGCTGAACCGCGCGTCCGCCGATGACGGCGCGGCGTCCTATCCCAGCACCCAGTTGCGCCGCGAATAGCCCTGCGCCCAAAGCAGCGCGGTCAGGTCATGGTGGCGGATCGCGGCGTCGGCGGCGTCGGCGGCGGCGGGGTGCGGGCGATATCCGATCCCCAGCCCCGCGGCGGTGATCATCGGTATGTCATTGGCGCCATCGCCGACCGCCAGCGTGTCGGCGAGCGGCAGGCCGTGCGCCGCCGCCTCGGCGTTCAGCGTCTCCAGCTTGGCGCCCGCATCGACCACCGGGTCCAGCACCTTGCCGGTCAGCTTGCCGTCCGCGATCTCCAGCTCGTTGGCGATCATCTTGTCGAACCCGATCGCCTCGCCCACCGGCCCGGCAAAGGGCATGAAGCCGCCCGATACCAGCACCGCATGGGCGCCATGCGCCTTCATCGTCTGGACCAGCGTGCGCGCGCCGCGGGTCAGCCGCACCCGCTCGCGCCGGCATTCGTCGAGCACCGCGGCGTCCATCCCGGCGAGCAGGCCGACCCGCTCGGCCAGCGCGGCGCGGAAATCCAGCTCGCCCTTCATCGCGCGTTCGGTGATCGCCGCGATCTGGGGCTTCAACCCGGCATAATCGGCCAGTTCGTCGATACATTCGACGGTGATCATCGTCGAATCCATGTCGGCGATGATCAGTTTCTTGGTGCGGTCGCCCAGCGGCTGGACGACGACGTCGAGCGCGCCATGGTCCATTTTCGCGAGCTCGGCCCGCGCGCTCACCAGGCTTCCCGAAAAAACGATATCGGCGGCGTCATGTTCGTCCAGCCAGTGCGGCGCGCCGACATCATGTCCCGTCGCATCCAGCCGGTCGATGGCCTCGCGCACCACTTCGTCGGTCAGCTTTCCGGCTGCTATCAGCGTCGCGACGAACATGGCATTTCCTCTTTCCTGCGGGGCATTCCGGCTTCCTCCTCCTTATCGCGGCCCCCACGCCCAGCGGCAAGAGGGCTTTGGCCTTTCGCGCCAACGAAAATGAACGAATGTCGCCCTAACCCGCCCCCTTGCCGCCGCACCTTTCGCGCCGCGCCGCGCATGGGGGAAGAGGAAGTTCACAGGCGCAAAGAAGCACGCCCATTGCCGCCGCGGCATCAAAGTCCGACAGCCAGCACCAGACCGACGCGCCCCCTGCGACCGACGCGAATATCGGGCGCAACGGAAAGCACCAATGCCCCGCGCCGCGCGCGCGTGGGCACGGATCGCATCAGGAGGATTGGATGCCGCATACCGACAATCTGCTCGCCTTCGCACTTGTCGCGCTCGGCATGGTGCTGACCCCCGGGCCCAATATGGTCTATCTGATCTCGCGCAGCATCTGCCAGGGCCGCGCCGCGGGCATAGTGTCGCTCGCCGGGGTCGCGCTCGGCTTCGTCTTCTACATGCTCTGCGCCGCCTTCGGCATCACCGCGCTCGTGATGGCGGTGCCCTTTGCCTATGACGCGATTCGCATCGCGGGCGCGTTCTATCTGCTCTGGCTGGCGTGGCAGGCCGTGCGGCCCGGCGGCCGGTCGCCTTTCGAAGTGCGCGCGCTCGTGGCCGACCCGCCCGCCAGGCTGTTCCTGATGGGCTTTCTGACCAACCTCCTCAATCCGAAGATCGCGGTCATGTATCTGTCGCTGCTGCCGCAATTCATCACGCCGGACGGGGGCGGCATATTGCGCCAGGCGCTCGCCCTCGGATCGGTGCAGATCGTGGTCAGCATCGCGGTCAACCTCGTCATCGTGGTCGGCGCGGCCTCGATCGCGCATGTCCTTGTCCGGCGCCCGACCTTTGCAACGATCCAGCGCTGGGTGATGGGCACGGTGCTCGCCGGGCTCGCGGTGCGCATGGCGACCGAAGCGCGCCGCTGACCGGCGGCACAGGCGCGCGTACCGCGCCATCTCGCGCACGGTGTCGGTCGCTGCTATCACCGCGGCCGACACCATGAAGCCTTCCTTGTCCTATTGCCGCGACCGCCCCCCACTCGCCCTGATCGCCGGACCGACCGCGAGCGGGAAAAGCGCGCTCGCCGTCGCCCTGGCCCAGCAACTGGGCCGCGCCCAGGTCATCAACGCCGACGCCAGCCAGGTATATCGCGACCTCGCCATCCTGTCCGCGCGCCCGACGGCGGCGGAAATGGCGGGCGTCCCGCACAGCCTGTTCGGCCATGTCGACGGCGCGGCGGCCTATAATGCCGCGCGCTGGGCGGGCGATGCGCGCCGCGCCATGGCCCGGGCGTGGGAGGATGAGGAGGTGCCGATCCTGGTCGGCGGCACCGGGCTGTACCTGCGCACCTTGTTGTTCGGCATAGCGCCGGTGCCCGACATCGATCCCGATATCCGCGCCGCGATCCGCGCGATGGACGTCGCCGAAGCCCATGCCGCGCTCGCCCGCCTCGACCCCGCCGCCGCCGCGCGCCTTGCCCCCGCCGACCGCACCCGCGTCGCCCGCGCGCTCGAAGTGGTGCAATCGACCGGCCGCCCGCTCGCCGACTGGCAACAGGCACGCGAGGGCGGCGTGGCGGATCATGTCGCGCTGACCCCGCTGATCCTGCTGCCGCCGCGCGAATGGCTGCGCGATCGCTGCGACGCCCGGCTGGTCCAGATGTTCGACGGCGGCGCGCTCACAGAGGCACAGGCGCTGCTCGCCCGCGGGCTCGACCCCGACCTGCCGGTGATGCGCGCCATCGGCGTGCCCCAGATCGGCGGGCATCTGGCCGGCGCCCATTCGCGCCAGGCGGCGCTCGAACAGGCCCAGGCGGCGACCCGGCAATATGCAAAGCGGCAGTACACCTGGTTCCGGCACCAGCCGCCCGCCGAATGGCCGCGACACACCGAGTCATTATCCACCGATTCTATCGGTAAACTTGCAATATTATTACGCAATAGAGTGTTGACAGGATAGAATCATACACCTATTGCCCGCCGACTGTTGCAGCGCACAACCGTGCGCCACAGGTGCGTCCCGCGTCGCGGGACCAGGGAAGAAAGGAGCGAGATCGTGACGGAAATGAGTGGTGCCGACATGGTGGTTCAGGCGCTGGTCGATCTTGGGGTCGATACGGTGTTCGGCTATCCGGGCGGCGCGGTCCTTCCCATCTACGACGCGCTCTTCAATCATCCGACGATCAAGCATGTCCTTGTCCGCCATGAACAGGCGGCGACCCACGCGGCAGAGGGCTATGCGCGCACGACCGGAAAGCCCGGCGTGGTGCTCGTCACCTCGGGGCCCGGCGCGACCAATGCCGTCACCGGCATCACCGACGCGCTGCTCGATTCGATCCCGATGGTCGTGCTGACCGGCCAGGTGCCGACGACCCTGATCGGCACCGACGCCTTCCAGGAATGCGACACGGTGGGCATCACGCGCCACTGTACCAAGCATAATTATCTGGTGATGGACCCCGACCGGCTCGGCCCGATCCTGCACGAGGCGTTCTTCATCGCGACCCACGGCCGCCCCGGCCCGGTGGTGATCGACATTCCCAAGAATGTTCAGGTGGCGACCGGCACCTATTCGATGCCCGAAAAGATCGATCATCAAAGCTATCGCCCGCAGGTCGAACCCGATGCGGCGGCGATCGAACAGGCGATTGCGATGATCGCGGCGGCCGAACGCCCGATCTTCTATACCGGCGGCGGCGTGATCAACGCGGGCCCCGACGCCAGCGCCGCGCTGCGCCAGCTCGTCAGCCTGACCGGCGCGCCCGTCACCTCGACGCTGATGGGGCTCGGCGCCTTTCCGTCGGACGATCCCAAGTGGCTGGGTATGCTCGGCATGCACGGCACCTATGAATCGAACATGGCGATGAACCGGGCCGACCTGATCATCGCGGTCGGCGCGCGCTTCGACGATCGCGTGACCGGCCGCCTCGACGCCTTTTCCCCGGATTCGAAAAAGATCCACATCGACATCGACCGCAGCTCGATCAACAAGATCGTCCCCGTCGACCTCGCGGTGGTCGGCGATGCGGGCCGCGCGCTCGATGCGCTGATCGCCGCCTGGGCCGCCAAGGGCCACAAGGCGCGCGACCTTGGCGAATGGTGGCGGCGGATCGACGGCTGGCGCGCGACGCGCTGCCTCGACTTTCCCGAAAGGAAGGAAGCGGACGCCGACATCATGCCGCAGCGCGCGGTCAAGGCGCTGTTCGACGCGACGCGCGGCCGCGACCCGATCATCACCACCGAGGTTGGCCAGCACCAGATGTGGGCGGCGCAGCATTTCGGCTTTTCGGCGCCCAACCGCTGGCTCACCAGCGGCGGGCTCGGCACCATGGGCTATGGCTTTCCCGCCGCCGTCGGCGCCCAGATCGCAAAGCCCGATCGCCTCGTCATCTGCATCGCGGGCGAAGCCTCGCTCCAGATGAACATCCAGGAAATGGGCACGGTCAGCCAGTACCGCCTGCCGGTGAAGATCTTCATCCTCAACAATGAATGGATGGGGATGGTCCGCCAGTGGCAGGAACTCACCTATGAAAGCCGCTATTCGAACAGCTATTCGGACAGTCTGCCCGATTTCGTGAAGCTCGCCGAAGCCTATGGCTGGACGGGCCTGCGCATCGACACGCTGGGCGAGCTCGAGGACGGCATCGCCAAGATGATCGACACGCCGGGACCGGTGATCGTCGATTGCCGCGTCGCGCAGCTCGCGAACTGCTTCCCGATGATCCCGTCGGGCGCCGCGCATACCGAAATGCTCCTCCAGCCGAGCGACGTCACCGGCACGATGGACGACGAAGCCAAGGCACTGGTGTAAACACATGAAAATCAAGACCGAAGCCGGCGAGCGCCATGTGCTCGCCATCACCGTCGACAACGAAGCCGGCGTGCTCGCCAAGATCACCGGCCTGTTCACCGCGCGCGGCTATAATATCGAAAGCCTGACCGTGGCCGACATCTCGTCGGACCATGCGCTCAGCCGCATCACCATCGTCACCAACGGCCCGCCGCCGATCATCGACCAGATCATCGCGCAGCTCGACCGCCTCGTCCCCGTCCACAAGGTCACCGACCTGATCGACGAGGGCGCGCATGTCGAACGCGAGATCGCGCTGGTGAAGGTCGCGGGAACCGGCGACAAGCGGATCGAGGCGCTGCGCATGGCCGATGTGTTCCGGGCCAAGGTGGTCGATACCACGCTCACCAGCTTCATCTTCGAAATCACCGGATCGAGCGACAAGGTCGACCGCTTCATCGCGCTGATGCGCGAATGCGGGCTGGTCGAGGTCGGCCGCACCGGGGTCGTCGCCATCGCCCGCGGGGCAGAGGCGCTTTAGGATTCACGCATCGGGTTTCAATGATCGCCACCCCCGACCAAGCGCCGGGGCGGCAGAAGAGAAATAGGGAAGAATGACATGCAGGTTTATTACGATCGCGACGCCGACCAGGATCTGATCAAGGGCAAGAAGGTCGCCGTCGTCGGTTATGGCAGCCAGGGCCACGCGCACGCGCAGAATATGCGCGACAGCGGCGTGAAAGAAGTCGCGATCGCGCTCCGCCCCGGTTCGGCGACCGCCAAAAAGGCCGAAGACGCGGGCTTCAAGGTGCTTTCGAACAAGGAAGCCGCCGAATGGGCCGACGTGATCATGATCGCCGCCCCCGACGAGCATCAGGCAAAAATCTACGCCGACGACATCGGCCCGAACATGAAGCCCGGCGCGGCGCTCGCCTTCGCCCACGGCCTCAACATCCATTTCGGCCTGATCGAGGCGCGTGCAGACATCGACGTCTTCATGGTCGCGCCCAAGGGCCCCGGCCACACGGTGCGCAGCGAATATCAAAAGGGCGGCGGCGTTCCCTGCCTGATCGCGGTGGCACAGGAAGCACAGGGCGCGGCGGCTTCGGGCAATGGCTATGCCAAGGCGCTGGCCCTCTCCTACGCCTCGGCCGTCGGCGGCGGGCGCAGCGGCATCATCGAAACCACCTTCAAGGAAGAGTGCGAAACCGATCTGTTCGGCGAACAGGCGGTGCTGTGCGGCGGCATCACCCACCTCATCCAGGCGGGTTTCGAAACGCTGGTAGAGGCGGGCTACGCCCCCGAAATGGCCTATTTCGAATGCCTCCACGAAACCAAGCTGATCGTCGACCTCCTGTATGAAGGCGGCATCGCGAACATGCGCTATTCGATCTCGAACACCGCCGAATATGGCGACATCAAGACCGGCCCGCGCATCATTACCGACGAAACGAAACAGGAAATGAAGCGCGTTCTCGCCGACATCCAGTCGGGCCGCTTCGTCAAGGATTTCGTGCTCGACAACCAGGCGGGCCAGCCCGAACTCAAGGCCAGCCGCAAGGCCGCCGCTGCGCACCCGATCGAACAGACCGGGGAAAAACTGCGCGCGATGATGCCGTGGATCGCCAAGAACAAGCTGGTCGACAAGGCCAAGAACTGACGAAACACCCCTCCCCATGCTAACATCATGGGGAGGATAATCCTCCCGGCGCCAGCGGGGATGGCAGACATGCCGATCGGCATGTCGCCCGGGCAATCTCCAGATACCGGCTCCCCTTCGGGGCCGGTCGCTGGGGATTGTTTCATTTGGTTTCCGGCGACGGATGAAAGGCACAATGGCCAGCAACTTCTTCTCCGCCCATCGCGCCGATCTCGCCGCGCTCGCGGCAGAGGATCGCCGCCGCGCGCTCATCGCGCGCGCGGGGGTCGATTTTGCCTCCAACGACTATCTCGCGCTCGCGGGCTCCTATGCGCTGGCAGAGGCGCTGGCGCGCGGCGCGGCGCTCGGCATACCGGCGGGGTCCGGCGGCTCGCGCCTGCTGCGCGGCAATCATGCCGAACATGAAGCGCTCGAGGATTATGCCGCCCGCCATTACGGCACCGAATCGGCGCTCTTCTTTCCCACCGGCTTTGCGGCCAATGCCGCGCTTTTCGCTGCCCTGCCACAGCGCGGCGACCTCGTCGTCCATGACGAGCTGATCCACGCCAGCGCCCATGACGGGATGCGGCTGGGGCGCGCCGGACGGATCGATGCGCGCCACAATGATCCGCAGAGCTTCGACGACCTCATCGCCCGCTGGCGGCGCGGCGGCGGCACCGGAACGCCGTGGATCGCGGTCGAAAGCCTCTATTCGATGGACGGCGACCGCGCGCCGCTCGCCGATCTTGCCGCCGTCGCACGGCATCGCGACGCGATCCTGATCGTCGACGAGGCGCATGCGACGGGCGTTTACGGGCCCGCGGGCCAGGGGCTGGCGCATGATCTGGGCGACCGCGACAATCTCATCACCCTTCACACCTGCGGCAAGGCGCTCGGCTGTGAAGGCGCGCTGGTCTGCGGCCCGGCGATCGTCCGTGACTTTCTGGTCAATCGCGGCCGCCCCTTCATCTTTTCGACCGCGCCCTCGCCGCTGATGGCGTGGCTTGTCCGGCAGGCGCTCGAGATCGTCGCCGACCAGCCCGAACGCGCCGCGCGCCTCCACGCGCTCGTCCGCCACAGCGAAAAGCGGCTGGCCCGGCTCGGCCTTCCCTCCAGCGGGTCACAGATCGTCCCGGTGATCATCGGCGACAATGCCCGCGCGATGCGCGTTGCCGCCGCGCTGCAGGAAGCGGGCTTCGACATTCGCGGCATCCGCCCGCCCACCGTGCCCCAGGGCACGGCGCGGCTGCGTCTCGCCATCACGCTCAATGTCGACGAAAGCGACATCGACACGATGACCGATGCGCTCGCCGCCGCTATGGCGGGGGCATGACCCGCAGATTCATCGTCACCGGCACCGACACCGGCATCGGCAAGACCATTTTTTCCGCGGCGCTCGCGGGCGCCCTCTCGCTCCCCTATTGGAAACCGATCCAGTCGGGGCTGGAGGAGGAAAGCGACAGCCAGGCCGTCGCCCGCCTCGCCGGGGTGCCCATCCATCCAGAGGCTTACCGCCTCGTCACCCCCGCCTCGCCGCACCTCGCCGCCGAAATCGACGGCGTCACGATCGACGCCGACGCGCTGGTGCCGCCGCCGGGCGACCTGCTGATCGAGGGGGCGGGCGGCGCGCTGGTCCCCGTCACCCGCGCCATCCTCTACGCCGACCTGTTCGCGCGCTGGCAGCTGCCGGTGATCGTCTGCGCGCGCACCGCGCTCGGCACGATCAACCACAGCCTGCTGACGATAGAGGCGCTGCGGTCGCGCGGCGTCCCCATCCACGGCGTCGCGTTCATCGGCGATGCGATGCCCGACAGCGAAGCGACGATCGCCCAGATCGCGGGCGTCCGCCGCCTCGGCCGCCTGCCGCTCGTCGATCCGCTGACGCCGCAAACGCTGGCACAGGCCTTTGCCGCCGGTTTTGACCTGGCGGACTTTCGTTGATCCCTGCGGCTTCCCCCGTCCCCCATGGGAACGACAGGATAATATGACCCCTCCTCCCCCATCCCCCGTCTGGCACCCCTTCACCCAGCATGGCCTGGGCGAGCCGATCCCGCTGATCGATCGCGCCGCGGGCGCCCGCCTCTATGACGCCGACGGCAACAGCTGGATCGACGCCATTTCGAGCTGGTGGGTGACGACCCACGGCCACGCGCACCCGCGCATCATGGCGGCGATCCGCGCCCAGAGCGAACGGCTCGACCAGCTCATTTTCGCGGGCTGGACGCACGAGCCCGCCGAAACGCTCGCCGCCGAACTCGTCCGCATCACCCCCGATCCGCTCACCCGCGTCTTTTTCTCCGATTCGGGCTCCACCAGCGTAGAGGTCGCGCTGAAAATGGCGCTCGGCTACTGGTTCAACATCGGCGCGGCGCGGCACCGCATCCTCGTCCTCGAACACAGCTATCACGGCGACACAATCGGCACGATGTCGGTCGGCGAACGCGGCGTCTATAACCGCGCCTGGCAACCCTTGCTGTTCGACGTCGGCACCATCCCCTTTCCGCACCAGGGGATGGAACAGGCGACGCTCGACGCGCTCGAGGCCGCGTGCGCGGCGCGCGATGCCGGCGATGCGCCCGCCGCCTTCATCGTCGAACCTTTGATCCTCGGCGCCGGCGGAATGCTGATCTATCCCGCCTGGGTGCTCGCCGAAATGCGCCGCATCTGCGCGGCGCACGGCGTCCTGTTCATCGCCGACGAGGTGATGACCGGCTGGGGCCGCACCGGCACGCGCTTCGCCTGCGACCAGGCCGGGGTGATCCCCGACATCGTCTGCCTGTCAAAGGGGCTGACCGGCGGCGCCCTGCCGCTCGCGGTGACGCTGTGCAGCGAACCGGTGTTTCAGGCGCATTATTCGCCCGACCGCGCGCGGACCTTCTATCATTCGTCAAGCTATACCGCGAACCCGATCGCCTGCGCCGCCGCCAATGCCAATCTCGCCATCTGGCGCGACGAACCGGTGCAGGCCCGCATCGACACGCTGGCGGAGGCGCAGGCGGCACATCTGTCGATCCTCTCCAGCGACCCGCGCGTCGAAAATCCGCGCCGCCTCGGCACCATCGCGGCGTTCGACATCAAGGTCTCCGACGCGGGCTATCTCTCCACCCTCACCCCGCGGCTGATCGCCTTCTACCGCGACCAGGGAGTGCTGCTCCGCCCGCTCGGCAACAGCGTCTATGTCATGCCGCCCTATTGCACGACCCCCGACGAACTGGCGCAGGTCTGGACCGCGATCGCGGCGTCGCTCGACATCGCGGGCTGATCCCGAAAAGGCGCCCATCGCGCGCGCATTCCAGTCATTGTGTTCGCCGAAAAGGATGATAGCTTCGCCCGCGCCGACCAGAAGCAGCAGGAGGCTGCATTCGTCGTCGCATTTTGGGGAAAAGGGGACGTCATGGAATGGATGATACTGCCGTTTTAGCGCTACGCTGACTTTTCCGGTCGATCGCGCCGGAAGGAATATTGGATGTATACGCTGTTCTGCATCCTGCTTTTGCTCGGCCTGTTCCTGTTGTTCGGCCTGTTCGGCGGCTTTGCCGACGCCGGGAGCGGCGGCATCATGTCCACCGCGATGATGATCCCGCTGGGCATCTTCGCGCTGGCGACCATCATTCCCTCGATCGCGGTCGCCGTTCGGCGTCTGCACGATCAGGACAAATCGGGCTGGTTCTACCTCCTCAGCTTCATTCCCTATGTCGGGGGGATCATCCTGCTGGTGTTCATGTGCATCGACGGCACCCGCGGCCCGAACCGTTTCGGGCCGGACCCCAAGGGGGGCAGCGCCGACATTTTCGAATAAGGGCTGCGCGCCCCTTCCCCGGCGGGAAGGGGCGGCACGCTCACCCGCCGAACTTGGCGTCGGCGGGCATTTCGGCCCAGTTCTTTTCGGCGGCGGCGATAAAGCCCGCGCGGTCCTGGTCCCAGCGCGCCTTCACCTCGGCGTTGAAGTTCAGATATAATTTTCCGTCGACGACCGCATATTGGGTCGGGTCGCCCGGCGCCAGATAGCCGCGCGCCATCGCCCATGCGCAATGCCCGCCATATTGCGGCATGAACGCCGCGGGGTCGGCGGCAAAGCGCGCCGCATTCTCGGCGCTCGCGAAATGATAGACCGCGCCGTCGTGCGCCACGACATGGTCGGCCTTGCCCTTCACCGGCACGCCGTCGCCCTCGAAATAGCTGACCGCGTCATAACCGCTCACCGCGACATCGCCGCCGTCGACCCCGACATAGACCGGCGCGGCATAGGCCTGCGGCAGAAAGGCGCCAAGGGACAGCGGCAGCACCGCCGATGCCAGCAGCGCGAACAGATATTGCTTCTTCATCTTCGTCTCCGGGTGGCGGCGCGGCCCGATGCCGCCGCCGCGTCCCACTGCCATTCGCCGCCGGGCGCCATGCGGTTACAGGACGCGCGCCCGCCCGCCCGTTCGGCCAAGGTTCATCTGCCGGGGCATAGCCATGGCGGCCGAGGATCGATCGAGGGACGCCGCACATCATGAACACCCCTCCCGTCCCGCTGCTCTCCGCCCTGCTGCTGCTCGCGGCGCCCATGTCCGCCACGGCGCAGACCGTGCACGCCGCCCCGGCCGACGACGATGCCAGCCTCGCCCAATCGGCCGAGCCGCCACAGAAAACCTCGATCCTCGTGACCTTCGGCAACGAACCCTGCCCCGAGGCCGAGGGCGAGGAAATCATCGTCTGCGCACAGCAGCCCGAATCCGAACGCTATCGCGTACCCAAATCGCTGCGCGGACAGGAGGAGGAGGAGGCACCGGCCGGCGGCGGCAGCTGGGCCTCGCGGGTCGAAGGCTATGACAATATCGCGCGCGCGACCCGC
Source organism: Sphingopyxis sp. (assembly GCF_034380315.1). Classification (GTDB taxonomy): domain Bacteria; phylum Pseudomonadota; class Alphaproteobacteria; order Sphingomonadales; family Sphingomonadaceae; genus Sphingopyxis. Next base: position 479,993 of record NZ_JAXMPB010000002.1, read on the forward strand.
CCCGACAGCTGCTCGCCGGTCGGCAGCTATGGCTTTTCGGGCTGCGCGGCGCTCGCGCTGCGCCAATGGTTCGAGGCACGCCGCGCGCCCTGAACGGCGCGCCCGACGCAAGACGCTTCCACCCGCCCCCTTCTCTTCCCCCTTCCCCCTTCCCCCTTCCCCCTTCCCCCTTCCCCCGCCGCTGCCGCGCGCAAAGCGTCCGCGATGAATTGCGGCGCCGCGGCCAAGCCGTTACCAAGGCGCCTTGGGGGGAGAAGGATCGATGATCGGGGGATGGATGCTGCGGCTCGCGCCGCTTGTGCTCGCGGCGCTGGCCCTGCCGGGTGCCGCGCTCGCCCAGATCGCGGCCGATCCGCCCGACATCGCCGCCAAGAAACAGCAGATTTTCAATGCTCCGCTCGACCAGCGCGCCGCGCTTGGCGACGAATTGCTCGCGCTGATCGCCCGCCATCACGGCGTCGACAGCGATGCCTATGCCGCCCAGTTGATGCTGCACGCGACCGACCTCAACTTCGCGCGCCGCTCGGCCGAGGCGCAGCAGGCGATGGAGCGCGCCATCGCCATATTGACGCGGCTGCACGGCCCCGACCATATCGCCACCGCCCGCGCCCAGCGCGACTATGCCGCGACGCTGATCATCAACGGCTTTCGCGACCGTGCCGAGGCGCCGTACCGCGCCTATATCGCCGCGATGACCGAGGAAGCCTATGGCTGCGGGCGGATCAAACAGGTGCCGGGCGGCCGCATGGTCATGGGCTGCGCCACCGACGAAAAGGATCTGGGCGACGATCTGGTCGGCTATGGCCAGCTGCTCGTCGATCTCGACCGTCCCGACGATGCCGTCGCGGCGTTCGAAGCCGTGATCGCACGCTTCCAGCCGCGCTGGGACGGGTGCGGCGGCGCCGAATGGGGAACGCGCTGCGACCGCGCCGCCTTCAACCGGCGCGACTTCATGAATGATTTCGCGGGCTTCCTCGTCCGCATCGGGCGCGGCGAACGCGGGCGCGCGATTTTCCGCGACAATCTGCTGCCCCGGCTCGAAGCACTGCCGGGCTGCGCGGCGGACGATTGCCGCGCCGATTACTGGTTGCTGCGCGACTATGGCCGCTACCGCGCCGCGCTGGCGGCAAGCGACGCGGGCGCGGCGCGCGCCTTCGACGCGCGCTGGCTGCCCGTCCTTGCCGCCGATCCCGCCTATGCACGCGGCGCCGCCGACGATGCCGCATCGGACGATCGCGACTATCGCCGCGATGTCGGCGAAATCGCCGCCGCATATGCGAAGGACGCGATCGCGGCGGGACAGGCCAGCCCCGCCCGCGCGCTGCTCGAACCGCTCGGCCTCGCCGAACTGGTCGCCGCCGGACAGGATGATGCCGCGCGCGCCGCGCGCCTCGCGGCGCTGGAAAGCGACCATGACGCGCGCTCCTATTCGGATCACGACGGCCGCGCCGCGATCCGCCGCGAACAGGCCGATCTTCTGCGCGCATGGCATGGCGAAACCTCCGCCGAATATGGCGACGCGCTGCGCGCCGTGGCGCTCGACCTGCGTGCCGCGGGCGACCCGGCGGCGACCGAGGATTATTTCCGCCGCTCGCTCGCGGTTTTCCGTACCGGCTTTGGCGACGATCATTTTCGCACCCTGAATGCCCTGTCCTATCTGTCCGACTGGCTGGCCGATCAGGGGCGCAAGTCCGACGCCGCGACGATCCTGGCAGAGGTGCTGGCCGCGCCCGCCAACGACCAGAGCGAGGTTTACGCCGACCCGGTGCGCGCCGCGCTGCTCGCCAGCGGGCTCGGCGCGCTCAACGACCCGCACGGCACGCTCAACGAGCTCAAGTCCGATCTGGCGCGGCTGACGATCGAAACCGGCGGCGACATCGGCACCGCACTTGCGGCGGCGCGCCATGCCGCGACCGGCAAGCGCGCGTGGCGCCGTTCCTTCGGCTTTTCGCTGGGGGACGAGGCCGCCTATGACATGGCGATCGACGATAATTTCCTGTTCAACGTCGGCCATCCCTATGCGGGCTATTTCACCCTGTTCGCCGATGCGCTGTGGGCGGCGGACGCGCGCGGCGCGGCGGCGGCAGAGGAAGCCTTCCTGGCGTTGCAGGAGGCACAGATGGGCACCACCAGCCGCGCGGTCGCCAAGGCGGCGGCCGAACGCACGCTGGCGCAGGCGGGGGTTTCGGCGCTGCTGACCGAACGCAAGGCGGTCGATGCCGACGCCGCGCGGCTCGAACAGGAAAGCCGCTTCATCACCGCCGCCGACGAACAGGAACGCCAGCGGCTGATCCGCCTCAACCTCGGCGCCCAGCAGCGCCTGGCCTTTCGCCGGACGGAAATCGACCAGGCGATCGCCCGCGCCGCCCCCGGCTATTTCGAACTGGTGCGGCCACAGGCGCTCAGCCTCGCCGATGCGCGCGCGCTGCTCGCCCCGGACGAGGCGTTGTTGATGATCGTGCCGACCGCCTTCGGCACCCACAGCCTGCTGGTCACGCGCGACGGGATCGACTGGCACCGCAGCGCGCTGACCGAGGGCGAGCTGGCGGGCCATGTCCGCCGCCTGCTGTGGGACGTCGGCGCCAGCATCGACGTCACCGCGCAGGAGGAGGAACGCTGGTCGATGGAGGGCGAAGGCGACTTCCCCTTCGATCGCGCCACCGCCTGGCGCCTCTATGAACAGCTCATCGCCCCGATCGAGGGCGGGCTGGCGGGCAAACGCCACCTGTTCACCGCGTCCAGCGGCGCGCTGTCCTCGCTCCCGCTCGGCATTCTCGTCACCCGGCCGCCGGCCGGCATCGACGGCGACCCCGCCGCGCTGCGCGCCACGCCCTGGTTCGCCGACAAGGTCGCGCTGCTCCAGCTTCCCTCGCTCCAGTCGCTGCAACTGCTGCGCGCGGTCGGCGACCGGAACGAGGCGCGCGCGGGCACCGCGATGGTCGGCTTTGGCGATCCGCTGCTCGACGGTGCCTCGGCGCCGCGCGGCATCGGCGGGCGCAATCGCGGAACGCGCAGCGGCGTCGGCCTGTCGATCAGCGCCGGTCTGCAACCCGCGGCGGGCGACGGTCCGCCGCTCGCCGACCCCGCCGCGCTGCGCCGCCTCGCCCGCCTGCCCGGCACCGAAAAGGAACTGAAGGCGATGCAGGCGCTGCTCGGCACCGACGCGGCGCGCCTCTATCTCGCCGACAGCGCGACCGAAACCAATGTAAAGCGCGGAAAACTGACCGGCCTGTCAGTCCTTTTCCTCGCGACCCACGGGCTGGTGGCGGGCGAGATCGGCAGCGTCGCCGAACCGGGGCTGGTCTTTACCCCGCCGCGCACCGCCACCGCGGCCGACGACGGGCTGCTCACCGCGTCCGAAATCACCGGGCTCGACCTCGGCGCGCGCTGGGTGATCCTGTCGGCGTGCAACACCGCGGCGGGCGACGGCAGCCAGGGGGCGCCGGGGCTGTCGGGACTGGCGCGGTCCTTCTTCTTCGCGGGCGCCGAAAGCCTGCTCGCCTCGCACTGGCCGGTGCGCGACGATGTCGCCTCGGTCCTCACCGTCCGCCTGTTCGAATTGATGCGCGAAAACCCCGGCCTGTCGCGCGCCGAGGCGCTGCAACGCGCGATGCGCGAGGTGCGCGACGATCCGCGGTCCGATCCCTTCCTCAACAGCTGGGCGCATCCCAGCGCCTGGGCGCCCTTCTCGCTGATCGGCGACGGGATCGACTGATCGCGGCGCGGCCGGAAACGCTGCGTTTCGCGGGCGGATAATTGACCGCACGGCGCGCGCTGCCTAGCTTCGCGGCCTTCCAAGACAGGAGAATTCCCCCATGCGCCGCTCGCTTCCGTTCGCCGCCTTTGCGCTGGCCGCCGCCGCCGTCACCATTGCCGCCGTTCCCGGCGTCATCGCCCAGGCACCGCCGCAGCTTCCCGGCGTCCCGGACAAGGCGCGCGTCGCCGCCGGAACCTATGCCGCCGACCCCGGCCACACGATGGTCGTGTGGACGGTCGATCATTTCGGCTTCAGCCCCTATACCGGCATTTTCGGCGACGTGACCGGCACGCTGGTCATCGACCCGGCCAATCCCGCCGCGGCAAAGGTCGATGTCGCCATACCCGTCGCGCGGGTCACGACCGCCAGCGCCGGGCTGACCGAGCATCTGCTGCGTGCCGGAAAGGACGGGGCAAAACCCGATTTCTTCGGCCCCGCCGCCGCCGATGCGCGCTTCGTGTCGACCCGCGTGGTCCTCGACGACGACGGCGACGAGGCGCAGGTGACGGGCAATCTCACCCTCAACGGGGTGACGCGGCCGGTGACGCTCGACGTCGCGTTCCACGGCGCGGGCACCAACCCCTTCAACAAGAAGGCGACGGTCGGTTTCCGGGCCGAAACGACGATCCGCCGCAGCGATTTCGGGATCAGCTATGGCATCCCGGTCGTCAGCGACGCGGTCGCGCTTGAAATCCACGCCGCCTTCGAAAAGCAATAATCCCTTCCCCGCCCCCTTCCTTCCCTGCCCCCGCATGCGCCTGCCTGCACCGAAAAAGGGGCCCGTGCGGGACGGACGGGGGCGGGCGGTTCATCTCCCGTCCATCAACCGCAGCCTAGATTTCGCTCCGCTTTACGGGAGGATATTCATGCACCGCAGGTTGCTCATCGCTTTCGCGCTCCTTGCCGTTCCCGCCCCGGCCCTTGCCCAGGCCAATCCGCAGATCGACTATCCCGGCTTCGCCGCGCTGACCGGCGATGTCGCCCCGCATCGCGCCTCGCGCCTCATCCCCTTCGACCGTTTCAAGGCAGAGGCCGCCCGCCCCGGCGCGCTGGTGCTCGATGCGCGGTCAAAGGATGCCTTTGCCGCGGGCCACATCGCGGGCGCGGTCAACCTGCCGCTCACCGACTTCACCGCCGCCAGCCTCGCGGCGGTGATCGGCGCCGATCCGAACCGCCCCATCCTCATCTATTGCAACAATAATTTCATGAACGATGCGGCGCCGGTGCCGATCAAGCTGGCGCGGCTGTCGCTCAATATCCAGACCTTCATCAACCTCGTCGGCTATGGCTATCCCAATGTCTGGGAACTGGCCGATATCGTCGATTTCAACGATCCGGCGGTCGGCTGGGTCGCGGGCTGACCCGGCGCCCCCTCTCCCCCCCAAAAAAAGTCCGCCACCCCGGCACCTCACCTCAATCTGTCACATGCGCTGGTTACGCCGATGCGCGGGGCCACCCCCCGGCCCCTTCGCAGGAGCGCCTGAGATGAGCGAACTGGTACGCGAAATTGTCGAGGTGAATGCCTATGTCGGCGGCGACGATGAAAGCCCGCTGCTGACCGTCGAGGTCGAGGGGCTCGCCCCCACCGCGGGATGGAGCCGGATCCGGCTCGAACCCCATGCCTATATCACCGCGCCCGATGACGGTGTGCAGGATTTCGATCTGGTCGGCGACCGCCCCGCCGATCCCGGTACGGCCGCGCTGACCGAGGTGGAGGCCGCCTGGGAAGGCCCCCTCGCCGATTGGCTGGTCGGGGTGCGCGTCCACGCCGTCGACAATCTGATCGAGGATGAGGTCTTCGAACCCTGGGACGAGGAAGACGGCGACGAGGAAGACGGCGACGACGGGGAACAGGATGGGGAAGCGGGCGACGACACCCCCGGCGAAACCGATACGCAAAGCGCGGCGGCCTGACCCGCGGCCATCGCTTTCCCTCCCCACCCTCTTCCGCCCCCTTTCCCCTCCCTGCCCCTGCGCCGGATCGCGACCCGCTTCGCGATCCGGCGACATTTTTGTGGCCCGCCCCTTGTCAAGCACGACATTTTTGGTCATGAGCGCGTCCATGCACATGCGCGGTCTTCTTCTTCTGCGACTTACACGCCCTTGGGCGTGACTTTCGGCCTGCGCGATGCGCGTCGGGCCACTCGCCCAAGGGACCGACGAGAAAACACCCGATTTCCCTAGCGCAGAAGAAACCGAAACCATGTCCATGCTCCGCAATCCCTCGGCCAAGTACCGACCCTTTCCGCAGGTCCCGCTCGACAATCGCGCGTGGCCCGGCCGCACCATCACCCAGGCGCCGATCTGGCTCTCGACCGACCTTCGCGACGGCAATCAGGCGCTGATCGACCCGATGGATGCGGAGAAAAAGACCCGCTTCTTCGACCTGCTCGTCAAATGCGGGCTGAAGGAGATAGAGGTCGGCTTTCCCGCGTCGGGCGCCACCGATTTCGACTATATCCAGAACCTCGTGCGTTCGGGCCGCATCCCCGACGATGTCACGCCGCAGGTGCTGACCCAGGCGCGCGCCGACCTCATCCGCACCAGCTTCGACAGCCTCGAAGGGGCGCGGACCGCGATCGTCCACCTCTATAATGCGGTCAGCCCGGCGTGGCGCCGCATCGTCTTCGGCATGGAAATGGCGGAGATCAAGGCGATCGCGATCGACGGCGCCAAACAGCTGCGCGACAATGCCGCGCGCCTGCCCGGCACCGACTGGCGTTTCGAATATAGCCCCGAAACCTTTTCGACCGCCGAACTCGATTTCAGCATCGAATGCTGCGCCGCGGTGATGGACATTCTCCAGCCGACCGCCGACAAACCGATCATCCTCAACCTGCCCGCGACGGTCGAGGCGGCGACGCCGAACATCTACGCCGACCAGATCGAATATTTCGCGCGGCATTTGCCGAACCGCGACGCCGCGATCATATCCCTGCACACCCACAACGACCGCGGCACCGGCGTCGCGGCGGCCGAGCTTGGCCTGCTCGCGGGCGCCGACCGGGTCGAGGGCTGCCTGTTCGGCAATGGCGAGCGCACCGGCAACACCTGCCTCGTCACCATCGCGCTCAACATGTACACGCAAGGGGTCGACCCCGGCCTCGACTTCTCGAATATCGACGAGGTCATCCAGACGGTCGAATATTGCAACAACATCCCCGTCCACCCGCGCCACCCCTATGGCGGCGAGCTCGTCTATACCGCCTTTTCGGGCAGCCATCAGGACGCGATCAAAAAGGGTTTCGCGGCGCGCGAACGCCAGAATGACGAACGCTGGGAGGTTCCCTACCTGCCCATCGACCCCGCCGATCTGGGGCGCAGCTATGAAGCGGTGATCCGCGTCAACAGCCAGTCGGGCAAGGGCGGCGTCGCCTGGGTGCTCGAACAGGACAAGGGGCTGAAACTGCCCAAGAAGATGCAGGCAAGCTTCAGCCACATCGTCCAGGCGCTCGCCGACGAAACCAGCCGCGAGCTCGGCGCCGAGGATATCTGGCAGGCGTTCGAGGGCGCCTATCTCGCCACCGCAGCCAAGCGTTTCCAGCTTGTCGACTGGTCCGAAACGCACGCCAAAGGATCGGGGGCGGGCACCGACCGCATCTTCGCGGGCAAGCTCACCATCGACGGCACGCCGCGCAGCGTCAGCGGCCGCGGCAACGGCCTGATGTCGAGCGTCATCGCGGCCTTGAGCGAAAGCGGCGGCCCGGTGATGGACATCGTCGATTATTCGGAGCACGCGATCGGCCACGGCAGCGACGCGCAGGCGGCCGCTTATGTCGAATGCCGCACGGCGGACGGCAAAAGCCTGTTCGGCTGCGGCCTCGACACCGACGTCGCGACCGCGAGCGTGCGGGCGATCCTGTCGGCCGCCAACGGCGCGTAGAAGTCAGCCCCTCCACCATTTCGTGGTCCTCCTCCCCATGCCTTCGGCACAGGAAGGATTTGAGTACGCCAATCCTCCCTGTCGCGTAGCGATGGGGAGGGGGATCGCACGCGCGGCGCGTGGTGAAGGGGCGATGGCGCACCCCGACCCCCTATCGCCCCGTCCATCACCGCCCCCCATCGCACCCTCATCGCGCGCCCATCCGCCGCCATCCGAAATCATATGGCCGGAAATCATATCGAACGCCGGAACGCCCGCAAAATCGGGGCCGCCATATCGGAACACATCGCCGTATAACGCCAGTTTATCGGCAGAATATCGGCGCCCCCGGGCGATTTGATTGACTTTCCGCCATTTTGCCCTATATGGAAAAATGCTCACGTCGCCTGCGACGGAAATTTGATGCCTCTGATTTTTTGCAGGCAGATTCTTCCCTTCACACGCTACCAGCTCCACCGGCACTGTTTGCCGGGGGATACCCTATTCCGTGAAAGGAAACTCCTATGCCCATCGGCACCGTCAAATTTTTCAGCCAGGACAAGGGCTATGGCTTCATCGAGAATGAAGATGGCTCGGGCGACAACTTCGTCCACATCACCGCGGTTCAGGCCGCCGGTATGGGCACGCTCGAGAAGGACCAGCGCGTCTCGTACGAGCTCGAAACCGGCCGGAACGGCAAGACCTCGGCAATCAATCTCCAGTCGGCCTGATATTTGGCCAAGGAAGAAGTGATGACCTTCGAAGGGCGGATCGACGAGGTCCTGCCCGACGGGCGCTTCGGCGTCCGGCTCGAAAACGGTCATCGCATCATCGCCTACACCGCTGGCCGGATGCGGCGTTTCCGCATCCGGTCGGTCGTCGGCGACGAGGTCCGCGTCGAAATGACGCCATATGACCTCACCAAGGGCCGCCTTGTCTATCGCGAACGCGGTGGCGGGCCGGCGACTTCCGGTCAGCGCAAGCGGCGCTGACCCGACCAACGGGACCGGCGCTTCGTGCGTCGGCCTCCCGCCATGAAACTTTCCATCAAGATAAAGATAATGACTATATTTCAGAATAATAACTCGATCTTTCCCGCCCTGCCCGCGCTCTCGCAGGCCGGCAAGGCGATCGCGGCGTCTTCGCGTCCGTGGCGCCGCCTGACGCTGTCGCGTCGCGAACTTCGGCGTCTTGTCGCCGACATGGTCGATTGACCGCAAACAAGGAACGATACGCATGTCGGCCAATCTGGACTTCTATCGCGCACAGGCCGAAAAATGCCGGAGCGACGCCGACGCCGCGATCCTGACCCAGGTCCGCGACCGCAACATGCGTGCGGCCGCCGCCTGGCAAGCCATGGCCGACAAGCTCGCCCGCGCCGAAATCGCACGCGCCGAACGCGCGGCCGACACCACGCCGGCCCACGACACGGCCAAACAGCCGCCGAAAAGCTGACCCACCCCGCCCGCGAACCACCCCCTGCGGCGACCCCCTTTCCTACATTTCACCCATATGGTTCATTCTATCGGTTCAACTTAACCGAAAGGACGAATCGATGGACGATGGCCTGTATGATCCCGCGCATATTCCGGCGCCGGGCAGCTATCATTGGACGCCGCGGCTTCAGCGACAGTTTCTGGAGGCTTTTGCCGCCACCGGGTCGGTCCGGAATTCGGCGGCGCGGGTCGGCATGTCGTCGTCGGCGGTCTATCAGCTCAAGCAGCGGGCGGAGGGGGCGGCGTTCCGGCTCGGCTGCGCCGCGGCGGTGCTGATCGCGCGCGGGCGGATCGCCGACGAACTGCTCGACCGCGCCATCAACGGTTTTGACGAAACCACCACCGTCTATCGCGACGAGGATCGCCGCTTCGTCAAGCGCCGCCGCCTCGACGCGCGGCTTGGCCTCGCGATGCTCGCGCGGCTCGACCGGATGGCGGACACCCCCGCGCCCCGCAAGGGCGCCCTGGTTGGCGAGGACGGGCTCGCGCAGTTGATCGCCGGCGACTGGCCGGCCTTTCTGTCGCTCTTCGACGCCGCAGAGGCCGCCCAGGGCGGCGCGGCCTTCGCTCCGGACGCAGCCCCCGAAACCGGCCATATGAGCGACAGCGCGAACGATGGCGCGAACGAAGACGCAAACGACGACACAAAGGACGGCGCCTTCACGCCCGCGACCGGCGCGGCGCGCGACGCCGCCGCCGGAATGCCCGCCGCCCTCGCCCTCTGGCTCGCGGCGCGCGACAACCGCGCCAACCCCATCGCGATGCTGTGGCGCGAAAGCGCGATCGCGAATGAAGTTGCGCAGATTTCCGCGGATTTTGACGATGCCGTCAACGGCCCGAACGCCGCCGAGGGCGTGCCTGCCTCCGCCCCCTCCCCCGAACGGGCGGCCGCCGCCATGAGCGTCTGGTACGATGGCGAACGCGACGAATGGCGCACCGACTTTCCCCCGCCCGCCGATTTCATCGGCGACGAAGAGGGCGAATTCGGCGATCCCGACTATGAACGCACCCTCGACCCGGCCGAGGAGGACGCCTGGGAAACGGTGCGCGAGCGCGAAAGCGCGCCCCTGCGCACTGCGGGAGAGGCCGCGCGCCGCGCCTGGTTCGGCCTTCCCGCCCCCGCGAACGACACCGAAGCGGCCGAGGCCGCCGGGGATGCGGGCACCACCGGGGATGCCGCCGTGCCCGGCCACGCGGCGGACAACGCGGCGGCACCGCCCCCTTGCGCCAACCCGCCCGCCGCCAATCCCCCCTGCCCCCATCCACGCAGCCGCGCGCTATAGGGCCGCGCGGCGCACTCAAAACCGCCCCTTGGCGGCCGCTCACCGCCCGCGACCCGAAGGCCACGCCCAGCCCGGAAAAGCGATATAAAGAATTCTTTATATCCATATTGACAAGGAGAATGCGCCCCCTATCCTAAAGATCGTCGAGGTTCTTCGCGTCGTTTCGGCGGCCGCGAAGCGAAGATGGGAAGCCGGTGCGCCCCTTTCGGGGGGCAAGGCCGGCGCTGCCCCCGCAACTGTAAGCGGAGAGTGGCGATCGCCATGTGTCACTGGTTCGGCAAGGAACCGGGAAGGCCAGATCGCCGCGCCTGATCCGCGAGCCAGGAGACCTGCCTCGTCAGATACGTCCTCCGGCGGGGTGCCCGGTCAGGCCGCATGCATGGCTGCGCCCGACCTTGCCTTGGGGGTGCGGATCACCGTGCCTGCTCGTCTGCCGGGCCCTTGTCCCAAGCAAGGTGCCAGAAAATGACTGTCAACGTTGCCACTCTCGGCTTCCCCCGCATCGGCCTTCGCCGCGAACTGAAATTCGCGCTTGAAAGCTATTGGGCGGGCAAATCCACCCTCGCCGACCTCGATGCCGCCGCATCGGGGCTGCGGGTCGCCCATTGGGCCCGGCAAAAGGCGCTGGGCGCCGACATATTGCCGTCGAACGATTTCTCGCTCTACGACCATGTGCTCGACACCAGTGCGCTGATCGGCGCGGTCCCGGCGCGCTACGACTGGGACGGCGAAACGGTCGATGCCGGCACCTATTTCGCCATGGCGCGCGGCACCCAGGGGCACCCCGGCGGCGGCGACGCGGGCCATGCCGGCTGCGGCCACAGCCACGACACCACCGCACAGGAAATGACCAAATGGTTCGACACCAACTATCATTTCATGGTCCCCGAACTGACCGCCGGACAGCGTTTCCGCATCGCCTCGACCAAGATTTTCGACGAGTTCGCAGAGGCAAAGGCGCTCGGCTATACCACCCGCCCGGTGCTGCTCGGCCCGGTCAGCTATCTGATGCTGGCCAAGGGCAAGGCGGTCGAGCCGCTGGCGCTGCTCCCCGACCTGCTCGACGTCTATGCCCAGATTCTGGCGCGGCTGGCAAAGGCGGGGGCTGATTGGGTGCAGATCGACGAACCCTGCCTCGCCCTCGACCTCGACGATGCCCAGCGCACCGCCTTTGAACGCGCCTATGCCCGCCTCGCGACCCGCGGGCCAAAGCTGATGCTCACCACCTATTTCGGCGGGCTCGGCGACAATCTCGACCTCGTCGCCACGCTGCCGGTCCACGGCCTCCACCTCGATCTCGTCCGCGCGCCCGACCAGCTCGAACCGGTGCTCGAACGGGTCCAGCCGCACGTCCTCTTGTCGCTCGGCGTCATCGACGGCCGCAACATCTGGCGCGCCAACCTGCCCGACCTTTACTGGCGGCTAAAGGAACATGCGGCGCGGCGCGATCTGGTCATCGCGCCCTCCTGCTCGCTGCTCCACGTCCCGGTCGACCTGGCGCTCGAAACCGGGCTCGACCCCGAAATCGCCCAGTGGCTGGCCTTTGCGGTGCAAAAGGTGGAGGAGCTGGCGGCGCTCGCCAAGGCGCTGAACGAAGGCGAAGACGCAAGCTTCGCCGCCTTTTCCGCCTCGCGCATCGCGGCGGTGGCGCGCCGGACCTCGGCGCGCATCCACGACGGCCAGGTGTCCGCCCGCCTCGCCGCGCTCGACGAAAGCGCTGCGCGCCGCGCCGCGCCCTTTGCCCAGCGCCGCACCGCGCAGCAACAGCGGCTTGGCCTGCCCGCCTATCCGACCACGACGATCGGCTCCTTCCCCCAGACGGCCGAGGTGCGAAAGGCGCGCGCCGCGCATATCCGGGGCGAAATCGACGCCGCCGCCTATGACCGCTATTTGCGCGTCGAAACCCGCGCCGCGGTCAAGTGGCAGGAAGACATCGGCCTCGACGTCCTTGTCCACGGCGAATTCGAACGCAACGACATGGTGCAATATTTCGGCGAACAGCTCGCCGGTTTTGCCTTCACCCGCGCGGGCTGGGTACAAAGCTATGGCTCGCGCTGCGTCCGCCCGCCGATCCTCTATGGCGATGTCTCGCGCCCCGCACCGATGACCGTCGGCTGGTGGCGCTATGCCCAGGACCAGACCGACCGGCCGATGAAGGGGATGCTCACCGGTCCCGTCACCATCCTCAACTGGTCCTTCGTCCGCGACGACCAGCCGCGCGCCGTCAGCTGCCGCCAGATCGCGCTCGCCATCCGCGACGAGGTGCTCGATCTCGAGGCGGCGGGCGCCGCGATCATCCAGATCGACGAAGCGGCGCTGCGCGAAGGCCTGCCGCTGCGCCGCGGCGAATGGCAGCATTATCTCGACTGGGCGGTCGAAAGCTTCCGCATCGCGGCATCGGGGGTGCGCGATGACACCCAGATCCACACCCATATGTGCTATTCGGAATTCAACGACATCATCCGGGCGATCGGCGACATGGACGCCGACGTCATCTCGATCGAAACCGCCCGCTCGCAGATGGAATTGCTCGACGCCTTTGCCACCTATGCCTATCCGAACGAGGTTGGCCCCGGCGTCTATGACATCCATTCGCCGCGCATTCCGGCGACGCAAGAAATGACCGACCTGCTGACGCTGGCGGGCCGCCATGTTCCGGCATCGCAAATCTGGGTGAACCCCGATTGCGGGCTCAAGACGCGCAAATGGGACGAGGTGCGCCCGGCGCTCGAGGCGATGGTCGCCGCCGCCCACGCCATGCGCGCCGTGGGGGGCCGTGATGTCCGATAACGCCGCCCAGCCGCTCGGCCAGCCCGCCGTCCGCGTCACCGCCATGCCCGCCAACGCCAATGTCTATGGCGATATCTTCGGCGGCTGGCTGATGGCGCAGATGGATCTGGCCGCCTCCTCGGTCGCCTCGCTCCATGCCCGCGGCCGCGCCGTGACGATCTCGGTGGAGGGCATGTCCTTCCACCGTCCGGTCTTCGTCGGCGACGAACTGTCGGTCTATGGCCGGCTCGTCCGGGTCGGCCGCACCTCGATGCATGTCGAGGTCGAAACCTGGGCGCGCGACCGCCATTCGGACGCGGCGCATCAGGTGACGCAGGCGACCTTCATCTTCGTTGCCGTCGGCCCCGACCGCCGTCCGCGCCCCGTGCCGCCGCTTTTGGAACAGGGGGACTGATCATGCCGCCCCGGCCCTTTCGGCGCCGCCATGGCCGCCCGGACATGGCCGCACTTGCGGGGCCGGGGCACCGCATCTACCGCGATGGAAAGCCCTCTCCCTCTCCCCTCGTTCCAGGAGCATCCGATCATGACCACGCCCCCCTTCGCCCTCGGCGCTATCGACCATGTCGTGCTGCGCGTCGTCGATCTTGGCCGGATGCTGGACTTCTACCGCGACGTCCTCGGCTGCACGCTCGAGCGCGAACAGACCGATATCGGGCTGTTTCAGCTTCGCGCTGGCCGGTCGCTGATCGACCTGGTGACGATCGACGGCAAACTCGGCGCGGCGGGCGGCGCGGCGCCGGGGAACGAGGGGCGCAATCTCGATCATTTCGCGCTTTCGGTCGCCCCCTTCGATGCCGCGGCAATCCGCGACCATCTTGCCCGCCACGGCGTCGCGGTCGAGGATGCGGGCACCCGCTACGGCGCCGATGGCGACGGTCCGTCGATCTACATTCGCGATCCCGAAGCCAATGTCGTCGAACTGAAGGGGCCCGCCCTTGGCTGATCGGCCTTGCACAAGCTTCCGCTTACGTTAAGGTCAGTTTCAAACCGCAACCGGAGAGTGATTCATGGCCCTTCCCCCGATTTTCGACCGTCTGCGCCTGCCGGTCATCGGCTCGCCCCTGTTCATCGTGTCGGGCCCCGAACTCGTCATCGCGCAGTGCAAGGCGGGGATCGTCGGCAGTTTTCCGGCGCTCAACGCGCGGCCGCAGTCGATGCTCGACGAATGGCTGCACCAGATTACCGAGGAACTGGCGGCGTGGGACCGCGCCAATCCGGACAAGCCCGCGGCCCCCTTTGCCGTCAATCAGATCGTCCACCGCTCGAACGACCGGCTCGAACAGGACATCGCGACCTGTGAAAAGTGGAAGGTGCCGATCACCATCACCTCGCTCGGCGCGCGGGAAGAACTCAACCAGGCCGTGCACAATTGGGGCGGCATCACCTTCCACGACATCATCGACGACCGTTTCGCGCGCAAGGCGGTGGAAAAAGGCGCCGACGGGCTGATCCCGGTCGCGGCGGGGGCCGGCGGCCACGCCGGGGTCCAGTCGCCCTTCGCGCTGGTCCAGGAAATCCGCGAATGGTTCGACGGGCCGATCGCGCTGTCGGGGGCCATCGCGCACGGCCGCTCGATCCTCGCCGCCCAGGCCTGCGGCGCCGACCTCGCCTATATCGGCAGCGCCTTCATCGCCTGCGACGAAGCCAATGCCGACCGCGGCTACAAGGACGGCATCGTCGAAGGGCGCGCTGGCGACATCGTCTATTCGGACCTGTTCACCGGGGTCAGCGGCAATTACCTGCGCGCCTCGATCGTCAACGCCGGGCTCGACCCCGACAATCTGCCCAAGGGCGATCTGAAAACGATGAACTTCGGTTCGGGCGGCAACACCAAGGCCAAGGCGTGGAAGGACATCTGGGGTTCGGGCCAGGGCATCGGATCGGTGCGCTCGGTCGGCCCGGTCGCCGATTTCGTCGCCCAGCTGACCCGCGAATATCGCGATGCCTATCAGGCACTCCAGGCGAAATATATCGCCTGACGCCGCGCTGCGGGTTCCGGGGAGCACGGCTCCCCGGAACCCGCCGGATCGCGATCAAATCGCGACCTGGCTACCCAGTTCAACCACCCGGTTGGTCGGCAGACGGAAATACTCCATCGCGCTTTCCGAATTGCGCAGCATCCAGGC
Organism: Sphingopyxis sp.; assembly: GCF_034380315.1. Lineage (GTDB taxonomy): Bacteria > Pseudomonadota > Alphaproteobacteria > Sphingomonadales > Sphingomonadaceae > Sphingopyxis. The sequence continues at coordinate 495,307 of NZ_JAXMPB010000002.1, forward strand.
GAACAGCTTCTCGCGCCAGATCGGCATCTGCGGCTTCTTCGCGGCGATCAGTGTCTGGCGCGACAGGAAGAAACTGGTTTCCAGCATCTTGAACTCGCCGCCACAGCTCGTCACCCGCTGCAGCGCCGCGGGCACGTCCACCGGCTGCATGAAGCCGTAATGCAGCACCAACCGATGGAAACCCTTGCCCAGATCCTCCAGCGCACAATGGTTTTCTTCGCGAACGAACGGGACGTCGGCGACCTTGATGGTCAGCAGGATGATGCGCTCGTGCAGCACCTTGTTGTGCTTCAGATTGTGGAGCAGCGCATGGGGCACGCCGTCGCTGCTCGACGTCATGAACACCGCCGTGCCGGGCACCCGCGTTGCACTGTTCGCCGCGGAATTGACGAAGATCGGGATCGGCATCGCCCCTTCCGCCATTTCCTGCTGCATCAGCTTGCGGCCCCGCGACCAGGTGGTCAGCATCGTAAAGATCGTCAGACCGATCGCCAGCGGCACCCAGCCGCCATCGGGCACCTTGATCAGATTGGCGCCGAAATAGGCGATATCGACGATGAAGAAGACCGCCAGAACCGGCAAAGCCTTCCACGCCGGCCATTTCCACAGCGTAAACAGCACGACGCTCATCAAACAGGTGTCGATGAACATCGCCCCCGTCACTGCAATGCCATAGGCGGCGGCCAGGTTGCTCGACGAACCAAAGAACAGGACGAGGATGATCACCATCGTCATCAGGAACCAGTTGACGACGGGAATATAGATCTGACCCGCCGCCGACGCGCTGGTGTGCTCGACGCGCAGACGCGGAATGAAGCCCAGCTGAATCGCCTGCTGCGTCAGCGAAAAGGCGCCGGAGATCACCGCCTGGCTGGCGATGATCGTCGCCAGCAGCGCCAGGATCACGACCGGAATGCGCCACGCATCGGGCATCATCTGGAAAAAGGGATCGGCGATCAGATCGGCGCGCGGTCCGGCTTCCGCCGCCAGCACCATCGCGCCCTGCCCCATATAATTGAGCATCAGCGCAGGCAGGACAAAGGCCAGCCAGCTGATCCCGATCGGCCCACGTCCGAAATGCCCCATATCGGCATAAAGGGCCTCGGCCCCCGTGACCGCAAGCACCACGGCGCCGAGCGCGATAAAGGCGGTAAAGCCGTCCATGTAGAAGAAGCGAAGCGCATTCACCGGATTGATCGTCTCGACGATGATCCAGGGATTGTCGCTGATGTGCATGATGCCGAGCGTCGCGAGCATCAGGAAATAACAAAGCATGATCGGCCCGAACAGGGCGCCGACCTTTGACGTCCCGCGCGACTGGATCGCGAACAGCCCGATCAGAATCGCCAGCGCTATCGGCACGATATAGGGCGAAAACCCTTCATTGACGTAGCTCAGCCCCTCGGTCGCCGACAGCACCGACATGGCCGGCGTGATCATGCTGTCGCCATAGAAAAGTGCCGTGGCAAAGACGCCCAGAAGGACGATCGGCCAGGTCCAGCGCGCTTCGCCCGACTGACGGTTGATCAGCGCGAGCAGCGCCAGGCTGCCGCCCTCCCCCTTGTTGTCGGCGCGCATGATCGTCATCACATATTTGAAGGTGACGACCAGCATCATCGACCAGAAAACCAGGCTCAACACGCCATAGATGTGAAGCCGGTCGGGTTCGATCGGATGATGCCCGGCGAATGTCTCGCGGAAAGCATAAAGGGGGCTCGTCCCGATGTCGCCGAACACGACACCGACGGCGCCCACGGCAAGCTTCAGCTTGCCGTCTCCATGGTGGCCATGGCCATGATGGCCGGTTTGGGCAGCCCCCGCGGCAACGCTCGTCACGTCGCCCGCCGCCTGTTGCGACTCAGCAGTCATCGCGCGCCTTTAGACCAGCCCGTGTCGGAGGAACAGCACCCAATTCAGGGCTCCTTTGGCGCCTCTGCAGAAAGCTGCGGCCCCAGGGCCTGCCGAAGCTGGGCCAGCCGCATTTCCAGATCGCCCCGCCACGGGGCGTCGGCGGGTGAGCGTGCCAGCAATTCGCTCCATACGGCTTCCGCGCCTTTAAGATCGCCGCCCTGCGCCAGCGCGAGCCCCGCAAAAAAGGGCGGAGCGGGATGCGCCGGATCGCGCTTTGCTGCCTCGTCGAACGCCAGCGCCGCGGCGGGCGACATTGCGCCGCCGCCATGCGCGACCAGTGCATTGCCAAGCCCGACCCACAGGTCGACATTATCGGGATATTTCTCGAGTCCCTTCTCCAGCGTCTGCGCCGCCAGTTCGGTCTTGCCGGTGCGCATGAAGCCATCCGACATGCCGAGCCACTGCGCAGCCGGGCCGAAGCGTTCGGCCATCCCCTGCCGCTGATCGGCAATCGCCTCGCCGAAACCCTCCGGCTCTTCGGGCGCGGCGATGGGTTTTCCGGGCAAAGACGGGCTACCCTGCAAGGCATAGCCCGCAAGGCCCAGCATGATCGCCGCCCCGGCAAGCGGACGCGCCGCCGCAGGCAATCTGCCCAGCCAGAACAGGCCGCCGATCGTCAGCAACGCAGCCAGCATCACCCACAGCCAGGTCATGCCGCGCCTCCTTCGCCCGCGTCGTTCGCGGCATCCGGTTCGCGCCGAAAGCGCCCGAAAGCGAGCCAGCCCCCTACCGCCAGAAAGATCAACGGCCCGAACCACAGAAGCGCCGTCGCGGCGTCAAAAGGCGGGTCATACGTCACCCAATTGCCGTAACGCGCGACCAGCCATTTGCGGATTTCATCCGGGCTTTCGCCGGCGGCAAGCTTGCTGCGCACCTCGTGCCGCATGTCACCGGCCAGCGGCGCGTCGCTGTCCGCAATCGACTGACCCTGACAGACGAGGCAGCGCAATGTTTCCATCAGCTCCTTCGCCTCGGCCTCTTTCGCCGGATCGCGAAGCTGTTGATAGGCATAGGGCGCGGGCGGCAAACGATCCTGCGCGGCCAAAGGCACGGCAAATATCGCCACAAGCGGCAGGACCAGCAACTGCGCCTTCACTTCATCGCCTCCAGCTTCGCGACGATTTCGGGCACTTGCTCGGCCAGGATCACCCCTTGAATCTGTTCGCGGATGATGCCCTTGCCATCGATCAGAAAGGTTTCGGGAACCCCCGATGATCCCAGCGCGATCTGGACGCTGCTTTGCATATCGGCGCCGATGCGATCGAACGGGTTGCCATATTCGCGAAGGAACATGGCGACATCCTCCGGCCGGTCGCGGATCGCGATGCCGTCGATCGGCACCCCCGCTGCCTTCAACGCTTCCAACTGAGGCGCCTCGGCGCGGCACGGAATGCACCAGCTCGCAAAGACATTGACCAACCGCGGCTTGCCGTCGGCAAGCTGGCTGCTCTTCAGCCCCGCGACCCCTTCGGTGGCGGGTGGCAGGTCGAACAGCGGCATCGGCTTGTTGATCCACTGCGACTGGATCAGCGTCTCGGCCGGGGTCGTCAGGCGATAGATGAAGGCGCCAAACAGCAACCCCATGATCGCCAGCGGCACGAAAAGAACCCAGCGATTTTTCATGGCGCGAAACGCTCCTCTGCCTTGCGGGCGCGGCGCGCACGCCAGATCGTCAGCAACTGCGCGCGGCCCAGCATCGCCAGCGCGGCGCCCAGCGCGATCAGACCGCCGCCCAGCCATATCCACCACACCAGCGGCTTCCACCACAAGCGCAGCTGATATCGATCCGCCGCGCCATCGGCGCCGGGCACCGGTTGGCCGATCACCGCATACAGCTGGCCGCCGGGCCGGGTCAGCAGCGCCGCTTCGTTGGTTTCGGTCGGCGCGCTGCCCATCAACCCAGGGAACATGCGCGATTCGGGCTTCATCGTGAAACTGGCGCCGCTCGCCGCCGTGACGGTCAGCGTCGCTTCCAGTGCGGTATAATTGGGGCCAGCCACGGGCCGAACGCCGTCGAACTTCACGCTATAATCGGCGATCTTCACGACTTCACCGGGAGCCGCGGCAACGAGCCTTTCCTTGATGAAGGCGCTCTCCGCACCCATCCCCGCCAGCGTCACGGCCACGCCGAAATGGGCAATAACCATGCCCCACGTCGGCAGCGGCGTGCGGCGCAGATTGCGGCCCCACAGCGGCGCCAGGCTTGCAACCCCGACGACCCCAGCGACGGTCATGCCGAGCAGCGGCAACAGCCCGACCTTGCCGCCGAACAGCACGAGCCCGAACAGCACGCCCCCTCCGGCAAGGAGCGCCAGGGGCAATCGCGCCCACAGTTTGCGGCCGTCATCCTTGCGCCACGACAACAGCGGCCCCGCGACCATGACAAGACACAGGATCAACGCGAGCGGTCCCGCAACGCGGTTATAATATGGCGGCCCGACCGAGATTTTTTCTCCCATCGCCTCGGCAACGATCGGATAAAGGGTACCGAGCAGGACGAGCGCGAGGATGGTCGTCAGCAACAGATTGTTGATGACCAGCGACCCTTCGCGGCTCAACAGCGCAAATTTCTTCCCCTCGGCAACTGCACCGGCGCGAATGGCGAACAGGGTCAGCGCCCCGCCGATATAGATCGCCATCAGCACGAGCAGGAATGTTCCGCGCTCGGGGTCGACCGCAAAGCTGTGAACGCTGGTCAGCAGACCCGACCGGACGATGAAAGTGCCGACCATCGACATCGAAAAGCCGACGACAGCCAGCATCACCGTCCAGGCCCGCAGCGCATTGCGCGTCGCCGTGACCGCCACCGAATGGAGCAGTGCCGCACCCGCGAGCCAGGGGACAAGCGACACATTCTCGACGGGGTCCCAGAACCACCAGCCGCCCCAGCCCAGCTCATAATAGGCCCAATAGCTGCCCGCCGTGATGCCGATCGTCAGGAAGATCCAGCTTCCCAGCACCCACGGCCGCATCGCGCGGGCAAAGGCGGGACCGATTTCGCGGGTGATCAGCGCGCCGACGGCAAAGCTGAACGCAACCGACAGGCCGACATAGCCGACGTAAAGCGTTGGCGGGTGAAAGGCGAGCCCGATGTCTTGCAGCAACGGGTTGAGCCCCTGCCCATCGGGCGGTGCTATCGGCAAGCGGTTGAATGGGTTTGACGAGAACAGCAGAAAGGCAAAAAAGCCAAGGCTGAGCGCCGCCTGTGCGGCCAGCGTCGCGATCAGCGTGTCTTCGCGCAGCCGCTTTTCGAACAGCGCGATCAATGCCCCCGACAGCGACAGGATGGTCAGCCACAACAGCATCGAGCCTTCGTGGTTGCCCCACGCGCCCGCCACCTTGAACAACATCGGCTTCAGACTGTGGCTGTTGCGCGCCACCAGTTCGACCGACATGTCGGATCGCACGAACAGTGCGATCAACAGGGCAAAGGCGGTCGCGGTCAGCACGCCCTGCGTGACGCTCGCCGGACGGACCAGCGCTGCCAGATCCCGTTGTCCGCCGCGCAGGAAAATGACCCCCGCGACCAGCGACAGGCACGCCAGCGCCGCCGCGATCCACAGGAGAGCGAGCCCCAGTTCTGCGATCATGTGTTGGGGGCCGCCTTCACGACGCCTTGGGGCATGTCGCCCATCTGCGGCGGCATATAGCGTTCGTCGTGCTTGGCCAGGATGCGGTCGGCGACGAAGGTGCCGTCCCCGCGCATCCGGCCGTCAGCGACCATGCCCGAATTTTCGGCGAACAGGTCTGGTACGATCCCGGTGAACTCCACCGGGACCGATGCCTTGCCGTCGGTCGCGACAAAACGGATTGTCACGCCGTCGCTCAATTTCTCGATGCTGCCCGCGGCGACCATACCGCCCAGCCGCATCGCTTCGCCGGTTGTCGCCTGGCCTGCCTTCACCTCGGCCGGTGTCCGAAAATAGGCCGCCTCGTCGCGCAGCGCGCTCGCCCCCAACACCCCCGCTCCGGCGATCCCCGCCACCGCGACCAGAGCCAGGATCAATCTTTGATGCTTCGCTTTCATCCGCGATTCCCGCGCAAAGTTTCGCTGCGCCGCTCGGCCTTCACCATCGCGCGCCAGCTATGCCACAACACCGCACCGGTCAGCAGCGCGGTCAACCCATAGGCTGCCGCGACATAGGCCCATTGGCCGCCCCCGCTTATGACCCCCGTCACTATTCGCTTCCTTCCTCGTCGGCCAGCCGGCGCAGCCGTGCCGTCACCCGATTGTCGGCGATGATCCGCCGCATTCGCATCAGAACGATCGCACCGAACAACATCGAAAAGCCGAGCAGCGTCAATCCCAACGGCCAAAGGAGGGTCGTATCGATTGACGATCCGCGCAGGGTGATGCTCGGCCCCTGGTGCAAGCTGTTCCACCAGACCACGCTGCGGTTGATGATCGGAATGTTGATCGCGCCGACCAGTGCATAAACGGCAGCACCGCGCGACAGCGATCCGCCCTGTCGCTGCGCATCGTCTCCATTGGTGAGCGCGATAAATCCAGCATAGAGGAACAGCAAGACCAGCATGGAGGTCATCCGTCCATCCCATTCCCACCAGGTTCCCCACGTCGGCTTGCCCCAGATCGAACCGGTGGCGAGGCACAGCGCGGTAAACAGCATTCCCGGCACCGCGATCGCGCGTGCCGCGACCCCCGCCAACGGATGGCGCCAGACCAATTGGGCGAGCCCCGCCACCGCGAGCGATGTCCAACCGCCCATCCCAAGCCAGGCCGCCGGAACATGGACGTATAGAATGCGGGCGGTTTCGCCTTGCTTATAGTCGCCGGGAACCAGCGTCAGTCCGGCCCAAGCCCCGCCCGCCAGCAACAACAGGCCAAGGCCCAGCAACCACGGCGTCAGCGGGCGGGCAATGTTGAGAAAACGTGTCGGATTCGCATAGGCATGCATCGCGCGCGCAGCCTTAGGCGAGCCCGCGCCTCTGGTCCAGCCCGTTGCACGAATGCGGCATCAGCAACAATGGTATCGATACCTCATAGATATTGGAATTATATTACTGCACAAGGAAAGTCATTGTGACTGAATTGCCACAATGAGCCAGAAAACGTAACATTTCGCCTGGCAAACGATCCTTTGATCTGGCCTCGACCACCCTTCGCATGAAAGCTCTGTGTGGGCGCAATCGCGAAGACAGGGAGAAATCATATGCGAGCATCACGCCATATCGGTTTGCTGGCCGTCACCACATCGCTTGCATCGGCAGGCTGGGCCGTCCCAGCCGCCGCGCAGGAAGGGGCCGACGAAAATGTCGACAGCGCGACGATCATCGTCACCGGTACGCGCCGTTCAGATCGAACCGTTGCCGACAGCGCGGTTCCAATCGACGTCATTTCGGCGGACTCGCTTCAGAACAGCGGCACCACCGAAACCAACCGGCTGCTCAACAACCTCGTTCCTTCGTTCAATTTTCCGCAACCGTCCCTGACCGACGGCACCGACTCACTCCGTCCCGCCACGCTGCGCGGCCTCGCGCCCGATCAGGTGCTGGTGCTCGTCAATGGCAAGCGCCGGCACCTGTCGTCGCTGCTCAACCTCAATGGTTCGATCGGCCGCGGCTCGGCGGGTGTCGACATGAACACCATTCCGCCGATCGCCATCGACCGGATCGAGGTGCTGCGCGACGGCGCTTCGTCGCAATATGGCTCCGACGCCATCGCCGGGGTGATCAACATCCAGCTCAAGAAGCGCGAAGGCGGCCGCGCGCAGGTCAGCTACGGCAAATATATCACGACGATGCAGGATGTCGCCCAGGTCGCCAGCGTCGCGCCGACGCTAACCGCCAGCAGCAATGAAAATCCGGTCATCACCTTCACCGGCAAGGACCGCAAGCGCCGCGACGGCAGCACGCTGACCATGGCGACCAACATCGGCCTGCCGGTCGGCGACAGCGGCTATTTGAACTTGACCGCAGAATATAAGGATCGCTCGCCGACCAATCGTTCGGGCCCCGATCTGCGCCGCAACTATGCCGGTCTCGGCGATCCGCGCGAAACGACGTTCAACCGCTATGCGCATCGGTTCGGCGACGGCGAATCGCAGGACCTGAACTTCTTCTACAACGCAGGAATGGATGTCGGTGCCAGCTGGGAACTCTATAGCTTCGGCAGCTACGGCGTGCGCGATGCCAATGGCGCGGGCTTTTACCGCCGCGCCCTCGACTCGCGCAACGCCGATTGGGACAATGGTGGCCAGCCCATCTATCCCGACGGCTTCCTTCCGCTGATCACCAGTACCATCCGCGACATCGCCGTGGCGGGAGGGCTCCGTGGAGAAACCGGGGGCTGGAACCTCGACCTGTCGATCAATTATGGCTCGAACCAGCTCGATTATGGCGTCGAAAATAGCGTCAACACCTCGCTCGGTAGTCTCGGCAGTCCGCGCAAGTTCGATGCGGGCGGCCTGCGGTCCGGCCAAACCTCGGTCAACATCGATGTCCAACGCGATATCGACATTGGCATGGGCGATACCTCGCTGGCCTTTGGCGGCGAATGGCGCAACGAAAACTACAAGATCGTCGCCGGCGAGCCCGCAAGCTATATCGCCGGCCCCTACGCCTTTACGAACAATGCCGCACCGGGAGCACAGGTTTTCCCCGGCTTTTCTCCCACCACCGCGATCGACAAATCGCGCGACAGCTTCGCCGGCTATCTCGAACTCGATGCCGACCTCAGCGAGATGATCAATGTCCAGGCAGCGGGACGCTACGAGCATTTTTCGGACTTTGGCGACACGATCAACGGCAAGCTGGCCGCGCGCATCGAACCGGTCGAAGGTTTCGCACTGCGCGGTTCGGTCTCGACCGGCTTTCGAGCGCCGGGGATGGCGCAGCAGTATTTTTCGACAACATCGACGAATAATGTCGGCGGGACACTGATCGAAATCGGAACCTTCCCGGTCGGATCGCCGATTGCTGTCGCTTTGGGCGCGCAACCGCTCAAACCTGAAAAATCGCTCAATTTCGGCGGAGGCATCACCTTTAACATGGTCGACGGCCTCAGCCTGACGGTCGATTACTACCGCATCAAGATCAAGGACCGCATCACGCTCACGGAAAATCTGCAAGGCGCAGATGTTCGTGCGATCCTGCAAGCGGCACAGGTGCAGGGCACGTCGGCGCGCTTCTTCATCAATGGCATCGACACGCGCACCCAGGGGCTCGACGTCGTCGGCAGCTATCGCGTACCCGACTTCGGCCTCGGCACGTTACGGCTGAACTTCGGCTACAATATCAACGACACCAAGATTACCGACCGGCGTATCTTCTCGGCGTTCACAGCCCAGCGACTGTTCGCGCGGCAGGAATCCTTCCGTCTGACCGACGGACAGCCCAGCAACAAGTTCAACGCCGGGCTGACATGGGATATTGGCGCATTCGGCATGACGCTCAACGCCAATCGCTATGGCAGCGTGTTCCTGCCCGACGGCGTCACCGCCACGGCAGCAAACGGAGAAGCTGTGACAACCGACAATCCGGCGATCCGCGACGATATCCGGATCGCCAAGGGCGACGCCCCCGGTGACATCACCCTGTCACCCAAATGGGTCGTCGACCTAGAGGTGCGGTTCAAACCGACAGAGCTCATTGAAATCGCGGCCGGGGCGAACAATTTGCTCGACGAATATCCGGATCGCTTGCCCTTCGGCACCGTCAATGGGGTGAACTTCGGCTTGAACAACAGCTTCCTGCCCTATTCGTCGCAATCGCCCTTCGGTTTCAGCGGTCGCTTCGTTTATGGGCGCGTATCGGTCAATTTCTGATCACAAACCGCATCGGAAATGGGTGCGGCCGGGGGATCACTCCTCCGGCCGCGTCCATATCCAGCTTCCGCCGATGACGGCAGCCACGACAGGCACCAGCATCCACGGCCAGGGCGCCAGTACCAGCGAGATCAGGATACTGAACGCAAAGCCCAGTAGTCCGGCGACCTTGCCCTTGCGGCTGATCGCTCCCTTGTCGCGCCACGCAACGATATGCGGGCCGAAACTTGGGTGATGGACCAGCCAGGCTTCCAGCTTTGGCGACGACCGCGCAAAGCAAAAGGCGGCGAGGATGATAAAGGGGACCGTCGGCAGCAACGGCAGAACGGCCCCAATTCCGCCCAGCGCGAGCGACAGACAGCCGCAGACGAAATAAAAATGCCGCTTCATTACCGGCTGATCTAGCCGAATTTATTCACTCTGCCAGCCCCCGCCGCCATTTGGCGGCACGGTCGCAGCACAAGGGGTGCCCCAAGGGGTCGGCATCACGCCGCCCGGACCACCCCGAATGGCAAATCAGCCGCGACCGATCAGCTTTTGCGCCATCCGGTCGGCAACCGCCGATGCCGGGTTGCTGCTACGCTTGCTCTCGGTCCAAATTTCGGAAAGGCGGCCGGGGATCAGGTGAATGCGGCTTTCCACCTCTTCACGGCTACCCTGCCCCAGATACTCCAGCGCCACATTGATAATGCCGCCCGCGTTGATGACATAATCGGGGGCATAGACGATACCGCGGTCGTGGATGCGCTGCCCGTCGGCGGCAGTCGCCAACTGGTTGTTGGCACCGCCCGCGACGATCGGAACTTTCAGCTTTTCGATGCTGGCTTCGGTCAGAATTGCGCCCAGAGCGTTGGGGCTCAACACGTCAGCTTCCAATTCCATGATCGCCGCCGAGTCGACGAGATCGGCGCCCAGTTCCTCGGCCAGCGCCTTCGCGCGAGTCAGATTGACGTCGGCCAGGGTCAGCTTCGCGCCTTCGGCGGCCAACCGCCGCGCGACACCGCCGCCGACACTGCCCACGCCTTGGATCGCGACCCGAACGCCCTTGGCATCGTCCGTGCCCAGGCCTTCCTTGATCGCGGCCTTGATGCCCAGATAAACGCCCAGCGCCGTGAACGGCCCCGGATCGCCACCCGCGGCGCCGCTGGCGACCGGCAGGCCGCTGACATGCTTCGTTTCCTTGGCGATCGCGACCATATCCGCGTCGGTCATGCCGACGTCTTCAGCCGTGACATAGGCACCGCCCAGCGATTCTACCGCGCGGCCGAATGCAGCGAGCAGTTCGGGGGATTTTTCGGCGCCCTCCTCGGCCAGCACCACACCCTTGCCGCCGCCCATGGGCAAGCCGGCCATGGCATTCTTGTAGCTCATGCCGCGTGACAGGCGCAGCGCGTCGGTGATCGCGGCCTCGCGCTGCGGATAATGCCAGTAACGCACACCGCCCGCACCGGGACCAAGATGCGTCGAGTGAACGGCGATGACGGCAGTTAGGCCGCTCGCCCGATCGCGGAACATGTGCACATGTTCATGATCGTCGAAATCGGCAAAATCCCAGACTGCGGACATATATCTACCCTTCACGTCAAAAAATTACGTGGAGGCGCAATAATGAAATAACAAGCGCAAGTCACGCCGTTTCCGACACAGGCATTTCCATCAGGCCTGAACGAAGAAATGGGGCGATCGACGGGACTTGAACCCGCGACCCCCGGTACCACAAACCGGTGCTCTAACCAACTGAGCTACGATCGCCACATGCTGCGCGGACTTGCCGCCGACAGCGCGCGGGCGATAGGCGGCACGCCCGCGTTCGTCAAGCATTGTTCGCGCGTCCATCGCCGCGTAGAGACACGTCATGGCCGCAAACCATTTTGTCGACATGGCAAGTTCGTCCGCCGATCGGACCGCTGAACGGCTCGCCACCGTTCCCAGCATCCGCCGCGCGCCCACCCAGCGCCTGGAGCAATTCATGCTGCCGGACTTTCTCGATACGGACACATGCGCCGCTCTGATCGAGCGCATCGACCGCGACGTCCACCCATCGACCATTGCCGATCCCAATGGCGACAACGCCTTTCGGACGAGCACGACCTGCGACCTGGATCACCGCGACCCGTTGGTCCGCTCCGTCAACATCCGCTTGCACGATCTGACGGGCATCCCGCTTGCCTATGGTGAACCGTTACAGGGGCAACGCTATGATGTCGGGCAGGAGTTCAAGGCGCACACCGACTATTTCGATCCCGGCGGTTCCGACTGGGAAACCTATTGCGCGATTCCGGGTCAACGCAGCTGGACGTTGATGATCTATCTCAACCAGCCTGCGGCGGGCGGTGCGACCCGTTTCCTGGCAACGGGAAAGTTACACCAGCCGGAAACCGGGCGTCTGCTGGCGTGGAACAATGTGGGAGCCGACGGCGCCCCCAACCCCGACACGCTTCATCACGGAATGAAGGTGCGCAAGGGACGCAAATATATCATCACCAAATGGTTTCGCGAGCGGCCCTGGCCGTGGGGCCCCGGCGAACTCGATTGACAAGGCGACTGTTGGCCGCCCCGGCTTGCGCCGGGACGACCATCCGGATCGGTTCAGCGTAGCAGACGGTACTGAAAATTCAGCGTCAGCGTGTTTGCGACCCGGCCCGGCTCGACCGGTGTCGAGGCCTTGGCTTCCAGGGCGTCCATCGCGCGCCCGAACGGCATCGGCTGAGGGCCGCCAAAGCTGCCGCCCTCGGTGATCGACACCAACTCGGCGCCGCGATATCCGGCCAGGCGCGCATAGTCCGCCGCTTTTGCCTCGGCCGCCTTGATCGCGGTCCCACGCGCACCGACCAGCATGGCGTCGGGATCCTTCATCGCAAACCAGGGGCCGTCAATGTTCGTACCGCCGGCCGCGACCAACGCATCGAGCAGCGGCCCGATGTCTTCGATGTTGGGCGTCGTCGCGCGAACGCTGTTCGTCACCTGATACCCCAGGAACCGGGGCGGCTGACCGTCGCCGCGATTGTTATAATCATATTGCGGAGACAGGCTGATACCGCTCGTCTGGATGTCTTCGGCCTTGATGCCCCTCTTTTTCGCTGCGGCGATCAGCTTGTCCATCGCGGCGGCATTGGTTCGTATGGCCTCGACGGCCGTGGGGGCGAGGGCGGTGACGCCGGCACCGATCGTTGCCTGATCGGGGCGCGCACGCACTTCCTCGCTGACGCTGAAGCTCAGAATGGGTCCCTGACCTGCCGTTGCCGCCACCGTCGATCCTCCTTGCTGCGCGATGGCCGGACTGGCCGCAACCAGCGCCAGACCCGTCGCCATGGCGGTGAACAAATGGGTTTTCATATCTATCTCCTGAAAGCCGGGGTGCGGCCACTGCTCCTGTCCGCCCCCGTAACGCAGACGGAGCGGACCCGTTCCGGCCTTTGCCGCCATCGCGCTTGCATCATGCTGAACGCGCCAGTAGCGAGCCGTTCATCATGGCAGCACCCATTCTCTCTTATGAAGGCCTCGGCCTGGTCCAGGGCAGCGGCTGGCTGTTCCAGGATCTCGACATCTATATCGGCGCGCGCGACCGGCTAGCGCTGATTGGCCGCAACGGCGCGGGCAAGACGACCCTGCTCAAACTGCTTGCCGGGCGGATCGACCCCGACAAGGGCAAACGCACGATCGTCCCGGGCACCCATGTCGTGCTCCTCGAACAGGAACCCGACTTCACCGGCTATTCGACGCTGATGGACTATGCGACCGGCGGCGACCATCCGCCCGAGGAGCATGAAGTGGCGGCGATCGCCGACCAGCTCGGCATCGACATGTCGCGCAGCGCGGCCAGCGCGTCGGGTGGCGAACGCCGCCGCGCCGCGATCGCCCGCGCCCTTGCGCAGAATCCCGACGTGCTATTGCTCGACGAGCCGACCAATCATCTCGACCTTGCGGCGATCGACTGGCTCGAAGGCTGGCTGTCGCGCTTTGCCGGCGCCTTTGTCGTCATCAGCCACGACCGTACCTTCCTCACCCGGCTCACCCGCCAGACGCTGTGGCTCGACCGCGGCGGCATCCGGCGCAAGGAAATCGGCTTCGGTGGTTTCGATGCGTGGATGGAGGCGGTGTTTGCCGAGGAAACGCGCGCCGCCGAAAAGCTCGATGCCAAGCTGCGGCTGGAGGCGCACTGGCTCGAACGCGGCGTCACCGCCCGCCGCAAGCGCAACCAGGGACGGCTCGAAAAGCTGATGGAAATGCGCGCCACGCGCGCATCGATGATCGGCGGCCCCGGGGTCGCGAAGCTCGGGCTCGCCAATGACGATGTGCGTTCGAAATCAGTGATCGTCGCCGATCACATCAGCAAAAGCTTCGGCGACCGCACGATCATCAAGGGTTTCGACTTTCGCGTCCAGCGCGGCGACCGCATCGGCATCGTCGGCGCCAATGGCGCGGGCAAATCGACCCTGCTCAAGCTATTGACCGGCGAGATCGAGCCCGATGAAGGCAGCGTCACCCTCGCCCCCACGCTCGATGGCATCGTCATCGACCAGCAGCGCAGCCTGCTCTCCCCCGACAAGCGGGTACGCGACATCCTGGCCGACGGCGGCGACTGGGTCGAAGTGCGCGGGGTAAAGAAGCATGTTCAGGGATATCTGAAAGACTTTCTCTTCGATCCGTCGGTCGCCGAAGCCAGCGTCAGCGCGCTGTCGGGCGGCGAGCGTTCGCGCCTCCTCCTGGCGCGCGAATTCGCCCGCGAATCGAACTTGCTGGTACTCGACGAACCGACCAACGACCTCGACCTCGAAACGCTCGACCTGCTGCAGGAGGTTATCGCCGACTATCAGGGCACGGTGCTGCTCGTCAGTCACGACCGTGATTTTCTTGACCGCACCGTCACCGTCACGCTGGGACTCGACGGGTCGGGCAAGGTCGATATCGTCGCCGGCGGTTACGCCGACTGGGAAGCCAAGCGCAGCAAGCCCGCAGCAACAAAGACCAAGGCGTCGGGGGCTGCATCCACGCCTCCTCCGCCCCCGCAACCGCGCAAGAAACTCTCCTATAAGGACCAGCGCGACTATGACCTGCTTCCCGCCCGGATCGAGGCGATCGAAATCGAAATGGCGGGTATAGAGGCTGAACTGTCGGACGGCAGCCTGTTCACGCGCGATCATGCGCGCTTCACTGCGCTGACCGGACAGCTGGAAACGCTCCGCGACGAAAAGGCGGCCGCAGAGGACCGCTGGCTCGCGCTCGCCGAAGAGGTGGAAGCGCTGGGTTAAAGGACTGTGCCCTTTTCTCGCGGAAAGGCGTGGGGTCTCGATTGACGTTGCGCCGCAACCGGCGCAGCATCGCGGCATGACGCTTATCATCACTCCCAGCGGACAGGCCTGCGGCGCCCGGGTGACCGGCGTGGACCTGACCCGCCCGCTTGCCCCCGAAACGGTCGCCGACCTTCGCGCGGCGTGGCTCGACCATCATGTTCTCGCCTTTCCCGATCAGGCAATGGACGATGACGATCTGGAGCGTTTCACCGGCTATTTCGGGGACTTCGGCGAAGATCCCTTCATCCGCCCCATTCCGGGACGCCAGCATATCATCGCGGTCAAGCGCAAGGCCGACGAGACGTCGCCGCTGTTCGCGGAAAACTGGCACAGCGACTGGAGTTTTCAGGTCCACCCGCCTGCGGGCACCTGCTTGTTCGGCATCACTATCCCGCCGGTTGGCGGCAACACCGAATTTGCCAACCAGCACGCCGCACTCGACGCGATGCCGGATGCGCTGCGCGCGCGGATAGAGGGGCGCCAGGCGATTCACAGCGCGCGCGGCGGCTACGCCCCGTCAGGCATGTATGGCGCCAGGGACAGCGGCCGCAGCATGGACATCCGTTCGGATGACGAAGCGCTCGCGACCCAGCTTCACCCGTTCATCCGCCGTCATCCCGAAACTGGGCGCGAAGGGCTGTTCGGCTGCGCCGGCTATATCATCGGCATCGACGGCATGGACGATGCCGAGGCGCTTCCGCTCCTCTACGAACTCATCCAGTGGCAGGGGCGCGAGGAATTTCGTTACAGCCACACTTGGGAAGCCGACATGCTCGTGATGTGGGACAACCGCTCGGTCCTCCACCGCGCAACGGGTGGCTATGTCGGCCACGACCGCCTGCTCCACCGCACGACCATCGCGGCCTGGAACGGGTAGGGCAACAACGGCGCAACAGAGGCGCGGAACCAATATGGAACAGTTGGCAGGCGACCGTCCGATGCCAGCCTCCTAGATCGAATCCAGTCCTAGCATCTCTTTTACATTTCTGACCAGAACGTCCACGGACTCGGTCGCGTCAAAGGGAATGCCCAGATGGTTTGGCGGCGAGTTCGAGAACAGTTCGTGCTCCATTTGGAACTGGGCATCTTCGAAATCGGCCTCGTCGATCGCTCTGGACCGGCGCCGAATGTCTATGCGCTGCAGATTTGCATCGCGCGGCAGCGTCAGAAGAAGCACCTTCACGGTCGGGGCAGCTAGTTGGTCTAGCACATCCTGCAAATCCTCGAGTTGTCCCGGCATCTCCCACGCATGGCTGATCACGAAAGTCCGGTATCCGTTCGCCAAATGCTGAGATACCAGAAGCGCGATCGACTGGTTTAAGACCGCCCGTTCATCGCTGGGAGGTGGGTTTAGCGCGCACAGGGCATCGCCGTCGAGGAAGACAGCCTGATCCAGCGATTCTACCAGAGCCTCCCCCAAGGTTGACTTGCCGCAACCCAGCGGACCGTTCAGCAACAATATGAAGGGGCGGTCTTTTTCCATCCGCCGAAGCTAGGGATGGTCGAAATGATACGCAATCGGCGAGAACGATATCGCCTCACATCTCCGGGACAAGCGATGCTCTTTATCGGCTTATCAGCCGTCTTTAGGCACTGCCCCCGCCTCACGCGCCAGCGTGCTCACCACGCCCCATGCAATCAGCGCCTGCCCTGCGAAATAGAGCGGCCAGACCAGCCACATGGTGATGTCTTTCGACAGCCTGCCGCCCTCCCCGGCAAAGATGAACAGGTCGCTGGCAAGAAAGATCATAGCGCCGACACCCGTTCGATAGCGGGGAAACCGGCTCGCCCACGCCGTCGCCGCCATCAGCGCGACGATTGCGGTATAGCCCATCGCAGCGCCAATTTCGGCCGGTGTCCCCTCGCTGGTCAGCCCCCATGCGGCGAGCAGCGACAACGGGACGGCCGCCAGCACCAGCAACCGCTGCGATCCGGTCATCGCCGCGCGGCGGTTGCGAAGATAAAGGGTGATCGCAAGGACGTGTCCGATGGCAAAGGCGACAGCGCCCTGCATCAACCCGATCGCGTCGAGCATCCAGTCGCCGAGCGCCCCAAAGGCGAGCGCCGCCGCAATCGTCCAGCCACCGCTTTCGCGCGCATTCGCTGCCGCCCAGGCCGCGAGCAGCGCGACCCCCGACGCCTTCCACAGATGAATGGCAGCACCATCCATCCGCTGCGCCACCGCGATCATGAAGCTTGCGCCGCCAAGCAGTGCCAGCCACCACAGCCACTGCGCCCGGTCCCAACCCTGCTTTGCCGCCATACGCCTCCGCCCCCTTTGCATCTTGTCTGCAACCGGCCTAGTGCGCAGCGCACCCAATGCAAGTCAACGGACACGGTAAATGAGCGACGATATTCACATCATCGGCGGCGGCCTCGCGGGCTCCGAAGCTGCCTGGCAACTCGCTGAAGCGGGCTTTCGCGTCCGCCTCTCCGAAATGCGCGGCGCCAATTTGGCCGGTGGCGGCGATATGACCCCGGCGCATCAGGGCGACACGCTCGCCGAAATGGTGTGCTCGAACAGCTTTCGCAGCGACGATGGCGACAGCAATGCCGTCGGCCTGCTCCATCGCGAGATGCGCGCGCTGGGCTCGATTATCATGCGCGAGGCCGACGCGACCAAGGTTCCGGCGGGCTCCGCACTCGCGGTGGACCGTGACCTGTTTTCGGGTGGCGTGACCAGAGCGCTTTCGGAACACCCCAATATCACCGTCGTGCGCGAACGCATCGACACGCTGCCCAGCGAAGGCATGACGATCGTCGCCACCGGCCCGCTGACCGCCGCCGCGCTTGCCGACAGCATCGGCACGGCGACGGGCAAGGACGCGCTCGCCTTTTTCGATGCCATCGCGCCGATCGTCTATCGCGACAGCATCGACATGGACGTCGCCTGGATGGCGAGCCGCTGGGACAAGGTCGGACCGATCGGCGACGGCAAGGATTATATCAACTGCCCGATGGACAGGGATCAATATTATGCCTTCGTCCAGGGACTGATCGATGGCGAAAAGACCGATTTCAAGGATTGGGAGAAGGACACACCCTATTTCGAAGGCTGCATGCCGATCGAGGTAATGGCCGAACGCGGCATCGAAACCTTGCGCTTCGGCCCGATGAAAGGCGTCGGTCTCGACAATCCGCGCACCGGACGCTGGCCTTATGCGGTCGTCCAACTGCGCCAGGACAATGCACTCGGCACGCTATGGAACATGGTCGGCTTTCAGACCAAGCTCAAGCACGCCGCGCAGGTCGAACTGTTCCGCACCATCCCCGGCCTTGAAAAGGCTGAATTCGCCCGGCTCGGCGGGCTTCACCGCAACAGCTTCATCCGTTCGCCCGAACTGCTCGACGATCAGCTACGCCTGAAATCGGCGCCGCACATCCGCTTTGCGGGCCAGATCACTGGCTGCGAAGGCTATGTCGAAAGCGCCGCGATCGGCCTTGTTGCGGCGCGTTTTGCCGCCGCCGAACTCGCGGGCCGGGCCCTGCCCCCGCCGCCGCCCGAAACGGCGCTCGGTGCGCTTCTCGGCCATATTACCGGCGGCGCCGACGCAGCCAGCTACCAGCCGATGAACGTCAACTTCGGCTTGTTCCCGCCGCTCGCCGACGATGTCCGGAAAAAGGATCGCAAACTCGGCTATACTCGCCGCGCCGGTGAGGCGCTGGCGGCATGGATCAAGGCCGCCGATGGCCTAGCGGCCTGAAAACCCTCCCTGTGGCGAAGCCATGGGGAGGTGACAGCGCACCGCGCTGACGGAGGGGCATGTCCGCCAACCTCGCCGCCCCCTTCCACCGCCGGCTCCGCGGGCGTTCCGCCTCCCCACCGCTCTGCAGCAGGGAGGTTCATTCGCTCAACATTTGCACTTGGCGACTGCCGCCCGCTTGGGCGCGGTCGCCGCAAATTCGGCGCGCGAAAGCTCACCCGACTTGTCGGCATCGGCTCCGGCAAAACGCTCGCCCGTCGCCGCCGCCCATTCCTCGAAGGTCAGCAGGTTATTGCCGTCCTTGTCGAGCTTGCGAAAGGCGGCGCTGCGCGTCGCCATCATCTCGATGCGGCTGATCCGGTCGTTGCGGTCGCGGTCATAGCGGTTGAACCGGCGCTCCTCACGCGAAGCTTCCTTCGCCGCAGGAAGATCGGGCGGAGCCGGACCGTGCTTCGGCGCATTCGTCCCCGCGACCGGAATCGCGGGCAATGCGGGCGGCGGATCGGGCAGCACGGTCTCCCCCGCAATCTGGCTATAGCCCTTCCACATGAACAGGCCGCCGGTCAGCAACAGGGCGCTGGCAACGCCGCCGACCAGAAAACGCGATATGGCCATTCAGGCCCCCTTCCCCGTCCCCAAGATGCGCAACGCTATCACGTCTGCGCCTTTCCCGGCAATGAACCGCACCGCGACATGCCGCCACATGATCGAACGACTTGTTTAAACGGGACACGATCATTGCTATATCCGATCAATGCACAATTACCTGCCGTCGCTCAAACAGATGCAATATCTGGTGGCCCTGCATGATCAGGGGCATTTCGGCCGCGCCGCCGATGCCTGCAATGTCACCCAATCGACCTTGTCGGCGGGGATTCGCGAACTGGAAACGTTGCTTGGCCAAACGCTTGTCGAACGAACCCGGCGCGTTGTCCGATTCACTTCGCTCGGCAATGCCATCGTGGAAAAGGCGCATCGGGTGCTACGCGAAGCCGAGGAACTGGCCGACATGGCCGCGGCCGCCTCGGCACCGCTCGTCGGCGAACTGCGCATGAGCGTCATTCCCACGATCGCGCCCTTTCTGCTCCCCGGCCTATTGCCGCGGCTGCGCAAGGAACGCCCTTCGCTCAAGCTCTTCCTGCGCGAAGAGCCGAGCGCTCAGGCCTGCGAATCCCTGCACCACGGCATGGTCGACTGCGTCCTCCTGGCCCTCCCTTATGCCTGCGGCGATGTGGAAAGCGAAAAGCTGTTCGACGACGCGCTGTTCGTCGCCTTTCCCGGCGACCAGAGCGAGGATCTGCCCGCGATGGTCAGCGCCGACCAGATCGATCCCGCGCAGATGCTGATGCTCGAGGATGGCCATTGCCTCAAGGATCATGCGCTAGCGGCCTGCAACCGCCCCGAACTACGAGCCGGGGCACGGATGATGGGGACATCGCTCCACACGCTGGTCCAGATGGTCGACAACGGCCTCGGTATCACCATGTTGCCGCAAATGGCGATCGAGGCGGGCATTCTCGACCACACCGACATCGACACCCGCCCGCTCGATTCGGATCACGACTGGCGCACCATCGCGCTGGTCTGGCGAAAGGGCAGCCCGCGCGCCGAAGAATTCCGGATGCTCGCCGATATTTTCCGCCAGCATAAGCTGAACTAGCGAAAATCCTCCGGGCTCGCAGTTACCGGCTCCCACGGCCCCGGGGCGGGCGGTGGCGGGACGTCAAGTCCGCGGCGCATCGCCGCCCTCGGCCGCCCACCGCGCCGCACGATCCTGGTCGCTTTCGCGCTGCTCGACCCATGCGGCTCGCCCGTCGGCAAAGCTTTCACGTTTCCACAGCATCACGTCGGTCTTCAGCCGGTCGATCAGAAATTCGTTCGCTGCCAGCGCTTCGGCACGGTGCGGGCTGCTGGCGATCACCAGCACGATCGTATCGCCCGGCCCCATCGCCCCGACCCGATGGATCAGGGTTAGCGCCGACAGGCACCAGCGCGCCGCGGCGTGCCGGGCCAGTTCCGCAAGCCCCGCCTCGGTCATTTCCGGATGATGATCGAGGAACAGCTCGACCAGCCCATCATCGCCGCGCACCCGCCCGATGAAACTCGCGCTTGCTCCGTGCCCGCCCGCATCGTGGCGGTCGAACTCGGCCGCGACGTCGATCGCCGCCACCTGAACCGCGACCCGGATCACCCCCCCGTTACCGGCGGGAAAAGCGCGACGTCGCGCGCGCCCGCGATCACCGATTCGGGTCCGGCCATGCGCCCGTCGATCGCGACACGAATGCGCCCCTCGTCCGCAAAGGCGCGCGCTCCGCGCCCGTCGCGCGCCGCCAGCCACGCGATCAGCGCCGCGATATTCTCGATGCCGGCGGGTGGCTCGACGGTCTCTTCGGCCATCCCCATGCGGTCGCGCACCCACGCGAAATAGGACAGGTGCAGCGCCACCACGTCAGTCCATATGCTTGAGGCCGACGCGCAGATAGTCCCAGCCTGTGATCAGCGTCAGCACCGCGGCCCCCCACAATGTCGCGAGGCCGACGGTCTTGATCCATTCCATCGCGGGCAATGCCCCCGCCAAAATCAGCGCGCCGAACGAGACGAGTTGAAAGGTCGTCTTCCATTTGGCGAGCTGCGTGACCGGCATCGACACCTGCAACGTCGCGAGGAACTCCCGCAGCCCCGACACGATGATTTCGCGCAGCAGGATCATCAGTGCGGCGATAACGTGATATCCGTCGATGTCGCGCGTGAATACGAGCAACAGGATCACAGCGGCGATCATGATCTTGTCGGCGATCGGGTCGAGGAAGGCGCCCAGCCGCGACACGATCCCGCGCGCGCGCGCAACATAACCGTCAAAATAATCGGTAATGCCCATCAGGCAGTACAGGCCAAAGGCCAGCGCATAGTCGAGCGGCCTCGGCTGATGCGTGCCTTCGGCCACCCCCGGCCACAGCAGGAACAGCAGGATGGGAACCGCCAGGATTCGCGACAAGGTCAACAAATTGGGAAGGCTCAGCATGATCCCTGTTTCCCGCTCGGGCGGCATGGATGGTTCAAATTGGTCTTTGACCCTGATCCCCCTAGCCGATAAGCCCGCCGCGCGACAACCGATTTGCCCTTGCTGGCGAGCGATGGCGTGCCGTTGGACCAAATGGATGGGATTTGCATGACCGGTTCTTTTGCGCTGATGGGGCAACGCCGGTTCCTGCCCCTGTTCGCAACCCAGTTCCTGAACGCCTTCAACGACAATTTCTACAAGATGGCGATGGTCATTCTCGTGACCTTCACCATCTACAAGGATCCCGAAACCGAAGCCTGGTTCAACGCGCTGGCGGGTGGGCTGTTCATCCTGCCCTTCTTCCTCTTTTCCGCGCTCGCCGGGCAACTGGCCGACAGCAGCGACAAGACGAAGATCATCCGGATCATCAAAAGCGCCGAGATCGGCATCATGCTGGCGGGGGCGGCCGGCATCTGGCTGCACAACGTCCCGCTGATGCTGCTCGCGCTGTTCGCCATGGGGGTGCATTCGACCTTCTTCGGCCCGATCAAATACGCCATTCTTCCGCAGCATCTGGACGAGGATCAGGTGCTGGCCGGCACCGGCTGGGTCGAGGCCGGAACCTATATCGCGATTCTCGGCGGCACGATCGTGGGCGGGCTGACGCCGCCGCACTTTGCGATGGTGGGCATCATCATTGTCGCCATCATCGGGCGCCTGACCGCCACCTATGTTCCTGCCGCGCCGCCCGAGGCAGAGGCCGAAAATCTGGTGATCGACCACAATGTCTTTCGGTCCTCATGGCGCCTCGTCAATTCGACGATGCACATCCCGCGCCTGTTTCTCGCCATTGTTTCGATCAGCTTCTTTTGGGCGATCGGCGCCATTCTCGCCGCGCAGTTCCCGCCGCTCGTCAAAAACGCGCTGGGCGCGGACAAAACGGTCGCGACCATGTTCACCGCCATCTTCTCGGTTGGCGTCGCGGTCGGCTCGATCGTGGTCAATCGCCTGCTGAAGGGACAGGTTTCCGCCCGCTATTCGCCCGGATCGGTGATCGTCATGGGCCTGTTCGTGCTCGATCTCTGGTGGTCGGTAAAGGGATGGAAACATGCCGATGACAGCCTGATGGGCTGGCGCGAATTTCTTTCGATAACGGCGGGCGACCGGATCCTCCTCGACCTGCTCGGCATCGCCATTGCCGGGGGCATGTTCGTCGTCCCGCTTTACGCCTTTCTGACCACGACCGTCGCCAAGTCCCAGACCGCACGAACCGTCGCGGCGAACAATATCGTCAATTCGGGCTTCATGGTCGCCGCGACGCTGCTGCTCAGCGTCCTGATCGCGCTGGGGCTGACCATCGACGATACACTGTTGATGGTTGCGGTCATGTGCCTCGTCTCGGCCTGGCTTGCGTGGCGACTGCACAAGGCGTGCGACTAAACCTCTGAATCGGCTGGACGCCGAGCCGTGCGTGGCCAGCCGTTCCCTGTTACTCTAAAAACCCTGCTCCTAAGAGCCCGGGACGAAGGGGGCATCGTCCATCGACAGCGCAAGCGCCATGTCAGATCAGGAACATCATCGTCGCGGTGAAAAAGATCGCGAAACTCTGCAAGAATAGACGGCCGTCCCCGCCACGCGACCAGATCGACCGGGTTTCGCGTTCGGATGCCAATGCGCGGCGCA
Organism: Sphingopyxis sp.; assembly: GCF_034380315.1. Classification (GTDB taxonomy): domain Bacteria; phylum Pseudomonadota; class Alphaproteobacteria; order Sphingomonadales; family Sphingomonadaceae; genus Sphingopyxis. Next base: position 518,684 of record NZ_JAXMPB010000002.1, read on the forward strand.
GTTCGCCCTGCCAGTCGGCGGGAGCGGCGAGCCGCGCGATCACCATCTGCCGCGCGCCATGCGCCCGGATGCGTTCGCGGATGTTGATATGATCGTCCGAGTCCATCGAACGCAGGCTATGCCCATCTTAACCTGTCGGTAAGGTTAAAAGAGTGTTAACGCCCACACCGTCCCGGCGTGGGACGGCTGCCGCGCCATTTCTTACCCCTGCGGGCGCCTTATCCCAGCGGACGAACGCGAACGCGGCGGCGTTCATCCGCTCCGGCTTGAAAGGGCTTGCATCTCTGGGGCCGCATCCGCGCGCCCAGACACAAGCGGACCTCCTTCAACCAACCGTCCCGATCGACCGTCACCCCGATCATCGGTGCCGAAATGCCTTCGTTCGCATCGGCAAAGGCCCGGCGCACGCTTCCTGCGGTCTGGGGGTGCGACGACAATTTCTTCATGTCCGGGAAACGGACCACACCGAACAATATTTCGGCCGCCCGAAAATAGGCGGCGGGATTCGGGCTCATGCAGGTTCCATGTTTCGCCCATTCATGTTGTAAAAGCTGAACCGAAGGGGTCATGCACATGTGCCGACGCAGCACCGGTTGCGGCACGATCCGCGCCGGCCGGCACCACTGCGGATAGCCGGGATGATCGGTTTCAGGCCACAGCCCATGCAGGACCCAGCCAAAGCGGCCCGCTTCGCCGGAGCATTGGAAACGGTCCCGCGCGCCCTTCGGATTGCGAACCCCGGCGCAATGCTGCGGCGACCAGCTAAGGCTGAGCAGATAGCCGGTTATTGGCGTTTTGCGGACCGCTTCGCCGCGGCGGGGCTGTTCGAGACGCGGCACCGAAAGGCGATCGGGCGCGACGCATGATATCGACTGAGTAATCGCGGCGGTCGGCACCAGTGCCAAAAGCCCTGCCAAGGCCAGGCTTGCCCTGGCCAGCCGAAAAGGCGGATATCCAGCCCCTCCCCCCACATTTCTTCCTTTCTCCCCCGCCCGGGCGGGAGCATCGGACGCGAAATCAGACCAACGCAAAGTCGAGCCCAACATCGGCGGCAGGCGCCGATTGGGTGAGCCGGCCGACCGACACATAGGTCACACCGGTTTCGCCGATTGCGCGAATCGTGTCCAGACGCACGCCGCCCGACGCCTCGGTCGGAACGCGCCCGCCGACGATAGCAACACACGAACGCAGTTGATCGAGGCTCATATTGTCGAGCAGCAAATGCGTCGCCCCGGCGCCCAGTGCCGGTTCGACCTGATCGACGCGGTCGACCTCGACGATGATGCGCGCGATTCCGGCATCGACCGCGCGGCGCAGCGCCGCCTCGACCGAACCGGCGACCGCGACATGATTGTCTTTGATCATCGCCGCATCCCACAATCCCATGCGGTGGTTGGTCGCGCCGCCCATGCGGGTCGCATATTTCTCCAGCAGGCGCAGGCCCGGTATCGTCTTGCGCGTGTCGAGCAAAGTCGCGCCCGTTCCGGCGAGCGCATCGACATATTGCCGGGTCATCGTCGCGATCCCTGTCAGATGCTGGACGGTGTTGAGCGCCGACCGCTCGGCGGTCAGCATGGCGCGCGCATTGCCCGACAGGCGCATCAGGTCGGCACCCGCCGCGACCACGGCGCCTTCGTCGACCAAAATTTCGATACGCATTGCGGGATCGAGCGCCCGAAAGAAGCGCGCGGCGATCGGAAGCCCCGCAACCACAACCGAATCGCGACTGTCCATCACGCCCGAAAAACCGGCTGCGGCAGGAATGACGGCCATCGAGGTGATGTCGCCCCCGCTCCCCAGATCTTCGGCCAGCGTGGCGCGGACAAAAGCGTCGAGGTCAAAGTCGGGCAGGGAAAAATTGCTCATATCCCTCGCGATACTCGCCGACGCGCGCAAATCAACTTGACGTTTACGTCAACCAACGCTGACATAGGTTCCATAACGAAACGGAGAGGTTCTCATGCAATCCCCCATTTGCGCCCTGCTCGGCATCGAATTTCCGCTGCTCGCCTTTTCGCATTGCCGCGACGTCGTCGTGGCCGTCTCGAAAGCAGGCGGCATGGGCGTGTTCGGCGCCGCCGCCCTGCCACCCGAACGACTGGAAGAGGAACTGGCATGGATCGACGCCCATATCGGCGGGAAGCCTTATGGCGTCGACCTGATCGTCCCGAACAGCTTTGCCGGAAAGGGCGAGGCATCGACCGCGGGACCGGCCATCCCCGACGCGCACCGCGATTTCGCCGCCGGGCTGCTCGCGCGGCATGGCATAGATACGGCAGGCCTCGACGAGGCGATGGCAGCGCGCCAGAGCTTTGGCGACAATATGCACGCGGATGGCGCCGCGCAGTTGCTGGAGGTCGCCTTTCGTCACCCCATCCGGCTGATCGCCAACGCGCTGGGGGTTCCGCCGCCGCTGATGCTCGACCTCGGGAAACGCCACAATGTGCCCGTCGCGGCACTGGTCGGCACCCGCGACCATGCCTTATCCCAGGTCCGTGCCGGGGTCGACATTCTCGTCGTCGCGGGCGGAGAGGCTGGCGGCCATTGCGGCGAGGTCGCGACGATGGTGTTGGTACCCGAGGTCGCGGCGGCAGTCGCGGCGGTCGGTGCAAACACCCCGATCCTCGCCGCCGGCGGGATCGTTACCGGACGCCAGATGGCAGCGGCAATGGCGATGGGCGCGCATGGGGCCTGGTGCGGATCGGTATGGCTGACCACCGCCGAGGCCGAAACCAATCCGGTGGTGAAGGACAAGATGCTCGCCGCCAGCGCGCGCGATACCGTGCGTTCGAAAAGCCGCACCGGAAAACCTTCGCGCCAGCTTCGTTCGCCATGGACCGATGCGTGGGAAGTCGAAGGCGCCCCCAGGCCGCTTCCGATGCCGCTCCAGTCGCTTGTCGCCGAACCCGCTCTACGCAAGGTCGACAAATTGTCAGAGGGTGGCCACGAGGGCGCCAAACAGCTCGCAACCTATTGGGTGGGCCAGGGCGTCGGGCTGATGAACGAAGCGATGAGCGCTGGTCAGGTGGTGCAAGCGTTCAAGGAGGACTGGGTCGCCGCTTGCGAGCGGCTGAACGCATTTATCGGCGATTGATCGCCGCAAAGTGGCGAGCGCCCCGGACACCGCCGGGGCGCTCGCCATCATCTTATCAATCAGGCGACGGTCGCCTTGACGATCTTGCCGGGTTCGCGCGGCGGTTCACCCTTGGGCAGCGCGTCGACATTATCCATGCCTTCGGTCACTTCGCCCCAGACGGTGTACTGATTGTCGAGGAAGCGCGCGTCGGTGAAGCAGATGAAAAACTGGCTGTTCGCGCTGTTCGGGTTCATCGCGCGCGCCATCGAACAGGTGCCGCGAACATGCGGTTCTGCATTGAATTCGGCGGGCAGGTCGGGAAGGTCGCTGCCGCCCATGCCGGTGCCCGTCGGGTCGCCGCCCTGCGCCATGAAGCCGTCGATCACGCGGTGAAAGACCACACCGTCGTAAAAGCCGTCCTTGGCCAGCGTGGTGATGCGCTCGACATGCTGGGGGGCAAGATCGGGGCGCAGACGGATGACGACATCGCCGGTCGAAAGCGAAAGGGTGAGCGTCTGTTCGGACATGTTTGGCTCCTGCGGGTTGTGATTGGGCGGTGCCATAGCGGGCGACAGCCACAATGCCACGCATTAATTACGGCGGCCGCGCGCGCGGCGTTGCCATGAAGCGGCGCGGGCTCTAGGGGAAGGATCGGACGCCGCACTGACCAGGGAGGACCGCGCGATGGACGAACGCGAACACCCCCTGCCTGTCGAGGACACCCTCATCGCCGACGAGCGCGAGCGCGACATGCCGCCCCGTGAAACCGCGACCGAGCTCGACGAAGACGACCGGCTGAAGCCCGAGTTCGTCCGCGACGTCATCGACCTCGCCGAGGCGGGCGAGGATGAAGCGGCGCGCGAGCGCGTCGGCCGCCTTCACCCCGCCGACATCGCCGACCTGTTCGAACTTGTGTCCGACGAGGACCGCCCGCTGCTCGCCGCGGTGCTGGGGGACATGGTGTCGCCCGACGTGCTGGCGGAGATGAACGATTATGTACGCGAGCGGCTGATCGACCTGCTCGCGCCCGAACAGGTCGCCGAAATCGCCTCCGAACTCGATACCGACGACGCCGTCGCGATCATCGAGGATATGGAAGCCGACGAGCAGCAGGCGGTGCTGCGCGCCATGGAGCCCGAGGATCGCGCCGCGATCGAGGACGCCCTTTCCTTCCCGGAGGAGACGGCCGGGCGCCTGATGCAGCGCGAATATGTCGCGGTGCCCGAACATGTGACCGTCGGCGACGTGATCGACCGGCTGCGCGAAGACGGCGACCTGACCACCGATTTCTGGGAAATCTATGTCGTCGATCCGATGCACCGCCCGGTCGGCACCTGCCAGCTGAGCTGGATTTTGCGCACCCCGCGCGACATTGCGATCACCGACGTGATGAAGCGCGAACAGACGCTGATCCCGGTCGACATGGACCAGGAAGAGGTGGCGCTGCGCTTCCAGAAATATGCGCTGATCTCGGCCGCCGTTGTCGACAAGGCGGGGCGGCTGGTCGGGATGATCACCGTCGACGACGTTGTCCACATCATCCAGGAAGAGGCGGGCGAGGATATATTGCGTCTGTCGGGCGCCGGCGACGGCGACATCAACGAACCGATCCGCGAAACCTATAGCGCGCGGGTCCGCTGGCTGGTCGCCAACCTCGGCACGGCGCTCGTCGCCTCCTCGATCGTCGGTCTTTTCGGCGGCGCGATCGAACAGATGGTTGCGCTCGCCGCGTTGATGCCGATCGTCGCCGGGGTTGGCGGCAATGCCGGAACACAGACGCTGGCGGTGACGGTGCGTGCGCTGGCGATGAACCAGCTCACCGATTCGAACAGCTGGCGCGCGGTGTTTCGCGAAATGAAGATCGCGCTGCTGAACGGCGGCACCATCGCGCTGATCGCCGGAACCGCGACCGCGCTGTGGTTTGCGAACCCCGCATTGGGCGCCGTGATCGCGGCGGCGATGATCGTGAACATCTTCGTCGCCGGGGTCGCGGGGGTTGCGATCCCCTTGCTGCTGGACCGGCTCGATCAGGATCCGGCGGTGGCGAGTTCGATTTTCGTCACCATGACGACCGATTCCATGGGATTCTTGGCGTTCCTGGGCCTGGCGGTGCTCAGCGGACTGACGAGCTTTTAGCACAAGCCCCTGAAATCCAAGCGATTCAAAAGAATCGAAAAAATATTTTCATCGGAGCTTTTTTTTGGGGAACTTTCGGAAGCCATCGCTCGTTTCCCGTTCGAGCAGCGATCATCGCCCCCCCGCAGCGCTGCTCAGCAACATTGGCCCGGCCCGCATTCCCTCCCCCCCCTCGAAGCGTGCCGGGCCATTTTGCTCTCCGGGTTCAAAGAGGTGATTTATGACGAGTTTCCGTGCAATCCTTCTCACCCTGCTTGCCAGCTTTCTGGTCGCTGGCTGCAATACGGTGAAGGGCGTCGGCCGCGACATTGAATCGGTTGGCGAAGCAGGAGACCGTGCTCTCTGACGAGACCCCGGTTACTTACCTTACTCTATACCTCTTCGAGAGGTTCGACAGGCGCCGTTTCGGCGCCTGTTTTGCGTCGGCGCCGCGTAAACCAGATCGCAAAAAGCGACAGTTCGTAAAGCAGCGTCAACGGCACCGCGAGGAGCAGCTGGCTCAAAATATCGGGCGGGGTGAAAATGGCGGCGATCACGAACGCCGCAACGATCATATAGCGCCGCGCCGATACCAGCTGCTCGCGGGTCACGAGCCCCGAGCGTTCGATCAGCATCAGCAGGATCGGCAACAGAAAGGCGATGCCGAACGCCATGATGAACTGCATCGTGAAGCTTAGATAATTGCCGACCGACGGCAGTGCTTCCTGTGTAATGCCGCCGATATCGCCCTGATAGCCGAGCAGGAATTTCAGGGCGATCGGGATGGTGATGAAATAGGCAAAGCTCGCGCCGATCGCGAACAGCACCGGCGTCGCGAGCAGAAATGGCAGCAGCGCGCGCTTTTCCTGTCGATACAGGCCCGGCGCGACGAATTTCCAAAGCTGGTTGGCGATGACCGGAAACGAAATCATCATCGCAGCAAACAGCGCGACCTTGATCTCGACGAAAAAGGCTTCGAACAACTGCGTATAAATCAGCTTGCCCTGCCCGGCATGGACCAGCGGCTGCACCAATATACCAAAGATCGGCTTGGCAAAATAAAGGCAGACGCCAAAGGCGACGCCGATCGCCAGCAAAGATTTCAGCAATCGCGATCGCAGTTCGATCAGATGGTCGAGCAGCGGCATTTTGCCGCCGGCGCCTTCCTCATCTTCGGGGCTGAGGGACGTGTCACTGCTCATGGCAGGGGGCCGTCCTTCGGCGGCACCTGGTGGGTTTCGGGGTGGGTATCCGGCGTTCCGCCTGCAGACTTGGCCTGCGTGCCGCCGCCCTCCTTCGCGCCGTCGCCCCCTGCTGAAGGCTCCACCTTCGCATCCGCGCCGGGATCGCCCGCGGGTGTATCGCTTGCCGCGATCATAGGCGGCGCATCGACCCCATCGACGCGCGGAAACTCGCGCATGATGGCTTCATTCTGCGCCCGCCACTGCTTTTCCAATTCTTCGAGTTCCGCCTCGCGCATCATCGTATCGAGGCCGGATCGGAAATGCCGCGCCATGCCGCGCGCCTTGCCCATCCATTTTCCGACGAAGCGCATTGCCTTGGGCAAATCCTTGGGGCCGATGACGACCAGGGCCACCACCACGACGAGCAACAACTCGGTGGGCGCAACATCGAACATGGGTGTTTATTCCCCCGCGGGCAACGCGATCAGTGGGTTTTCGTGTCGGCCGTCGGCGCCGGCGTTTCGGGCGTGCGCTGTCCTTCGATCTGCTTCGGCGCCGTCGGCGCTTCCTCGTCGTCCGCCATGCCTTTTTTGAAGCTCTTGATGCCCTTGGCGACGTCGCCCATCATATCCGAGAAACGGCCCTTGCCGAACAGCAGCAGGACGAGAATCCCGACCACCAGCCAGTGCCAGATGCTGAAGCTACCCATTCATCGTCTCCTTGAAGCGCCCCATCTAGGCGTCTTCGCCATCTTTTACTAGGTCCAGCTCGTCCATCGCTGCTTCAAAAGCAAGGTCGACCGGATCGAGCAGCCCCGCCGCACGCAGATCGTCGATCCCGGGCAGGTCCTTGCGGCTGCTAAGTCCGAAATGCTGCAAAAAAACGTCGGTCGTTTTATAAATCAACGGACGCCCGGGAACCTCGCGTCGCCCCGCTGGTGCGACCCATTCGGCCTCCATCAGCACGTCAAGCGTCCCCTTCGAGGTCTGAACGCCGCGGATGGCCTCGATCTCCGCGCGGCTTACCGGCTCGTGATAGGCGATGATGGCCAGCACTTCCGACGCGGCGCGCGACAGCTTGCGCGGGTCGTCGCGTTCGCGGCGGAGCAGGTGGGCAAGGTCGGCGGGCGTCTGAAAATGCCATGCGCCGCCGCGCTCGACGAGTTCGATCCCGCCGCCCGCATGACGCGCCGCAATGGCCTGGACGATTGCCTTTACCTCACCGGGCGTCATTTCGCCGCCCAGCCGCGCCGCGATGTGGCGCGGTTCGAGCGCCTCGTCGCTGGCGAAAAGCATCGCCTCTATCGCCCTTTCGCGATCGTCGATCTGGTTCATGCCTGCGCTGCCTTCAAATAAAGCGGCTCGAAAGCTCCATCCTGTTTCAAATCGACCCGCCCCTGCCGCGCCAGTTCGAGCGCGGCGACAAAGCTGGACGCGATCGCGGAGCGCCGCAACGGCCCATCATAATCGGATGGCAGAAAATCGGAAAGTTCCGCCCAGTCCAGTTTCACCCCTATCATCCGTTCCAGGTGGTGAAGCGCCGCATCGAGCGTGATGACCGGGCGCCGGGCGACCATATGCACGACCGGCTCGGTCCGGGCCTTCACCTGTCCATAGGCCGCGATCAGGTCGTACAGGCTGGCGTCCCATCGCCGAACCTTCACGTCCCGCAGCCCTTCGGGCTTGGGGCGCAGGAAAACGTCGCGGCCGACCCGGTCGCGCGTCAACAGCCGGGCCGCCGCTTCGCGCATCGCCGCCAGCCGCTGGAGCCGGAGTTGCAGGCGCAGCGCCAACTCGTCGGGCGAGGGTTCTTCCAGCGGGTCCTTCGGCAACAGCAGCGCCGATTTCAGATAGGCAAGCCACGCGGCCATCACCAGATAGTCGGCCGCCACCTCCAGCTTGAGCGCGCGCACCTCGGCGATGAAGGCCAGATATTGCTCGACGAGCGCCAGAATCGAAATCTGCCGCAAATCGACTTTCTGTCCGCGCGCCAGCGTCAGCAGCAGGTCGAGCGGGCCTTCCCAGCTGTCGAGACTGATCTGCAACGCATCTTCGCGCTCCGCCGCTGGCGCCAGGTCAAAGTCGAGCGGCAGTTCGTCCATCGTGGGCTCAGTCCCCCCTCATGCGACGGCCAGCAGCGCGTCGCGCTGGTCGACAAGCGCGGCAAACTCACGAAGATCGGACGCTCCGGCGATGCGATCCATCGCACCTTCCAGCCGCGCGAGCGAAATGGAACGGATCGGATCGATCGCCTTCGCGATGCCGACCATGTCGTCCATCTTGCCCCAGCAGTTCAGAACGATGTCGCACCCCGCCGCCAGCGCTTCGGCCGCCAGCGCCGGAATGCTTCCCGACAATGCTTTCATGTCGATATCGTCGGTCATCAGCAGGCCGTGAAAGCCGACGCGCTGACGGATGATCGTGTCGATCACCACCGGCGATAGCGTCGCGGGTCTTTCGGCGTCCCATGCTTCGAACACGACATGGCAGGTCATCGCCATCGCCGCATCGCGCAGCGCGGCAAAGGGTGCCAAATCGCTCTGAAGCTCGTGGTCGGACGCCGCGACGCGCGGCAATTCCTTGTGCGAATCGAGCAGCGCGCGGCCGTGGCCGGGGATATGCTTGACCACGCCGATCACACCGCCGGCCTGAAGCCCACCCAGAATCGCGCGGCCGAGCGCCGCGACCCGCATCGGCTCGCTGCCCAGGGCGCGGTCGCCGATCACATCGCTGGCACCCGGCTGGCGGACGTCGAGCAGCGGCAGGCAATCGACCGTAATCCCGACCTCGGCCAGCATCGCGGCGAGCGCCATGGCATTGAGCCGCGCCGCTTCGATCGCGCTCGCCGGCGCCCGCTCATACAGGGCATCGAACACAGCACCCGGCGGAAAGTCCGGCCATTCCGGGGCTTTCATGCGGGCGACCCGGCCGCCTTCCTGGTCAATCAGGATGGGCAAACCCGCGCGGCCGTCCAGGCTGCGCAGATCGTCGGTCAACCGCCGAAGCTGGTCGCGATTTTCGATGTTGCGCCCGAACAGGATATACCCCGCCGGATTGCTGTCGCGAAAAAAGGCGCGCTCGTCATCGGTCAGAACTGGTCCCGACAGACCGAAAATAGCGGGTATCATCGTGCGTCAATCTCCATCCGCCGATATCCCCCCTGCAACGGCCAAGCATATATTATGCCACAGGCGAACCCGCGGACCAACGGAGTCTGCGACCGGGCGGGTCGAATCAGCGAACGATGACGCAATTTTCACCCGCAACGCGCAATTTCCCGCACAGGCTTTCGGCATTCGCGGTCGATCCCGCCGATACGCGCAGCCGATAAACGGTGCCGCTCTCCACCTTCGCGGGCGAAATGGATCGATTGAGATCGGCCAGATAGGCAAAGCGCTTCGACAGGTTCGACCAGGCCTTGTTCGCGGCACCTTCGCTGCTGAACGCGCCGAGCTGAATCAGCGAGGATCCGGACGGCGCGGCCGCCGGCTTGGCGGGCGGGGTCGCGGCCTTGGCTGGCGCAACCGCCTTGGTCGTTTCGCTGGCGGGGGCTTTCTTGTCCGCCATCTTCTTCTCTGCGGCCTTGTCCGCCTCGGCCTTCTTCGCCGCCTTGGCCGCGGCCTCGCGCTCATCGGGGGTTACGGCGGGCTCCTCGGGCATACGGGTCGGATCGACCTTGCCCGCCGGTTCGGCGCCTTCGCTCACCGCAAAGCTCGCATCGCCCTCGCCTTCGAAGGTTCTGGCGGCGTCATTTTCCGGCGCGACCTTGTAATCGCCCTGCTGTGCGACGATCAGGTCGCCCTGTCCATCGCGCGCACCGCCGTTCTGGATCCACCACAGGCCGCCCAGCACCGCGCCGATCAGGATCAGACCGCCGAGCACCATGGCGAGCAGGCGCACCGGCGACACCTCGCCATCCTCCTCAAAACCATCGGCTGCCTCCAGCCAGGGCAGACGATCTTCCTCGTCCAGTCCCAGACCGGTTTCCCCCTGCGCCGCAGCCCTGTCTTCGCCCATCAGTTCATCTCCTCGAGCGCCTCGACCCCCATCAGGTGCAGCCCGTTGCGGATAACCTGCCCGATTCCGTCGGCCAAATAAAGCCGGGTCGCGGTCAACTCGGGATCATTTGCCAATATGATACGGGCATCGGGGCGATCGTTACCCATGTTCCACCAGGCGTGGAACGCGGCGGCGACATCGCCGAGATAAAAGGCGACACGATGCGGCTCGCGCGCTGCCGCCGCCGCCTCGATCACACGCGGGAACTGCGCGAGCAGCTTCACGAGCGCCAGTTCCTCGCCTCCCAAGCGGCCAGGTGACGGCTCTGCAGCGGCGATCCCGGCGTCGGCGAGCTTGCGCTTCAACGACGCGATGCGGGCATGGGCATATTGGACATAGAAAACCGGATTGTCGCGCGACGCCTCGACCACTTTGGCAAAGTCGAAATCCATCTGCGCATCGGCCTTGCGGGTCAGCATGGTAAAGCGCACTGCATCCTTGCCGACCTCGTCGACGACATCGGCGAGGGTGACGAAATTGCCCGCGCGCTTCGACATTTTGAACGGCTCGCCATTTTTGAGCAGGCGGACCATCTGGACCAGCTTGACGTCGAACTTCTTGGCTCCGCCGGTCAGCGCCGCGACCGCGGCCTTGATCCGCTTCACCGTCCCGGCATGGTCGGCGCCCCAGATGTCGATCAGCTCGTCGGCATCCTGGCTTTTCTGGAAATGATAGGCGAGGTCGGCGCCGAAATAGGTCCAGCTGCCGTCCGATTTCTTGATCGGCCGGTCCTGATCGTCGCCGAACCGGGTCGATCGGAACAGCGGCAGTTCGACCGGCTCCCAATCCTCGGGGGTTTCGCCCTTGGGGGCTTCGAGCACACCGTCATAGACCAGCCCCTGTTCGCGCAGCCATTTTTCGGCGGCGGCGGGCTTGCCGGCCGCCTGCAACTCGGCCTCCGACGAAAAAAGATCGTGATGGATACCCAGCTTGGCGAGGTCGGCGCGGATCATGTCCATCATCGCCGCGACCGCGCGGGTACGGAACGGCACAAGCCAGTCGCTCTCCGGTGCGCCGGCGAAGCGATCGCCAAATTCGGCGGCAAGCGCCGCCCCGACGGGCTTCAGATAATCGCCGGGGTAAAGCCCTTCGGGAATGGTCCCGATCTCCTCGCCCAGCGCCTCGCGGTAACGCATATGCGCCGACCGCGCGAGGACGTCGACCTGCGCGCCGGCGTCGTTGACATAATATTCGCGCACCACATCATGCCCGGCATATTCGAGCAGCGCGGCGAGCGCGTCGCCGACGACCGCGCCGCGGCAATGACCGACGTGCATCGGCCCGGTCGGGTTCGCCGAGACATATTCGACATTGACCCGCCGCCCCTGGCCCGTCGCCGAGCGGCCATAGTCGCCGGCGGCGGCGTGGATCAGCGCCAATTCGTCGCGCCAGCTTTGATCGGCAAGCCGCAGGTTGATGAAGCCAGGACCGGCGATGCTCGCCTCGGTCACCTCGTCGAGCGCGCCCAATTCGGCAGCCAGAAGCTCGGCGAGCGCGCGCGGATTGGTGCCCGCGGGCTTGGCCAGCACCATCGCGGCGTTGGTGGCGATGTCGCCATGCGCGGGGTCGCGCGGCGGTTCGACGCTGATCGCGCTGCGGTCGAGCCCGGCCGGAAGCGCATCGCGGGCGGCAAGCGCGTCGAGCGCGGCGCCGATATGATCGGAAAAACGGCTGAAAAGAGTCACGGGAACGGGCCTATCTTCACTCTGACATGGATCAAGCGCGCCCTAACCCAGCTTGGCAGGCGCGAAAAGCCCCGCGCCGCTGCCAGGAGCGCCGCAGGGCGAAAACGAAGCGTACGGCACGCCGACGCGCGCCGACGCGCAACCTATCGTCGGACGTTATATTCGAGCTGGTCCTGGGTCAGCTGGAAACCGACCAGCAGTTCGAAACTGGCGCGCTGCACGGCGGCGCGCACCTCGGGAATGCTCAGCGGATCGATCGCCGCATCCTGGTCGCCCGCGCGGCGGCGGCGGGTGATGCGTTCCTGAATATCGGCGGGCAGCGTCGCCGCCGTACGATCGACGAAAGCCGAGGCCTGACCGCGGCCGGTGCCGCGCAGCTGGCCGTCGGGAAAGGTCACGCTGACCTGGCCCAGGCGCTTGGCAACCACGGCGGTTCCGCCCTGCACGACCGTCGAGAAGTAGGGAAGCGTGACGGTCCGCGCCGGACCGGCTTCACGGCGGGTCGCCACGACATCGAACGAAGCGAGCTGATACACTTTGTCGCCGCTGTCATTGCATTGCGGTGTCACGTTGGTGATCGTCGCCACGACATCGATCGCGGCGGCATCGCGGCTCCCGGCTGGGTCGAACAGCGTGACGTCGCCGGTATGCAGCGGAACCGCGATCGCCGGACAGACGCTGCGGGTCGCCGTAATGCCGACGCCCGAGCTCAGGTCCAGATCATTGTCCTTCGCACAGCCCGCCGTCGCCGCCATGGCCGCCGTGCCGCACAGCACAGCCAGAAACTTACGGGGCGAGGTCGAAATGGGCTTCATGATGATCGGGCTTTCCAAACAGGCGCGGGGTGCGTCGGGACGGTCATCCCGCTTCATGCGCGCCGCTTCTTATCGGTGCGATGAACGCGGCGCAACGGGGACGAAGCCGCTTTACCCGATATGCCTCGCTGCGCTAGAGCGCGGCCATCATGAACGATCCCCATGCAACGACGCGCCAGAATGACGGCGAAACCGCGGAACTCCGGGTCCTGATCGCCGCTCCGCGCGGTTTTTGCGCCGGGGTCGATCGCGCGATCCGTATCGTCGAACTCGCCCTCGAACGCTTCGGCGCGCCGGTCTATGTCCGCCATGAAATCGTTCACAATCGCTATGTCGTCGAAACGCTGAAGTCGAAAGGCGCGATCTTCGTCGAATCGCTCGACCAGGTTCCCGACGATGTTCCGGTGGTTTTCAGCGCCCATGGCGTCCCCAAGGCGGTGCCCGCAAAGGCGGAGGCGCGCGGGCTCGACTATATCGACGCAACCTGCCCGTTGGTGTCGAAGGTGCACCGCCAGGCCGAGCGCGCGCATGAAGCGGGGCGCCACATCATCTTCGTCGGCCACGCCGGGCATCCTGAAGTGATCGGCACGCTCGGCCAATTGCCGGACGGGGCGATGACGCTGGTCGAATCGGTCGACGACGTCGCCGGACTCCTCCCTCCGGATGGCGCCGAATTATCCTTTCTGACCCAGACGACATTGTCGGTCGACGACACCCGCGACATCATCGCCGCGCTTCAGCATCGCTTTCCGACGATCAGCGGACCGCGCGGCGAGGACATCTGCTACGCGACGTCGAACCGCCAGGAAGCGGTGAAGGCAATCGCCGGCCCCTGCGATCGGGTGATCGTCATCGGGGCGCCGAACAGTTCGAACAGCCTGCGCCTGGTCGAAGTGGCCGAACGGATGGGAACGCCTGCGCATCTCGTTCAGCGCGGCACCGACATCGACCCCGCCTGGCTGACCGGTATCGCGGCGCTCGGAATCACGGCAGGCGCCAGCGCACCCGAAACTTTGGTGCGCGAGGTGATCGACGCCGTCGCCGCACACCGGCCGATCCGCGAGGAAGTCGTCGTGACCGCCGAGGAAAATATGGTGTTCAAGCTCCCTCGCGGGCTCGAGCCCGAAGCGGCATAGGGACGGATCATGGCCGTTTACACCGCCGTAGACCCCGACGATCTCGCCGCGCTCGTCGCGCGGTACGACATCGGCACTGTGCTGTCGTGCAAGGGGATCGCCGAAGGCGTCGAAAACAGCAATTTCCTGCTCGAAACCACCGCCGGGCGCTTCATCCTGACGCTTTACGAAAAGCGGGTGCGCGAGGACGATCTGCCTTTCTTCGTCGATCTCCTCGGCCATCTCGCGGCGCGCGGCTGCCCGGTTCCCGCAATGATCAAGGATCGCGCCGGAACCGCGATCCAGCAGATTTCGGGACGCGCGGCGTGCATCATCCAGTTCCTGTCGGGAATTTCGCTGACCCATCCCAGCGCTGGCCAATGCGCGGCGGCCGGCACGGCGCTGGGCGCCATGCACCGCGCGCTCGCCGACTATGACGGCTCCCGCGAAAACAGCATGGGCCACCGTCACTGGCGCGGCATCGCCGAAGCCACCGGCAATCTCGACGCAGTGCTGCCTGGACTGCAGGCGATCGTCGAGGACGAACTGGCCTTTCTCGATGCACACTGGCCGGCCGATCTTCCCGCGCACGTCATCCACGCAGACCTGTTCCCCGACAATGTGCTGATGCTGGGGGAGCATGTCACCGGGCTCATCGACTTCTATTTCGCGGCAACCGATTTTCGCGCCTATGACGTCGCGGTCACGCATGCCTCCTGGACCTTTTCGGACGATGGCCGCGACTGCGATCCGGCGCTCGCTGGCGCCCTGATGCGCGGATACGCAAGCGAAGTGACGCTGAACGACGCGGAATTCGCCGCGCTGCCGCTGCTCGCGCGCGGCGCGGCGCTTCGCTTCTTGCTGACCCGCGCGCACGACTGGGTCCACACCCCTGCCGATGCGCTGGTGACGCGCAAGGATCCTTCGCCCTTCCTCAATCGCCTCCGCCGCTACCAGGCTGCCGACGCCGCCAGCCTGTTCGCCGGCGCATGAGCAGCAGCGACGCAAAGACGGTGATCGTCGCGACCGACGGCGCGTGCAAGGGCAATCCCGGCCCTGGCGGCTGGGGCGCGGTGCTGCGCTGGGGCGATGTGGTCAAGACGCTGTCGGGCGGGGAGCCCGACACGACGAACAACCGCATGGAATTGATGGCGGCGATCGAGGCGCTCGCGGCGCTCAAGCGCAGCTGCGCGGTCGAGCTATCGACCGACAGCGTCTATGTCCGCGACGGCATCACCAAATGGGTGCATGGCTGGCAACGCAATGGCTGGAAAACCGCCGCGAAAAAGCCGGTCGCCAATGCCGATCTGTGGCAGCGGCTTATTGCCGAGGCCGCACGCCACCGCATCGAATGGCTGTGGGTAAAGGGCCACGCCGGGCACGGCGACAATGAACTGGCCGACCAACTCGCCAGCGACGCGGCGCTGAAGGTGGCGCGAGCGCGCTGAACGCCCGCTCCACCCCTGGTCGATATCCTATTCGACCTCGCGCGTTTCGGCGCCGGGACCATTTTTCTTGATCGACTCGATGGCATTCACCGCAGAGGCCTTGCTCGAATAGCCTTCGGTCCAGAACATGGTTTCGCTGTTATATTTGAAATAGGCGACATATTCGCCCGCCTTGTTCTTCTTGATCTCGAAATAATGGGCCATCGGGTCCTCCACTTGTCGAGCCGCGCCGGTATGGCGGGACACCCCATGTTACCCCCCCTCGGCGCCCGTGCAAGCCGCCAGTATGGCTCAGGCGAACCGCCGAGGCGAAAAGGGGGCGGGATCGACCGCGGCAATGGCGGCACTCGGCGACGGCGCGCCCAGTTGCTCTGCGAGCAACCCCGAAATGGCCGGCACCGTCTGGATACCGAAACCGCCCTGCCCCGCGCACCATATGAAATCGCGCTGGTGCGGATCGGCGCCAAAGACCGGCAGGCGATCGGGCGCAAAACTGCGCAGCCCGGCCCATTTGCGTTCGACCGCCGCGATCGGCCAGTCGACCACCGACTGAAAACGGTCGATGGCGACAGCCACGTCCATCTCCTCAGGCGCGACATCGCACGGGGGCGATGGCGTCTCGTCGTGCGGGCTCAGCCATACGCGCCCCTCGCCCTCGCCCTTGAAATAGAAGGCGCCGCCGATGTGCGATACGAGCGGCAGGCTGGCGGGCACCGGAATGCCCAGCCTCAACTGCACCATCGTGCGGCGAAAGGGCTGGATCCCGATTGGCGCAACGCCGCAACGCTCTGCGACCCTATCGGCCCATGCCCCGGCGGCGTTGATGATCACCGCCGCGCGGATCATTCCCTGCCCTGTTTCCACCATCCACCCGTCGCGGCCGCGGCGCGCCGAAACCAGCGGCGTTCGCAGCCCCAGCGATGCCCCGGCCCGCCTCCCGGCGCGCAGATAGGCCGCATGCAATCCACCGACATCGATATCGCGGCATGACGGCTCCCACGCCGCCTCGGTCCAGCCATCGCGCAGGCCCGCGACCCGAGCCTCAAGCGCGGCAGGCGTCAACCGATCCACCTCGACCCCCTGTGCGCCGAAATCGGTGACGAAGGCGTCGACCGCCTGCGCTTCGCCGCTGCGACCGATCACGACCGCCCCGCGTGGCGACAGAAAGGGCCGATCCGAAAAGCCGGGATCGGGGCTTGCCAAGGCCTGTGCCGAAGCGGCGGTCAGCGGCTGGACCCGGACGCCGCCATAGCTTTCCTGCCAAAAAGCGGCCGACCGGCCGGTCGAATGAAAGCCCGCAACATCCTCCGCCTCGATCATCATGACCCGGCGATACGGAGCAAGCTGGGCAGCAAGGCTGGCGCCAGCAATACCGGCGCCGACGATCAGCACATCGGTTGAGGCGGACGCGGCGTCGGTCATGCCCGCCGCATATCGGCTGCCTCCGGGAATGCAAGCGCGCGGGCCGATTAAGATGGTTACTTTTTGGTAAGCCATCTCCGCTAGAAAATGGCCGATGGACCACAAGATGATCTCGCTCGGGCTGATGGGGGTGCTGGCGGCATTGATGATCGCTGCGGCGATCAGCGACCTGCGGACGCGCACCATCTCCAACGGACTCAACGCCGTCATGGCACTTCTCGCCATTCCCTTCTGGGTGGCCAGCGGATTGCCCGTCTGGCCCGACATGGCGATCCAGGCCGGCGCGGCCTTTGGCGTCTTCCTGGCCTTCGTCGGGCTCTTTGCGCTCGGCGCGATGGGCGGCGGCGATGTAAAGATGATCGGCGCGGTCATGCTGTGGATTCCGCTGCCGCTGTTTCTGCCGACCCTGATGGTCATGGCCATTGCGGGCGGGATCCTGTCGGCGGTCATGCTGGTCCACATCAAGCTTCGCCCTTCGGACAAGCCGGTCGAGGTCCCCTATGGGGTCGCCATCGCCGCGGCTGGCCTTTGGGCGCTTCACCAACACTATCTTAACCAGTTTCAGTCTATCGGAACGAGCTGAGGGTAAGCACTGCCGTCTCTGGTGGGTGCAGGAGGGCGAAAAATCGTCATGGATACGCGAAAGATAATGCTGATCGTCGGCGCGCTGATCATTGCGCTCAGTGCCGCCCTTGGGGTGAATCTGATGATGCGTGGGTCGTCGGCTCCTTCGGCGCGCGCAGCGGCAGCACCGAATATCGACGGACCGATGATCCTCGTCGCGACGCGGCAGCTGCCCGTCGGCACCATCATCGGCCCCGACAGCTTCCGGTTTCAGCCCTGGCCGAAGGATCTGGTCGAACAGGCCTATTTCCTCAAGGACAAGACCGATACGCAAACGCTGGTCGGCACTGTCGTGCGCTATCCGATCACGGCTGGCCAGCCGCTGACGCAGGGTGCGCTCGTCCGCCCCGACGACCGCGGGTTCCTCGCCGCCGCGCTCGGGCCCGGCATGCGCGCGGTGACGGTCAAGGTTTCGCAGGAACAGGGCGTTGCCGGCTTCGTGTTCCCGGGCGACCGCGTGGACGTCGTGTTGGCCCAGGAACTGAAGGTCAAGGAAGGCAGCGCCTATCCCGACGACGAACTCTACACGGCTGAAACGATCGTCCGCAACGTCCGCGTGCTCGCGACGGACCAGCGCTACGCCGCCGAGAATGACGAGGGCAAGACCGAAGTCGTGACCTTCGGCCTCGTCACGCTCGAAGCCACACCGGAGATCGCGGAAAAAATCGCCGTCGCGCAGAATATGGGAAATCTGTCACTCGCACTGCGTCCGCTGGCCGAAAGCGCTGGCGAACTCGACGCCGCGATCGCTTCGGGTGCGGTCGATGTACCGTCCAAGGGCGGAACCGCCGCTGAACGCAAGATGATGGCCGAAGCCGCAGCGCGGCCGACGGCCGGCCGTTCGTCGGCGACAACCGGCGGCGACGTGTCGCGCTTCTGGATGCCCGTCAATGGCCGCGTCTCGGCGCCGCGCCAGCCGCAGGGCGGCAACAACTACGCACCGTCGGCACCCGCCGGCGACAGCGCACCGGCAGCACCGCGGGGACCGGTCGTGCGCGTGACGCGCGGCGACAAGGTGACCGAAGTTCCGGTTGGGGGTAAGTAAGATGAACAGCAAAGCCAATATGAAGGCGCAGGCGCTCGCCCGCACTCTGGCCATCGGCCTGATCGCGGCAACCCTCGTGTCGGCTCCGTCGGGACCGGTGGCGGCCCAGGCGACCCACAATGCCAGCAGCAGCATCGACCTGTCGGTCGGCCGCGGACGACTGGTGAACCTGCCCGCTCCGATGAGCGACGTGTTCGTGGCCAACGACAGCGTCGCCGATGTCCAGGTCCGCTCGAGCCGCCAGCTCTATGTCTTCGGCAAGGCGCCGGGCGAAACCAGCGTCTATGCCACCGATGCCAGCGGACGGGTTGTCTATTCAACCGTCGCACGGGTCGGCAACAACATCGAAACGATCGATCAGATGCTGTCGCTGGCGATGCCCGACGCCCACATCGCCTCGAACACGATGAACGGCTTCATCCTGTTGACCGGGACGGTCCAGTCCCCCGACGATGCGGCAGAGGCCGAGCGCCTTGTGCAGGCCTTTGTGGGCGAAGGCACGAAAGTTCTTTCGCGCCTGCGCACCGCGACGCCGCTTCAGGTCAATCTCCAGGTCCGCATTGCCGAGGTCAATCGCACGCTGGTCAAGGAAATCAGCGGCAATGTCCTCAGCCGCGACAAGGATGGCGTGCTCGGTAACGGTTTCCTCGGCGGCGTATGGCGCGGCCGGACCGCCGGGACGATCACCGACATTCCGGCACCCACTGCGGTGTTCCCCGGCAGTCCCGCGCCCCGTCCCTATGATCCGCGGACCGGCCTGCCGATCTCCAGCACCATTTTGGGCACAAGCTATCAGTTCAATGTGCCCAGCGGAACCAACAGCCTCGGCGCCGCCGGCCGTCTGTTCGGCCTCGATCTCATGGCCTCGCTCGATCTTGGCGAACGCTCGGGCATGGTCGCGACGCTCGCACAGCCCAATCTGACCGCGATTTCGGGCGAGACCGCCGATTTCCTGGCCGGGGGCGAATTCCCGATTCCGATCCCGGGCACCTTCGGTACGACCACGATCGAATATCGCAAATATGGCGTCAGCCTTGCCTATACGCCGACCGTCCTGTCGAACGGGCGGATCAGCCTGCGCGTTCGCCCCGAAGTGTCCGAACTCACGAGCGAGGGCGCGATCGAGATGGGGGGGTTCCAGATCCCCGCCCTCACGGTGCGTCGCGCCGAAACGACGGTCGAGCTCGGATCGGGCGAAAGCTTCATGATCGGCGGGCTGCTCAACAACCGCTCGATCGGCGCGATCGACAAGATTCCCGGCCTCGGCGACGTTCCCATCCTCGGAACCTTGTTCAAATCGGACAATTTCCGCCGCGGGGAAACCGAACTGGTCATCGTCGTGACCCCCTATCTCGTCCAGCCGGTATCGGCGAACGAGATCAAGCTTCCGACCGACGCCTTTCAGAACCCCAACGATATTTCGCGGCTGTTTCTTGGCCAGCAGGCAGACGGGGTGACGGGCGGCGACCGGCCGAAACCACGGCTGGAAACGCAGCCCGCCGACGCTGACCGCCCGCGCAACGGCGCTGCCGCCGCGCCTGGCTTCAGCCTGAACAAATGATCCGGGATTCGAGGAGCTCGATGATGAAGAAACTGGCAACCTGGACCGTCGTGGCATTCGCTACGTCGCTCAGCGCATGCGGCGGCACCGGCTACAGCAACCGCAGCCTTGAATCGGTGCATCAACCCGTCGTGCGCAACGCAACGCATCAGTTCGATGTCGCCGCCGGCAGCGGCGACCTCGCACCCAGCGAACAGGGCCGCCTGCAGGGCTGGTTCGACGCGATCGGCGTGCGCTACGGCGACCGCATTTCGATCGAAGACCCCTCCCCCTATGGCGCGAGCGGTGCCCAGTCGGCGATCCGCGGGATGATCGAACGCCGTGGCCTCCTGCTCAGCCATGACGTGCCCGTGACCACCGGCGCCATTCCCGCCGGGCATCTGCGCGTCATCGTATCGCGTGCTTCGGCTCATGTTCCGGGTTGTCCCGACTGGTCGACACGCTCGTCGATCAATTTCAACAACGCCACGTCGGCCAATTACGGCTGCGCGACGAACAGCAACATCGCCGCGATGGTCGCGGACCCGAATGATCTGATCAAGGGCGCCCGCAACGAAGCCTATGACCCGAGCACCGCGACCCGGGCCATCAAGACCTATCGCGAGAAAACGCCCACGGGCGCAGGTTCGCTGCAAGGGACGGACACCAGCAAGGGAGGCGGCCAGTGAACGCTCCTTTCAAAACCGCCGGGCTGCGTGACGCCTTCAACGCCTTCGTGTGCGATGACGATACGCTTGAGCTGATCCGTCTCGCTGCGGGCGAAATGGGTTGGCCGGTCGAAAAGTGCAACAAGGGCGGCCTGCGCAACGCCGTGCAGTCACTGTCGGTTTCGGCAAGCCCGAACATCCTGTTCGTCGACATGTCGGAATCGGGCGACCCGATCAACGACATCAATGCTCTGGCCGAAGTCTGCGAACCCGGAACGGTCGTGATTGCGGCCGGACAGGTGAATGACGTCAGGCTTTACCGCGACCTCTTGTCGAGCGGCATTCAGGATTATCTCCTGAAACCGCTGTCGCTGGATCAGGTCCGCGACTCGCTCAACATGGCACAGGCGATGCTCTCCGCGCCGAAACACGCGGACATGCACGACGACAAACCGCATCATCTGATGGCGGTCGTGGGTGTGCGCGGCGGCGTGGGCGCTTCGCTCGTCGCGACATCGCTCGCATGGGCGATGAGCGAGCAGGCCGGTCGTCAGACCGCGCTCCTCGACCTCGACGTCCATTTCGGCACCGGGGCGCTGACGCTCGACCTCGAACCGGGGCGCGGCCTGATCGATGCGATCGATAACCCCAGCCGTATCGACGGGCTGTTCATTGAGCGCGCGATGGTGCGGGCTTCGGACAAGCTCAGCCTGCTCTCGGCCGAAGCCCCGATCCACCAGCCCGTGATGACCGATGGCTCGGCCTTCTTCCAGCTGGAAGAAGAATTGCGCAGCGCATTTGAAATGACGATCGTCGACATCCCGCGTCAGGTATTGATCCCCTTCCCCCATCTGGTGTCGGAGGCCGGAACGATTCTGCTGGTCAGCGACGTCACGCTGGCGGCTGCGCGCGATACGATCCGCCTGCTGTCGTGGTTCAAGCAGAATATTCCCGGCGCGCGGGTGGTTCTGGTTGCGAACAAGTTCCAGAACGCGATCGGCGAACTGTCGCGCAAGGAATTCGAATCCTCGATCGAACGCAGTATCGACGTCGTGATCCCCTTTGATCCCAAGCTGGTCGCCCAGGCGGCCAAGCTCGGAAAATCCTATGCCGAAATCTGCAAGGGGACGAAGGCCGGCCAGGTCTGGACGAACCTGATGCGCGTCATCCTCGACGGCGCCGACGCTGCGGAAGCCGAAGAAACGACAGCAAAGGGCAAAAGCGGCGGCTCCCTGCTTGGAAAGCTGAGCAGCATAGGCGGCCGCATGAGCAAGAAAACCGCAAAGGCACAGTAAATGATCGGCGGCGTCCGCCGCCGATCGCTCGCCAACATCTGCTGCCGGAAATGGACCAGTAACGATCATGAATCTGCCAGTGCTCCTCATCATCGCGGCCGCCACCCTGGCTTTCATCCTGCTCGTGCTCGCACTGAGCGGCCCTTCGGCCGGAAAAGCCAAGGGGCGCCGGCTGGCGATGGTCAAGGATCGGCACGCGGCCTCTACCGAAGCCGTGGTCGAGGCGCAGATGCGAAAGACAATCCAGGCATCCGGAGCCCGGGGCAGCGGCAGCTTGTCGAGCCTGATGCCACGCCGCGAAGAGATGGAACTGCGCCTGCGCCGGACCGGTCGCGGCTGGACGACGACGCAATATATGTTCGCGTCCATGGGCTTGTTCGTGGTCAGCACGGGACTTTTCCTGCTGCTGAGGACGCCGCCCTTCCTCAGTCTGTTGCTCGGCCTGTTCCTTTCGATCGGCCTGCCCTATTTCGTGACCGGCAAGCTCATCAACCGGCGCGTCGCCAAATTCAATGCGCGCTTCCCTGACGCAATCGATCTTCTGGTCCGAGGCCTCAAATCGGGCCTTCCCGTGACCGAGACCTTTCACGTCGTCAGCAACGAGTTGCCTGGACCGGTGGGCGAAGAATTCAAGGGCGTGGTCGAACGCATCCGCATCGGCAACACCATGGAGGGCGCCCTTCAGGAATCGGCGAAGATGCTGGGAACGCCGGAGTTCAAATTCTTCTGCATCACCATCGCGATTCAGCGCGAAACGGGCGGCAACCTGGCCGAAACACTGGCAAATCTCTCGGATGTCCTGCGCAAGCGCGCGCAGATGAAACTGAAGATCCGCGCCATGTCATCCGAGGCGAAGGCATCGGCCTATATCGTTGGCGCGCTACCATTTTTCGTCTTCGGTACAGTCTGGATGATGAACCCCGAGTATCTTGCGGGCTTTTTCTATGAGGATCGCCTGATCATCACCGGCCTCGGCGGCCTTCTCTGGATGAGCATCGGTGTCTTCATCATGTCGCGCATGATCAGCTTCGAAATCTGAAGGAAAGGCCATCATGAACAGCAGCCTCCTTCTCGCGGCCTTTTCTGGAGCCACCACCGGCCCCAAGCTGCTTGGAATCGACGTGATCTGGGCGGCGACGCTGCTTGCCGCCGTCGGGGTCTTCGCGGTGCTGATCGCCATCTACGGCGCCCTGACCGTGCGCGACCCGATGGCGAAGCGCGTCAAGGCCCTCAACGAACGCCGCGAACAGTTGAAGGCCGGGATCACCGCCTCGACCGCCAAGCGCAGGGCAAGGCTGGTGCGCAAGAATCAGACAGCCGACAAGATGCGCAGCATCCTTGGCCGGCTGCAGGTTCTGCAAGAGGAACAGGTCAAGGAGGTCCAGCAAAAGCTGGCGCAGGCCGGCATTCGCTCAAAGGATCTCGCCTTCACCGTGATCTTCGGGCGCATGGTATTGCCGATCCTGCTCGGTGGCTTTGCCGCCTTCATGATCTATGTCGTCGATTATTACCCCGACTGGTCGTCGTTCAAGCGCTCGAGCGCAGTCATGGCCGCGCTGATCCTTGGCTACAAGGCGCCCGATCTGTTCGTGCACAACAAGCGGCAAAAGCGGACCGACGCGATCCGCAAGGGCCTTCCCGACGCGCTCGACCTTCTCGTCATCTGCGCCGAGGCCGGCCTCACCGTCGATGCCGCGTTCAGCCGCGTTTCGCGCGAGTTGGGCAGCGCTTATCCGGAATTGGGCGAGGAATTCGCGCTGACCTCGATCGAGCTCGGCTTCCTCACCGAACGGCGACAGGCGTTTGAAAATCTGGCCTATCGCGTTAATCTGGAATCGGTGAAGGGCGTCGTCACCACGATGATCCAGACCGAAAAATATGGCACGCCGCTCGCCAGCGCACTGCGCGTTCTTTCGGCCGAATTCCGCAACGAGCGTATGATGCGTGCCGAAGAAAAGGCCGCGCGCTTGCCCGCGATCATGACGGTGCCGCTGATCCTTTTCATCCTGCCGGTGCTGTTCATCGTCATCCTAGGCCCCGCCGCCTGTACGCTTAGCGACGTGTTCACATCGGGTGCGCTTTCAGGCGGGAACTGACCCCATCCTTGATCGAACGCCGAACCGGGGGCGACAGGAAACCGCCGCCCCTCCGGCCATTCTGGTCTGTTAGCCGACCTGCTGTTCGATCGCGCCAAAGATGCTGTGGTGGCGATCGTCGTCCATCCAGATGCGCACCGTGTCGCCCTGCTGCATGAAGGGTGTCTTGGGCTGACCTTCCAGGATCGTTTCAACCGTCCGCACTTCGGCGAGGCAACTATAGCCCAGCCCACCTTCGGCGATCGGCTTGCCGGGACCGCCGTCGGCATCGCGGTTCGACACCGTGCCCGATCCGATGATCGTTCCCGCCCCCAGATTGCGAGTCTTCGCGGCATGGGCGATCAGCGCCCCGAAATCGAAGGTCATGTCGACGCCCGCATCGGCACGGCCAAGCGGCTGCCCGTTCAGGTCGACACACAGCGTCCCGTGAAGCTTGCCGTCTTTCCACCGCTCGCCGAGCGCATCGGGCGTGACGAAGACCGGCGACATCGCGCTCGACGGCTTCGACTGGAAAAAGCCGAAACCCTTGGCCAGCTCGGCGGGGATCAGTCCGCGCAGCGACACGTCGTTGGTCAGCCCGACGAGCAGGATGTGATCGCGCGCCGCCTCGGCGTCGATCCCCGCCGGAACATCGCCCGTCACCACGACAACCTCGGCCTCCATGTCGCATCCCCAGGCCGGGTCGCCCAGCGGGATGGGATCGCGCGGCGACAGGAATGCGTCGCTGCCGCCCTGATACATCAACGGATCGTGCCAGAAACTGTCGGGCATTTCGGCGCCACGCGCCTGTCGGACCAGCGCGACATGGTTCACATAGGCGCTGCCGTCGGCCCATTGATAGGCACGCGGCAAGGGCGAGGCCGCATCGCGCTCGTGAAAGCGTTCGCGCGGGATTGCTTCATGGTTCAGATCTTCCGCCAGCGCGGCCAGTTTCGGCGCGGCTTCGACCCAATTGTCGAGGGCCGCCTGCATCGTCGGGGCGATCTGTCCAGCGTCGGCATACCAGGCCAGATCGTCCGAAACGACGATCAACCGACCGTCGCGGCCATGCTTGAGCGAAGCTAGTTTCACGAGTTTTCCTTTGTCTGCGACGCCCGCCTTCGGTCATCGCAAAAGGAAAAGGCGATGATCAGCGCGGCATCTGAATCGAGGCGAAACAGGTAAAGCCGCTCTGCCCCGCCTGCAAGCGCCGGATATATTTCAAATAGGCCTGCGACTGGTCATAAGTCGTTCCGGGAAGCGTCCGCCCCTGAAAGGCGCGCTTGACCTCTTCGCCCGTAAAGGGACGCGGAGAGCCTGGAAAGGCGCCCTTTGTCCCCGGTGGTACCAACCGCCCGCGGCCGTCGATATATTGGCCCGCGGCCGTGGGCGCCGGCACCGGGATCTCGCAATTCATCACCGACACCGCCGTCTGGGCGAAGGCCGGACGGATCGTCAGCGCCGCCGACACGCCGACGGCGCCGAGTGCCAGCATGCGGCGGCGCGAGGGCAGAGCTTCGTGGGCCTCATGGGCCTCGCCGGTCGGAAGTTCGCTGTTTTCCATGGCATGCGCATAACCGATGGACGAGAACAGGCAAAGCAAAACACGGTGGATGCCATGGCTTTTCCCGCATTGGCACAGGTCGCGGCAAAGCGTTAACGCCCGCAAAGCCGCTTGCGAAACATCGGCGGGCGTGCAAGGCGCAGCGGCGATGTTCGATCGCCTGTCCAGCCTGGTCATTGCGCTGACGCTGGTTGCCGTCGCCGCAATCTTTGCGGCGCTGGCGGGCGGCAATCCGTTGGTGATCGCGATCCTGACGCTCGCCGGTGTGGCGGCCGCGGCCGTCGTCCACGCCGCCCTTCCCTCCGAACTGCCCGAACCGCGCGCGGACACTGCCGCCCCGGCGGCGGAAACCCCGCGCCCGTCGCTGCTGCGCCATCCCGATTTTTTCCGTTGGGCGGATCAGGAAAAGGAACCGTTGATCGGCACCGCCGACAATATCGTGACCATCGCCAATGATGCGGCGGTGCGCCTGCTCGGCCGGCATATCGTCGGGGCGGATATTCGCACCGCGGTGCGGCACCCGGCCGCGACCGAAGCTCTGTCGCAGACGGGCGGCGAAGGCGCCGCCGACCTCATCAGCCTGGTCGACTTCCCCCGTCCCGGGCAACGCTGGACGATGCGCATTGCGGCGCTGTCGGGCGGCGACCGGATCATCTTTCTGTCCGATCGGTCCGCGCTCGATGCCGCCGACCGCATGCGTTCCGATTTCGTCGCCAACGCCAGCCATGAACTGCGCACGCCGCTTGCCGCCATTCTCGGCTATGTCGAAACGCTTCAGGACATGAATGGCGACGCCGATCAGGAAACGCGGCATCGTTTCCTGTCGATCATCGAGCGCGAAGCACGCCGGATGCAACAGCTCGTGATCGACCTCCTGTCGATTTCTCGGGTCGAAGCTGACCGTTTCCGCCGTCCCACCACCCCCGTCGACCTTGCGGCCATCGTGCGCACCACCGTGACGCAGCTAAGGGACAGCGAAGAAGCCCGGCCGCATGACGTCGTGGCCCGGATCGACGATGGGCCGCAGCATGTGCTGGGCGACGCCGCCCAGTTGGGACAGCTTGCGCACAACATCATCTCGAACGCGATGAAATATGGGCGGCCCGGAACGCCGGTCACGGTAAAACTGGGGCGCGACGGCGCGCGGGTTCGGCTGGCCGTCCGCGACGAAGGCGACGGCATCGCGCCCGAACATCTGCCCCGCCTGACCGAGCGTTTCTATCGCGTCGACGAAGCGCGCAGCCGGTCGGTCGGCGGAACCGGCCTCGGCCTCGCCATCGTCAAGCATATCAGCGAACGTCATCAGGGTCAGCTCGACATCGCAAGCGAGCTGGGCAAGGGCACGACGGTATCGGTCGCCTTTCCCCTCGCGCCGGAAGATTAGGCCTAGTCGCGCGCGGGTTCGGTACCGATCCGCCCAAAGACCCGCCGCCCCACTAGATCAGAATCAGACTTTTGGAATCACGCCCTTAATTTCCGATCCATTGCGCCATCCCGATCGAAGCCGGGGCGGTGGGCCGGAACCCGAAGCGGCGATACAGCCGGTGCGCTTCGCCATCGGCGATCAGACAGACATAGGCTTCGGCGGGCGCAATGCGGCGAAGCTCGGTGCTCAGTGCGGCCATGATTGCCTTGCCCAGCCCGCGCCCCTGATGCGCGGGATCGACCGCGATGTCGACGACCAAATAGTGCAGTCCATCGCCAATCACCCGGCCCATCCCGACCGCCTGGCCGTCGCGGCGTATTACGACGCCGATCCGCGTGTGGGGCAGCCCGGCCTGTGCCGCGCGGGCGCTGCGCGGCGTCATGCCCGCATCGGCGCGCAGCCGCAGATAGTCGGCGATCGCCGGGGTTTCCAGCGTCAGGCGATAGGCGTCGTCCATGCCGCTCGCCGCGTCCACCCTGCCCCTTTTGTCGCTCATATCCATTACGCGCGCCGCCTCAGTCGATCCGGTCGAGCAGGTCGCCGATCTTGCCGAACATCTCGTCGATCTGGCCCGGTTCGACGATCAGCGGCGGCGACAGGGCGATGATGTCTCCCGTCGCGCGGACGAGCAGACCATTGTCGAAAGCGCCATGGAACAATTCCATTGCACGCGCCGTCGGGGCGCCGGGGCGCGGTTCCAGCTCGATCCCCGCGACCAGTCCCGTTGTCCGGATATCGATGACATGGCGCCGCCCTTTCAGACTATGCGCGGCGTCCTCCCAATAACCGCCCAAGTCGCGGGCACGCGCAAACAGCCCGTCGCGTGCATAAAGGTCGAGCGTCGCAAGGCCCGCGGCGCTCGCGAGCGGGTGGCCCGAATAGGTATAGCCGTGGAACAGCTCGATCCCGCCCGGCACGCTTTCGATCACCGCATCATGCAACTCGCGCCGCACCGCGACCGCGCCCATCGGCACCGCGGCGTTGGTCAGCCCCTTGGCCATGGTGATGATGTCGGGGGTGACGCCCCAGGCCTGCGCCGCGGTCGCGCCGCCGACGCGGCCGAAAGCGGTGATCACCTCGTCAAAGATCAGGATGATGCCGTGGCGGTCGCAAATCTCGCGCAGCCGCGCCAGATAGCCCTGCGGCGGCAACAGCACCCCGGTCGATCCGGCGAGCGGTTCGACGATCACCGCCGCGATGGTGTCGGCGCCGTGCAGGTCGACCAGTCGCTGCAGATCATCGGCAAGCTCGGCGCCATGCGCCGGCAGTCCGCGCGAAAAGGCGTTGCGCGCCAGGTCATGGGTGTGGCGCAGATGATCGGCGCCGGGCAGTCCGCCGCCAAAGGTCCGGCGATTGGTCACGATGCCGCCGACGCTGATCCCGCCGAACCCGGTGCCGTGATAGCCGCGCTCGCGCCCGATCAGCCGGGTGCGCGTTCCCTGCCCCTTCGCGCGCTGCGCCGCGATCGCGATTTTCAGCGCGGTATCAACCGATTCGGAGCCGCTGTTGGTGAAGAATATCCGGTCGAGCCCGGCGGGCATCAGCGCCGCGAGCCGATGCGCCAGTTCAAAAGGCAAAGGGTGGCCAAGCTGAAAGGTCGGCGCGAAGTCCAGCGTCGCTGCGGCCTTGGCGATCGCCTCGGCGATTTCGGGGCGACAATGGCCCGCATTGCTGCACCATAGCCCCGACGTACCGTCGAGAATCTGCCGCCCGTCGGCGCTCTGGTAATAGACGCCGCTCGCCGACACCAGCTGGCGCGGGTGCGCCTTGTACGCCCGGTTGGCGGTGAAGGGCATCCAAAAGCTTGCCAGCTGGTCATTGTCACCGTGCATTGCCGTCTCCTCGATCCCGGCATCGCAAGGGAAATGCGGCGACGAAACCATCGTCAGCCGCCGGGCGGCGGCCCCAGGGACCGCAGGCGGCTGATGGCATCGTTCCGCTCGCGATGACGAGGGATACTCGCCGTCAATCTGGCAAGCCGCCCCGCCGCTGGCAATGCTCAAAACCACCCCACTGGCGCGGCGGCAAAGCTTGCGATAGGCTGACCTTATCCACAAACGGACCGGCTCTTCGGTCCTATCGGGGGCGCATGTCAGTCAATTTGGAACAATGGATCAGCGAACATAAGATCGACGAGGTCGAATGTATCGTCCCCGACATCAACGGCGTCCAGCGGGGCAAGGTGCTGCCCGCGCGCAAATTCCTGTCGTCGGTCAACGACAAGTCGCTGCGCATTCCGGGCAGTGTCTTCATCTGCACGATCGACGGCCATTATCCCGATGATATCGACGATATATGGGACAAGGATCCCGACAAGATATTGATCGCCGATCCCGACACGATTTGCGTCGCACCGGGTTTCAAATCGCCGACCGCCTTCGTCATTGCCGACACGGTGAACAGCGACGGCAGCGCGGTCGACATCGCGCCGCGCACGATCCTGAAAAAGGTGCTGGCGCTTTATGCCGACAAGGGGTGGCGACCGATCATCGCGCCCGAGGTCGAATTCTATCTGGTGTCACAGAACACCGACCCCGATTTTCCGCTGACCCCGCCCACCGGCCAGTCGGGACGCAGCGAGTCGGCCAGCCAGCCCTATGGGCTGGAGGCAATGAACGAATATGAAGATATCATCGATCATATCTATGACGATTGCGAGTTGATGGGGCTCGATATCGACACGATGATCCATGAAATGGGCGCCGCCCAGCTCGAGGTCAATTTCATCCATGGCGACCCCCTGCGGCTGGCCGACGAGGTGTTCCTGTTCAAGCGCGTCGTCCGCAACGTCGCCAAACAACATGGCGTCTATGCCACCTTCATGGCCAACCCCATCGCCGGACAGCCGGGCAGCGCGATGCATGTCCACCAGTCGGTGGTCGATGCCGACACCGGGCGCAACCTGTTCGCCACCGCCAACGGCCGCGATAGCGCGCTGTTCCGCAGCTATGTCGCCGGGCTGATCCGCTTCATGCCGCAAATCTCGCCGATGTGGGCGCCCAATGTGAACAGCTTTCGCCGGATGCGCCCCGACAGCGCGGCGCCGATCAACGTTCATTGGGGGATCGACAACCGGTCGTGCGGCTTTCGCATCCCCATTTCGGACAAGAACAACCGCCGCGTCGAAAATCGGCTCGCGGGTGCCGACAGCAACCCCTATCTCGCGATCGCCGCGTCGCTCGTGTGCGGTTATATCGGGATGGTCGACCGCATGGTGCCACCCAAGCCGATCGAGGGCAGCGCCTATAACCGCGCCCGCACCCTCCCCCGGACACTCGAGGCGGCGCTCGATCGTTTCAGTTCGTGCAAAAAGGTCCGCAACCTGCTCGGCGACGATTTCTTCGAAATCTTCTTCGCGGTGAAGGACCACGAACTCTTCAATTATCAGTCGGTGGTGTCGAGCTGGGAACGCGAACATCTGCTGATGCGGGTCTGAACCCTAAGGGCCAGATGACCGACCCGCTCGCCAACAGCTATTATGCGGCGACCGCGTACCCGTGGCGGCCGCGCGCTTTTGACGGCGACTATCGCTGCGATGTCGCGGTGATCGGCGGAGGCTTCACCGGCCTGTCGGCCGCTCTCGCCTGCGCCGAACGCGGCTTTTCGGTGATGCTGGTCGAGGCCGAAACCATTGGCTTCGGGGCATCGGGTCGCAATGGCGGACAATTGATCCCCGGCCTGCGCTGGTCGGCCTCCGAGATGGAAGCCGAATTCGGCCGTGAACGCGCCGATGCGCTGTTCGATCTGTGCTGGCGCGACAATCGGGTGCAGGCCCGGATCGCAAAGCACGGCATCGATTGCGACCTCAAGGCGGGGCATCTCGAGGCGGCATGGACGCCGAAGGATTTTGCCGCGATGCACCGCGAGGCCGAATTTCTCGATAGCCGCTTCGGCTATCCGACCCGGATCATCGAACGCGCCGATATGGACGCGCATATCGCCAGCCCGCTCTATCATGGCGGGGTGTATGACGCCCATGCCGGGCATTTCCATCCGCTCAACTATGCGATCGGCCTCGCCCGGGCGGCCGAAGCGGCAGGCGTCGTCATCCTCGAAGGTCGGCGGGCTGACCTGATTCTCGATGGCAATCCCGGCGAATTGTTCATCGGCGATGCGACGATCGCGGCGCGCTATATCATCAACGCCGCCGACAGCTGGATCGGCGACGTCGATCCCGATCTTGGCCGCTACACCGTGCCGATCATGAACTATAATATCGCAACCGCCCCGCTGGTCAGCGCCGACGCGCTGTTGCCAAGCGACGCGGCGGTTGCCGACAGCCGTTTCGTGCTCAACTATTTCCGCCTGTCGGCCGACCGGCGCCTGATCTTCGGCGGCGGCGAACGCTATTCGCAGACCCCGCCGCGCGACATCGCCGCCTTTGTTCGCCCCTTCATGGCCGAAGTCTTCCCGCAGATCGCCGATACGCCGATCGACTATGGCTGGGGCGGCGCGGTCGCGGTGACGATGAACCGGCTGCCGCATATCGGACGGCGCGGCAATGTCTTTTTCGCGCACGGCTTTTCGGGCCATGGCGCGCTGGTGACGACGCTGTCGGGCGAACTGGTTGCCGACGCGCTGGCCGGAACCGCCGAACGCTTCGACGTCTTCGCCGCTCTGCCGTCTTCCCCCTTCCCCGGCGGGAAATGGCTGCGCCGGCCGCTCGCGACGCTGGGTTTGCTTTGGTATGCGCTAAAGGATCGCATCGGATGATCGCCGACACCGCCATCGCCCGTGTCGCGGCGCGGGAGGCCGAACGCTTCCGCGCCGCCAACCCGCACGCTTTCGCGCAACATGCCGCCGCGACCGGCTGGTTCCAGTCGGTGCCCTTCCACTGGATGAAGGACTGGCCCAGCCCGGTGCCGATCGTCGCTGCGTCGGCCAAGGACGCGGTGCTGACCAGTATCGACGGGCAGCGCTATGACGATTTCTGCCTTGGCGACACGGCCAGCCTGTTCGGCCATTCGCCGCCGCCACTCGCCGCCGCGCTCGCCCGCCAGGCGGGCGAAGGGCTCAGCTATATGCTGCCGACGGCGCGCGGGAATGCGCTGTCGCAGCGGCTCGCCGCGATGTTCGGCCTGCCGCAGTGGCAGGTTACGACCACCGCGAGCGAGGCCAACCGCGCCGTCATCCGCTGGTGCCGGGGAATCAGCGGGCGGCCGAAGATCCTCACGTTCAACGGCGCCTATCACGGCGCCGTCGATGATGCTTTCGTCGATCTGACAGGCGGCACGCCGGCGATGCGCGCCAGCCTGATCGGCCAGGTGCACGACCTGACCGCCACCTCCACCGTCATCGAATTCAACGACGAAGCGGCGCTCGCGGCGGCGCTCGGCCGCGGCGACGTCGCCTGCGTGCTCGCCGAACCGGTGATGACCAATATCGGCATGGTGCGCGATGCGCCGGGCTTTCTGACGCGGCTGCGCGCGCTGTGCGACGCAACCGGCACCTTGCTGGTGTTCGACGAAACCCACTGCCTCTCGTCGGGCTATGGCGGGCACGGCCGCACCCACGGGCCGGCCCCCGACCTGATGGTGGTCGGAAAATCGATCGGCGGCGGCGTGCCTTGCGCCATCTATGGCTTTTCGGCGGCGGTCGGCGCCCGCATGGCGGCGCTCAATGCGGCGCGGCCGCCGGGGCACAGCGGCATCGGCACAACGCTGTCGGCGAACGCGCTGGCGATCACCGCCATGGACGCGATGCTGGGCGAGGTGATCACGCCCGCCGCTTATGGCCCTATGCTGCGCGGCGCCGCGCGGCTGGTTGCCGGGCTGGAGGGCGAAATTGCCGCCGCCAGGCTCGACTGGCACGTCACCCAGGTCGGGGCGCGGGTCGAATTTCTGACCTGCCCCATCCCGCCCCGCAATGGCACCGAGGCAAAGGCGGCGATGCACCCGGCGCTCGAAGCGGCGATCCACATCTTCCTCGCCAATCGCGGAATTTTGCTGGCGCCGTTCCACAATATGATGTTGGTGAGCCCGGTGACCGGCGACGATCAGATCGACCGGCTGGTCGGCGGCTTTTCCGACTGTATCAAGGCATTGAAGGAGTAGCAGGGCCATGGCGACATCATCGGGCGTCATAGCGCCGCGATCGGAGGCCGAAGCCTTTTTCGAGGCGAACCCCGACATCGATTCGATCGAGATGATCTATACCGACATGGGCGGCGTCCCGCGCGGCAAGCGGCTGCGCCGGCACGAAGTGCTCGCCGTCTATGACAGCGGCCGGATGATGCCGGGGTCGATCACCGTCGTCGACATCACCGGACAGGATACGATCGAAACCGGCCTGGTGTGGGAGGATGGCGACGCCGACCGGTCGATGAAGCCGGTTCCCGGCACCCTCGTCAAGACGCCGTGGGGCGGCGATCGCGCCGCGCAATTTCTGGTCGATTTCTATGAACTCGACGGCACCCCCCACGATCTCGACCCGCGCCATGTGCTCGGCCGCGTCGTCGACCGCTTCGCCGCCGACGGGCTGGTCCCGGTGCTCGCGGTCGAGCTGGAATTCTATCTTCTCGATCCGCGCCGCGCCCGCGACGGATCGGTGCGCCCCGCCCGCCCCGGCTACAGCCGCGACACCCCGCGCAATGTCGAGGTTTATGGCCTGCGCGAACTCGATGATTTCCGTCCCTTCTTCGATGGCCTTTACGCCGCGACCGATGTGCAGGGGCTGCCGCTCGAAAGCGCGATTTCGGAATTTGCGCCCGGCCAGTTCGAACTGACGCTGCGCCACAAGCCCGATGCCCTGCGCGCCTGCGACGATGCGATCATGTACAAAAGGCTGGTCAAGGCGGTCGCCCAGCAGCACGGGCTGGAGGCGAGCTTCATGGCCAAACCCTTCGCCGAACAGGCGGGCAGCGGCATGCACATCCACGTCTCGATGAACGATGATCGCGGCACCCCGATTTTCGCGAGCGACGATCCGCACGGAACCGCGGCGCTGCGCCACGCGATCGGCGGGATGATCGGCAGCATCGGCGACGCCTTCGCGCTCTTTGCCCCGCACGCCAACAGCTATCGCCGGTTCAAGGCGAACAGCTATGCCCCGGTCGCGCCGACCTGGGGGGTCAACAACCGCACCGTATCCTTCCGCATTCCGGCCGGGCCGCCCGCCAGCCGCCATGTCGAACATCGCGTCTGCGGCGCCGATGCCAACCCCTATCTGGCGGTCGCGGCGGTGCTCGCGGGCATCCATCACGGCATGGCGGCCGGCGCCGATCCCGGCGTGGCGGTGACCGGCAACGGCTATGACCGCGACGCCTCGGGCGACGACCGGCCGCCCTCGAACTGGTTCGCGGCAGTCGACCGCTTCCATGGCTCGGCGCTGATGCGCGACTATCTCGGCGATCGTTTCGTTGACATGTTCAGCATCGTCAAGCGCGTGGAACAGGACCGTTATTTCTCGGCCGTCCCGACGATTGATTATGATTGGTACCTGCGCAACGCCTGAAACTTCGGGCATCTTTTGAACGGCTTCGGACGGGTGCGAAAATTACTCTTTTCAACGCCCGCATATTAAGTCAGCTTGCCTGCGATACAGGGAGGCCGTCATGGAACTGAACGAACTGCTGGGTCGAGCCAGGAATCGCCGTTCTTTGTTGCAGGCACTGGGGGTTGCCGCAGTCGGCATTAGCTTCGGCGGCCTTGCGGCGTGCGGCAAGGGCGAAAGCCAGAAGCTCGCCAATGGCGAGGAAGCCCGGCTGAACTTCTACAATTGGGATACCTACATCGGCGAAAACACGCTGGGTGATTTCAAAAAGGCGTCGGGCGTCGATGTCACGATGGACCTGTTCGACAGCAATGATGTGCTGTTCGCCAAGTTCAAGGCAGGCAATCCCGGCTATGACGTCATCGTGCCGTCGAATGATTTCGTCGAACGCATGGCTCGTGCCGGAATGCTGGAAACGCTCGACCATGCGCAAATCCCGAACATGAAGAATATCGACCCCGCCTATATCGATGTCGATTATGATCCGGGCCGCAAATTCTCGATGCCCTATACCTGGCTGGTGCTCGGCCTGGGCTATCGCAAGTCCAAGGTGAAAAGCCCGCCCGACAGCTGGAAGCCCCTGTTCGACAGCGCCGAATATGCGGGGCGTATCGCCTGGCTGTCCGAAGCGGGTGATATGTTCCGCCTCTATGGCAAATATCTCGGAAAATCGGTCAACAGCCTGACCCCCGCCGACATCGCGACGATCGAAGCGATGATGATCCGGCAAAAACCCCATGTGAAGAAATTCCACGAGGATGACGGCCAGGACCTGCTGCTCAAGGGCGACTGCGACATCGTGCTCGAATATAATGGCGACATCGCACAGGCGATGACCGAAGATGACGATATCGATTTCGTCGTGCCGAAAGAGGGCAGCCAGCTCAATTCGGACAATCTATGCATTCCCAAGGGCGCGCCGCATCCCAAGAATGCGCACGCCTTCATCAACTATATTCTGGATGCAGAGGTCGACAAACATGTCACCGAAACGATCCTCTATCCCACGCCCAATGCCGCGGCCAAGGCGCTGATGCCCGACGATTACAAGGATAATCCGGTTATCTTCCCGCCGATCGACGTTCTCGCCAAGTGCGAATATGCCAAGTTCAACCCCGACCTGCAGCGGCTCTACGAGCAGGCGTTTACAAGTGTCAGGGCGGCCTGAACGACGGCGGGGACGCAGGGGGTGGCCGAACAGGATTGGCGGACAAACAAGCGCAGCTTCGCGGCCGTATCGGTCCCGACCCTGTTCTGGATCGTCGCCTTTTTCCTTGTCCCCCTCGCGATCGTCTGGCTCTACAGTTTCGGCGAGAACAGGGGCCTTGCCGACATCGCCATTTCGGGCACGCTCGACAATTACAAGCGCGCGACCGAATGGCTGTACCTCACCATCTTCGGGAAAAGCCTCGCGGTCGCCGCGCTGGTCACGCTCATCTGCCTGATTGTCGGCTTTCCGGTGGCGATGGCGATCACCTTTGCCAGCGAAAAATGGCGCCCCTGGCTGCTGCTCGGCATCATGCTGCCCTTCTGGACCAATTTGCTGATCCGCACCTATGCGCTGATGATGCTGCTCGGGACCCAGGGTTTCGCGAACAAAGGGCTCGGCGCGCTGTGGGACGGGGCGAGCTGGATCAAGACGCTTGCCGGGCTCCAACCCTTGCCGGATTGGGAACCGGTGCCGCTGCTGTTCAACAATTTCGCGGTCGTTTTCGGCCTCGTCTATGTCCACCTGCCCTTCATGGTGCTGCCGCTCTATGCGGCGCTCGACCGCATCGACCGCAGCCTGATCGAGGCGAGCCTCGACCTTGGCGCGGGGCATTTGCGCACCATCCTGCGGGTCGTCGTGCCGCTCGCCGCGCCGGGCATCGTCGCGGGGGTGATGATCACGCTGATCCCGGCGCTCGGCGCCTATCTGACCCCCGATCTGATGGGCGGAACCGACAGCCAGATGATCGCCAATGTCATCGAACGCCAGTTCAAAAAGGCGAATGACTGGCCGTTCGGCGCCGCCCTCTCCTTCCTGCTCATCTACGCCATGTTCGCGCTCATCGCGCTGCAATCGATGCGCCGCAAAGTGCCGGAGGTCCACTGATGGCGCTGTTCGCCCGCACCCCGCGCGCGCCGCTCGAATATAGCCGCACCCTGTGGATGCGGCTGTGGGTCGGCGCGGTGATGGTCTTTCTCTATGCGCCGCTGGTCGTGCTGATGATCTTCAGCTTCAACGACAGCAAGCGCAACGTGGTGTGGCGCGGCTTCACCACCAAATATTATGAAAAGGCGCTGGGCAATGACCAGCTGGTCGAAGCGCTGCTCAACTCGCTGACCATCGCGGCGCTGGCGACGGTCGCCAGCCTGATC
Source organism: Sphingopyxis sp. (assembly GCF_034380315.1). GTDB lineage: Bacteria > Pseudomonadota > Alphaproteobacteria > Sphingomonadales > Sphingomonadaceae > Sphingopyxis. The sequence goes on from NZ_JAXMPB010000002.1 coordinate 555,691, forward strand.
CTCGGCGCGCTCGCCGCGGTGATGCTGTGGCGCTTCCGCTTTCCCTTCAAAGGCGCGGTCGACGGCACGATCTCGCTGCCGATCATCGTCCCCGAAATCTGCCTCGGCGTTGCGTTTTTGATGTTCTTCGCGGCGATCGGCTGGCCGACCGACCTTGTCTGGCCGTTCAACCTCGGCGCGATCACCATCGCCCACATCACCTTCTGCTTTCCCTTCGTCACCATGGTCGTGCGCTCGCGGCTCGCCAGCTTCAACCGCGAACAGGAGGAAGCGGCCAAGGATCTGGGGGCGAGCGAATGGCAGATTTTCCGCGACGTGCTGATCCCGCACATCCGCCCGGCGCTGGTCGCGGGGGCGCTGTTGTCCTTCACCCTCAGCCTCGACGATTTCGTGATCACCTATTTCACCAGCGGCCCCGACACCATCACCTTTCCGGTGAAAGTCTATTCGATGGTCCGCTTTTCGGTGACGCCAGAGGTCAACGCGGCCTCGACCCTGCTCATCATCCTGACCGTCGCCCTGACCTTCATCGCGCTGAAACTTCAGGGCGTGAAGGCGATTGCGGAAACCCATTGAACATGACCGACACGCGCCCGCCGATCATCCAGATCCAGAATGTCACCAAACGCTTTGGCAAGGTGACGGCGGTGGACAGGATCAGCCTCGACATATTGGCGGGCGAATTTTTCGTCCTGCTGGGTCCGTCGGGTTGCGGCAAGACGACGCTGCTGCGGATGATCGCCGGGTTCGAATTGCCGAGCGAAGGCCGCATCCTCATCGATGGCCAGGACATGACCGGCATTCCGCCGAACAAGCGGCCGGTGAACATGGTGTTCCAAAGCTATGCCGTGTTTCCGCACATGAGCGTCGCCGACAATGTCGCCTATGGGTTGAAGATCGCCGGGGTGAAGGGCGGCGAGATCAAGGACCGCGTCGCCGAGGCGCTCGAACTGGTCAAGCTCGGCGGATTCGAAAGCCGCATGCCCGACCAGATGTCGGGCGGCCAGCGCCAGCGCGTCGCCCTCGCCCGCAGCCTGGTCATGCGGCCCAAGGTGCTGCTGCTCGACGAACCGCTGTCGGCGCTCGATGCCAAGCTGCGCGCCCAGATGCAGTTCGAACTGTCGGAATTGCAGGAAAAGGTCGGCATCACCTTTGTCACCGTCACCCACGACCAGGACGAGGCGCTGTCGATGGCGTGCCGGATCGCGGTGATCAACAAGGGCGAGGTATCGCAACTCGCTACCCCGTCCGACCTCTATGAATTTCCCGCCAGCCGCTTCGTCGCCGATTTCGTCGGCTCGGTGAATCTGTTCGAGGGCAAGCTGACCCTCGACGAACCCGACCGGGCGGCGGTCGATTGCCCGGGGCTCGGCAAAATCTATCTGAACCATGGCGTCACCGGCCCGCACGGCGCCGATGTGTGGGTCGCGCTGCGGCCAGAGAAAATCTATCTCCACGTCCCCGGCGCGGGCAAGGCGGTCAAGGCCGCGGCGCAGGACGCCCCCGACGGCCATAATTTCGCGCGCGGGACGATCAAGGGGATGAGCTATCTCGGCGACATCACCCTGTTCGAGATCGAATTGGAAAGCGGCGCGCGTGTCCGTGTATCGCGCCCCAATCTGTCGCGCCGCGACCAGGATGATTTCACTTGGGACGACAAGGTCAGCATGCACTGGCGCGCCGACAGCCCGGTGGTGCTGCTGGGATAAACGCTCCCCAACCCGTCGCCCTCATGACCCCGGACCAAGGCCGGGACGACGACATGAAAAGGACCGCCGACAACCGATTGCGGCCGCCCATGTCCTCCCTGTGCCGCAGCGACGGGGCCGAACTGAAAACGGTCGCTCTCTACGCCGTTCCAGTCGTTGGTGCCGATCCGGATCAGATGGCCGGTATCGCCCCTGACGCCGCCGTCTCCGCCTCCTCAGCTCGTTCACATCGAGCGAAGTCGAGATACCCCTCGGGCCAGGCGCCGCATCGATGGGTGCCTCGACTTCGCGCGACACGAACGGAAAAACAGGTCCATCGGCTAGCGACCGGTTGCGACCGGAAGTTGACCTATCCATCATCGTCACCCCGGACTTGATCCGGGGTCCCGCTTGAGATCGAAGGCGATCCGCGCCTCAAAGAGCGGGATCCCGGATCAAGTCCGGGATGACGAAGGAGGGCAACGTCCGCTTGCCCCCCAAAGTCGCCGTTCACCACCGATTTGGATTGAATGACCGGAAACGACCCCAAGCTGGTCGTTAGGTGATCTTGTACCTCCACCTAAAAGCTGACGGAAAACGCCTGTTTGTCAGTCAACCGAGCCGTTTTCTTAACAAGCTGCCATTACCCTTGCGCATGCAGGAGGGTATTTGATGGCTTGGTTAATGGAAAAGAACTGGCATTTCTTTGAGCCAAACTTCGAGATCACAGAAAATCCCGACAACACAAAACTGATAAACGCGACCGGCATAAGCTCTTTCCTGCCTTGGCGCTTTGGCGGAAAGCCTATAGTCGCGAGACAGAGCAAGGCGCACAAAGGTAAGCTGAGCGACATGATCCTTGTTGATGGATCGGTTGCCGTCCATCAGAGATTTCGCGACCTCGTTGAGGAGCTTGAGCCGGGCATCCATGCATTCGCCCCAATAATTCTTGAACGAAAAAATGGCGATCGGATCGGTGAGGACTATTTCCTGTTCAGCGCGCAGCAGGATATCGATTGCTTGATAACAGACAACAATCCAGAGAATTTCGAGTTTCTTTGGGAGAACGATACAGGCGTAAAGCAAATCCTATGTAAGCTAACCCAGCCCGGCCACGAAGTCCCGATCAGCAAGCCTCCCATCGCTGGCAAGCACCTTTGGACTGCTGGCCTTTTGGGCCTCAACCAGATGTTCGTATCAGTCGAATTTGCTGACGCCGCGCGAGAGAACCTTCGCGGTCTCCGCCGCTTCGAGAGGCGCTGCACCGCGATTGACCGACCATGGATAGCCGAGGAACAAATGGGGCCATTGCTTTCGCGACACAACGCCTATGTAACCAGCGGACGCTCAGAGGTGAACTATACACTCGGCGAGATTTGGTAAAAGAACGGCGCGGGTGGTGCATCCACCGCGCGCGTGACGAAAACCACATGAAACTCGTGCATTCGTTGCACGTTTCGGAGCTATTCGCGTCACACACGGCATCGTGCGGTCGCATGGCACCTCGCTCGTCCGAGAATTACTGTCGGATTGAGAAAGTGTCCGACAACGTGCGTTGAAGGGTTTTCCGTCACCGCCGAAGGGCCTCTATCGGACCACGTTTTCCCGAAAGCTGCCTAACCGCTCCCCACCCCAAACCAGCCACCAGACGCGCCTGCCCCGGCGCACGCCACCTAATGCGCGGCTTTCTTGCCCGGCACCAGATGCAGCGCCGCGACGATCACCCCGCCCAGCGCCAGCCCGAACAACCCCGCGCCGCCCGCGTTGATCAGCCATTCCCAGACCCCGGCACCGGGCAGGCCGCCCGCCACCGCATGGGCGAAATCGTGAAGCCCGTGGCCGATATTGCCGATATGATATTCGTCGAGGCCGTGGAGGAAAATCTGGCCGCCGACCCACAGCATCGCCGCGGTGCCGATCGTCGCCAGCGCCGCCAGCAACTTGGGCATCAGGTTGACAAGACCGCGCCCAATCGACCGGCGCGCCGCCGAACCCGCCTTGGTCATGGCCAGGCCTATATCGTCCATCTTCACGATCAGGCCGACGACGCCATAGACGGCGATGGTGATCGCGATCGCCACCACCGCCAGCGTCGCGGCGCGCATCGCGAAATGTTCGTCGAGCACTTCGTTGAGCGCGATGACCATGATTTCGGCCGACAGGATGAAGTCGGTGCGGATCGCGCCCTTGACCATCGCCTCTTCATGATCCTTGTCGGCGACGATCGCGGCATCCTCCTCCAGGCTCGTCGTATCCTTCCGGAGCGAATGCCAGACCTTTTCGGCGCCCTCGAAACACAGATAGGCGCCGCCGATCATCAACAGCGGCGTGATCGCCCACTGCGCCAGCGCCGACAGCCCCAGCAGCACCGGCAGGATCAGCACCAGCTTGTTAAAGATCGACCCCTTGGCGATGCGCCAGATGATCGGCAGTTCGCGGTCGGGCGTGAATCCGGTCACATAGCGCGGCGTCACCGCCGTATCGTCGACGACCACGCCCGCCGCCTTCACCCCCGCTTTCGACGCGGCGGCGCCGATGTCGTCGATGCTCGCCGCCGCGACCTTGGCAATGGTGGCGACATCGTCGAGCAGGGCAAAAAGGCCGGATGGCATGGGGTTGATCTTTCCGTGTTAAAGGGCGCGCAGTTTCGGCATGACTTCATCCAGCGATTTGCGGATGATGGCAACCATCGCGTCGATCTCGTCGGTCGAAATCACCAGCGGCGGGCACATAACGATACTGTCGCGAATGCCGCGCACCATCAACCCGCCCGCGATGCACGCATCACGCACCATCGGCCCGGCGGTCCCTTCGGCCCCGCCAAAGCGCGCGCGGCTCTCCTTGTCGGCGACGATCTCGACCGCGCCGAGCAGGCCCACCGAGCGGGTTTCGCCAACCAGCGGATGATCGTCGAGCGTCGCCAGCGCCTTGGCCAGATGCGGTCCGGTCACGCTGGCGGTGCGCTCGACCAGTCCTTCGCGTTCGATGATCGCGATATTCTTCAGCGCCACCGCCGCGGCGACCGGGTGGCCCGAATAGGTAAAGCCGTGAACGAAATCGCCGCCGGTCTTCAGCACCGCGACGACATGGCTCGCCACCGCGGTTGCCGAGATCGGCAGATAGCCCGACGACAGCCCCTTCGCCATCGGCATCAGGTCGGGGGTGAAACCCATCGTTTCATGCCCCCACATCCTGCCGGTGCGGCCGAAACCACAGATCACCTCGTCGGCGACCAGCAACAGGCCATATTTGCGCACCACCGCCTCGACCTTCGGCCAATATCCCTTGGGCGGGATGATGACGCCGCCGGCACCCTGCACCGGTTCGCCGATGAAGGCGGCGCAATTTTCGGGCCCGACCTCCAGGATCCTGTCTTCGATCGCCTGCACACAGGCGTCGCAGAACTCCTCCTCGCTCATCCCCTGCCCTTCGCCATAGGCATAGGGCTGGCGGACATGTTCGACGCCGGCGATCGGCAGGTCGCCCTGCGCGTGCATCGCCTTCATCCCGCCCAGCGAGACCCCGGCGACGGTCGAACCATGATAGGCGTTCCAGCGGCTGATGAAGACCGTCCGCTTGGGCTCGCCCTTCAGCTTCCAATAGTGGCGCACCATGCGGAAGACGGTGTCGTTCGCCTCGCTGCCCGACGCATTGAAAAAGACGTGCGGCAACCGCCCGCCGGTCAGCGATGCGATCTTGGCCGCCAGCTCGACGGTCGGCGGCGTCGCGGTCTTGAAGAAAGTGTTGTAAAAGGGCAGCTCGCGCATCTGCGCCGCCGCCGCCTCGACCAGTTCCTCGCGGCCATAGCCGACATTGACGCACCACAGCCCCGCCATGCCGTCGAGGATGCGGTTCCCCTCACCGTCGGTGATCGTGCAGCCCTCGGCATGGGTGATGATGCGGCTGCCGCCCAGCCGTTCGATTTCGGCCCAGTCGGCCTGCGCGGGAAGATGATGGGCGATGTCGAGACGCCGCAGTTCGGCGATGTCGTGATTGCGGGGCATAGTCTTGTTCCTGATCCAGAAGTCAATTTGCATCGAGCGAAGCCGAGATGCCTCCCGGCCTTGCGCCGCGAAAAGTAGGTGTCTCGACCCCGGACCGCGTCGATGGCCTCGACACGCGCGGGGGCGAGAGTGCCGGCTTTCTTCGGTCAGGGCGAAAAGCTGATCCGTGCGAGGCAGCGGTCATAGCGGGTGACGCAGCGGTTCATAACGCCCCTCTTAACGCACGGCCAAGAAGGTGAAAATAGGTCTGGCTCTGCGCCTTGTCGTCGGTCGCCCATTCGGGATGCCACTGCACCGCGAGCAGCGGCGCGCCGTTCGGCCGGGCGCTATACGCCTCGACCAGCCCGTCGGGCGCCCGCGCCTCGACCGCCAGCCCGTCGGCGAGCGTGCCGATGCCCTGATAATGGACCGAATTGACGTCGAGCGACGGCTGGCCATAGGCCGCGGCGAGCATGCCCCCTTCGGCCAGATCGACCCGGTGACGATGATCGAACATCGCGTCAAAGGCGGCGCCAGCGGGGGCGTGATGGGGCAGCAGCGCTTCGTTCGCCGACGTGTCGCGGCGCAACGTGCCGCCCAGCGCGACGTTGATTTCCTGAAAGCCGCGGCAGATGCCGAACAGCGGCCGCTGCGCCGCGATCACCGCCGCGACCAGGTCGATCATCATCCGGTCGCGATCGGGATCGAACGGCCCTTCGCCCGCCGCGCCGTCGCCATAGCGCGCCGGCTCAACATTCGACGGCGTGCCCGTCAGCAGCACCCCGTCGAGCCGCCCGACAATCTCGCCCGCGCGCATATGATCGGGCAGCGACGGGATGATCAGCGCCGCGCAATCGGCGTGGCGCATCGCCGCGGCCGCATAACGGCTGACCACCACCTGCGCGGTTTCGGTCCCCACCGGGCGGTTGCAAGCGATGATGCCAAGGACGGGACGCGCGGACATGCAAACGACGCTGCCCCGTTTTCCCGGCCGGTTCCAGTATTATTTTCCATCGCTTGCCGAGCGTCGCCAAAAGGTATACTTGCGAATCATTCGCAAATATTGGGAGCCATTATGACCGAGACGACCGCCGCGCAGACCCACGATTGGGAGGGCGACGCCGCCGACCGCTGGGCCGCCAATCTCGGCCGCCTCGACCAGATGCTCCAGGTCTTTGGCGATGCCGCCATCGCCGCTGCCGCACCGCGCCCCGGCGAGCGCATCCTCGACGTGGGCTGCGGACAAGGCACCACCAGCTTTGCCCTCGCGCGCATGGTCGGCGGTGACGGTCATGTCCTTGGCGTCGACATCTCCAGCCAGTTGCTGGATCACGCGCGCGCTGACACCCCCGACGCGCTGCCCGTCAGCTTCCTGTTGGCGGACGCGGCCCGGGCCGATTTCCCGCCCTTGTCCTTCGACCTCATCTTTTCGCGCTTCGGCGTCATGTTCTTCGACGATCCGCGGGCGGCCTTCACCCATATGCGCCGCGCGCTGTCGGCCGATGGCCGCCTCGCCTTCGTCTGCTGGCGCAGCGCGGCGGAGAATGACTGGGTGCGGCTGCCGATGGCCGCGATCCGCGACATCTTGCCCCAGACGCCCGCCGATCCCAATGCCCCCGGCCCCTTTGCCTTCGGCGACTCGGCCCGGCTGAAGGCCATATTGGCCGACTCGGGCTTTTCCGACATCGCAATCGCGCCCTTTGACGCCGCCATCCCCTATGGCCACGGCACCACCAGGGACGCCGCGATCGAGGACGCCCTCGACATGGCCTTTGCGGTGGGGCCGCTGTCGCGGGCGCTCGTCGACCAGCCCAACGATATCAAGGACCTCGCCTCCGATGCGGTTCGCGCCGCGCTGGCGCAGCGCCCGGGCGACACCTCGATTCTCATCGACGGGGCGGCGTGGATCGTAACGGCCCGCAATGGCGGCGGTTGAACCTTGCCGCCGCTGTCCCACTGTGGAGCATGTCCGCGATCACAATTTTTAAATCGCAATCATCACAACGAGATACGATAAAGATACCATGTAACAACGGGTCAATTAAGTTGTGATTTGCAATAATATTACCTTTAGTTGTAACTTACATCTATTCGAGAATGAAGACTCATTAACCTTTTTCCATTAAATAGAAAATCGTCTTGTGGGGAAGGCAAATTGAAAGAGCGCAGCTCTTTTGAGGAGTTTTCAAAATGCTCACAAAGAAAATACTTTCATCCATGGCTGTATTGGCACTGGCTTTTCAGGCCACATCGGCGCAAGCAACAATCACTGGCACCGTCGACGCCACAATAACGCTCCAGGCCGGTTGCATCATAAACGGGGTGAATTTGACCGACGGTGCCACCGGTGCCGATTTCGGGACGCTGGACTTCGGCACCCACAACACGCTGTTCACCCAGGCGGACGGACAGATACTGAACGGCGGGCTGGGTTTCACCATCCAGTGCAGCAACGGCATCGCACCCGTCCTGTCCTTCAACGCTGGCCAGAACGACGGCTCCGGCGCCGGACTCGGTGCACGCGCCATGGCGCATCAAACCGATGTCGGGCGCTTCGTGACCTATAATCTCTATTCGGACGCTGGACGCACCGCGGTCATCCCGATCAACGGCACCGTCACCCTTGCGGCGAGCGGCCTCCTCCAGACGGTCAATGTCTATGGCCGCGCTTTTGGGGAGGCGGGCCTGACTCCCGGCGCCTATTCCGACATCATCACCGTGGTGCTCGAGCTTTAGGCCCAGCCGGTTCAGCAGGATCCGGTGCCATGCCCTTTCCGCTCCAAACCCGCCCGGCAAGCGAGCGCCCTCCTGCGGCCCGCCCCCTTGGCGCCCGCCTGATCGCCGGCCTGCTGGCGATCGGCCTGACCGGCCCGCTCGCCGCATCCCTGCCTGCCCGGGCGGAAACCAGCGCCCAGTTCGACGTCACCGCATCGGTTGTCGCCGGATGCCTCGTCGACGGCCTGGGAGACAGCGGCAACGCGGGCCTGATCGGCACCCTCGATTTCGGGGTCGATTCCTCGCTTTCGACCGCCACCCATTTGGCAAGCACCAACGGATCACAGAGCATCAGGCTGCGCTGCACCCCCGGCGTGGACCTGATGGTGGGCGTCGATGGGGGAACCCATGCCGCTGTCGGCGCCCGAAATTTGCAACGCGGCGGCGACACCGCGTCGCGCATTCCGTACAGCCTGTGCAGCGACGCGGCGTGCATCCAGCCGATCGCCATCGGCGGCACGGCGTCGGTGGCGGTGACGGGCGCGAACAGCGATGATGTGCGCCTGCCGCTGTTCGCATCGCTGACACTGCCCGGAAACCTGCCGCCGGGCACCTACACCGACACGTTGACAGTGACGCTGGCATGGTAACGCCGCAGCCCCCCTCCCTCGCCGCGGCGCGCACGGCAACCCGCATCCTGTTCCGGCTGATCCTGCTGTCGGTCATGCTGATCGCGCTGCCGCGGGCCGCGTTCGCCCAGCAGTCGGGATCGCTGTTGATCTGGCCGGTCAATCCGGTGATCGAGGGCGACGCCAAGGCCGCCGCGCTATGGCTCGAAAATCCCGGAAAAGCCCCGGCAACCCTGCAAGTCCGCATCTTCGCCTGGGCCCAGCAGGACGGCCGCAACACCTATGCCCCGCAAAATGACGTCATCGGCTCGCCGCCCATCTTCACGATCGAACCGGGACAGCGCCAGCTCGTTCGACTGACTCGGCTCACGCCGCCGCCGGGCGTCCCCCAACAGGCCTTTCGCGTCATCGTTGACGAGGTGCCGACCGGCGACGGCAACGCCTTGCCTGGCGCGGCGGTCAGCTTTCGTATGCGCTATTCGCTCCCCCTGTTCGCGCTGGCCGCGCGCCGAAAGGGACAGGATTCGCTTGCCGATCCCGCACCGCAACTGTCGTGGCGGCTGGGCAGCGACCCCGACGGGCGCTTCGTCGAGGTTCATAACAAGGGCGATGGCCACGCGCGGTTGACCAACGTGTCGCTGTCGCAGGGCACGAAAATGCAATCCTTCGCCACCGGCCTGCTCGGCTATGTGCTTCCCGGTGCCTGGATGCGCTGGCCGCTGCCCCCGGACGTGGACGCGGGCGGCGAACTCGTGGCCTCGGTCAACGGCGGCGAGCCCGCCCGTATCGAGCGCCGCCGGGAATAGCCACCGATGGGCCGCCCGATCCCTCTCGCGCTCGCCCGACCGAGGACCGGACTGCTCGCTGCGTCGCTTGTTGCCGCCCTACCGGCCGCCACACTCACACCCACCGTGTCGCTGGCCGCCGAAACCATGGCTGCCGACAATTTCGGCGACCTCCCGCCTCCGGCCGACCATGTCGATCTGGCGGCTGATCAACAGCTTGAACTGGAATTGTTCGTCAACGGCGTGCGCAGCGGTATCGTCGCGGCCGTCACCCGCCGGGGCAGCCGCTTCCAACTCCGCGCCCAGGATCTCGGCCGCGCCGGACTTCTGATCAGGGACCAGGGCGACACCCTCTATGTCGACAGCCTCGAAGGCGTGCGGGCCGACTATGACGCCCCGCGCCAGCAACTGCACCTGACCGTCACGCCCGAATATCTGCCGCAACAGCGGGTCGGCGACAGGCGCAAGGGCTTCTCGCCCGCAAAATATGATACCGGCGCCCTGCTGAACTATGATCTTTACGTCAGCGACGGCCGAAAGGCACCGGCCCAGGCCTCGCTGTGGCACGAGGCGCGCGTCTTCGGATCGGCCGGGATCTTCTCGACCACCGGGGCCTTCCGATCGGGTCAGGCGAAAAAATACATGCGCTTCGACAGCCACTGGCAATGGTCCGACGAACGAACCATGACGACGCTGGAGGCCGGCGACATCATCACGCGCAGCTTGCCGTGGGCGTCGGCGGTCCGCCTCGGCGGTATCCAGATCTCGCGCGACTTTTCGGTACGCCCCGATATCGTCACTTACCCCTTGCCCGAATTCGCGGGCAGCGCGGCGCTGCCCTCGACCGTCGATCTGGTCGTTCGCGGTCAGCGGGTGGCGGGCGCAGAAGTCAACCCCGGCCCCTTCGTCCTCGACACGCTGCCACCGATCAACGGATATGGCGAAGCCAATCTGATCGTCACCGACGTCCATGGGCGCAGCGTTTCCACCGCGATGCCCTTTTATATCAGCACCGCGCTGCTGCGGCCGGGGCTGACCGATTTCGCCGCCGCCTTCGGCAGCTTCCGGCGCAACTATGGCGTTCGCAATTTCGACTATCGGGGCGTGGCCGCCACCGCATCGGCGCGCCACGGCGTCACCGACGCCCTGACGCTGGAGGTGCGGGCCGAAATTGCCGACGACATGAAACTCGCCGGGGGCGGCGGGGCGGTAAAGCTCGGCCATTTCGGCGTCCTCAGCGCCTCCTACAGCCGCAGTTTCAGCGACCGGGGCGACGGCGGCCAGCTGATGGTCGGTTATGACTATCAAACGCGCGGCCTGTCGATCGGCGTGCGGCACAGCCGTCGCGATGCCCATTATACCGACCTCGGCCTGATCGACCGCAACGATCGCCGCGGCTGGGAACGGCTGACCGCCGTGACCGCCAGCCTGTCACTCGACGATGCGGGAACAATCGGTTTCGGCTATTTCGACCTGCAACAGCAATGGGCCCGCGATTCCCGCATCGCGAACATCGCCTGGGTGCTCCCGCTGTGGGGCGAAAGCCGCCTCAACGCCTCGCTGTCGCGCGAATTCGTCGAAAGCAGCTGGTCGGGCGCCCTTACCCTCAGCCTGCCGCTGGGCGGCGGAACCGCCGGCGGCGGGGTCATCCAGGGGCTGGATGGCCGCACCGCGCTGCGCGCGGACTATTCGCGCGCTGCCCCCGTCGAAGGCGGCATCGGGTGGAACGCCAGCGTCCTCAGCGAGGATGGCGGGGATCCCTATTGGCGCGGCGACCTGACGTGGCGCCTGCGTCCCGCGCAGTTGCGCGCGGGTGTCTATGGTCAAAAGGATGCAACGCTCTGGTTCGGGGCCAGCGGATCGCTCGTCTTCATGGATGACGCGGTATTTGCCGCCAATCACATCGCCGACGCCTTTGCGGTCGTCAGCACCAATGGCGAACCAGGCATCGCGGTGCGCTATGAAAATCAGCTCATCGGCACCACCAACGCCCGGGGCAAATTGCTCGTCCCTTCCGCCAGTCCTTATTATTCGGCGCGCTACGACATCGACACGCTGTCGCTTCCCGCCAACGTCAAGGCGCCCGTGGTCAGCCAGAATGTCGCCGTCGCGGCGGGTGCAGGACACGTCATCCAGTTTCCGGTGACGCACATGGCCGCCGCGCGGGCGATCCTGATCGACCCGGCGGGCGAACCGCTGCCCGCGGGCGCCGCCGTGACCCTCAACGGCGCGCATGTCACCTATGTCGGCTGGGACGGGATGCTGTTCGTCGAACAGGTCGCGGCCGACAATCGCATCGCGGTCGCCTTTCCCGACGGCCGAACCTGCCGCACCCAATTCTCCGCCGATCCCAAGGCCGATGCGATCGCCGATCTGGGGGAACTGACATGTCGACCCTGACCCGCCGCATCTACGCCCTGCTCGCCCTCGCCGCCGCCGCCGCGCTCGCCCCCGATCCGGCGGCGGCGTGCACCACATCGACGACCAGCACCAATCTCGGCAGCGCCAGCTCCTACGCCATAGCAACGACCGTTCAACAAGGCAGCGGGTCGGCGGGGCTGCAATGCGACATCCTGCTCGCCGCGCTCACCACCCACTATGTCGGGCTGCGCGTCGATGCCTCTTCCTTTCTACTCACCGGCCCCGGCGGCCAGACCATCCCCTATGTCGCATCGCTGACCGCCAACGGCACGCCGCTTGCCGTCGGCAACTTCCAGGACCTGTCCTCGACCAGTCTGGTCAGCCTCTTCTCCGGCACAAGCAACAGCATCCCCATCTATTTCCGTACCGCGGCCACGCCCGCGCTACAGGCGGGCACCTATTCGGGCTTCGTCGATCTGCGCTGGTATTATTCGGTCTGCTCGCTCGGCGTCGTGGCATGTCTTGCCTTCTCCGAAAGCCCCGGTTTCGTCCGTCCGGTGCTGATCGGTTCCCCCACCTGGGGCAGCGGCACCGCGGTTCGGGTCAACGTGACTCTGACGGTCGAGAACGACTGTGTCATCACGGCTCCCAGCGCCAGCTTCGGTTCGGCCCCGCTCGTCGGCAGCTTCAATCCCATCACCCGCACCATTCTGATCCGGTGCAGCGCGGGGGCCAGCTACACGGTCGGGCTGAACGACGGAAACAATCCCGACAGCGGGGTTCGGCGGATGCGCAGCGGCGCCAATTATCTGCGCTACGAAATCTACAAGACCGCGGCTTCCGGCGACCGCTGGGGCGCGGTCGGCGGCGACCGCCGCAGCAGTGCGACCGCCGACAGCAACGCCGGCATCTATGATTCGGTGACGACGCAGGGCTTCACCTATCGCGCCGCCATCCTGCCCGGACAGACGACACCCCCGGCGGGCAGCTACACCGACACCATATTGGTCGACGTCGCCTTCTGAGCCCGGACAGACGGGCGATCCATAACGACAAAAAGCGCGGTAAACCGCGCGCTTTGCCAATAAAAAGGGGAAATGGCGCACCCGGAACGATTCGAACGTCCGACCCCCAGATTCGTAGTCTGGTGCTCTATCCAGCTGAGCTACGGGTGCGTGGAGCGGTGCCTTTACGGGCAGTCGTTCGGGTGCGCAACCCCTTATTTCAGCTTTGTGACCGGCTGGCAGAAAGAACGGCGACGAAGCGCGTCGACTTCGCCGATTTCTGCGGGATCCCTGAGCAGCAGACGGATGAGCGCAATCCCCCGGTCATGGCTGGTGCGGACGACCGGGGCGCCGGCGGGTACCGCCTGCCCCGCGCGGGCGACGATGATTCGGTACGGCGCCCCCTTTGCCTCGACATCGTTGCGCACGAAAACCACGTCGGTCGCGGCATCGAAGATGCTGAGCGAGCTGTAACGCCCCGGCACCGGCACCACCTCGATCGCCAGCGGCCCCGCCGACAGGTCGAAGGGGCAGCTCGAATAGGCAAGGTCGGGGCTGGGACGCACCACCGGCTGGCGCTCCGGGGTCGCCAGATTGCCATGGCTCATCCGGTTGACCCCGCCCTTCCCCAGCCGCTCGATCGCGGCCCCCATCATCGCATAGGGAATGGCGGCAACCGCGGCCCAGGCGGTCAGCGCCGCGACGGCAAGGCCAAGCAGGACGGGGCCGGTCCAGCGCCGCATCTCAGCACCCCTCCTTCACGATGTGCGGCAAGGCGGCCTGCGCCGGATCGGCGCGAAAGCCGTCGCCCGGATTGTACATGCGCAGCGTCAGGTGAAATTTCCGCCCCCTGGTGCCGGGTAGCCAGGCGTCGCCACCGGGCTTGTCGGGCGCGATGGCGACATGCCATTCGCCCTTGCCGTCGAGCGCGACATTGGCGCCGTTGACCGACCAGATGCCGGCCTCATTGGCGACCAGATAGCCGCCCGTGTCATACAGGGTGACGCTCCACCAGCGTGCATCGAGCGGCCGTCCCGACAGGCGGTAGCGGCAATCGCCGTCGAGCGGTGCCCCCGCGCCGTCCTTTTCCGCCGACCAATAGACGGTTTCCCGCGCCGGCAGCGCGAGCAGCCCGGCCCGCGCGACCGCCGCCCTTGTCAGCGGGTCGGTCGCCTTGGTGCCATAGCCGAGCGAGGTGGTCCACGGGCCGTTGACGATCTGGCCGCCGCGCAGGCCGCCGCCCGTCAACGCCCAGGCCATGCCGAGCCCCGCCGCCACGCCAGCCACCAGGGTGATTGCGTAGCGGTGCCAGCCCTTCATGCCCTGCCCCCGTGGTTATTTGCCCTTTTTCAGGGCCGCCTGCGCCGCCGCGAGGCGGGCGATCGGCACACGGTAGGGCGAAGCGCTGACATAGTCGAGGCCGGTCTTTTCACAGAAATGGATGCTCGGCGCGTCGCCGCCATGCTCGCCGCAAATGCCGAGCTTGACGGCCGGGCGCGCCCTCCGCCCCCGTTCGGCGGCGATCTCGATCAACTGGCCGACGCCTTCGACATCCAGGCTGACGAACGGGTCGGTCAGGAAAATGCCCTTGTCGACATATTGGGTCAGGAAACGGCCCGCATCGTCGCGGCTGATGCCGATCGTCGTCTGCGTCAGATCGTTGGTGCCGAAACTGAAGAATTCGGCGCTCGCCGCGATCTCGCCCGCCATCAACGCGGCGCGCGGCAGCTCGATCATCGTCCCGACCAGATAGGCGATTTCGCGTCCCTTTTCGGCGAACACCGCCTTCGCGGCCGCATCCACGACCGCCTTCATCAGGTCGAATTCGCGCCGCGTCGCGACCAGCGGGATCATCACTTCGGGGATCGGCGCCGCGCCGGTTTCGGCGGCAACGTCGCACGCCGCCTCGAAAATCGCCCGCGCCTGCATCTCATAGATTTCGGGATAGGTGACGCCCAGGCGGCAACCGCGATGGCCCAGCATCGGGTTGAATTCATGCAGTTCGTTGGCGCGCGCCTTCAGCGCCTCGATCCCCACCCCCGCGGCTTCGGCGACGTCGGCGAAATCCTCTTCGCGGGTCGGCAGAAATTCGTGGAGCGGCGGGTCGAGCAGGCGGATGGTGACGGGCAGCCCCGCCATCACGCCAAAGATCGCGGCGAAATCGCCGCGCTGTTCGGGGAGCAGCTTGGCAAGCGCGGCGCGGCGCCCATCCTCGCTGTCGGCCAGGATCATCTCGCGCACCGCGGTGATGCGCGCCGCGTCAAAGAACATATGTTCGGTGCGGCAAAGCCCGATGCCCTCGGCGCCGAAATCGCGCGCGACCTGTGCGTCCTGCGGGGTTTCGGCGTTGGTGCGCACCTTCATCCGGCGCACCTTGTCGGCCCAGGCCATCAGTGTGCCGAAATCGCCGACCAGTTCGGGAAGCAGCGTCGGCACCTCGCCCGCCATCACCTCGCCGGTCGAACCGTCGAGGGTGATGATGTCGCCTTCCTTCAGCTCGCGCCCGGCGACGCGCAGCACCCGCGCGCTGCCGTCGATGGCGAGGCCGCCGGCGCCCGACACGCACGGGCGGCCCATGCCGCGCGCGACGACCGCGGCGTGGCTGGTCATCCCGCCGCGCGCGGTCAAAATGCCCTTGGCCGCGTGCATGCCGTGAATATCCTCGGGGCTGGTTTCGACGCGGACCAGGATCACCCCCTCGCCCATCGCCGCCGCCTTTTCGGCGCTGTCGGCGTCGAACATGATCTTGCCCGATGCGGCGCCGGGGCTGGCGGGCAGCCCCTTGGTCAGCACGTCGCGCGGCGCCGCCGGGTCGAGCGTGGGATGAAGCAGCTGGTCGAGCGCGCCGGGATCGACGCGGCCCACCGCTTCCTGTTCGGAGATCAGCCCTTCACCCGCCATATCGACCGCGATCTTCAGCGCCGCCTTGGCGGTGCGCTTGCCCGAACGGGTCTGAAGCATCCACAGCTTGCCGCGCTCGACCGTGAACTCGATGTCCTGCATGTCGCGGTAATGGCTTTCCAGCGTGTCGAACACCGCGCCCAGCTCGGCGAAGGTTTCGGGCATCGCCTCTTCCATCGACAGCGGCTTGGCGCCCGCCTTTTCGCGCGCCGCGCGGGTCAGATATTGCGGGGTGCGGATGCCCGCGACGACATCCTCGCCCTGCGCATTGATCAGCCATTCGCCGTACCAGGCGCGCTCGCCGGTCGCGGGATCGCGGGTGAACGCCACGCCGGTGGCCGACGTGTCGCCCATATTGCCGAACACCATCGCCTGGACATTGACCGCGGTGCCCCATTCGCCGGGAATGGAATTGAGGCGGCGATAGACTTTGGCGCGGTCGCTTTCCCAGCTGGCAAAGACGGCGCCGATCGCGCCCCACAGCTGATCCTTGGGCTCCTGCGGGAAAGGCGCGCCGGTTTCGCGCGCGACGATCGCCTGATATTCGGCGACCAGCGCCTGCCAATCCTCCGCCGCCATCTCGGTGTCAAGATAAAAGCCCTTGTCTTCCTTGGCGATTTCTAGCGCCTCTTCGAACTCGGCATGGTCAAGCCCCATGACGACGTCGGCGTACATCTGCACGAAGCGGCGATAGCTGTCCCACGCAAAGCGCGCGTCGCCCGACGCTTCGGCGAGCCCCTTCACGGTCGCGTCATTGAGCCCGAGGTTGAGGACGGTGTCCATCATCCCCGGCATCGACACGCGCGCGCCCGAACGCACCGACACCAGCAACGGGTTCGCCGGGTCGCCGAAACGCTTGCCCGTAATCCCCTCGATATGCGCGATGCCCGCATGCACTTCATCGGCAAGCCCGGCCGGAAACTGTTCGCCGCCCGTATAATAGGCGGTGCAGACGTCGGTGGTGATCGTAAAGCCCGGCGGCACCGGCAGGCCGATCGAGGCCATTTCGGCAAGGTTCGATCCCTTGCCGCCCAGCAACTCCTTCGACCGCTCGGCCGTGGTGGCCGCACCGCCGAACAAATGCACCATAGTCGTCTGGTTAGGCGTCGTCATGTCATGCTCCTGCTGCCCCGGGGAGGAGGGTTTGCGGGGAATAATATTCTTGCCCTTTAGGGTCGATTCAGTTTTGCTTTTAACGCGTTCGAGCGAACCTATTGCTGTAATACGAATGCCAGGACCTTATTTCTTCATTCCTGACGGTTCGGGTTAACCCTCGATCTTCGAAAAATCGGCGACGCCGTGCACCGCGCCGGTAAAGCGCGCGAGCAGCCCCAGCCGGAACGCCCGCACCGCTTCGTCGGGATCATTGACCATCACCCCTTCGAAAAAGGCGTCGATCGGCGCGCGCAGCGAGGCGAGCGCCGCCATCGCGTCGGTGAAACGCTCGTCGGCGACCGCGGCGGCGGCGGCGGGTTCGGCGGCATCGAGCGCGGCGAGCAGCGCCGCGTCAGCGTCGGTCGGCGGCGTTGCAGCGACAGCGCCGCTCACCTCGCCCGCCTGCTTCAGGATATTCGCGGCGCGCTTGTAACCCGCGAGCAGGTTCGCCCCGTCGTCGGTCGCCATAAAGGCTTGCAGCGCCTTCACGCGGGCGAGCAAGCGGACGAGATCATCCTCGCCGCCAAGCGCGAACACCGCGTCGATCAGGTCGTGGCGGACGCCGGCTTCGCGTTGCTGGACCTTGAGGCGGTCGGCGAAGAAGTCGAGGAGAGCAGGGAACGTGCTAGCCTTCGCAGAGATTACAAAGGTAGCATCTGCTTTCATCGACGCATATGTCGCCTGTCCGACTTTGATCGTGGTTACATCATCGAAAGCATAATAATTGTGATAGTAATTTTTAAAGCCAGAGATCTCACGCCTTGGCTTATCCCAATCCGCTTCGGGATCTTGGAGCAATAGCTGCCAACCCTGACGCCGTTCGACCTGAGCGGTGTACGCGTCAAAAATCAAATCAAACGCTCGAACAAGGGAAAGCCTAACCTTATTGCACTGAAGGAGAGCAAACGTCGAAATAGCCGCACGCCGAAGAGCAAACGGATCTTTGGAACCACTGGGCTTCTGATTGATTGCGAAGAAGCAAAGCGATGTATCCAGCTTATCCGCCAGCGCCACGGCCACCGTCACCGGCGCCGTAGGTACATCATCACCCTGCCCGATCGGCTTGTAATGGTCGCGGATCGCGTCGGCGACGGCATCGGGCAGGCCTTCGGCGCGGGCGTAATAGCCGCCCATCAGGCCCTGCAATTCGGGGAATTCGCCGACCATTTCGGTGACGAGATCGGCTTTCGCCAGTTCGGCCGCCTGCCGCGCGAGCGCGGGGTCGCAGTTCGGGACGATGCCTTCGCTCGCCAGCCATTCGGCGAGCTTCGCCACCCGCTCGACCTTGTCGGCGACGGTGCCCAGCTTTTCGTGGAAGGTGATGTTCGCCAGCTTCTCGGCATGCTCGGCCAGCGTCTTCTTCTGGTCCTGGTCCCAGAAAAAGCGCGCGTCGGACAGGCGCGCCGCGAGCACTTTTTCATTGCCCGCAACGATCGCCGCGCCGCCGTCCCTGGCGTCGATGTTCGCGGTACAGACAAATCCGTTGGCGAGCTTGCCGTCAGCGCCGTTCACGACGAAATATTTCTGGTTCACGCGCGCGGTCAACTGGATGACCTCGGGCGGCACCTCCAGGAAGGCTTCGTCGAAACGGCCGAGCAGCGGCACCGGCCATTCGGTCAGCCCGGCATTCTCGATCACCAGCCCTTCGTCGGCAACCAGCACCAGCCCCGCATCCGCGGCGGCCTTGGCGGCGCCGTCGCGGACGATCGCCTGCCGCTCCTCATGATCGACGATGACGTGGCAGGCGCGCAGCTTTTCGGCATAGTCGGTGGCCGATCCGATGGTGATCTCGCCCGGACAGTGGAAACGGTGCCCGCGCGTCGCGAAGCCGCTGGCGATGCCGCCGATCTCGCACGGAACCAGCTCCTCGCCAAAGATGGCGACGATGCCCGACAACGGGCGCACCCAGCGCAGGCTTTCGCTGCTCGCGCTTTCGCGGCCCCAGCGCATCGACTTGGGCCAGGCAAAGCCGCGGACGATCGCCGGGATCGCCTCGGCGAGCACGTCGGCGGTCGCGCGGCCGGGCTTGTCGATCACCGCAAAATAGACGCCGTCGCGGTCTTCGAGCTGATCCTGCGTCAGGCCGGTCTTGCGCAGGAATCCTTCCAGCGCCTGCGGCGGCGCGCTGGTGCGCGGACCTTTCAGCTCCTCGCTGACCGCCGCCGTCGCCGCAGGCAAATCGCGCGCGATCAGCGCCAGGCGGCGCGGGGTCGACCAGATGCTGAGCTCGCCCGTTTCGAGGCCCGCCGTCGCCATCTGGGCGCGGAACAGCTTTTCCAGTTCGGCGCGCGCCCCGGCCTGCATCCGCGCCGGGATTTCCTCGCTGCGCAGTTCAAGAAGAAAGTCGGTCACAGCAAATCCTCCGAACCCCAAACCCCGTTCGCGTCGAGCGAAGTCGAGATGCCCCGAAGGACGGCGCCATTCCGATGGGTGTCTCGACTGCGCTCGACACGAACGGACATAAGGGGCGTTGCAGGGCGCATCATCACAGTGTCCACCCCGGATATTTGGCCGCCCAGCCTTCGGCCTGGCTGTCGATCCACGCCTTGCAGCTGCCCTTCGCCAGGTCACGGACGCGCGCCATATAGTTGGCGCGCTCCTGCACGCTGATCACGCCGCGCGCCTGGAGCAGGTTGAACAAATGGCTCGCCTCGATCGCCTGGTCATAGGCGGCGAGCGGAACCCCCGCCGCGATCGCGCGCTGGCATTCGGCCTCGGCCGCCTTGAATCCCGCGAACAGGCTGTCGGTGTCGGCGACCTCGAAATTCCATTTCGAAAATTGCCGTTCATTTTCCAGAAACACGTCGCCATAGCTGACCCCCGGCACGTCGCCGACGGGATCGGAAAAGCGCAGGTCATAGACATTGTCGACGCCCTGAATATACATGGCGAGGCGTTCGAGCCCGTATGTCAGCTCGCCCGCGACGGGCTTGCAGTCGAAACCGCCCATCTGCTGGAAATAGGTGAACTGGGTGACTTCCATCCCGTCGCACCACACTTCCCAGCCCAGCCCCCAGGCGCCGAGCGTCGGCGATTCCCAATCATCCTCGACAAAGCGGATGTCGTGGAGCAGCGGGTCGATGCCGATCGCCGCCAGCGAGCCCAGATATTGTTCCTGCAGATCGGCGGGCGACGGCTTCAAAATCACCTGATATTGATAATAATGCTGCAACCGGTTCGGATTTTCGCCGTAGCGGCCGTCGGTCGGGCGGCGGCTCGGCTGGACATAGGCGACGTTCCACGGCTCCGGCCCCAGGCTGCGCAGCGTCGTCGCCGGGTGAAAGGTGCCTGCGCCGACGCGCATGTCATAGGGCTGCAGGATCGCACAGCCGCGCGCGCCCCAATAGGCATGCAGCGTCAGGATCATCTCCTGAAAGCTAAGAGGTTTCTTTTCCGCCGCGTCGGCCACGCTTTTCGCCCTCTATTCGCAGGTGCAACAAGTGCCGCCGCCCTTGGCGCAGCGGCGCGCGAGGGTCAAGGGCCGAGCCGCCCCCCGGCCGCTCCGCGCCCCCGTATCGCCTGCCTGGCGGCTTGCCGCGCGCGCCGATTTTGCGCCGCCGGCGGATGCAATGTCGCTTTCCGTCCGTGCGGCCCGCGCCACTCTGGCGCCCCCTCCGCGGTTCAAATATCGTCGCCCCCCGATTTTCACCTTCCCTTTGCTGGCTTCCCCCGCCTATCTTCGGGGGAACTGAAAGGCTTTCCCGCTATGAAAAAATGGTTCCAGAAACTCGCGCTCGGCTGCGCGCTCCTTCCGCTGGCGTTGCACACCACCCTACCGGCCGCCACGGCCGCCGAGACAACCGAACCCGTCGCGGCAACCGCTGCGCCGGTGGTGCCGACCGTCGATGCCGACCCGGCGCTTTGGGTGGTGAAGGATGAAGATACGACCATCTATCTGTTCGGCACCGTCCATGTGCTGAAGCCCGGCCTCGGCTGGTTCGACGAGGCGGTGAAGGATGCGTTCGACCAATCCGACGAGCTGATGCTCGAAATCGTCATGCCCGACGATCCTGCCGCGATGGCAAAGACCATGATGCCGCTGGCGGTCGATCCGAACGGCAAGGCGCTGTCGTCGCGGCTCGGCGCCGACGATCTCAAGGCCTATCAGGCCGCGATGACCGACATCGGCATCCCCGCCGCGCAGTTCGAAATGTTCGAACCCTGGTTCGTCGCCGTCACCATGTCGATGCTGCCGCTGGCAAAGCTGGGCTATGACCCCGAACAGGGCGCCGAGAAACAGCTCACCACCATCGCCAAGCAGAATGGAAAGCCGATCAGCGGGCTCGAAACGGTCGAACAGCAGCTCGGATATCTCGACCAGCTTCCCGAAGCCGCGCAGGTCAATTATCTCAACACCGTGGTACGCGACATTGCGAAAATGGGCCCGACGCTCGACACCCTCGTCGCGCAATGGGCGGCCGGTGATCCCGACGCGCTCGCGGGAACGATGAACGAAAGCCTGGGCAGCACCCCCGAGCTGGCGAAAACGCTGCTCTGGGACCGCAACCTCAACTGGGCGGACCAGATCACGGCCCGCATGGCAAAGCCGGGCACGGTGTTCATCGCGGTCGGCGCCGGGCATCTGGCGGGCGAAAAAAGCGTCCAGGATTATCTGAAGGAGCGCGGCCTGACCGCCGAACGGATCGAATATTGACCGCGGGCGATCGCCCTTCCCGGCCTTGGCCGCACTTTGGGGGCCGCCGCCTTGCGGCGGCCCTTTTGCCATGGCTGCTCGCGGCCTGCGCGCCGGCGGCGCCGGAGCAACGCGCCCGCCCCGCGATGTGGCTCGTCAGCGACGCCGACACGAAAATCTACCTGCTCGGAACGATGCACGCGCTTCCCGCACGCATGAGCTGGGAGGGAGGAAAGGTCGGCGATGCCGTATCGGCCGCCGACGAGCTGGTGATGGAACTGGCACCGAAAGAACTGGCGGCGGCGGGCGGCGTGTTTCAGGAACTTGCGCCGCGCACCCGGCCGCTGGCGATGGAGACGCGGCTGCCGCCCGCCGCCTACGCCCGTTTCCGCACGGTGGAAAAGGACGGCGGCTTCGATGGCGACGGGCTCGACGACTGGGCAGTGCTCGTCCTGATCGGACAGCAGATTGCCCGGCGCGCCGAACTTGATCCCGCCAATGGAGTCGAAACCGGCCTGACGCGGCACTTCCGCGCGACGGGCAAGGCGATCGGCGGGCTCGAAACCGCGCGCGAACAATTGATGATCTTCGAAACGCTCGACCCGCAGACCCAGCGCGCGCTGCTCACCCGCGCGGCGACGGGCGCCGATACCGCGGTCGCCGATGTCGAGGCCATGACCACCGCCTGGGCGAGCGGCGATGTCGCCGCGCTCGAACGCATGATCAACGAGGATGTCGAGGCGGTGCCCGCCGCGCGACAGGCGATCATCGCCGACCGCAACCACCGCTGGGCCGCGTGGGCGCGGGCGCGCATGGCGCGTCCCGGCACCGTCCTGCTCGCCGTCGGCGCGGGTCATCTGGTGGGTGACGACGGGTTGCCCGCGCTGCTCGCCGCAGAGGGGCTGGCCGTCCGGCGCGTTCAATAGGCCGGCGCCCGGCGGGCGGCGCTTGCAATTCGCGCCTTTCCCCGCTATGCGCCCGCGCTTCCGTCATGGTCATCCCTGGAGGCGTGGCGGACTGTGTAACTGTTTCTCGGAGAAATGATATGAGCGATCAGCTGACGCTGACGGCCGAGACGCGCGAACGCGGAGGCAAGGGAGCCTCGCGTGACCTGCGTCGCAACGGCCGCGTCCCCGCCGTCGTCTATGGCGGCAAAGAAGAGCCCCTGATGATCCACGTCGAAGAAAAGCTGCTGATGAAGCAGTTGATGACGGGTCACTTCATGAACTCGGTCGTGATGATCGAAGTCGGCGGCAAGACCATCCGCACCCTGCCCAAGGACGTCGCCTTTCACCCGGTCAAGGATCGTCCGATCCACGCCGACTTCCTGCGCATCAGCAAGGACGCCAAGGTCCATGTCGAAGTGCCGGTCGTCTTTGCCAATGAAGAAGCGTCGCCCGGCCTGAAGCGCGGCGGCGTCTTGAACATCGTTCGCCACGAGCTGGAACTGATCTGCGACGCGGACAAGATCCCCGACGAGATCGCGATCGACGTCACCGGCTTTGACGTCGGCGATTCGATCCACATCAGCCACGTCACCCTGCCCAAGGGTGTCGAAAGCGCGATCACCGACCGCGACTTCACCATCGCCACCATCGTTGCCCCGTCGGCGCTCAAGTCGAGCGACGGCGACACGAGCAAGAGCGAAGGCGAAGCTGCCGAAGGCGGCGACGAAGCCTGAACCTGACAAAAGGGCCTCCTCCTCGCGGAGGGGGCCTTTTTTCAAGACCCCGAGAAAGGCACGAACATGCAGCTCTGGGTCGGCCTCGGAAATCCCGGGCCCCAATATGCGATGCACCGCCACAATGTCGGCTTCATGGCCGCCGATGTCATCGCCGACATGCACGGCTTTTCCCCGCCCGCGAAAAAATTCCAGGGCTGGATACAGGATGGCCGCATCGGATCGCAGCGCGTGCTGCTCCTCAAACCCGCGACCTTCATGAACGAAAGCGGGCGCAGCGTGCGCGCCGCGTTGGATTTCTACAAGCTCACACCGCAGGACGTCACCGTCTTTTACGACGAGCTCGACCTCACCCCGATGAAGGTGAAGGTCAAACAGGGCGGCGGCGCCGCCGGCCACAACGGCATCCGCAGCATGATCCAGCATATCGGCGACGATTTCCGCCGCATCCGCATCGGCATCGGCCATCCGGGCAGCAAGGCCCGCGTCACCGGACATGTGCTGGGCAATTACGCCAAAAGCGAGATCGAACCGCTCGCCGACCTCCTCGGCGCGATCGCCGCCGAAGCCAAATGGCTCGCCGACGGCGACGACGCCCGTTTCCAAAGCGACCTCGCGCTGCGCCTCAACGGCTAGGGCGATGGATCGCGTCCTGGTCATCGGTCCATGCGGCGCCGGCAAATCGACGCTGTCGGCCGCGCTCGGCCCACGCCTCGGCCTGCCCGTCCATCACATGGACCAGCTCAACTGGAACCCCGGCTGGGTGGAAAGCGAACGCGAAACGCTGCTCGCCAGGCTGGACGCGGTCGTCGCGACCGATCGCTGGCTGATCGACGGAAATTACGGCAGCAGCCTGCCGCCGCGCCTCGCCCGCGCCGACACCATCGTCTATCTCGACTATCCGATCCACCTCTGCCTGCGCCGCCTGTTGCGGCGCATCTGGACCTATCGCGGGCGAAGCCGCCCCGACATGCCACCGGGATGCCCCGAACGCTTCGACCTCGCCTTCTTCTTCTATGTACTCACCTGGAACAGCGGCCCGCGGAAACGAACGGAGGCGGTTCTGCGCGACTATCCGGGACGGCTGATCCGCCTTCCGAACCCTGGGGCACTGACCCGCTGGCTTGCCACGCTTCCGCCTGCACCGACCGCCGCCCCGACTTCGCCGTCATAATCGCCCGCGGCGGGGCCAAGCCGCCCGCCGACCGGACCTGCGCCCACATCGATCCCGCACCTTCCGGGGACAGCCCGCCATTCGCCGGTCAGTTCAGATGGGCAAGGTGGATCAGCAGATAGGGCCGCCCTTCGCCGTCGATCGGCGAGCGCCCCGTTCGCTGGAACCCCATGCGCTCATAAAATCCGACCGCTTGATCATTTTGTTCATTTACATCGGTCGTCATCGCGGGATGGAGCGAGAGACCGTGCATGACAAGCGCGGCCCCGATACCGCTGCCGCGATGGGCGGGGTCGACGAACAGCGCTTCCATATGTCCGTCATCGATCAGCATAAAGGCCAGCGCACGGCCATCGGCGTCGACCGCCAGCCACAACGAAGCGTGCGGAAGGAACCCGCACACCATGTCGTCGATGGCCAGGCGATCTTCGGGCGTCAGAAAGTCATGCGTGGCGTCGACCGCGCCGCGCCAGATTTCGATGACGCGGCCGCCATCATCCGGGCGGGAAAGCCGAAGCGTTATCATGGACCTGGACTACACCGCCTTGGCCCGCGAGGGAAAGTTACAAGGCGGAACGGACACGCCGCGACGCCGCCATGCGTTCCGTGCCTAGTCGGCGCTGGACGGACGGCGGGGCGGCGGCGGGCGCGATCCGTCGCGGGTTTGCGACAGGACGATCACGCACATGCGCCGATGGACAGGATGGGTGCCGCATCCGACCCCGGCATAGCGAAACTCGTTTGCCAGCACCGTCTTGCGGTGGCCCCGTCCCGGCACCCCGTCGCCGATCACGAATTGCTCGATCACCGATGCCGGGTCCGAATGGCCATAGGCGATGACCTCTCCGATAAAGGGGCCGCCGCCGCGCGCCGCCACCCGCTCCGCCGGGCCGCGCCCGTTCGACCGGTGCCCGACCCCGCCCGAGCGCGACTGTTCGGCGACCAGATCGGCCGCCGCACGCGCCAGAACCTCTCCATGGCCCAGCACCGCGACGGGCGGC
The DNA here is from genome assembly GCF_034380315.1 of Sphingopyxis sp. Classification (GTDB taxonomy): domain Bacteria; phylum Pseudomonadota; class Alphaproteobacteria; order Sphingomonadales; family Sphingomonadaceae; genus Sphingopyxis. The sequence continues at coordinate 581,401 of NZ_JAXMPB010000002.1, forward strand.
GCGACGCGCAGGGCGCGGACCGCCTCGTCGACCGCGGGCAGCCCTTCATGCGTCATGATGTCGATTTCATCCTCGCTGCGCCCACGCAGGATACGTCCGTCGAACCGCTCGCGGGTTTCGGCGACATAATGGGCATAGTCGGCGGGGTCGCTGCGCAGCAGGTTGAGTTCGTCGAGAACGGCGTCCTCGAAACGGCTGGGCGCCGCGAAGGCAGCAGCCGTGGCCGCCGTAAACGCCAGCGCGGCGCTGCCGCCTGCCAACCGAATCCGCTTCACTGTCGATCCTTTCCGTCCCGTTCGCGCCCCGACCGATAGCGCGGCCGAGCTTAACGCCGCACAACCCGCACGCCCCGGCCACACCCCATGCCGACCGATCCGCACCGGCCCTCCCCCCACCCCCCGCCGATTGTCACACGCCTGTCATCGGCAAACTTCGTTCTGACGCCATCCCGCAACCGCGCTGCAACGCCGCGCTGCAAAGAGGGCGACCGACCGCATCCGGGCGCCCTTGTCCGGGAAGGTACTGAAATCAGAGAATAAGGGGATTGCATGTCACATCTGACCGACGCCGCGCGCGCGCCCTATCGCCGCGCCACCGACGACCATAATGGGCCCAACAGCCTGGAAGCGCTGGTCGGTGAGAATCCGTCGCGCCGTTCGATCCTGCGCAACGGCCTCTTCGGCCTGTCGGTAATCCCGGCCGCCGCGCTGGCCGCCTGCACCGATGACGATGCCGACGCGATCGTCACCCTTCCCCCGACCCCGACCCCTTCGCCGACCCCGACGCCCACGCCTGCCCCGGTCAGCTATGCCATCACGTTCGGCGCGGTCGCCGCGAACCGGAACGACACCGTCACCGTGCCGCAGGGCTATACCGTCGAGCCGCTGTTGAAGGCGGGCGACTCGATCGAAACCGGCCCCGCCTATTCGGGCAGCTTCCCCACCCCCGCCGACGCCGAAAAATGGGCCGGCGGCAATCACGACGGGATGGAATATTTCGCGCTGCCCGGCGTCAATCCCAATCGCGGCGGGTTGCTCGCGATCAATTTCGAATATCCCGATTTCAACATCTTGATGGCGGGCGGCTATGACGCCGCCACCGCGACTGCGGATCAGAAGGCGCTGGCGCTGTCGGCGGTCGGCATCGGGGTCGTCGAAATCGCCCGGGACGCCGAAGGCAAATGGGCGGTCAAATCGGGATCGACGTATAACAAGCGCTATACCGGCAACAGCAGCTATCGCGCGGGCGGACCCGCGGCGGGGCTGTTGTCGGGGTCGATCAAGGGGATGCTCAACAATTGTTCGAGCGGGCGGACCCCGTGGAACACCTATCTGACCTGCGAGGAAACCACCGACAATTATCTCGACCCCACCCAGCCCGAGGAAAATTACGGCTGGGTGGTCGAAATCGACCCGCTGCGCGAACTCGCGCCGCCGACCAAACGCACCGCGATGGGGCGCTTCAGCCACGAAAATGTCGCGCATATGACGAACAGCGACCATCGCGTCGCTTTCTATATGGGCGACGATTCGACGCCGGGCTGCATCTATAAATTCGTCCCCGACCGCGCCTTCAGCCCGTCGAACCGCGCCGCCAACACCGATCTTCTCGACTATGGCACGCTGTATGTCGCGCGCTTCAATGCCGACGGAACCGGCGAATGGCGGGCGCTGGTCGTCGGGCAGAACGGCCTGACCGCAGGCGCGCAGAATCCCGGCAACATCAGCCAGAGCACGACCCCGCCCGCGCCGGTAACGGTCCATTTCAACAACCAGGCCGATGTGCTCATCCATTGCCAGTCGGCGGCGCGCGTCGCGGGCGGCACGGTGATGGACCGCCCCGAATGGCTGACCGTCGCCCCCGACAACAGCGCCGTCTTTGTGACGCTGACCAACAACAGCCGCCGCCGGGTTGCCGACGCCGCCAATCCCCGCACGACCAATTTGCACGGCCATATCGTCAAGTTCGCAGAGGAAGGCAATTCGCCGCTCGCCACCAAATTCCGCTGGGAAATTTTCCTGCTGGCGGGCAGCCCGGCGCTCGCCGACGCCAATCTGAAAGGCAATATCAACGGCGACCCCTTCTCCAGCCCCGACGGTCTGCGCATCGACCCGCAAGGCCGGCTGTGGGTCCAGACCGACGCCAGCACCGGCGCCGCGACCACTTCGGTCTTTGGCAATAATGCGATGTATTATGTCGATCAGGCGACGAAGGAATCGAAACGCTTTCTGGTCGGCCCGGTCGGGTGCGAGATCACCGGCCTCGCCTATACCCCCGACCTTGCGACCTTCTTCATCAATATCCAGCATCCGACCGGCGACTGGCCGGTTGCGGGCCAGGCGCCGCGATCGACCACCATCGTCGTCCGGCGCAGCGACGCCAAGCCGGTCGGCGCCTGATCCGATCATCGCATCTGGAAAAGGCCGGCCCCTGCCGCTAAGGGGCTGGCCTGTTTCCAGATCGATCGGATGATTTCATGGGTTTCAAATGCGGGATCGTCGGGCTGCCCAATGTCGGCAAGTCCACCCTGTTCAACGCGCTGACCGAGACGCAGGCGGCGCAGGCGGCCAACTATCCCTTCTGCACCATCGAGCCGAACGTCGGCAATGTCGCGGTTCCCGATCCGCGCCTCGACAGGCTCGCCGCGATCGCGGGCAGTGCCAAGATCATCCCGACCCAGCTCGCCTTCGTCGACATCGCCGGCCTGGTGCGCGGCGCGTCGAAGGGCGAAGGGCTGGGCAACCAGTTCCTCGGCAATATCCGCGAGGTCGACGCGATCGTCCACGTCCTGCGCTGTTTCGAGGATGACGACATCCAGCATGTCGAAAACCGCGTCGATCCGGTCGCCGACGCCGAAACGGTCGAAACCGAATTGCTGCTCGCCGACCTCGAAAGCTTGGAAAAGCGCGTTCCCGCCTTTGCCAAAAAGGCGACGAGCGGCGACAAGGAAGCCAAGGCCGCGGCCTCGGTGCTCGGCCAGGCGCTCGACCTGCTGCGCGCCGGCAAGCCTGCGCGCCTCACCGAACCCAAGGATCCCGAGGAGGAACGCATCCTCAAGCAGGCGCAGCTCCTCACCACCAAGCCGATCCTCTATGTCTGCAACGTCGAGGAAGCCAAGGCGGCAAACGGCAACGCCCACAGCGAGGCCGTCTTCGCCAAGGCAAAGGCCGAGGGCGCACAGGCGGTGATCGTCTCGGCGGCGATCGAGGCCGAGCTGGTCGGCATGGACGGCGAGGAACGCATGCTGTTCCTCGAGGAAATGGGGCTGCACGAAACCGGGCTCGCGCGGGTGATCCGCGCCGGATATGAATTGCTCCATCTTCTGACCTTCTTCACCGTCGGGCCCAAGGAAGCGCGCGCCTGGACGGTCCACAAGGGCGCCAGCGCGCCCGAGGCGGCGGGCGAAATCCACAGCGATTTCCAGAAAGGCTTCATCCGCGCCGAAACCATCGCCTATGACGATTATGTCGCGCTGGGCGGCGAAGCGAAAGCGCGCGAAGCCGGCAAGCTGCGCGCCGAGGGCAAGGCCTATGTCGTCCACGACGGCGACGTGATGCACTTCCTGCACAGCTAGGACATCGCCGCTCCCGGCGCCGCGGCCGGGCGCCGGGCCATCGGCGCCGCCGTTGCCCGACCGGCCCGTCGGCCTAGGGCTCGAACGCCGTCAGGATCGGGCACGGCCCGTCCTCGCTGGCGGCACAGCTGTCGGCCAGCCGCGACAGCGCCGCACGGGTTTCGGTCATTTGCGCGATCTTCGCGTCGAGCGCGCCGATCCGCTGGCGCGCCAGCTCGCGCACCCGCGCCCGGTCGTCGCCGCCTTCGAGCGCGAGAAGCTCGCCGATTTCCTCGAGCGTGAAGCCCGCCGCCTGCGCCGCGCGAATAAAGCGCAGGCGCCGGACATCGGCCTCGCCATAGCGGCGGATGCCGCCGCCCCATCCGTCGCCGCCGCTGCGTACCGGCGTCTGCATCAGGCCGCGCCGCTGATAATAGCGGATGGTTTCGACGCCCACCCCGCCCGCGTCGGCCAATTTTCCGATGGTTAGCTGCATCGCTTGACTCCGTACCATGGTACGGATGTCATATGGGGTGCATGACGAAACAGGCAACACTCTATCGCATGGTCATGCCGGGTCACACCTGCCCCTATGGCCTCAAGGCAAAATATCTTCTGGAAAGAAAGGGCTTCACGGTCGACGACCGCTGGCTGGAAACGCGCGAACAGACCGATGCGTTCAAGGCCGAACATGACGTCAAAACGACCCCGCAAACCTTCATCGATGGGCGGCGCATCGGCGGCTATGACGATCTGCGCCGCCATTTCGGGCTAAAGGTCCGCGACCCCGACGCCACCAGCTATCGCCCGGTGATCGCGCTGTTCGTGATGACCGCGCTGATGGCGCTCGCGACCAGCCACGCCGCTTATGGCGATGCGCTGACCGTCCGCGCCGCCGAATGGTTCATTTCGTTCAGCATGATCGTCCTCGCGCTGCTCAAATTGCAGGATGTCGACACCTTTGCGACGATGTTCCTCAACTATGATTTGCTGGCCAAGCGCTGGGTTCCCTACGGTTTCGTCTATCCCTTTGCCGAGGGGCTGGCGGGCGTATTGATGACCGCCCACGCCCTGCCCTGGCTGTCGATCCCGGTGGCGCTGTTCATCGGCGGCATCGGCGCCGTGTCGGTGTTCAAGGCGGTCTATATCGACAAGCGCGAGCTTAAATGCGCCTGCGTCGGGGGAGGCAGCAAAGTCCCGCTGGGCTTTATCTCGCTGACCGAAAATCTGGCGATGCTGGCGATGGCGGTGTGGATGATGCGGATGTGGTTCTGACCGTCTGCGTCATTGAAGTCAGGCATGGCTCGGCTATCGAGGACAGGTGATTCGCCTTCGGAGCCGCGCCATGTTGAACCGCCGTCATTTCCTTGCCACCGCTACCGCCGCCGGGCTCGCGGCTCCGGCGATCGTGCGTGCCCAGGGGGTGCTGCGCGATTTTCCTTTCCAGCTCGGCGTCGCGTCGGGCGACCCGGCCAGCGACGGCTTCGTCATCTGGACCCGGCTCGCCCCCGAACCGATGGAACGCCACGGCGGGATGCCGCTCACCAACATTCCCGTGGAGTGGGAGGTCGCGGCCGACGGCGCGTTTCGCGACGTGGTGGCTCGGGGAACGACCCTCGCCCGCCCCGAACTGGCGCACAGCGTCCATGTCGAGGTGGCCGGTCTGAAACCCGACCGTCCCTATTATTACCGCTTCATCGCGGCGGGCGAACGCAGCCTGCGCGGCCGCGCCCGCACCCTCCCCGCCCCCGGCGCGCGCGCCGACGCGGTCAAGTTCGGCGTCGCGGGATGCCAGCATTTCGAATCGGGCTTTTTCGGCGCTTATCGCCATTTGGCACGCGAGGATCTGGCCTTCGTCTATCATTATGGCGACTTCATCTACGAATATAGCCAGGACTATCTGTTCGACGGCGGCCTGCCGACCCGGCCGGTGCGCAAACATGCGTTTCGCGCCCTTTACGATCTCGACGATTTCCGCCTTGCCTATTCGCAACAGCTTGGCGACATCGACCTGCAGGCGGCGCGCTCGGTCCACCCCTTTCTGTCGAGCTTCGACGATCATGAAATCCGCAACGACTGGGTGTCGGACATCGACAATTGGAAACTCGGGCTCGACGGCAACGATCCCGACGCCGCCCCGCCCGAAGTCTTCATGCTCAAGAAACAGGCGGCGATGCAGGCGTGGTACGAACATATGCCGGTGCGCCGGTCGCTGCTGCCGCGCGGCGGCATGGTCGCGCTGAACCGCGAACTGCGCTTTGGCGACCTGATGGCGATGCAGTTGCTCGATACCCGGCAATATCGCGATGACCAGCCGTGCGGCGACGGCTTCAAACCGGCCTGCCCCGATGTGTTCGCGAAAAAGGCCGCGGTGCTGGGCAAGGCGCAGGAAGAATGGCTGGCACGCAACCTGGCGCGCGGCGGCGCGACGTGGAATGCGCTGGCACAGCAGGTGACGATGATGGCGCTCGACCGCCGCCGCCGTCCCGAGGAAAAGGAAAAGATCGTCAATCTCGACAGCTGGGCGGGGTATGAAGCGCCGCGCGAACGCATGCTGGCGCGCATGGCGGGGCTCGACAATTGCGTCGTGCTGACCGGCGATGAACATCAGAATTTCTGCGGCGACCTGGTGCTGAAGGACAAGGTGGTAGGCGCCGAATTCGTCGCCACCTCCATCTCCAGCGGCGGCGACGGCAGCGACCTTCGCCCCGGGACCGACCAGTTTCTGGCGCGCAATCCCGAACTGAAATTCGCCAACGACCAGCGCGGCTATATCGTGTGCGACGTCAATCGCGAGGCGTGGCAGACCCATTTCATGGTCGTCGACAAGGTGACGAGCCCGGTGAACGCACTGTCAAAGCGCGCGACCGGGGTGGTCGAACGCGGCGTGGCCGGGATCAGGATGGCCTGATGTAGCCAGACCGTCACAAAGGCGGCATAGCGGACCCTATGATCCGTTTTCTGTCCGTTCTCGCCGCCGCTCTCCTCCTTCCCGCCGCGCCGCTGCGCGCCGCCGAAGAGGCGCCCCGCGCGCCAGTGACGATCCTGGTTTCCATCGACGGGTTTCGCCCCGATTATCTCGATCGCGGCCTGACCCCCAATCTGTCGCGGCTGGCGCGCGAGGGCGCGCATGGAAAACTGCGCCCATCCTTCCCGACCAAGACCTTTCCCAACCATTTCACGATCGTCACCGGCAAGCGCCCCGATCGCAACGGGATCGTCGGCAATTCGATGATCGATCCGCGGCGCCCCGGCCAGCTCTTCAGCCTGGGGAACAGCCGACAGGCCCTCGATCCCTTCTGGTGGGACCAGGCCGAACCGCTGTGGGTGACGGCCGAAAAGGCGGGGGTGCGCACCGCCACCATGTTCTGGCCGGGCAGCGAGGTCGAAATCCAGGCGACCCGTCCGTCGGACTGGCAACGCTTCGACCAGAATATCTCCGACGTCCAGCGCGTGAACGCCCTGCTCGACTGGATGCGGCGTCCGGCCGATATCCGGCCTGCCTTTGCGACGCTCTATTTCGATCGCGTCGATACCATCGGTCATCATTTCGGGCCCGACAGCGCAGAGGTCAACGATGCCATCGCGGCAATAGATGCCCGGATCGGCGACATGCTGTCCGGCCTCGCGGCGATGAACCAGCCGGCGCGGCTGGTCGTCGTTGCCGATCATGGGATGCGGGCGGTCGATGAAACGCGGGTCATCCAGCTCGCCGACCTGATCGACCTCGCCAGCTTCATCGCGGTCGAAACCGGCCCCTATGCCGCGATCGAACCGGCGGCGGGAACCGACGACCGGGTCGCCGCGGCGCTCTTGAAACCGCACCCGCACATGCAGTGCAACCGCCGCCAGGATTTGCCCGAACGGCTCCATTACGGCCGCAATCCGCGCGTCGCGGCGATCATCTGCATCGCTGAACCGGGCTGGACGATCCTGGCGGGCGAACCGCGAATGCCAGTCAGGGGCGGTGCCCACGGCTATGACAATGCCGACCCGGCCATGCTCGCGCTGTTCGTTGCGCACGGCACCGGCCTGTCGGGCGACGTCGGCATCCTCGACAATGTCGAGGTTTACCCGCTGCTGATGGCGCTGATCGGCGTCTCGCCGCTCGCGGGCGATGCGCAAGGGGTGCTGGCCGATCGGCTTCGGCTGGGGCGGCGATAGGGCGTCAGTGCGCCGCGCTGCCTGAAAACAGGTTCATCACGACCACGCCCGCGATGATCAGCGCCATGCCGATCATCGCCCCGGCGTCCAGCCGCTGCCCCTGGAACACCCAGGCGACCGCCGCGATCAGCACGATCCCCACTCCCGACCAGATCGCATAGGCCACCCCCGTCGGCACGTCGCGCAACGTCAGCGACAGGAAATAAAAGGCGATCGCATAGCCAAACAGCGTCACCAGCGACGGGCCCAGGCGCGTGAAACCCTGCGATTCCTTCATAAAGGATGTGGCGATCACCTCTGCAACGATCGCGATGGCTAGATAGGCATAGGCCATGTCAGGCGCTCACTTCCGTCCGAACAGCTTTTCGACATCGTCCATGGCCAGCTTCACCCAGGTCGGGCGGCCGTGGTTGCACTGGCCGCTGTGCGGGGTCACTTCCATCTGGCGCAGCAGTGCGTTCATCTCCGGGACGCTCAGCGTGCGCCCGGCGCGGACCGACCCGTGGCAGGCCATGGTCGCGGCCACCAGCTCCAGCTTCTCGCTGAGCCCGAGCGCGGCGTCATAGCCCGCAAGGTCGTCGGCGATGTCCGTCACCAGCTTGCGGCAGTCGATCGTGCCCAGCATCGCCGGGGTCGCGCGCACCATCACCGCTGCGGGGCCGAAACGTTCCAGCTCGACGCCCAGCGCGGCGAGCCCAGCCGCCGCGGCTTCCAGCCGGTCGCACGCTGGTTCGTCAAGCTCGACCACCTCGGGCATCAACAGCCCTTGCGCGGCGATGGCCTGTCCCGCCATGCCACGGCGCAATTGTTCCAGGACCAGCCGTTCGTGCGCCGCATGCTGGTCGACGATCACCAGCCCGTCCTCGGCCTCTGCAACGATATAGGTGCGTGCGATCTGGCCGCGCGCGACGCCCAGCGGGTGCGCCTCCGCCTCCGGCGGCGCGGTTTCGGCGACCTCGGCGCGCCCGGCCAGCGGCGCGGGCGCAAAAGCGGTCATGCGGTCGTAAACATAGGCGGTCGCTTCGGCGGGAAGCGGGCGGCTTGGCGCGCCGAACAGGTGCGCGGCGGGTGTTTCCTGCGTCTCGGCACCCCCATGACCATACATATTGCCATACATAAGTTGGGGCTGCGACGCCAGCGCGGCGGGGGCGAGCGGCTCCTGCTGCCACGCCGCCAGCGCCGCCTCGGCTGGGCGCTGGACGCTACGGAAACCTTGCTCATCCAGGGCGCGACGTAGGCCGCCGACGATCATGCCGCGGATCAGTTGCGGGTCGCGAAAGCGCACCTCGGTCTTGGCCGGGTGGACGTTCACATCGACTTCGCTGGCAGGCAGATCGAGAAAAAGCGCCACAACCGGATGCCGATCCCGCGCCAGCAGGTCGGCATATGCGCCGCGGAGAGCGCCAACCAGCAGCCGGTCCTTCACCGGGCGGCCGTTGACGAACAGATACTGGTGATCGGCGATGCCGCGATTATAGGTCGGCAGGCTGATGACACCGCCTAAATGGGTATCGCCGCGGTCCAGATCAACCCCGATGCTGTTTGCGGCCAGATCGCGGCTGGTCAGCGCGGCAACGCGCGCCAGCCGGTCCTGCCCGCCCTGCGCATCGAGCACGCGGCGCCCGTCATGCTCGACGGTAAAGCCGATGTCGGGGCGCGACATGGCAAGCCGGCGCACAACATCCAGACAGGCGGCATATTCGCTGCGCGCGCTGCGCAGGAACTTGCGCCGGGCGGGAAGGCGAGCGAACAAATCCTCGACAAGCACGCGCGTGCCCTTTGCCAGCGCGGCTGGGCCTTCGCTGGCGAGCGCCCCGTTATCGACAACGCGACGCCAGCCGTCGCCGCCCGCCACGCGACTCTCCAGCGTCAGCCGCGCGACGCTCGCAATCGAGGGCAATGCCTCACCGCGAAAGCCGAGCGTCGTCACATCCTCGATCGCTTCGTCGGGCAATTTGGAGGTCGCATGACGTTCGAGCGCCAAGGCCATGTCGGCGGGGGTCATGCCGCAGCCGTCGTCGTCGACTTCTAGGCGCGCAATCCCGCCATCGGCGATTCGCACGGCGATGCGAGTCGCACCGGCGTCGATGGCGTTTTCAACCAGTTCCTTCAGCGCTGCGGCGGGTCTTTCGACCACTTCACCGGCTGCGATCCGATTTACGAGCTTTTCCGGCAGGCGGCGTATTGACATGGGCGCTCTCCTAGCGCAGTCGGACGCAAATCGCGACCCACCCGCACAGCCTTATCTTCCTGTCCAGCCTTCCCCCTTTGGTCGAGCCGGAATCTTTCCCAGATTTGGTCCTGCCCGCGGACGGAAACGAACCCTAGACGACGACGGTGGGGCGGTCCGTTCGAACAACCGCGCTGCCGATGACAGGAAGCAGTATCGATGTCCTTCTTTTCCCGCTGGCTCAAGTTCAATTCCCAAGACATGGCAATCGACCTCGGCACCGCGAACACGGTGGTTTATGTTCGCGGCAAGGGCATCGTCCTCAACGAACCGTCGGTCGTCGCGGTCGAAACGTTGAACGGGATAAAGCGGGTCAAAGCGGTCGGTGACGACGCAAAGTTGATGATGGGCAAGACCCCCGACAGTATCGAGGCGATCCGCCCGCTGCGCGACGGCGTCATCGCTGACATCGATGTTGCCGAACAGATGATCAAGCATTTCATCACCAAAGTGCATGGCGGAAAGCCCAATGCGTTCCGCAGCCCCGAAATCGTGATCTGCGTTCCGTCGGGCTCGACCAGCGTCGAACGCCGCGCGATCCGCGACGCGGCGTCGAATGCCGGGGCCAGCGAAGTCTATCTGATCGAGGAACCGATGGCTGCCGCGATCGGCGCCGACATGCCCGTGACCGAACCCATCGGTTCGATGGTCGTCGATATCGGCGGCGGCACGACCGAGGTGGCGGTGCTGTCGCTGCGTGGTCTCGCCTATACCACTTCGGTTCGCGCAGGCGGCGACAAGATGGACGAAGCCATCGTCTCCTATGTCCGCCGACATCATAACCTGCTGATCGGCGAATCGACAGCCGAACGGATCAAGAAGGATTTCGGCATCGCCCGCATTCCGGCCGACGGAACCGGCATGACGATTCATATCAAGGGTCGTGACCTGGTAAATGGCGTGCCCAAGGAAATCTCGATCAATCAGGCCCAGATCGCCGAAGCGCTGTCCGAACCGATTGGCACGATCGTCGAAGGCGTGCGAATCGCACTGGAAAATACAGCCCCCGAACTCGCTGCCGACATCGTCGATCAGGGCATCGTGCTGACGGGCGGTGGCGCGCTGATCGCCGAACTTGACGAACTGCTGCGCGATGCGACCGGCCTGCCCGTTACCGTCGCCGAAGATCCGCTGACCTGCGTTGCCATCGGCACCGGTCGCGCGATGGAAGACCCCGCTTTCCGCGGCGTGCTGCAGCAAGCCTGATCGAGGGTTTCTGAACCATGGTCCGCCCGGCACATCGGCGTCCGGGGCAATCCCGAAAGGCCCAGTATAGCCTGTTCGTTGCCTATGTCATTGCGGTGACGGGGGCGGTCGGCGGGCTGTTGCTGGCGATATTGTCGGTCGCCGACCCTGTCGGCTTTGCCCAGTTGCGCGTTGCAAGTCAGGAACTTGCCGCTCCGAGCGCGCGCGTCACGAGGTCGGTTACGGGGTCGATATCGGGCGTTGACGACGCGGTGTCGGCCTATGTTCGTGCGGGCGCGCAGAACCGGCGCTTGCGGGGCGAACTTGCCGAAACGCGCCGCCAGCTCGTTGCGACCAGTGCGCTTCAGGAAGAAAATCGTCAGCTAAAAGGACTGTTGAAGCTTCAGGAAACCGGAAAGAGTGCGATCGCCAACGGCTATTTGCTTACCTCTTCGTCGACCAGCAGCCGCAGGATGGCTCTCCTCAGCCTGGGGCGCAATGTGGGCGTGGCAGCGGGACAGCCGGTGCGGGGAGCCGATGGCTTGATCGGCCGCGTACTCAGCGCCGGACCATCGACCTCCCAGGTTTTGTTGCTGACCGATGTCGACAATATCGTCCCGGTCCGCCGCGCTCGCGATGGCCTGCCCGCCTTGTCGTCGGGCCGCGGCAATGGCGATCTCGACGTCCGCACGCTGAACATCGCAAACAACCCCTTCAAACCTGGGGACATTCTCGTTACCTCTGGCACCGGCGGCCTTTATCCGCCCAATATCCCCGTCGCCATCATCGTCCGTCGCCAGAATGATGGCGCGCTTGCTCGGCCGCTTGCCGACCCGGGCAAGGTCGACGCCGTGTCGGTGCTGCGCCCCTATACGCCTGACAATATCGACACCCTGCCCACCCCTTCCCCTGCCCCCGTTTCGCCTGCGGCGGCAGCGCGATGAATCGTGTCGGCCCGCGCCTTGGCGAACCGGCTTCGCTGTGGCGAATGCGCGTGGTGCCAATCGCAAGCGTGATGTTCGCTTCGGCGCTGCCGATGATGCTGCCGCTGATTGCCAATTCGCCGGTGCTGCCACCGCTGGGACTGATCTTCTTCCTGTGTTGGCAATTGCTGCGTACCGAAATGTGGCCGGTTTGGATCGGCCTTCCCCTCGGCCTGTGGGACGATCTGTTCAGCGGCCAGCCCATCGGGTCGGCGATCGGCCTGTGGACACTCGCCAGCATCGCCATCCACTATAGCTCGCAGCGCATCTATTGGCGCGGTTTTCTGCACGACTGGGCCATTGCTGCGCTGCTGATCGGTATCGTACAGTCGCTGGCGGCGCTACTCGCGCACCCCGATGCCGCCCCCGGGCGGGTCTTGCTGCTCGTCGTCCCGCAAATCATCGTTTCGGCCCTGCTCGTTCCGCTGGTCATGCGCTTGACCGGCAAGTTTGACAATTTCCGCCTGAAACGCCGATAGAAACCAGATGCCGCGCAAGAACCCGCCGATTACCGAAGCCTGGAGGGGAATTACCTTCACGCGGCGCACGCTGCTCGTTGGTGGCGGGCAAATGGCCGTCGGTGCCGCGCTCGCGGCTCGGATGGCCTATATCTCGGTCGTCGACAATGACCGATACGTCCTCGAATCGGAAAGCAATCGGGTCAATCTGACCCTGGTGCCGCCACGCCGAGGCTGGATCGTCGACCGCAACGGCAAAGCGCTCGCCAATAACCGCGTATCCCTCCGCATCGACATCATTCCGGACCGCTTGCACAACAAGGAACTGGTCCTGGGTCAACTCAAGACATTGTTGCGGCTGGATGGCGATGCGATGGAGCGCATAAACCGCGACTTGAAACAGGCGTCGGGTTTCCAGCCGGTCGCCGTGAGCGAGGATTTGTCCGAAGCCGACTACGCCTCGGTCTTGGTTCGTTTGCCCGATCTGCCCGGTATCGCACCGCAGCGCGGCTTTGCCCGTAATTATCCCACCGGTGCCGCAGTCGGCCACCTGATCGGTTATGTCGGTGTCCCCAATGCCGAGGAATATCAGAAGGCGAAGGATCCGCTCTACATCACGCCGGGGTTCAAGATCGGCAAGGATGGTCTGGAAAAATATTTCGAACCCATGCTGAAAGGCAAGCCCGGCGCAAAGCGGGTTGAGGTAACCGCACGCGGCAAGGTCGTACGCGAGTTGAGCACCCAGCCTGATGTCCAAGGCAAGACCGTCCATCTGACCATCGATGCCGACCTGCAGGAATATGCCGCGCGGCGCATGGGGCGGGAATCGGGCGCAGCCGTTGTCATCGACTGTCTGAACGGCGACATTCTGGCATTTGTTTCAATGCCGAGCTTTGATCCCAACAGCTTTTCGGACGGGATCAGTAGCAATGAATATGCATGGCTGCGCGCCGACGATCACCAACCATTGATCAACAAGGCAACGCGCGGGCTCTATCCGCCTGGATCAACGCTGAAACCGATGGCGGCGATCGCCGCGGTCGAACATGGTGTCGACCCCAGCGAACGGCACACCTGCATTGGCGGCTATCGCCTCGGCAATCGCTTTTTCCGCTGCCTGGGCACACATGGCAGCATCGATATGCAGACTGCGATCGCCAAAAGTTGCAACAGCTACTTCTATTGGCTCGCCGATCGGCTGGGTTATGACGCCATCGCCCCTACGGCGCGAATGCTGGGCCTGGGTGAAGAGTATAAGCTGGCGGGCAGCAACCAGCGGTACGGCACCATACCCGACAGCGCATGGAAAATGCGCAAGTTCGATCAAAAATGGACCGCATCCGATTCGCTGAACTCGGTCATCGGGCAAGGCTATGTACTCGCCAATCCGCTGCAACTGGCCGTGATGGCGGCGCGCATTGCGTCGGGCCGGTCGCTATACCCCCGCCTGATCAACCGCCAGTTCGAAAACAAGCCGCTGCCGCTACGCCCCGAATCGCTCGCTATCGCAAGGCTCGGCATGGATACGGTCGTGAATGGTGCCGGGACAGCAGTGCGCAGCCGCCTCCCCCTCGACGGCATTACGATGGGGGGCAAGACCGGTACGGCGCAGGTTCGGGGTCTCGCCTCAGGCTCACGCGGTCAAAGCGGCGCCTGGAAATATCGTGACCATGGGCTGTTTGTCTGCTTCGCGCCGGTCGAAAATCCTCGCTACGCGGCGTCGGTTGTGATCGAACATGGCATGGGCGGGTCCCGCGCTGCGGCACCCGTGGCAAAGGATATCTTCACCTTCCTCTACGATCGCGAAAAAGCAATGGAAGCGCTCGCCGGCTTTGAAGCCGGATGGGGAGGAACGATCAAGGAGCGCATGGACCGCGACTATGCGGCCTGGAAATCCGGCGCCAGCACCGGCCCCGATCCGGATGTTGCGCCATGATTCCCGTCCCACCGGCCATTCAGCGTTTTCCCTGGAAACTGATCGCGTTGCTGACCGCGATTACCGGTTTCGGTATCCTCGTTCTCTACTCGGCCGCCGGTGGCAACTGGTCGCCATGGGCCTGGCAGCAGGGGCTCCGGTATCTCGTCTTCCTGAGTGTGGCGCTGATCCTCGGCCGTTTTCCACTCCGGTTTTTCGAGGACTTTTCTTACCTTGGCTATATCGGCGTCGCGGTCCTGCTACTCGCGGTCGAGCTACTTGGCTTCGTCGGCGGGGGCAGCCAACGCTGGCTCAATCTGGGGTTCATGAACCTCCAGCCCTCGGAACTGATGAAGGTTGCGATCGTGCTGGCGCTTGCGCGCTTCTATGCGCAACTGCCTCCCGGCGAGACCCGGAACTGGACTGCACTGTGGCCCGCGTTAGTCCTCATCGGAATTCCGGCAGGCCTCGTCATGCTGCAACCCGACCTTGGCACCGCGCTCGCGATCTGTGCTAGCGGCGTGATCGTCATGTTCACCGCTGGCCTGCCCTTCTGGTGGTTCGGCAGTGCAGCCGTCGCCGGTGCGGCGGCTCTGCCGCTGCTCTTTTCGATGCTCCACGATTATCAACAGCGCCGCGTTCTGATTTTCCTTGATCCTGAAAGCGACCCGCTCGGTGCAGGCTATCACATCAGCCAGTCAAAAATCGCGATCGGGTCTGGCGGGATCGGCGGCAAGGGTTTCCTCAACGGGTCACAAAGCCATCTCGATTACCTTCCCGAAGGACACACCGACTTCATCTTCGCGACCATGGCCGAAGAATGGGGACTGATCGGTGGGGCCGCGCTCCTCTTCGGCTTTTTCCTGCTGTTGCGCTGGTCAACCGGCGTTGCACTGAAGGCGCGGACCCGCTTCGGCCAGCTCACCGCTGCGGGCCTTACGATGACGATATTCTTCTATATCGCGATCAACCTCATGATGGTGATGGGCCTCGCTCCGGTCGTCGGTATTCCGTTACCGCTGTTCTCCTACGGAGGGTCCTCCATGCTGACGATTATGACCTGCGTCGGCATCATTCTCGCGATTGAAAATGACAACAAAACGGGCACACGCCGCTTTCATTGAAAAAAAACTTGGCAAGACCATTGCCAACCCCAACGGGGCATGATAGCGGGCCGCTCGCTTCGCAGCAAAGAGGAGACCTCGGCGCCGCAAGCAAAGCCGAAAACCGGCACGTGGACGCATAGCTCAGTTGGTAGAGCAGCTGACTCTTAATCAGCGGGTCCTAGGTTCGAACCCTAGTGCGTCCACCATACTTCCTGACGTGCTCCCCTGATTGTTACCAGTCAGAGGTAGAGTCCGGCTCCTTCATGATGGTTGATTGATGGGATGGCAATGGTCCTGGGGGCATGCCCCCAGGACCATTGGCCGGCGATCTCGGCGGGG